>NZ_BANR01000021.1 GCF_000332975.1 Gordonia aichiensis NBRC 108223 | reverse complement strand
GGTAGAACTCGCGTCAGGGTCGCGGCATCGCCGGTGACATCCACGCCATGCGCGATAGCGGCGGGCAGAGGCATTGCGCCTTGCAGGAGGGCAACCAGTACCGGCCCGGGGCCTGCAACACGCGCCAGGGGGCTGACATCGCGCTGGCAAGGGTTCACCGTGATGGTCCCGTCGGCGGCGGTGAGGTCGAAGCCGTCGTCGAAGGTGCCGAACCGGATCACGATCGGTGGCTCGTCCGGTCTGTGATCCGCGAGGAGGAAGCGTGCCGGTTGGCTGAGCCAGTGCATCTGGAAGATCGCATCACTCGGCGCCTCTGGAACCGTCGGTGCACCCCACTTCAGAAGCTCGCGCAGCACTCCGTCCAGGGCCCGGCCACGCTCGGTAAGCCGATACGTTGGCGTGCCCGGGATTCCTGGGGCGGGCTCGCGGGCGACGACACCGTTGGTCTCGAGGTCCCGCAGGCGCTGGGTGAGCAGGTTCGTCGCGATGCCAGGCAGGCCGCGCTGGACTTCACCAAAGCGCAATGCTCCCCCGATCAGCAGCTCACGCACGATCAGGAGAGTCCACCTGTCACCGACGACATCCAGGGCGCGAGCGATCGAGCAAAGCTGTCCGTAGGACTTCACCTGAACCCCCTTGACTTTATCAAGTGCCTGCTTGAAAGTATCAAGCACCATTCTCACACCAAGGAGAGCCATGCCCGCCACCCTGTCTTCTGCCGCACCTCAGACACTCAAGGACTACTACCGGATCCTCGAGTCCGGCATCGACAGTTACCAGGACGGGGCTGACCTACGGCCTCTGCTGGATGACCACCTCGACTTCACGGGCTCCCTCGCTGGACACCTCCCCGACGCCACCGATGGCTTCCTGGGCGGGGTCGCCGGGTTCATCGCGACGGTCAAGCAGATCGAGATCATCCACGACGTGCACGGCACTAACAGCTCCGCCGTGCTCTACACGGCGACCATGCCCGGCGGTCCCATGACCTTCGCGGAGTTCTTCACCTTCGACGGCGGACGCATCGCGTCCTTGAACCTTCACTACAGCGGCCCCGAGTACATCGAGAAGGGTGGACGATGACGGCACAGAAGGACCTGGTCGAGCGAGTTCGTGACGCGCTAAGAGCTCGCAACCCTCGTGAGGTGTCGATGTTCGGGGGAGTGTCGTTCATGGTCGAGGACCGGATGGTTGTCGCCGCTCGTCGGGAAGGGACGCTCCTGCTACGCATCGACCCCACTGACGCGGAAGACCTGCTCACCCGCCCTGGTGCTCACCCTGCGCTCATGGGCGCAGATCGCCCCATGGGCGACGGCTGGATCAGCGTCGAGCAGGCCGCACTCCAGGGACCTGGGCTCGAGTCCTGGCTCGAGCCAGCACTCACCTTCCATGCAGCGCAAGGCGCCGAGTAGAGATCTCTACTCCAATTCCATCATCCGGTGGCCGGTCGCAAACGCGGCCGGCCACCGATCTATCTCAGGAGGCACTTTGAGTCATCGCAATGCCGCGCTGACCCCACGTCATCGTCTACGAGTCGCACGCCTCGTCATCGAGGAAGGATGGCCGATCAGCGAAGTTGCTGCCCGCTTCCAGGTGTCGTGGCCAACCGTGAAGCGGTGGGTCGACCGCTACCTTGCTGGCGAGCCGATGCAGGACCGGTCGTCACGGCCGAAGTCTTCGCCGAACAAGACGAGCAAGAAGACGACAAAACGGTGCGTGAGCCTACGAATGCGCCTGAGGGAAGGGCCTATTCAACTCGCAGCCCGACTCGGCATCGCCCCGGCCACGGTCCACCGTATCCTCACGACCGCGCGCATGAATCGACTTTCCTACGTCGACCGTGCTACCGGCGAGCCGATCCGCCGATACGAACACGACCACCCTGGCTCGCTCGTGCACGTGGACGTCAAGAAGCTTGGGAACATCCCCGACGGTGGGGGCTGGCGATACGTCGGGCGACGTCAAGGATCGAGGAATCGTGCCGTCACTCCCGGCAAGCCGAAGAACAAGTGGCGCAACCCCAAGCTCGGGTATGCGTTCGTGCACACCATCATCGATGACCACTCGCGCGTCGCCTACACCGAGGTTCACAACGACGAATCCGCTGTCACCGCCGTCGGAGTCCTGCATCGAGCGGTCGAGTGGTTCGCCGACCGAGGGGTCGCAATTGAGCGCATCTTGTCCGATAACGGTGGTGCGTACCGTTCTCACCTGTGGCGAGACACGTGCGAGGCCCTATCGATCACTCCGAAGCGAACGCGGCCATACCGCCCACAGACCAACGGCAAGGTCGAGCGATTTCACCGCACCATGGCCGACGGTTGGGCGTATGCGCGCTGCTACACGAGCGAGAACGAACGCCGCGATGCCCTCCCCGACTGGCTCCACGAGTACAACCAGCACCGACCACACACCGCCTGCGGAGGCCAGCCGCCCTTCTCACGATTGATCAACGTCCCCGGTCAGTACACCTAGGCGAGCTGGTGACTCTTCGACGTTGAGTGAACAAGTCTGCTCGGCATCGAAACAATGGCCCCCAGTTCTTCGGGGATTTGATCTATTCCGGATTCGACCTCGCCGGGATCGGTTTCGGTCCCTCAGAGTGGCATTCTTACGGTTGTGCCGCGCTATGTGGTGGTCGGACCGTTGGGTCCTCCGAGCAGGGTCGTCGCGACTGCGTTGCTCCGCAACGACTATCTGATGGGAACGTCTCAGTCGCGTCCGGAACTGACCCATCCGCCGGGCGCCCCGACGCACCGGTTCACCTCCTCCTGACCCGGCCGTGGCACGCGATCTCGTCAAAGCTCCGCGCGATGGCAGTCCTGTCCACGCCGCCCACAGACGGTCGACCACGCTGAGTGAGAGAGTTTATGGCTGCAGAACAAGCAACGGGCCCTCTCGCTTCCGCTCTCGGTCGAACTGCCATCGCCCGGTACACTCACCATTGGTGACGTATATAGGAGTGCCCCCAGGCCCCTCATAGCCTTCTTATCTCCGTTGTCCCGCAGCACAATTCGACATTTTTCTTCTTCCAACCGCCTACTGTTCTTTCGACGAGGACCCCAATACAGCGCGCGAGAAGGCGGCTGGTCTCGCGACGTTTCACTGCCCGGAACCACGGGGTTGAAGGTCCGTCGCTTTCAGTACTGCGCCTTTAACCCCGCTCAAACGCACGCTCGCGGAATGTAGCCTCGTCGGCTGACTCGACCACACCGGACCGCTCCGCGGCGCCAGACGTCGACGCCCGACCGTCGGGCCCGATACACGCGGACAAGTACAAACAAGGTCACGATAGATCCGGAATATTCAAACTAGGCGCGGATCTCACAACTCCTTGACCCGCGCAGAGCCGCGGTTTATTGTCGAACATACAAACTTGTTCGTCATACAAACACGGAGTCAGGGTGCCACCTCGTTCGTCGTCGCCTCGTTCGCAGCAGCGCGCAACGCGCACCGCGGGTAAGCAGACCCGCCTCGCTCTGCTGCGCGCCGCGGACGAGGTCTTCCGCGAGCAGGGCGAGACCGCGTCGGTTGCGCAGATCTGCGAGCGGGCCGGAGCCTTCCCCAACCAGGTCACCTACTACTTCGGCTCCAAAGAGCAACTCTTCGTCGAGGTCGCGTGCGCAGCGGTCCTGCGCGCGGGACGCCATGCCGAAGAGGCGGCCGAAACCACCGAGACCGTGCGCGAGTATGCACAGACGCTGGTGGCCACACTGCTCGGGCCGGAGCTCCGCGGCGTCGAAATGTTCACCACCGCAATGCTCTTGGTGTCACGCCGCGACGATCTGCGTGAGCTCATCACCACCACCTTGCAGACCTTGCACGAGCGGGGCGAGGAAGCCCTCATGCAGAAGCTCGTGCGCACCGGCTGGCAGCTGCGCGCCTCGATCGACGTCGAGGCCAAGGCGTTCTGGTCGGCGATCTTCGGACTCGCCGTCCAGAAGTCGGCCACTGACGACTCGCTGGGGCCCTCGCTGGCCGACTCCGTCACGGTGATATTCGCGAATCTCGGCATCCCCGACAACGTGCTCGACGCCAGTCTCCCCACCACCGACACGGCGTGATCCATCCGCCTACCCCGAACACACACCACAACGAAGAGGTCTCTCGTGGACATACTCGCCGCATTCGACAGTGCAGCAACCAAATTCCCGACCAAGGACGTGCTCATCACAGGTGAAGGAGATTCGCTCACCTACGCCGAACTGGTGGATCAGAGCCGCCGCGCGGCAAACGTTTTTGCCGGTCAAGGACTAAGCTCAGGCGACCGCATCGCCCTCATGTGCTACAACACAACAGGTTTCGTCATCGCCATGCTCGGCGCGTGGCGTGTGGGTGCAACTATCGTCCCGATCAATCACAAGCTGGCCCCACCGGAGGTCGCCCACATCATCGGGCATTCGGGATCGGCGCTCCTGGTGGTCGACGGCTCATTGCACGCCGGAACAGAAGGCATCGACGTCGCCGTCATGACCACCGACACCTCGGTGCCCGACGTCCCGCACCTCGAGGACGCGGTTGCCGCAGCCACTCCCCTCCCCGCTGCAGAGCAGGCGCAGTTGGCCGACGACACGATCGCTGAGATCCTGTACACCTCGGGCACCACCGGACTTCCGAAGGGTTGTGTGCACACGCACCGTACGGTCACACTCACCGCGATGACCGCCGTGATCGGCTTGTCGATGACGCGCGATGAACGACTCCTGATGAGCGTGCCCATCTGGCACGCGTCGCCGCTGAACAACTGGCTTCTCGGCACCCTGTACGTGGGTGGAACCGTCGTGTTGCAGCGCGAGTATCACCCGGTCAAGTTCCTCGATACCGCTGCCGCACAACGGATCACACTGTGCTTCGGGCCGCCGGTCATCTACACAACCGCACTCAACTCGGTACCCGACTTCGCCGACTACGATCTGTCCTCTGCGCGCGCGTGGCTGTACGGCGGCGGACCGATCGGCCCCGAGGTGGCACAACGACTCGCGGCCGGATACCGCAGCGACAACTTCTTCCAGGTGTACGGCATGACCGAGACCGGCCCCGTCGGTTCGGTTCTCTACCCCGACGAACAGGTGAGCAAGGCAGGCTCGATCGGACGAGTCGGCCTCCCGGGAGTCGACGTGCGGGTCGTCACCGCGAGCGGTGAGAACGCCCACGCGAAACAGGTGGGCGAGATATGGATTCGCAGCGCGACCATCATGATCGGATACCTCGACGACCCGGAGGCCACCCGCGCCGCGATCGATGCCGACGGCTGGTACCACACCGGCGACCTCGCGCGCGTCGACGACGACGGCTACCTCTTCATCGTCGACCGCACCAAGGACATGATCATCACCGGTGGCGAGAACGTGTACTCCAAGGAGGTGGAGGACGCGCTGACCGCCCACCCCGCCATCGCCGAAGCGGCAGTCGTCGGACGTCCGCACCCGGAGTGGGGCCAGACCGTGATCGCGCACATCGTCCGCATCGACGGTGCGGACGATGTGACCGAGGATCTCACGACGTTCTTGGCCGATCGTCTCGCCCGCTACAAGATCCCGCGCGAATTCCATGTCGCACAGTCGCTTCCGCGCACGCCGACCGGGAAGATCCAGAAGCACCTGATCAACACACCCGAACTGTCGACCACGGCCTGAACGCACACAGCCACACCTGGTCTGAGAAAGGCACCAACCATGACCTCCACAACCCCCACCACACATCCGCAACCGCATTTGACACACACCGTGTTCAACCAGTCCGCTCCGCGCACCGAGGTCAACGAGTACGAGCTGAACACCGTGCTCGTCGAGGCCGTCAACCGTCATGACGCCGGCTGGGCCACAGACGAACTCCGCGAGGTCGGCGCGCTGGTGGGTACCGAGCAGTTCCAACACGACGCCACGCTCGCCAACACGATCACTCCGGAACTGCACACCTTCGACCGCTGGGGCAACCGGATCGACGAGGTCGAGTACCACCCCAGCTACCACCGCATCATCTCTGCGGCGGTCGAACACGGCGCACACACGCGCTGCTGGTCCGATCCCCAGCCGGGGTCGCACGTGGCACGCGCAGCGATCTTCATGCTTTTCGGACAGATCGAACCGGGACACGCCTGCCCGGTATCGATGACACACGCCGTGATCCCGTCGTTGGAACTGCAGCCGGACGTTGCCGCACAGTGGGTGCCGAAAGCGTTGTCGCGCAGTTACTCCCCCGACCTCTCAGCCGACAAATCGTCGGCCATCTTCGGCATGTCGATGACGGAGAAGCAGGGCGGCTCCGACGTTCGCGCCAACACCACTGTCGCCCGACCGGTCGGCACAGGCGGCCCCGGTGCCGAGTATCTCCTCACCGGACACAAGTGGTTCTGCTCGGCCCCCATGTCCGACGCGTTCCTGGTGCTTGCTCAAGCGGAAGGCACCGGCGGCCAGGGGCTCTCGTGCTTCCTGCTACCCAGAATCCTGCCCGACGGCACGCGCAATTCGTTCCGCATCCAGCGCCTCAAGAACAAGCTCGGCAACAAGTCCAATGCGTCGAGCGAGATCGAACTGGACGGCACCGTCGCACTGATGGTCGGTGAACCGGGCCGCGGGGTGCGGACGATCATCGAGATGGTGGCGCAGACCCGTCTCGACTGCGTGCTCGGCAGCACGGCGGGTATGCGCCAGTCGGTCGCTGAAGCACTGTGGCATGCCCGCCACCGTGCGGCGTTTGGCGCCACCCTGGCCGACCAGCCCGCCATGACCGCCGTCCTCGCCGACCTCGCCCTCGAGTCCGAAGCAGCAACGGTGACCGCGATGCGGCTGGCACGTGCCCACGACGAGGACGCAACCGACCAGGAGCGTGCCTTCCGTCGACTGGCCACCGCGGTCGCCAAGTACTGGATCTGCAAGCGCGGTCCGCACCACTCCTACGAGGCGCTCGAATGCCTCGGGGGAAACGGCTACACCGAAGACTTCCCGCTGGCGATGCGCTACCGAGAACAACCGGTCATGGCCGTGTGGGAGGGCTCGGGCAACGTCATCGCGCTCGACGTCCTGCGCGCGATGACGCGCGAGCCGGAGTCGATCGCGGCGTTCGACGCCGAGATCAACCTCGCGCGCGGGGCTGACCCGGTACTCGACGCCCACCTCGACCGCGTCCGCACCGAACTCGGCGAGTTGGTCGGGCTCGATCCCGCCGACGCGCAACGCCGCGCACGCCGCGTCGTCGAATCCATGGCACTTGCCCTCGAGGCCTCACTGCTGGTTCGCTTCTCGCCGACGCCGGTCTCCGAGGCATTCATCGCTGCGCGACTGGGCGCCGACCGTGGAGCGGAGTACGGAACGCTGCCCGTGGGCGACGACCTCACTGCGATTCTGCAGCGGCACTGACACCGACGGCGTCGAGGATACGGTTGCGCATCCTCGGCGCCGTGTTCGGCAGCCACATCGCCATGACCGGTGTCATCGGCGGGTTGTCGAACGAGATGACGCGGATCTGGTCGTCGTAGAGCCATCCCGGCTGGTTGGTCACGAACGCGACCGCCTGCGGGTGGGCGATCACCGAGGTGTGCGGCGGCGTGCCGCGAAGGTTGGAGACGATGATCTCGGGTTCGAACCCCGCTCGTCTGCAATACGACACGATCATGTCGGTGTAGTCGGGTTCGAGCTCGGAGATCACGATCTGGCAGGACGCGACGTCCTTCATCGCGCACGTCTCATGCGCGGCGAGCGGATGCCGCGCATTGACCGCGAGCCGTAGCTCATGACTCGTCGCGATGGCACCGGCGAGGTCGGGCGGAGCCTCCACTGTCCGGGCGAGTGCGAGGTCGATACTCCCTGCGAGGAGTTCGTCCCGGATGAACTCGGCAGCGACCGGGCGGACGGTGATCGGCATGGAGGCGTCCTGCTGAACCGCGCCCTCGATGACCTGGAAGACCTCCGACGGCGCAAGTCCCTGGGTATAGCCGATCACGTAGGGGTCGGGATTCTGTGCGTCGACCATGCGCACTTCCGATGCGAGATGCGCGCCGCCGGCGAGCAGGGGGACCGACCCCTCGTACAACGCCGTGCCTGCAGCGGTCGGGGTGAGTGACCGCCGCGAACGAGAGAACAATTGCACGCCGAGCTGTCGCTCGAGGTCCTTGATCGCCGACGACAACGCCTGCTGTGAGATGAAGAGCCGCTCGGCCGCGACACGCAACGACGGGGCCTCGATCACCTCGACGAACATTCTGAGACGCCGAAGGTCCAGGTCACGATCCGATGAACTGGTCATAAGCTCCATTATCAATCAGAGGTTGACAATTATCCGGATATTCTCGATGGATGGTTGTGTAAATCGTGATTACAGTGTCATCAGCGGTACGAACTTGGAGTCAGCGCCTTCCCATTCGAAGACGTCAGCTGCGCTCGATCCCGGTCCGCATGTCGCAGCACAGAGGGGGCGTTGCGACATGCGGACCGGTGCCGTTTCCCTACAGGAGCACGCCCGGGTTGAGTAGGCCATGAGGATCCAGTGCCGCCTTGATCGTTGCTGTGAGTTCCATGACATCGGGCCCGAGTTGGTCCGGTAACCAGCCCTTCTTCAACCGCCCGACGCCGTGCTCGCCTGTGATCGTCCCGCCGAGACCGATCGCGAGATCCATGACCTGACCGAACGCTGTCTGCGCTCGCCTGCTCTCGTCGGCGTCTGCCGGGTCGAACACGATCAGCGGGTGGGTGTTGCCGTCACCCGCGTGCGCGATCACCGAGATCATCACCCGGTTGTCGGTGGCAATGGCCTCGACCCCGTCGATGAGTTCCGGTAGTGCGGGCAATGGAACTCCGACGTCTTCGAGCAGCAACGAACCGAGACGTTCGACGGCCGGGATCGCCGCGCGGCGGGCTGCGGTGAACGCCTCCCCCTCGGCAGGATCCGACGTCGCGAACACCTCGGTCGCGCCGTGCTCGGAGAACGCTTTCTCGATCAGCTCGACCTCCGCGATGCCCGCGGGTCCCGGAGCGTCGGACTGCGCGACCAACAGGGCGCCAGCATCCCGATCAAGGCCCATCTTGAGCATGTCCTCGACGGCGTTGATCGACACCGAATCCATGAACTCGAGCATTGCCGGTCGGATCGTCGCGGTGATTGCGAGGACCGCTTCGCTCGCGTGGTGCACCGACGCGAACGTCCCGACCACCGTGCACGCCGACGCCTGCGGCGGAAGCAGACGCAGCGTGACCTCGGTGATGATGCCGAGCAGCCCCTCGCTCCCGACGAACAGCTTCGTCAGGGGCAGACCTGCCGAGTCCTTGAGCTGTTTGCCGCCGACCCTGATCGCGCGGCCGTCGGCGAGCACCACCTCGAGCCCGAGTACGTAGTCGGTGGTGACGCCGTACTTCACACAACACAGCCCACCGGCGTTGGTGGCGACGTTGCCGCCGATCGAACAGATCTCGAACGACGACGGATCGGGTGGATACCACAGTCCGTGGCCCGCAGCTGCCGCCTTGACCTCAGAGTTCAGCAGGCCCGGTTGTGAGACGGCCGTGCGGGTCGCCGTGTCGATGGTCAGATTCCGCATTTTCTCGGTCGAGAGCATCACCGCACCGTCGACCGCGGTCGACCCGCCCGACAAACTCGTCCCGGCACCACGGGTGATCAGCGGAATACCGTGCTTTCCGCACCACCGCACCACCTCTTGGACCTGTGCTGTCGCGGTGGGCCTCACCACTGCCAACGGCGTTCCGGCCTCCGGGTCGTTGGCACGATCCTGGCGGTAACCCGCCAGAATGTCCGGATCTGTCACGACCATCTGGTCGCCGAGCGTGGCGATCAGTTCGTCGAGTGCTCCACTGCTCATGAGGATCAAGCGTAGGCTCCGAGGCCGACTCCGATGACCGTGTTGGACGGACCGCGTGCGCCGCGCACTGCGCCGGATACCCTGACGAGGTGTATGAGCCGGGAAGCCTCGTAGCCGGTTACACCATCGATGCGCTGGTGGGTAGCGGCAGTAGCGCTGACGTGTACCGCGTACATCGCGGCGACGAGCGCATTCCCGAAGCACTGAAGGTGCTGCACTCCGACGAGACCGGCAACACGCGGGCCGCCGAACGTTTCGAGCGCGAGTTCACCATCGCCTCCCTCCTCGACCACCCGAACATCGTCGAGATGTACACCCGCGGCGAGATCCCGCCCGATGATCAGAGCATCCGCCGGGCACAGGCTCTGGGCGTGCCACCCGACCGCGTCGCGCCGACGTTGTGGATCGCCATGCAGTACGTCGACGGTCCCGCGGCAAGTGCGCTGATCCCCTCCCCGACGACGGAGCCGGAGGTGACGACGATCGTCCGTGTGGCCAGACAGATCGCGGCGGCAATCGATTTCGCACACTCGTGCGAGGTGCTGCACCGCGACGTCAAGCCCGCCAACATCCTGCTGACCTCGACTCGACCGGACACCGACGCACTGCTCTCCGACTTCGGTATCGCGCAACTCGTCGACGACAACCGGCCACTGGCGCGCAACGGCCGAGTGCAGGGATCGATCGCGTACGCCTCCCCTGAACTGCTTCAGGCCAGACAGCTCTCACCGGCAACCGACGAGTATGCGTTCGCCTGCACCCTGACCGAATTCCTCACCGGCGCACCCCCTTACCCGCGCGCAACAGCCTTCGCGATCACCAACGCGCATCTGCGTGATGATCCGCCCGTACTGACCCGACGACGACCCTGGCTGCCCTCGGCCCTGAATTCAGTCTTCGCCAAGGCGCTTGCCAAGAATCCGGCCGACCGGTACCCGACGTGCAGCGAGTTCGCCGACATTGTCGCCCGCAACCTTCGCGACGTCCCTGTGCCCGCACCCGAGCCGCCACGACGTCCATGGCGTCGACTCTGAACCGACGGCACAACCGTTGTCGGACACAGGGCCTCGATGCGTCACTATGACACAGAACACAGATTCACGATTGTTAAATCGGACATCGGATAGCCAGTTATTCTGCGCACCAAGGCATTTAGCGCGAACCGACCCCGCGTCGACACCCAGCGACCGCCTCGATCGTTAACACTCTGCGTCATCTCAACGTAGCGAAGACCAATTAGCGTCGACCGACGTCCAGTGTTTTCACCCGTATGGGGAGTCATGACAGCCGAATCAACGACGCAGTACGACAACTCTGCGCTCGCCCATGAGGAGGAGGGCTACCAGAAGGCCCTCAAGCCGCGCCAGATCCAGATGATCGCCATCGGAGGCGCGATCGGTACCGGATTGTTCATGGGTGCGGGGTCGCGCTTGCATGACGCAGGTCCGGGGCTGTTCCTCACCTACGCCGTGTGCGGCGTCTTCGTCTTCTTCATCCTTCGCGCCCTCGGCGAGCTGGTGCTCCATCGTCCGTCGTCGGGATCGTTCGTCTCCTACGCACGCGAGTTCTTCGGGGAGAAGACAGCATTTGTCACCGGCTGGCTCTACTTCTTCAACTGGGCAGCCACCGCCATCGTCGATGTGACGGCTGTCGCGCTCTACGTGCACTACTGGGGCATGTTCGGCGCGATCCCGCAGTGGCTGATCGCCCTCATCGCCCTGTGCATCGTCCTGACGATGAACATCATCTCGGTCAAACTCTTCGGCGAGATGGAGTTCTGGGCGTCGATCATCAAGGTCACCGCACTTGTCACGTTCCTCGTCGTGGGAATCGTCTTCCTCGCGGGACGATTCGACATCGAGGGCGCTCCGACCGGATTCAGTGTGATCTCCGACAACGGCGGAATGTTCCCCACCGGCCTGTTCTCGTTGGTGATCGTGACGTCGGGCGTCATCTTCGCCTATGCGGCAGTCGAATTGGTCGGCACGGCTGCCGGCGAAACCGCCGAACCGGCGAAAGTGATGCCGCGAGCGATCAATTCGGTGATTCTGCGCATCGCCGTGTTCTACGTGGGCTCACTGATCATCCTCGCGCTGCTTCTGCCCTACACCACCTACAAGGCAGACGAGAGTCCGTTCGTCACTTTCTTCTCCAAGATCGGCGTTCCGGCCGCGGGCGGGATCATGAACCTCGTCGTGCTCACGGCGGCGATGTCGAGTCTCAACGCAGGCCTGTACTCCACCGGACGCACCCTGCGCTCGATGGCGCTCAATGGCACGGCCCCGGCGTTCACCGGCAAGATGAACAAGAACGGGGTGCCCTTCGGCGGTATCGCGCTCACCGGCGCGCTGACGTTCCTCGGGGTCATCCTCAATCTGTTCGTGCCCTCCGAGGCATTCAACATCGCGCTCGATCTCTCGGCGCTCGGCATCATCTCCACCTGGGGGATGATCGTCGCCTGTCAGATCCAGCTCTACCGCTGGGAGAAGAAGGGCATTCTCACCCGTCCTGCGTTCCGGCTACCGGGCACCCCGTACACCAGCTACGCCACCCTGGTCTTCCTCGCCGCCGTGGTCGTGCTGATGTGCTACGACAACTACTGGAATCTCATCGCGATCATCGTCGGCATACCGCTACTCATCGCCGGGTGGTTCGGCTGTCGGTCCAAGGTGCTCGCCATCGCAGCCCAGCGTCAGGGCTACACCGGCGAATACCCGGTCATCCCGCAGCCGCCGGTCCCCGAGGGCCCCGAGGACACAAAGGACGCGAAGGACTGACCAGGCCATCAGGGGGTGTCGTCGACGCCGTACACCCTGAGCGCGTTGTCGCGGAATACTTTTCGCATGAGGTCGTCACCCCACGGCGCAAGTACGTCGAGCAGGGCACCGACGAGCATGCCCATCGTCGCGTTCGGTCGGTCGAGCGGAAAGTTCGAGCCGAAGATGAGGCGTTCAGAGCCGAAATGGCTCACCAGGTGCCCGACGAGTGGACCGATCATCTCGGCGAGGGTCTTTCGGCTACCGATGTTGCCTCTGGCGTCGTGGCCATAACCGAGGATCGGCATCGCCAGCCCCGACAGCTTCATCACGATGTTGGGCTGTGCGGCAAGACTCACCACGCGTTCACGCCACAATCGCATGATGTCGGCGCGCGCCGCAGCAGTGTTGCCTGTTCGCACACCCATTGGGCCGAACACACCCACCGGCGCCCCTATGTGGTCGACAACGACCGTGGCCTGGGGATATTCGCGCGCCACACTGATCGCGTCGTAGAGCTGATGCGAATAGGCGAATACCTCCACCACCAGTCCTCGACGCACCGCTTCGCCGAAGCCACGCAGCGCGGCAGGCGATGACAGCAGACTCTCGTCCGGGGTCGAGTCGCGCACTCGCGGATCCGGATGCCGAGCCGCGAGCACGCGGATGCCCCGCACGGGAGGGGTGATATCGAGCTGGCGGTCGAGTTGCGTTGCGAAATCCGGTGATCGAGGGTCACCGTGCACGATCAAGCCGCCGAGCCGCGGCGCACCGTCGCGGCCGAAGGGAAGCCCCAGTGCGTAGCGGGTCTCCGACAGTTCCTCGGCCTCGACGTCGGGAATCATGTCGATGTCGCCCGCGTAAGCACGCCAGTGAGAGTCGGCGAGGATCACCGTGTCGATCGGAACGCCCGCGACGACAGGCACTCCAGCGATGTCGCTGACGTAGTGCTCTGTCTCGTAGGCGCGAGCGATGACCGACGGCGTCAGGACGTACTCGCGATCGGACTGCGAGACCAGCAGTGTGAACGCACGGTCACCGAGCCTCGGCGTGAGTCGCTGCACTCGCGCGAGGCCCTTTGCCCGCCAGGGAGTCTGACGCGGATTCCATTGCAGCAGGTGCGCGTCTACGATTCCCGGGAGCACGTTTTCCAGGGAGACCACATATGCAGGGTCCCATATCGCGCGCAATTTCGGTCCGATTGGACACTTCACGGGTGCGGATTGTTTCCGCCGGACTCGCCTCACTCCTGCTCTTCGGACACCGTCGGCCGACGAAGAGGCAGAATGGAGAGGCTGTCGACGGGGCGAAACGAGCGGAGGTGTGCATGGGCGGGCATTCACGCCACGTGCTGCACCATGTCCGTCAGGTGATGGGACGCGACCCGGACGCGTTCACGCGCGGTGTCTTCACCCGACTGTTCGCCCTCGACCCCGACCTGCGTGACCTGTTCCCCGCCCAGATGTCGCACCTACGTGAAGCGTTCTACGGAGTGATCGACCACGCGCTCGAAGTGATTCCCTCCGACGACGGGCACACCGACCTCGTCGAATTTCTTGCACAACTCGGCCGGGACCACCGCAAATTCGGTGTGCTGCCTGCGCACTATTCGCTGATGTGTTCCGCGCTGATCGGGGAGTTCCGTGCGCTGCTCGACGGCTACTGGGACGGCGAGACCGAGGAGACCGTCACACAGGCGATGCTGTTGACGACCGGCGTGATGCGGGGGGCTGCCGAAATGGCTTCCGGTCCACCGACCTGGACGGCGCAGGTCGTCGAGAAGTATCGGATCACGCGTGATCTCGCCGTCGTGCGCCTCATCGGCGACGCTCCGCTTCGCTTCTCGGTCGGCCAGTTCCTCGAGGTGGCCATTCCGCAATGGCCGCACGAATGGCGACATCTCTCACCGGCTATACCGCCCAATCCTGACGGTGAGATCGAGTTTCACGTCCGCGCGATACCGGGCGGCGTTGTCAGTTCCACAATCGTGGCGGACACCCGCGTCGGCGACGTCTGGAAGCTCGCGCAGCATCACGGCACGCTGCACGTCGAACGGGATCGCGACGTTCTCATGGTCGCGGGCGGGACCGGCCTCGCCCCGCTGCGTGCGCTACTCATCGAGATGTCGAAGCGGGCCGACTCACCGTCGACGCACATCTTCTACGGCATGCGCTACCCCGGCGAACTCTACGATCTCGCGGTGCTGGCGCGCATCGCGTCGACGAATCCGTGGCTGAGAGTCACCGCCGTATCGCAGGAGCGCGACGACCCGTGGTGGTTGAACTCGATCGCGACACCAGAGGACCTCGGCGTCGAGCACCGCATCGGCATCCTCTCGAATATCGTAGCGGCAGAACGCGATTGGACCGAGCATCAGGCTCTCGTCGTCGGCTCTCCGCAGATGGTCACCGAGACCCGACGCCGACTCATCATCGCGGGCGTGCGGGCAAGCAGTATCCAGTCGGACCCGGTGTACTGAGATCGCTGCCGGTTTCGGATCCCGGTTCAGCCCGCGTCCGACTCCTGCTCGCTGCCGCCCTCGGACTGACCGGGCACCTCGACGGTGGTGGTCCTGATTTCGGTGGTCGTCTCGGTCTCGGTCTCCGTCACTGCAGGGGCTTGCACGGTTCTGGTAACCGTCGGTGGTCTGACGGTGGTGGTGCGGACCTCTCGCCTGGTTTCGGTCGCGGTCTCGGTGGCGACCTCACCCTCGCGGGTGACGGTTGCGCGCTGCGGGGTGTCTGTGACGGTCACCGTCGTCGGCGCGGAATCGGGCGTGGCTGCGGCGTCGTCTCCACTTGCGTGAAGCGCAGTGAGTCCGATGGCGCCGAGCAGGACCGCTACCCCGATGACAGCACCCAGTGCCCACCAGCGCAGACCGGTCGCATCACGAGGCGCACGCGTCGGGGCTGCGGCGAACGCGGACCCGCCGGGTTCGCCCGCTGGTATCGCCGTCGTTCTCGCAGGGGTCGCGGCGGCGCCGACGGCAAGGGCGAGGGCGGGCATATCCGCGATCATCACCGGGCGCGTGACGGCGTATTCGAGTGCCGGCGCAACACCGGGCAGTTCCGCGCCCGACCCGGTGCACACCACCGCGCCGAGTCGAGAACCACCGTCGGCGTCGAGGATCAACCGCGCGACCTCGTCGGCGCCCCGCGGGTCGGTGACGGCAATGCCCTGCAGCGTCGAGTTGTCGCGCGTGTCGAGCAGCCGGCCCGTGGTGTTGTCGACGAGTGCGACGCATACTCCGTCGGCAGGTTCGCCTGTGCGTGCGAGATTGACGACCGCACTCACCCCTGCGCCGCGCGGAGACGAGCGCGCCACCGCCAGCATGGCGCCCGCTATGTCGTCGACGCTGGTGATCTGGTACCAGGGCGGGGTCGACGGCCCGGGCGTGAATGCCTGCGCAAGATAGTTGCGGGTGCTCGGACGCGAGCAGGAGACGATCAGGTGATCGACCTCGAAGGGAACCGACTCGACCAGCTCCGTGATGGCTGCTGCCGCCGATTCCGGCAGGTAATCGGGCAGATCGACAAGGTTACTTGCCGCGATCTCGTCGCCACCGGCGCCCGGACGGATGACGACCGATGCGATCTCGTCGCCGACGACCGACACACCGAGGGTCACTGATCCGCCGGGATCTCTGCCCGATGTCGGCGTCACTGCCGTCTGCGGCCCGTTCAGCGGTGTCCCGCTCGTCGTTGTCACCGTTATCTCCCCATGTCGCTCTCGAGGGGTCAGCCTAACGTGTCATCCCCGACGGCCAACCGGCCGTCGGGGATGAGGGATCGAAAGTGATCAGTCCTTGCGCTTGGCGCGTCGTGGTTGCCACACGACCAGAGCGCTCGTGCGTGGAACCGGCACCAGCTCGCCGCCTCGGCGAGCGGACTGCTCGACCTGACTCTGCAGTTCGCCCACTCTCTGCTGCAGAGCGTCGACCTGGTTGGTCAGATCGATGATCCGCTTGATACCCGCGAGGTTGACGCCCTCCTCCTGCGAGAGACGTTGGATCTCTCTCAGCAGTTCGACGTCGCGCGTCGAATACCGACGCCCGCCTCCCGTCGTGCGTTGCGGGGTGACGAGCCCGAGCCGGTCATAGGTGCGCAGTGTCTGCGCGTGCATCCCGGCCAGTTGTGCGGCAACCGAGATCATGAACGTCGCACCCGAATCCTCGAAGTCCCGATCGTTGAAGCCCCGATCGTCGAAGTTCCGACTCGCCATGACTCATCGCCCCCATCCTGCACGGGGATCGAAACCGCTGGCCTTCTCCGCCTCTGCGTAGGTCTTGAGCGCTTCGGTCGCGGCGTCGTCGAGCTTGCTCGGCACCTCGACCTTCACGGTGACCAGCAGATCGCCCGCGCCACCGGTGCGCTTCGGGACACCCCGACCGCGAACGCGCAGTGTGCGCCCGTCGGTGGTGTTCGGCGGGATCTTGACCCCCACCGACCCCTCGAGTGTCGGAACCGAGACCGTTGCGCCGAGCACCAACTCGGAGAAGCTCACCGGCAGGTGCACCTTGAGGTCGTTGCCGCTGCGGGTGAAGATCTTGTCGGCTGTCACGTGGACGACCACATAGAGGTCGCCAGACGGAGCGCCGCGTCGACCTGCTTCGCCCTGACCCGCCAGTCGAATCCGTTGTCCGTCTTCGACTCCTGCGGGGATACGCACATTGATGGTGCGTGCCCTGACCTTGACGCCTGAGCCGTCGCAATCGGTACACGGGTCGTCGATGCGCGATCCCGTGCCCTGGCAGTCCTGGCACGGCTCACTGAAACCGAATGCGCCCTGATTTCGGCTCACCAGCCCCGACCCGTTACAAGTCGGGCAGACCCGCGGACTGGTTCCCGGCTTCGCGCCGCTTCCGTGGCAGGTCGTACAGGGCGCGGGACTCGTCACCCGAAGCGGGACGGTCGTGCCGATCGCCGCATCCTTGAACGACAGCGTGGTCTCGGTCTCGAGATCGTTGCCGCGACGCGGTCGAGTCGCCGTCGACGGACGCGACGAACCGCCGCGATTGAACAGACCGTCGAACAGGTCGCCGAAGCCGCCGCTCGACTCGCCCCCGCCGCCGAACAGATCGCCGAGATCGCCGATGTTGAAGTCGGCGCCGTTACTCGTCGAGTACCGCGTTCCCCCACCGGGGAATCCTCCCGGGAACCCGTTGCCGCCGCCGCGGAACTGACCGCCCGCGAACATGGCACGGGTCTCGTCGTACTCCTTACGCTTGTCTGCGTCGGAGAGCACGCTGTGGGCTTCGGACACCCGCTTGAAGCGTTCTTCGGCTTCCTTGTCTCCCGGGTTGGCGTCGGGATGCAGCTCGCGTGCGAGCTTGCGGTAAGCCTTCTTGATCTCTTCAGCCGAAGCGTCAGAAGCAACGCCCAGGTCCTTGTAGAAGTCGTGTTCGAGCCATTCTCGTTGTGGAGCCACCAGACGTCACCTCCTTCGTGGTTGTGTGAAGTTGTCTGGTCTTGAGTTGTGGAAAAGCTGTGTTGTGTTGGTGGGCCGTGCAGCGCCGACGGCGCGTCGCGTCATGTCGCGCGACGCGCCGTCGGTGCATGTGCAGGTGTTTATTGTGCACCACTCTGCTGGTTCTGCGGCTCCGACTGCTGCGCCGGATCCGGGTCGGTGACCGTGACCATCGCTGTGCGAATCACTTTGTCGCCGAGACGGTATCCGCTGCGGTACACCGCACCGATGACGGGTTCTGCTCCGCTGCCGTCGTTCTGGACGGCCTCGTGCAGTTCGGGATCGAACAGATCGCCCGGCGTACCGAACTTCGTCAATCCCTCGGCGTCGAGCGTGGCGATCAGCTTGTCGGCCACGCCCTTGAGCGGTCCGCCCTCGAGATCGCCGTGCTCGCGGGCACGGTCGAGGTCGTCGAGGACCGGCAACAGCTTGTCGATCAGGATCTGCTTGCCGTAGGCGACGCGTCCCTGCTTCTCTTCTTCGGTCCGCCGCTTGTAGTTGGCGAACTGAGCGCGCTCGCGCTGCAGGGCAGCGGTGAGTTCGGCAACCTCGGCCGAACCCGTATCCGCCTCTTCCGAACTCTGTGCCTCCTCGGCACCGCCGGGGCGCACCTCACCCGTTTCGGGATCGATGCGCCGCCGGTCGGTGACCGTGATCGGCTCGTCGACTTCGACGTCGACCGGGTCGAGCTCGGGCTCCTGTGAGGTCACTTGGTGTCCCCGGAGTTCGGCTCGTCCACGACCTCGGCGTCGACGACGTCGTTGTCGGAGTCAGCGGTGGCACCGTCGGCCGATGCGCCGTCCTGCGACTCTGCGGCCGATGCCGCGTAGATCGCCTGACCCATCTCCTGGGATTCCGCCGAGAGCTTCTCGATCGCGCTCTTGACCGCCGAGATGTCGGTGCCCTTCAGCGCCTCGTTGGCCTCGGAGATCGCAGCGTTGACCTTGTCCTTGACCTCGCCGGGAACCTTGTCCTCGTTGTCCTTGAGGAACTTCTCGGTGTGGTTGACAAGCGACTCGGCCTGGTTGCGGGTCTCGGCCTCCTCGCGACGCTTGCGGTCCTCTTCTGCGTGGGCCTCGGCGTCCTTGATCATCCGGTCGATCTCGTCCTTGCTCAGGCCCGAGCCCTCCTGGATGCGGATGGAGTTCTCCTTGCCGGTGCCCTTGTCCTTCGCGGTGACGTGAACGATGCCGTTGGCGTCGATGTCGAACGTCACCTCGATCTGCGGGACACCTTGCGGCGCAGGAGCGATGCCACCGAGCTCGAAGGAGCCGAGCAGCTTGTTGTGCGAAGCGATCTCGCGCTCACCCTGGTAGACCTGGATCTGCACGGAGGGCTGGTTGTCCTCGGCCGTGGTGTAGGTCTCCGACCGCTTGGTCGGGATCGTGGTGTTGCGCTCGATCAGCTTGTGCATCACGCCGCCCTTGGTCTCGATACCGAGCGACAGTGGAGTGACGTCAAGCAGCAGAACGTCTTTCACCTCACCGCGGAGCACGCCAGCCTGCAGCGCAGCACCCACCGCGACGACCTCGTCGGGGTTGACGCCCTTGTTGGGCTCCTGGCCACCGGTGAGTTCCTTCACCAGATCGGTGACGGCGGGCATACGGGTCGAACCACCAACGAGCACAACGTGATCGATGTCGCCGACGGAGATGCCTGCGTCCTTAATGACCGCCTGGAACGGAGCGCGGGTGCGCTCGAGCAGGTCGGAGGTGATCTTCTGGAACTCGCTGCGGCTCAACTGCTCGTCGAGGAAGAGCGGGTTCTTGTCGGCGTCGACGGTGATGTAGGGCAGGTTGATCGAGGTGCTCTGCGAGGCAGACAGTTCGATCTTGGCCTTCTCGGCAGCCTCACGCAGACGCTGCATGGCCATCTTGTCCTTGGTCAGGTCGATGCCGGAGCTGGTCTTGAACTTCTCGACGAGCCAATCGACGATGCGCTGATCCCAGTCGTCACCACCGAGGTTGTTGTCACCCGAGGTCGCACGGACCTCGACGACGCCGTCGCCGATCTCGAGTAGCGAGACGTCGAAGGTACCGCCACCGAGGTCGAAGACCAGGATGGTCTGTTCCTTCTCACCCTTGTCCAGGCCGTATGCCAGCGCGGCTGCGGTCGGCTCGTTGACGATGCGCAGGACGTTGAGGCCCGCGATCTGTCCGGCCTCCTTGGTGGCCTGACGCTGCGAGTCGTTGAAGTATGCGGGCACGGTGATGACCGCGTCGGAGACGTCTTCACCCAGGTAGGACTCGGCGTCGCGCTTCAGCTTCATGAGCGTGCGGGCGCTGATCTCCTGCGGGGTGTACTTCTTGTCGTCGATCTCGACGTTCCAGTCGGTGTCGCCCATGTGGCGCTTGACCGAGCGGATGGTGCGGTCGACGTTGGTGACTGCCTGGTTCTTGGCAGGCTGCCCGACGAGTACCTCACCGTTGCGCGCGAACGCCACGACCGACGGAGTGGTCCGTGAGCCTTCGGCGTTGGCGATGACAGTCGGTTCGCCGCCCTCGAGCACGGACACCACGGAGTTGGTGGTGCCGAGGTCGATTCCAACAGCACGAGACATCTGTTATTTCCTCCTAGTTTGTGGGTGTGCACCCAAGTTCTTGTCCCCGGGTCGAGCTCGCGGCACGACCTGGGGGGTGGTCGTTGCAAACCTGCGCCTGGAACGTGTGAGACTTCAGTGCGTCCGACTCATGTCCTACTGGTTGAGTCTTACCGCGTCAAGTCTACTTGAGTCTGCCAGGCTCAGGTTTCTCGATAGGTGCAACTACACCCGATGGAGGGTTGTTCCCGATTCGGAGAAAAAAGTTGAGCGAAGTTCGCGCAAGTCTGGGCGCCTCGGTCTCCCGGTGCTCTTACGGCGCAGGCGGAAGCGCGTCGCCGGGGAGACCTTCGGCGGGGTGGACGTCGAAGGTGAACACCCCGGCCTGCACGGCAGGGTCGTCGTTCATGATCGCGGTGACAGTGTCGACGTCGCGGTCGAAGACGGCGATCCCACAGATGTCGGAGTCGTCGCGCACCGGGAGCACCACGGCGATCTCGCCGGCCTTGCGCAACGCGAACGTGCGTCGACCGTGTTCTTTCACCAGGTCCGCAGACTCCGGCTTGCCGTGCTCGGGGCCGGCCTTGAGGATCGCCACGGTGTAGGGCTGCGCATACTCGATGATGGTCTGCATCTCGGCATCGGTGATCTCGGGCAACTCGGTCATCACGGCTCCTTCTCGTCGGTCGACGGACACGAGGCGGCACCGGCACACCTCGGTGCCAGCCTATTCCGCCATACGACCGAATACGCGTCGCGCGATCGGCACGAGTGTGCGCATTATCTCCCGCCGCGGCTTAGACGACGTGGCGCTAAGCGGACTACAGTCCCCTTAGCGATCTACGAACGAAAGGCCCTCCCATGTCACATTCCGATTCACGCTCTGTTGCCCTCGACGCCGGTCTGTTGACCCTGCGCGTCGCGGTGGGCACCACCCTGTTCGCGCACGGTGCACAGAAGCTGCTCGGCTGGTTCGGCGGCCCGGGCATTGAGGGCACGGCAGCAGGCATGGAGCACATGGGCTTCGAGCCGGCCAAGACCTCGGCCGTCGCCGCGGGCGTCAGTGAGGCCGCAGGCGGACTCGTCGCACTCGGTGCGGGAACGCGCGTCGCCGCCGCTGCCGGCGCCGCGGCCATGCTCGCAGCAAGCGACGTCCATCGCCCCAGCGGATTCTTCGCCCAGGAAGGCGGATTCGAGTTTCCCGCGGTCCTCGGTCTCGCATCTGCCGCGCTGGCGCTGACCGGGCCGGGTCGGTACTCCGTCGACGCCGTCATCAAGCACCCGCTCTCTCGCGACGGCGTGGGCGTCGCCGCACTCATCGCGTCTGCGGCAGGTGCGGCGGGTGTGCTCACTCGTCGCAAGAAGGCCCTGGCGTCGAAGACGGCCTGAGTCGAGCCGTTCGGTCCGGGTGCAGCCAGGCGCATGACGCTAGGCCACCTGGACCACGCGGCTGTGCCAACCAGTGGCACCGTCGGGAATCGGAGCCACTCGCTGCTCGGTCTGCGTCCGCCCCTCGGCGTCGGTCGCCCGGCAGTACAGCGTGTGCTGGCCGGGCGTCGCCTGCCAGGTCCAGCTCCACTGGCGCCACGTGTCAGTGGAGTACTCGGTCGCGAGGGTGGCGGTGTTCCACTCGCCGTCGTCGACCCTCACCTCCACTCTGCGTACGCCCCTGTGCTGCGCCCATGCCGTACCCGCCACGACAACCGGCCCGACCGGGTTGGTCGACAGTGGCGCCGGCCTGTCGATACGTGAAGCTGTTTTGATGGGCGCCTTGACACCCCAGCCGCGTTTGGCCCAATACGATTGCGCGCGGTCGAATCTCGTTATTTCCCAATCGACGACCCACTTGCACGCAGAGACGAAGCCGTACAGCCCTGGTATCACCTGCCGCACGGGATAGCCGTGTTCGAGCGGCAGGGGCGTTCCATTCATTCCGACGGCGAGCATGGCATCGCGCCCGTCGGTGATCGCGTCGAGAGGTGTTCCCGACGTCCATCCGTCGACGCTCGTGGAGAGCAACATGTCGGCGTCCGGATGCGGTTTGGCCCGTGCGAGGATCTCGCGCATCGGGTAGCCGATCCACCGGGCGTTGCTTGCCAGATCGCCGCCCACCTCATTGGAGACGCAGGTCAGCGTGATGATCCGCTCTTGTGCGGACATCGCCATGAGATCGCTCCAGTCAATCGTGACCTCGCGGTCGACCATCCCGTGAATTCGCAGCCTCCAGTCGGAGGTGGACAGCTGAGGCACCTGCAGGGCGGTGTCGATGCGGTAGAAGTCCGCATTGTCGGTGAGGAACGGCGTTGCGCCCTTCACCTCGACGCCCGACGGCACCGCCCTCGCCGTCGATGCAGGTCTGGGTAGCACCAATCGGGCCCTCTCCGCGATGACCCCACCGGCTTCGGCCAGACGCCGGGCGACCACCAGCGACACCGCCGACGCCCCCGCCACCACGGCTGCGGTGACCAGGAAGGTTCGACGTGACCAGCCAGACCCCTCCGGGACAGCGGGTTTCTCAGTGACGGCCTCCGATTGTTCGGGGCCACGACGCGAACCTCGCGCTCCGCGGCAGAGGAGGACGAGTAATGCAACCGCGACCACACCTGCAACGATCGACGGAATCACGTAGGCCGCGGTCGCGGTGGGCCGGGTCGCCGCCGCGACGACGCCGAACAGCGCGACAAGAACGACGATCACTGCACCAGCAGGAGGGCGCACCACCTGCAGAATGCCTGCCAGCACCGCCAGGACGGCTACGGCCAGGCCCACGCCGATCATCAACGCCAGCTTGTCGTTCGTGCCGAACGTGTCGATCGCCCACTCGCGGGCCGGGGCAGGAGAATGATCCACCAGGAAAGCAGCCACCGACTGAAACGGTGACGCCAAGCGCGACAACGGAATAGCGGTCAACTCACCGACCGACAACCCGCCGATCACAGCAAGTGGACCGGAAACCGCAGCACGGAGCCAGGTTTCGGATCGATAACCCATATCGACGCTCCTCGTCCGAAGTCGTCCTCATAGCGCGTCCACGTCATAGCGCATCAACGTCGTAGCGCGTCAACTTCTGCAGGGGCTTCGTACGAGCGAGGCGTGCAGATGGGTCGCAATCTTTCTTGGCAGCCCACCCATCCGGGGTGAAACCACCTGCGAATGACCTCCTGAGACTCACAGTCCGGTGAGTTTGTTCCTCAATGATGGGATCGATCATGGTAGCCAACAGATTTCAACGACTGACGCTTGCTGCGGCAGGTGCAGTACTGACCGTCGGTGTCATCGCGGGTTGTTCCGACGACAGCAGTTCGTCGTCCGATACGTCAGCGTCGTCGATGGCGCCGATGTCGTCGTCGGAGATGCCGATGACCAGCGGTTCTGCTGCACCCGCGGCTCTCGTCGGACCGGGATGTGCCGACTACGCCAAGGCAAATCCGTCCGGGAGCGGGTCCGTCGAGGGAATGGCGATGGACCCGGTGGCCACCGCGGCGTCGCACAATCCGATGCTCAAGACACTGACGCAGGCGGTGTCGGGTCAGTTGAACCCGCAAGTGAACCTGGTCGACACGCTCAACAACGGTCAGTACACCGTGTTCGCACCCACCGACGATGCATTCGCGAAGCTCGATGCCGCGACGCTCGACAAGCTGAAGACCGATAAGGATCTGCTGACCAAAATCCTTACCTACCATGTTGTTTCGGGCCAGGTGGCACCCGACAAGATCGACGGGATGCACAAGACGCTCGAGGGTCAGGACGTGAACGTCACCGGATCGGGCAATGACATCAAGGTCAACGACTCCGGCGTCGTCTGCGGTGGCGTCAAGACCGCCAATGCGACGGTGTACATGATCGACACGGTGTTGATGCCGCCGAGCATGTGAGCGCATCGGTGATCGGTTGCAGGGCAACACCATCCGTGCTGCGCACCGGATCGTGTCGCTCACCGGCCGGTGGCGAGGAGTATTCTCGCTGACTGCCGGTGACCGAGCGGTTGGGAGGAGCACGATGGAGCGATCGATCGTCGAATGTTCGGGCGGGGCCTACTACTCCACCATCTGGGTGCCGTCGGTGTCGTTCAAGGCTATCCGCCTCGGCAGCACCCGAGTGCAGCGGTGCCCGATCCACCACAAGTGGGAGAAGACGCGGCTCGTTGCGCCCGACACGTTGGAACCGGAGGTGCTCGCGAAGGCACGCGCGACCCGCGACTCGAGCATCCCGTAACAGGTCCGCGACGCGAACGAACCCCGGGAGACTCCTCCCGGGGTTCGTCGTATCGCGGTGTCAGGCCGCGACTGTCTCGTTTGTCCGATCTACGGCCGAGTCTTTCGCTTCATCGGCGGCAGGCTCGAGGGCCTGTGCGACGACGTCCGCGACGTCGGCGACCGGTGTGACCGTGACGGCGTCGAGGATCTCGGCGGGAACGTCGTCGAGGTCGGCGACGTTCCGCGGCGAGATGAACACCTGTGTCAGCCCGTTGCGTTGTGCCGCAAGCAGTTTCTGCTTGAGCCCACCGATCGGGAGCACGCGACCGTTCAGCGTGACCTCGCCGGTCATGCCGACCTCGGCGCGCACCTTTCGGCCGGTGGCCATCGACACAAGTGCGGTCACCATCGTGATGCCGGCACTCGGGCCATCCTTCGGGACCGCCCCAGCAGGCACGTGCACGTGGATGGTGCCCTCGAGGTTGCTCGGATCGACGCCGAGTTCGCGTGCGTGCGCACGGACATACGACAGTGCGATCTGCGCCGACTCCTTCATCACGTCACCGAGCTGGCCGGTCAGTTGCAGACCGCCCTTGCCCTCACCGGTGTCGGTGCGGTTGGCCTCGATGAACAGCACGTCGCCGCCCATTCCGGTGACCGCGAGTCCTGTGGCAACGCCAGGCACGGCGGTGCGCTCCTCGGACTCCGGGGTGAACCTGGCACGTCCAAGGTAATCCTTGAGATCGGACTCCTCGATTGTGACAGGCGTTGTGGCCTTGCCGCTTTCGATGTTGGTCGCGACCTTGCGGAACAGCTTGGCGAGCAGACGCTCGTACTGGCGCACCCCCGGTTCGCGGGTGTAGTTGGCAGCGATCTCACGCAGCGCGTCCTCACTCACCGACACCTCGTCGTTGGTCAGGGCCGCACGCTCCTCCTGCCGCGGGAGCAGGAAGTCGCGGGCAATCGCGACCTTGTCGTCCTCGGTGTAGCCGTCGATGGTGACGAGTTCCATGCGGTCGAGCAGCGCCGACGGGATGTTCTCGATGACGTTGGCCGTCGCGAGGAACACCACGTCGGACAGGTCGAGGTCGAGGTCGAGGTAGTGATCGCGGAACGTGTGGTTCTGCGCGGGGTCGAGGACCTCGAGCAGAGCCGCAGCGGGATCGCCCCGGAAGTCGGAGCCGACCTTGTCGATCTCGTCCAGCAGCACAACGGGATTCATCGAGCCCGCTTCGCCGATGGCACGAACGATCCGACCCGGCAACGCGCCCACGTAGGTACGACGGTGACCGCGGATCTCGGCTTCGTCGCGCACACCCCCGAGGGCGACGCGCACGAACTTGCGGCCGAGCGCACGGGCAACCGACTCACCCAGCGACGTCTTGCCGACGCCGGGAGGACCGGCCAGCACCATGACAGCACCCGAGCCGCGTCCGCCGACGACCTGCAGCTTGCGCTCGGCACGGCGGGCTCGCACGGCGAGGTACTCGACGATCCGATCCTTCACGTCGTCGAGACCGTGGTGATCGGCGTCGAGGATCTCGCGAGCACCCTTGATGTCGGTGGAATCCTCGGTCGTCACGTTCCACGGAAGGTCGAGCACGGTATCCAACCATGTTCTGATCCAACCGGTTTCGGGCGACTGGTCGCTGGCGCGCTCGAGCTTGCCGACCTCGCGCAGCGCGGCCTCCCGAACGTTCTCGGGCAGGTCCGCCGATTCGACGCGACCGCGGTAGTCGTCGGCGCCGTCGGGCTCGTCCTCACCGAGTTCCTTGCGGATCGCGGCGAGCTGTTGGCGGAGCAGGAATTCCTTCTGCTGCTTCTCCATACCGTTGCGGACGTCGTCGGCGATCTTGTCGGAGACCTCGGTCTCGGCGATGTGTTCGCTGGTCCAGTCGATCAGCAGTTGCAGCCGCTCACCGACGTCGGGCGTCTCGAGCAGTTGACGCTTCTGCACGTCGTCGAGCCACGACGAGTAGCCCGAGGTGTCGGCGAGATCCGACGGATCGGTCATCTTGTTGACCGCGTCGATGATCTGCCACGCCTCGCGACGCTGCAGCATGGCCAGGACGAGCTTCTTGTACTCGGCGGCCAGCGCCTTGGTCTCGGCGCTCGGTTCGGCGTCGGCGACCTCGGTGACCTCCACCCACAGCGCATTGCCGTGGCCCGTGGTGCCGGTGCCGATGTGTGCGCGCTTCTCACCCTTGACCACGGCGGCCTGGGTGCCGCCGGGCATGCGGCCGACCTGCACGATCGACGCAAGAACCCCGTAGGTGGGGTACCGGTCGTCCAAGCGCGGGGCGACCAGCAGTTTTCCGGACTCACTGGCCCGGGCCGCGTCCACCGTCGCCTGAGCGGCGTCGTCGAGGGGCACGGGCACAACCATGCCGGGCAGGACGACCAGGTCAGGAACGAAGAGGACGGGCACTGAATACGTGTCAGACATGTAACCTCCAAAGTTCAGTCTGCCCGACTCAACCCTCGTGGCCGGATGTTTGTTCCCGGGCATATTTCGCCGGGGGTGAACATTGCGGCGCCGGTGTGTCGCCGGGTGCTCGGCAGGGCCCTCTGGATCGAGGAGGCGGCACCCCTGGGCTGAATGTGTGTCGTATCGAAGGATGTGGATGCTGCAACGCCCACATCCTTCGATTGGACACACATTCAGAACAGAGCACATCTAGGTTGTGGCGCGTCGACGGTGATCCCGCGCGAACTATTCCGATGTGCCGGCGTTCACGAATAGTCGGTCAGGAACTGCAGTGACTGCACCCGCCGGAGGCAATGAACAACTATGGAAACGGCCGAGTGACAACGCTTGCACGGCTGGTGGTTCGTTAACCGAAGTGGTGGCCCGGTCGCCCCTGACGTGTCCCGCGTATCCCCCGATCGGCGGACCTCACGATCAACCGCCCCACCACCCGGCCGGCGGAAGGTCGTCGCCCCTGATGAGCGGCAGAGTCATTGGTGTCAGAAACAACCCGCCCAGCCCCGACCGGGACCGGACGACACTCGGAGGAGACACGATGACCATCTCGAAGAACGTCAAGACCCGCACCCTCGCCGCCATCGCAGGGCTCGGTATCGCCGGAGCACTCGCCGCGGGCGGAGCCGGGCTCGCCAACGCGGGCACGCTGCCGGTCACCCACCCTGGCGAGCCCACTGTCGCCATGACGCTCACCAACCACACCGACAAGACCGAATGGCTCGTCTCGGCAACCCCCGGTACCGGCAACTGGGTCCAGGCACCCGCGCGCGTACTGGCACCCGGAGCGTCGGAGACGGTCGTGAGCGTCGCGCCCAACAGCAGCTACGAGAGCGTGTTCGTCAACTACCGAGTCGGCGCCTTCGGTCCGACTGCGACGTACAACCTCGAGAACGTCCGAGGCGACGTCAACACGGACATGACCGGCACCTCTGGTGGAGGCCACTACTTCATCAACCAACCCGACATCGCCACCGGCTACCCCAACGTCAACGTGAGCTACGACCTCTGGTGATCCTCAAGGCGAAACCCTGATCCGGATGGCGGCACGATGAACAGCACCGCGACACCGCAGATCACTTTCAGAACGGAGGTGGCCCGACGTCGTCGACGATCAGGAGCCGCTGCGCTTCGCGGGTGAGGCGGCGTTGGCGGTTGCGGCGTCGTTCGGCGCGGCGGCGGGCGTGTTTGTTCGCCGCGCGTGTCCGGGGGCGCGGTGAGGCCTGCGGCGATGAGGTTGCTGGTGGTCGGGGTGGTGGATCGCCGGTGGTTGGTGGGGTGAAGCGGAGTCGGCGTAGTCCGGGGAAGGTGTCTTCGAAGGTTTCGGCGTCACCGGGAATGACGACCCCTTCAGGCGTCACATAGTCGGTGACCAGTCGGCCGGTGGCCGGGTCGCGGTACTGGTCATCGACCCAGTTGCCGAACGTTTTCTGGATGTGCCCGTACCGGCATTTCGTGTTGAGATTCTCGTAACTGGTGGCCCACCAGCATCCGGATTGTGGTGGTCGTACTCGGCGACATGATCGTTGTCAGCAGTCCACGCCGAACGACTGCAGCCGGGATCGACACAGTAGCCGTCGCGACATCGCACCGCTTCATCCAACGCTGTCGACGGCCGGTACGGGTCGACGCCGTGTGCGGGCAGGGTGAAGGTGCCGTCAGCGTTCTCAGGCGTGTTGATCGGCACGACCCGGTGGATCACCGCGTCCGGGCGCGCGGCGACATCTCGCACGTGCTCGGCGGAGATGATGCCGTACCCATCCATGAACCCCACCGGCACAGCCTCGGGCGACACGTCCGGGCGCGGACGGTCGACCCGCACCGTCCAGGTGCCCGGCCCATCGTCGGCATCGGTCCCCGCATCGAACGTCTCGCCACTACCGGCGTCGGTGTCGTCAACCGAATCCGCGCCGATCCCCACCCCGTCGCCGGTACCCGGCATCGAACCCGCGGCGCCGGCGGCGGGATCGGATGTCTCGGCGGAGCTTTCGACGCGCGACTCTGTGCTGTCGGCGGGTTCGGCTGTGCTGGAGAGTACTTCGGGCGCGGTGAGTGCGGCCTCATTGCACACGACGTGGATGACGAACCGCGGATCAGCCGGCGGTACCGTGCCCGGTTCGGGAATCGCCGCGGTGCACTCGATGCTGCCGCAGGCGCATTCGAACCGGGACCCCGAGAGCAGCGCGAACATCGCATCCGAGGCGCGTTGCTGACGCGTCCGACCATCACCGTCACATACCGCGTCGGCCAGGCGTCGTACCGCAGCGACCGCTACTTGCACGTTCTCCGCCGACATCACCGCGGTGATCTCCCCAACCCCGTCACCACAGTTGTCGGTGAACACACCTCGTTTGTCCAACGCACGCTCGCGGCGTTCACGCACCGCATCCGGATCCTGGCGGAACACGATCCGATCAACCATGTCGCGCAGGCGGGGCCGTTTCCATGACCCGCGCCGCGTGCGCAGCGTGGTCGCGATCTGCTCATCCACGGCCGCCACCACCTCTGGCGGGGTGCCCGGTCCACGGACCAGGTCGGTGCGTGAGATCACCAGCCGCGCTTGGTCGATCGACACGATCCCCTCACGCAGACAGCCAAACACCTGCGGCAGATCATCACGCAACACGATCGCCTCGTCGATCATGCGTTCAGCTTGCGACCGCGATACCGCGAAGATTCCCGAAATGCGTGCTGCGGCATCGGAGAAACCATCCACGATCAGCCCATCAGCCTCGGCACGCTCGACCACCAGGCGGTCATAGAGGACCCCGATCGACTGATATCGCGCCCACACCACAAACGCCTCACCACAACGTAACCGGGTCAGACCCTCCAACACCGCGACCGTGTCCGAAGCATCCGGAGCCGCCGGATCGATTCCACCGAGCAAAGCTGTAGGCACGCCTGTTGCCCAATCCGACAGATCAGCATCGGACGTCGAATCATCTTCTCCCGCACCAAAATCTGCGCCCGGTCCCACCGATTCGATCGACACCCCACACCCCCTCCCGGCGACTGGATCGAACGTTTGATCCTATGTTACGGCCAGCCACCGACAAGAAGTTGGATCGAGATCCCCGGTTCGCAAACGACAATCGCGCAGCGGCAACCGCGCCGCTCCACGGCGACGAGTTGTTTGTGATGAAGGACTTCCAGATGTGGGTCGATTGTGAGGATATGTGTGCTGCAGCAGCCACATTCAGCGATTGAGCCCACGTTTGTAGCCGCGCTCGGCCCTGCTGATCGATAGCCGCCCGCGACGTGCGAGCACGTATTCGCAGCTTTGCCACCAACCCTCTGTTGGCTCCATTGGTCTCGGCCGGATTCGCAGCACTCCAGAGCGACGCGATCAGCGTACGCATCACCTTCGACTCGACAGGACAAACCGCATGACACACAACGGAACAGGTCAGGACGCCGCGACCACCAGTAGGGAACCGACCGTGACCGTCGAACGTGACGGCCACATCCTGCTGATCGGCCTCAACCGGCCGGCCAAACGTAACGCCTTCGACAAGCGGCTGATCACCGAGCTATCGGCGGCCTACGGACAGTTGGAGAACGACGACGACCTCTGGTGCGGGGTGCTCTTCGCGCACGGCGACACCTTCACAGCCGGGCTCTACCTCCTCGACGTCGGCCCCGATCTCGCGCAAGGCTCGCTCACGATCCCCGAGGGACATCGAGATCCCTGGAGGCTCGACGCCCGTGGACCACGCCACTGATCGCAGCAGCTCACGGCTGGGTGATGACACTGGGAATCGAGCTACTACTCGCAGCCGACATCGCCGTCGCTGCAGCCGATTCCCGGTTCGCACAGTCGGAGGTTCGACGCGGCATCTATCCGTTCGGCGGTGCGACCCTACGCTTTCCGCGTGTCGCGGGTTGGTGCAACGCAATGCGGTGGGTACTGACCGGTGACGAGTTCGACGCGGCCGAGGCGTACCGGCTGGGGCTGATCCAGCAGGTGGCCACCGACCGCGCCGATGCCCTCGACAGCGCGATGAGACTGGCCGAGACGATCACCACGAAGTCGGCTCCCCTCGGAGTCCAGGCGACGCTACGGTCGGCGACAGTCGCCGCGACACAGGGTGATGACGCAGCGATCGCCCGCCTCCATCCCGACATCGCGGCACTGTTCGGGACGGCGGACTGCGCCGAGGGGATGGCATCCTTCGTCGAACGACGGGAGGCGCAGTTCACCGGCCGCTGAACTGCGCCCGCCACTCACGTGATCGCCGCGATCGTCCGATCCGACATCCGCGGTGACACGAGGTCGATGACCGGCAGCAGATAGCGGACCACCGCGGGCGATACCTCCTCTGGCCGGTGGGTGATGGCGCGCAGAATCCACCGCGCCGCCTCATCGACGTCGAGCGCACCGATGTCGTCGTATTCGGCTGTCGGAGCGATCATCTCGGTCCGAACCAGCGGAAAGTAGACGTTGGTAGCCCGAACGCCCTCTGCCTGTTCAGCATTGAGACTACGCCCGAAGATCGCAAGCGCACTCTTCGATGCTGCGTACGCGGAGAACCGTGGAAAGGTGTTCGCGTGCAACGCCCAGGTGCACACGTTCACGAACTGACCACCGTCGCGCTCCATCATGCCGGGCAGCAATCCCAGCGAGAGTTGCACGGCGGCAAGATAGTTGAGGCGAATAGTGCGTTGGTAGTCGTGGAACCGATCGGTCGAGCTGACGATCGTGCGTCGAATCGAATGGCCCGCGTTGTTGACCAGCACGTCGATCTGCTCACCCGTCAGGTCGTCGACGAGCGCTGCGACCGCAGCCTCGTCCGACAGGTCGCAGACGCGATACTCACAGCCGACTTCCTCTGCCAGGGACGCCAATGCCTGTTCGTTGCGTGCCACCCCGATCACGCGCGCACCGCGCACCGCGAGTTGCCGTGCAGCTTCTCGCCCGATCCCCGCAGACGCGCCCGTGATCACGACTGTCAGATCGGCCACGCTTCTGCCCTGCCCGCTCAGTGCGGCGTCGACAACTCCCGGGACGAAGCTGCGACGCTGCACGAGTTCCTGCACCCTCCGCTGGATGGACAACGATTCCTCCCTTGATGGACGGTTCCATGGCCTACATCGTGCCGTGCGTGCTCCGTCTGTCCGGCCTCATGACCCGACCCGCGTCGCCGGGTCCTGACACGCGGCGTTCATGGTAGGCGTCACCTGCGGTCGGAAGCCCGTGCCCGACCGGATGGTGACCGCGGCGACGACTCCGCCGAGCGCACAGCACACCGCCGAGATCAGCATCGCCGTCGTGAACCCGTGACCCAACGGCTGACCGGGCCCCGCGCTGATGCCCGCCACCGCCGGAAGTACCGCGACGGCAAGTAATCCCGCGATCCGCGACACCGCGTTGTTGACGCCAGACGCCGCGCCCGCGTGCGCATCGTCGACGGCGGCGAGAGCCGCGGCCGTGAGCGGGGCAACGGTAATGGTCATCCCTATCCCGAACAGCAGAACCGCGGGTAACACGGCCCCGAGATAACTCGCGCCGGGCACGATCCGCGCCATGAGCGCGAGCCCGACGGCAGCGACGATCGGACCGACGGTCATCGGAATGCGTGGGCCGGTCTTCTGCGCGATCCGTCCCGACAACGACGATCCGAACAGCATCACGACGGTGCTCGGCACCATCGCGGCCCCGGCTTCGAGCGCCGAGTACCCCAGACTCTGTTGCAGTTGCAGCGCAACCAGAAACAGCGCCCCGCCGAGCGCCGCGTACACGAGCAGAGTGGTGGCGTTGGCTCCGGTGAACTGCGCCGACCGGAACATCGACAGCTCGAGTAGTGGTGCAGGCGAGCGGAGTTCGATCAGCACGAACACCGCCAGAAGCACAACGCCTGCGATGCCGATGGCGATGATCCACGACGTCCACCCGCGCGACGGCCCTTCGATCAGCGCGACGATCACCCCTGCGAGTCCGAGCGTGATCGTCACCGCCCCCGCGATATCCGGGCGACTTTCCACCGCGGGTTCCTTCGATTCGTCGACGTGCCGGAGCGTGATCGTCGCCGCGGCGAGCGCGATCGGCACGCTCAGGAAGAACACCCACCGCCACGACGCGGCGTCGACGAGCCAGCCTCCGACGAACGGCCCCAGTGCGCTCGTCGCTCCCGACATTCCGGCCCATAGTCCGACGGCCTGTCCGCGTTCCTCTTCCCGGATACCCGCGTTGACCAGAGCCAGACTGCCGGGCACTAGCGCGGCCGCCGCGACGCCCTGCACCAGACGGGCCACGACGAGCCATTCGATCGTCGGGGCCAGACCGCACGCGATCGACGCGACCGCGAAGACGATCAACCCGCCGACGAATATCGCCCTGCGACCGTACCTATCACCTGCAACGCCGCCGGTGAGGAGCAACGCGCTCAGGGTCAGCATGTAGCCGTCGACAACCCACTGCTGTCCGGCGAGTCCCGTGTCGAGGTCACGCGAGATGGTCGGCAGTGCGACGTTGACGACGGTGCCGTCCAGGAAAGCAACACCCGACCCGAGTACGGCCGAGGCGATCAACCAGCGCCCCTTCGCCGACGACGCGCTGACGCCGGGCGTTCCGTCATCAGATGCTGCGGGAGTCATATGGTTGCCCGTTTCTCGCATGTCGTGGTGCAGTGGTCAGGATCAAGTCAGCGCCATCACCAGTGCCCACGATGCTCCATCCGCGGTCCGGTTGCCACCATGTGCTGCCCGTCCGGTATCGAGTTTTGACCCCGACCCACCAGTACCTTGCCCGAATCCTCCGAAGGAGTCGACGATGACCACCACCGTTCGACGACTACTGACCGCAGTCGTCACCGCGCTGACTCTGACCGCGTTGTCACTGGTCAGCGAGCCCGCCATGGCGAGTGCCGCACCCGGCGCTGCTGCGCGGTCCGAGGTACTCACCTTCGCTGTGCCAGCGATCGGTGGCGTCGAGGCGGGCCCCGCGAGCGTTCCCGGTGGTTCGTTTCACCCGGTGACAGTCGTCGCCCGGCCGGCGCCGCGCACGCTGCAGTACCCGCCCCCGCCCGCAGCCGTGACCTTCTCCGTGCCGTCTCCGGCGGGATACCACGACCAGTACGCGTACCGATTCCTCTCGATCTCGTGGCAGAACCTGCAGACGGGAAAGCGGGGCATCGTGATCCTGCGGCACTGGCGACTGCCCAACCATGCGGTATCGGGTACACCCGCGAAGCTCTCGACGTCCGCGGTCGCCCAGACCGGTTCCGGTCCGGTCGTCGCGACCGTCAGCGTCCTGCGCGAGCAGTGGAAAGCCGCACCCCAGGTCATCAGTGTGATCCCAGGACTCAACGCCATTCAGGTTCCCTGAGCAGCGGGACGCCCTTCACGATGCGCGGTGATCGCCGCTGCCGCAGCGCGTAGATCGACGCGGACAGCCGACGGTACGACGACCGCGAGTGGCACGAACACCGGCGCGAGCACGAGTGGAAGCGTGAACACGGCCCGCGCGCCAACGGTCGTCGAGCCGTCGGAAGCCCGCTCGATCGTCAGGACCAGCGCCGCGTCGACAAATCGCCACTGACCGATCTCGACCCACCGCTGCGGCCGGTCGCTCCCGACGACCTCCATCCGTGGCCGCACACCGGGGACCACAGTGACATCGGTCCACGACGTTCCGACGTCACCGGGATGATCGCCCAACGGCATCACATCGGTGATTGCGCGCAGACTCGCCTGCCACTGCGGCCGATTGCGTGGGTCGGCGAGGTAATCGAAGGCCTCGTCGGGAGAGGCGTCGAAAGAGACGGTGACATCGGCGACAGCGCGTCGAACGGTCGTCGGAATACGCAGAAAGGCCACGACATCGAGGCTAGCGCGCGGGACACCGGCGGGAGACCACCACGACATCACCCGTCGTAGGACTCGAACGCTTTCATGTTCGACCAGTCAGGCCAGGTGAGCTCCCACAGCCGCAGAATTCGACCGCCGCGGAACTGCGCGATCAACATGACCTCGATCTCTGTGGGCTCTTCGCCCGGGCGGCTCGTGGTGATCCACACCCGCCCGGCAAGGCGATCACCGTTCTCCACCCAGGTGTCGTCGTCGTAGCGGACCGAGTAGGAGATGCCGGTGGGATAGACACGCTCGTGGCCCGCACGAAAGGCAGCGTAATCCTGCACCTGCCCGTTGGTGTAGAGCATGAAGTCGGGGTCGTAGTACTCCTCGACCTTGGAGATGTCCTTCGCCTCGACCATCGAGCTGAACATCTCACGCATCAACTGCTGCAACATGATTCGATCTACACCTGATCCTTCCGGCTACAGCGGCAACTCGGGCCAGTCCGCCGGACCGGAACTTCCCGCCTGATACTCGTCGATCGGCACCTTGTCGGCGCGCCACGCATCGACAATGGGATCGACGATGCGCCAACACTCTTCGGCCGCGTCACCGCGTACGGCCAGCGTCGAATCACCCTTGATGATGCCCGACAAGACCTCGGAGTACGCACGCATCGAGGCGTTGCCGAAGTCGGCATCGAGGTCAACCGTCTTGAGCGAGAACGGATGTGACCCACGATGCACATTGAGCTTCACCGACATCGCGTCGTGGCCGAAGGTGAAACGCAGGACGTTCCTCTCGACCTCACCCTCGAACTGCTCAGGGATGTGCCGCAGCGGGCGGAAGGTCATGACGATCTCTTTGGCCTCCGGCTCGAGCGCTTTGCCCGAACGCAACGTGAACGGCACTCCCTGCCATCTCATCGTGCGGACCTCGAAGGTGGCCTCGGCCAGCGTCTCGGTGTTGTTGGCTGGATCGACGCCGTCTTCGTCGACGTAATCGGGCAACGATTTACCGCCTGCCTCGCCCGCGGTGTAGCGCGCTCGTCGCGACGCAGTCACCGGGTCGTCGTCCCACAGGTACACCGAACGCAATGCCGCACCGATCGCGTCGCGCAGGTCGCGCTCGCCAAGGGTGGCAGGCGGTTCCATCGCGACCACCGCCAGCAGTTGCAGGAGATGACTCTGCATCATGTCCTGCATCGCACCCACGCCGTCGTAATAGCCCGCGCGGCCCTCGAGTCCGAGACTCTCGTCGTAACGGATCACCACCGACTCGATGTGTGTCCCCGACCAGACCGGCTCGAACACGCGGTTGGCGAGTCGTACCCCGAGCAGGTCGAGGAGCACCGATTGCCCCAGGAAGTGGTCGACGCGGTAGATCTGGTTCTCGGGGACCAGTTCAAGCAACAATTCGTTGAGTTCACGCGCACTCTTCTCGTCGCTGCCGAACGGCTTCTCGGGCGCGAGAGTGGTTCCGGGCGGAAGGTCGACGTCGCGCAGCGCCTCACACGCCTTGCGGGTCACCGACGGCGGGACCGCGAAGTACAGCACCGGTCTGCCCTGCGCCTCGCCGAGAATCCTGCTCAGATCGTCGGACACCGTCGGATCACCCTGGCGGTAGACGGTGTCGTCGGCGAGACGATCAGCAGCGTCGGACCTCTCTTCAGCGAAAGCCTCTCGCACCTTGTCACGCCACTGCTCGTCGGTGAGGTCGTGCCGGCCGACACCGACGAGACGCACATTCAGGTCTGGTTCGAGACCGAGTAGCTGGCCGAGCGCGGGCAACAGCAGACGTTTGGTGAGATCGCCTGTCGCACCGAAGATGATCAGGGTGGTCAGTTGCGAGTCGCTGTTCGACGTCCCGGTCACGTGTTCCTCCTCGACAGTGAATGTCTTTCGGTGCCCGATACGTGGAGATTCACCGGGCAGGCTGCGATCACAGGCAGAATCGAGACCATGGCCGCCTATATCGAAGACTACGCACTCGTCGGGGATTGCCGCACCGGTGCGCTGATCTCCCGCACGGGAGACGTCGACTGGTTGTGTGTACCGCGCTTCGACAGCGCATCGATCTTCGGAAGTCTGCTGGGAGCTCCCGACCACGGGTCGTGGCATCTCGCGCCCACCGACCTCGATGCCACGGTGACGCGACGCTACGACGGGGAGACGTTGATCCTGGTGACCCGCTGGGAAACGTCGGGCGGCGTCGTCGAGGTGCACGAGTTCATGCCGATCGACGGCGGACGCGTCGACCTCGTCCGTCGGATCGTCGGGATCAGCGGCAGCGTCGAGATGGAGACGGAACTGCGCATGCGGTTCGACTATGCGCGGGTGGTCCCGTGGGTGCTGCAGCACGGCGACGAGCGCAATCCCGCACTCCGGGCTGTCGCCGGTCCCGACGCCGTGATCGTCCGCGGTATCGCCCTGGAGGCCACCGACCACGTCCACCGCGCGACGACGACCGTGCGCGAGGGCGACACCGTCGACCTGGTGCTCACCTGGTACCACTCGTATCGCGAAGAACCCGAGCCGCTCGACGTCGACGCCGCACTGCGCGAAACTCACGACTGGTGGACCGAGTGGGCAGGGCGTATAGACCACACCGGGTCGCGCGACGCTACGATCGTGCGATCGCTGATCACGTTGCGCGCGTTGAGTAATCTCGACACGGGCGGGATCGTCGCTGCAGCGACCACTTCACTACCCGAATCCATTGGCGGATCACGCAATTGGGACTATCGCTACGTCTGGCTGCGTGACGCCGCCCTGACACTCGACGTTCTCGTCTGCCACGGATTCGTGCGTGTCGCCGAGCACTGGCGGATGTGGTTGCTGCGCGCCATCGCAGGAGATCCGAAACAGCTGCAGATCATGTATGGCATCGCAGGCGAACGTGAGCTACCGGAACTCGAGATGCCCCAGTTCCCCGGCTACGAGGGTTCTACACCCGTGCGTGTCGGCAACGGTGCGGTCGACCAGTTCCAGGCCGACACGATCGGCGAGGTACTCGTCGCGCTCGACGCGGCGCGCGCCGCTGGGCTGCCGGAGAACAAGATCTCGTGGTCGCTGCAGCGTGAGCTGCTCAAGCGTGCCGAGGAACACATCGACGAGCCGGACAACGGCATCTGGGAGATACGGGGACCGCTGCGCAAGTTCACACATTCGCGGGCGATGGTGTGGGCGGCCTTCGACCGTGGGGTACGAGCCGTCGAGGATCACGGCCTGAAGGGTCCGGCCAACCACTGGAAAGCGTTGCGCGACAAGGTGCGTGCCGAGATCGAGGAGAGCATGGTCGACGAGGAGACCGGCCGCTTCGTTCAGTATCCGGGAACCACCGAGGTCGACGCCTCGCTACTGCAATTGCCGCAGGTCGGGTTCTGCGACTTCGACGATCCGCGCATGCTGGCCACCGTCGAGGCCATCGAGAACACCCTCATGCATGGCGGTCTGGTGTTGCGCTACCGGACGTCGTCACACGTAGACGGCCTCGACGGAACCGAACATCCCTTCATGGCGTGCACGTTCTGGCTCGCCGAGCAGTATGCGCGCAGCGGCCGTCGTGCAGATGCGGAAAAGGTGATGGCCCAGGGGCTGGCGACCGCCAACGACGTGGGGCTGTTCTCCGAGGAGTACGACGTCGACGCCCGCCGACAGGTCGGCAACATGCCGCAGGCGCTGTCGCATCTGGCATACGTCCGAGCCGCTGACGCCCTGGCGGATTATCCGGACAACTGAGCACTATCGGCTGGTCAGCGGTGGGAGCCGACAGGAGAGTTCACGAACCATACGATCTCCTCGCGCATCGACCTACTGCGCCAGCCGTCGTCGGTGCGCGTGAGTTCGTGGTGGTAATAGCCGCCGCACGAACTCTGTTCGCCGAGTCCGGGAATCTGCATGAGATTGAAGAACTGTGCGCGCACCGAGGCCGTGTCGCCTCGGATCTCCACATCGATGTTCATCACGTAGTGCATTGTCATCTCCAGCGACGACAACCCGCGCTCGAGCCAGTCCACGACGTCGTCGACGCCTCCGGTGATGCCGAAAGGCGATGACGTGTAGTCGATCTCGGCGTCGTCGGTGAACACCGACCGGTACAGCGTCCAATCCCTGGCGTCGACAGCGGTCGAATAGCGCGTGAGCAGTTGCCTTATCTCGAGCGTGTCACCGATGGTCTGTACGTCCATCTCACCCCTCCCTGGCGGTGGTCTCGATGGTCACCGCGTCGGGATAGAACGCGACGTGCCCGGCGATGTCGGCGACCGCAGGATAGGGCTCGTCGTAGTACCAGACCTTGTCGGCGAGCTCCGATCCGTTCGGCGCAGCGATCCCGTGATAGCTCGCCTCACCCTTGTAGGGGCAGTACGTGTGGTGCCCGCTGCGCGTGAGGTGCGCTGCGTCGAGATCGTCGCGCGGGTCGTAGTAGACAGGCGGATACGATGCCTCGCGCAGCACGAGCGCCGCATCGGTCTCGGCGATCACCTGACCTGCAACGCTGACCCGCACGTGCTCGGACGCGGGTTCGACGGCGATGGGGTGCTCGGCATTCGGGAGTAGTACCTGACGTTCACTCACTGATCCTCCTCGCTATGCCGTAACGGCTGGCCGTCGAATGTCTCCATCGTGACGAACTCGTCGACCGGTTGTCGACGAAGTTTGGTGAGTTGTTTGACCGGTTTGCCGATGGGCAACACAGCGGCGACCGCGTACGTCGGCGGCAGGCCGAGGAGTTCGCGTACGTCGGGTTCCTGTGCTGTGGCCATCGTCGTGACCGTGCCACCGAAGCCGTGCGCACGGGCCTGGAGGAGGATGTTCCACACCAACGGGTAGATCGAGGCACCGCTGATCACGCCGATCCGGTCGAGATCCTGGTCTGTTGCGGCGACAACCGCGAGGTCGACCGAGACCACCAGGACGACGGGGGCATTGACGAGCGGCGAGACGAAAGCGTCGACCCCGTCGACGGCCGCGAGATCCGTCTCGCTCAGCGAGGGCGGATTCACCGGATTCCAGGGACTCTCACCAGCGGCCTTCTGCGCGAGGTAGCGTCGCGCTGCCGGCTTGCTGAGTTCGGCCAGTCGACGCTTGGCTTCGTCGTCGCGCACCACGACGACGTGCGCACCCTGGCGGTTTCCGCCGCTGGGAGCGAATCGCGCGTCGTCGAGGATGTCGAAGAGCACGTCGTCGGGGAGCGGGTCGTCGGTGTAGCGCCGTGCAGCGAACGTCGTGCGCATCGCGTCACTGAGGTCCATGCCTTCACTATGCCAACGTTCGCCCGGCGAGACACCCGTCCCGGCCGATCCGGTGCACTCGCCGACGTCCGGCGCTCCCCGGTGATTGAATGGCCCTCACGCGCGGTGACCCGACCGGCGGGTGCCAGATGTGACGGGGGTGAAGATGAGTCGACGGCCTGACCTTGTCCGACTCGAACCGATCGACTCGTGGGGTGGGCTGCACTCGGTCCGCCGCCTCGTCTACACGACTCCCGGCCCTGACGGATCCTCGGTGACGGCAACGGGTTTGGTCTGTCTTCCCGATGCCGACGCACCGGCCGACGGCTGGCGGGTGGTCGCGTGGACCCATGGAACCTCTGGGTTGTCGGAGCACTGCGGGCTCACCGGCTCTCCCGACCTGCAGGCGGGCACGGGCGAGGCGATCAGTCGGCTCAACGCAGCCGGCTACGCCGTCGTCGCACCGGACTACCTCGGCCTTGGCCCGGGCACGCCCGGCCCCCATCCCTATCTGCACACCGACACCGAGTCGACCGCGACCATCGACGCCGTCCGCGCCGCACGCGTCGGTGTCCGCGAATTGTCGCAGCACTGGGCGGTTGCCGGACAATCTCAGGGCGGGCACGCCGCCTTGGCGACCGGACACCGCGCCTCAACGTACGCACCAGAGCTGATCTTTCACGGCACCGCGGCGCTGGCCCCCGCGTCGAATATCGAGCACGTCTTCGCGATGGCACGGCCAGGCATGCCGTCGATTCCCGGTTTCCCGGTGGGTAGCCTGCTCGCCGTGTTGGCCGGGATGACGGCGACGCCCCAGCGTGTCGACGTGCGCTCGTATCTGACCCCGACCGGTCGACGACTCTCCGATGCGATCACGGGGGTGTGCAGCGCCGCCTGGCCTGAGCTCGTCGCCGGGGTGGCGGCGGGTTCCGTCGTGTCGAAACCACTGGGTGACAACGAGTTCCGACGCGCCCTCACGGAGTACATGGCCGTACCCACCGGCGGCTATGGCGCACCGATCCTGATCCTGCACGGCTGGAGAGACTCTCGCGTGCCGCTGCCACTCACACTGCGCTTACTCCGCCAGTTCCGACGTGCAGGAACACGCTACGAGTTCCACCCTGTCAACGCCGGCCACGACGACGTCCGCGACGGCGCGGGGCTGATGTATCTGTTGGCGTTCCTGCGCAGGGTCTTGCCGGCGCAGGGCTGACGCACGCGCACTGTCGGCGGGCCAGAGCACCCGCTCGGCACGACCAAGCGCCCACTCGACGAAAAGCGGCGCACAGTCGGCGGGAGTTCCCGTCGACTGTGCGCCGTGTTCAGCCCACTGGGCGCCTCGTTCGGCAGAGGGGCGTCAGACCTTCTGCTGCACCGACGTCCGGGCAGGGTTGCCCTGGTCGGCGGCCTTCGGATCGGACTCGTCGGCCTTCTCCGTGACGCCCTTCTTGATCTTCGCGCCGAGATCGGAGTCGACGCGACTCCAGTACTCGAAGGCGCGCGCAAGCACCGGTTCGGTCACACCGTTGAGCAGGTGACCGACGACGTTGTCCACCAACCGATCCCGTGCGGCGTCGTCGAGGACCTCGCGGACCATGGTGCCCGCCTGACCCCAGTCGTCGTCCTCGGGATGGTCGACGTAGGCGCTGCGGATGATCTCACCGTCGGCAGCCCACTGGGGCTCATCCTGGCCGGAGAACGTCGCAGCCGGACCACCCTTGGAGTTCGGTGCGTACACCGGGTCGGTCACCGGATTGATCCGCATCGCACCGTCTTTGGAGTAGCTGTGCACGTCGTTGCGCGGTGCGTTGACCGGAATCTGCTTGTAGTTCGCACCGAGCCGGGCGCGATGGGCGTCCGCGTAGGCGAACACGCGACCGAGCAACATGCGGTCGGGACTGAATCCGATTCCTGGCACGACGTTGTTCGGCTCGAATGCCGCCTGCTCGATCTGAGCATGGTTGTCGGTCGGATTGGTGTGCAGCGTCATCTTGCCGACCTCGTGCAGCGGATAGTCGCCGTGCGGCCACACCTTGGTCAGGTCGAAGGGATTGAAGCGATACGAGACGGCGTCGTCGTAGGGCATCAGCTGCACCTTGAGCGTCCAGCTCGGTCGGCCTCCGCCTGCGATGTTCTCGAAGAGATCCCGCGTGTGGAAATCGGTGTCGGCAGAAGCCATTTGATCGGCTTCGTCCTGCGTGAAGAACTCGACGCCCTGATCGGAGATGAAGTGGTACTTCACCCAGTGCTTCACACCTTCGGCGTTGACCCACAGATACGTGTGTGAGCTGTAGCCGTTCATGTGACGCCAGGTCTTCGGGATTCCGCGGTCGCCCATGAGCCAGGTGACCTGATGAGCCGACTCCGGAGAGAGTGTCCAGAAGTCCCACTGCATGTCGTGATCGCGGAGGTTGTTGTCGGCACGACGCTTCTGCGACCGGATGAAGTGCTGGAACTTCAGCGGGTCCTTCACGAAGAAGACCGGCGTGTTGTTGCCGACCATGTCGTAAATGCCTTCTGACGTATAGAACTTCAGCGCGAAGCCGCGGGGATCGCGCCAGGTGTCGGGGCTTCCTCGCTCACCGGCGACCGTCGAGAATCTCGCCACCATCTCCGTCTTCACACCGGGCTGGAAAAGAGCTGCCGACGTGTACGCGGACACGTCCTCGGTGGTCTCGAAGGTGCCGAACGCACCGCTTCCCTTGGCGTGGGGCTGTCGCTCGGGGATTCGTTCGCGGTTGAACTGTGCCATCTGCTCGATCAGGTAGTGATCGTGCAGAACGATGGGACCACCCGCACCGACGGTGAGCGAATGCTCGTCGCTTCCGGCAGGTGCACCGGAGTCCCGCGTTGTGTAGAAATCGTTCTTGTCGGACATATCGCCTCCAACGGCTGTGATCGGCGAAGGGCTGTCAAATGGCGCCGGGCTGTTTCAACGCCGTGCTTTCGACACTAGACGTCCGATCGTCGCGGCGCAGAAACTTGCACTCACCAGCCGGTTACCCCGGACGACTCGCGGTACACCGACGTGTCAGCCGGTGAATTCCGGCAGATCGAAGACCACGCCGGTGGCTTTCTCCGCGACCTCCCAGAGCGCGCGTGCGAGACCGAGGTCGTCGGTCTCCTCCGGCGGCGCGACGAGAACCGGTGCGCCCGACAAGCCCAAGAATCCTCCGGGCCCGATGTACTGGCCGCCGAGTAGACCGGGGTCGGTCGCTGCGCGGACCGTCGACAATGCGCCTTCGGCGGGATCCATGATGAAGGTGCGGCGCAACCAGCGCAGACGCGGCGTCGTGAACAGCCAACTGAGCATGACCTGATCGCGCATCACAGAGCTGTGCGTTGCTCCGGGGTGGGCCAGCACCGACGACGGCGCTCTCTCTCCGAGCAGCGCGAGCCGGCGCTGGAGTGCGACAGCGAAAACGGCCTGCGCCAGCTTGGACCGCGAGTACGCCGCGGCAGGACTGTAGCCCGTCGCCATGGCGAGATCGCGGGGATCGAGCCTGCCGACCTTGGACAGTTTCGAACAGACGGACACGATGCGAGCGCGGTCCGCGGCGCGAAGGGGGTCGAGCAGCAGCCCGGTGAGTGCGAAGTGCCCGAGGAAGTTGGTGGCGAAATCCAACTCGACGCCGTCGGACGTGAGGTCGCGCGTCGCCCGCATCACGCCGGCATTGTTGACCAGGATGTCGATCACCCGATAACGCTCGAGAAGGTCGTCGCCCGCGCGGCGCACCGACGCCATGTCACTCAGATCGATCTGCACGATGTCGACCGAACCCGCCGGGCGCACGCTGGCGAGAATCGTCTCGCGCGCCGCGTGTGCTGCGTCGGGGTTGCGGCACGCGAGGACGACGTCGGACCCGAGACGCGCGAAGTGAATAGCCGTGGCGAGTCCGACTCCGGAGTTCGCGCCGGTGATCACGGACCTACGTCCGGACAGATCGGGCGCACCGGACAGCGTCCACCGCGACTGCACCATCCCGGCTCCTCCCCTTGTCGGATATTCGTACGATCTCACACGCTCGCATCAGGTGTGCGTGCCGCCGGACAGGCACAATGGGTACGCCGAATTCTCCGACCGCTGCGTGGATCGACGCCGCAACCCGACACCCGACGCCGAGGACCTTTGTCATAGTGGCCACCTTCCGGTCTCTCACTCTCGCCGTGCTCACCGCCGTGTGCGCGGTCACCGCCGCATGCACGGCTCCCGCCGGGACGCAGAACGCCCCGAGCACCTCGACCAGTGCGGCAACGGGCGCGGTCCCCGCGACCGCGCGGGTGTCGGCTGCCGTCCCCGGCGGCACGGCAGCCAAGGACATGGACAACCAGTCAGCGTCATCGGGGATCTCACTGCACCGCTACTTCTATGCGGTCCCGACGGGACACGCCGATCCACGCCAGAACTGGATGGACCTCTACCTCCCGCCGAGACGCGGAAAGGTTCCGCTGGTGGTGCTCATCCACGGCGGTGCCTGGCAGGCGAAGATCGGCGCCGGGACGTTCGCCACTTTTGCGCGACGTCTGGCCGAGCGCGGCCTCGGCGTGGTCAACGTCGAGTACCGGCGCGTCGGGAACGGCGGAGGGTGGCCGACGACATTCGTCGACGTCGCTGCCGCGATGGATGCGATCCCCGATCTCGCGAAGGCCTATCCGCAGCTCGAACTGCGCAACGCCGTCGTCGTCGGACATTCCGCAGGCGCACAGCTCGCCGTCTGGGCCAGCACCCGACACGAACTCCGCAGCGACGAGGTCGGCGCCTCCCCGGCCTTCCGCCCGACGACGGTGGTCTCGCTGGCGGGTCCGCTCGACATGCGCCGCGCTGTCGACATGGGCGACACCCGGATCGTGCGTGTGCTGGGTGGCACCCCCGACGAGGTCCCCGACCGCTACGCGTCGGTGGACCCTATACAGAACATCGATCCGCAGACACCGGTCATCGCAATCGCCGGGACCTCCGACCGGGTAGTGCCCCACGTCTTGTCGCAGGAATACGTCGCGGCAGACGAGAAGGCCGGCGGACGTGCGCAGGCGATCATCATGCCGGGACAGACGCATTCATCGCTCGTGGATCCCAAGTCGAAAGCGTTCGCGCAGATTCTTGAACTGATCACGCGCATCACCAACGACGTCCACGCGAATGGCTCGTGACCGGCGCACTCTGCCCGCCGTCGGCCGGTTGGCGGCTCGACGTCGTCCGGCGCCTCGCTATCGATGTCATCGAGTAAAATACTCATCTGCCCGAGCCCGTGGCATGCAGTGTTCTTCGACGTATGTAGGGGTTAGTGTGCTTGACGAATCCCGTCAGGGTGCAGGGGACGACGACCCCCAGCACGTGGGAAGTTTCCGCTTCTTCTTCGACAGCCAGACATGGGAGTGGTCGGACGAGGTGGCGCGGTTGCACGGCTACGAGCCCGGAGAGGTCACGCCGACGACCGAGTTGCTGGCCACGCACAAGCATCCAGACGACCGCGATGAATTCGAGAAGATGGTGCGCGACATGCTCGTGCACCGCACCCCGTTCTCGAGCAGGCATCGGATCATCGACAAGGCGGGGCGGACGCGACACGTCACGGTTGTAGCCCAGCCCATGCTCGACGAAGGCGGGGTCGCCATCGGCACCGAGGGCTTCTACCTCGACATGACCGAGATGCACACCGAAGCGCTGCGCGAGGTGGACCGCCACATCGACCAGTTCCGGAAGACGCAGTCGGTGATCGAGCAGGCCAAGGGCATGATCATGCTCGTCTACAGCGTGAGCGACGACCGCGCATTCGAGGTGCTCCGGTGGCGATCGCAGACATCGAACACCAAACTGCACGTGATCTGCGCGAACATCGTCACCGCGAGCAGCAGCGTGACGATGTCGGGTCCGACCCGAGGGCAGTTCGACCAGCTGCTGCTCAGCTCGCATCTACCGCTCGACGAGGTGGCCGACACCAACTGAGCACGATCCCGTCATGTTTGAAAGCCGTTCGGTGTGGGCACGCCCTCAGTAGGGGACGCGACACCAGTGGGGACGACACCGAAACGGAGTACTGATGCGAGCAGCGACCTGGCAGGGCCGACGAGACGTGCGCGTCGAGAACGTGCCCGATCCCGCGATCGAGGAACCGACCGATGCCATCATCAGAGTGACGTCGACCAACATCTGCGGCTCGGATCTCCATCTCTATGAGGTACTCGGGGCATTCATGAACCCGGGCGACATCCTCGGCCACGAGCCGATGGGAATCGTCGAAGAAGTGGGGCCGCAAGCAGGTGACCTCAAGGTCGGGGACCGTGTGGTCATCCCGTTCCAGATCTCCTGCGGCACCTGCCACATGTGTTCCGACGAGCTCTACACCCAGTGCGAGACCACGCAGGTGCGCGCGCAACACATGGGCGCGGCGCTGTTCGGATACTCGGAGCTCTACGGCTCGGTGCCCGGCGGCCAGGCCGAGTACCTCCGTGTACCTCAGGCCCAGTTCACACACATCAAGGTGCCCGACGATGCCCCCGATTCGCGCTACGTCTACCTCTCGGATGTTCTCCCGACGGCCTGGCAGGCAGTGGAATACGCCGACATTCCCTCCGGTGGGTCGGTGACCGTACTCGGACTCGGTCCGATCGGCGACATGGCAGCGCGCATCGCCGCCCACCGCGGCGCCCGGGTCATCGGCGTCGACCTCGTGCCCGAGCGACTCGCCAGGCTCGAGCAGCGTGGGATCGAGACCATCGACCTGCGCGCGGTCGACGACATCGGCGACGAGATCCGCGACCGCACCGACGGCAGAGGGACCGACGCGGTCATCGACGCGGTCGGCATGGAGGCACACGGCTCACCAGGGGCCCGATTCCTGCAGCGGGCGGTGGGACTACTTCCGGACGCTGCAGCCAAGCCCGTCATGGAGCACGCGGGCGTCGATCGGCTCGCTGCCCTGTACTCGGGAATCGACATCGTTCGCCGCGGTGGAACGTTGTCACTGATCGGCGTGTACGGCGGCAGCGCCGACCCGCTACCCATGCTGACGATGTTCGACAAACAGATTCAGCTGCGGATGGGACAGGCGAACGTGAAGAAGTGGGTGAACGACATCATGCCCCTCCTCGGCGACGACGACCCCCTCGGCGTTGATTCGTTTGCGACGCATGAGCTTCCGCTCGACGACGCCGCACATGCCTACGACATCTTCCAGCGCAAGGCGCAGGGCGCGGTCAAGATCGTGCTGAAGCCGTGAGGTGACCGACGACGTCGCACATCCCGATTCGCCCAGCGCCCGTCACAGCCTGCGTCAGTCGTCGTCGGTGACCGAGAGAGACGCTCGCAGCGTGCCGAGCGCCTTCGTGAGCAGTCGGGAGACATGCATCTGGGAAATGCCAATCTCCGCGGCGATCTCGCTCTGCGACATCGAACTGACAAATCGCAGCGAAAGGATGCGGCGCTCCCGTTCGGACAGCCGGTCCAGCGCGGGACGAAGTGTCACGGACTCGTCGACGCGGGCCAGCTCGGGATCGTCGTGGCCGAGTCGGTCTGCGAGCGACGACGCCTGGCCGGTTTCCGAATCGATCGACACAGCGGCGTAGGCCGACCGCGCCAACAGTCCGTCGATGACCTCCGACACCGGCAGGCCGAGGAACTCGGCCAGTTCGCTCGGGCGCGGTGAGCGACCGAGCCGCTGCACCAGATCGTCGGTGGCCCTTGTGATGTCGAGTGAGGCCTCTTTGGCCCGGCGCGGTACCCTGATCGACCACATCACGTCACGAAAGTGCCGTTTGACCTCGCCCATGATGGTTGGCACGGCGAACGCCAGAAAACTCGATCCCAGAGCGGGATCGAAGCGGTCGACGGCATTCACCAGGCCGAGTCTCGCGACCTGCAGGAGGTCGTCGAAGTTCTCTCCGCGATCGGCGAATCGTCGGGCGATGTTCTCCGCGAGGGGCAGACAGTGCGAGACGACCTCATCGCGAATGATCGCTCGCCGGGCGGGGTCGCGGTGCGCACGCATCTCACCGAGCATGTCGACCACCTCGGAGTAGTCGTCCGTGTGATCAGCAGGCTCGTCGGGCGGCGCAGGAGTCAACGAAATCTCTTCTCGATTGTCCGTCTCGATCACCGGCTTCCGGTGTGCCCTTTTTCGCATTTTCCTTGAAGAGCTGCACTCTGCACCGTACCGTCGGAATAAGCGGTTCAGCCAACAGCTGCAGAGCGGGAATGCGCCCGCGCCCTATGCAACCGAGTGGACGGACACGCGCACATGAGTTTGCACTGCCCCCAACTCTCTTCACCAGCGCGCGTGGTCACGGTGACGCCGCCATCCGCGAGCCCCTCTCCAGTTCCTGGTACTGTTGCCCGGCAACGCTTCTCGGGTTCTATCGATTCCCAGAACGTAGCCGACGTGGCTGCCGTACTCGACGACATCCTGGCGCGTACCCCGGGATCGGCGATCATCGACCTGACCGCCGTCGACTTCGTGAACGTGTCGGGAGTGGTTGTGTTGGCCCGCTTCTGTGAGGACGCGACCTCAGCAGGAATTGTGGTCACGTGTGCTGCGAGCGGAGGCGTACTCCGCTGTGTGGCGGTGTGCGCCTCCGCGATTCCCCCTGATCAGTTCTCCAGCACAGGTCAGTTGTCGAGCACGGCCCAGTTGTCATTCACAGCACTGCGCGAAGCGCTCGATGTCGCGAGCGCAGACAACGCTGTCGCGTGAGAGCCGTCGCGGATCAACAGTCATTCCACGCTGCCACGCTTGGCGATTCGAACCCGCACGGTGCGCGCCGCCTGCGCACCGGAAGTGGCATCGCCATCGACCAGAGATTGCCGAGCAGCACCCTCGTACACCACGGGAGCACCACGCTCGGAGTAACTCACCGACCGTGCATCGGTCACCGCCTCGACGACCCGCCACCCGAATCCCGTTGTGTCGATGGTGAATCGTGGGTCGACCACCGTCTCGATGGCGCACCAGAAGTCGGCACCGTCGATGTCGATGGCGAGGTGCAGACGCGGTGCCCAATCGGAGGCACCCGCCACCAGCTGCGAACAGACCTCGTCGACAGCCAGCTTCACGTCGACGACGTCGTCGAACACCCAGTCCGCGGCGAACAGCGCATGCTCGACGACAGAGCGGACGATCGGCAGCGTGTCCGCTCGCGCGGGTACCGACACCGCGATCGTGTCCTCGGCGATGCCGAGGTGGTCGTCATTCATCGTTCGCTGGTCGGCGATTCCGTGATCCCCCACGGTTGTCCTTCCGTCTCGTCGTCGTGCCCACCGGTGCCACATCGTGACCGGCGGGCCCGCGTGGCTCGCGTCGTGGCACCAACAGTCATCGACCTGCGTACCCACCCTCGCCGCAAATCAAACCCCGCACCCACATCACTACCCGCACCGAGATCGCACCTCGCGGCGATGTTTGATTCTCCGCCGCACGGGTATTCCCACCATTGTCACTCGATCCTGCAGAAAAGGTAGAGACGCATGAAGCCCGGTAACCCGGCAGTTTCCACCCCAGTCACCGCGACCCCGACGGTCGACGCCGCACTCTCGGCCACTCTGCGGCCGCCACGCGATCTCACCGATGTCTACCGACCCCAGGAGGACACGTGGCTGCTGATCGAGCAGTTGTGTCTCGGCGGCTTCGCCGCCGGAGCACGTGTGGCCGATCTGTGTACCGGCAGCGGGGTGATCGCGTATGAGTGTGCCGCGCTCGGCGCACGGTCGGTGATGGCCGTCGACAGTTGCCTGACCGCCGTCGAGGCTGCGCGCAAGCGCTGCGCCGAGGCGGCATGCGCGGTGAGCGTCGAGCACGGCGATGTCGCTGCACTCGTCGGCCGGGGTCGATTCGATCTCGTCACCTGCAATCCGCCATATGTGCCGGCGTTGCCGCTCGCAGGCGGCCGTGATCCAGACCCCGACATGGCACCCCGTCATTCGTGGGACGCCGGAACGGACGGGCGGAGGGTGTTGAACACGGTCTGCGCAATCGCCCCGCACCTGTTGGCTCCCGGCGGAACCCTGCTGGTGGTCCAGTCCGAGTTCGCGAACATCGAGGCCACACTGGAGTCGTTGCGGTTCAGCGGATTGCGCTCCGAGGTCGTCGCGACCAAGTCCATTCCGTTCGGGCCCGTCCTGAGGCGGCAGAGCGCCTGGCTCGAGGCGCGCACCCTGCTCGAACCCGGACGCCGGACCGAAAAGCTCGCTGTCATCGCCGCACAGCGCCTGGTGGCGGCGGACGGGCCGGGCAGATGAGCGACCGTTCGGCCAGTGACCCGTCGAGGAGTGCTCGGCCGGATGCCGTGCGCGTGCGGGTGAACCGTGGCGGACCAATGATGATCCCCGGTCCCGTCAACATCGAACTACCCGACGGCACGCACGTGACCTCCGACCGGTTCCAGGTCGCGGTGTGCGCCTGCGGTCGGAGTCGCACGTACCCGCTGTGCGACACCAGTCACCGACGACGTCGACCGTCCCCCTCTGCGTAGCGGGGCCCGCGGAGCCGGTTCAGCCGACGGTATCGCCACCTGCCCAGACCTGTTTCAGCCCGGCATCGAAGGCATCTTCGACCAACAGGAATCCGCGGATACCCAGAACCACGTCCGGTTCGAGTTCCGGCTCCGCCGTGAGGAGATCGCCGACGACGTCCGTGCGCAGGACCTGCTCGTGCACCGCGTCGGCCTCCACGTGTTCTGAGTAGAAGTATCGGCATGGCGCGGGAGCGTCGAGGCGCGTCAGTCCCGCGAGGAGTCGCGCAGACCCGGGTGACGAGGTGATCTCGGTTGCTGCCAGGTGACCGACCGCTGCGGCCCGCAGCGCGCGATGTAACCCGAACATCGACATGAGGTTCACCGGCGCGATCGCCCAGCCCGGCGCGCTGTCCAGATAGTGCAGATGGTCGGTGCACAATCCGGCTGCGTCCATCAGGTCGGCGAAGAGTTCCTGGTGCACGGACTCGCCGCGACCGCCGCCGAACTCGTCGAACTCCACGGCGACGAAGGCGGCCTTCGCCGTACGGCGCAGCCGCGGGATGGCCCACGCGTGGGGATCGGCTTCTTTCAGATGGTAGATCGAGCGCATCGCGAAGAGATCCTGGAATTTCTCCCATTCGGGTTCGTCGCGGAGTAGGTACGAGACGCCGTCACCATCCGGAGGGGTGACGCTGAGTGCGTCCATCTCGTCATCGGCAGTCACACCGTCGAGATCACCGACGTCCCGCCGGACGGCATCGAGGAACACCTGCTCGAGCCGACGGCGGAATGCCAGCACCGACACGTCCCATTCGCGCTCGTCGTCGACGCCCTCGAAACCCGCGTAGTGCAACTCGTAGGCGACATAGAGCGCAAGTTGCAGATCGTCACCGTAGGGGTCGGCGTCGAGTCCCTGCTGCACAACGGCCGACACCTCGGCGCCTTCTGCTAGCGCGGTGATCAGTTGTTCCGACAGCGGCCCACGCGGACGCGGCAATCGCGCCCGCGTGGGGGTCCTACTCCCGGCCTCGAGCCCGCGGGCTGGGGCATCGAACCCACGGGCATGCTGCGCGGTAACGGTCACGTCGTCCTCCTGGCATCGGGCAGCGGCATCCTGCCCTCCGTACCAGGCGTACCCCGCGGCACGCAGGATCAAACATCGCGGACACTCAGGCGGGCACCGCCCTGGAACCGAAGCTTCCGACGGGCTCGAATCTGCCCAGCACGTCGTCGGCCGGTTCGCCTGCCACCGCGGAGATGAAACCGAGGACGTCGTCACGATCGCCGAGCGTCAGCAGCGGGTTGGGATCCGACAGCAGCCCGAACTGCGCCGACGCAACATCGGTGTTGACCGCCGCAGCCGGGAACGCCAACTCGAGATGGGTCGCGTAGTCGGGATCGCCGAGATAGAGCCGCGTCACCTCGACAGCGGCGCGGCCCCTTCTCTCCCAATGCTTCTCGAACTCATCGGTCAACCATTGCGCCGTGAACGTGGCCGACGGATCGTCGTCGAGCCGTGTCTTGGCGGCCCGCACCAACTCGGCGACCTGGATCAATGAGTTCTGCGCGCCCTGACCGGCCACGGGGTCGACGGCGATCGCGGTGTCGCCGATCGCCGCCACGACGTGCCCGTTGCGCGTGGTCCCGACGGGCTTGCGAACGGTCGGGGTGACCCCACCCGTCAACCACGAGTACGGATCGGATTCGATGACGCGTAGCTCATGGATCGCAGGCGCGTCGGCCGGGAACCATGTGTCGAAGATGTCGACGATCGCTTGCCGCGCCGACGCCGCGTCGGTGACGGTGTCGATCAGGGGCGCCCACGCGCCGTCGGGTTTGGCGAAGACGATGAACGACCATGTCGCGCCAGCGTCCTTGTGCAAGAAGGGACCGACGAAGATCTCGCCGTTGTCGCTGTCGAGGTTGAACAGTGACTGACGTCCACCCTCGGCTGCGCGGTAGGCGAAGGTGTCGGGGCCGTGGTCGAGCCCGGTCAGCGTGACCTGCAATAGCCGACGCTGTGGCCGGCGATAGTGCGTGCGTTCGTCGTCGACGGGGAAGAAGGAGGCCAACCCGCCCTTGCCCGTGGCGACCAGGGTCAGATCGCTCGCCGCCGCGATCTCGTCGAGACGGTCGGGGTCGACCGCCTCGACCTGGAAGTGTCCGCCGCGTTCGAGGAATCGGCCGAGCCTGTCGTCGGCGCGCAGTCGTAGGTCGACGGCCTGTGCGACATAGCCGTAGTCGGGATTGAACTCGAGGACGTCGACGCGTTCGGCACCCTCCCCCGACGACAGTCGGACGCTGATGCCGGTGGTATTGCCCACCTCGTACAGGTCGTCGATGATCTGTGCGTCCCAGTCGCGGGAACTGCCGAACAAGACTCCGACGCCGGTCGGTGGGACCTTGTCGCGCAACGATTCCCGGTCGCGATCGCTGTAGAGGGTGACGTCGAATCCCGCGTCGAGGAAGCCGAGTGCCGCGCTCGTGCCGGTCACGCCTGCGCCGACGACCGCGACGGACGGGCGGGCGTCGGACCCGCGATTTCGCTCTGCCATGTGTACTCCTTGCTGTGTGGACAACCGGTCGGATCGATGAGCACAGCGTGCGCGACGCACTGTGGCGGGAGAAGGTTTAGAAGCACGACGGCGCAAACCTCCCACGTCGGAGGGGTCCACGGCGTGGGCGTTATGTCGCAGTACCATCGCTGCCTGTGAGTTCCACGCTGTCCGACGCCGGAGTCGCTTCCGGAACCCCGAACGAGGACGCCGCGACCGGCAACACCTCGGGGTACCGGCTCGACCTCGACGGTCTGCGCGGCATCGCGATCGCGCTCGTCGCGATCTTCCACGTGTGGTTCGGCCGGGTGTCCGGCGGTGTCGACGTGTTCCTCACGCTGTCGGGCTATTTCTTCATCGCGTCGTTGCTCAAGCACGTCATTGCGACGAACCCGTCGTCTGTGTCGTGGCGACGTGCGGTCGACCCGTGGCCCAGGTTCTGGCGGCTGGTGCGTCGTCTGCTGCCCGCGCTGCTCGTCGTACTGGTCGTCGTCACCGCACTGATCGCGCTGATCATGCCCAGAACCCGTTGGGGCCCTTTAGCTTCGGAGATCCAGGCGAGTGCGCTGTACTACCAGAACTGGCATCTAGCGTTCGACTCGCAGGATTATGCGGCGGCCGATTCGGCGAACAGCCCGATGCAGCACCTGTGGTCGATGTCGATGCAGGGACAGTTCTTCGTTCTCACGCTGGTCTGCATGCTCGCGCTCGGGGGCGTCCTGAAGCTGCTCGCCCGCCGCTTCACGGTGTTCGCTGAGGCCAGAGTCATCCGCGGTGTCGTCGGTGTCGCACTGTTTGCCGTTGCCGTCGGGTCGTTCGTCTGGGCCGTGTACCGCCACGACGTCAATCAGCCCTTCAACTACTACGACACGGTCGCGCGCTTGTGGGAGCCGCTGGCGGGCGGGCTGCTGGCGGTCGCGATCCCGCAGCGGGTGACGCGTCGCGCCCCCGGGCGCCCGCGACTGTCGATGCCTGTCTGGCTCCGCGACGTCGTCGGAATCGCGGCGCTCGCCCTGATCGTGGGCTGCGGCTGGTGGATCAGCGGGGTGTCGGAGTATCCGGGCGTCTGGGCGTGGGTGCCCGTCGGTGCGACGCTCGCACTCATCTGGACCGGTTCGCCCGCTGCCCGCGACGCGGCGTCGAGCGAGGCGGGCTTTGTCAGCCGCGGGCTCGCGCACCCGAGGCTGGTGTGGCTCGGTTCGGTGGCCTATGCGCTCTACCTCTGGCACTGGCCACTGCTCATCTTCTACCTCGCATGGCGCTACCGCGACGACGTGAGCTGGTATGAGGGTGCGGCGATCCTGGCGGTGTCACTGCTCCTGGCGTGGCTGACGACCCGATTCGTCGAAGCTCCCCTGCGGTCCGGTCGGGACGCAGGTTTCTCCCGCGCCTATCGCGTCACACTCGCCGCCGTGATCGTGGTCGCGACGATCATCGCGGGCACGACAGCCGTTGTGTGGCAACGCAATGCCGCCAATGCGACGGTCAACACCGACAACCTCGACCCTCGGCTCTATCCCGGGGCGCGCGCCTACCTCGACGGCGCACCGACGCCTCACGTCGACCCGCAGCCGAGTCCGGAAGTCGTCGACAAGGACTGGCCGATCACTTCCTACGACTCGGTGATCAGCGGCTGGAAGGACCCGTCGATCAAGGTCGGCGTCTACGGTGACGCATCGGCGACGCGCACGATCGCGCTGGTCGGGGGATCGCACGCGGAGCAGTGGATCACCGCTCTCGACGCCGTCGGCAAGCAGCGCGGATTCCGCGTGACCACCTACCTCAAGGTCGGTTGCGCACTGACCACCTCCCACGTGTTCACCTGGTTCGGGCAGAAGTACTACCAGTGCAACGACTGGTCGCGACGCGTGATGGACCGCCTTGCCGTCGACAAGCCCGACGTCGTATTCACCAACAGCACCCGGCCGGTCGAGAACGGCCCCGGCGACACCGTCCCGACCGACTACACCGACATCTTCACCCAGTTCCGCGATCGAGGGCAGCGGGTCGTCGCGGTGCGCGACAACCCCTGGGCACATGGAAAGCTCAAGCCACCCGAATGCCTGGCGCAGGGCAAGAAACCGCAGGTCTGCGGTGTCGACCGCGATGTGGCGATGGCGCAGTCCGATCCGGCACGAGCGATCGCTCCGCGGTATCCCAACATGTCGTTCCTGGACTACACGGATGCCATGTGCACCGCGATCTACTGCCCGGCTGTCGTCGGGAACATTCTCGTGTGGCACGACTACCACCATCTGTCGGCGACGTTCGTCCGCAGTCTCATCCCCGCCGTCGACGCCGATCTGAGCCGTGCGCTGCAGTGGTGGTGAGGATGGGCACCGATGAGACCCGCTGACAGCGATGTCTCAGGGGGCGTCCAGGCTCCGCTGCTAAGCTCAGACGCGATAACGGAAGGATCACGGCTCATCGACACGATGATGCCGGAGCGCTGAAGCAGGGGCGGGCATCGAGGCTCGGCTACCCCCGGCGGCGACACGGGATCTGGTCCGCGCACTGTCCACGAGAGCTGTCAGGGGCTGAATCTGAGTATGGCGACGACGTTGGTTTCGCGTGCAAACGAGGCGGCTGCCGGTGCCGTCGCCTCGAATCCGCGACCGACGCGCCGCCCCTACCTGCACCACGTCGACCTGATCCGAACGGTCACGTTCTCCCTGGTCATCTTCGTGCACTGCCTGACGCAGACCACCGACGAGTTCACCAGCCTGCCGGTGAACACCACGTCGCTGCTGCTGCACTTCACCCGCAACACGTTCTTCGCTCTGACCGGATTCGTGTTGATGTACCAGAACTTCGACAAGACCGACTTCAGTGCGCTGTCGTTCTGGCAACGTCGGATCAAGCTGGTGATCTACCCATACGTGATCTGGTCGGCGGTCTACTGGGTGGTCAACATGTGGCTGGCGGGCAAGCTGACCGAGATTCCGACGAGCCTGACGAACTTCTTCTACCAGCTCGGCTGGGGCCTGTCCGGATTCCAGATGTACTTCCTGTTCGTCATGCTGCAGGTCTATCTGGTCTTCCCGCTGGTGGTGTGGCTGCTGCGCGCCACTGCCGGACACCACCTGATCGTGGTGGGCGTGAGCCTTGTGCTGCAGTTCGCGATCACCGCGACCATCACTCACTGGAATCCGCCCGCATCGGTGGCGACACACTGGTGGCACCACTACGCCACGTTCATTCCGTATCAGTTCTACATCTTGTACGGAGCCGTGGCGGCGGTACATCGTCAGCGAATCGGCACCTGGCTGCGCGGCAAGGGTTGGTGGTTGTTCGGCGCGCTGATCGTGACCGCCGCGATCGCTGTCGGCTCGTATCTCGGGGGTGTCTGGTTCGCGGGCAAGCCCGTGCACGACAACAACTCCGCGTTCTACCCGACACTGGTCCCGTTCCTGATCGTCGCCATGACCTGTCTGTACGCGGTTGGCCTGCACTGGGCCGAGAATCGACGCGAGCACGCACCTCGATTCGCGCGTGCCGTGAAGTATGCATCGAACCGCTCGTTCCCGGTGTTCCTCGTGCACGTGTTGGTGCTGACGCTGATCATGTACCCGCAGTCGGGCGGTACGTCGTGGGTTCGCGACGTGATCCCCCAGCCGTGGGCGACGCTCGTCGTCTACCTCGCAACGCTCGCGGGTTCGCTGCTGCTGGTCGAGATTCTGCGTCGCCTTCCCGGCGCGCTGTATCTCACCGGGAGGCCGCGGATCCCGTTTCGCAAGGCGCGCACGGATCGCCGGGTCGCATCGGCCCCCTCCACCGAACGTCCGCGTCGCGAGGACGCCGTCGTCAGCTGATCGTCGACCACCCCCACCGGTCGAACACAGGAGCCGTCACGGCCACACAGCGTCGATCAACGCCCGCGGCCGGGCCAGTAATGCCTCACGAAAGTGGTTGCGCGCCAACGTCACGATCGAGCAGTCGCCGCATTGCGCCTCGATGCCGACCGCGTCGACGCCCCGCGACCTGCACAACGCGATCGCACGCCCGAGATGGAAATCCTGGGTCACGATGACGACGTCGCGCGAGGCCTCATCCCGGCCGATCACGTCGGGCAGTCGTCGACAACTGCGCTCGGTGTCGTAGCCTGCAGGGTCGTCGACGATCACGCTCGACGGCACACCGCGCGCACGCAGATAGCTCCGCATGACGGTCGGCTCGTCTCCGGCATCCGCGTCGCCGTTCCCCGAGACGACGATGCGCGTGACCTTGCCGGTCCGGTACGCATCGAGGGCTGTGTCGAGGCGTCCACGCACGTAGGAACCCGGCTCGCCGTCGGACACCAGTGAGCCGAGGACGAGGAGCGTCGAATGTGGAGGCATGCCCTGCGCGTCGACGACCCGCCCGTACGACATCTCATACACACAGGTCGCAGCGATCGTCACCACGAGTTCGACGAGCACGAGGAGCATCAGTACGCACCTGCCGACCATCGTTCTCGTCGCCGTCATCGTCCTCACCGCTCACACCGTAACGACCACCGATGCGTCGAACCCCGATGTGGTCGACCCCGGGTGTGGCTGCCGGGTGCGGTGGATGCCGATGTGATCACCGACGATGCGGCGCGTAGTGTGACCATCATCACCGAGCAGCAACAGGGGGCCTCATGCCATACATGCCCGTCACCGAATCGATGTTCCTGTTCGCCGAGACGCGAGAACAGCCGATGCACGTCGGAGGACTCCAACTGTTCGTGCCGCCGGAAGGGACATCGGCGAGCGAACTCGCCGAGGAGATGGTCGAGCGATTCACCGCTTCCTCCGACGTCCACCCACGGTTTCGCAGGCGCCCGGCGTCGCCTGCGTCGCTGTTCGGACTCGTCGCCTGGACTCACGATGACGAGATCGACTTCGACTATCACGTTCGACGCACCGTGCTTCCCCGCCCGGGACGCATCCGTGAACTGCTGCGCTATGTCTCTCTGCAGCACTCGGCCCTCCTCGATCGCAACAGGCCGATGTGGGAGGCACACATCGTCGAGGGTCTCGCCGATGGCCGGGTGGCGCTGTACACCAAGATCCATCACTCGCTCGTCGACGGCGTGTCCGCACTTCGACTGCTCGAACGCACGCTGACGGCGGACCCGGACGACCGCACGGGTACCGCGCCGTGGGACCCGCGCTTGTTCCGGTCCTCGCGCACACGCACCGAGGATTCTGACGCCGCCTCGGGCGCCGGCTTCTCGATCCCGGGCGTCTCCGCATTGACGGGTGCGCTCGGCGGGGCCGTCGACGTGACGCGTCAGGTCATGGGCGTCGGACCGGCGGCTGCGCGCATCGCGTGGACGGCACTGACCGACCCCGACATCGCCGTTCCGTTCCAGCCGGCACCCAAGACGATCCTCGACGTCCCGGTCGGCGCCGCACGTCGCTTCGCGGCGCAGCAGTGGGAGACCAGCAGACTCCGGGAGGTGTCCGGCGGACTCGGCATCACTCTCAACGACGTCATCGTCGCCATGTGCTCGGGTGCGCTGCGCTCGTATCTCATCGATCGCGACGAACTACCCGAGGCCCCACTCGTCGCGGCCCTTCCGGTGTCGCTGCACTCCGACAACTCCAACTACGGCAACCAGATCACGATGATTCTCGCGAATCTGGCGACAAACCAACCGGATCCGGAGCGTCGGCTGACAACCCTGGTGAAGTCGACGCGCGAATCCAAACGTGTCATCCGCGGACTCTCGCCGCTGCAGTCGCTGGCGTACGGCGCCGCGGCCATCGCGCCGCTCGCACTGGCAACCGTGCCCGGTTTCGTGCGCTACACGCCGCCGCAGTTCAACCTGATCATCAGCAACGTGCCCGGGCCGAGCGAGCATCTGTACTGGAACGGAGCACGACTCGACGGCGTGTACCCGGTGTCGATACCGATGAGCGGGTCGGCGCTCAACATCACTGTGACATCGACGGCCGAGCACGTGAACTTCGGACTGATCGGCGCGCGCAAGGAGTTGCCGAGCCTGCAGCGTCTACTCACCCACCTCGACACCGCGCTCGAGGAGTTGGAGAAGCTCGCGGCCACCGAGGGCGTCTCCCTCTGACCGCCGATCCGTGACCGATTGCTCACGGAGATCTGCTCACGGAGATCAGCCGACTTGGCGTCTCAGCACGGATGAACGTTGTCGGCATAGTCCAACCAGTCCGGTAGGTCACGCACGAACGCCTTTGCGACACCCGGCGCTCCGGCGGCACGCCAATCGACGACGTCCTTGATCTCGACCTCGTACTTTCGCCACTCGAACCAGTTGATCATCTTCACCATGGGATACCTACGCGGGATCTCCGGCGAGAAGACCTGTCGCCACCACGCACTCTTCACCGCCATCTCGGAGGCGCCCTGCGAGGCACGCGAGGGGGTGTAAATCGCCGCGGTCTCCACTATCGCAACCGGCTTGGCATGTTGCACCCCGTAGACCTGGTAGAAGTCGGGAACCCGCCTGTCGTCGCCCGCCGTGCCGTTGTAGGTGCCGGTCAGCATCGCCTGGAACTTGCCGGGCTCGGCGACCTCGTTGTCGCCCCACGGACGCTTGTTTCCCCAGTGGTAGAGCGAGATTCCCACCCAATCGACCGCATCGTCGCCCGGATAGTACGGCGCATAGGAATCGTCGGTCTTGGTCAGCCGTCCGTCGTGGTTGGTGTCGGCGGCAGCGAATTCCGCACTCCCCCTGCGTGCTACATACCTGCCTCCGAGGAAGGGATAGCCGCCTCCGTAGTTCGGCGCCCACATCATCGCCGTACCGGGAGCCTTGCGATGGACCATCGCGGCGACCTCCCGGAACTTGGTGACGTACTTCTCGGGTTGCTGGCCCCATGCGTACCAGGAACCGTTCATCTCGTGGGCGAAGCGGACAATCACCGGGACGCCCGAGTCGTTGAGGCGGTGCAGGTCATCGCCGAGGCGGCCGATGACACCTGCGTCGACGGCGTCGAGTCCGGCGTGGGGCTCCAGCGTCAGCACCATCACGCCACCATTCTCTGCGACCTGCCCGGCCGCATCGATCGTGTGCTGCCAGGTGTCGTTGCTGTACGGAATGTCGGAGAACTGCACGGCAACCGCGGGCGCGTGGCCGAGGTTGGTCGCGTGCTCGGAGAGCTTCTCGGTCTGCCAATCCAGATTGACCCCGAAGAGAGCGCCGGACTTCGGGATCACTCGCTTCGCATCGCTGACCGCGCACGCCGCGACAGGTTCCGGCAGGAAGTGGTGATAGCCGAAACCCGCTGCGGCAACGCCTGCCACCATCGCCGCCGTGGGTATGAGAACCGACCGTCGACGTCGACGACGCTTCGACCAACGAGAAGCGAACTCCTCGTGATCTTCCCGGCCCTCGTCCCTCAACTCGGACGGCATCAATCGATTTGCCATGTCAGACTTTCCCCACGTCTCTTCAGGAGTTGACTTATGCCATTCGGAGAATCACCCTCACGACGTCGACACGCGAGCCTCATGGCGATCCTCGCGGCGGTCACGGTGGTGACCGCCGTAGCCTGTGATTCGCCAGCCGAAACATCGACACCACACCACATCCGTTGGGGCACATACTTACCCGACCTCATGGGGAGCGACATCTCTTCTGACGCAGGAGTTGTCGGAGTGAGTACCCGCGCCAATCGGGCACTTGATCTCATACTCACGTTCAACTCACTCACCGACCCGCCGCCCGTTGCCGAACTCAATCGCATCAGCGCAGCGGGAGCGGTCCCCATACTCACCATCGAGCCGTGGAAGCCCGACGCCGGTCTGCAACAACCCGACTACCGGTTGACCCGCATAGCCTCCGGCACGTTCGACGACGCGCTTGCGAAGTGGGCGAAAGCCATTGCCGATTACGGACTTCCAACAATCGTACGATTTGCACATGAAATGAACGGGAACTGGTATCCGTGGGCGGTCGGTGTCAACGGGAACACAGCCGCGGACTACCGTGCCGCATGGATTCACATGCACGACGTCATGCGCGCCAACGGTGCACGCAATGCCGAGTTCCTCTGGGCGCCGATGACGCCCGTCGGAGGCATCCAGGCATTCGAACAGAGTTTTCCGGGTCACGACTACGTCGACTATCTCGGGCTGGACGGCTACAACTGGGGCGATGACGGTGTACATGGCTGGGCCACACCGGATTACCTTTACTCCGACAGCCTTCGCAGGCTGCGCAAGCTCGACACCGACTCCCCCATTCTCGTTGCGGAAGCCGCTTCGGCCGATGATCCGAACCCGGATCGCAAGGCGCACTGGATTTCTCAATTCGTCACCTTGATGTCGACCACGTCCGGCGTCGACGGATTCATCTGGTTCCAGACCAACAAGGAGCGCGACTGGCGATTCAACTCGACCGCACAGAGCGAACTCGCCTTCCGAAACGCTTTGGCCTCAATACCGGTTCGGTGAGCTCGCCGATCGCCCGCGTGTGCCCCCTCAGAGCGGAATCGCGGTCCGGATGGACCCTGAGCACTCGCGCGAGATCCAAGGCGCGCAGTGCGTCGTCGAACGCCGACGAGTAGCCGTACAACCTGAGGTCTCCTCCGGTCGTACGCATATGACGTACCGCGTGCAGCAGGTCAGCAACCCCTGAAGGGCGGACCGATGTCACCGACGAGACATCGACCAACACCAGCGTTGCGCCTTCGGCACGGGCAGACATCGCCTGGGCCGTCAGACGGGCCGACGTATCGGCGGTTCCCTGAATCCGTGCATCGTGAATTTCGTTGCGAGGATTCGCAATTCCTGAAACTGCTGGCTGTGCTGACATCGTAGATCTCCTTCTGTGCTGCCACGTCTGACAGTTCTCGATCACAGAGGGAGTTGCGCCTCTGTTCACGTGCTGATCGATTCTTGTGCTTGCGTTCTCGCGTGCTCCGCCGTGCCGTTCGTCGGGTCCGATCACCGGTCAGACCGATCCACCCTCCGTTCCGGCCACGGGCGACGCCGACACTCCGACCAACGCCGTGCCTTCGGCCCCGGCGGGAGCACCGTCATGACCGCGATACCTCGCAGCACGGATCACCGCCGCGAGCAGCAGTAGGTCGAGGGCAACCCACGCCAACGACAGATAGGTGGGGAACTCGTCCGCCCTGCCGAGCCATAACCTCACGCCACCGACCACGCAGGCCGCAACGAGTGCCGTCATCGCGATGATCTGAATCGTGACGGGCCGGTAGTCGATCTCGGTGACGCTCCTCGTCTTGGGAGTGACGGAGAATTTGATGTGACGCCGGAGAAACACGGCTGCAGCTGCCGAGAGAGTCGCCGCGATCCAGGTGGGGAACAGTGCGAATGACATCTGCTGGCCGCGCCACAGTCCACCGGAGCCGTGCCCCGCCACCTGGAACAACAGCTGACACGCGATGAAGAAGGGAATGAATCGCGCGAAGAAGTCCAACGGAGTCGCCTCCATCGGGAAGATTCCGGTGGACAGATAGATGATGGGCGCCACGATGTAGACGACGGCAGCGAATCCGTTGAGATACGACGTCATCGTCGAGAGGTACATCAGACGTTGCGGCACTGTCAGTCCGTGTTGGAACAGAGGGTTGTTGGCGAAGAACACCTGCATCGAACCTGTTGCCCACCGCTGGCGTTGCACGAGCATCGTTCGCAGGTCTTCAGGCGCGAGTCCATCGACAAGAACCTCGTGGTGGTAGACGCTTTCCCAGCCCATCGCGTGCAGATGCATGGCCGTTGCCATGTCCTCGGTCACGGTTGCGGTGTTGATGGGTTGAATCGCGAGGGCGTCGTCGATCCGCGACACCTCGACGGACTGCACGATTCCTGTGAGCACGTCCGAGACTCGCCGCGGTAGCGGGTCCCCCTGCCTGATCACCGCGTGAATTCGTGCCTGCAGCTCGGTGATCGCAACGCCCAGATCACCGCGCCGCAGCCCCGACTGGGCGAGTCGCACAGCGGTGAGTGCGTCCTCGAGTGATCGGCGGAAGAACGATGAGGAGCCCAGTTCGTTGATCAGATCCTCGAGTTCCGCCCGCCCACGGCGCAGCGCACGGCGTGCCGCGGGTTCAGCATTTCGCGAGAACGTCTTCAACCCGAGAACCATGAGGGCTTCGCGACGCAAAGCCGCATTGGAACCGCAGAAGAATGCCGCACCCCAGCCGTCCTTGCCCTGCTGAATGGGGCCGTAGAAGAGTTGCGCCTGACTTCCGAGGGGGTCGTCGTCGGGCACATTCCAGAAGTACTGAGGCGTCTGCACGAACGCCACGTTCTCGTCATCGAAGTAGCCGAGGACGCGCTCGAGGAACTCCGGTCGCGGCACCTGGTCAGCGTCGAGGATGGCGATGAACTCGCCCTCCGTGAGGAACAAGGCGTTGTTGATGTTCCCCGCCTTGGCGAAGCGCTGACGCCCGATCCACTCATCACCACGGGTTATGTAGCCGACCCCCAGCCCTGCAGCCGCCTCTCGGAACTCCTCGCGATCTCCGTCGTCGAGGATCCATGTCATGTGCGGGTAGGTGATGTCCCGCGCGGCCCTTGCCGTGGTCAGCACGAGGTCGAGCGGTTCGTTGTACGTCGTGATGAAGACGTCGACTGACTGTCCGGGCGACGGCACCGGCGGGTCGGGCCGACGCTTTGCATTCCACATCATGAAAGCGAAGAAGACCGATTCAGAAAGACTATAAGTCTCCGCAACAACAAGCGGAATAGCAATCCACCAGGCATGCCAGGAAATAGTGTCAGTCCATCTCCAGAAGACATAAATGAAACCAAAAGAGGAAACGGCCACTGCGATTAATCGCACCACTACGAGACGCTTCGAGCCCACGCTCAGCCCCCAGATACTTGGAATCCCAATCAGCTAACTGACCGCATCGTCGCAGTTCAGAACCAATTGTGGGGCCAGAAGCAGTTCGGCGCAACACGACCCTCCCCGTGTCGTACGTAGGAAGGACAGCGTCGAATAGTCACCACGAATTTTGCGCCTCCAAGAACCAGAAATCCATGGTCGCTCAGCCGATTCCTCGCCCCCAGAAAGGGGACAAAAGTATGGTCAACGAACTATAACCAGGATTGTTGAATCACTTATCGACACTTGTGTGACGCACGACATATTCACAAGTGCAAATATGCATCCCCGGTATCGCGACCCCGCAGTCATCCCAGCATGAGGCGGACATCACGATCAGCTTTTCTGACTGGATAGTAAGTTACTCACGAGTATTATCGCCATATCGCAACGCCTGCTGCCACGAGTGAGTTAGGGCAACCTTGGCAGCGCTGGGGAGCCGTGACGAATTACGGTTACCTGAAGTAGACGTCCGACCCCGCGCACGTCAGCCCTGCGCGACTAGGTCGATGATCAACATGAGAGGGGCCGGGACGCCGTGAATGCCACGACGATCACCATCGGCACAATTGCCGCGGTCATCAGCTTGTTCTGCTGGGCCAGTTTCCTGCGCGGCGTGTGGACCATGGTCCGGGCGATCGCCCAGGGACAGAAGGTCGACAGCACCCGGTACTGGCCGGTCGGCCCGCGCCTGTGGACCATGCTCAAAGAGTTTGTCGGACACACCCGCATGGTGAAGTTCCGAACCGTCGGCTGGGCGCACTGGCTCGTCATGTTCGGATTCCTCATCGGAGCGATCTTCTGGTTCGAGGCGTACGGCCAAATCTTCGACCCTGAATTCCACTGGCCGGTGATCGGCGCGTGGAACATCTATATCTTTGCCGACGAGGTACTCGGCCTCGGCACCGTGATCGGCATCCTCGCACTGATGATCATCAGGCAGCTCAACCACCCTCGTGTGCCTACCCGGCTGTCGCGCTTCGCGGGTTCGCGCTTCGGCGCCGCGTATTTCGTCGAGCTGGTGGTTCTCATCGAGGGCCTGGGCATGGTCTTCGTGAAGACGTTCAAGATCTCGTCGGGCATCGAGGATCCACCCATCTGGACGTCGTTCTTCACCCACTACTTCGCGCAGCTTTTCGAGGGATCGTCGGTCTACTGGGTCACCGGGGCCGCGGTGATCAAGCTCATGAGCGGCATGATCTGGCTTGCAGTCGTCGGAGCAAACATCGACTGGGGTGTTGCATGGCACCGGTTCGCGGCGTTCTTCAACATTTATCTCAAGCGTGAGCAGGACGGCGGCGTCGCACTCGGTGCGGCCAAGCCGATGATGAGCCAGGGCAAGGTCCTCGACATGGAGACCGCCGACCCCGATGTCGACGCCTTCGGTGCGGGCAAGGTCGAGGACTTCTCGTGGAAGGGCTGGCTCGACTTCACGACATGTACCGAGTGTGGTCGCTGCCAGAGCCAGTGCCCCGCGTGGAACACCGGTAAACCGCTGAGCCCCAAGCTGCTGATCATGTCACTGCGCGATCACGCACAGGCCAAGGCGCCTTACCTGATCGCCGGTGGACGCAAAGACATGGGCGGCGACGAGGTCGGGCTGGTCGACGCCGACGGCAACGTCGACGAGGCCAAGCTGGCCAAGATCCCCGAGTCGGCACGTGCAGAGGCGTCTCGGAAGCTGGTCGGCGAGTCCAAGGGACTCATGGGCGGCGGCGAGGGCATCGTCGAAGAAGGCGGCGCCGGGAGCGAAGCGAGCGGGCCGAATCACATCGGCGCGTTCGACCCCGAGCAGCTCGGCGCCGTCATCGACACCGAGACGCTCTGGAGCTGCACCACGTGCGGTGCCTGTGTCGAGCAGTGCCCCGTCGACATCGAACACGTCGACCACATCATCGACATGCGCCGCTATCAGGTGCTCATCGAGTCCGACTTCCCGACCGAACTCGCGGGCATGTTCAAGAACCTCGAGAACAAGGGCAACCCGTGGGGTCAGAACTCGTCGGCGCGCACCAACTGGATCGACGAGATGGACATCGAGATCCCGGTGTTCGGCTCCGACGTCGAGTCCTTCGAAGGCTTCGAGTACCTGTTCTGGGTCGGTTGCGCAGGCGCATACGAAGACCGTGCGAAGAAGACCACCAAGGCCGTCGCCGAGCTCCTCGACATCGCGGCCGTGAACTTCATGGTCCTCGGGGAGGGCGAAACCTGCACCGGTGACTCCGCACGACGCGCAGGAAACGAGTTCCTGTTCCAGATGCTGGCGCAGCAGAACATCGAGACCATCAACGGTGTCTTCGAGACGGCACCCGAGCAGCGCAAGAAGGTCGTCGTGACCTGTGCGCACTGCTTCAACACGCTGTCGAACGAGTACCCGCAGCTCGGCGCCAAGTACGAGGTGGTGCATCACACGCAGCTCCTCAACCGTCTGGTGCGTGAGAAGCGCCTCGTGCCCGTCGCACCCATGGGTGAGGGCGTGACCTACCACGACCCCTGCTACCTGGGTCGCCACAACAAGGTCTACGACGCTCCGCGTGAGCTGATGGAGGCGTCGGGGTCGACGCTGCGCGAGATGCCGCGACACGGCGAGCGATCCATGTGCTGCGGCGCGGGTGGTGCTCGCATGTGGATGGAAGAGCAGATCGGCAAGCGCATCAACATCGACCGGGTCGACGAGGCGCTGGACACGCTGGCCCCGGGAAACGCTGCGAACGGCGAGGCACCGCAGAAGATCGCGACCGGCTGCCCGTTCTGCCGCGTGATGCTGACCGACGGCGTCACCGCGCGGACGTCCGGCACCGAGAACGAGGGCAAGATCGAGGTCGTCGACGTCTCGCAGATGCTGCTCGACTCGGTCAAGCGGGGCCTGCCGGAGGTCACGCGTGGTGGACGGTTCCTGGGGCCGAATCGCAAGCCTGCGCCCGAGCCCGAGCCGGAGCCGGAAAAGGTCGCTGCAGCTGCCCCTGCGGCTGCCGCGGCCGGAGCTGCGACGGAGGCAAAGCCGAAGCCCAAGGTCGGTCTCGGCATGAAGGGCGGGAAGAAGCCCGGAGGCGCCGCGAAGGCGCCTGCGACGTCGAGCAGCGCAGCGGCCGAAGAAGCACCAGCCGAGAAGAAGCCCGCCGCAAAGGGATTCGGCATGAAGGGCGGTATCAAGAAGCCGGGTGCCAAGGCAGCGGCCCCGTCGGCCGAACCGGCTCCCGCACAGGCCGAGTCGTCGGCAGCCGTCGAGAACGCGGCGACCTCCACAGCCGATGAGCCGAAACCGGCCAAGGCCAAGGGCTTCGGTATGGCCGCGGGCAAGCGGCCGGGGATGAAGAAGCCCGGCGCGAGCACGAACGCTGCTGCAGCCGGTGCGGGAGTGACCGCTGCCGCCGAGAACAAGGTGGCAGAGACCGAATCGGCACCCGACGCCGCGCCCACCGCCGACACCGAATCGGCAACGGGGGCAGCAGCTGCCACGACCACCGAGGCGAAGCCTGCCGCAACAACGGAGGCGAAGCCTGCCGCAACAACGGAGGCGAAGCCTGCCAAGGCCAAGGGATTCGGCATGGCCGCGGGCAAGAAGCGTCCGGGCGGTGCGTCGGCGCCGAAGGCTGCTCCACAGGCCACTGGTCCGGAGGCCTCGAGTGAGGCACCCGAGGCTGAGGCAGCAGAGCCCGCCGCGGAGTCTGAGGCCGAGCCGCAGAACCCTGCGACGAGCGATTCGACGGAGTCGGAAGCGGCGTCGGGCGTGTCGAGCGAAACCGCCGACGACAGCGTTGCAGAGGCGTCGAACAGCGCGGCGTCGAACGGCGGTTCGGATTCCGACGGCCGCACGATCGCCGAGACGGGCGCGTCGAAGGCCAAGGGCTTCGGTATCGCCGCGGGGAAGAAGCGCCCCGGCCAGCGCTGATCAGCGCACAGTCGACGTATACAAGCGCACAGTCGACAGCAAGAGACGCCCACTCGATGCAGCTTGCGTCGAGTGGGCGTTCTCATGCGTCGAGTGGGCGCTCCTGACGATCCACTGTGCAGTCCGGGCCGTCGAATGGGCGCTTCCGACCGTCGACCGTGCGCGCTACTCGACGGCCCGAAAAAACCCGGTTGCCTGCGGCTGAGACAATTGAACCCGTGAGTAGGCCGTATGTATCGCACCTGAACCAGAACCTCAAGCCGTTGGAGCAGTCCCAGAAGCTGCAAGACGTCTGCTACGAGATCCGTGGGCCGGTGCACGCGCATGCGGCACGACTCGAGGCCGAGGGTCATCGGATCATGAAGCTCAACATCGGCAACCCGGCGTTGTTCGGCTTCGAGGCACCCGACGTGATCATGCGCGACATGATCCACGCCCTGCCGTACTCGCAGGGATACTCGGAGTCGTCGGGCGTGCTCTCGGCCCGGCGGGCGGTGGTCACCCGATATGAGCTGCTCCCCGACTTCCCGTACTTCGACGTCGACGACGTCATCCTCGGCAACGGCGTCTCCGAGCTCATCACCATGACGATGCAGGCGTTGCTCAACAACGGCGACGAAGTACTCATCCCAGCCCCCGACTACCCGCTCTGGACAGCCATGACGGCCCTGTCCGGCGGTACCGCGGTGCACTACCGCTGCGATGAGGACAACGAGTGGAACCCCGACATCGCCGACATCGAAGCCAAGATCACCGACCGCACCAAGGCGATCGTCGTGATCAACCCCAACAACCCCACCGGCGCGGTCTACTCGCGTGAGGTGCTCGAGCAGCTCGTCGACGTCGCTCGACGCCACTCGCTACTCATCCTGGCCGACGAGATCTACGACAAGATCCTTTACGACGACGCCGAGCACGTCAACATCGCATCGCTGGCCCCTGACCTGCTGTGTCTGACGTTCAACGGGCTCTCGAAGGCCTATCGCGTCTGCGGTTACCGGGCGGGCTGGGTGGTGCTGACCGGCCCGAAGGATCACGCCAAGGGCTTCATCGAGGGGCTCGGCATTCTCGCGTCGACGCGCCTGTGCGCCAACGTTCCCGGCCAACACGCGATCCAGGTCGCGCTCGGCGGCTACCAGAGCATCGACGCCCTCGTCGCTCCCGGTGGACGTTTGTACGAGCAGCGCAACGTGACCTGGGAGAAGCTGAACGAGATCCCAGGCGTCAGCTGCGTCAAGCCCAAGGGCGCGCTGTATGCGTTCCCCCGTCTCGACCCCGAGGTCCACGAGATCCACAACGACGAGCTGTTCGTCCAGGACCTGCTACTCCAGGAGAAGATCCTGGTCGTTCAGGGCAGCGGGTTCAACCTCGAGGATCAGCACCACTTCCGTATCGTCACACTCCCCTGGTCACGCGATCTCGAGGATGCGGTCGAACGGATCGGCAACTTCCTGTCGTCCTACCGCCAGTAGCCCGATGGCCGGAGCCGTCGGCGCGATTTCCGACAGTTTCGACGGTTCCGGCGGTCTCCTCCGCGTGCTTATGTGACACTCTACGTTGTCACCATCTCTGGACATAGCTGTGACTCTCGGTTACGTTAACCTGGATCACAGTTCCAGAGGGGTGACGTATGAAGCAGTGGGTCGAACGGCGAACGGACGTCAACGGCGTGCGCCTTGCGGTGTTCGAGTTCGCCGAACCCGGCCGTGTTGCATCTGTCAGTCGCGACGGCGTCGCATCTGTCGGTCCCGACGGCGTCGCATCTGTCGGTCCCGACGGCGTCGCATCAGCCGGCCTCGACGACCGTCCGACGGTCCTGTTCGTGCACGGCTGGCCCGACACCCATCACGTGTGGACACAGGTCGCCGCACAACTCGCCGACGACGTCCGGGTCGTCGCATACGACACCCGCGGGCTCGGCAGCAGCGACAGTCCGCGCGGAGTGTCCGCGTACCGCATCGAAACCCTCGCCGACGACCTGTACGCGGTTGCCAGGTCGGTGAGCCCGGATGCGCCCGTGCACGTCGTCGCCCATGACTGGGGTTCGATTCAGTCGTGGGAGGCCATGTCGCGCGACGACGCTGCGGAGCACTTCGCATCGTTCACCACGATCTCCGGGCCCTGCTTGGACCACGTGGGCGTCCTATTCCGCGAGAACATCTCGCATCCGACGCCACGCCGGGTCCTCGACACCGTGCTGCAGTCGATCTTCTCGACCTACATCCTGCTCCTCCACCTGCCACTGGGCCCGACGCTGATCTCTGCGACCGTCGGCTCGCCCGGCGCGTGGAAACGTTTCCTACACCTCATGGACGGCACCCCAGCCGAGCAGATCGTCGTAGCACCGTCGCTGCGTCGCGACATGCGTTCGGGGGCGCGGTATTACCGGGCCAACATGGTGCGCAAGGTGGCCGCGCCCAACCCCCGCACGACGAAGGTGCCCGTGCTCGAGCTGGTCAACACCCGCGACTTCGCGGTGCGAACCCACCTGCTGCGCAATACCGGTCGCTTCGCCCCGGACCTGACGCGGCTGGAATCCCCGACCCCTCACTGGGTCCCGACAACCAACCCGGGTTACATCGCAGACACGATCAGAGATTTCTTGGGACGCTTCGCTTCCCGTAGATCTACCGTGACCACATCCGACCGCGCTTCGATTCGCTGACCTGCCACGCAAAGGAGCATGCATCGTGCACGCACACGCCGAGAAGGTGGACATCACCTCAGCACATTCTGTTCACGACGACGGGGCGGACCCCGGCGACGTCGAGCTCCATGCGCGCAACGTGGCGTTCGACTGGAGCGACGTTCCGCTGCATTGGATTCCCGAACACCCGATCGCATCCGACTTCATCAGCGTGCTCAATCTGCTTCTCCCCGAGGGCGAGCGGTGGTTCGTGCAGACCTACAACGAAGCGCTTCCGCTCGTGCGTGACGAGGAACTGGCGGCGACCATGCGTGGCTTCATCGGACAGGAGGCCATGCACGCCGAGGCGCATGACCACGTGCTCTGGGAGTTCCTCGATCACCATGGCATCGATCCACGGCCATATGTCCGCCAGATGGAGTGGGTGTTCCGAAAAGTACTCGGCCCGTTGGAGAAGGGCTCGGCAGAGGACAAGCAGAAACACCTCATCGAGCGTCTCTGGCTGATCGCGGCCGTCGAACACTACACGGCGATCCTGGGCGACTTCGCTCTCAACAACAAGTGGACCGAGGCGGGTGCTCACCCGACGATGGCCGACCTGTTCACCTGGCACGGTGCAGAAGAGGTCGAGCACCGAGCGGTCGCTCACGACGTCGCGGTCTATTTCGGCGACAGCTATCTTCGACGCGGCCGCGCGATGTTCATCGCGCTACCGGCGCTCATGATCCTGCTGTTCCGTGGTTTCCGATTCATCACCAGCCAGGACACCTCGATTCGGCACAACAACTATTTCTATCGGCAGTACCACTACATGCGCGGGGTGCGGGCAGGCGTACTGCCGACGATCCGCAGCGTGCTGTTCGCGACGCTGAGCTACTTCCGACCCGGCTTCCATCCGTCCGAAATCGGTTCGACCGCACAGGCCGTGGCGTATCTGGCATCCTCGCCAGCTGCCCGCAACGCCGCCTGAGCCCGCGAGAACCCACGACACTGCCCGAAACCGGCCATCGTTTCCCGCAACCTGCCATCCATCCCCGAGCAGACCGCGAATACCCAAGCACAGACCATGAATCCCTGGAACAGACCATGAATCAGCGTGCACATCCGCACACCACCGAGATGACCTCACCGCCGCCACATCTGTACGGCCGGTGGCGCCACGATCCGCTGATGACGTTCGGGACAGTGCTGTCGAAGACCTGGCTTCCGTTCTGGCGCCCGTTCTCGCCATTGCACCCCACCCCGGAGAGCGATGGTGTCACCACGCTGCGCATCGTGGGCCGAGAGGTCGTCGCGCAGGACGAGAACGTCGTCGCGCTGACGTTCGCAGGTCTCGACGACCAACTCCTCGATCAGTGGCATGCGGGTGCGCATCTCGACCTTCTACTGCCGTCGGGCAGGATGCGTGAGTACTCGCTGTGCGGAGATCCCGCAGATCGCCACACCTACCGCATCGCCGTGCGGCGTATCCCCGACGGCGGCGGCGGTTCGATCGAGGTGCATGACACTCTGCGCATGGGCGATACCGTGCGAATCAAGGGACCACGCAATGCGTTTCCGATCGCACTACCCGGCCACGGCTCGCAGGCTCGCTCTCTCCGGTTCGTTGCTGCGGGCATCGGGATCACACCGATCCTGCCGATGTTGGCGGCGGCGGAGCGATTCGGACTCGACTGGTCGATGATCTACACCGGTCGCAGTATGGACTCGATCCCGTTCCGCGACGAGGTCGCAGAGTTCGGTGACAAGATCACCATCCGCACCGACGACGAGCACGGGCTGCCGACGATGGAAGAACTACTCGGTCCGGTGGATCCCGAGACCGGGAGGGCGCCCTCGGGGCTCGCGGTGTACTGCTGCGGCCCAGTCCCTATGCTCGAATCGTTGCGACGCCATCTGCGCGACCGTCCCGACATCGAGTTGCACTACGAGCGATTCAGCCCGCCACCGGTGGAGAACGGGCGGCCGTTCACGGTCACGATCGGATCGACCGGACAGACGATCGACGTCGGGGCCGACGAGACCCTGCTGTCCGCGCTACGCAAGGAGATTCCGACGGTGCCGTATTCATGCCGTCAGGGTTTCTGCGGTACATGCAAGATCAGGACGTTGTCTGGTGCGATCGACCACCGCGACAACATCCTGACCGAGCCGGAGCGTAACGCGGGCTCCATCCTCACCTGCGTGTCACGCGCGGGTGGCGATCACCTCACCGTCGACCTCTGACGCCTGCTCGGACTCGGGTTCGGTTGTGCGTGAACCGCCCACGCCGCGCAGAAGTACAGCTGCCGCCACGGCTGCCACCGCCGTCACCACAACGGCGACCCACACGGCGCTGTGCAGACCCTCGACGAACACCTCTTGCACGGCAACAGTCATGCGCTCCGACATCGAGGTAGGCGCACGTGATGCCACCTCGGCCCCGCCCATCACCGACTGCTCGGCAATCTCGGCGAGGTGAGCTGGAAGGCCAAGCCCACCAATCCGTTCCGAGACCGACGACGCGTACACAGACGTCAGCACCGAACCGAGCACTGCCACACCGAGGGTGCCGCCGATCTCGCGCGTGGTGTCGTTGACCGCGCTGCCGGCACCGGCTTGCTCCGGTCGAAGCGAATCCATGATCACTTGCGTACACGGACCGGAGATCGCGGCGAGCCCAGCAGCCATCAATGCCATCGACCAAATGATGAGCTCCCAGTAGCCCGACACCCGTGACGAGATCTCCACGAGCGCAAAGCCGGCCGACATCAGGACGGCCCCGGTCGTGACGACCCACCGTGGGCCGACCCTGTGCGCGAGCGCCATCGCGATCGGTGAACACATCGCCGTCACGAGCGCGAAAGGCAGTGTGCGCAGACCAGCTTCGAAAGGCCCGTAGCCCTTGACCGCCTGGAAGAACTGGGTGATGAGGAAGATGAATCCGAAGAGCGAGAAGAACGCTACGGCGATCATCCCTGCTGCGGTAGCGAATCGGCGATTGGCGAACAATCGAACGTCGAGAATCGGATGGGTCACCGTGAGTTCGCGCCACACGAACAGACCGACCACCGCGACCGCGATGACGAGGCCGACAATGGTCCGCGGATCGGCCCATCCGACGTGCGGTCCCTCGATGACCGAGTAGGTCAGCAGCCCGAGTCCGAGTACCGACAAGACCAGGCCGAGGACGTCGAACCGCGCGACCGACTCCGGCCGCGTGCCCGGCACGACCGCGAGCACCGCGAGCGCTGTCACAGCAGCGATGGGCAAGTTGACCCAGAACACCGACGCCCACGAGAAATGCTCGAGCAACCATCCACCGAGTACCGGCCCGATTGCGACCGCGACGCCTGACGTTGCACCCCACACTCCGACCGCGGTCGCGCGTTCGGCACCGCCGGGGAAGATCGCGATGATCAGAGCGAGGGTCGCAGGAAAGACAAGCGCTGCGAACACACCGAGTCCCCCACGCGCGACGATCAGTTCGCTCAGCGTGTTCGACGACGCGGCCAACGCCGACACCGCGGCGAAACCCGCGATACCGGTGACCAGCATCCGACGATGACCGAAGCGGTCGCCGAGGTACCCGCCGGTGAGGAGCAGACCGGCGAACACCAGCGTGTAGGCGTCGACGATCCACTGCAGGCCCGAGGTCCCTGCTTCGAGATCGCGCGCCATGGTCGGCAACGCGACATTGACGATCGTGTTGTCGATCATCACCAACAGTTCGGCCAAACACAGCGCACCGAGCGCCAACCATCGTGAACGCATCAGACTCACCTCCGGTAATGGATTGCTGTTCCACTATTGTAGAACAATGTTCTTATATAGAAGAACACTGTTCTAGTAGGCTGTCAACATGGCCTCTTCCCGAAGTCCGCGTCGTACTCCGGCCACCGAGGTACGCGCCAACCTCATCGCCTCGGGGCGTCGAATCCTCGAACGTGACGGCGCTGCCGGACTCACCGTCCGCTCCGTTGCGACCGAGGCCGGAGTCGCACCGATGGGTGTGTACAACCACTTCGACGGCAAGGAGGGTCTACTCGACGCCCTGGTGAGCGATGCATTTGCCGAGTTCACCCGCATGATCGACGTGACGGACGACGACGCGCGCGACCGACTGGCGCACAGCGGGCGGGCGTATCGGGAGTTCGCGCTCAGGTACCCGATCGTGTATTCGCTGATGTTCGGCTCCGACCACCATCCCGACTCCGACGTCGCCGACCACGCCTTCGAAGTCCTCACCGACCACATCCGCTACGGGCAGAACGCGGGCCTACTCACGAGGGCCGACCCCCACGAGGTGACGATGCAGGTCTGGAGCTGCGTGCACGGTGCGGTGTCGTTGGAATTGGCCGGCACGCATCCGCCGACGATCGATCCTGGCACCAACTACGAGCACGTCTTGGCGATGGTGCTCCGCGGGCTGAGTGCGTGATGCGAGAATGGGCGCGATGAGCAGCGACGACAAGCCCACGACCGAGTACCGGATCGACGATCTGGCGAGGGCAGCGGGTACCACCACCCGCAATGTCCGCGGATACCAGGACCGTGGATTGTTGCCGAGACCGCTGCGTCGTGGCCGTATAGCGATCTACACCGATCTACACCTCGACCGGCTGAAGGTGATCAACGATCTGCTCCGCCGCGGGTTCACCATCCGACACATCGGGGAGTTCTTCAGCGGGATCCAACGCGGCGATGACTTGGCGGATGTCTTGGGACTTCGTGAGGTGGTCGCGGCGCCGTGGGGCAACACGACGACGACCTCGGTCACGGCCGACCAACTGCGCGAACTCCTCAACAACAGCAACCCCGCATACGTCACCCGCCTGATCGACCTCGGATTGATCACTCCCGAAGGGGCGGAAGATCCCCCTGCGTCGTTCACCGTGCTCGATCAGGAGACGATCGACGCCTACGCCCGACTCGTCCGACGCGGCCTGACATTGAATTCCATTCTGTCGGTGCACGAAAAACTCAGCGCACAAATGGACTCAGCCGCAGAAGCACTCATCTCGGCGGGCAGGGCAACGATCGCCGACGAGTACAAGGATGGGTGGATTCCGCAGACCGCCGCCGAATCCGATTGGGCACGCGACCTTCTCGTCGAACTCAGACGCGCGGGGTCGACGATCGCACACAACACGCTCGACCGCGCCCTCGACCGCGACATGGCGCGCCAGCTCGGCGACTATCTCGCCATTGCCGAGCGTGACGAATCGTCAGGGGACGACGATCGGCGGCAATCCACCCGGTAGCGGAATGACCGCTCGCGGTTTGGGTTTCGGTCTCCCGCCCCCGCGTGGCCGGGGCGTTGTGTCCGACTGCTCGGTCTGTGAGGGCGGCGGTGGCGGAGGCGGCGGGACATAGGTTGCCGCGGGTGCACGAGCCTCGTTGAGATCGGCAAGGTCGGCGTAGAGCTGAGTCGTCGTCGGAGCCTGCGTCGTCGTGACGGGGACCGAGGCGGACGGAGCCGCTGCGCCGTCGCTGAGTCCAAGTGCGGTGAGCGCCACCGCAACCCCGATAACGCCTACTGCGCCCACACCTACCGCGATCCTTCTCCGACTGCGCGGCATGAATTTCCCAGCTCCGCCGGCTTCTGCGCCCGGCGGCTGCGAATCCGAGGGTGCGGCAACGAGTTCGTCTGCCGTAGAGCCATTCTCGACCTCACGCCGTATGTCGACGCCCGGCGTTGCCGGGTAGACGAGTCGGTCAGGGTGCGCAGCTTCGTCGCGGGTCGCGAGTCGCGCCGAATACGCCAACGCGATGGGTTCGATCCGGTCGGTCACGTCGAACTCGTTGTCGACCGACCTCCCCTGCTGGGTCGGTGGTTGCGCGGGATGGATAGCAGGCTGACCACTCGGCACGTGCTCAACGGTCGGCGTCTGCGTGACCTGCGGTGGTTGCGTGTAGTCGACCCCGACGATGTCGGTGGTCTCCCCCACGGGTTCCCGTACGATCGTCGGCTCGGGCACCTGCTCGGGCGCCGCCAGCGAGGGCTGCTCGGTGGTCGCGGCCGGAATCGTCAGTGCGACGTCGTCGAGCACCACGATCGGTACGTCGGTGACCGGAGCCAGGATCTCGGGTAGACCCGGCCACGCGTTGTGCGACGAATCGAACACCAGCGCACTGACCCGACGTCCCGTGGACTCCGCGCTCTGCGCGACCGCGTCTGGCACGTGCTCGGCGCGGGCGAGGGTCGATTGCGCAACATCGCGGCGGGTGACGCGGAACAGGCGGACATGCTCCTCGCCCATGATGAATGTGCCGTCCGACTCGGCCAGACGATGCCGGCCCCGATAGCTCAGGAGGCGTAACTCTGCGACCCACTCGTCGGATTCGGGTGCGTCGACGCGTCCCGCACGTACGAGATGATCGGAGATCAGGACGTCGAGATCAGGGCCGCTGGTGCCGGGGGCGAGTCTGTGTGCGAACGCCGCACCCGAGCCGGCGTCGACGAGGGTCGCCGACACGCCCTCCTCGGCGACGGTGATCACCGCGAATGCGTCCACCAGCGTCGAATGTCGGCGGCGGAGATGGTCGGAGACACGCGCGATCACGGACGCGTCGACGACACGTCCGTCCGTGATCACCTCGTTGTCCATAGATTCGGTAGTCCCTACCATCGAGAAACCCCACAAGCCTTCTCGTGAGTCGGGTTCAGTTGCTCCTGTGCCGCGCCCGTTGACCGCTCCCCCGCAGTTCTGAGAGCCAACCTAGCATGACGTCAGTGATGCGCCACTCGTGTCACGCCTTCGTACGACATACCCGCCAATCCGACCGACCCGCGCCGGCCGGCGTCGACAACGCCGTCGGAAGCCGTCGTTCTGCCACCGAGTGCCACATACGACCAGCCCGCCCGGCGCCACGTCTGGGGATCGAGGCAGCGACGACCGTCGACGATGACCCGTGACCGCACAACGGGATCGAGTTCTGTCGGCGCCATGTGCACGAACTCCGCCCATTCGGTGGCGATCGCGACGACATCGGCGTCCTGAGCGGCCTCTGCGGCGGAATCGGCGTATCCGAGCATCGGATACATGCGACGCGAGTTGGCGTTGGCCTTCGGATCGAAAACAGTGACCGACGCCCCACGAAGTGCCAGTTGTCCTGCAACGCTCAGTGCGGGCGAATCACGCACATCGTCACTCTCGGGCTTGAACGCGGCACCGAGTACCGCGATGTTGGCGCCCAACAGTTCACGTGGACATGCCTGCGCGATGAGATCGACCATGGCGGAGCGTCGCCGCATGTTGATCGTGTCGACCTCGCGCAAGAATCGGAGTGCACCGTGCGCACCGAGTTCTTCTGCCCGTGCCTCGAAGGCGCGGATGTCCTTGGGCAGACATCCACCGCCGAATCCCAGTCCCGCGTTGAGGAATCGACGACCGATGCGTTTGTCGTGACCGATTGCGTCGGCCAGTGTGGACACATCGGCGCCGACTATCTCGCAGAGTTCGCTGATCGCATTGATGAACGAGATCTTGGTCGCCAGAAAGGCATTGGCCGAGACCTTCACCAACTCTGCGGTGGACCAATCCGTTTCGATGACGGGAGGGCCGGTCTCGATGATCTCGTGATAGACCTCGCGCAGAACTGTCCGTGCGACATGAGTATCGGAGCCCGGATCGGTACCGATCACCAGACGATCAGGCCGAAGAGTGTCTTCGACGGCGAACCCCTCGCGGAGGAACTCGGGGTTCCAGGCGAGATCCACCGACGCTTTCGACGAGGTCAACGTCTCGATCCGACGGGCGAGTGATGTGGCGGTACCCACTGGCACAGTCGATTTGCCGACGATGAGGTGCTCACCACGCAGATGCGGAACCAGCGCGTCTACAGCAGCCTCGACGTGGGAGGTGTCTGCAGCGTGCCCACGCGCTCGCTGCGGTGTTCCCACTCCGATGAAGTGCACCGATCCGTGTGCGGCAGCGGCAACGATGTCGGTGGTGAACGTCAGTCTGCCCGCAGAGATGTTGCGACGCAGAATATCTGCGAGCCCCGGCTCGAAGAACGGCACCTCTCCCGACGACAGACGGGCCACTTTGTCCGGATCAACGTCGACGCCGAGCACGTCGTGTCCGAGTTCGGCCATACACGCTGCGTGTGTCGCCCCCAGGTATCCACACCCGATCACTGTCAGCTTCATACCTGAAGTGACTACGGGGGCTGATCTTCCATCTCGCTACGAGGACGTGGCCAGTCGCGGGCGCGCGGGTGAATCTCGGATGTGCGCGGTGAACATGCGGGCAACGCGCAGACAACACGACTGGTCAGCCCGACCCGTGTCGTTCGTGCGGTTCAGTGACACAGGGGGTTCAGTGACACTCGCGCAATTCAGTCGCGGATGAAGTTCAGGTACGCCTTCGACGGCGTCGGGCCGCGTTGCCCCTGGTACTTGGACCCGACCGCTGCGCTGCCGTAGGGGTTCTCTGACGGGCTGCTCAGCTTGAACAGGCAGAGCTGACCGATCTTCATACCGGGCCACAGGGTGATGGGCAGGTTTGCCACGTTCGACAGTTCGAGCGTGATGTGCCCGGAGAATCCCGGGTCGATGAAGCCGGCCGTCGAGTGCGTCAGCAGGCCGAGGCGTCCGAGCGAGGATTTTCCCTCCAACCTGCCCGCGAGGTAGTCGGGCAGAGTGCAGATCTCCAGCGTCGAACCGAGCACGAACTCACCCGGGTGCAGCACGAACGGCTCGCCGTCGGCGGGTTCGACGAGGGTGGTCAGCTCGTCCTGGCGCTGTGCGGGATCGATGTGCGTGTAGCGGGTGTTGTTGAAGACCCGGAAGAGGTTGTCGAGCCGGACGTCGACGCTCGACGGCTGCACGAGGGACGGATCGAACGGGTCGATCGACAGGTTGCCGTCGGAGACCTCAGAGCGGATGTCGCGATCGGAGAGCAGCACGTCTGCGAGCGTATCCGACGACGTGGGGTCAGCTCACCGTGCGTTCGGCTATCGCGAGCACCAGTCGACGCGGAGCGAACCGCGCCCCATATGCACCGATCCGGTTGATCAGACCGTCGACGACGCTGGGTTTGCCCGCTTCGAGTGCGGTGAGCGCGGTGTCGACGACCTGCTCGACGGAGCGTCGTTGCTTCATCGCCGAACCGTCGCCCGCGACGTCGAAGAACTCGGTGTCGGTGGCGCCGGGGCAGACTGCCAGAACTCGTACGCCCACGCGGCGCCCCTCCGACCACAGTGCCTCGCTGAGCGAGAGGACGTACGCCTTGGTGGCGGCGTATACAGCCATTCGCGGAATGGGTTGGAAGGCAGCGTTGCTGGCGATGTTGAGGATGGCTCCTTCGCCCACATCGGACATGCGCTGCAGATAGGTGGTGGTGAAGTCGGTGAGTGCGCCGACGTTGAGCGCGACCTCGTCGCGGATGCGTGCGGGGTCGGCTTTGGCGAGGTAGCCGAAGGTGCCGAACCCGGCGTTGTTGACCAGGATGTCGACGCGCAGGCCACGACTGTCGGCCTCGGCGACCACCTTGTCGGCCGCACCGGGGATCGAGAGGTCCGCGGGGATGACCTCGGCTCGGATCTGATGCCGCGACGACAACTCGCCTGCGAGCGCTACCAGCTTGTCCTCACTGCGTGCGACGAGGATCAGATCGGCGCCGCGGGCGGCGAAGACGCGTGCGAACTGCTCGCCGATACCTCCGCTCGCTCCGGTGATCAGTGCTGTGCGGTTGCGGTACTCCATGTGCGGCCCCGTCGTCGTCGCTCGCCCACCTGCCGCGGGCCTTGCTGGCGAGGATAGTCACGCGATCGCGGGTGACCATCCGCTTCGGCGCCGAGGTTTGCTAGGCTGTCGTTCGCGAGTGACCCTCGCACGCCGATGTAGTTCAATGGCAGAACATCAGCTTCCCAAGCTGAATACGCGGGTTCGATTCCCGTCATCGGCTCCGTACAGCCCCGGTCGATCCGTCGACCGGGGCTGTTTCGTTTCTATCGACAGAGCGGGTCGGACATCCAACAACTGGACCACGGTCCGTTTATGTGATCTGCGCGTCATTACAACCGCCTCCGGAAGACCGCCGAGCGGCCTACGGTTGCGATGGGTAGGAGGCCCGAACCGGGCCCGCGAAATGGAAGGAACCAGACATGACCGAGGTAACCGTTTTCGGAAACGGCAACATGGGCCAGGCGATCGCCGGCGTGCTGAGCAACGACGGTGCAAACGTTCAGATCATCGGCAACGGCGACAAGGCTGCGATCACCGGTGACTTGGTCGTCCTCGCGGTGCCCTACCCGCAACTCGATGTCATCGCGACCGAGCGCGCAGACGAACTCGCGGGCAAAGTGGTCGTCGACATCACAAACCCGTTGAACTTCACCACTTTTGACTCGCTCGTGGTTCCCGCCGATTCCAGCGCTGCCGCCGAACTCGCCGCCAAGCTGCCCGAGTCCCGGGTACTCAAGGCGTTCAACACCACCTTCGCCGCAACGCTCAATTCGGGAACTGTCGGCGACTCCGGCCAGGCCACCACGGCGCTCGTCGCCGGTGACGACACTGCAGGCAAGAGCGAGCTCATCGATCTCGTAACAAAGGGCGGATTAAAGGCCGTCGACGCCGGAAGCCTCAAGCGCGCCCGCGAACTCGAGTCACTCGGATTCCTTCAGCTCACTCTCGCGAGTGCCGAGAAGATCAGCTGGGGAGCCGGATTCGCCGTGATCGCCTGAACACCGCGACGCCGCTCACCCCATCGGGTCCCGTGAGCGACACACACGATCGATGATGATCGATCCGGCGACAGACAGAGACAAGGCGACCGCAAACGGAACGGCGGTCACGAACAGGCCGAAATCGGGCATGCACAGCTCGATGGTGCAGACGTACTTGCCGCTGTACTGGTGGATCTGAGTTATCGAGAACGCAATTCCGAGTAGCCACACAATCGCAAAAGGGACGGTCGCGGCAGGGCTTCGCCCAGAGATGCGCAAGAGCACGCCGCTGATCAGCAATACACCCGCACCCAACACCGCCCACCGGTGGAAGTCCGCGACGAGGCGTGCCGACCCATCGATCGACCGCACGTCTGAGCGTAGGTAGTAGACCGCCAGCGCCCACGGAACCGCAACGGTCGCAATTACGTGCGCCACCTCCCACGCCCGACGCGCGGCACCGGTGTGACGCGAGCGGCGAGGTCCCACGCGCATATCGTCGCACGCTACGACGATCACCGTCTGCAGTAACCGGTTTCGACGACCCCCTAGCCTCGGATTCGTGCATTAGGTTAGGGTCACCTAATGCACATGAGGTCTCGATGGTTCACAGTGGCGCTCGCAGCGGTAGCACTCGTGGTCGGCGGCTGTTCGAGCGTCGACTCCGATTCGGAGTCGTCCCCGGGGTCGGCAGCGGGACCGGTGACGATCACACACCAGTACGGCACCACCGAGATCCCCAGCGCGCCGACGCGCCCCGTCACCTTGAATTGGACCTGGGCAGACGCGTTGATCAAACTCGACGTCCCGATCACAGCCGAGTTCGTCATGCAGGGCTACTCGGGACCGAACAACCGGTTCGAGTGGACCCCCGAACACTCATCGACCGTCGTGCCGTACACCACGACACCAGACATCGCGAGTCTCGCGAAGTACAAGCCGGACGTGATCCTCGCCGGATTCCTGCCAGACAAGGCCACGTGGGAGCGGCTACAGCAGATCGCTCCCACCATCCCGGTGCTCAGGCAGGGCACACAGGTCGACAGCTGGGAAGATGTAACCCTCACCGCGGGAAAGATCTTCGGCAAAGAGAAGGCAGCGGCTACCGCGGTTGCGGAGGTCAACGACCAACTCGCACAGGTCAAATCGAAGTATCCGAAGGCACAGGGCAAAACATTCACCTTCGCTCAGCTCAACCAACAGAATCAGCTTGGAGTGGTCACGTCAAAGAGCGACGCGGCGTCGAAGCTCATGGGACAGATGGGATTGGCACTCGACCCGGACGCGCAGGCGCTATCCCCTCAAGGGGAGCGAACCCTGGTCTCACCGGAAAGAATCGATGTCTTCCGATCTGACCTCTTGATCCTCTGGCCGCTCGCCGGTGGTCCTGAGGTGTTCGACAAGGTTCCGGGTTTCTCGACGCTGCCCGCCGTCCAACGCGGCAGCACCGTGTATCTCGACAATTCCAATGCTGCAGCGTTCAGCAGCCCGTCGATCTACTCGGTGCCGTGGGCGATCAAGAAGGTCGAACCCGCGCTGGCGAAGCTGGGCTGATCGGATGACTGACACGATCAAGTCGGGCATTCGCCAACGCGCACATGCCAATCCACCGACGAAGTGCACGTCGACGGTGGTCGACATCACCGAGTTGTCACGCGCGTTCATCCGCCTCGTATTCTCCGCAGACGATCTCGCCGACGTCGACCTCCACCCCGCCGACGCATTCAAGCTGGTCCTACCATCGTCACCGGAGGCATCGCACATCGGACCCGACCGAGGCGCGGACGGCAAACCCGAACAGTCGACGCCAGAGGCTCAGCCGGTCGTGCGTGCACTCACCGTTCGCGCATACGACAAGCACACCGGGATGCTGACGACGGACATCATGCGACATCCGTATGGAGCGCTGGCGGAATGGCTTTCCGATCTCAGCGTGGGCGACACCGTGACCTACGTGGGAATGAGACCGGAGTGGCACCTACCCGTCGACGTCGAGCGCATCCTCCTCGTCGCCGACGGGTCGGCGTTACCGGCACTCGCCGCCATCATCGAGTCGCTTCCCGAACACGTTGGCGGCCAGGCGTTCATCGCGCTCGACGACGACGCCGACCTCGCTCTGGTTCCCGCACACCCGGGAATCACGATCGAACATGTCCGCTCGCTCGGCGAGTTGCAGCAGAAGACCCCTGATGTGGCCGGCTCCGGTGACCGCATCCAGGCGTGGATAGCCGCCGAGACAGATGCCGTGCGATCGCTACGGCGACGTGCCACGCAGGATTGGGGCATCGCCCGCGACGACCTCCTCGCCCGCGCCTACTGGAAGTCAGGAGAAGACAGCACCGCCATCGACTCTGCCCGACTTCCCATGCTTCAGCAGGCGATGGCTGCCGGAGCAGATCTGCACGATCCAGCTCTCGCCGAGCGCATCGACCTCGAACTATCTGTTGGTGAGCCGACACTCTGAGACGTGACCGGTCGTGCCGGCGGTACTCACTGCCCGCGAAGGCACTCGATGACCTCAGCGTCGGTCACCTGATGAAAGTCATGATATGAAAGGCCACCGCACGAAAGGGTTGCGGGATGTCGACGCACACAACGCGATCGACCGACGCGTCGGCCTCGAATCGTTGTAGCGCATCCTGCGGGGCAGTCGGGACGGCAACGACGACGCCGATGGCTCCTGCCGCCCGCACGGCGCGCACCGCGACGGCCATCGTCGCACCGGTCGCGATACCGTCGTCGACCAACACCAGAGCACTGCCCGCGAACGAAGTCGACGGCCGCCCAGAGCGATACGTGTTCTCACGCTCGACGCGCAGCGCGTCCTCGTCTGCGATGATCCGCTGCAGCAGTTCGTCCGATACCCCGAGTTGTTGCGGCACGTCGTCGGTGATCAGGACCTGCCCTGCGGCGAGAGCGCCCATCGCGAACTCCGGCTGACCAGGCGCGCCGATCTTGCGTACCACGAGGACGTCCAGCGGAGCGTCGAGCGCGCGCGCCACCTCACATCCGACGGGCACACCTCCCCGGGCGAGTCCGACGACGACCAGCGGTGGCCGACCCCCGCCTGCAGTTCTGAATCCGCTCCCGCCCAACACGTCAGCGGCGTGGAGACCAAGCACGCGACCGGCGTCGGCCCTGTCAGTGAACACGACCGTGGCCTACATCGGCATGCCCCTCGCCCGTCATAACGCCAGACCGACCGCAGGTCCGGCCTTGACTGAGAAGCTCGGGAGATCCTTGAGATCGACTGTCGCCTCGTACGTCCGTGCGTAACCCGTCGCACTGATCAACCAGCCCTCGTCGGTGCGACGATACGAATCCGAGTAGAAGGCTGCGCCGATCATCATGAACGAGAAGGCCGGCACGATCACACGATCCTGCAGATACCACCGAGCAGTGGCCGTGTCACCGTCGACGATGATCTCGGGATGGTCGACGCGATGCTCGGTGATGACACCCGGCCCGACGGAGCTGCGCATGTACGCGACGAGTTCGCTTCTGTCACCGAACGACAGCGTCGTGCCGTACTCGCCGGTGACGTCCTCGGTCAGTGTCGCCGCGAACTCATCCCAGTCCTTGGTATCGAGCGCCCTCAGGTAGCGGTACTTCAGCGCCTTGATCGCCCCGAGATCATCCATGTTCCACGTGTACTCCGTGCAGACAGCCCGGATGCCCGGATTTGCGAAGTCGGCGAGAACGACGCCGGAGCGAAGACGGTTGGAGAGACCCTCATTTCTTCCTCGTGCCGGGCAGTACCCCGGCGTCGATCACTGCTTTGACGTACGGACGAGTGTCCTCCAGCATGCTCTCGACGTCTGCCCCCGTCCACGCCCGACCGGTGATCGCGTCCGTCTCTGCCTCGATCGTGCGATACAGATCCACGCCGGACTCGGTCAACTCATGCGCATCGTCGGTCCTCGTTGCCAGACCTCGACGGACCAGCCGGTCGACGGACGCATCCCACTGCTCGTCGGACCAGCCTCGGGTCAGTTGCGTGAGCCTGCGGCCCAGAATCCGACGTCGGATCGAGGAGTCGGGCAGCTGTGCCTCATGGAAGGCCGCCGCATCGAGCCCGTCGAGACCGTGGGCGACGAGCACGGCGATGTGGTTGTCGCCCCGCCACTCTCGGAGCACTGCGATCGCATGCCAGAGTGCGAGATGGGGTTCGTCCGGCGGCGAGGTAGCCGCCCAGGCAGCGGCAAGCGCCCTGCCACCAAAGGGAAGATCTGCGGCGATATCGCGATAGCGACCGGCCAGGTCGGCGATCTGCGGATCATCGACCTTCTCCCCGAGGATCTCACTCAGCACCGTGTCGAGCATCTGCTCTCGACGTCGCGCGACCTTCTCAAGCCCTGTGGCCTGCGCCGCGGACCAGGCCGTCGTGATCAGGTCAGGCGAGAAGTTGTAGAACGACGAGATCACCACCGGAGCAGAGCAGTCGCCCAGCGGGGCACCGCGTGCTCCGACGTAGAAGGCATGCGCATCGAGTCCCGTGTCTTCCTGGGCGTCCGACAGACCGGGGTTGAAGTAGGCCAGCACGTGGAAGGGTTCGAGGGTTTCGTAAGCGAGGCGTGCGCGAGCAGCGGAGCCATCATCGACGGTAGTCACCATGAAATCCAGCGTTGCGCCCAACGGGCGGCGAGTCAAGGACGCACCTAATACGTGCTCGGAATACGCAGTGCCGCAACGACTGTGAGAAATTCACGAAATTCTTCTTGACATAACGCAAACCGTGACTAGATTGGAGGTAGAACGTTTGTTCGCATCGGATCGGGGTGGCGATGGATACACACGAGGTAGACGCAGAGGCGATGACCGCCTCGACGCCTGACACGCAGACTCCAATCATGTTGTACGAGCAGCTCCATTCGATTCTCGACCAACTCGACACGGTCGACACCACCACTACTTCCGAGGCCGACGTCGCCGCGATGTCGATCGAGCACGAACGCGCAGCACGGCGCATGATCTCGATCGGTAATGACCGCATGATGGACGTGTCCAACCGCGCCGCCTACCGCTCTGCTGGACAGATCTCATTGCGCGATTTCATGATGGGTCCACTACGTATTCCCAACGCGGGCAAGAGGATGCGTACCATGGAGGTCCTCTGCGAGACCTACACCATCACAGGCGAGAAGAAGTCTCCCGTGTACGCACAGTTGGCTGCAGCACTGCGCGAGGGCACGCTGGGAGCCGAACACCTCAGCGCCGCGCTCGAGGTGATGAACAAGATTCCTGCGGCACTCGAGCCTGAGGACCTGACCCGCGCAGAGACCGAAGTAGTGGACTTCTCACAGAAGCTTGCACCGCGTCAGATCATGGCCGCCGGGACACGCCTACTCGCGCATCTCGATCCCGACGGCACGATCACCGACCACAGAGACCGCAAACGCCAACGTAACCTCACGGTCGGACATCAAGACACACAATCGATGTCACGACTACTCGGCACGCTCGACCCCGCCACTCGAGCCAAGCTCGACGTCGTGCTCGCTGCGTGGGCGGCCCCAGGCATGAACAACCCGGACGACGACACCTCCCCCACCGGTTCGAGTTCCGACGTCGACGCCGAACTACTCACCGAAGCAGCCGCACGCGACAACCGCACGCCCGCACAACGTAACCACGATGCACTCAGCGCGCTTCTCACCACCGTGCTCGACGGCGGCCTCCTCGGTGCGAGCCATCGTGGCCTACCGCCGCACCTCGTTGTGCGGGTCTCCGATACCCAACTGCGCGAGTACGCGGGCTTCGGACAAACCACGACCGGCACTGACATCCCCATGCCCGAACTGATTCGGCTCGCGGCACAGTCGGTCATGCATCTGGCCGTGTTCTCCGAGCACACCGGCGAGCCGCTCTACTTCGGCACTGCCAAGCGGCTGGCGAGTCAGTCACAGCGCTTCATGCTGTTCGCCAATTACGGCGGCTGCTCCAAGCCGGGTTGCCCGGCACCGTTCAGCCACATCGAAATCCATCACGCCGAGCAGGACTGGGCTCACGGTGGACGCACCGACATCGACCAACTCGCTCCCGCCTGCGGGCCCCACAACCGCGCAGTCGGCGAGCGACCCGAGCAGTTCACCACCGAGAAGATTCACGACGGCCCCGATCGTGGCCGATACGGGTGGAGCCCGAACACCAGCCCGCCAGGCCTCGCCACGACGAACCGAACAGCGCAGACAAACCAGACAGCGCAGACAAACCGCATTCACGACCTCGGCGGGATCGTCGACGACAGGCTTCTCCGGCGCCGCGCCGAGTCGTCGGCATCGGTTTCGGACAGAAGAGGCACTGACGGTTGGGGCACTGACAATCGAGGCACCGACAGTCGGCTCGCCCACAGTCGGGGCACCGACGGGCAGCTCATTGAAAGTAGTCAGGCCGAGAGCTACCCCGACGGCACCTACCCTGCCGACGTCGCCGAGAGCATCATCGCCATGTTGCGCGACGGCACACTCGTGAGCATCGGCGAGCTCGAACCCGCCTGACCTGCCACCACTCCTACTACCGGACCGGAGCCCTTCCCGTCCGGTAGGAGTCGTGCGCGCGACGCGCATAGCCCGTTGCCCCGTTGCGCGTCGGTTAAATCGACCGCCCCCTGTTGCGGAAATCGCGTCAATCCCGCACATTTGTCGTCAGTTGACCATATGGTCAACTGACGGGGGGATCGCCGCCGAGGCTCGCAACGGTTGATCGACCCGTCGTAGGTCACGCCGCGCGCACACCACAGCCCGGTGGACGCCACACGCAGTTGAACGAGGGGGACATGTGCGACGGATGACGTTCGAGGACAGACGTCAGGCGCTCATCGACGCCGCCGTCCGTGTCATTGCGCGCGATGGCCTCGCGGCGGCCACCACGAGGGCAATTGTCGGCGAGGCGGGCATGCCGCAAGGGGCGCTCTTCTACATCTTCCCGTCGCGCGACGCGCTGATCAACGAGGTCATCGCTCATATCACCGAGCAGGAGCGACTCACGGCAGTCCTGTCCGCCGACATGATCGCCGACGACGCGACTCTGCACGAGGTGCTCTGCGAGGCCATGCTGGGCTATCTCCGCATGCTCGAGGACGACCCCGCACGCGAACTCGCGCTGCTCGAGGTGGCCACACACGCGATCCGGCACGACCGCGCAGCGGTGAGCAGACAGTGGCAGACCTACCGGACAGCCGTCGCCGACGCGCTGAGCTACCTCGGCGACCGCATGTCGATCACCTGGGAACTCCCCCTGCCGCAGGTCGCGCATCTGGTCACCTCTGCGATCGACGGCCTGACCCTGTCGTGGCTGACCGACCGCGACACCGATGCCGCACGCCGCAACATCGACCTCCTGTCGTCTGCGATCGTCACGCTCGCCGCACCCGCCGAGTCGGAAGCCCATCGAGGGTGACGGTCGAACGCGACTCTGTTCAGGCGCCGACGCTCCCGTGGCAGCGTGTCAGTACACGCTGGGTCGGCCTGTTCGGGCTGTCGTGGCTCGGCATCTGGCTCGCCCAGCTCGCACCGTTCCAGCTCACGCTGCCCGACCAGGTCAACGACTGGCTCGAGATCGGCAACAGCGTCGACGAGAGCAACTGGCAGCGCAGCGTTCTCACCTTCGGCATCGTGTCTGGAATCTCGGCCGTCTTCGCACTCGCCGCGTTTCCGCTGACGGGATCGCTCTCGGATCGGACGACGAGTCGTTACGGCCGTCGTCGACCCTGGATCGTCGGCGGTACAGCACTTTTCGCAGCCGGCCTACTCGGACTCGGCTTCTCCGACAACATCGTCGCCATCACCATCGGCTGGTGCGCAGCGCTGACGGGGTTCAGCGCGGCGTCGGCTGCCCTGACCGCTCTCATCAGCGATCAGGTACCCGTGTTTCAACGTGGCGTGGTGTCGAGTTGGGTATCCGCGCCGCAGGCGATCGGCGCGATCATCGGTATCGCCCTGGTGTCAGCGTTCGGTCTCGGCTTTCTTCCGGCTTATGCACTGTTCGCCGTCGTACTGATCGCGTGTGTGACCCCGTTCGTGCTGTATCTCGACGATCCGCCGTGTACCACCCACGACAAGGGCAGGCTGAGCCCTCGCACGATCTTCTCCGAACTGTGGATCTCGCCGCGCGACCATCCCGACTTCGGCTGGACGCTACTGGGTCGCGTACTGGTGAATCTCGGAAACGCTTTGGGCACATCGCTGCTCTTCTTCTTCCTCAAGTTCGGCCTGCACTCCTCCGACGCCGACAACGACATGCTGCTCGTGTCTGCGGTGTACATGGTCTTCGTCGTCATCAGCGCACTGGTATCCGGCAAGCTCAGCGACGTGGTCGGACGTCGCAAGCCATTCGTGCTCGCCGCAGGTGTCTGCCAGGGGGCCGCAGCGATCTGCATCGCCGCGGTAGCCGATCTGCCGATGACGATGGTGGCCGCCGCCCTCCTCGGTGCCGGATTCGGTGCGTTCCTCGGCGTCGACCAGGCTCTGGCGACCCAGGTGCTCCCCGACGCACAACACAACGGCCAGGATCTCGGGATCATGAACATCGCCATGGCCGTACCACAGGCGCTCGGGCCTCTCGTCGGGGCCGCGGTGGTCGAGGCCACCGGCGGTTTCACTGGATTGTTCGTCACCTCAGCGGTTTTCGGCATTCTCGGCGGATTGTCCGTGTTGTTGGTGCGCACTGTGCGCTGACCACGGGCGTGACGCACGCCATCGTTCCACTCGTCCACGTACTCGTTCCACGTCCTATCAGGGGGTCACAGTTGAGTTCAGCACATCGAGAGTCCACACCCGGCACAGTGAGTCGACGCGGCTTTCTCGGCGCCTCGGCAGGTGCCGTCGGAGCGGGCCTACTCGGCGCAGCGGCGCTCAGCACTGCGGGTAGCGGAACAGCCTCGGCTGCACCAACTTCCGGGTACCTCGTGGGCACCGGCAAGGGCGACCTCACCGGCGCCATCGCCGGCCAGGGCATGATGGGCTACTCCGACCTCAGCCAGGTGGCAACGGGGCTCCTGCAACGGGTCTGGGCACGTGCGTACATCATCGCCGACGCGGCCTCGGGGACTCGAGTCGTCTTCGTCAACGCCGACCTGGCCTGCCTCTTCGAGTCACACCGCGTCGGTGTGATGAAAGAACTGCGCAGTCGATTCGGCAACCTCTACTCCGAGGACAACGTCAACCTCAACGCGACCCACAACCACAACTCCTGCGGAGGCACCGCCTGGGACTACGCCTATGTCCTTGCCGCACTGGGCCATCGCGAGAACTCCTACCGCGCCGAGGTCGCCGGCATCGTCGACGCGATCGTTGCGGCACATCACAGTCTGGCACCGGGGACGCTCGAACTCGGGCACTCCGAACTACACGACGCGAGCGCAAACCGCTCACTGCAGGCGTTCGTGAACAATCCGACTCCTGATCGGCGTCACTTCCCCGAACACATCGACCCGCAGGTGACGTCGCTGCGGCTTCGCCAGGGCGGCAGCGTGATCGGCGAGATCACCTGGTTCGCAACCCATGGCACATCACTGACCGATGCCAACACCCTCATCTCGGTCGACAACAAGGGCTACGCGTCGTACCTCGCCGAACAGCAGAAGCCCGGCGTCGTCGCGTCATTCCCGCAGACAAATGCGGGTGATATGACACCGAATCTCGCTGTGCGCAAACTACACCCGGCAGGCCCCACCGGCGATCACCGGGCCAACTGCACGATCATCGGACAGCGCCAGTTCCGCGCAGGCGAGCGCGCGTTTGCATCTGCGCGGTCGCTGTCCGGTGGAGTCTCGTACGCATACCGCTTTCTCAACCTCTCCGACATCGCGATCGACGGCACGTACACCCCCGATGGACGCCCGGCACGGACCAGTCCGGCCATCATGGGCGCCGCAGCCGCCGCGACAAGCACTGAGGACAACACCCGCAGTCAGCTCTCGTTCCTCAACGAGGGCATGGTGCTGCCGTTCGCCGCAGCGCTGGGCGCGACGTCGAAAGTCACACCGCCCGAGTGGGTTCAGCAGATCCAGGCGCCGAAGGTTCCGTTGTTCCCCCTCGGCTACATGCCACCGCATCCGTGGATTCAACAGGTACTGCCCATCCAGCTGATCCGCCTCGGCGACCTCGTGCTGGCAGCCGCTCCCGCCGAGTTCACCATCACCGCGGGACTGCGCGTGCGTCGCGTCGTCGCGGCAGCATTCACGCTGCCACTGGAAAACGTTCTGTTGCAGGGATACTCGAACGGCTACAGCCAGTACGTCACTACTCCCGAGGAGTATCTGTCACAGCAGTACGAGGGTGGCGAGACCATGTTCGGGCGGTACACCCTGTGCGCGTATATGCAGGAGTTCGACAGGCTCGCGCGGGAGATGGCCGCAGGGAAGTCGTCGTCACGCGGACCGAACCCGCCCGACCAGCGCAGTCCGCAGCCCGACCTGCTGACCCCGGTACCCGCCGACACACCGATCGCGGGCAGGCGTTTCGGCGACGTCGTACGCGCACCGAAGTCGTCATATCGCCCCGGCGAGACGGTCTCGGTGGACTTCTGCGGAGCACATCCCGCCAACAAGGTGCACCGGGTGAGCGCGGGCAGCACCGCGGCCCGCGACGGCTACTTCGTCGTCGAACGCTACGAGTCGGGACGCTGGGTCGCCGCTGCCGACGACGACACCTGGGGTACTGAACTCTCCTGGAAACGACCAGCCGGGAGTTCGACGGCGTCGGTCGTCACGATCGCGTGGACACCCCGATCGGGCACTTCAGGGCGCCACCGTATCCGATACTTCGGCGACAGCAAGCGCGCCAACGGTTCACTCTCGTCGTTCGTCGGAACGAGTCCGGCGTTCGACGTGACATAGCCCCGCACTCGTCAGGTCGGGTTCCAGCAGTGTGGAGCCGCGCGGGGGGCGGGCACCGAGGGTTCGCGCGTGGTCGCCAGCGGGCCGGTTCGTAGCGCAGCACAAGATGGGACGTTCATTTTCTGATCCGGCGACGAAAAGTTCGCAGTGCGCGCGGCGCATGCTTCATCCATGCACGAACTGGTACTCCACGGCGGCCGCGTGATCGATCCCGACAGCGGAACCGACGGCATCTTCGACATCGGGATCGACCGGGGCACCATCAGTGCCGTCAGCGCTGAGCCACTCGACGGACACCGTGTGCCCGACGTGTCCGGCCGGGTGGTCGCGCCGGGCTTCATCGACATGCACAGCCACTGCTTCGGCATCGCCGGGCAACGCCTGCAGGCTCTCGACGGCGTCACGACCGCCCTCGAGCTCGAGGGTGGCGTACACCCGGTCGGCCGCGCCTACGAGCGCGCCGCCATCGAGGGGCGTCCCGTCAACTACGGCTATTCGGCGAGCTGGGCCGCCGCACGGATGCACGTGATGGCAGACGTGACGACCACCGGCCATCCCGCCGACGTCCTGTTCAACATGGGAGTCCCCGCCTGGCAGGCCGAGGCGAACACCGCTGAGGTCGGCCGGATACTGGCACTGCTGGAAGAAGACCTGAGCGACGGCGCGCTCGGAATCGGTGTGCTCGTCGGGTATGCCCCGCGCGTCGGGCCTGCGGAGTACGTCGAGGTCGCGCGACTCGCCGCTGCCCGAGGCGTGCCGACATACACGCACGCACGCGAACTCGTCGAGCAGGATCCAGACACACCGATCGACGGCGCTGAGGAAATCGTCAGGGCGGCAGGCGAAACCGGTGCCCACATGCACTACTGTCACGTCAACAGCACGTCGCTGCGACATCTCGACAGGGTGCACGGCCTCGTTGAGCGCGCACGTTCCCTCGGTTCCCGGATCTCGACAGAGGCCTACCCCTACGGCTCGGGGATGACGGGGATCGGCGCCGCTTTCCTCGAGCCGGATCTGCTCGACCGACGAGACATCACGCCCTTCGCGGTACAACACCTCGTCAGCGGACACCGGTTCACCAGCGCCGCGGACCTGCGAGCAGCGCGTGCGGACGGCACGGGCGGACTGGTCTTCGTCCACTTCCTCGAAGAGGACGACCCGGCCGCTCGGGATCTCATGACACGCGGGCTCGTCTTCGAGGACACCGCGATCGCCAGCGACGCATTCGAACCACTGTGGCGCACATCGACATACGACGACCTGCGCTGGCCGTTGCCTGCCGACGTCGTCACGCACCCGCGCACCGCCGGTACCTTCAGTCGCTCGATCCGCACATTGTGGCGTGAGACCGGCGCACTGAGCCTGATGGAAGTGATCCGACGCGCAAGTCTCCTCCCTGCACAGATCCTTTCGCCATCAGTTCCGGACATGGCGCGTAAGGGCCGGATTCAGACGGGCGCGGATGCCGACATCGTCGTCTTCGACGCCGCCGCGGTCACCGACCGTGCCACCTACACCGACACGATCGCACCGTCGACCGGATTCGACCACGTCCTCGTCAACGGGGTCGAGATCGTCAGCGGCGGCGAGATCCGTATCGACAGCCTGCCGGGTAAACCAGTTCGCGCCTGACCATTTCGCGCTCCGGCATCCGGATTCGTCGAGCGATCAGAACTCCCGACGAAACACCGACAACTGAGGATGAACACCATGACAACCATTCGGACCACGAGGACACTGTGAATACCACCCCGCCGAGCGCCCGACAGTTCGACACCGTCGTCATCGGAGGCGGTATGGCCGGGGTGTCGATCGCCTACGAACTTGCCGCACACCAATCGGTTGCCGTCGTCGAGATGGAATCGACCCTTGCCTACCATTCGACGGGACGGTCGGCAGCGGCATTTCTCGAAAGCTACGGCAACCAGACGATCCGCCTACTGACAACCGCCGGCCGCTCGTTCTTCGCCGACGAGGACGGGCATTTCGACGTCCCCGTCGCACGGCCGCTGGACCTGCTGATGATCGCAAACGACGACGAGCAGCACGCGCTCCGCGAGCTCCACCACGAGATCAGCGCCCGAAACGATCTCGTCGAACTCGTCAGCGGCGATACCGCGGAGCAGCTCAACCCGCTCCTGCGTCCCGGCTGCACGACGTTGGGGATGATCGACCGTTCCGCACTGGAACTCGACGTGCACGCACTGCACCAGTGGTATCTGCGCGGCTTTCGCGCACGCGGGGGCACTGTTGTGAGATCCGCGGGCATCGTCGACGCAACGCACACCGGCCACGGATGGGATCTGACCGACGCGGCGGGTGCGGGCTACCGAGCCCAGGCGGTCGTCAATGCGGCGGGCGCGTGGTGCGATCGGGTCGCCGGAGTGCTGGGAGCCAAGCCCATCGGTATCCGCCCGCTTCGTCGAACCGCATTCATGGTCTCCGCCCCACCTGAAATGACCGACGCTGCGATCCCGTTGACGATGGCGGCGTCGGAGACCTTCTACGTCAAACCTGATGGCGCACAGTTCTTGTGCTCACCTGCCGACGAGACCCCGCAGGCGCCCGGTGATGCGCGCCCCGACGATCTCGAGATCGCTCGCGCGATCGAGTCGATCAACGACGCGACCACCCTGGGCATCCGCAGCGTGAACTCCGCGTGGGCGGGACTGCGCAGTTTCGTCGCCGACCGCACGCCGGTCGTCGGCCCCGACACCACGGTCGACGGTCTGTTCTGGCACGCGGCACAGGGCGGATACGGCATCCAGATCGCGCCGGCGCTCGCACGGTTCGGCGCAGCTCTGGTCACCGGCGAGCCGCTCCCGACCGATCTGGCCGACCTCGGCCTCACACCGTCGATGCTCGGTCGCGACCGGACAACCCTCGCCACGATCGGCGACAAGTGATGTACCAAGCAGGACAAGGACTCAACTCATGACCGCGCACACGTCGGTGAGCATCGACGAGGACGGGCGCCGCCACTTCACCAGCCCGAATGCCAAGGGACCGTTCGCAACCGCCATCGAATGCGGTCCGTTGCTCGTCATCTCGGGACAGGGCGGGTTCGCCACGGACGGCAGCATCCCCGAAGGCATCGCTGCGCAGACCCACGCGACCCTGCACAACGTCCGGACGATCTTGGAGGACTGCGGCTGGGAGCTGTCAGATCTCGTCCAGGTCACCTGCTACCTGGCCGACATCGACGAATGGGCCGCGATGAACTCGGAGTATGCCGACTTCTTCGCCGATCACCTCAGCGTCCCCACCCGCACCGCGATCGGCGTCGCCGGTCTACCGCTCGGACTCCGCGTCGAAATGACCTGTGTCGCAGCCAGGAACTCACCGACGGCCCGGTAACTTGGCTGAACAGCCCACTGTGCAGGCGAGAGGTGACCGTCATGGCCGAGCAGTTGCCGCGGTCATCCCTCGGCAGGATTCTCGCCGACCTGGGCAATACGTTCCTGGAACCCCTCTGCGCACCGGTAGGACTGTCCGTGCCCGTCGGAGGTGTCGGTTTCTACGATCCGCTGGACGACTCGGCGCAACCTGATGAGGCCATCGTGCTCGGGATCGGTATCCACGAACCCGGTGACATCGTGTCTGCGCTCACCACTCTGCAACGAGAGGGACAGCGGGGCGCCGCGGCGCTCGTCGTGCGCTCACCGGTAACCCTGACCGGCGAGGTCGAGAGCGCTGCCGCCGCCTCCGGAATCGCACTACTCGGCCTGGCCCCCGGCGCGTCGTGGATGCAGTTGGCCACGATGATCCGCGCCCTCATCGCCGACGACACCGTCGGCCTCGGCGAATCGGACCGCCTCGGTGGCGTCGTCTCCGGCGACCTGTTCGCACTCGCCAACTCGATCACCGCCCTCATCGACGTTCCGATCACCATCGAGGATCGTGATTCACGCGTAGTGGCGTTCTCGGCCCGCCAGGACGAGGCGGACTCCTCGAGAGTGGAGACGATCCTAGGGCGCCAGGTGCCTGACAGATTCACGCACGCCATGGTCGAGCAGGGGGTGTTCCGCGAGCTGTACGCCAGTGACGAGCCGGTCTGGATTCACCCCGAGCCCGCGGCGCCGGACCAGCTGCCACGCGTGGCGGTCGCCGTCAGAGCCGGCGACGAGGTGCTCGGATCGATCTGGGCCGCGGTACGCGAACCGTTGAGCGATGACCGACTTCGAGCACTCACGGACGCCGCAAAACTCGTCGCCCTCCACATGATGACCATTCGCAACGGCGACGACGGTGCGCGTCGCCTCAAGGCCGATCTGGTCACCACGGCACTGCGCGGCGGACCCGGCACGCGCGATGCCCTGCGACGACTCGGCATGGGTGACCGTCCGGTCGCGGTGCTGGCCATGGACCTACTCGACTCCGACTCCGAAGACGACATCGGAGGTGACGGCGGCGGTGGTGCGGGCAGCAGCGGTGGTGAGGGCAGCAGCGGTGGTGAGGGCGGAGACGCGGGCGGTGCCGGCGACCTTGCCCCGACGAGATCACCGGCGGCAGCGGACCGGGCGGCCATCAAGCAACGGCTCACGTCCGGATTCGCACTGCACATCAGCGCATCGCACCCGCGCGCGGCGGTCGCCCTGATCGGCGATGTCTGTTACGCGCTGGTGCCGCTCGCCGACGGCCCCCGAGCACGACGCCACGCCATCGACGTCGCGGCAGAGTTCCTGAATCGAGCAGGCGACGGGTCGCACGCGGTCATCGGAGTGGGGACGGTCGCCTCGCGCCCGGAAGAGCTCGCCACCGCGCGATCGAACGCCGACCGCGCACTACGAGTCCTCCTCGATCGACACCAACCCGGCCTCGGGCAGATCGCCGAATTCGACGATGTGCACATGCACTCGCTGCTCATCGACCTCAAAGACATGGTCGCGGCGCGCGGCGACGAACCGTCCGGGCCGATCGGCAGGCTGATCGCCCACGACGCCGGGCACAACACGATGTTGGTCGAGACCCTGCGGGCATGGCTCGACGCATTCGGTGACGTCCCCGCTGCAGCGGCCACGCAATTCGTCCACCCCAACACGTTTCGGTACAGACTGCGCAGGGCTGCCGAGATCAGCGGAATCGATCTCTCCGACCCGGAGGCCCGATTCGCCGCGATGCTGCAGTTGCGAGTCATCGATGTCGCACCGCGCACGACGCGTCGATGACCGACACAACGCGCTCGGTCGACAAGCCGGATCGCGCAACCTGTGATTGGGTCTCTTGGTGACAACCAACGCCACTCGATCAGTCCACCGTGGCCGCATCATGCACATCGCGGGGTCGCCGACGGTGTCCGACGCCGACGCCGCGCTCGTCGACATCCCCGACGGAGCACTCGCCATCACCGCAGACGGACGCATCGACTACTGCGGCCCTTACGCCGGGCTGACCGCGCAACCGGGCGACACCGTCGTCGACCACCCCGACGCCTTTCTACTGCCGGGCTTCGTCGACACCCACGTGCACTTCCCGCAGACCTACGAGCTGAACGCCTACGGCGGCGGTCAGTTGCTGGAGTGGTTGAACAACTGCATCTTTCCCGCGGAGTCACGGCTGGCGGATCCAGACTTCGCCCGCGCCATCGCCCGCGACTTCACGCGCGCCAGGATCGCCGCGGGCACCACGGCTGCCATGGTGTTCGGCTCGGCCTTCCCCGGCGCACAGGACGAATTGTTCGCCGCCACCCAGCGGGCCGGGCTACGTATCGTCAGCGGCCGCGGTATCCAGACGCAGGGGCCCGAGTCGGCTGCACCACTGCTCACGTCGGAGGCAGACGCGATCGCGTTGACGACCGCCGAGATCGACCGGTGGCACGCGGCCGACACCGGTGACCCCGACACTGCGCGACTCCTCACGGCGATCGTGCCGCGCTTCACGCTGTCGGTGACCACCGAGACGCTGGCCAACCTGGGCAACCTGTACGCCGACGTCCGTGATCGTGGTGTCTACGTCCACACCCACCTCAACGAGAACAATCGGCCCGGCACCGGGGAGATCGATCTGATCAAACAGCTCTTCGAGGTCGAGTCGTACCTCGACACCTATGACGGCAAGTTCCTGCCCGGCTCTGCCGTCGGCGGTGAGAGCCTGCTCGGCCGACGCACCGTGCTCGCCCACTGTGTGCACTGCACCGACGCCGAACTGTCGCGGATGGCGCAGACCGGAACCTCCATCGCGCACTGCCCAACCTCGCAGTTGTTCCTCGGCTCCGGCACGATGCCGTGGAAGCGCACCGTCGACGCCGGGGTCACCATCGCGCTCGGCAGCGACTGCGGCGGTGGCGACGAATGGCTCATCGCCAAGGTCGCGGGCGACGCCTACAAGGTGCACATCTCCGAACCCGGCGAGGCGAGCGTCGCCATGCATCCGGCACAGATGCTGTTCAGCGGAACCCTCGCAGGCGCACGGGCACTCGACGCCGAGTCGCGCTTCGGCAACTTCGACGTCGGCAAGGAAGCCGACTTCTTGGTGATCGAACCGTCCCGGTGGCCTCCCCTGGAACGCATGCTGCGCAACGGGGTTCGCGACGACGACCCCGGAAGAGCGCGTGACCAGACACTTTTCGCACTCCTGATGGGCATGCGCGAACCCGCCATCGCGGAGGTCTACGTCCGGGGCAATCGCGTCGACGCCGACGCCGTCTGACCCCGGCGACCATCAGGCCCGACGACCATCAGGCCGGGCAACCATCAGGCCGCATCGCCGTCAGATCGCGTGGCGCTCACATCGGGCGCCACCCAGAATCGGGGTGCCGTCAGATCGGGTGGCCGTCCCATTCGTGGTCATGCATGAACCCCTCGGCGAGACCGACGTGGTAGCGGCGGCAGTCGCGCAGGATCGACGCATAGGCCACCGGCAGCATCACGCCGGGCTTCATGTCGTCGCGCTCGAAGATCACGTCCTCGGAATCGCGGAAGTCCTTCCAGAACTGACGCATCGGCCGACCCTGCCGTGACGCTTTCGTCCACCCGTAGAGCAGCATGCCGAGACCGATCATGCGGTCGACGTCCGAGTCGGGAACGATCAGGTGGTCGTTGTCACCGAAGAACGCCGACGGTACGTCGTTGTGCGGCCTGAACATCATGATCCCGCTGGTCGAGCGCGGATTGCACTCGATGCAGTAGAGGCTGCCGTCGGCGCCCTCGATGAAGTCGAATCCGGCCTGGCCGCTGAACCGTTCCGCCGCAACGAATTCCGATACCCAGTCGAATATCGCCTGATGCTTGATCGAGGTGAACGACAAGCACGAACTGCCGCCGATCGCATAACTGACGGGATAGGTTGCGTGCGCATTGACCTTGCCATCGCGGCACACCGAGTACGTGCAGTAGCGCTTGCCCTCTTTCCACTCCTGCGCCAACCACGGGTTCGTCGGGTCGTACTCGACCCAGTCGAGGTTCTCGCCGGGCATGATCTTGTGGACCTTCTGCGAACCGCGCGAATAGCACTGCTTGAGCGCAAACGGAACGTCAAAGTCGAGAGCCGCGGCGTCGTCCCGATTCTCGACGACGGCGAACTTGAGCGTCGGTATACCCATCGACACCAGTTCACGCTGGAAGTCGTACTTGTTGTGGAGCTTGTTCTCGGTGTCGAAGTCAGACAGGAACACCTCGCAGTCCGCGGGGAACAGCCCCACCATCATCGAGAGGATGTCGGTCTCCTCATGGATGGGGATGACCATGTCGACCTTCTCGTCGGTGACGATGCGGGCCAGTTCACGGCAGTAGTCGCGGGGCTCGAACTTCGGCGCGGGCACCTTGTGAAAAGCGTCGACCGCATTGGAGAAACGGCTGACACCGATGGGAATGCTGTCGACGACGGTCATCCGGTGGCCTGCCGCTGACATCAGTCTCGCCAGGTTCAGCGTGAGGAAAGATCGGCCGAAGGTGATCAGAACATGCTTCTTCGGTGAGGACGCCACACCGCGAGTCTAGTCAGTACCCGACGCACGTCCGAGGTGGGCGGTGGTGTGGTTGTCAGACCCGCCATGGATACTGAGAGAGGAATAATAACTCACTTGCCGACCGTTGAGGCGATGAGTTGTGGTTGCCGGGGAGGTCCACATTCAGCGGGTGACGCTTTCGCCCCCGCCCACCGGGCGGAGCGCCGGGCGACCCCACCGGACAACGAGCAGCCGGACAACGAGCAGCCGGGCGACGATCCGACTGCGATGAACAACCGCGGACGACACGAGAGGTGGGTCGCATGTTCCTCATCGGCGTCATCGCGGCGAGTCTCGCCGCGGTGGCATACGGCATGTCGACGGTGCTGCGTGCCCTCGGGGCCCGCCGCGCCGCGCAGACCGAACGCGATGAGGGCATAGAAACCACCAACGCCGCAGGTGGCCCTACCCTTCGCTCCACGGCGTCGACCTTTGTCGACCCGGCATTCATCCTCGGCACGGTCCTGGTGACGGTCGGGTTCGCCGGTGGTGCGGTCGCTGCGCGCTACCTGCCACTGTTCCTCTCGCAGACCATCGTCTCGGCCAACCTGGTGATCACCGCACTGTTGGGCACCATCATGCTCAACATCGCGCTGCACACCAGGGACTGGGTCGCGATCTGGCTCGTCGTTTTCTCGCTATGCCTACTAGGTATGTCGTCGTCTCATCAGACCGGCGATTCCGGCGGGCGCGGTTTCCACTGGATGCTGTTCTTCGCCACCGTCGTCCTGAGCGGGCTGGCATTGCTGTCGGTGTACCGCCTCGGCCGGCATGGCGCGATCGCGGGTGGCGCCGCGGCAGGTCTGTTGTTCGGGGTCATCGCCATAGCGGTGCGGATCCTCGACGGCATCCACCCCTTCGACCCCGTTCGACTCCTTCTCGACCCCGCAGCGTGGACCATCGCAATCGCCGGTGCCGTCGGATTCTTCGTACAGACCGTCGCCCTGCAACTCGGCGCTGTCAATGGCGTCACGGCTGTGCTTGTGGTCGGCGAAACAGCAGGCCCGAGCCTCATCGGCGTCATGTTCCTCGGCGACCAGGCGAAGCCGGGCTTCGGCTGGCTCGCACTGGTCGGCTTCGTCGGAGCGGTGGTGGGTGCCGTTCTGGTCGCCTGGTACGGCTCCGGGGACCCCGACCACTTCGGTGAGGCGCCCCCGATGAAGGGCGGATGGCGGCGCGGACGTGAAGACGACGACTCGACCGACACCGATCTGGCCGACGATCAGTCCGAGTCGGGCGCGACCGCCGACGAGATCGACTCGTTCGGCTTCGCCCCGGCCGACTTCGACGACGATGACGACGAGGTCGGCGGGGACGAGGTCGGCGGGGCTCACGGTGACGGCACCTCTCAGCGCGACACATCCCCGCGCGGCGGCTCTCCGCGGGACAGTGACGACAACGGGACCAGCAAGAACACCACAGGCGCGAAAGCCGCCAACGCCGACAGCACCCTTGATGGACCCGCGAGGTCGGACATCGACTTCACCGAGATCGGCGTCGACGACCGCCGGCACTCGCAGCGTTACTCTAGCTGATCGGCTCGGTCGGTCGGTTCCTGCCCCGCGGCAGCCCGAACAGCGGTGCGTAGGCTGCGTAGCGCTCCGAGTCGCCATGCCGTGACAAACCACGCCACGATCACGAACGGCGCTATGCCGAGCATCGTCCACAGACAACTCTGCGCGGGCAGCACATCAGCCACCACCTTCGCTCTCGGCACACCGTCGACCTCCGCGGGCAGCCACGCCTCAAGGATGTTGCGCGTCAGCTTCACCGGGGCGAACGGCCCCGCCGTCGACGCGAGGTAGAACGAGACCAACACGATCAGCAGCGAACCCAGCCATCCGATCACCCGTACCTGCGACCCGAGGATCTCGGCCGCGGTCCTGACCGACTCGACGGTGAATCCGAGCATCAGCACGAGGAGCAGACACGCGACCTGTGCGGAGAGCAACTCCTCGATGATCGACGATTCGTCGTCGCTCGACGTGAGGTTCGGCAGTCCGATCGCCAGCGAGACCAGTCCCGAGATGAGCGCCACGAGCGTCACTGAGCTGGCCGCCCCCTCGATTCGCCCGAAGGAGCCGCGCACCGCTGACTCGGTCGCCGCGCTTGCCACACGGGGACTCGCGTCGTAGACGATCAGCACCACGAAGCCCGAGATCAGCGCGCTCAGCACCCAGGCGACAGCAGTGGTACACACCGCCGCCAGCGCGAACGACCCGATCAGCGGCCCGAACAGGCTGTCGGCGCTGTCGGAGAGTCGGGTCCCGACCAGCGGAAGGACTCCGACGACAGCAACGACAACACCGCCGGCAAGAAGTGGTCCGGAGAACTCCGAGATCTCGACCGGGTCGAGGTCCGGGTCACGCCCGCGGATCACATGCCATTCGGCAGCGGTCAGCGCTCGCAGTCCGCTCCCCCACCGGGTACGTCGACCATCGGCACCGGGCCTTCTGTTGCCCACAACACACAGACTAGGTACCCACGGCCCGTTGTCGGGGCAACAGCGCCGAGATGACGGCACTGTGGGTGGCTCGAATGAACTACCCGGCGTCGCGTTTGTTCACCGCGAGTACGCCGAGCGCGAAGACGATCGCCGCGAAGATCGCGAAGTAGACCAGCGAGACCCACGAGTTCCAGTGATAGCCGTCGCCTGGGAAATCGCCGTCGAGGAATCGGGAACCGTTGCGGAAGGGCAGGAACGGCCCGATCCGACGCCCGACAACCGGTAGGGCGGCTGCGACGTTCTCGATCACCAGCATCCACACCAGCACCACCGAGACCGCACCCGCGGTCTGGCGCACGAGCGCACCGACCCCGATTCCCACCACGACGCACAGTGCGGCCCAGACTGCGGTGCCCCAGATCTGTCTGATGACGTGCTCACTGCCGAGGGTCATCCCCGACGAACCGTCGGATAATCCGATCACGAGCAGGATGGCGCACAACGACAACGGCACCACGACGACGAAGGTCAGCGCGACGTACACCAACGCCTTGGCACACAACACATTCCACCGATGAGGGATGGCCAGGAAGGACGTGCGGATGGTGCCGTACCGGAACTCGGTGGTGACCCCGAGCACTCCCATGATCATCAGGATGACCACACCGAAGAAGTTCACGCCGATCAGATACACCGACGCCGCACCGATCTGATCGGCCGATCCGTCGGCGCCCATGTCCTGGGGTTGATCGGCGACCGTGTCGGCACCTCGGGTGACGAGCGCGATCAGGCAGGCGATGCCGAGCCCAAGGATCACGACCGCGGCGACGCACCACCACGGCGCACGTGTGCTGGTCAGTTTGATCCGCTCGGCCCGCACGGCGCCCATCAGCGCTGTCCCCCTCGGTAGTCGATCGACTCGGCAGTGGCAGCCATGTAGACGTCCTCGAGCGACGGTGTGTCGGAGACCAACTCGTGCAGCCCGATTCCCGCCGCGGCCGCGACGTCGCCGACCTGATCGGTCGTCGCGTCGGCAACGGTGAGGTAGACCCGACCGTCCTGCCCCGAGACAGGTGTCACCGACAGCCCCGCGACCTCGAGTGCCCGATGGAGCTCCGCAGGCTGTGGCGTGCGTACGCGAGCGACCGGCCGTGCCCGCGAGGTGAACTCCGAGATCGAACAGTCGGCGATCAGTCTGCCCCGGCCGATGACGACAACGTGGTCGGCAGTCAGGGACATCTCGGTGAGCAGATGGCTCGACACGAAAACCGTTCTGCCCTCGGCGGCGAGTGCTCGCATGAAGTTGCGGACCCAGACGATGCCCTCCGGATCGAGGCCGTTCACCGGTTCGTCGAGGACGAGGGTGTGCGGATCGCCGAGCAGTGCACCTGCGAGCCCGAGCCGCTGCGACATGCCGAGCGAGAAACCACCGGCACGTTGATCGGCGACAGGCGTGAGCCCCACCATGTCGAGCACCTCGTCGACCCTGCGCGCCGGTAGGTCGTTGGTCGCGGCCATCCACCGGAGATGATTCCGCGCACTCCTGTTGGGGTGCACCCATCGTGCGTCGAGGAGCGCACCCACCTGGCGGAGGGGATCGTCGAGGTCGCGGTAGAGGCGTCCTCCTATCATCGCCGTACCCGACGTCGGCCGATCGAGGCCGAGGATCATGCGCATCGTCGTGGATTTCCCTGCCCCGTTGGGGCCGAGGAAACCCGTTACGCGTCCGGGCGCAACGGTGAAATTCAGGTGGTCGACGGCCGTCACACCGCCGAAGGTCTTGGTCAGATCGGCCGCGGCAAGCATCGCGTCGACCATAGCAACCCACGCACCGTCGGTGACGGATCTCGACGCGCCGGTCGCGCCCGCTCCCGCCGAATGGGTTCGCCAAATGGGTTCGCCGGAATGTGTCCGTCGAATGGGTCTAGACCACCCGCTCCGGCGACGACGCCCGCGCCCAGAAACGCGTCGGGATGCGCCCTGCGCCTGAGGCCAACCGGCCCGCGATCACGGCGTGCCGCATCGCGGCAGCCATGCGTTCCGGATCGTCGGCGCGGGTCACCGCCGACGCGAGTAGCACACCGTCGCATCCGAGTTCCATGGCCAGCGCCGCGTCGCTCGCGGTGCCGATCCCGGCGTCGAGAATGATCGGAACCTGAGCCGCGGAGACGATCATCTCGATGTTGTGGGGATTGGAGATGCCGAGCCCGGTACCGATCGGCGACCCGAGCGGCATCACCGCGGCAACGCCGAGATCGGCAAGCCGCGCTGCGAGAACCGGGTCATCGTTGGTGTAGACGAGCACCGTGAACCCGTCATCGACGAGTTCCCTTGCGGCATCGACGAGTTCGATGGGGTCGGGCAGCAGAGTGCGGTCGTCGGCGACCACCTCGAGCTTCACCCACGATGTCTCGACCGCTTCACGCGCAAGCTGTGCGGTCAGGACCGCCTCCGCTGCGGTGTGACAGCCCGCCGTGTTGGGCAATACGTCGATCTCCAGACGCCGCAACAGATCCAACACCCCAGTCGTCGAGCCCGCGTTGATCCGTCGCATCGCAACAGTCGTCAATTCGGTACCCGAGGCGATCAGCGCCCGTTCGAGGACCGCGAGGTTCGCTGCACCACCGGTGCCCATGACGAGTCGAGAACCGAACCGACGGTCGGCTATGCGTAGTCCGTCCGAATCATTCTCGGCAACAACGTTTTCTGTCACCACGTCTGCTGTGCTCATCTCAACCACCCTGTACTGCCGTGACAACCTCGACGACGGCATCGGCAGGAACAACGCGTCCCCATCGACCCCTCGGAACCACCGCCCCGTCGACGGCCACCGCAATGCCGCGGTCGGGGAGCCCGAGACGTCGGACGAGGGTGTCGACGGTCGGTTGTGCACCCCACTCGTGAAGCTCTCCGTTGACAGTGAAGCTCATCGCGTCTCCTCGTATCGGGTTTCCTCGTATCGTGTTTCCGGGGATGCGTCTGTCGAATATCCGCGACCACCGACGCCGTCACCGTCGTTGCGCTGCAACAGTTCCAGAACCCGATGTGCGGTGTACGGCGCGAGGACGATTCCATTGCGGCCGTGCCCTGCCGCGACGATGACGCGGTCGTCGGCACGACGTATCAGCGGCAGCCCGTCGACCGAGCACGGGCGGTATCCCACACCCACCTCGGTGAGCGTGTAGCCCGCGAGCCCTGGCATCACGGTCAGCGCATCGTCGAGCAGATCGCGCACGCCGGAAACCTCGGCGCCAGGCTCATGCGACTCGTATTGTGTTGCGCCGACGACAATTCCGCCCGAACGCGGTACGAGGTACACCGCGCGGCCGTCCACCCTGGCGCGGACGACGTGACGCGGTGGTGGCACGGACCAGCGTGTGCGCGACAGTCGAAGGATCTCACCCTTCGCGACATGGATGGCGGCATCCGGCAAGAGCTGCGACACACCCGCCCCGGCCGCGAGCAGCACCTGTCCGCCTGCGACGTCGCCGAGATCGGTGATCGTGTCATTGCACAGCACGGCGCCCGCATCCCGCAGTGCGCCGCGCAGCCGCGCGAGGAGTACTCGATTGTCGACGGCCCCCTCACCCACAGCGACGAATCCGCCGCGCAGACGCGACGTCAGTGCACCCTCTAGCTCGCGGATCTCGGCGGGCCCCACGCGCCTGACCTCCCGCCCGTCGACCAGGGACGGCTTCCACGCCTTGTCGGCCAACCGACTCAGGTACTCGAGGTCGGTGGCCGTCGTCGCAACGAACAGTGAGTCACCTGCGACCGCGATCGTCGCGCCCGTGTCCGTTTCTCCGACATCTCGCCTGTCCGGTGCCTCTCGCGTGTCCGGTGCCTCTCGCTTGTCCGGGTCGCCGAGACGCGTGAGCAGCAACGGCCATCGCGCAACCGATTCCGACGTCGCTTCGAGCAGCGCTTCTTCGCCGGGCAATCCCTCGCCGAGTGAACCGAGCATGCCGCCTGCGACGTGCGAGGCCCGATGCTGCGGCCCTGCGTCGTGGACCACCACGCGCATGCCCGCATCCACTGCAGCAAGAGCGCAGGTCAGTCCGATGACTCCACCGCCGACGACGGCGAGGTCGGGGGTCTGGCTTCCGACAGTCAACGTCTCGAGATCCTTCCTTCGCCGGCATGACCCGGATCAGGTGCGACGGTCAGCGGGGGCGTCCCGCACTCTCAGCCCGCCGTTCCGCGGACTCCCGTGTCTGTCCTCTCCACCCTACTGCGGCCATCTTCCCTGCTGCGACCATCTCCCTCCTGCGGCCATCTCCTTCCTGCGGCCAGTCCAACGCGAGCGGTGGCCGACAACGTGGCTACGCTGGCGACGGTGACCGGCAAGCACACGCGCACCACCCGACTGGAGTCCTCGACGCTCTACCTGTGCACCGATGCACGACGCGAACACGGTGATCTCGCCGAGTTCGTCGACGCCGCACTCGCGGGCGGCGTCGACATCGTGCAGTTGCGCGACAAAGGATCTGCGGGCGAGAAGCGCTTCGGAGCACTCGAGGCACGCGAGGAGTTGGAGCTTCTCGCGATCCTGCGGGAGTTGACACACGCGCGCGATGCGCTGCTGGCCGTCAACGACCGCGCCGACATCGCGACGCTCGCCGGTGCCGACATCCTGCACATCGGGCAGGACGACCTTCCTCCTGCAGCGGCCCGGCGGATCGTCGGCGCAGACGTGCTCCTCGGCCGGTCGACGCACGATGTCGACCAGGCAGCAGCAGCCGAGGCCGACCTCGACGTCGACTATTTCTGTGTGGGTCCGTGCTGGCCGACACCCACCAAACCGGGGCGCCCGGCTCCCGGTCTCGATCTGGTGCGCGAGGTCGCTGCGAGCGAAGCTGCGCAGAACCCCCGACGACGCAAGCCGTGGTTCGCGATCGGCGGCATCGACGAAGCCCGGGTGCCAGAGGTCACCGCGGCGGGTGCACGACGGATCGTCGTCGTGCGTGCGATCACCGCAGCGTCGGACCCGGAGGCCGCGGCGTCACAGCTGCGCGCAGGACTCGCCTGACCGCGGATGATTCTGACGTCATCCGGTTGCGCTGAGCCCGGTGGGCAGCGCTAGAGTAAACGTCACCATGTTGTACGCAGCGAGCGCTCTCGTAATCCGCCGCAGCGGGGTCTAGTTTCGACCGACCCCCCGCTGCGGGGTCGTCGTGCGCTCGTCGGTCACCGTTTCTTTCACCGGAATGACCTTCAGCGATGCACAACCTTCATCTTTCCCAGACATGCTGTGACAGCAATGCCGCAGATCCGCTCTGGCAGCGGATCGGCCACGCACTTCCCCGCGGAATCCGTCAGGAGGCAGCAGGTATGACGG
>NZ_BANR01000022.1 GCF_000332975.1 Gordonia aichiensis NBRC 108223 | reverse complement strand
TCCGGTGCGGGGCATGACTGCATTCTGAGGCACTTTTTTGTCCGATGTTCAGATCCCGGCGGTGACAACTGGCGCCACGGAAGCAGGGTCTGGAATTCGTCCGTCCTGGGTGTCGAGGTCCTCGTCGGGTGGTGTGGTGTGGGCAGGGACGGATCTGGCAAGCACTGTGGCCAGTGCAGTGCGGAGAGCTGTCACCGGATCAGTGTCCATCGCCATGCTGCGCCACGCGACATGGTGGTCGGGTCGGACGAGTAATGCGCCGTCGTCGCCGACCTCGCGCTGCTGGGTCCATTCACGCAGTACGTCGTGGTATTCGCATCCCGTTCCGATGGCACGTACCCGAAGACCGACTCCTAACTCGTGGGCTACCCGTCGAGCCGCGTCGGCCCAACGGGCACCGTTCTCGCCGATGACGAGGGTGAGTTCGCCGTGGCCAGTGACGTCGATCGTGGAGACCCGGCGCCGACCCTTTTCCACCCACGCGTGGGGAATGCGGGCTCCCGGATGCGTCGTCGGCTGGTAGTAGAGCTCTTCATCGCGGGGGCTGTCCGGGTAGTCGGTGCCGTCGTCGACGATGCACGTCGACGAATAGCGTTGTCCCAGTTCCACTCCGTGCGCGTTGAACTGGTAGTTCTGCAACGCGACAGCGCTGTCGAGTTCGCGGCGTCGCTGCGCGCCACGCTCGGTTCCGGAGAACAACTCGTCGAGCATCCTCCAACCGTCCTCCGCGGACTGTCCCGGCTCGAAGCCGAGCGCCTTCGAGATGGGCAGCATGTTGCGTACGCTCTGCATCGCGCGATCAATGACCTGCTCACCGACGGGTTGTCTCTCCTGCGTGTAGGTGTCGAGCAGTGCGGGTCCGGCGCCTCCGCGCAGCACCATGGCGAGCTTCCACGCAAGGTTGAACGAGTCCTGCACCGAGGTGTTGGTGCCGAGACCGTTCGCAGGCGGGTGCCGGTGTGCCGCGTCGCCCGCCAGAAACACCCGGCCCTTACTGAACGTGTCGGCGATGACGTGGTTGATCTGCCATTTGCTGACGGACTTGATGCGGATGTCGATCGAGTCGTCGCCGATGGTGGTGCGGGCACGCTCGATGACCGCCTCCTCGGACGTGTCGGGTTCGCCGTCCTCGGGGTTGTACATGCACAGCAATACCCATTCCGTCCACGGCTTCACGCAGATCCACGTGCCGCTGCCGACCCAGTAGTCGTTGCCGGGCTGCGCCATCCAGTAGAGGGTTCCGGGACGGTGAGCGGTGTATTGGGAAAGGTCTGCTTCGAGCCAGATGTTCATGGCGGCCCCGAGTCCCATCTCGCCGCGCAGTGGGAACTCCAGTTGCTGTGCAACTGTCGACCGTCCGCCGTCGGCGCCGATCACATACGTGGCGCGTACGCGATACTCGGCGCCTGTCGTGCGTTCGCGCACGATGGCATCGACGTGATCGCCGGTGTCGGTCAGCGAGACGGCCTCCGTGCTGAACCGGATCTCTGCGCCGAATTCACGCGCTGCCTGCAGCAAGATCGGTTCGAGGACATGCTGCGGAATGTTGCACATCTCTGTCGGGCTCGATACCTCGTAGTCGGCGTGCCGAAGTGTCCCCGAACCCCAGGAGTTCAACCGGGCGATCTCGGTCCCCGCAAAGCTGGTCGCCCAGACGTTGTTGCCCATGTACTCGTTCGGCACGGCTGCGGCGCGCACCCGGTCATCGATGCCCAGGTCCCGGAAGACCTCCATCGCACACTGATTGGTGATGTGGGCGCGTGGTGAGTTCGCGGTGCCGGAGTACCGGCTGACGGTCAGGGCCCTGACGCCGTACTTGGCGAGCAGTGCTGCTGCGGTCAGGCCTGCCGGCCCTGCGCCGACGATGAGGACATTCGTGGTAACGGTTTCCATGGGAAGTCGACCTCCGTTGGTCGGAGTACCGGCGTCAGGCCGGCGGGGTGAATAGGGGGTGCGGGTTTGCGGCGTCAGTTGGTGGCGTGGGAGCCGGTCATCATGGCAGCGAGGTCTTCGGGCGCGAGAAAACTCGGGGGAGGTGGCGGTCCCCAGTTGAACAGTCCTCGTGCGCCTTCGAGATCTTCCGGCGTCCACAGCGCATCGTCGGGGATGCAATCCATGTCGGAGTAGTACTCGGAAAAGTTCCCTGCGGGGTCCTTCAGATACCAGAAGAAGTTCGACCCGGCGTGATGTCGGCCGAGGCCCCACACATGGCGTTCGGGATTGCCCTCGAGCATCGCGGCGGCGCCGCGTCCCACGTCGTCGATATCGTCGACCTGCCATGAGGTGTGATGCAGGTAGGTCACCGGCGAGTTCATGACGAGGACGTTGTGGTGGTCTTGTGAGCAGCGCAGGAACGACCCATGCCCCTTGATGTGGTCGCTGATCTTGAAGCCGAGTCCGTCGACGAAGAATCGGCAGGTCGTTACGTAGTCGGTGGAACCGAGGACCGCGTGTCCGAGCTTGTGCGGCTTGATCGCGTAGTCGCGCATCACACCGGGTGCGCGGCCGTACCGATCGATGCGACCGGGACCGTTGTACGGAGTCGGTTCGACACGCTGTTGGTTCAGGCGGGGCAGGACCCGGACAGTGGCACGGAGATCGGCGACCGGTTCGTGGGCGGTCACCTCGTTGCCGTGCCGTTGCGCCAGAAAGCCTTTCGAGATCAGTTCGTGGTGGATGCGGTCGATGTCGTCGAGATCGTCAGCGCCCACCGAGAGTTCGAGAAGTCGACGTGTCGGCGCGGCGACGATCCGCAACTGTTCGCCGCCCTCGGTGGTCGACAACCAGCCGTCCGACGTCGGCGTCAGCCCGAACTCCGTGTAGTAGGCCAGAGTTTCTTCGACATTCGGTACGCCGATGGTGACCGACGCGAGTCTGTGCAGTGCCATTGTCGATCACCGCGTCTCTACCGGTGCGACGAAGCGCTGCTCGATGTCGCCGATCCCGGCGACTCTGGAAGTGAGAACGTCACCGTCGGTGAGGAATCGCTGCGGCGTTCTGCCCATGCCGACACCGGACGGCGTGCCTGTGAAGATGATGTCGCCCGGGAGGAGCGGCGTGATGTGCGAGAGACGCGAGACCAATTGCGGGACAGAGAAGATCATCTCCGACGTGCGGCCCTTCTGCATCTGCTCTCCGTTGACGGCGCAACTGAGTTCGAGGTCGTCGCGGTCGGCGAACTCGTCCGGCGTGACGACGACAGGTCCCATCGGCGCGTACCCCGGATACGACTTACCGAGGCTGAACTGCGGTGGATGCGCATTGAACTGCGTCTCGCGATCGGAGATGTCCTGCCCGATCGTCAGACCCGCCACGTGGTCCCACCCGTCTGCTTCGCTGACACAGTGCGCGGCGCGGCCGATCACCGCTACCAACTCGACCTCCCAGTCGACCTCGGGACCGGTCAACTCGACGACGCCGACGGGGCCGGCCAGCGATGTCCTGAACTTGGTGAACACGGGCGGGAAGTCGGGAACGTCGTACTTCGACTCCGCCGCGTGTTCGGCATAGTTGAGGCCGATCGCGAAGACCTGAGACGGCTCGGGGACCGGGTTGTCCAGAGTGGCGTCGAAGACGCTGCCGTTGGCGGGGTCGATGGTGCGGGCCCACTCGGTGAAATCGTCCCAGCCGTTGTAAATCGCGGTGATCGATGGCCCGAAAAGTCCATCGCTTGCCTCGGCGATGTCGATTGCCAGCCGATTCCCGTCGTCGACCAACACCGCACGCTTCTCGAGAACTCCAGGCGCATGCTCGCTCACTTCCTCCTGTTGCTGCGCATCGATGCCAGTGGGTGATCGGTGTCACAGTTACTGAACCCTGGTCTACTCCGTCATATTCGTCAGTGCAAGTGATTTTCGAAAATCGAGCGATATGACGCGGATCTAGCGAATGATGGACTATGGTTGTGACCATGGCCACAGCGAAGACGAGGCAGACGAGAGGCGATCTCGTCTACGCGCAGTTGCGCGGCGAGATCCTCGGCGGTCGATATCTGCCGGGTGACCGCCTGAAGTTCGGAACCCTTGCGGCGGAGTGTGACGCGAGCATGAGTGTGATTCGCGAAGCGCTCACACGGTTGTCGCTCGAAGGGCTCGTCACCAACGAGCCCAACGTCGGGTACGCGGTCACCGAGATCTCCGTTCCTCGATTGCGCGAACTGACCGACGCGCGTCTCGAACTGGAGGGGCTGGTGTTCGGCCGCGCGATCGGCGACGGCGACCTCGCGTGGGAATCGTCTGTCGTCGCCGCTCACCATCGGATGGTCGGTACGCGCTATCTCACCGACGACGCTCCCGTGCGTGTGACCGATGAATGGGCGCTGGCCCATGCGGCGTTCCATCGTGCATTGCTCGAGGGTTGCGCGAACAAGAAGCTCCTGCAGCTGGCCAACGGTCTGCGCGACGAGGCAGAACTCTACCGACGATGGTCGCAGCCGTTGGGGCGCGAGAAGAATCGCGATCTCGATGGCGAGCATCGTCGAATGATGGAGTTGGCGCTCGCGCGTGACGTTGGCGGCGCAGTGACAGCATTGCGTGACCACATCGCCCACACCACGGACTTGCTCGTCGAGAGCGACATCGCCGTGCACACTGCTGTCACGATGTGACAGCGCTCGGCGGTCCTAGCGGCTGTCTGCGTCCGATGAGACGGGCAGCGACCGCGGCAGCGTTTCGCCCTTGAAGAACGCCGGCTGGCGCACGCGGAGGTAGAGCATCACGAACAGCCCGAGCACCAGCAATCCGAAGCCGATATAGAACACCAGACCAACACCGAATATCGAAGCGCCACTGCCGTTGTCGGGGTTCATGCTCTCGCCGACGGAGATGATGAACACGACGATCAGCGCGGCACCGCCCAGCAGCGGGAACAAGAATCTGAAGAAGAAGTTGTGGGCTGAGGAGAACAAGCCTCGGCGGAAGTACCAGACGCACGCAAACGCCGTGATGCCGTAGTACCAGCAAATCATGATGCCCAGCGCCGCGATCGTGTCGATCAGCGTGCGCTCGGAGAGAATGGTTACCACGGTGTAGAACACGGCCGTCACGATCCCCGCCACCAGGGCCGCGAACGACGGTGACAGGAATCGCGGGCTGATCTCGGCGACCTTCCGGGGAAACGCTCCGTAGCTGCCCATGGCGAGCATGGTGCGCGCGACCGGAAGGAATGTGGTCTGCAGACTCGCTATCGACGAGACCAGGATCGCGGCGAACAGCAGCACACCGCCCCAGCGGCCCAGAATCGGATCTGCGAGGGCGCCGAACACATTCTCTGCATTGTTCTCATTGCCCAACCCGACTCCGTCGGTGCCGACGCCCGCGTACATCATCACCGCGACGGCGACCAGCAGATACGTGAGCAGGATCGACATCACGCACAGCAACCCGGCTCGCCCCGGGGTGCGCTTGGGGTCCTTGGACTCCTCGCCAAGCGTCAGACACGTGTCCCAACCCCAGAAGGCGAAGATGGAACCGGTGAGGCCGACGGCGAAAGCCGAGATCGTCAGTCCCGTGAAGGGATTGAACCAGTCGATGTCGAAATGCAGCCCGGCAGGCGCCGATCCATCAGCAACCTTCACGAACGCGATGATCGCGAACGCGAACAGCACGATGAGCTGAAAACCGACCAGCACGTACTGAATTCGCTCACTGGTGGTGATGCCGCGCATCGACACCCAGGTGGCGATCGCGAGCAAGGCCAACGTCGTGAGAATGTTGACGAGTTTGTTGGTGCCGAGGTCGGCGATCGATGGCTTGTCGAAGATCTGCGCGATGATCAGATAGAAGAACTGCACGCCGATCGCGGCGAGATTCGACAGGACGATAATGGTGGCCACGACCATGCCCCAGCCACACATCCACCCCACGTATGGTCCGAATGCCTTGGTAGACCAGGTGAAGGATGCGCCGCAATCGGGAGTGTCCGAATTCAGCTCGCGGTAGGCGTAGGCCGTCAGAAACATGGGAATGAAGCCGGCGATGAAGATCGCGGGCATCTTGAGTCCGACGGCCGCGACGATCAGTCCGATGCTCGCGGTGAGTGTGTAGCCGGGGGCGACCGTTGAGATCCCGAGGATCGCGCCGGAGAACACACCGACCTTCCCCGATGCCAGCCCCTTGCTGCTGGCGTCAACGGTCACGGGATTCGACGTCGCGGGGTCGGGTGATTCGATCGGCGACGGTTGGGACGAACTCATCTCTGCATCTCCGGTGTCAGGCGCCGCGGGGAACGACGATCATGGGAACGGCGAGTACCCGCAGCATCTTTGCCGCAGTCGAACCGAGGAACAGATGGAACGGCTGTGCCAGTCGGCTCGAACCGACGTAGATGAGATCGCCAGGCTCCCACTCCAACGACGCCGCGGCGTCCTCGACGGTCTTACCGGTCGCGATGGCCGTGCTCACCGGATGACCTGCCGGCAGGTCGGCGCGCACGGCGGCAACGGTGCGCTCGAGGTGGTCGTTGACCGCCCTGCGTGCATCGGAATCCTGGCTGGAATCGCTCGAGAGGCCGTCGTCGACCGGTAGCAGTGACAGCAATCGGAGCGGGACATCGGCCCGTGCACACGCCTCGGTTGCGGCCTGCAACAGTGCGTCGACTCCCGGTCTCCTGCCCACGGCGCATGTGATCCGTGTGACCGGCGAGACCACCTCGCGGATTCCGCGCGGCGTGACCGCGACCGGGGTTGTCGACGTGTGGACCAGGTTGGTGACGATCGACCCGAGCGAATGCCGACCGAGGATGCCGCCGCCGGAGCCGCCGACGACGATCATCGACGAGTTCAGCCGCCGCGCCTCGATCGACAGGCCTTCGGCGGTGTTCTCGTACTCCGCGACGTACCCCTCGGCGTCGACCCCGTCAGGTAGCGAGCTCAGCGCGTCGTCGAGCCAGGTGGTGGCCTGCCTGTCCAGGATCTCCTGGAAATCGCCCGGCGCCGCGGCCTTCTCGGCGGCTGTCGACGGTGGGACGACGAGGCAGACCTTCAACTCGGTGTGCAACGAGAGGGCCAGCTGTGCGCCGAGCGCGAGCGCGTCCTCGCCGCCGGGGGTCGCGAGATAGGCGACCAGAAGATTGGGCCGAGAGGTGGTCATCGTGGTGCGCTCCGATCGGTCGACACGGGAGGAAGGGCCAGGCAGCGTTCGTGGGTTCGATGTTCACGGCAGTGGATTCACTGTGCGCTGGGCCACTCCTGGACGCACTGGCCAGAATGTCCTGCGTCGGGGTGATGCGCAGGACATTCTGGCCAGTGAACGGAGGGGGCGGACTTCTGTGCCCGGTCAGCTGAGGTGGTGCACCTCCTGCAGGCCGTAGACCGGGGTGTCCATGTTCTCGAATCGCGCCTTGAGCTGCAGTGCGAGATACAGCGAGTAGTGGCGGGATTGGTGCAGATTGCCGCCGTGGAACCACAGTCCGGGCTGCTGGGTCGGCTTCCACATGTTGCGCTGCTCGCCCTCCCACGGTCCGGGGTCCTTGGTGGTGTCGGAACCGAGCCCCCACACCTTGCCCACGCGGTCGGCGACATCCTGCCCGATCAGATCGGCGGCCCAGCCGTTCATCGAGCCGTATCCGGTCGCATACACCACGACGTCGGCCGGCAGTTCAGTGCCGTCGGCAAGTACCACGGAGTTCTCGGTGAGGTGATCGACCTGGCCGTGTGCGAGTCTGATGCTGCCGTCGGCGACGAGATCGCATGCGCCGACATCGATGTAGTAGCCCGAGCCGCGTCGCAGGTACTTCATGAACAGGCCGGAGTCGTCGTCGCCGAAGTCGAGATCGAATCCAGCGGCCTCCAGTCGGGCGTAGAAGTCCTTGTCGCGCTCACGGATCTGGTCGTAGAGCGGAATCTGGAATTCATGCATGATCCGGTAGGGCAGCGACGCGAACGTGAGGTCGGCCTTTTTGGTGGTCATCCCCGACGCGACGGCTTGCTCACTGTAGAGCGCACCGAGACCGATCTCCATGAGCGATTGCGAGCGCACGATGTGGGTCGACGATCGTTGAATCATGGTGGTGTCGATTCCGTTCTCCACCAGTGCTTTACAAATGTCGTGCGCCGAGTTGTTCGCGCCGACCACCACGACCCGTTTTCCGGCGAACCCGTCGGGGCCCGGGTGCTGGCTCGAGTGGTGCTGCTCGCCTGTGAACACGTCCTGACCGGGGAAAGCGGGCACGTTGGGCTTGCCGGACATCCCGGTCGCGAGAACCAGTTGGGTGGGGGTGAGGGTCAGGGGTTCGCCGTCGCGGATCACCTCGACGGTCCACCGGCCTGCCTGCTCGTCGTAGGTGGCCGAGGTGCAGGTCGTCTTGGACCAGTAGGGCACCTCCATGACGCGCGTGTAGAACTCGAGCCAGTCGCCGATCTTGTCCTTGGGGGCGAACACCGGCCAGTTGTCGGGAAATGGCAGGTAGGGGAGGTGGTCGTACCAGACCGGGTCGTGCAGGCACAGCGTCTTGTACCGGCCGCGCCACTGGTCGCCCGGCCGGTCATGGCTATCGACGACGATCGACGGCACGCCGAGTTGCCGCAGTCGTGCGCCGAGCGCGATGCCGCCCTGGCCACCACCGACGACGAGGACGTACGGCTGACGTGTTCGGCCGAGTTCTGCTTCCTCCGCCTCGCGACGCTCGGCCCACGACCGCGTGTCCGGGTCCGAACCATGCACCGCGCCCAGCACTCTGCCGGTGCCTCGCGGCTCCTCGTGCCCCTTGAGCTCCTGCAGCGTGGTCAGCAGGGTCCATGCCTCGTCACGGTCGCTGCCGTCGGCCGCCTCTCGCAATCGCAGAATGCCCTCACCGCGTCCGGTGGATGTGTCGAAGGACAGAAAGGCGGTCACGACACCGTCGTCCTCGGTCGGGGTTTCCGTCGCCTCGAAAGAACCGGGATCGGTGTCCTCGAGCCGTGCCGCGAGCATGTCGGCAAGTTGATCGCGTCCCTCGACGGTCTTGAGGTTCCAGGTGAACGCCACGAGGTCGCGCCAGTAGCAGTCAGTCGCAAACATCCCGGTCACCGCAGCGATGTCGCGTGCCTTGAGCGCCGCTTCGAAGTCGGCGAACCATCGGTCGACGCGTTCGGTCGGGGTGCGTGGGCTCGATCGGTCATGACCGGTGGTCGGCTCGAGAGTCTGGGTCATCGCTGCTCCTTGTTCTGTGTTTCCGTGTTCTGTGTTTCGTTGACAGGACGTCTGGGCCGGGCGCGCGCATCGGGTTGACGGTGCCGCGCGACCTGTGAGCCACAGCACACTCGCCGGAGACTGTGGCGTGCAAGGGTTGCAGTGGGTTGCGATGTGTCACTTCTTTGCGACGACGGTGTGATGGAGAGCACAATCACTGGTGATGTCTTCCACCGCACCCTCCGGAACCGGCGAGCCCGCCGTCGCCGCGGGCGACGATCCGCGGCAGTACGCAGCGGTCCTCGCCGCCGTCTACGACGCCGCGATGTCGGGTAATCGGCCACCGGCGCGCCCACGAGACGTGATCAGCCAGTCGTGGGGGCGCGTTCTCGACGCAGGAGTCGATCCCGATCACGGATCGCCCGACCATCTCATCGACGCGGCAGAACTGGAGGCGCGTCGTGCCGCAACGCCGCTCGCGCTCGTCCTCGACGATCTCACCGGCGGTCTTGACGCGATGATCGCCGACGGCGACAACATCCTCGTGATCGCCGACGCCTCGGGGCGCATCCTGTGGCGCGGAGGGCAGACGCGTGTCCTGCACCGCGCTGATCGCCTCGGTTTCATTGAAGGTGCCGATTGGGGTGAACGATCGGTAGGTACCAATGCGATCGGAACCGCGTTGATGTCGGGCGGACCAGTGCAGGTCTTCTCGGCCGAGCATTTCGTCCGTACGCACCACACGTGGACGTGCGCGGGGGCTCCCATCCGAGACCCGCGGTCGGGGTCACTGCTCGGCGTCGTCGATGTCAGTGGACCCGCTGCGACGATCCACCCGACGACACTCGCGCTCGTGGGTGCCGTTGCCAAACTCGCGGAATCGCAACTGCGTGAACATCATCGGCGTCACCTCGACGAGCTGAGGGCGGTCGCGGCCCCGATCCTCGCGCGGTCGTCGGGCCCCGCGCTCGCCGTCGATGCCGACGGCTGGGTCGCGGCTGTCGACTCGGTTGCGCCGTGTTCGCGGCTGCTCCTACCGCGTCGGCCCGAGCCGGGACGGGCGTGGTTGCATTCCCTGGGCGCGTGCGAGTTCGAACCGCTGCCGGGTGGATGGCTCGTCCGCGTCGCCGACGTCCAGAGTCCTGCGCGGACGACTCTCGTCGAGCTCGACTTCACAGAGGGCCACCGGCCGACGGTGCGGATCTCGGGCGCCACCGGCTCATGGACTCATCGCCCGTCGCCGCGGCACGCCGAGATCCTCGCGCTCCTCGCAGCCCACCCCGACGGGTTGAGTGCTGCTGCGATGTCGGAGCATCTGTTCGGCAGCGACGACCGCACGGTGACGGTGCGTGCCGAGATGTCGCGCCTGCGAAAGAGTCTCGGCGGTGTGCTCTCGGCGAATCCCTATCGGTTCGCAGCGGGCGTCGACATCAGCACGGATCTCCGCGGGCGAACCGACGAGGGCGTCGAGCGCCGTAGCTGACCTCGCCTGCGTTGTGCGGTTACTCGACCGGCACCCCTTCGCGGGATACGGTCGGTGCGTGACGATTTCGCATGTGGACGGCTACCTGAGCAAGATCATGGCCGATTGTGCCGACGATCGGGCCGGGGAGGTGGCCGACTACATTCCCGAACTCGCGGCCGTCGATCCCGAGGGCTACGGACTCTCGGTCGCCATGCACGACGGCTACCTCTACTCACTCGGCGACGCGGACACCGAGTTCACCATCCAGTCGGTGTCCAAGCCACTGACGTATGCGATGGCGCTGAGCAGACTCGGGCCGAAAGAGGTCGACGCGAAGATCGGTGTCGAACCATCGGGCGAGGCGTTCAACCAGATCAGCGTCGACTCCAGGAGACGGCCCAAGAACCCCATGATCAACGCGGGGGCGATCGTCGCGTCGTCGTTGCTTCTGCCACCAGTGCGCGACGTCGGTCCCGAGATCGTGGAGAAGACCTTCGACGAGATCCTCGCCTTTTACTCCGCGTGCGCCGGACGTCAGTTGACTCTCAACGAGAAAGTCTTCGAATCCGAGGCCGCGACCGGGTCGCGAAACCGCGCGATCGCCTACATGCTCGACAGTTTCGGCGCACTCGACACACATCCCGATGCCGCGATCGCGCTGTACTTCCGGCAATGCGCCATCGAGGTGACGACCGACGACCTCGCCGTGATGGGTACGACGATCGCGTGCGGCGGCGCCAACCCGCGCACCGGACGGCGGGTGATCAGTCAGGAGGTCGCACAGCGGCTGTTGAGCGTGATGACCACCTGCGGCATGTACGACGCCGCGGGGGATTGGGTGACCGCGGTCGGAATGCCTGCGAAGAGCGGTGTGGGGGGAGGCATCCTCGCGGTGCTGCCCGGGCAGTTGGGCATCGGTGTCTACTCGCCGCGGCTCGACGAGCACGGCAACAGCGTGCGTGGGGTCGACACCTGCGAGCACCTGTCCACCGATCTCGGGCTGCACATGTTCAACGTCACCCGGGAGAACAGGGTCACGATCAGAGCGACCTACGACGTTGCGGACTACCCCGTCGGCGACGACTGGACCGAGGAGGAGCGCGGCTTCCTGCGGACCTGCAGGGACCGTGTTCGGGTGTACGAGTTGCAGGGCGACCTGACATTCGGGAGCGCGGAGAGCGCGTTACGCCGCGTCGAGGAGGACATCGAGCGCGTCGATGTCGTGATCATCGAGATCTCGCGGGTCGGTGTGATCGATCCCGTCGCGCGCACGATGATGCTCGCTGTCAAACGTACGGCTGACGACAACGGCAAGCGCGTGGTACTCGTCGACCCCGACGGCGAGGTGCGTGCGAGCGTCGAGCGTCATCGCTCCGACAGTGTGGTTCACAACCTCGCTGTTCCCGAGCAATTGCAGGGACTCGACCCGGCGCTGCCACATGTACACCCGTCGATGGCCGATGCCGTCGACGACGCCGAGCAGTTCCTGCTCAAGCTCTACCGGAACTCCTGACCGCGCGGGAAGGTCCGAGTGGTGTGGCTCGCCGGGCATCGGGGGTCGACTCGGTCGTCACGCGCGACCGATAAGCTGCCGGGTGTGCGTCTGGTGATCGCGGAATGCCAAGTGGACTACGTCGGCCGACTGACGGCTCATCTGCCGATGGCCAAGCGGCTGCTGCTGATCAAATCCGACGGGTCGGTCAGCGTGCACGCTGACGACCGCGCATACAAACCGCTCAATTGGATGAGTCCGCCATGCTGGTTGACCGAGGCGGAGGTCCCCGACGAGATCGCCGCAGCACACGATTCGGTCGAGGCGTACTGGGTGGTGACCAACAAGGCAGGCGAGGAGCTGCGCATCACGTTGGCGTCGATCGACCACGATTCGTCGCACGAGCTCGGTGTCGATCCCGGCTTGGTGAAGGACGGCGTCGAGGCGCATCTGCAGGAACTGCTCGCCGAGCACGTCGAGACTCTCGGACCGGGACATACGCTCATCAGACGCGAGTACATGACGGCGATCGGCCCCGTCGACATCCTGTGCAGGGACGCCGAAGGAGCGACGGTGGCCGTCGAGATCAAACGTCGGGGCGAGATCGACGGTGTCGAACAACTGACCCGCTACCTGGAGTTGCTCAACCGTGACCCGCTGCTTGCGCCGGTCAGCGGTGTTTTCGCGGCCCAGCAGATCAAACCGCAGGCGCGGACACTCGCCACCGACCGCGGAATCCGTTGTGTCATCCTGGATTACGACGCGCTCAGGGGAGCAGAGAGCACCGAGTTCCGATTGTTCTGAGCGCGGTCGGCGCGCAGTCAGTCGCCGGTGGTGAAGCGGGCGCGCTCGGACAGCACCCGATTGAGCAACTCGGCGTCGTCGGTATCCGACATCGAGGTGTAGTCGATGTCCTCGGCCGGACGCAGGGTCTCCGGGAAGGTCCCGAATTCGTTCTGGATCTCGGTGAGCTTCTTTCGGATCTCCTCGAACTCCTCGAGTACCTGGGTGCGAGCGTCGTCGGCCTTCGCCGACAGCATGCGCGAACTCGCGAGTCGTTCGACGGCGATGTCGCGCGCGGTGTCGCGGATCTGCTTCGCCTCGGCGAGTGCCTGACGCCTTTCTTCCGCGAGTTGCTGGTCGTGGCGTTGGCGTTCCTCGGTGCGTGCCTGCTTGCTCTGTCGTGCCAACTCGTCGGCGTCTGCGTGTGCCTTGTCGAGCAGTTGCGACGCCTGCGTACGGGCGGCACTCATCGTCGCTGTGTGCTCGGACTCCATGGCGGCGGCACGCTCCGTGCACAGTCGGTCGGATTCGGCGGCATCGGCCTTGGCCTTGGCGTGAATGGCCTCGGCATCGGTACGCAGGTCGGTGGCGTGGCGTTCGGCCTCAGCGACGATGCTCGCTGCCTTCTCCTCCGCGTCGGCGACGATCGACTCGGCCTTCGCCTGAGCCTCGGACACGATCCGGTCGGCATCGGCCCGCGACGTCTGTGCGAGATCGGCAGCCTCCTGGCGTGCCACCGACACCGTCTCCGCGGCCTCGGCGCTGGCTTCTGCGCGCATCTCCGACGCCTCGTCGGATGCGAGTTGCAACATGCGACTCAGGCGCTCGCTCATGCCCTGAGCGGTCGTGGGTGGCACCGAGAGCGCGTCGACCTCGCGCCGGAGCTCCTCGATCGTCGCGCGCGCCTCGTGTAGATGCGCGGCGAGCTCCTGGGCGTTGGCGGTCGCGGCGTCGCGGTCGGCGGCCAGGACGCGCATGTCGGCGTCGATGCGTCGGAATCGCTCTGCGACCTGCTCGCGATCGTATCCGCGCATGACGACGGCGAACGGGAGTTGCTGCCTCGGAGCCTGGCTCGACATGGTTCGACAGTCTAGTCGGCCGTGCTGTGGAGGCGCTGTGTCACACCGGGTACGCACACCTGGTGTGCGGGAGTGCGGATCAGTGCGCCGTAGAGCTCTGCTCGGCGGCCGGTTCGACCAATTCGAGAAGAACCCCGCCCGCGTCCTTGGGATGGACGAAGTTGATGCGCGAGTCGGCAGTTCCGCGTCGTGGCTGGGGATACAGCACACGAACGCCCGCGCTGGTGAGGCGTTCGGTCACCGCGTCGACATCGGTCACCCTGACCGCGAGCTGCTGAAGCCCGGGACCGTTTCGGTCGAGGAACTTGGCAATCGTCGACGACTCGGACGCCGGCGCGAGAAGCTGTATGACCGCGCCGGTTCCCGCGTCAGCAGGGCCGACCATGGCCTCCTCGACTCCCTGCTCGTCGTTGCGTTCTTGATGGAGGGTGACGAATCCCAGGTGATCGGCATACCACTGCTTCGCAGCGTCGAGGTCGGGGACCGCGATGCCGACATGGTCGATGGCGACCACGAGGTCGGAGATGAGGGCGGTGGCTCCGCGGGGTCCGGTGGTTCCGGCGGATTCGACGGGGGGCACGGATGGTGAGGTCGTCATGGGATAAAGGTAACGTTTAAGAGGTCATACGAACAGAGCGACCGCTCGGTTGGTCGCTGTCCCAGTACTTGGAGGTCTTCCATGTCCCCGGCATCAGATCAGGCGACGTCGGTCATTGTCGCAGGCGCGCGCACGCCGTTCGGCCGGCTCCTCGGCTCGCTCAAGGATTTCAGCGGTGTCGATCTCGGTGCGATCGCCATCAAGGCCGCGCTCGAACGCGGCGGCGTCCCGGCGTCGGCCGTCGACTACGTGATCATGGGTCAGGTGCTGACCGCGGGCGCCGGCCAGATGCCTGCCCGCCAGACCGCGGTGAAGGCCGGTATCGGCTGGGATGTCCCGGCGTTGACGATCAACAAGATGTGCCTGTCGGGCATCGACTCGATCGCACTGGCCGACCAGCTCATCCGCGCGGGTGAGTTCGAGTGTGTCGTCGCGGGCGGTCAGGAGTCGATGACCCAGGCTCCGCATCTGCTGCCGGGCAGCCGCAGCGGCTTCAAGTACGGCAACACCGAACTGGTCGACCACACGGCGTTCGACGGACTCTTCGACGCGTTCACCGATCAGCCGATGGGCGCGTTGACCGAGCAGGGCAACGACAAAGACGGGTTCTCCCGTGCCAAGCAGGACGAGTTTGCTGCGCGGAGCCATCAGCTCGCAGCGACGGCATGGAAGAACGGCCTCTTCGCCGACGAGGTCGTGCCGGTGAGTATCCCGCAGCGCAAGGGCGACCCCATCGAGTTCTCCGAGGACGAGGGTATTCGTGCCGACACCACCGTCGAGACGCTCTCCAAGCTGCGCCCGGCGTTCCGCAAGGACGGCACCATCACCGCGGGCAACTCGTCGCAGATCTCCGACGGCGGCGCAGCGGTGGTCGTGATGAGCAAGGCGAAGGCTGCAGAACTCGGCCTGACCCCGCTCGCCGAGATCGGCCCGCACGGTGTGGTTGCGGGACCCGACTCCTCGCTCCAGCTCCAGCCGGCCAACGCCATCGAGAAGGCTTGTGCGCGTGCCGGAATCGCGCCGACCGACCTCGACCTCGTCGAGATCAACGAGGCGTTCGCGGCGGTTGGGCTGGCCTCGACCAAGGCCCTCGGCATCAACCCCGACATCGTCAACGTCAACGGTGGCGCCATCGCCATCGGTCACCCGATCGGTACCTCGGGCGCGCGCATCGCACTGCATCTCGCGCTGGAACTGCAGCGTCGGGGTGGGGGCGTGGGTGCCGCCGCGCTCTGCGGTGCGGGTGGCCAGGGCGATGCGCTCATCATCCGCGTGCCCAAGGCCTGAGACAGTCGCGATCACGGATGCCTACTACGCAATGTCGTAGTAGGCGTCCGGGTCAGGCACAATGGCTGACATGAGGCGATTCTTCGATCTGTCCACGCCGGCCAAGCGATTCCGGTTCGTCGCTGTGCTGGAAGCGATCACCTGGGCCGCGCTGCTGGTGGCGATGTTCTTCAAATGGGTTCTCGGTCACACCGAGGCCGTCGCGATTCCCGGCATGACGCACGGGATCGTATTCGTTCTCTTCGTGGTCATCTCGATCGTCACTGCGATCTCGCTACGGTGGAGCCTGTCGGTGACCGCGCTGGCCCTGGTGTCCAGCCTTCCGCCCTTCGGCTCACTGGTCTTCGAGTGGTGGGCTCGCCGCAATGGTCACCTGGCCGAGTTGTCGACGGTCGGCGAGTCCGATTCCGCTCCCCAGTACGCGGCCTGATCCATTACGCGGTCTGAGACACCGCTCGCCCGATCCCGCACCCGTCGCGCAGAGGAGCCCGCATGATTGCCGCGTTCAGTGTCACCCCGTCGGGTGGAGAGGCAGTCGACGATGACGGTGGCATGAGCGCGGCCGTCGCGGAAGCGGTTCGGGTCGTGCGCGAATCGGGTCTGCCGTACCAGACCACGGCGATGTTCACCTACGTCGAGGGTGACTGGGATGCGGTGATGGGCGTCATCAAACGTGCCGCCGACGCGGTCGGTGAGCTCGCCCCGCGCGTCGGGCTGGTGATCAAGGCCGACATCCGTCCCGGTCACACCGATGAACTGACCGGCAAGGTCGATCGGGTGATGCGACATCTGTCCTGATCGGGCTGATGTCGGTGCTCGACCATCCCGCATGCACCGCGCACGCGGTGCGGTCTCGGTGATCTTCTTCCTCAATGGTTTTCTCGCCGCACTGTGGGTTGCCCACATCCCCGTCATCACCGCTCACACGTCTACCTCGCACGAACAACTCGGCGGACTCCTACTCCTGCTCGGGGGCGCGGCATTCGTGGGCATGCAGGTCAGCGGGCATGCTTTGGACCGATTCGGTTCGCGTTTCACGACGGTGGTCGCAGCGACCCTGCTGTGTCCGGTCATGCTCGGACCCGCGCTGGCGTCGAGCACCACTGCGCTCGCGGCGGCCCTCGCGGTCTTCGGATTCGTCAACGGCAGCCTCGATGTCTCGATGAATGCACAGGCCGTCGCCGTGGAACGCGCCTATCGCCGGCCCATCATGTCGTCGTTTCACGGATTCTTCTCGCTCGGCGGACTCGCCGGATCGCTTGTCGTCGCCGCGACGCTGTGGGCGGGGGTCGGCGTCGTTGCGACGGTCGGCGTGTCGGTGCTCGTGGGGCTGGTGGTGGTCGCGGTGGCCGCGCGCGGGCTCGTCGCGCCGGATGACACGAGAGTCGTCGGCGCGTCGGGGGAAACGGGCTCGGCGTCGAGCGACCCCGATGTAGGTGACGAACAAGCCCCGCGGGAACGGTGGTGGCACGGGCTGGATGTGCGCCGCCTGGTGATCCTCGCGGCCGTGGCGTTCGTGCTCATGCTGGCCGAGGGGACCGCCTATGACTGGAGCGCGCTGCAGATCGTCGAAGGTTTCGACACCCGTGATGCCGTCGGTGCGGTGGCCTTCGGTGCGTTCAGTGCGGCGATGACGATCGCTCGCTTCGGTATCGACCCGCTTGCAGGCAGACTCGGCCCGGTCTGGGTGGTGCGGACCGGTTCCGCGCTCGGCATGGTCGGGATCACCGTGGCGATCCTCGCCCCGGAGCCTGTCACCGCGATCGTCGGCTGGACTGTGTTCGGGGTGGGGCTTGCCGGACTGATCCCGCAGATCTTCACTGCCGCAGGCAATCTCACGACGTCGTCGAGCGGACGTGCAATCTCGGCCGTCGTGGGCTGCGGCTACCTCGGGATGCTGTCGGGACCGGCAATCGTCGGATTCATTGCCGGTCACTCAGGGGTGTCCATCGGCCTGACCCCCGTCATCGGAGCTCTGCTGTTCGCGTTGGTGGCGGCACCGGTCGTGCGTCCCGCCGCACGAGCGGTGAGCCGTCGGGACACACGTGACACACTGGAAGGGTGACACGACCGACCCCAAGGCCCCAGGGAAATGCCGCACGCGCTCAGGCTGCGGCAGCAGCACGTCAGCAAGCCGCAGCGACCGTCGCCATGTCCGGCGCGGTCGATCTCTCGGCACTCAAGGAGCGCGCCGACGCGCAACGAACGCAGGTGCGGCAGCAAACGACACCGTCTGCGCACTCTCCCGACGGTAGCCCTCCGGCGGGGCCGAGCGTCATCGACGTCACCGACGCGACCTTCGAGACCGAAGTCCTTGCCAGGTCCACCCGGCAGCTAGTCCTTGTCGACCTGTGGGCCGAGTGGTGCGGGCCGTGTAAGCAGCTGTCACCGGTGCTGGAGAAACTCGCGAATGCCTCGGGCGGATCGTGGGTGCTCGCCAAGATCGACGTCGACGCCAACCCGCAGATCGCGCAGGCATTCGGTGTGCAGTCGATCCCGACGGTCGTGGCGCTTGCTGCCGGCCAGCCAGTCGCCGCGTTCAACGGTGCGCGGCCGGAGGCCGAGATAGCCGACTGGATCGATCAGATCCTCGCCCAGGTCGGCGGCGCCCTGTCCGGCGCGCCGAGCGCCGATACCGAGCAGGAAGCCGCCGATGATCCGCGCATGATCGCCGCCGAGGACAAGATGAACGCCGGCGATTTCGACGGCGCGCTCGCCGATTACCGGGCGATCCTCGAGGCCGAGCCCGACAACGTCGAGGCCGCATCGTTGGTGCGAAACCTCGACTTCATGCTCCGTGCGCAGGCACACGATCCCGCGATCGTCGAGAACGCGGCCCCGACCGATGTCGACGCCCAACTCGCTGCCGCAGATGTCCTGCTGCTCGGGCAGGATCCCGAGGCTGCGTTCGCGCGCATCATCGACGTGGTCAAGGCGACGTCCGGCGACGACCGTACGCGTGCCCGCACACGACTTCTCGAGCTGTTCGAGCTTTTCGATCCGGCTGAACCGTTCGTCGTGTCCGCGCGTCGGAAGCTGGCCGCAGCGCTGTTCTGAGCTCGAGGCTCCGAGCGGAGTCGCGCCGGTGCCCGGTCAGTCGGCAGGCGCTAGCCAGATCGCCGAATTGGCGGGCAGCATGACCGATGCCGACACCTCACGTCCGTGCCAGCCGGGGCCGTCGGCCGTCACCGCACCGAGGTTGCCCTTGCCCGCTCCGCTGTAGGCGGCGGCGTCGGTGTTGAGGACCTCCGTCCACGTGCCGCCGCGGGGGAGCCCGACCCGATAGTCGCTTCGGTCGATTCCGGAGAAATTGAACAGGCACGCCATCACCGAGCCGTCCGAACCCCACCGGAGGAAGCTGATCACGTTGTTGGCGGTGTCGTTGGCGTCGATCCACTCGTAGCCGGCGGAGTCGGTGTCCTGGCTGAAGAGCGCGGGACTGTTCCGATAGATCCTGTTGAGATCGGTGGTCAGTGCCGAGATCCCGCGGTGGAGTTCACCTTCCCAGCCCTGGAGCTGATACCAGTCGAGGCTGCGATTGTCGGCCCACTCGGCCGTCTGGCCGAATTCCTGGCCCATGAACAGCAGCTGCTTGCCCGGATGCGACCACTGATACGCCAAAAACACCCGTACGCCTGCGGCTTTCGTCCACGAGTCGCCCGGCATGCGACTGAACAGAGTGCCCTTGCCGTGTACCACCTCGTCGTGTGAGAGCGGCAGGACGAAATTCTCGCTCCATGCGTACATCAGTGAGAACGTGATCTCGTGATGGTGGAAACTGCGGTGGATCTGGTCGCGACCCAGGTAACCCAGGGTGTCGTGCATCCAGCCCATGTTCCATTTGAAGCTGAACCCCAGGCCGCCGAGATCGGTCATGCGCGTGACTCCGGGCCACGCTGTCGACTCCTCGGCGACGGTCACCGCGCCGGGAAAGAGCTTGTGGACCGTGGCGTTGGTCTCCTGCAGGAACTGGACGGCCTCGAGGTTCTCGCGCCCGCCGTAGATGTTCGGCCGCCACCCGCCCGTCGGTCGGGAGTAGTCGAGGTAGAGCATCGAGGCCACCGCGTCGACGCGCAATCCGTCGACGTGGAACTCGTCGATCCAGTAGATCGCGTTGGCGACGAGGAAGTTGCGCACTTCGCGGCGCCCGAAGTCGAATACATATGTGCCCCAATCGAGTTGCTCGCCGCGCATCGGGTCGGCGTTCTCGTAGAGGGGAGTACCGTCGAAGCGCGCGAGAGCCCATTCGTCCTTGGGGAAGTGCGCGGGTACCCAATCGATCAGCACGGCGATTCCCAGCGAATGCAGATGATCGACAAGGTACCGGAAATCGTCCGGCGTGCCGAAGCGCGATGTCGGCGCGTAGTACGACGTCACCTGATAACCCCACGACCCGCCGAACGGATGCTCGGCAACAGGTAGGAACTCGACGTGGGTGAAACCCTTCTCCGTCACGTAATCACCGAGTTGCTCAGCGAGTTCGCGGTAGTCGAGCCCCTTGCGCCACGAGGCGAGGTGTACCTCGTACACGCTCATCGGTTCGCGGGTGGGTTCGCTCACCGTTCGGCGCTCGATCCAGTCGTCGTCCGACCACGTGTATCGCGAGTCGGTCACCACCGACGCAGTGGCAGGCGGCACCTCGGTACGCCTTGCCATCGGATCGGCCTTGTCGTGGATCGCGCCGTCGGCACCGTGGACACGGAACTTGTACAACGTGCCCTCGCCGACGTCGGGTATGAACAGTTCCCACACTCCCGACGGCCCCATCGACCGCATGGGTGCCGAGCGTCCGCTCCACCCGTCGAAATCGCCGATCACGACGACGCCGTGCGCGTTGGGTGCCCACACCGAGAACGTCGTACCGGACACCTCACCGTCGGGCGTGGTGTAGGTGACGATGTGCGCACCGAGGACCTTCCACAATTCCTCATGGCGTCCCTCGGAGAACAGGTGCAGATCGAGTTCGCCGATGCTCGGCAGAAAGCGATACCCATCGGCGACGATGAATTCCCTTGTGCCTCCCTGTCCGTCGGGATAGACGACCCGATAGCGGTAATCGATCAGATCGGCGACCGGCACGGTCACGACGAACAGATCGTCGGTCTGATGATGCATCGGATAGTCGACGCCGCCGATGACCGCCGACACCGAGATGGCGTCGGGACGCAGCGTCCGCAGGATCGTGTAGCCGCCGGGAGCGTCGTGCGCGCCGAGGAAAGAGTGTGGGTCGGGATGCGTCGTCGACATCAGACGGCGGAGGTCGTGGTCGGAGGCGAAAGGATCGGGCATTGTGCTGGTCACGATGAACTCACTGGATTCGGTAGGAGAGTCGGCGGGCGGCGTCGGGGTCAAGGGGCGGCAGGGCCACGATGTGCGCGACCGCCCGCCACGGTTCGAGCCGGACGTAATTGGCCTGGCCCCAGGTGAATTCCTCGCCGGAGACCTCGTCTGTGCCGACGAAGCGCTCCTGCCAGTCGAATCCGAGCGCAGGCATGTCGAGCCACAGCGTCGACTCCTCCGCGCCGAACGGGTTGATGTTGACCACCACGACGACGCGGTCGCCCGACACGGGATCGAGCTTCGAGTAGGCGATCAGGGCTGGATTGTCGAGGTGGTGAAAGGTGATGTTGCGCAACTGTTGTAGGGCGGGATGACGTCGTCGGATCTCATTGAGCGACGTGATCCACGGTTCCAGCGACTCGCCACGGCTCGCTGCGCCCTTGTAGTCGCGCGGGCGCAGCTCGTACTTCTCCGAGTTCAGGTACTCCTCGCTGCCCTCGCGCACAGCGACGTGCTCGTAGAGCTCATAGCCGCTGTACACCCCCCAGGTCGGCGACAGTGTCGCTGCCAGTGCCGCGCGCAGGGCGAACATGCCCGGTCCGCCGTGCTGCAGGCTCTCGTGCAGGATGTCGGGCGTGTTGACGAACAGGTTCGGTCGTGAGTCGTCGGCGTGTGCGGCGATCTCGCGGCCGAACTCCTCGAGCTCCCACTTCGCCGTCTTCCACGTGAAGTAGGTGTACGACTGGCTGAAGCCGAGGCGCGCAAGGCCGTAGAGCCGCGCGGGCCGCGTGAAGGCCTCGGCGAGGAACAAGACGTCGCGGTCGCGCTTCTTGACCTCCGTGATGAGCCATTCCCAGAAGTTCGGCGGCTTGGTGTGAGGGTTGTCGACCCGAAAGATCTTCACGCCCAGCTTGTTCCACGCCAAGACGATCTCGAGTACCGCGCGGTAGATTCCATTGCGGTCATTGTCGAAGTTGAGGGGGTAGATGTCCTGGTACTTCTTGGGTGGATTCTCCGCGTAGGCGATGGTGCCGTCTGGCAGCGTGGTGAACCAGTCCGGGTGCTCGCTCGCCCACGGGTGGTCGGGGGCGGTCTGCAGCGCCAGGTCGAGGGCGACCTCCATCCCGAGTTCTGCGGCGCGAGAGAGGAAGTACTCGAAGTCGTCCTGAGAGCCGAGCCGTGGATGAATGGCGTCGTGCCCGCCCTCGGCGGATCCGATCGCCCACGGTGAACCGACGTCGTCGGGCGCCGCGACCAGCGTGTTGTTGGGTCCCTTGCGGTTGACCTCACCGATCGGGTGGATCGGGGGGAGGTAGACGACGTCGAACCCCATGTCGGCGATGCGGGAGAGATCCGCGGCTGCGGTGAGGAAGGTACCGTGCACAGGTCTTCCGTCGTTGTCCCACCCGCCCGTCGAGCGCGGGAACATCTCATACCACGAGCCGTAGAGCGCGCGGCGACGATCGGTCCAGATCCGTAGGTTGCGGCTCTTGGTCACCAGCTCGCGAACCGGATATGCGTCCAGCAGTTCGGCGACCTCGTCCGACAGTGCCATCCCGACGCGGTTCTCGACGCGCCTGCGCCGCGAGCGGAGCGACTCGACGGCGTCGAGCAGCAACTGGCGGTCGTCGCCCTCCACGAGCTGCGCGCCTCGGGTGAGTACCTGCGCCCCGATCTCGAGGTCATTGGCGAGGTCTTCTGCGCCCTGGCCGGCGTCGATCTTCTTGGTGACGGCCGAGCGCCACGTCGAGTACGGGTCGCTCCACGCCTCGATGCGGAAGGTCCAGTAGCCGACGGCGTCGGGCACGATGGCCGCGTTGTAGACGTCGGGCTCGGTGGACGCGGACATCCGCACGTCGAACGAGGTGCGATACGGGGTCTCGACGTGCAGGGTGACCCCGAGCGCGTCGTGACCCTCGCGCCATGCCGTTGCGCTGATCGGGATCATCTCTCCGACAACGCATTTGGCAGGGAACTGCCCTGCGGAGATCAATGGTTGGATGTCGTCGATGCCCATCCGGCCGATCACTTCGGCCCCCTCTCGTCAGCGGCCACGCGTACGGCCGGGAGTCCTCATCGATCCCACACTCTTGATCTCACTGTAGTGATGTCGTCGGGTCGGGAGGTCCGATCCGGGCGTCAGATTCACCGTAGCGGTACGGCGGCGAGTCTGCCGAGTGCCGCGCGGACGACATCACGGTCGGTGGTGCGCCAGAACGGCGGCATCGAGGCCAGCAGATAGCCGCCGTAACCGGCTGTCGCCAGGCGCGAGTCGAGAACAGCCACGACGCCACGATCGTCGACCGAGCGCAGCAGTCGTCCGGCGCCCTGAGCGAGTAGGAGTGCCGCGTGATTGGCGGCCACGGACAAGAACCCGTTGCCGCCACGCGCGGTGACCGCGCGTTGGCGTGCACCGAGCAACGGGTCGTCGGGCCGCGGGAACGGAATGCGGTCGATGATCACCAACGAGAGTGACGGGCCGGGGACGTCGACACCCTGCCAGAGCGAGAGCGTGCCGAACAGGCAGGTGCGCGGGTCCTCCGCGAAGCGTGCGACCAGCGCCGCGGTCGTGTCGTCGCCCTGGCACAGAATGGGGAGGTCGCTGCGCTCGCGTAACGCTTCGCTGGCCTCGCGGGCCGCACGCATGGACGAGAACAGCCCCAGTGTGCGCCCGCCCGCGGCCTCGGTGAGTGCCGCGAGTTCGTCGAGTGTCGCCGGTGCGATGGAATCACGTCCCGGCCGCGGCAGGTGGCGTGCGACGTAGAGGATCGCCGAGCGCGGGTAGTCGAAGGGTGAGCCGGCGTCGAGGCCTGTCCACCGCATCGTCGAACCGTCCGACGGCGCCGCGCTGCCCGTCGCGGTGACGTCGCGCGCCGGTGTGTCGTTGCGGGCGTCACCAAGTGCGATGTCGTCGGCGGCCGGGGTGTCGGTGCCGCGTCCTGCTGCGGGCAGGCCCCAGGTGGCGGCCAGCGCGTCGAAGGAGCCACCGATGGTGAGCGTCGCCGAGGTGAGGATCACCGTCGATTCGGTGAACAGCGTCGCGCGTAGCAGCCCGCCCACCGACAGCGGTGCGATGTGCAGTACCGTGCGCGTCGATGCCTCGGATCGGCCCGTGCGTTCCTCGGCGACCCACACGACGTCGCGTCGTTTCGACGGATCGGGTTCGTCGAACGCGCCGAGGATGCGGACAGCGGTGTCGTGGAGCTCCTCCAGCGAGGTGAGGGCCGCAGACCGTGCGGCCCCCTGGCCGTCATCGGTTCCGCCGGGACCGCGCGCCGGGCCGATGGCCGAGCGCGCCTGCCACAACCGATCGCGCAGCGTCGCCAGAACCAGCGAGGCGTCCGCGGGCATGGCCGTCCACTCTCGTTTGGGCGCGTCGTCGAGCATGTCGCCGAGTTGCTCGCCCGCGCCGACGAGTGCGTCGACCGTCTCCTCATCGATCAGCTTCCCGCAGCGACGCGCCGCGACGGCGATCGATGTCGCCGAGAGATCGGCTGTGGACACCGATGTGATCCGGTCGACGAGGTCGTGTGCCTCGTCGACGATCACGACGCGGTGGTCGGGCAGGACATTGGCCGGGCTCATCGCGTCAATCGCGAGCAGCGCGTGGTTGGTCACCACGACGTCGACCTGCCCCGACGTCCGTCTGGCGCGTTCGGCGAAGCAGTCGTCCGCGTACGAGCAGTTCGACGCTCCGAGGCATTCACGCGAGGTGACGCTGACCTGGCGCCACGACCGATCGGCGACGCCGGGGCTCAGATCGTCGCGATCGCCCGTCTCGGTGTCGGAGACCCACTCACGTAACCGGGTGACCTCGCGGCCGGTGCGGGACAACTCGAAGGCGTCGAACAGTTCGGTGTCGGGCTCCTCGACCGTTCCCGCGTGGATCTTGTTGAGGCACAAGTAATTTCCGCGGCCCTTGAGAATTGCGAAGGTCGGCTCGCGGCCGAGTGCCGCCGCGAGTGCCTTGGCGAGCCGGGGCAGATCGCGCTCGACCAACTGCCGCTGCAACGCGATAGTGGCGGTGGAGACCACCACGGTGTCGCCCGATTCGACGGCATGCCTGATGGCAGGTACGAGGTAGGCCAAGGATTTTCCCGTGCCGGTGCCCGCCTGCACCGCGAGGTGCTGGCCGGTGTCGATCGCGTTGGCGACCGCGGAGGCCATCCGGACCTGCCCGTCGCGACGCTTGCCCGAGAGCGCGGTCACGGCGGTCTCGAGAAGATCGGTCACCGGTGGGATGCCGGTTACGGCTGCTGCCTCCGGCACTAGGACGCGGCCTGTCCGCCATAGACGAGATCGCCGACGAGCGTCACGCCCGCCTTGCTCATCGTGGTCAGCGCGGCGTCGGCCGTGGGTTCGGACACCGCAGCGGTGAAGTTCAGCAGAACGCGGGTGTCGAACCCCTGCGTAGCGGCATCGACAGCGGTGGCCCGCACGCAGTGGTCGGTGGCGATGCCCACGACGTCGACGCTGCGTACGTCGTGTGCACGAAGCCAGTCGGCCAGAGTGGTGCCGTCGGCGGCGACGCCCTCGAATCCGGAGTAGGCAGCGCTGTACTCGCCCTTGGAGAACACCTCCTGGACCGCAGAGGTATCGAATTCGGGGGAGAATGCGACGCCGTCGGTCCCGACCCGGCAGTGGGGTGGCCAGGTGTCGACGAAATCGGGATCGTCGGAGAAGTGCGCACCGGGATCGATGTGGTAATCGCGCGTCGCGACGACGATGTCGTACTCGCCGGTCAGCGACGCGAGCGACCGTGCGACCGCCGTGCCGCCGTTCACGCCGAGCGCGCCGCCCTCGCAGAAATCGTTCTGCACGTCGACGACGATGAGCGCCTGTGCGGGCTTGACGTCGGCATCGAAGTGGGGGCTGGACATTCCGAACTCCTCGGGTCGTGGTCGTGCTGCGTTACTCGGTCGGGTCGTGGGTTGGACGTGGGCGGGCGAGGATCGGTTCCCTGCTGATGCGCTGCCGGTGCTCGCGCGCCACCGATCTGGTCTCAGCCGAGTTGGAACCGGGTCGGTACTGCGGGGTCGCCGTGGGAGAGTCCGAGTCCCTCCCAGGGCAGGCTGACGAGGCCGTCGGCGAGGAACGCGCGCGCATCGTCGAGCGTCGGGAGGTCGTCGACGCGACGACCACCGCGGACCAGCGGTATCTGCAGCGGCCGGACGTCGTGACCGGGCACCTCCGGTGTGGGTGTACCCGCGCGGTAGAGGATCTCCTCGACGATGGTGCCGGTGGGGCGTGCGACACGCACCGCGTTCTTCGCTCCGCCCTTGGACTCCTTGTGACTGGCGCGCTTGGCCACCGGGATGCCGTCGACCTCGACGAGCTTGTAGACCATGCCGGCGGTCGGAGCGCCGCTGCCGGTGACCAGGGAGGTGCCGACCCCGTAGGTGTCGACCGGTTCGGCGCGTAGCGAGGCGATCGCGTACTCGTCGAGGTCGCCCGAGACCACGATCTTCGTGTTCGGCGCACCCAGCTCGTCGAGCTGCTCGCGAACCTGCCTCGCGAGCACGCCCAGATCGCCGGAGTCGATGCGGACCGCTCCGAGTTCGGGGCCTGCGACCTCGACGGCGTTGCGCACACCCTGGGTGATATCGAAGGTGTCGACGAGCAGCGTCGTACCGACGCCGAGTGTCTCGATCTGTGCGGCGAACGCGGCTTTCTCGTTGGTCCCATCGGGTTCTGTGAACGCGAGGGTGAACGAGTGCGCCGCGGTCCCCGCACTGGGCACTCCGTAGGTACGTGCGGCCTCGAGATTCGAGGTGGCCGCGACACCCGCGAGATAGGCGGCCCGCGCGCTCGCCACGGCAGCCCACTCGTGGGTGCGACGCGATCCCATCTCGATGATCGGTCGCCTGCTCGCAGCGCTCACCATGCGTGCGGCCGCGGAGGCGATCGCACTGTCGTGGTTGAGGATCGACAGGATCAGCGTCTCGAGGACCACTGCCTCGGCGAAAGTTCCGCGAACGGTGAGGATGGGCGAGTTGGGGAAGTACAGCTCACCCTCGCGGTAGCCGTCGATGTCGCCGCTGAACTCGAAGGTGCGCAGCCACTCGACGGTGTCCTCATCGAGAAAGCGTTCGACGACGGCGATCTCGTCGTCGCCGAAGCGGAACTGCGTCAACGCATCGAGGATGCGTGCGGTGCCTGCGACGACTCCGTACCGGCGGCCGTCGGGGAGGCGGCGAGCGAACACCTCGAACACACACTGTCGGTGTGCGATGGGGTTCCGCAGCGCGGCGGAGACCATGGTGAGCTCGTACTGGTCGGTCAGCAGGGCGGTGTTGCGGATGGTCACGATCCCTTACCCTAGGTTGTATGGCGCCTGACGATATTCGTGCGCATGAGGCTACTCCCGGATCCGGCGGCAACAGCGGTGGCACGGCCGTGGTGGATCCGGCCGTCGCCGACTCCGCGTCGGCGTTCGATCGACCCTGGGTGACCATCGTCTGGGACGACCCGGTCAATTTGATGCGCTATGTGACGTTCGTGTTCCAAAAGGTCTTCGGATACTCGGAGTCGAAGGCGAATCAGCTGATGATGCAGGTCCACACCGAAGGTAAAGCAGTGGTTTCCGCAGGTGAACGCGACAAGATGGAAGCCGATGTGACCAAGCTGCATGCCGCGGGCTTGTGGGCGACTATGCAGCGCGACAGCTGAGCGGCGGGGCAGAAATAGTGCGCGTCTTCACACGTAGGGGCCGAGGCCACTCGGTGCGATACACCACGTCGCTCCAGGCACATGAGTCCGAGCTTCTCGCGTCGATGGTGGTATCGATGTCGGAGTTGCTCACCGAGCGCGACGCGAGCGCACCGCGTGACGAGCTCGCAGAGCTGACGGGTATCCGGACGGGACACTCGAGTGCCCCGACCGACGCGACCCTCGGCCGGTTGCTGCCCGATTTCCATCGCCCCGACCAGGACACCGAACTCACCGCAGACGCGGTCAACGGACGACTCAACGCAGCGTTGCGCAGCGTGAACGAGCCGAAAATCATTGGTGCCAAACTTGCGGCGTCGTCGACGATGCTCGCGACGTTGCCCGAGGGCGGCGGCGACGTCTCGCTCACCGATGAGGAGGCGTTGAGCTGGCTGACCGCGCTCAACGATGTACGCCTCGCACTGGGCGCGATGCTCGGAATCTCCGAGGACACACCCGACCAGCTACCCGCCGACCACCCGCACGCGGCGCATCTGGATGTTTACCACTGGCTGACCGTCATCCAGGAACTTCTCGTCGAGGCGATGATGTGATGACCGCCCGGGCGCCTGAAGGCGACCGCATCACCGACGTGGCGGGTATCGGCGTCGGACATCACCACGTCATCGACCCCGACGCCACACTCGGGGCAGGCGGCCCCGACGATCCGCCGGGGACGGGCTGGGCAACGGGGACGACCGTCGTCACCGTCAGTCGACCCGAGGGCGCGGCGGGCGCGCCCACCGCTGCCGTCGACGTACGCGGTGGCGGTCCAGGAACTCGAGAGACCGACCTGCTCGATCCGTCGAACACCGTCACCACGGTGCATGCCATCGTGCTGACCGGCGGCAGTGCGTACGGACTCGCTGCCGCCGACGGCGTGATGGCCGGGCTCGAGGAGTCTCGCGTAGGACTGCCGATGAACGCCCAGGGTGCAGTCGTACCGATCGTCCCGGGAGCAGTCATCTTCGACCTCCCGATGGGTGCGTGGCACCACCGGCCCGACGCGGGCTTCGGTCGCGCGGCGCTCGACGCCGCGGGCACCGAGGTCGAGCAGGGGAGCGTCGGCGCGGGAGCGGGTGCGCGTGCCGGAGGCCTCAAGGGCGGCGTCGGGACTGCGTCGCTGCTGATCGATTCGGGTGCAGCGGCCGGGATCACCGTTGGCGCGCTCATCGTCGCCAATCCGGTGGGTTCGGTGATCGACCCCACCACCGGGCTTCCTTGGGGCGCAATCGATTCCGATCTGGCCTATCACGGTCTGGCTCGGCCGGACGGGTCAGACGTCGCGCGGCTCGCGCAGGTGGCCGCCAAACAGACTGTGCTCAATACGACCATCGGCGTCGTCGCCACCGACGCGGCGCTGTCGGCGGCGTCGGTGCGTCGAATCGCGATGTCGGCGCACGACGGACTCGCGCGCGCCATCCACCCGGTGCACTCACCGCTTGACGGGGACACAGTCTTCGCCGTTGCGACCGGGGCCCGCGCGGTCGGCCCGTCGCCCCTGGTGCCGCCCGGTATGAATCCGGATATCGCGGTACTCGCCGACATCTGTCGAGTAGCGGTCACGGTGACACAGCGCGCGATCGTCAATGCAGTTCTCGCCGCGGAGTCGGTGGCAGGGGTGCCCGCATATGCCGATCTCGCGCCGTCGGCCATCGCGATCGAGGGCATCTCGTAGGCATCGCCCGCGCAGGCGGCCGACCGGAATACCCACTCCTGCCCATGCGTTGTGCGCAGCGATGCGAGCGGTGTGACCGATGGCCGCCGAAGTCCATCACGAGGAGAACGAGGACGAGTGCTGCAGATCAGCCAGGAGTTGGTCGATGCGATGATCGCGCATGCGCGCGCCGACCACCCGGACGAGGCGTGTGGTGTGATCGCGGGTGCTGAGGGATCCGACCATCCCGAGCGCTTCATCCCGATGACCAACGCCGAGCGTTCGCCGACCTTCTATCGCTTCGATTCCACCGAGCAGCTCAAAGTATGGCGCGAGATGGACCGCAATGACGAGGAGCCGGTCGTCGTCTATCACTCACACACCGCGACCCAGGCCTACCCGAGTCGCACCGACGTGTCGTACGCCAGCGAACCTCAGGCCCACTATGTCCTGGTATCCACCCGCGACGCCGACGACACCGAGATCCGCAGTTATCGCATCATCGACGGTGAGGTCACCGAAGAACCCATCGAGATCAGGAGCTGAAACCACCATGACGGTCATCGTGTCCATCCCGACGATCCTGCGTACGCACACCGGAGGCGAGAAGCGCGTCGAAGGTTCCGGCGCGACGTTGTCGGAGCTCATCGACGATCTCGAGGCCGCCAACCCCGGCATCAAGGAGAGGCTTGTCGCTGCCGACGGCGACGGACCGGCAACACTGCACCGCTTCGTCAACATCTACGTCAACGACGAGGACGTACGTTTCTCGGGCGGCCTCGAGACCACGATCGACGACGGTGATGAGGTCACCATCCTGCCTGCTGTCGCGGGCGGTGCGCTGCCACCCCTCGGACGATAGGGACGTCGTGGCGCGATACACGTCGCTGATCTCGTCGGTGGGCAATACACCGCTGATCGGATTGCAGCGCCTCTCACCCCGCTGGGAAGACTCCGACGACGGCCCGCACGTGCGACTCTGGGCGAAGCTGGAAGACCGCAATCCGACGGGATCGATCAAGGATCGGCCCGCGTTGCGCATGATCGAGCAGGCCGAAGCCGACGGGCTGCTGCGGCCGGGCTCGACAATCCTGGAACCGACCAGCGGCAACACAGGCATTTCGCTGGCCATGGCCGCAAAGCTCAAGGGCTACCACCTGATCTGCGTGATGCCCGAGAACACCTCGGAGGAACGCCGATCACTACTGCGCATGTACGGGGCCGAGGTGATCTCGTCGCCTGCGGCGGGCGGCTCGAACACCGCGGTACGTGTGGCCAAAGAACTCGCCGCGGAGCACCCCGAGTGGGTGATGCTCTATCAGTACGGCAACGAGGCCAACTGGCGCGCGCACTACGAGGGCACCGGCCCGGAACTGTTCGCCGACCTCCCGGAGATCACCCACTTCGTCGCAGGGCTCGGCACCACGGGAACATTGATGGGTGTGGGGCGGTACCTCCGTGAGCAGAATCCCGACATCGAGATCGTGGCGGCAGAACCACGCTACGGCGACGAGGTGTACGGCCTGCGCAACATCGACGAGGGATTCGTGCCCGAGTTGTACGACGAATCGGTGCTGACCCGCCGCTACTCGGTACAGGGTGGCGACGCCGTCGCTCGCGTGCGTGAACTGATCGACCGCGAGGGGATCTTTGCCGGAGTGTCGACGGGCGCGATCCTGCAGGCGGCGCGCGGCATCGGGCGCAAGGCACTCAAGGAAGGCAGACGTGCCGACATCGGCGTCGTGGTGCCGGACGCGGGATGGAAGTATCTGTCCACCGGGGCGTACGACGGTAGCCTTGAGGACGCCGAGCAGGCGCTCGAGGGACAGCTCTGGGCGTAGCCGCACGCACGGCCGAGCTTGTCGAGACCCCCGGGAGAAGGACGAGATGACATCGAGTACGACCCCAGGGACTCGGGGAGCACGACCGCTGTGGGTGCGGTCGGCGATCGTGATGGCGTGCATCGTCGCGGTGCTGTTCATCATCGAGGCCATAGACGCCGCTACCCATTACGACCTCGATCGCGCGGGAATCGAGCCGCGTCGTATCGACGGCCTCGACGGGATCCTGTGGGCGCCCTTTCTGCATGCGGACTGGCAGCACCTGTTCGCCAATCTCGTGCCGCTGATCGTCCTCGGTTTCATCCTGTTGCTCAGTAAGCGATTCCTCGTCGTCACGGCGATCGTATGGATCGTCTCCGGGCTCGGCGTGTGGCTGTTCGCACCGCCCTACTCTGTGACGGTCGGGGCGTCGGGCATCATCTTCGGCTGGCTGACGTATCTCCTCGTGCGCGGTCTGTTCAACCGAGACCTCACCCAGATCGCGATCGGCGTGATCTTGTTCCTCGTGTACGGCTCGGTGCTCTGGGGCGTGTTTCCGGGCACCTTCGGGGTCTCGTGGCAGGGGCATCTGTTCGGCGCGATCGGCGGGGTGTTGGCTGCGTGGTTCCTTGCCGACCGGGATCGTCGACGATCACGGAGAATCTCAGCGGATCCTGCGTCGCCGTGGGGTCCGACGACACCGGGGGTGCGCTCATAGTCACCAACACACGCGCCGACGCGCCCATCGGAATCTTCGATTCCGGCGTCGGGGGACTCACTGTCGCGCGCGCGATCATCGATCAGCTGCCCGACGAGGACATCGTCTACATCGGCGACACCGCGAATGGGCCGTATGGACCGTTGACCATTCCCGAGATTCGGCATCACGCCCTGGCAATCGGCGACGACCTCGCCGAGCGCGGGGTCAAGGCGATCGTGATCGCCTGCAACACCGCATCCGCGGCCTGCCTGCGTGATGCGCGCGAGCGGTACGCGCCGATCCCGGTGATCGAAGTCGTACTCCCCGCGGTGCGCCGAGCGGTCGTCGCCACGAAGACCGGCAGGATCGGCGTACTCGGCACCGAGGCCACCATTTCGTCGCGCGCCTACCAGGATTCGTTCGCCGCTGCCCGTGACGCACAGATCACCGCGGTCGCCTGCCCGCGTTTCGTCGACTTCGTCGAGCGTGGCATCACCAGTGGACGGCAGATCCTCGGCCTGGCACAGGGCTATCTCGAACCTCTCCAGGAAGCCGATGTCGACACCGTGGTCCTCGGCTGCACGCACTATCCGCTGCTGTCGGGCGTGATCCAGTTGGCGATGGGCGACGAGGTGACGCTGGTGTCCAGTGCCGAGGAGACCGCCAAGGATCTGTTCCGCGTGCTGACCGAAAGCGACCTGTTGCATCCGCACAGCGGACGTGAAGCCGTCCGTCATTTTCAGGCGACCGGCGACCCGGAGATGTTCGCGAAGCTCTCGAGACGGTTTCTCGGCCCGGTCGTCAGGTCAGTCGACCCGGTCTGACACACGGCGTATCTCCGCGGCCCGGGCCTGGTCACGTCCCGCAGCGTCGTGCTTGTGGCCCATATGTGGTCTGCGCGCTACACGCGCGTGGCAAGGTAGTGCCTATGCGTTTGACTGTCCTGGGGTGTTCGGGCAGTGTCGGCGGCCCCGGCGCGGCGTGCTCGGGATACCTGCTGACACTTCCCGGTCACCGGCCCGTGCTCGTCGACTGTGGTCCGGGCGTGATGGGGGAGTTGCAGCGACTCGTCGATCCCAATGACGTCGACGTCGTCCTGAGCCATCTGCATGCCGACCACTGCCTCGACCTGCCCGCGATGCTCGTGTGGCGGCGCTACGCGCCCACGCCCGCGACCGGATTGGCATCGCTGTACGGACCACCCGGAACCGCGCTCCGTATAGGCGCGGCGTCGAGTGAGTTCGCCGGCCAGGTCGACGACATCAGCGACACCTTCGACACTCACGAGTGGACCGACGACATCGAGATCACGCTCGGGGGGATCACGATCGACCCGATCCGGGTCGACCACCCTCCCGCCACCTTCGGTTTGCGTTTCACCGGCCCGCAGGGGCAGGTCGTCGCCTACAGCGGCGATACAGGCCCATGCGACGCCGTGATCGATCTGGCCGCCGACGCTGACATCTTCCTCTGCGAGGCGTCGTGGACGCATGCGCCGAGCGAACGCCCACCGCACCTGCACATGTCGGGTATCGAGGCGGGCGAGGCAGCTACCAAGGCCAACGCGAAATCGCTGGCGATCACCCATGTTGCGCCATGGTCAGATGCCGAGGCGATCCTGGCGGAGGCGCGCAGCACCTTCTCCGGGCCCGTCGAACTGGTGCGTCAGGGCCAGGTGTTCGACCTTCCGGGTTGATCTCTACAGTTGACGTCGTGACCACACGAGCTGACGGCAGGGCCGACGACGAACTGCGTCCCATCACCATCACCCGCGGATTCACATCCAATCCCGCAGGGTCGGTGCTGATCGAATTCGGTCAGACGAGGGTGATGTGCACCGCGAGTGTCACCGAGGGCGTCCCGCCCTGGCGCCGCGGCTCGGGCCTTGGCTGGCTCACCGCCGAGTACTCGATGCTGCCCGCAGCGACCCATGAACGGTCGCGCCGCGAATCGGTCAAGGGCAAGATCGGCGGGCGGACCCACGAGATCAGCAGGCTCATCGGGCGGTCGCTGCGGGCCTGCATCGACCTCGGTGCGCTCGGCGAGAACACCGTCGCACTCGACTGCGACGTGCTGCAGGCCGACGGCGGCACGCGCACAGCGTCGATCACCGGCGCGTACGTTGCGCTCGCCGATGCGGTGACCTGGCTCAAAGCCGCTGGACGACTGTCGGATCCGCAGCCGCTCTCGTGCATGATCGCTGCGGTGAGTGTCGGTGTCGTCGACGGCCGGGTGCGCCTCGACCTCCCCTACGAAGAGGACTCGCGTGCCGAGGTCGACATGAACGTCGTCGCGACGGATGCGGGCACCCTCGTCGAGGTCCAGGGCACCGGTGAGGGTGCGACGTTCCCGCGCGCGACGCTCGACAAGTTGCTCGACATGGCCGAGATCGGGACCGACAAGCTCTTCGAGGCACAGCGCGAGGCCCTTGCGCTGCCGTATCCCGGCGATCTTCCCGAGTCGGTCTGACTGATGCCGCAGGTACTGCTCGCAAGTCGCAACCGCAAGAAACTCGCGGAGCTGCAGCGGGTGGTCGACGCCGCGGGCCTCAGCGGTCTCGAGGTGATCGGGCTCGACGCCGTGCCGGAGTATCCCGAGGAGCCCGAGACTGGTGCGACCTTCGAGGACAATGCATTGATCAAAGCGCGCGCGGGCGCGCGCGCCACTGGTTTGCCCTGTCTCGCAGACGATTCCGGAATCGAGATCGACGCGCTCAATGGGATGCCCGGGGTGTTGTCTGCGCGATGGAGTGGTGTGCACGGTGACGACGCAGCCAACAACGCGTTGGTGCTTGCGCAGCTCGCGGACACTCCTGACGAACGACGCGGTGCTGCTTTTGTTTCCGCATGCGCGCTGGTGTTGCCGTCCGGTGAACAGACCGTGGTGCGTGGCAAATGGCGCGGTCGATTTGCCCGAGAAGCGCAGGGTCGCAACGGCTTCGGATACGATCCACTGTTTCTGCCGGACGACGCAGATGCTGCCGGACGCTCGGCCGCTGAACTCTCTCCGTCCGAGAAGGACGCGTTGAGCCACCGCGGGAAAGCGTTGGCGCAGTTGGTGCCCGCACTCGCCGCGCTGGCGTGAGCGCCGGCAGCACCGTCGGCTCAATGACCGGCGTGCACCGACAGCATTCGTGACACCGAACCGGCCCAGGTGAACTGAGATGCCCGGGCGCGTGCGGCACGCTCGCGTGTCGGGCGCGGAATCGACAGAACCCGCTCGACGGCGTCGGCGAACCCCGCACCCGAATTGTCGGCGAGTGCGCCGCACGAATCGTCGACCATGCCCGCAACCGCCGACGACCGCGATCCGACGACGGGTGTTCCCGAGGCGAGAGATTCCAGTGCGGACAGGCAGAACGTCTCGTGCGGTCCCGGTGCGAACGAGATGTCGGTGCTGGCAAGCATGCAGGCGACGTCGTGGCGATTGCGCAGGTGGCCGAGGAATGTGACCGGAAGCCCGCGCGCCGCGTGCTGAAGTGCGCCACGCATCGGCCCGTCTCCCGCGATCACCAGGTGCACGGGAAGCCCGGCGCGATGAAGTCGACCGACGGCGGCGATCGACCGGTCGGCGCGCTTCTCCACCGACAGCCGACCACAGTGAGCGAGCAGCGTCGTCGAACCGTCTGCCCACCGAGCGCTGAGTTCCGGGTTGAGGTGATGGGGCGCGAATTGATCGAGGTCGACGCCGAGCGGTGCGCACACGACGTTCTCGGCGCCGATGCGCTCGAACTCTGCTGCAGCGAACCCGGTGGTGCACACCACTGCGTCGTACGAGCGTGCGGTGGCGGCATTCGCTCTGTCTGCCAGCGCACGTGCGCTGGGGCGCGGCATGATCAGCGTGAGTAGTCTGTCGAGGCGCTCGTGGGAGACCATCGCCGACGGGATGTCGCGACGTCGGGCCCACGCTCCGAATCCGCGCAACGTCAAGCGGTCCGACACCTCGAGTGCATCCGGTCGAACATGCGCGAGCACACCGGCCACACGCCGTGCCGACGCCAGTCGGTAACCGCCGAAGAAGGGTATGCGTGGTGCCGGAACCGACACCTTGACGACGCCGGAGGGCATCAGCTCCTCGCGCGAATCGTGTCCCGGGACCACGAGCACGACCTCGTGACCGGCGGCTACGTAGCCCGCTCCCCAGCGGTCGACGGCCGTGCGCAGCCCACCTGAGCGCTCACCATAGAAGTTGGCCAACTGGACGATGCGCATTCCGCCAGTCAGCCGCGGTCACATGAACGCGGTGCTGCACCGCGTTCACGAGATGTTGAACTGCGCCTTTACTTCCTTCGTCCGGATGTGCTCGACGTAGAAGGACAGGAACGGAATGGTGCCGGCGATGGCGGTCAGAACGATCTTTCCGACCGACCAGCGCACCTTGATGCCGAGGTCGATCGCGCAGATCAGGTAGATGAAGTAGATCCAGCCGTGGACCGGCGGCACGAAGTCGAGGGCGTGATTGCCGAACCCGTATCTGATGATCAGCTCGACGACGAGCAGCAGCAGCCAGATACCGGTGATCCATGCGAGAACGCGGTAACGCGTGAGCGCGCTCCGTACCTTGGCCACCGGCGTGGTCGTCTGAGCGGACTGCGCTGGTTCGACGGTCTGTGGGGTCTCGCTGCTCACCTGTGGTGTTCCTCCGTGTGTGTGGTGTCGCCGCGCGCTGCGGGCGCTGTGACAGGCTCCGCCGCGTGGTGCTCGCGGTCTGCGGCGGCGAGCTCGGCGAGGTATCGGTTGTAGTCGGTGAGCGTGGAGTCGTCGTGTGCGGGGTCGGCGGCGAGAGACGATGCGCTCGGTGTGTCGGCTCGCTCGGGCAGGATGCCCTCGGGTATCTCGGTGACGCCGTGCGGCCTGAGTTTCTCGACCTCATCCGGGTCGGCTTCGAGTACCACGAAACGCCGGTACGCCCAGACGAACGCGATCGCGAAGGCGGGCCACTGCAGCGCGTACCCGAGGTTCTGGCCGGTGCCGCTCGTCGACTCGTATCGGTCCCATTGCCACCACGCCATGCCGAGACATACGACGGCGGCGAGCGCCACCAGCACCAACAGTGCCGGGCGGTGCCGACGGGCACCACGACGCGTAGTAGACATACCTTCGACGGTACCTGGCCTGGGTCTATCGCCGCGCGACCGGTACTGTTGAGTGCGCACGCGCGAGTGGCGGAATTGGCAGACGCGCTGGATTTAGGTTCCAGTGTCCTAGGACGTGGGGGTTCAAGTCCCCCCTCGCGCACCAGCTGGTCAACACGGGTGAGGCACCCTATCCCTGGCACTTCGAGGATCACGCTGCCCAGAAATCTGACACAAGTTGACACAACTCGCGGCTAACTCTGCGTAAAGCTTGGTGATCGAGCGCGACGGCGACCTCATCGACCGGGCGTTAGTGCAAGTGCCGCCGAACCGTGCCGACGACGTGGTGGTGATCAACTTCGCCGACCTGCACAACTTCTTCTCGTACAACCCGCTCGACATTGAGAGCGCTGAGCATTCCGGTAGTCGGTTGGTGAACATCTTCAAGAAGCAGCCCCTAAACCCATGATCGCTATGCGCCAGCAGCTCTAAGCTTGTCTGGCACCGTCTCTTCGGCGAAGTGCTTGTTCACATAGTCAATCGCGTGTTCACGTGACGCATCGTGGTTCAGTGCATCCTTGAAGAAGCGAAGCTGATCAGCCCGCTCGTCAATGATCTGCGCCCAGGTTTTCACCCAGATTCGCGCGGGCGGATCTTGGTCGCGCCAATCGGCCAGTAAGCCTAGAGGGTTGTCTTGAATATCTTTCGTAGTGAGGCGGTCAATCTTGGTCGACACCAGGACGAAGTCCCAGTGTGACTTTCGACCTTTAAACTGCGCGTCGCTCGTTACGGCATCTGCGTACGACTTGATCTGGTTGACTTCCTTCGCGGAGATGGTCACGCTGGGGCGCTTGAGCTCTACGACCAAATAGTCGTTTCGTCCTACTGCAGGTCGGGATTGGCCGAGCATCATGTCGACTCGTCCGACTGAGCCATCTGCGCGACGAACGGGTTTTGGTTTCGTCGCTACACCTTCGATGTGTGCCATGTAGCGGTCGAGAACCGTATCGAGGCTGCGGTCACTTGCCATGAGGTCGTATTCCTCGCCGAAGACCCAAGTGTTCTTCTCGAGCATGGCGTGAAGCTGGGTTCGCTCCTGTGTTGACTTGTTCGTCTCGGGATCAAAGACCATCTGCTTCAGCGCCTGAAGGAAATCGAGCCGATTCACGAGCTTCGTATTTGCTTCGATGAGCTGGGTAATCTGTGTTCGGTCGAGTAGCGATGCGAGACGTTTGACTTCATGCTTCGGTAGCCCCATGACGCTCTCGAGCACCTGCATGGTCTCGTCCGGGCTGTTTGCAACGGTCGTCTTTAAGAGCGCGAGCATCCCGCGTTGTTGCTTTTCGCTCTTCGGCAGTTTGCGGGCGATGGTGGTAGCGACGAAGTCAAACGTCTCGCGTTCAAGGCGTTGAAGCTCATCCTCGGGGTCTTTGTCGTACGGATAGATCCCGTCATCAACCCATAACTTGACCTGTTCCTCACGACGGGCAGCGTCGCGATCTTTGAAGTACTCCTTGATTTCTTTTCGTGCGGCGGTGACAACGTCACTGACTGGACCATCGAGCTCGGCGGCTGCAAGTTCCTCATCGCTCAAGTCATTGAAGTGATCCCACAAGATGAACGCTGTGTACTCGAGTCCGGGCGTGTGGATGTTCGGATGTACCGAAGTCCGGATGGTTCCCTTTGTGTCGCACAGATGGATAGCGCGTTCGGCTGCTTCGTGCCATTCAATGATCCGGAGCTTGGGGATCTGGTTCTTGTCGTTCTTGAACTCGACCAGTTCCTTCTCAAAGCGGTGCCGTTCGGCCGCTGTAGGATCGAGCTCATCGCCCTTGAACAGAATTTTCACATCCGGGTTCTCAGTCAAGAAGACTGAGAAGGTTGTAGTCAGTCGGCCTACTGCGCTCTTGGCTTCAATGCGAGTGATGTACTTCGGTGGGTTGATCGCCTCGAAGACTGTTCCGGCGGTATCACCAGGGAGCGTCGGCTGCGTGTCGCTCTCGAAGTTCGTTGGATCGTTCACCGATCCGCTGATGACGCTGCGCTTCAACTCGCCAGGTGTATTGCGAGCAGTTGTCGTCCACTTGATCAGATCACCCAATGCGAAGCCGCGAATACGCCCTTGGCCATTGCGGCCATTCAGCTGTCGGTTGATGTTGGGCGACTTTTTTGCCGTCTGCTTCCACGAGCCCCCCAGATGCCCGAAGCTTGACTTCACTTCTTCTGGCATCACTCCATGGCCGTCGTCAGTGATAGTCACCCGAGCGATGCCGTCTAGTCCATCGGGTTCAACGTCGATGCTTACTTTGTGAGCCTCGGCATCGAGGCTGTTCCAGACAAGTTCAACGACGGCGCGTACAGGATCGTCACGGTGAGCGATCCGGATTACATAGTCGTCTTGAGCATCGATGTGGAAGCGGTTCACGTGAGCAGTATCGCGTACGACTCCGACAGGCGATGCCAACAGGCGACGTAGCTGTCACGTTTGTAGCTTGCATTCGATTGTTGGCACGTTGCCACGTAGTTGACAGAACTCGTGCCGACAGCCTTCCGCTCTGTTAGAGAACATGCAAGTCAGATGTGCGCACAAGACGCAACAGGGGCCATGTACTCGATTTAGGTTCCAGTGTCCTAGGACGTGGGGGTTCAAGTCCCCCCTCGCGCACCATCATCTTCGGTGCTCAGCCGGAAGAACTCCAGCTGCGACACCTCGACGTCGTGGGTGGCTCGTAGTCGGATCTCAGAGGTCGTGGTCGGCACCGGCAGCGTGAAGATCCGGGTCTGTCTGTCCCAACGGAACGTGGCCGTTCGTCCGTCGACGACGATCCACGTGTCGCTCGCATCGAGCGTCTCGACCGTCCATGCCGCCGTCCCCGCAGACCGTGGGGTGACCGTGTAGTTGTCGACGAGTGTCGGGACGTCGAACGCCCAGCCGACCGCCTGCCCGGCCGTCAACGTCAACGGGGGCGTCGACGAGTCGTCGTCGAAGGCGTTGCCCGCGTCGCTCGGTCCGCGGGAACAGCGGGCTGCGTCCTCGGGAAAGGTCAGATCTCGCGGCGGTCGGGGCATCGCGCCGGGCGGGGTCAGTGATGGTGGTACCGAGCCGGCGGCCCAGGGGGTCGGTTCTGGTCCGAGTGCGACGCGAATCAGCGCACCGTGACGTAATCGCTCGCGGGGGACCGTGATCTGCTGCCACGGCTCGCCGTCGATGGTCACCGACTCGATGTAGCGATTGGTCGCCGACGCCGCGGGCGCTTCGACGCGGACGACGGCGCCGTCGTCGAGCGTCCAGCTTATCGACGGGAACGTCGGTGCGGTGATCACGAACTCTCCGGAACCGATGGTCAGCGGGTACAGGCCGGTGGCAGCGAACAGGTACCACGCCGACATCTCGCCGTTGTCCTCGTCGCCCGGGTAGCCCTGTCCGATCTCGGAGCCGAGGAACAGTCGCTGCGTCGCCTCGCGCACCATCTCCTGGGTTCTGGCATGGGCGAGGTTGCCGGGTGTTGACGCGAATGCGTACATGAACGGAATGTGGTGGGCCGGTTGGTTGGACAGTGCGAGCATGCCCATACGCGTGTCGCGGGCCTCCCGCATCTCGTGGATGACAACGGGGTACGAGCCGCGGACGTCGTCGCGTCCGGTCTCCTGCAGCGCGCGGAACTCGTCGAGCCGTCGGCACAGGGCGTCGCGCCCGCCGTGCAGCGCAGCTATGCCCTCACCGTCTTGTGGTGCGGTGACACATGTTCCCCACGCGTTGGTTTCGGTGTAGTCGAGTCCCCAGTTGCGGGGATCGAAGGTGTCGATGGGTCGGAACCCGCCGGATCGATCGCGGCCACGGAAGAAGCCGGTCTGCGCATCGAACACGCTGGCGTAGTTCGTGGCTCGAGCGGTGAACCACGTCGCGTTGGCTCGGAATTCGTCGATCCGACGGTGCGTCGGAAACCGGTCGGCGAGCACGCGCGAGAACACCGCGATGGCCGCGTCGTTGATGGCGGCGTCGACGGTCCAGCTCATGCCCTCGAAGGTCTCGGTGTCGGTGAACCCTCGAAACAGTGAACGCTGCAAGCCCTTTCGTCCCACGCGCGGGTCGTCCGAGGGTGTGGTTGCGTTCCGAAGGCATGCGTCGTATGCGGATTCGAGGTCGAAGTCCAGACCTGCCAGCGCAGCGTCGGCGAAAACGGCGTCACTACTGGTGCCGGTCATGATGTCGGCAGGGCCTGGAGCCGACCAGCGACTCGTCCAGCCGCTGCGTCGGTAGTGCTCGACGAAGCCGTCGACGAGTTCCGCGGTCGACGTCGGCCACACGAGTGTGCGCAGCGGCCAACTCGCCCGGTACGAGTCCCAGAATCCGTCAGTCGTCGTCAGCGTGCCCTCGACGACGGGTCGTGCGGTGTGAGTGGGACCGTCGACTGGTGCTGAGCAGAAGGGATCGGCGTACGCCATGCGCGGACTGTGTGGGGTGCCGACGTTCTCGTGTGCGATGTTCGGGTACAGGTGCACGCGGTGCAGACACGAATACAGGGTGGTCAGTTGGTCGGCGGTGGCACCTTCGACGTCGAGCCGGCCGAGGATATCGTTCCACGCGGTTCGGCTGGTCGCCCAGATCTCGTCGAAACCGCCTCGCGCGAGCCACATGTCGTAGTCGAGGTTGCGGTGCGCCTGCTCGATACTGATAAACGACGTTCCCACGGCGAGAACGGCGCGCCGGTTGTTGGACACGTCAAGGTCTATCGAACCGAGGACCGCGCTACGTTCGTGCGTCGAATCGGCATGGGCGAGCGAGGTCACCGGTACGTCGATTCGTGCTGAGAAGTACATGCGGGGGACGGTGACCAATCCGCCAGGTCCGTCTACGAATCCGGTGACAAGCCCGTCGGTCGCCTTGTCCAGGACCAGCGCGCCGGCATTGTCGAACTGGTCGAAGATGAGGGACCCGGAATCGGTGGGAAATCGCATCCGAAGCCACACGGACCACAAGCCCGCAGTCAGCTCGGCGTCGATACCACCGTGATCGGCGCCTCCGCCGAGGGGAACGGCGTAGCGATCGGGTCGGTCGGCCTCGTCCTCGTGTGAGAACCGAAGCGCACGGGCGTCGCGGTCGAGCGGTGGACGGCGACGCACCGCAGGGAAGAACTGCAGCACGCCGCGGTCGCCCATCCAGGGACTGGGAATGTGGGATGTCGCGAAAGACTGTAGCCGCGAACGGTTCTCGGTGTCGTTGGCCTCGTGGTACGAGTACGGCCATCCCCGGTTCCCTCCGTCGGTCATCGGCAAGCCGAACACCGATCCGTGCGGTGAGGCCACCAACGGCGCGCAGTTTCCGCGGGAGAAGCGGTCACTCGAGTGCGTTCCGCGGGTCGTGCGTACACGATGAATGCGCTCGAGTGACTCGGGTTCGGCGCGGCGTAACCCCACGTCGTCGAGGAATCCGTGCATGCGTCGTCGTGTACGAGTCCCGTCGGCTCGTACGGGCGCCGTGATCCGTAGCAGCACCCGCGTGATGCGACGATCGGCGAAGGCAGACAACCGGATTCGTTTCAGAGTCCACTGGTCGACGGAGACGGTGCGCGAATCGTACTGCGCCGCTGGATCCACGATGACGCCGTGTTGGTCGCGCAGACGCTGATCGGACAGCGTGCTCCCGTCGTCGAATTCGAGGTCGAGTGCGACGGCGGTCCCCGCATAGGAGTCCCGCACGTCTGGCTCGTCGGCGTCGAACACGGGATGCAGCGCATAGACGAGTTCCTGCTCGCCGTCGATGACGAGCCCGACGAGGTCGCAGTCGCCGACGTCGAAGACCAATTCACGATCGGCCTCCGCCGTGAAGGCGTACACCCACGGTTGCAGCGACGTCAGACCAGCGAGTGGCTTGGAGTTGACCGGGTGGGCGGGGCCGGGCCCGCGACGCAGCGTGCCGTCTGGTCTGTCCCCGCGCCGAGATGCCTGCACGATCGCCACCTTAGCGAGCGATGCCCGTCAGCAGGTCCGAACGGGTGCGTGACGATGTGCGGAGCCGGAGCGATATCCGATGCTCGCGACCTTCAGGGATCGTGGCGTTCAGAGAATCGTGTCGACGACGAACTCCGATATCGCGCCGCGCGCGCCTACGCCGTTGGCGACCGCGGCGGCGCCCGGTTGTGCGACGCTCTCGACGCGCGCCACGTGGACCACGATTCCGTTCCGCATGAGCCAGACGTCGTCGCCGTGGACGCCGAGGGTGAGGAGGTCGCCGGGGCGTGTGATCGTGTGTGGTTCGGCGAGGTCGATCAGGCGGTCGTCGACGCGCAGGAGGAGGCTCAGCATTCCGTCCGGCGCGACGCTGCACCGAATCGCGTCGGGTGCTGTGGCGGTCTGCAGCGATTGTCGTCGTACATCGAGGAACCATTGCCGCGGCTCGCCGGTGGGGAGTTCTGCGAGGCGGGCGGTGAGTTCGTAGTCCGGCACCGGCATCTCGATTCCGACAACACCACGTCGGCTCCCGGTGTTGCGGAGCGCGCCGTCGGCCACCACATACTCTCCGGGTTCGCCCGACCAGATAACCGAGTTGCCACCCCACGCTGAGTCCGATGGTGCGCCCACCACCTCGCCGCAGTGGGCGAAGATGTCGGAGCACCACACGCGTCGACGTCCATCGGCGCGAATCGGGGCGGGCAGCGGAATGCGCAGCGCCGCAGTGATCGTCGACGCCAACAGATCGTGTCCCGCCACTGTCATGTGGACTGCGTCGGAGGCGATGAGGTGTAACGGATCCGCCTCGGGCAGGCCCGCCGCGCTGAACGGTTCCGATGCGTCGATCAGCAGCACTGCGTCGGGAGCGTCCGATGCGACGGCGCGCAACCGATCTCGATAATCGGTCCACGAGATCGTCCCGTCGGCGGTATCCATGCGGTGGTAGGAGTGCACCAGAACGTGCACCATCGCCGGCGACGCGTCAGCGAAGTACATGAGATTCGCACGAATGTTGCGCTCGTAGATCGCGGGATCGACACCGTCCCCGAAATCATTGGAACCGACCATGTGCGTCATGAGGATCGGCCGCAACGACGCGATCGCCGCCCGACTCGTGTCATTGAGGTAATTCGCCGACGTCGTACCCGAGACACCGGCATTGACCACCACGACGCCGGGCACGGCGGTTGACATCATCGACGAACCCGCGAGGGTGACGCGACCTTGCGACGGTCGGCCGTCCAGACGCGGATACGCGGCCTGCACCGTTCGGGCCCACCGCTGCACCCAGCTGTGTGACTGGTCGTCGAGGCCGTGGCCGGAGGTCGTCGACGATCCGGCGGTGACGATCACTGCTTGGCGCGAGCCTGCCGTGGCGAGCGCGGCGTGAATCCTGCCGAGGACGTGTGCGGACACCCGGCACACGTTACTCGTGGTGCACATGGGTTCGATGTGGCCGCAACGGGTTGCGATCGGATCAAGATGGACATTTCGGGCACAGCTGGTGTGATCGCGTCCGTAGCGTCGGGATATGAGCAGCTATGTGACTACAAATCCTGCGACCGGCGTCACCGAACGCGAATTCCCGACTCTTCCCGACGACCAACTCGACGCGCTCGCCAAGCGATCGCTCGACGCGTACACGCAATGGCGGGACACCTCGCCGGCTGCGCGCGCCGAGATGCTCTCGCGCACTGCGGATCTCTACGAGAAGCGGGCCGACGAGCTGGCCGCGGCGATCACCACCGAAATGGGCAAGGTGACCAAACAGGCTGTCGGCGAGGTGCAATTGGCCGCCAGCATCTATCGCTGGTACGCCGACCACGGGCCCGACCTACTCGTAGACGAGAAGATCGATCCCCAGGGCGCAGCCGAATCGCTCATCCAACGCCGCCCCATCGGGCCGCTGGTCGGAGTGATGCCCTGGAACTACCCCTACTACCAGGTGGCACGTTTCGTGGCCCCGAACCTGATGCTGGGCAACACCATCATCCTCAAGCACGCCTCGATCTGTGCGGCGTCGTCGGCGCTGATGGCGGACGTCCTGCACGAGGCGGGCGTGGGCGAGGACGTCTACATCAACGCGTACATCAACAGCGACCAGGTGGCGAAACTGTTGGAGAACACTGCTATTCGCGGTGTATCGCTGACCGGTAGTGAGGCGGCGGGTGCCGCGGTAGGCGCAGAGGCCGCCAAGAACCTCAAGAAGTCGGTGCTCGAACTCGGTGGGTCCGACCCCTTCGTCGTGCTCGATACCGACGACATGGCCCGCACGGTCAAGGTCGCGTCACGGGCTCGTCTGTCCAACACGGGTCAGGCCTGTAACTCGCCGAAGAGGTTCATCGTGCTCGACGACCTCTATGACGACTTCGTGGCCGGTCTCGTCGAGGCCTTCAAGTCTGCGAAGGTCGGAGATCCGACAGACCCGGCGACACAGGTCGGACCGCTGTCGTCGGAAAGCGCGCGGGACACCGTCGCCGAGCAGATCGACAAGGCTGTACAACAGGGAGCGACACTGCACACCGGTGGCACACCGATCGGCGACAGCGGTGCCTTCCTCGAGCCAGCAGTTCTGACCGACATCACTCCCGAGGCCGATGCGTACTCGGAGGAGATCTTCGGCCCGGTGGCGATGGTCTACAAGGCCAGCTCGATCGATGACGCTGTCCGCGTGGCCAACGACGTCCAGTTCGGGCTCAGCGGATCGGTGTGGAGTACCGACATCGAGAAGGCGCAGCAGGTTGCCGACCGACTCGACGTCGGTATGGCCTACATCAACGAGCACGGCACGACGCTGCCCGGACTGCCCTTCGGCGGGGTCAAGCGATCCGGCTATGGTCGCGAGCTTGGTCGGTGGGGGATGGGCGAATTCGTCAATACCCGGCTTCGCCGCACGTCCGAGAAGTAGTGCGGCGAATCCGGTTGCGATCGTCCTCGTAGATCGAGACCGATCGCAACCGGATCTGCGACCGAGGTCAGCCGGCGGCCGGAATGGTGAAGGGTAGCCCCGGCACCGGAGTGATCGCGGGCTTCGTCGAGGGGGCTGCCGCGCGACGACGGTCCTCACCGGCGGGCACCGACGGCGACGTCGTGGAAGTGCCTGGCTTTAGCGACTTCTCCGCGTCGGACTTTTCGGTGTCGATCTTCTCGGTGCGGAGACCGTCCCTGGCGTCGCGCAGCTTCTTGTTCTGCTCGGCGCCCAGCCCGGTGCCCGTGGTGTCGTCTTCACGCAGACACATCGAGCGGATCACGTTGTGGTAGTTGACGAGTCCGTAGGTGATGGCCGCAGATCCGGCCGCGTTGAGCAGGCGGACGGGAGTGAGCGGAAGACCTGTGATGCCTGCGGCCTCGAGGCCCGCCGACTCCACGAGTCCGCCCGCTGTGCTGAACAGATACAGAGAGAGGTACAGCGAGTAGTACGCGGCGGTCATTCCCTTGGTGACGGTGAGGTCGGAGAGCGGTACCGTCGCCGCGAGGTTGTCGCCCTGGCCGATGTTGTGCCCGAGGCCCAACGCGATGTCGAGGGGTGCGCCGCCGACGTAGGGAATGATCGTGCCGATGTAGGAGGCAATCGATTCCGCCGTGTTGAAGTCCGCGGGATCGGCAGGAATCAGGTTGTGCGGGATCGGCGTCGAGCGCATCGTCGAAAGAATGCGCTTGGTCTCGTTGCGGATGTTGCGCTTCTGCGCCTCGGTGGTGACCATCGTCTGCGCGTAGTCGGAGGTGCGGGTCACGATGCGTGACAACGGAAGCGAGCCGACCGGAGCGCAGGTCTTGTTATCGGCGAGTGCGAGTTGATCGGCGATGTCCTGCACGATCGCCGGGATCGGGATGTTGTAGCGAACGGTCTCACTCGGACGGCCGGCGTCGTCCTTCTGTTCCTTCGTGACGCGCGCGACGCACTGGTTGATCATCGAGCTGGCGATGGCCTGATAGGTGTACTGGGCTCCGAGCGCGCTGGCAGAGACTCCCAACTGCAGGATGCTCTTCCAGGTGATGAAGCCCGCGAGGGTGTTTTGGATTGATTGCCCGTTCTCGGTGCTAGGTATTGGACTGCCCGGAATCGGCGCGATCTGCGACAGCACCTTTGCCGGCGCCACGACCGTCGCGAACAGGTACAGCCAGGCGGTCTCGACCGCCTGCATGAGCGTGATGCGGCTGACCGGGATGGCGTCGTTCTGCTTGCCATCGCGGATCTTGAGGAGTTGCACGACGATCCACTGTGAGATGGGGGTGCGGTACTTCAGTGATGGGTCGTCGGTGTCGGCGCCCAGGGCGAGCGGGCTGTCGGAGATGGCCAGCGTCGAGACGTTCATCTGGTCCATGTCGCGGTGTGCCTGCGCGCGGGCAGCCAACGCGTTCTGCTTCAACTGCGGCGGAAGCGACGGCAGGATGGACTCGAACAGGGAGTCGTAGACGACCGATAGTGTCGTGAATTCTGCACTGACGCAGGTGGTTTCCTTGCCCAGGTTCTCCTTGGGGGTGGCCAGCAGTGACCGCTTCGATTCACCGATGCGGTCGAGACGCTCGTCGTACGTCTCGGCTGGCTTCGGCGTCGGCTTGGCCTTCTTCTGCGCAACGGACGTGGCAACCTGCTGCTGGTGCGCAGCCTGGGTCGCCACGACTGCTGCCGCGCCATTTCCGGTCGCCCCAGCGGCGAACACCGAACAGAGCGTGGTGGCCGCGGTGACCCGGACGAGCCACGTCACTCCGGTCCTCGACCGCCCTGCTGTCTCCGAATGGTCCTGACCCCCGCCTCGCACCATGAAGCTCTCTCTTCTCATGTACTCAACCGAATGGCTGCTGCCGACTGCTCACTCACCGTGTCGCAGGCGCAGACGCCGGGCGACAGTTGGTGAGGTTAGCATAACCTTAATGACACTCTCAGGTCACTATCAGGTCTCGTCGGACACTCGGAAGAGTAGGGCACAGGGAGCAGGCAGTACAGATACTTGCGACATGTGGTCCGAGTGTCCTGTGTCACGTTGTTGCCGACGTCGGTCCTACGATTGGCATGGACCAGCTCTCCGGGCCGGTTCCTGATCGGATGTCGAGAGGACCGTGATCGCATTTCCCCACATGACCATCGCCACCCACTCGCCGACGAGGTGGTTGTGGATTCGCTCGGCGACGACCTCCGGGCCGCGCACTACGACTCAGAAGGCGTATCCGACCTGCTCGGCGAGGACGCGAACTCCGCACTCGGCAGGGGGGTGTGGTGGCCCGCGTTTCGGGCTACCACGGCCGCTCCCGCCGCACGTCGACCGCTCGCGACGCTGATCCGATTGTTCCTTCTCGGGTCCGACGAACCGTGCGATGACGTGGTCGAGGCGTTCACGTCGACGCCGCTCGACGCATTGATCAGCAACGGCGTCGTCGAGCGCGTCGGCGATGGGCGGGTCCGCGCCATCCTCGACATCCGACCGCACGCCGACGACGTCCGGGACTACCTCGTGGTCTCCGACCAGGACGCCGCGATGCGATCAGGTCCGGTTGCCCCCGATCACGTGCTGGGCATAGGCGGTGCGTCGATCTCGTTGGCGCGCGCCATCATTCGTGACCCGGTCGGGTCCGCACTCGACCTGGGTACCGGTTGTGGAATACAGGCGCTGCACCTGGACACCCACGCCGACCGCATCGTCGCGACCGACACCAACCCCCGAGCGCTGGCGTTGGCTGCGGCGACCGCGCGCCTCAACGGGATGACGTGGGATCTGCGTGAGGGCAGTCTGTTCGATCCGGTCGGTGACGAACGCTTCGATGTGATCGTGTCCAATCCGCCTTTCGTCGTCGGTGCGGGATCGCGGGACTACGAGTATCGGGACTCCGGGATGGAGGGTGATGCGCTGTGCGCCCGACTGATTCGTGAAGTACCCCAACACCTGACACCTGGTGGCACCGCGCAGTTGCTCGCCAACTGGATCGTCCACGAGGACACCGACTGGCGCGAACGAGTCGGTTCCTGGATCGCGGAGACCGGCCTCGACGGCTGGGTCGTGCAGCGTGAACTCGCCGATCCGGTCGACTATGTCTCGCTGTGGTTGTCCGACGCCGGCGAGGAGCCCGCTCAGGTGGCCGCGAGGGGTGCGGCCTGGCTCGACTGGTTCGAGCAAGAGCGCATCGCGGGAATCGGCATGGGAGTCATCACGCTTCGCGATCGCAACGGCAGAAGCGGCGCGCCCGACGTCGTGCTCGAGGAGATCACCGGTGCCGGTGAGGAGGTCACCGGCGCCGAGGCCAGGGCGTTCCTCGATCGCCGCGAGTACCTGCGTGAGACGACCGATGCCGCGCTGCTCGCCGCACGACTGAAGACCGCTCCGGTGTTCCTCGACGCGCAGTCACTGCCCGGTGACGACGGCTGGCAGGAGGTCGGTGCCACCGTTCGGCGCCCAGGCGGCCCCGGTGCCGTACTCGGCGTCGACGAGGTCTCGCGGGCGCTACTCGCGGGCTGTCGGGGCCAAGTACCACTCGGCGCCCTCATCGACCTCCTCGCAGGATTTCATGGTGTTGACGCCGAGGCGCTTGCGCAGGCTGCGCTGCCGGTCGTGCGCGAGGCGATCGGTCGAGGAATTCTCTACGAGGTCCGTTGACGCCTCGACGGTGAACCGACCGGATTGTCCGACCCCGACTCATTGGGACAGTGCTGGTCATCTGACGTTCACCGGATCGTCGACGTCGCGTTGCTGCGGGCTGGTCAGCTGAGTGGGTTCAGCACGCCCCGGGCCGGGGCGTCTCGTCGGGAGGAGCATGATGCGCGTACGGAGTAGCCGTCGGATACTGACCGCAGCCGTCGTCCCGGTCATCGCAGCGGTGGGACTACTGATCCCGGGCACGGCGTCGGCCGCCCCGACAGCGTGCGCGTTCACGCCGACCACGGTCTCGACGGCGGGTGGCTTCTCCACGGGCGACAAGGCGGCACCCTTCAGCACGCCGAAGCCCTCGGATCACATCGCGACTCTCGACGCGTTCAGTTCGCTCTCCCCGGCGATCAAACAGCAGAATCTCCTGGAAACCATTGCGGTGAACAATACTGCGAGCCAGAAGGTGTCGAGTTACGCCGTCGACGACAACTATGCGATCGAGGGGCCTGCGATCTTCAACGCCCTCGGCTCCACGCTTTCCCCCGCCTTCTACGACGCGCTCAAGGCGGGACAGCTGCCGAAGACCAGCGAACTGCTGCTCGGCGAGAAGGCGTTGGTCGGTGAACGCGTGGGGACCTCAAAGGAGAAGAAGCACTTCGACTACAAGCGTCCCTTCGAGGTCGCACCCACGTTCATTCGCCACTACGGCGATGGTCGGCCCGACCTGTACGCGTCGGTGCGTGGCAGCGGCTCCTATCCCTCAGGTCACACCACCTGGGGTTACGCTCAGGCGTTCTTGATCGCGACGATGCTGCCCGAGGTCGGACCCCAGGTTCTCGCGCGCGGCGCCGAATACGGCTACCACCGCATCGTTCTAGGGGTTCACTATCCGCTCGACGTGATCGGTGGCCGGATGCTCGCGGAGAACATCACCTCCGAGGTCATCGCCGATCCCAAGTTTGCGTCGCTACTGGCTCAAGCGCGCACCGAGTTGCGTACCGTCCTCGCGGCCAGAGTCGGGGCACCGATCGGCCGCATCGTCGGATGCCAGCAGCCGTACGTGTCGACCGGCGACGCCCTGCGCAGCTACCGGCAGCGCGCCACCTATTCCTTCCTGCCAACGGGACCCGCAGCGCCCGTACAGGTTCCGGCAGGTGCAGAGAACCTGATCCGTGCCGCGCACCCGGGCTGGTCGACGCAACAGCTGCGAGACCTATTGGCGCGCACAGCCCTTCCCGGCGGCTATCCGCTCGACAAGACAGGACCGAGCGGCGGCTGGCAGCGACTCGACATCGCCAGGGCATGGGTGACTCGCTGAGGCAGGCCGCGCAGCTCAGATAGGTCGGATCGCAGCGCAGAAAACCACGTCCCTCGGGGCCTGCGCACGTACCGGTACATGCGGAGGCCTCGAGGGACGTAACTTTCTGCGCAGCCGACCTGAGTTCCCGGACCAGTCAACGGCTACGGAACTCAACCGGGTACAGCTTCGCTGACAGGTTCGCGTTCCGAGTTAGGAGCAGCCGAGCCGTCGGACGGCGGAGCAGCGGGGATGCGCGTCGCGCGGTAGGCGATCGTCGGTATCCGATGAAGCTTGTCGATGCCGACGACGCGCCGGAACTCCGCCCACGCCCAGCAGGCCCCGAACACGAGCAGGGTGGCTGCGACCGCGGTTGTCTCGGCCCACGGCCGATGGGCGATGTGGATGGGCACGATGATCAGAGCGATGGCCTGAATCACGTAGGAGTCGAGGCTGCGGGCACCGGTCATCACCAGGGGACGCAACCAGTCGTGATGCCACACACGCAGCAGCGCGCGGAAGATGCCGTAGAGAGCCGGGACCACGACCCACGCACCCAGTGCGCGAGCCGGGGCGAATGACACCTTGTCGGCGAAATGTGGCTCGAATTCGGCCCAGGGGCCGGTGTCGATGACGTAGTGGAACACCACCCACACGCACACGGCTCCCGCCACGATCGCGACGAGGTACTTGTCGATGAATCGAGCTCCATGCCACCGACGCCAGTTCCACCCGACGACCACTGCAGGGACGAACATGATCTGCCAGGCCGCCCAGTTCTCGGTGCGCGGCGACGCCATCGACTGTGTGAGGAAGAACCAGCCGGGGGAGTGGATCTGCGCGAGCACGTACAGCGCCGCCGATGTAACGAGTACGAAGACCCACCACCCGCGCATCAGCAGGGGGAACACCACATACGCCGACGCCATCAAGACCATGTACAGCAACAGGATGTTGCCACCACTCGGCAGGTAGTCCATGGCCAATGCCGACCGGATTCCGTCGAGCCACCCGTCGATCGGCAACAGGAGCGTCAGCCAGCGATGACCGGCCATGGCGGCGGCTACGGCAACGAGGGCGATCGTCAACTGGCAGACGTAGAGCACGACGATCCGCTTGGTGAGTCGGCGGTAGGCGAACCGCAGCCCGTGCCGCTCGATCCACCGCTGATACACCAGTCCGAGGACGAATCCCGACAACAGAACGAACGCCGACATTCCGTCGACGTAGGGGAAGGCGTGCGTCGGCTCTGCGATGCGCATACCGAGCGCGAAGTGTGCGGTGATCATCGACCAGATGGCGACGCCGCGCGTGGCGTCGATGGCGAGATCACGAGTCATGGTCACCCGAGCGTAGAAGACCGCACCCCGCGTGGCCGTGCAGGGCCACGCGGGGTGCGGGTGTGAAACGTGTCTACAGTGCCGTCACATGACGAGGTCGGCGATCACGTGTAGAGGTCGGCGATCGCCTTCTGATGAGCCGAGTGGATGACGTTGCGCTTGAGCTTCATCGTCGGTGTCAGCTCACCCGAGTCGATGGTGAAGTCGGTGTCTAGGATGTTGAACTTCTTGATCGCCTCGGCTTTGGACACCTTCGCGTTGGCGGCGTCGACCGCCTCGGCGATCTCCGCGCGCAGTTTCTCGTTGGTCGCAAGGTCGGAGAGCGAGGTGTCCGACGCCAGCCCGTTGCGCTCCAGCCACCCGGGAACCGACTCGGTGTCGATGGTGATGAGCGCTGCGATGAAGGGCTTGTTGTCGCCGACGACGAGGCACTGGCTGATCATCGGATGCGCACGGATCGAGTCCTCGAGCTGGGCGGGGGAGACGTTCTTGCCTCCGGCCGTGACGATCAGTTCCTTCTTGCGGCCGGTGATGTAGAGGAAGCCGTCCTCGAGGTGCCCCACATCACCGGTGTGGAACCACCCGTCACGAATCGCATCCGCGGTGGCGCCGGGGTTGTGCCAGTATTCGGTGAACACCACCGGCCCCTTGACGAGCACCTCGCCGTCCTCGTCGGCGATCGCGATGGAGACGCCGGGGATGGGACGTCCGACCGAACCCACACGCTGGTGTTCTTCGCTGTTCGCGGTGATCGCCGCGGTGGTTTCCGACAGTCCGTAGCCTTCGTAGACCGGAACGCCTGCACCGCGGAAGAAGTGCCCGAGGCGGGCACCGAGCGGGGCGCCGCCGGAGATCGCGCCATCGCAGTTGCCGCCGAGAGCCGCGCGCAGTTTCTTGTAGACGAGGGCGTCGAACACCGCGTGCTTGAGCCTCAGTGCGATCCCCGGACCACCCTGCTCGAGAGCCTCGCTGTACTCGATCGCGGTGTCGGCGGCCTTGTCGAAGATCGACCCCTTGCCACCGTCATACGCCTTCTGCTTGGCCGAGTTGTAGACCTTCTCGAAAACACGCGGCACAGAAAGGACGTAATTCGGCTTGAAGGTCGCGAGATGCTCGACGAGGTGTGGGATGTCGCTCGTGTGGCCGACGATGACCCCACTCTCGAGACTCGCCACCGCGATGACTCGGGCGAAGACGTGTGCCAGCGGCAGGAAGAGCAGCGTCGAATTGCCTTCTTCGAGTCCCGACCCGACGGCCTCGCGCGTGGCAGCGCACTCGGCGAGGAAGTTGGCGTGGGTGAGCACCACACCCTTGGGTCGGCCGGTCGTGCCCGACGTGTAGATCAGCGTCGCGGCGTCGGAGGAAACGGTATTGGCATGCCGCGCATCGAGTTCGGCGTCGGGGACGTCCTTCCCGCGCGTACTCAGTTCGTTGATCGCTCCGTTGTCGATGACCAACGTCTCGCGGACGGCAGGGAGTGCGTCGGTCACCTCGCGGAACTTGTCGCGATGGTTGTCGTCTTCGACGATCAGCATCACGGTGCCGGAGTCGTCGAGGAGGTACTGCACCTGATCGGGAGCCGAGGTCTCGTACACCGCGACAGTCGTCGCTCCCGCGCGCCAGATGGCGTAATCGAGAACCGACCACTCGTAGCGCGTGGCCGAACAGATCGCGACGCGGTCGCCCGGCTCGACGCCCGATGCGACGAGACCCTTCGCGACTGCGTCGACCTCGTCGGCGAAATGCTTGGCGGTCACCGTGATCCACTGGCCTGACGAGAGGCGCTTGAAGAGTGGCAGCGTCGGGCGCTCGTCACGGTAACGGAGGAGGGTATCGACCAGCGTGGCCTTGTCTTCGACGGTCAGATCCGACGGAGTGGCGTACTGCTGCATGTAGGTGGCTCCCTGGAAGCGTGTGATCCGGCATTTCGGACATAGGCGAGGGCGGACGTGTCGCCGCTCACATATGTTGGCACTGAGGGTAGCAGGGCAGTGGCGTGCGTCACATTCGGGCGCCTTCTGTCACTCAGTGGTCGCGTTCCCACTCCATCTCGAAGCGGACCTGCTTGGCGAGTTCGTTCCGGACTTCTTCGGGCATCGTGAGCCAGGAATTGCGGGTGTGCCATTCGAAACACGCCGTCTCGAGGCGAGCGGCGAACTCAACCTCCTGTCCGCACGGACCTGTCGGATGGTCGGCGAGGATGTCTTCGACTGTCGTTCCCGGTGGGGCTTTCAGCGCGGCGACGATGTGCGGGGGAGTCCGTCGAGTTCGTGCGCCATGGCGGGTCCTATTGGGTGGAGTGTGGCCAGCCTGGGCTGGGTGTGTGGAGTGTGTCGGTGTCGGCAGGTGTGGTGGGCGGGTGGTTGCAGCGGTCGGTGATTTGCACTGCGGGTCCGATCCAGTCGACGCCGGTCCAGTTGCCGAAGATGTTGGTGGTGGGTGCGGTCTGTGGTCCGTGTTGGTTGGTGGGTGGTGGTTTTCCGGTGCGGCGGTAGGTGAAGAAGAACAGGGCGTGGTCGGTGGCGGGGGGATGGGGGCCGGCGATGCAGATGGCTGCGGCGCCCATTCCGGGGGTGAGGGTGTGGCCTTGGCCGATGTCGGTGGGGTGGTCGGCGAGGTGGTCGTAGGGGAAGGGTGCGGCGAACAGGTAGATGGTTTCGGGGGGTTCGTGGTCGGTCTTGAGGGTGCCGAACTTTTTGCGCATCAGGTCGAAGTCGAGGGCGGGTCGGATGGCGTCGGTGAATCCGGGGGTCAGTCCTGGGTCGCCGAGAAGGCGTGCGTGGAGGTAGGTTTCGGCGATGCCGCGGACGAAGGTGCCGTCGCGGCTGGTGAGGTCGAGGTTGGGGGTGGGGAGCCAGCGGATGGGGTAATCGGCGACGGTGTGAGCTGTGCTCGGTGTGGCAGTGCCTGGTGTCGTGGTGGGAGATGACGTGCAGGCGTTGAGTAGTGCGACGACGAGTATGAGGATGCCGGCGCAGGTTGCTGTTCGTGTGCTTCGGTTGCGAGTCACTTCGGTCGCCGAAGGTATGAGGGTGTCCTGCGAAGCGCGTTCGGCTCCACGATGTGCGGCGGGGCGTCGAGGCAGGCGCCTCCCGCAGCGCTGATGACGAACTCCACTGAGATCGACGCTGCGGAGCCAGGCGTCGGGTTTTGTGGAGTCGGCTTCTGCCCTACGGCACGCCGTTCTGGCGGGGCGACCCCCAGTGTCATGGTGTAGGGAACTCCTTGGCTAGTAGCGTGTACCGGCGAGGATATTAGTCGCACGCTGCATTGCTCGCCTCGATGGCGCGTCTTGGCGCTCTGATTCCGCTGTTGGCGCTTCCGCGGATTAGAGTTGAGTCGATGAACGGGACACCCAGACCATGACCGACAGCCCGACCCCCGACGCACCGTCGATCACCTTCGACGACCTCGACATCGACGAACGCGTTCGCAACGCCATCGCCGATGTCGGCTACGAGACCCCGTCGCCCATCCAGGCGGCCACGATCCCTCCGCTCATGGAGGGGCGCGACGTCGTCGGCCTCGCGCAGACCGGCACCGGCAAGACCGCGGCATTCGCCATTCCCATCCTGTCGCGCATCGACCCGCAGATCCGTAGGCCGCAGGCGCTGATCCTCGCTCCGACCCGCGAACTCGCTCTGCAGGTGTCCGAGGCGTTCGGCAAGTACTCGGCGCACATGCCGGACGTGCGCGTGCTGCCGATCTACGGCGGGCAGAGTTACGGCGTCCAGCTTGCGGGCCTCAAGCGAGGTGCGCAGGTCATCGTGGGTACCCCCGGGCGGGTCATCGACCATCTCGACAAGGGCACCCTCGACATCTCCCAGCTCGATTTCCTGGTGCTCGACGAAGCCGACGAGATGCTGACGATGGGTTTCGCCGAGGATGTCGAGCGCATCCTGGCAGAGACTCCCGACGACAAGCAGGTCGCGCTGTTCTCGGCAACCATGCCGAGCGCGATCCGACGACTCGCTCAGCGCTATCTGCATGACGCGCAGGAGATCACGGTCAAGGCCAAGACCGCGACGGCGCAGAACATCACCCAGCGCTATCTGCAGGTCTCTCACCAGCGCAAACTCGACGCGCTCACGCGTTTCCTCGAGGTCGAGACATTCGACGCGATGATCGTGTTCGTCCGGACGAAGCAGGCGACCGAGGAACTCGCTGAGAAGCTCCGATCGCGAGGGTTCTCGGCGGTCGCCATCAACGGCGACATGGTGCAGGCGCAGCGCGAGAGGACGATCAATCAGCTCAAGGCGGGAGGGATCGACATTCTCGTCGCCACCGATGTGGCCGCGCGCGGCCTCGACGTCGATCGCATCTCGCACGTCGTCAACTACGACATCCCGCACGACACCGAGTCGTACGTACACCGCATCGGACGCACCGGGCGTGCCGGACGGTCGGGCAACGCTCTGCTGTTCGTCTCACCGCGGGAGCGTCACCTGCTGCGAGCCATCGAGAGGGCGACGCGTCAACCGCTCACCGAGATCGATCTGCCGTCGGTCGACGACGTGAACGCGCAGCGCGTCTCTCGCTTCGCCGACTCCATCACCGAGAACCTCGCGTCGGAGAACCTCGACATGTTCCGGCAGCTGATCGAGAACTACGCGCGTGACAACGACGTCGCGATGGCCGACATCGCGGCAGCGCTGGCGCTCGAGACCCGCGACGGCGGGTTCCTGATGGCGCCCGACCCGCCGAAGGGTGAGCGGCCCGAGCGACGGGAACGTGCTCCGCGCTCGGGTGGCGGCACCTTCGCCACCTACCGGATCGCCGTCGGACGCAAACACAAGGTGTCGCCAGGTGCGATCGTCGGCGCTATCGCCAACGAGGGCGGGCTCACGCGAGGTGATTTCGGCAACATCAGCATCCGCGACGACTTCTCGCTCGTCGAGCTTCCTGAGGATCTCGACCGCGACACCTTGGATCGTCTGCGGCATACGCGAATCGGCAAGAATCCGATCGATATCCGGCGCGATCAGGGGCCGCCTCGTGCCCGTGGCGGAAAACGCAATGGTCAGGGCGGTGGCGGCTTCAACCGCGATCGTCACGGCAAGCGTGGTGACAGCTGGGGCAAGCGTGCCAATCCGCGCGTGGCGGGTCGCGGTCGAGGCTGACGCCGCGGTTCGTCGCGTCCATGCGCGAGACCTGGCGGTTGGTGCGCAGGTGGACAGATTGATATCTTTCCGTAACCTTTTTGGGGGAGAAGTTGTGCGTCGTCAATCGCACAGCTTCCCGTACGGAAGCAGAAGTTCGATATCAGGAGTGAGTCACCAGTGTCAGTGGTGAGTTCGATTACCGCAGCAGAAGCCATCGATCATGTCGAGCAGGGTGACGCCGTCGTCGTCGACGCCCGTCCGCAGGTCGTCCGCCATCAGGGCTCTGTGCCCGGCGCAGTCGTCGTCGACCCGACTGAGGTCGCGACGCGACTCGCACCCACTCCTACAGGGTCGTTCCCGCTGGTTAGCAACCGCGACACCGAAATCGCCGTCGTATCGGTGCGTTCGCAGGCACCGCGCATCGCCGAGCAGATCGCCGGCCTGGGCTACACCAACGTGCACTACGTCGACGGTGGGTTCCCCGCCCTACGGAGCACCTCAGGTCGCTGAGCCGCTTCCCGACACGGTGGTCGTCGGCACGACCGGCTCACCGTGGCCTTGGTAGCGTTGATGAACTCTGGTATCGAGGCGGGAAGGCAACAAGCACATGGTCAACGACACTCCTGATGAGCGTCGGGATCAGGTGTCGAGGTTACTCGGCTTTCTCCGCGGCCTCGTTCGATCACGGTCGGTGTCGGTCAGCACCGTGGATTCCCACCCCGCGGTCCTGTGGTTGGGCAGGTCGACATCGGTGCCCATGCGCACCGTCGCCGCACCGGGGCAGACCATCGTCGACGTAGCTCCGGGCGACGACTCGTACGCCCAGGTATCGGCAATCGTCGACGACCTCCTCGCTGAACCGGAGTCGCGAGAACTCGTCCTCGCCAGCGGACTCGTGACCGTGGTCGACAGGGAAAACGACGTCGAACCACTCGTTCGCGAGCACTTGCTGACCCAGGACGTCGTCGCAGAGCGTGATCCCGACTCGGGGGCAATTCGGTTCTCACTCGGTTCCGCCGCCGTGCCGATGTTCCACGACACCCATCTGCTCGCGTCCATCGACGGCATAGATCTGTCCGACGCCGTCAAGCAGCGATCCCGCGTCGCCGGCTTGACGAACATTGCGAATTCAGATGCCGGGCAACTCATCTCATCCTGGCGTGACGGCGTTGGCGTCGACGACGATCGACTGTCTGTGACCGTCGATCTCGCGCCGGCCATCGTCTTGCGTAATCGGGGAACCGGTTCGGCGCTGCGCTTCTACGACGCGATGCTTGCAGCATTGCGCGACAACGAGACCGAGGTTCCGCTCGGTGTGGCACAGCTTGTCGCACCCATCGAGGCGGCCGATCGACTCGCGGCATTGACGGGGCCCGGTACGACTCCGCCGGGTGAACTCGTCTCCGACGCCATGTTTCCCCTTGCCTCCAACGTCGAACAGCGTGACGTGCTGGCCCAGTTGGGAGTCGACAGCGGGGTGGTCGTCGAGGGTCCGCCCGGCACCGGAAAGACCCAGACCATCGCGAACGTCCTATCCGCGCTTCTCGCGAAGGGGCAGCGCGTGCTGGTGACCAGTGAGAAGGTCAACGCGCTGCAGGTGTTGCGGGACATCCTCCCGCCGGAACTGCGCGAACTGACGGTGTCGCTCGCCGACGTCAGCACCGACAGCTATGACGCCGTTGTGTCTGGAGTCGAGGCGATTGCGGACCGCAAGTCCAGCTTCTCTGCCGGAGTCGCCGACGCAGAGATCGATGATCTCGCCTACCGCCGCGCGCAGGCCGTCGAGCGCAGGGAGCGCGCCCTGCGCGGACTGTGGGACCTGCGATCGTCGGAGACCGAGGTACACGAGTGGGTCGCAGGCGACTATCGCGGCACGGCAGCCGAAATCGTCCGCGCGTGCAACGCCGACGCGGAGCGCTTCGACTGGCTCCCGGGACCGCTCGAGGGTGCGCTGCCGCCACTCGATGGTGCCGAGTTCAGCCGACTCCTCGACCTGCTCCGTCGTGTCGGTGAGGAGTCCGGTCGCCTCGCGCAGCGGCTGCCCGACCTCGAGGAGTATCTGCCGGATGCGATGACGATGGATGCGATCTGCGAGCGGATCGGGCGCCGGCCCGAAGAGCCGATGGTCGGCAGCGGCTCGCTCATGTCGATCCTGTCGGACGTGGTCAGCGAACGCCTGCTGCGCATCAAGGGGATCTGTGACCACCTCGCGGTGGTTTCCGGCGAGGTTGCGACCTTTCCACCGCTGATCGTCGATATGGCCGACCGGCTGCTCGCCGGGCAGGAAGCGCATCTGTGGTCACGCGTGACGGCACTCTCTCCGGTGATCGGCGACGCCGCGCAACGAGATCGTGCCATCGGCGCCCATGTGATCGTGGTCGAGAACGCCAGACCGGGCGACGGTGACCGGTTTGAGGCAGCGGCCGAGTATCTGCGTGGCGGCGGGCGTTGGCGTGGTCGCCTGCTGAGGTCCGAACAGCAACGCGCGGTCGAGGAGTCGGGCGTCATCGCCACTGTCGACGGCAGGGCTCCGACCGACGCCGAAAGTCTGTCGCTTGTGGCCGACCATCTCGCGGTCCTCGATGCGGTGAGTCAGGTCCACCGTGTACTCGCTGATCTGCATGTTCCCGTCGACACCGCGGGCTCGCGGTCCAAGCAGCTCAACCAGCTCGTCCGTCTCGACACCCAGCTCGCCTGGGTGTCGGATCTACTCTCGGCGCGCGATGAGTTGATCCGCGAACTCGAGTACATCAGCCCCGGCGGTCCTCGGCCGCGCAGTGTCGCCGACGTCTCCGAGGTTGCCCGTCAAGGTGCGTCGATCGCTGCGGCCAACGACGCGATTCTCGCCGAGCAGGAGCTGGCCGACCACGCCTACCGACTCTCGACGGAAGTCGAGAAGGGGCCGTCGCCCGAGGGCGATGCGCTCGTGGCTGCACTCGCCAACGCCGACGCGCAGGCCATCCGTGCGGCGCGGCGCGCGTTCTCCGCAGCGCGGAGCGAACTGAACGACCAGGCGGCCGTGGACCTGCTCGCGTTGCGACTGCGCAGCAAGGCGCCCGAGTTCTATGCCGCGTTGGCCACCTCGCCCGACGACCCCGCCTGGGACGCCCGGCTGCGCGACGTGGTCTCCGCGTGGGAGTGGCGCAGGGCGCGGACGTGGGCGGCCGAGCGCAGCGACCCGGACGCCGAGGCCCGATTGACGTCTGCGCTCGACGAGGCCGACGCCGACATCGCGCAATTGACCACCAAGCTCGCGGCGGCGCGCGCCTGGCGTGCCTGTCTCGCGCGCACCACCGTGGCGCAGGTACAGGCATTGCAGTCCTACCGCGACCACATGATCAATCTGGGCAAGGGCTCGGGCAAGCACGCCAACCGATTCCGCACGGCGGCACGTGAGGCGATGGAGCAGGCGCAGTCCGCGGTTCCGGCGTGGATCATGTCGACCGGCCAGGTTGCCGATATGCTTCCGCCAGAACCGAATTCATTCGACGTCGTGATCGTCGACGAGGCGAGTCAAGCCGACATCACCAGTGCCTTCCTGTTGTGGCTCGCGCCGCGCGTGATCGTTGTCGGTGACGATAAGCAGTGTGCACCACGCGGACTCACCGGAACATCGCTCGACGATGCGTTCGCCCGCCTCGACGCAGAGCTTCCCGACCTTCCGCACTATCTTCGCGATGGCCTGACGCCCCGATCGAGTCTTTTCTCGTTGTTGCGCAGTCGATTCGGTCATCTCATCCGGTTGCGCGAGCACTTCCGCTCCATGCCCGAGATCATCGAGTTCTCGTCTCGACAGTTCTACGCCGGGTCGCCACTCGTGCCAGTCCGACAGTTCGGTGCCGACCGGCTCGATCCGCTGCGCACCGTACGTGTCGACGGCGTCGCGACAGGGCAGGGACAGTCGTTGGTGAACGACGCCGAAGCCGCCGCGATCGTGGCGACACTCCTCGATTGTCTGGCCGATCCTGCCTACGTCGGACTCGATTTCGGCATCATCGCGCTACAGGGCACCAAACAGGTCGACGAGATCACCCGGTTGTTGCGCGAGGCTGTCGACGAGGAGACCTGGCGTGCCCGTCGCATCCGGATCGGCACCCCGCCCGACTTCCAGGGCGACGAACGCCACGTGATGTTCTTGTCGATGGTGGTCTCCGATCCTTCATCCCTGGGTGCGCTGACCCGTGCGGAATCGCAACGTCGGATCAACGTGGCCGCATCGCGCGCCATGGACCAGGTGTGGTTGTTCCACTCGGTCGGGCTCGATGATCTGCGCCCCAACGATCTGCGCTACTCGCTGCTGGGGTACATGCAGGCCAACCAGGGGCCGACGATCGCTCCGATGCCCTCCGATGTCCCCGACGACGAACGTGTCGAACCTTTTGACAGCCTTTTCGAACAGCGGGTGTTCAATCGGTTGGCGAGCCTCGGCTATCACGTGACGCCGAAAGTCGTTGTCAACAACCGAACCATCGATCTGGTGATCACCGGATCCGAGGGGCGGATGGCCGTCGAATGCGACGGAGACGAGTTCACCTCAACCGGGGCCCAGGCGCGGTCGGATATGGAACGCGAACGCGAACTAAGGCGCTGCGGCTGGGAATTCGCGCGGGTGCGCGAATCGGAGTTCGAGCTCGACGCCGACGCCGCGCTCGCCGCTGTGATCCGACTTCTCGATCGGCGCGGCGTCAAGCCCGGTTCCGTGTCGGCTACCGCATCACGCGAGGCCGCGGTGTGGGAGCCGATCGATCTCTCTGCCGCGGAGTAGCAGCATCACGCGAGGCCGCGGTGTGGGAGCCGATCGATCTCTCTGCCGCGGAGTAGCAGCAAATACTTCTATCCGCCGCCGCGGCGTGCGGCCCGGACTGCTTCGACGATCTCGGGCAGGCCTCGTGCGGCGGTCGTTCTGATGCTGTGTGTGGCAACCGAACTCACGCCGGACGGATGTGGGTTGAGTTCGATGACCGGAATGCCGCGGGCTGCCGCGCGTTCGGGCAGGGCCGCTGCGGGGTAGACGATCCCACTCGTGCCCACGACGAGGACCGCATCGGCGACGTCGAAGACCTGCTCGGAGCGCGCCCACGACTCCGCGGGGAGCGGCTCGCCGAACCACACGACTCCCGGGCGCACGGGCGACAGACAGATAGGGCAGGCAGGGGGTTCGACCCGACGGTCGTCGGTCGCTGTCGCCGGGTCGGCATCGGTGCCCTCGTAGGGATGTCCACAGCGCGAGCAGCGAGGGGCGAAAAGGCTACCGTGAAGATGACTGACGACCGTGTTGCCTGCGCGCTCGTGCAAATCGTCGACGTTCTGCGTCACCACCATGACCGACGGCGCGTCGTGGGTCATGGTGTCGTGGGTCCCGTCCAACGGCTGCGCCAGAGCACTCAGTGCGAGGTGACCGGCATTGGGGGCGGCCTCACGAACGAGGTGCGCGCGCCATTGGTACCAGCCCCACACGAGTGCGGGATCGGAGTTCCACGCGTCGGGGGTTGCAAGTTGTTCGGCGTCGAAGTTCTCCCACAGTCCGGTCTGAGCGTCGCGGAATGTCGGGACCCCGCTTTCGGCTGACATTCCCGCGCCGGTGAACACGGTGATCCATTCGGCCTCGGCGAGGATGTCGACGGCCGCTCGCGGGATCTCGGCGTCACGATCGTCTCCGGCGTCGTGGGGGGTCATCGTCGCCCGATCTCGTCGAGGACCGACGTACGCACCGCAGCAGCGGTTGCGTCGGCGTCGGGGTCGCGGCGGACGATCAGTGATCGCGCCATGCGGAACTTGTCGCCACGGTGTCGGGGGACCACGTGCAGGTGCGTATGAAAGACCGTCTGGAATGCGGCTTTTCCGTCATTGACGACGAGGTTCACACCGTCTGCCGACGAGCCGTCGCGCGTGAGTGGTGTTCTTCGCAACGCAGCCGCCACAACCTGTCCTGCTCGCATCAGGGCGGCGCCGTCGTCTGGGGCCAGCTCTGCCAGTCCCGTCGAGTGCGTTCGCGGAACGATAAGGGTGTGTCCACGTGAGAGCGGCCGGATGTCGAGAAAGCCCACCACGGTGTCGTCCTCGTACACCTTTCTGGCCGGCGCCGAACCGTCGACGATCTGGCAGAACACGCAGTCGGTCATCCCTGCACCCTAACGATTCCGCTGCCGCGTCTCGACCGCCCGTGCAGCACGGCAGGTCGCATTACTCGCCACGCAGTGCGTCAGGTCACATAACGATTAGATAACGCCTTGTGGTGGGCGCTTCTGGCGCCCGCGACAGACGAGAAATGCGGTGCTAACTGGCCAAATGCGCGCGGGCGTGCAGACGCAACTCATCGCGGGTCTTGTTACTCGTCGGACTACTCGTGGGTATACCTGGCGGTCGGAAACAACATGAGGAACGCCTCACGTTTTTATGCCATCATGAGTGCCACGTGCATGCCGACGATGTTCCCCGATGAACGGTCAGTCGCCCGCCACAGCGTCAAAGGTGTTGCTGGGCAAGCATGTTCGTGAGAGGCGCGTGTGCGACCCGGCGTTGTCCCCCCCGCCGCCGGGTCGTGCCACGTCGTGCTCTCGCACGAGACCAGACAACTCCTGCACCTCACATCAGCCGAGCCCGATCCACGAGGAGAGCCCGTGACCGTCGACCAATTCCGCCCCGGACAACACGGAACCCGCCCCGCAGACGCCCTGATCGATCGGCTCCAAGCGGGCGAGCGGTACGCGATCAGTTTCGGTGGGCAGGGCGGTCCATGGTTGTCGACGCTGGCCGAGCTCGTCGTCGACGCCGATCTCGAGCACAAGTTGGCCAGTGCCGTCGCCGTTGCCGAGCGCATGCTCGCGCCAGTGGCCGAGTCGATCGAGATCGCGCGTCCCGACGGTTTCCACCCGTTGGAGTGGGTGCGTGCGGCCGACGCGGGCGAGCCTGTGCCCACAGATGCCGAACTCGCCGACTTCGCGCTCAGCGGGCCAGGAGTCCTCCTGAGCCAGGTGGCTGCCGTGGAGTCGCTGAAGAAGCAGGGTCTCGACACCGACGTGATCGCGCCGGTGGCGGTCGTCGGACACTCGCAGGGCTCGCTCGCGGTCGACGCGATCAGGCACGGCGAGAGCGGCTGCGGACAATTGCTGGCGATAGCGCATCTCATCGCCGCCGCGGGCACTCTGGTCGCCCGACGTCGAGGTGTGGCCGCGGGGCCCGACGGAAGTCCCATGCTCTCGATCTCGAACGTGGCCCCGGACAGGATCGACGAGATCCTGGAGGCCTACCGCTCGGGACTTCCCGAGGCGGAGCTGTCATCGGCACCCGTCGTTGCCATCGCCAACAGTCGACGTTCGGTTGTGCTGTCGGGCGCTCCGCGGCATCTCGCGGCATTCGGGGCAGAATGCGAGCGCGTCGCTGCCGTTGAGGCCGACGAGCGCAAGCGCAAGGTCACCGGCGGTGCGCCTCTGGCCCCGATTCTCGACGAGCTGTCGGTCAGCATCGCATTCCACCATCCGGGTATGGCGGAGGCGGTCGCCATGGTCCGCGAGTGGGCGCAGGAGTGCGGTATCGACGCCGAACTCGCTGCACGTCATGCCGAATCGATTCTGGTTGCCCCCGTCGACTGGGTCGCGCAGATCGATGCCGTGATCGCCGACGGCGCAGCGTGGATCCTCGACTTCGGTCCGAGTGATCTCGCAACCCGACTCACCGCGCCGCTCGTCCGCGGACAGGGTGTCGGCCTGGTCGCGACCGCGCTGCGCGGCGGCCAGCGAAACCTGTTCAGCCCCGGCGGAATTCCCGAGGTCGCGCGCAAGTGGTCCGACTTCGCACCGACACTTGCCGACCTCCCCGATGGTCGTCGAGTTGTTCAGACAGCATTCACCCGGCTCACTGGCCGCTCGCCGATGCTCCTGGCAGGGATGACACCCACCACCGTCGATCCGGCGATCGTCGCTGCTGCCGCGAACGCGGGGCACTGGGCAGAACTCGCCGGCGGTGGCCAGGTCACCGAAGAGATCTTCACGCGCAACATCGCCACACTCACCGACCTGCTCGGGCCGGGCCGCGAAGCGCAGTTCAACGCGTTGTTCCTCGACCCGTACCTGTGGAAGCTCCAACTCGGGGGCAAGCGCCTCGTGCAGAAGGCACGTGCGCAGGGCGCTCCGATCGATGGAGTGATCGTATCTGCGGGCATCCCCGAACTCGAGGACGCCGTCGCGCTCGTCGACGAATTCGTTGACGCGGGACTCCGTTTCGTCGCATTCAAACCGGGCACGGTCGAGCAGATCCGTTCGGTGATCCGCATTGCTGCCGAGGTACCGCAACACCCGGTCATCGTGCAGATCGAAGGCGGCCGCGCCGGTGGCCACCATTCGTGGGAAGACCTCGACGACCTGCTGCTCGCCACATACGCCGAGCTTCGCGTTCGCGACAATGTCATCATCTGTGTCGGTGGCGGCATCGGCACCCCGGAGCGCGCCAGTGAGTACCTGACCGGCGCGTGGGCGACGACGCACGGATATCCGTCGATGCCCCTCGACGGCATTCTGATCGGTACCGCGGCCATGGCGACCGCCGAGGCGACCACCGCCCCCGAGGTCAAGCAGTTGCTCGTCGACACCGAGGGCGTCGACGAATGGATCGGTGCGGGTCGGGCAGCCAACGGAATGGCGTCGGGACGAAGCCAGCTCGGTGCTGACATCCACGAGGTCGACAATGCGGCGTCGCGCTGCGGGCGACTGCTCGACGAGGTCGCAGGTGACGCCGACGCCGTCGCTGAGCGCCGCGACGAGATCGTGGAGGCAATGGAACCTACCGCGAAGCCCTATTTCGGCGACGTCGAGTCCATGACATACCGCGAGTGGCTGGATCGCTATGCGACATTGGCCGTCGGTGACGGCCGCACCGACCAGTACGCGTGGGCCGACATCTCCTGGCAGCAGCGGTTTGTCGAGATGCTGCATCGCACCGAGGCGCGCATGCACCCGAAGGACTCGGGGCCGGTGCCCACGATGTTCGCCGACCTCGCCACGACCGACGATCCGCATGCGGCGATCGATGCGCTCGGCGGCGTGTATCCGGAGATCGAGACCGACGTCCTCCATCCGGCCGACGTCGCGTTCTTCCTGGGCCTCTGCAGGACACCCGGCAAGCCGGTCAACTTCGTCCCCGTCATCGACAAGGACGTGCGCCGCTGGTGGCGTAGCGACTCGTTGTGGCAGGCGCACGACGCCCGATACGGGGCCGATGCCGTGTGCATCATTCCGGGGCCGGTGGCCGTGTCAGGCATCACGCGCGTCGATGAGCCGGTGGGAGAGCTTCTCGATCGATTCGAGGCGAAGGTCGCCGACGACCTGGCCGCCGATGGCGCCACCCCCGAATCGATCACCGCGCGCAAGCAATCGGGCCTGGTGAACGCCGGGCTCCTCGGTGCTGTCCTGGCCGCGGACGACGTGTCGTGGGCAGGCCGTGCCGTGCCGAGTCCTGTTGCGCTGCTCGGTGATCGGGAGCTGTGGGAGGTGTGCACGGAGCATCGTGCCGAGCATGCGGCAACAGGCGCCGTTCTCGAGCACTGTGGCGAAGACCGCATCGATCTCATCGTGCCCATCTCGGGATCGTCGGTGCGCATTCCGCTGCGAGTCGACCGGAGCATCGCCGACGGCGGCAACCCGCGCGTGGCGCGTGACGACGCCGCGGATGCCATGCGTGACATCCTCACCGTCGCAGCGGGCGGCCGCCTGACCGACGTCGTCGACGGTGCTGCGGTCACCACCGTCGACTGGAGCGCAGACAGCGTGGCCGACCACGCCGTCGTCACCGCCAACACGCTGCCCGCGCAGCTGCATGCCGTGACGCCGTCACAATCCTTCGGATTCGCGGTGCCCGACACTCTCGTCGGAGCCTGCTGGCCCAGCGTCTTCGCGGTGATCGGTGCCGCCACCACCGCGGACGGTGTACCCGTCGTCGAGGGCCTGCTCGATCTCGTACACCTTGATCACAGCATCGAACTCCTCGGGGACGTTCCCGAGTATGACACCGCACTCACCGTCGTCGCCCGATCCGGCGCTGTCCGCGATACCTCCGTCGGACGCGTCATCGATGTCGCCGTCGACATCTCGGGTCCCGGTGGCGATATCGCTCGCATGACCGAACGATTCGCCATCCGCGGCCGCGTCGGTGACGCAGAACTCGACGATCCCCAGCGCGCCGGGGGAGCGGCTGATGACGAGTCGACGGCCACCCGTAAGCCGCTGCGCACGGCCACCATCACCGCTCCGACCCGTATGGGTGCATTTGCAGCTGTCTCCGGTGACCGGAATCCCATCCACACCGATCCGTCCGCGGCGAAACTCGCCGGTCTCGGCGAGCCGATCGTGCACGGGATGTGGCTGTCGGCAGCCGCCCAGCATGTGGTCACGGCAGCCGATTCGCGTAACAGGGTTCCCTCGCCGCGACCGATCATCGGGTGGACTGCACGGTACCTGGGGATGGTCCGCACCGGTGACGCCATCTCCGTTCGTGTCGACCGCGTCGGACTCGATCACGGCCGCGAGGTCGTCGAGGTGACCTGCAAGGTCGAAGACACCCTGGTGATGAGTGCGACGGGTCTTCTCGCGGCTCCGCGCACCGTGTACGCCTTCCCCGGGCAGGGGATTCAGAGCAAGGGCATGGGCCTCGACGCCCGCTCTCGCTCGAAGGCGGCCCGCGCCATCTGGGACCGCGCGGACAAGCACACCCGTGCCGCACTGGGCTTCTCGATCCTCGCGGTCGTCCGTGACAACCCGACGACCCTCGTGGCCAATGGCACGACCTACAACCATCCCGATGGTGTGCTGTACCTGACACAGTTCACGCAGGTGGCGATGGCCACTCTCGGCGTCGCGCAGATCGCAGAGCTCAAGGAGTCCGGCGGCTTCGTCGACGGCGCGATCACCTGCGGACACTCGGTCGGTGAGTACAACGCCCTCGCCGCGTGCGCGGGAGTGTTGCCACTCGAAGCCGTTCTCGAGGTCGTGTTCCAGCGCGGAGAGGCCATGCATCATCTGGTTCCGCGAGATGAACTGGGCCGCAGCGACTATCGAATGGCAGCCATTCGTCCGAGTCAGTTCGGCCTCGCCGACGCCGACGTCGAGTCGTTTGTCGCGCAGGTCGGGGAGTCGGTCGGCGAGTTCCTCGAGGTGGTCAACCTCAACCTGCTCGGCTCGCAGTACGCGATCGCTGGCACGGTACGCGGCCTCGAGCATCTCGAAGCCGAGATCGAGCGTCGTCGAACCGAATTCGGCGGAAAGCGATCCTTCATCCTCGTCCCCGGCATCGACGTCCCGTTCCACTCGACGGTCCTGCGCGCCGGAGTGCCCGAATTCCGTGGCAAGCTCGACGAACTGTTGCCGCAGCATATCGACCCGGACATCCTCGTCGGTCGCTACATCCCGAACCTGGTGCCGCGTCTGTTCACACTCGACCGCTCGTTCGTCGAAGAGGTCGCCGCACTTGTTCCGTCCGAGCCGCTCGACGCAGTGCTCGCCGACTGGGACACCCATGCGGACGACCCGGCAGGCCTCGCACGCATCCTGCTGATCGAACTGCTCGCCTGGCAGTTCGCCAGCCCCGTGCGGTGGATCGAAACGCAGGATCTCCTCTTCGGGGGCGCCGAGCGCGGGGGATTGGGAATCCAACGCTTCGTCGAGATCGGTCTCAAGGGCGCACCGACACTCGCCGGCCTCGCCACCAACACACTGAAGCTCGACGATTACAGCTCTGCGACAACGGAAGTGGCGAACCTCGAGCGCGACTCCGACGTCATCCTCGCGAAGGACGCCGGCCAGGAGCTCGACGACGAGCCCACAGAAGACACTGCGGAGAATCAGCACGCTCCCGAGGCTGCGGCGCCCGTCGCCGCCGCCCCCAGTGCTGCCGAGCCCGCTGCACCGAGCGCACCTGCGGGCGCGCCACGGCCGGACGACATCGCGTTCGGTCCGTCGGACGCGGTGCGTGCGGTGGTCGCATTGTGGACCAAGATCCGTCCCGAGCAGATCGGCTCCGCTGACACCATCGAGGCGCTGTGCGACGGCGTGTCGTCGCGGCGAAATCAGCTACTGCTCGACATCGGCGGTGAACTCGGACTCGGTGCGATCGACGGTGCCGCAGAAGCCGACATGGTCGCGCTTGCCGCCACGGTCGACAGCCTTGCGCGCGGCTATCGGCCGCTGGGCGCCGTACTCACCGACGCGGTATCCGATCAGGTCCGCAAAGTGCTCGGCCCTGTCGGCAAACGCCAGGCATACATTGCTGACCGGGTAACCGGCGTATGGCAGCTCGGCTCGGGCTGGGCGCTGCACACGACCGTCGCCCTCGCACTCGGCACGCGCGACGGGGCGAGCGTTCGCGGTGGCGAGCTCGGCGATCTGCTCGACGGCCCGCTCGCGAACGCCGACGCTCTCGACGCGCTCATCGACCGTGCGGTTGCCGCGGTCGGCGCGGCCCGTGGTATCGCGGTTGCCAAGCCTGCGGCCGAAAATGGCGGTGGCGCAACGGTCGACGCTGCCGCGCTCGGCGAGTTCACCGAGCAGCTCACGGGACGTGGCGGGGCGCTGGCCTCGGCGGCGTACACCGTGCTGGCCAAGCTCGGACTCACCGAGGACGACGCTGCCCCCGAAATCGCCGAGGGCGTCGACGCAGCACTCGCCGAACGCGTGAGCGCCGAACTCGGCTCCGACTGGGCGCGGACGGTCGCGCCCGCGTTCGACGCCGAGAAGATCGTCCTGGTCGATGACCGGTGGGCGACGAGTCGCGAAGACCTCGTACGCATCTGGTTGACCGCCGAAGCCGATCTCGTTGACGACCAGGAGACCATCGTCGACTCCTTCACTGGTGCGGGACTCACCGTCGCGCAGCACGCCACGTGGTGGCAGGACAAAGCACGCGCAGCGGGAGAGGACACGCATGCGCAGATCTTCGGCGCGATCGCCGACGCAGCTCAGATGTCGAACCCGGGCGTATGGTCCGACGAGGTGGCGCTCGTCACCGGCGCAGGCAAGGGCTCGATCGCCGCAGGTGTGATCGGGCGACTGCTCGCCGGTGGCGCGACGGTGATCGCCACGACGTCGAAGCTCGACTCGGGCAAGCTCGACTTCTACAAGAAGCTCTATCGGGAGAACGCACGCCACGACGCAGCACTGTGGGTGGCACCGACGAACATGGCTTCCTACACCGATGTCGACGATCTCGTCGAGTGGGTTGGCAGTGAGCAGACCGAGAGCGTCGGGGGCACAACGGCCGTGATCAAGCCGGCGATGAAGCCGACGCTGCTCTTCCCGTTCGCGGCTCCCCGCGTCGCCGGTGACCTCACCGATGCGGGGGCTCGTGCCGAACTGGAGATGAAGGTTCTGCTCTGGTCGGTCGAACGGCTGATCGCGGGGTTGTGTGAGATCGGTGCGGACCACGACATCGCGGCCCGCTTGCACGTCGTGCTCCCCGGATCGCCCAACCGCGGCATGTTCGGCGGCGACGGTGCGTACGGAGAGTCCAAGGCAGCACTCGATGCGCTTGTGACCCGTTGGTCGGCGGAGGACTCCTGGGGCTCGCGAACCACTCTCGCGCATGCCTTGATCGGGTGGGTGCGTGGCACCGGACTCATGGGACACAACGACGGGATGGTCGCTGCGGTGGAAGCCGCGGGGGTGCGGACATGGAGCACCGACGAGATGGCGGACAATCTGCTCGGACTGTGTGGTCCCGAGCAGCGCACCGCCGCCCGGGAGTCTGCGATCCTCGCCGACTTCACCGGAGGACTCGACCCCTCCATCGATCTCAAGGCATTGGCCGCCGATCAGGAGTCCGTCGAGGAATCCGCCGAGCTGGACGACGTCGAGACTGCCACGGTCGCGGCGCTGCCCGCGCCGGCACGGGCTGTCACGGGTGTGGCCCCCGCTTGGCCCTCGATCGACGCCGCTCCAGAAGATCTCGTGGTCATCGTCGGCGCGGGTGAACTCGGGCCCTACGGTTCGTCGCGCACCCGCTTCGAGATGGAGGTCGACGAAAAGCTGAGCGCAGCAGGTGTTCTGGAGCTCGCCTGGAACACCGGACTCATCGCGTGGGACGACGCGCCGAAGCCGGGCTGGTACGACACCGAGAGCGGTGATCCGGTCGACGAGGCCGACATCGCCGAGCGCTATCACGACGCGGTCGTCGAACGCTGCGGCATCCGACGCTATGCCGACGACGGCGCGATGGTCGACAACACGTCGCCGCTGCTGACGTCGATCTTCCTCGACGAGGACCTGAGCTTCACGGTCAGTTCCGAAGACCAGGCGCGGGCCTTCGCCGCAGCAGACCCGGACAAGACGCGGATCGCGCCGATCTCCGACACCGGTGACTGGCGGGTCACACGTCTTGCGGGAACCGAGATCCGGGTGCCCCGCAAGTTCGAACTGAGCCGGACGGTCGGCGGTCAGATTCCGACCGGATTCGACCCGACGCGCTGGGGCGTGACCCCCGACATGGTGGAGTCGATCGACCGGGTGGCGCTGTGGAATCTCGTGGCGACCGTCGACGCCTTCTTGTCGTCGGGATTCACCCCGTCGGAATTGATGCGCTGGGTACATCCCGGGCTGGTCGCGAACACGCAGGGCACAGGTATGGGCGGTATGACGTCGATGCGTGAGCTGTACGTGAACACGCTGCTCGGCGAAGCGAAGGCCAATGACATCCTGCAGGAGGCGTTGCCGAATATCGTTGCCGCACACGTTGTCCAGTCGTACGTGGGAAGCTATGGCGCGATGATCCACCCGGTCGCGGCGTGTGCGACGGCCGCGGTGTCGGTCGAGGAGGGAGTCGACAAGATCCGTCTGGGGAAGGCGATGTTCGCCGTGGCAGGCGGATTCGACGATCTCGGAATCGAAGGCATCGTCGGATTCGGCGACATGTCGGCGACGGCGGAGTCGTCGAAGATGGCCGCCCGCGGAATCGACGAGCGTCGATACTCCCGCGCGAACGATCGCCGACGCGGCGGATTCGTCGAATCGGCCGGTGGTGGAACGATTCTGCTCGCACGTGGCGACGTCGCCGCACAACTGGGACTCCCGGTGCTCGGTGTGGTCGCCTGGGCGCAGAGCTTCGGCGACGGCGTGCACACGTCGATTCCCGCGCCGGGACTCGGAGCGCTGGGAGCGGCGCGTGGTGCGCTGGCCTCGCCGCTGGCCAACGCGCTGGGTGCACTGGGCGTCACCGCCGACGACGTCGCGGTGGTGTCCAAGCACGACACCTCGACCCGCGCAAACGATCCCAACGAGTCCGAGCTCCACGAGCGACTTGCCGATGCGATCGGCAGGACACCGGGAGCACCGCTGTTCGTCGTGTCGCAGAAGTCGCTCACCGGCCACGCGAAGGGTGGTGCCGCTGCATTCCAGCTGATCGGGCTCTGCCAGGTGCTGCGTGATGGGGTCATCCCGCCCAACCGCAGCCTGGACTGTGTGGACGAGCAGATGCGCGAGTATCCCCACCTCGTCTGGGCGCGCGAGCCTCTCACGCTCGGTGAACGATTCCCCTTGAAGGCGGGCCTGCTGACCAGCCTCGGATTCGGGCACGTGTCCGGCCTGATCGCCGTTGTCCATCCGGAAGCCTTTGTCGCAACCCTCGATTCGGACCAGGCGCGAAGCTATCGGGAGCGGGCTGCACGGCGTCAGCGCGACGGTGCGCAGCGCCGTCTGGTCGCGATGTGCGGCGGCGAGCCTGCGTACCGGCGCCCCTCGGGCCGTCGCTTCGACGACACGATCGATGAGCACGACGCCGAAGCCGGGCTGCTGCTCGATCCGGGCGCACGCCTCACGACTGACGGTGCGTACGGTGCCGCGGTCGAGGGACTCTGACGCGATGGCGGTACTCGGGGTGGGGATCGACGTCGTGTCGATCCCGGAGTTCGGTGAGCAACTCGACCAGGTGGGTACGACATTCGTCGACCGGTTCACCGTGGGCGAGCGACGGGACGCGGCGACCGGTACGGGTGAGGACGCCCGCCATCTGGCCGCGCGCTGGGCGGCCAAGGAGGCGGTGGTCAAGGCATGGTCGGTGAGTAGATTCTCCCGCTCACCACTCCTGCCGCTGATCCGGCACAGCGATATCGAGGTGGTCACCGACACCTGGGGACGACCGGCGATCCGACTGTCGGGTGAGATCGCCGAACATCTCCGGGACACCACGGTGCACGTCTCGCTCACCCACGACGGCAACACGGCCGCCGCGGTGGCGATCCTGGAAGGCAACTGAACCGCGGGCCCCGACTGGCGGACGGCGCGAGCGGGTCAGCTCCCGGTCGACTCCTCGAGCAGGAGGTAGCCGGCGAGCATCCGCTTGAGTTCGTCGACCGTCGCGTCGTGGTCGTGGCCGTCCTGCACCGAAAAGCTCAGCAGCGAGTAGGCGGTATGGACCAGGACCTGAGCCATCATGTTCCGACGTTCGACCTGCGATGGGGTCAGCGGCGCCAGCAGTCTGGCGACCTGGTCGGCGAGAACCCGCTCGTTGAGGGTTGCCGTCGCACGGGTTGCCGGGGTCGACTGCACCGCGAGCCACACCGCCCGACGCGACGGGTCATCGCGCCAGAGCGTCGCGAGGTGATCGAGGAACTTCTCGAGGAGGTTCGGCCATTCGAGTGAGGGCACCTCGGACGCGAACGCCGCGAGCTCCTCGCGGACTCCCACCGTGTCCTGTCGGTCGAGTTCGCAGACGATGACGTACTTGTTGGCGAAGTACTGGTAGAGGGTGCCGATCGGTACTCCGGCCCGGACGGCGATCTCTTCACAGGTGAGCGATTCGAAACCCACCTCGGTCAGCAGGTCGCGTGCGGTTGCGAGCATCGCGGAGAACTTCCGCTTACTGCGCTCCTGCGTCGGGCGCTTACGCGGCACCAGTGGTTCGGTACTCGACACCGACTCGGCGGTCGTCGGGGTTTCTGGACTCATCGACTTGGTCGGCGGGCGCCGGTCACACCGACAGATCGCGCCTGAGCTTGGCGACGTGGCCGGTTGCGCGGACGTTGTACTGCGCGAGCGCGATGATCCCGTTTTCGACGAGGAAGGTCGACCTGATCACCCCGGTCACGGTTTTGCCGTACAGCTTTTTCTCGCCGAACGCGCCCCACTCGGTCATGACCTTCTTGTCCGGATCGGACAGCAGCGGGAACGTCAATCCCTCGGCGTCGGCGAACTTTGCGAGCTTGTCCGGCTTGTCGGGCGAGATGCCGATGACGGCGATGCCCTCGCCGGCCAGTTCACCGAGGTTGTCGCGAAAATCGCACGCCTGCTTCGTGCAACCAGGGGTCGACGCCGCCGGGTAGAAGTAGACGATGACCTTCGAGTCGGCGTAATCGGATAGCGAGACCGGAGAACCGTGCGCGTCGGTGAGCGTGAAGTCGGGAGCGGTGTCGCCCACGGCAAGACGGGAGGAGCCAGACATGATGGCCAGGCTAACCGATCGCCCGGGTCGACCGGGCGATCGACCCAGAGCCGGGCAATCCGGGCATTGTCTCAGTCGGTCCGCGCGGGACGAGGCTCGGGGCGTTGCGATGACGTACTCTCGACATATCGTCTGCCCGTCGACGCGCGCGTGACCTGCCCTGGCCGCCGCGTCGACGGTGTTGTGGCGGAAAGACGCGGAACGGTGAGTCCGCAAGTGGAGTAAGACAGTCTGGGAGGACAACTGTGGCCGGCGACACCGACCGTATCGAACAGGACATCGTGCAGGCGCGCGAGGATCTGGCCAACACACTCGACGAACTCGCAGTGCGTGTGAGTCCGGAGCGACTTGCTGACGACGCGAAGACCAAGGTGATCGCGTTCGTCAACAAGCCTGCCGTCAAGATCTCGCTGGCTGTAGCCGGAGCTGTGGTGTTGGTGATCGTCGCCCGCAAGGTGATCGCGTGACCCGTGCTCGCTTCTTTGCGGGATTCGCTTCCCGCGGATCGGGAGAACATCGTTCGCGGGTACGCCGCGCAGGTGCGATCGCTGCGGCTGGACTCATTGTCGTCAGCGCGGCCGCGTGCTCTCAGTCGCCCGAGTACTCCGACACGATCACCAATGCGCCAGCCCTGCAATCCTTTGCCCAGCCGACGATCTCGGTGACCGGCTGGCGTGATCGTCCGATGTCGGATCACGCGGTCGGCGTCATGCCCGGTGCACCGGTGAAGGTCGCCGCACAGAATGGCAGTCTCACGTCGGTTGTCGTGTCGGGCCCTGACGGTCCCGTCGCCGGCAAGGTATCTGCCGACGGTGGCACGTGGGTCTCGAGTCAGCCGCTCGACTTCGGAGGCGACTACACGCTCACCGCCGCAGCGAAGGGCGTCGAGGGTGACGGTGCCCGCAAGATCAACTTCACCACGGCGTCTGCGGACTCACTGGCCTCGGCGTCGTCGGTGGTGGAGGACAACGAGACCGTCGGTGTCGGTCAGACCGTCGCAATCAACTTCGACACCCCGATCACCAACAAGCTCAACGCCCAGCGCGCGATCACGGTGACCACCGACCCGCCGGTCGAGGGGGCCTTCTACTGGCTCAACGACAGCATGGTGCGCTGGCGTCCCGAACACTTCTGGAAGCCGGGAACCAAGGTGCATGTCGCCGCCGACATCAAGGGCATCGACCTCGGTGGTGGCGTCTACGGCAGCAACGATCTCGACACCAACTTCAAGGTGGGTCGGAGTTTCGTCGCCGTTGCCGACGACAAGACCAAGAACATCACGATCTCGGTCGACGGCAAGGTGGTCAAGACGATGCCGACGTCGATGGGCAAGGACTCGACGCCCACCAACAACGGCATATACATGGTTGCCGAACGCGAGCCGAGCGTGATCATGGACTCCTCGACGTACGGGGTCCCGGTGGGATCGCCGGGCGGTTACCGTGAGACCGTCTACGACGCGACGCGGATCTCCTTCAGCGGCATATATGTTCACTCCGCGCCGTGGTCGTTGGGTGACCAGGGCGTCGACGACGTCAGCAACGGCTGCCTCAACGTGAGTCCCGATAATGCGGAGTGGTTCCTGAACCACGCGCTCCGCGGTGACATCGTGATCGCGAAGAACACCGTGGGAGAGCCGCTTCCGGGAGACGACGGCCTTGGCGACTGGAATGTTCCGTGGGCTGTCTGGAAGAAGGGCAACGCGTGAGTCCCCGTGCGGGAGAACCCAGAAATGGCTTCTGAGCAGGCGATTTCACTTCTGAGGCAGTGACCCTGTAAGGTTCTTTCTCGCACGGCAAGCGCCATTAGCTCAATTGGCAGAGCAGCTGACTCTTAATCAGCGGGTTCGGGGTTCGAGTCCCTGATGGCGCACAGAAGACACACGATCGCCCCGGCTCCGGCCGGGGCGATCGTCGTTTTCAGTCGACGTCGCGATGCAGCGTCGGGACGGCAGGTCATGTCGGTCGACTCGGGCAATCGGCATATCTCGTACACTGGTGTCGCGCTCTCGCGCACCATCACTTGATCCACACACTGCGGTTCCGTTCGCCGGAACCGTACATCGGCGAAACATCGGGCAGGAGTCACATGGGGAGCGGTCGTATCCGTCGAAACGGATTGATCATCGTCGGATTGATGGTTGCCGTGGCCGCACTGCTGAGTTCGTGCTCGCAGGCAGCCAAGTATTCCGAGAACGTGCAGAGCTCAGCGCTTTTCGGCGACCTTCTCATGCCGGGGCTCGAGATCACCGAGTGGGCAGAGCGGCCATTGGTCGATCAGGCCGTCGGCATCCAGCCGGGCGCGCCGATCACCGTCCAGGCCAGCGAGGGTGCGTTGACGAACGTACGGATCGACAAGGCCGACGGAACACCCCTGCGCGGAACCCTCAGTGAGGACGCAACGCGCTGGATCAGTGCGGAGCCGCTGGGGTACGGCCGCAATTACACGGTGCAGGCGGACGCGAAGGGGGTCGGTGGGACGAGCACCAAGCGCGTGTCGTTCACCACAAGGGCGCCCGCGAATCTGACCCAGGCGTACCTGACACCGTCGAATGGTGAGACCGTCGGTGTAGGCCAGCCTGTCGCCGTCAAATTCGACGAGCCGATCCCGGATCGCAAGGCCGCCCAGCGCGCGATCTCCATCACTGCCGACCCTCCTGTCGAGGGCGCCTTCTACTGGATCAGCGACACCGAGGTGCGCTGGCGGCCTCAGCACTACTGGAAGCCGGGAACCAAGGTGTCGGTCGCGGTGAACACGTACGGCATCGATCTCGGTGACGGGCTCTTCGGCCAGGAGAACGTCAAGGCCAACTTCACGATCGGTCGCTCGATGATCGTCACCGCCGACGACCGCACCAAGCAGGTGGTCTTCAACCGTGACGGCAAGGACATTCGCACCATGCCCACCTCGATGGGCAAACCGGGCACCGAGACCGACAACGGTGTGTATCTCGTCTCAGACAAACACGACCACATCATCATGGATTCCTCGACGTACGGCGTCCCTGTCGGTTCCGCCGACGGCTACCGAACTCCGGTCGATTACGCGACACGGATGTCCTACAGCGGAATCTTCTTCCACTCGGCTCCGTGGTCGGTCTGGGCGCAGGGCAACACCAACACGAGCCACGGATGTCTCAACCTGAGCCCCGACGACGCACTCTGGGTCATGCAGAACACGCTTCGAGGAGATCCGGTCGTCGTGAAGAACACGGCGGGTGGAACCCTGTCGGGAACCGACGGTCTCGGCGACTGGAATGTGCCGTGGGAGGTCTGGTCGAAGGGCAACGCCTGACGCGCATCGTTACATCGTTCACTGTTACGATCGCCGGTGACATTGTTTGCCGACGATCGAGGTGTACAGCATGGCCGAGCGCTCTCCCTGGGAAACCGACGACCTGACAGCGGTGCGCGATCTTGCCCGCAGCTTCTGCGAGAAAGAGATCAAGCCCAATATCGAGAAGTTCATCGACCAACACCACGTCGACCGCGATCTGTGGAACAAGGCCGGCGATCTCGGTCTGCTGTGCATGTCGATTCCCGAAGAGTACGGCGGAGGCGGCGGGACTTTTGCCCACGAGGCCGTTCTGATCGAAGAGCAGGCGCGTATTGCCGACTCGTCGTGGGGCGCCAGTCTCCACAACGGGATCATCGCGCACTATCTGCTCGCCTACGGTTCGGAGGAACAGAAGCGCACGTGGCTCCCGAAAATGGCCTCGGGCGAGGTCGTCGGTGCCATTGCGATGACCGAGCCGGGTACGGGATCTGATCTCCAGAGCGTCAAGACCAAAGCGATCCGTGAGGGAGACGAATACGTCATCGACGGTTCGAAAACCTTCATCACCAATGGCGGACAGGCCGACCTCATCATCGTCGTGGCCAAAACCGATGTCAGCGAGGGCGCCAAGGGCATCTCGCTTGTCCTCGTCGAAGCCGACCGCCCCGGGTTCAGGCGCGGCCGGGTGCTGGACAAGGTAGGGCAGCGCGGGCAGGACACGTCAGAGCTGTTCTTTGACGGTGTTCGTGTGCCGACGTCCAACCTGCTCGGCACCGAGGAAGGCCAGGGGTTCATCCAGCTCATGCAGCAGCTGCCGCAGGAGCGTCTGATCATCGCGGTGGCGTCGACGGCCGGCATGGAGGTCGCGCTCGAACACACGCTGGCGTACACCAAGGATCGCACCGCGTTCGGTCGGCCGATCTTCGGGTTCCAGAACACCAAGTTCAAACTCGCCGAGGTCGCGACCGAGGCGCGGATCGCCCGGGTGTTCACCGACGACTGCATCATCAAGCATCTCGACGGCAAGCTCGACATCCCGACCGTTGCCATGGCCAAGTGGTGGACCAGCGAGCGGGCGATGGCCGTTGCCGACGAATGTCTGCAGCTCTTCGGCGGGTACGGGTACATGAACGAGTACCCCATCGCGCGGATGTGGGCGGATCAGCGGGTACAGAAGATCTACGCGGGCACCAACGAGATCATGAAGGAGATCATCTCGCGCAGTCTGTGAGGATGCCGAGCCGCGGGGTCACTTGCGGTCTTTGATGATCTTCTTGACCTCGTCGGCATCGATGTTCTTGGCGATGAGCTTGCCGCTCTTGGCCTTCCGTACCGAATAGGTGTCCTTCTTCTTGCCCGGCGCGACGTGGAGCCCCGACTTCTTCGCGGCCTTGTTCAGATCTTCCAGCACGGGTGCTGATCGTAGAGCATCAATGTGAACGGCATGCGTCACAGCGGATCGACGAGTCGCCGGGCGGGGAGCGGCGGTTCGACGGGCTCGACGGTAGGCACGTCGAGCCCCAGGTGTCATGTGGTCAAGGACTGCGGGTCCAATGACACACGGGTTCAACGACAAGGCCCTGCCTCCCGAAGTTCTCGGGAGGCAGGGCCTTGTTCCTGCGGGGTGAGCGACGGGACTCGAACCCGCGACAGCCAGGATCACAACCTGGTGCTCTACCAACTGAACTACGCTCACCATCGGCGTCGGATACCCAGGAAGATCACTGGGTGCCAGAGCCAAGGTCATACTCTAGCGGTTCAGGCGCACCGAACTCCAATCGATTGGCTGACCTGCGTGTTCAGGCCGGTCCGAGATCTTTGACGATCGTCGCGAGGGTGTCCACGTCGGGGCCTGGCTGAGGAACGAAGACCGCGGCCCGGTAGTAGCGGAGCTCACGGATCGACTCGCGGATGTCGGCAAGGGCTCGGTGAGCGAGCCCCTTCTCGGGCTGATTGAAGTAGATACGCGGATACCAGCGTCGGCATAGTTCCTTGATCGAGCTGACGTCGACCATGCGGTAGTGCAGGTAGGCGTCGAGCTCGGGCATGTCGCGTGCGATGAACCCGCGGTCGGTGGCGATGGAGTTGCCTGCGAGAGGCACCGCGCCAGGGGTGGTCACGTGCTTTCGGATGTAGTCGAGCACCATTGCTTCGGCTTCGGGGACGGTGACCGTCGAGCGTCGAACCTCGTCGGTGAGTCCGGAATCGGCGTGCATCTTTGTCACGACATCGGGCATCGAATCGAGGTCGGCGTCGTCGGCGTGGATGACCACGTCGACACCGTCGCCCAGGATGTTGAGGTCCCCGTCGGTGACCAGGGCGGCGATCTCGATCAATTTGTCCTTCTCGAGGTCGAGGCCGGTCATTTCGCAATCGATCCACACCAGTTTGTCCTGCACGCATCAACCTTAGCTGGCGACGCTCCGCGACTATTGTTTTGCTGTTAGTGCACTGACGACCGCTGTCGTGTTCAGTCGACCATCGCCGAGAGGACATGTTCGTGACCGATCCCACCCAGGCTGCCCAGACGATCGCCGAAGGCTATCGATTCGACTCGACCGCGCTCGAACTCGGCACGGTATCCGTCGACGGCCACGTTGATCCGACAGCCAAGGTTCGTATTCCGCTGGCGATGATGAATCGCCACGGACTCGTTGCCGGAGCGACGGGCACAGGCAAGACCAAGACCCTGCAGCTCATCGCCGAACAGCTGTCGGCCAATGGGGTTCCGGTGGTGATGGCCGACATCAAAGGCGACCTGTCGGGCTTGAGTCGTCCGGGAGCGCCCAACGACAAGATCACAGCGCGGGCGTCGCAGACCGGGGACGACTGGGCGCCCACGGCGTATCCGGTCGAGTTCGTATCGCTCGGTGGCGACGGAATCGGTGTGCCGGTACGTGCGACCATGTCGGCTTTCGGGCCGATCCTCCTCAGTAAAGTCCTGGGGCTCAACGAGACCCAGGAGTCGACGTTGGGCCTGATCTTCCACTGGGCGGACAAGAACGGTCTGCCGTTGCTCGATCTGAAGGACATCCGGTCGGTGATCGCTTACCTGACCAGCGACGAGGGAAAGCCGGAGCTCAAGGCGATCGGCGGTGTATCGACGCAGACCGCGGGTGTCATCCTGCGCGCTCTGACCAACCTCGAGGCGGCAGGCGGCGACACGTTCTTCGGTGAGCCGGAGATCGAGCCCGCCGACCTGTCGCGGGTGTCGCCCGACGGCAAGGGCATCATCACGCTGTTCGAACTCGCGGGCGCGCAGGCCACCAACCCCGTCCTGTTCTCGACCTTTCTCGTATGGATACTCGCCGACCTCTTCGAGCACCTGCCGGAGGTCGGCGACATCGACAAACCCAAGCTCGTCTTCATCTTCGACGAGTCGCACCTGCTGTTCGACGGCGCGTCGAAGACCTTCGTCGACCAGGTGGTGCAGACGGTGAAACTCATCCGTTCCAAGGGCGTGGGCGTGTTCTTCTGCTCGCAACTGCCCACCGATATCCCCGACGAGGTGCTCTCGCAGTTGGGCGCACGCATCCAGCACGCGCTGCGTGCGTTCACGCCGAATGATCAGAAAGCGCTCACCAAGACGGTGAAGACCTACCCGGTGTCGGATGTGTACAAGCTCGATCAGGCGTTGACGTCACTCGGCACCGGTGAGGCCATCGTGACGGTGCTGTCGGAGAAGGGGGCGCCGACGCCGGTGGCGTGGACGGTCGTCCGCGCTCCTCGCTCGTCGATGGAAGCGGTTGCCGCAGCGGACATCACCGCAGCGGCGAAGGCGAGCGAATTGTTCGCGAAGTACGGGACGCCGGTCGACAACGAGTCGGCCTATGAAAAGCTCGCCGCCAAGATGCTGTCACCGGGGGAGTCACCCGACGCGCCTCCACCGACACCGGCACCGGCACCTGAGCCGAAGCCTGCGCCCGCACCCGCGCCTGAAGAGCCCGGCATGATCACCGAGATCCTGACGAGTAAACCGATGCAGAGCTTCCTTCGTAATGCAGCGAGTCAGGCCGGCCGCGAGTTCAGCCGAGCGATCTTCGGTACCGGGCGTCGTCGACGCTGAATCACCGCATCGGTGAGACCGGCCAGTCGTCGGGATACCGGTCGGCGACGTCGGCCGCGTCGCGGAAGAGGCGCTTGCGGGCCTTGGCGGTCAGACGATCGCCGAACACCATGCCGCGCGTGTGATCGGTCTCGTGCTGCAGGCAACGGCCGAGAGTCCCGCCTGCTGTGATGGTCACCGGCGCGCCGAACTGGTCGACACCTCGGCATGTCGCGACCTTGGGGCGGGCGAGCTCCTCGTGGGCGCCGGGCAACGAGAGACATCCCTCGCCGAGTGTGGCGAGTTCTCTGTCGCGGCCCTCGGGCAGGTCCAGTTCGGGATTGCAGACCACGCCTACCCGACGTCTGCCGGTCTCGTCGCCGCAGTCGTAGACGAACACGGCGAGGTCGACACCAATCTGTGCAGCCGCCAGACCGGCTCCCGGCGCCGCGGTGTTGGTGGCGAACATGTCGGCGATGAGGTGCTGCAACTCGTCGTCGAACTCGGTCACCCGACGGGCCGGCTTGTGTAGCACGGGATCGCCCCATCGCACGATCGGGCGTGGTGCTCCGATGCGGAGCAACTCTTCGAGCGGCATCGAGTTCCTCTTTTTCTACGAGTCGGATCCGAGTCGCTTGTAGAAGGTGCCGACGATGGGAGCGACGACGGCCCGCGGACTGTATCCGCCCGCGACCGACATCGCCTTCGACAGAGGGCCCGGAACCACCCGCATCTTGTTGTGTTCCAACGCATCCAGGCTCATCTTGGCCACCTCGGTGCTGTTGTGCCACAGAAAACCGGGCACCATTTTGTCGACGATCGATGCGTCCTGCGGGTCGGGTGTGTGAGTGCGGACCGGGCCAGGGGCGAGCAGCGTGACGTGGACTCCCTGTCCGGACACCTCGCCGCGAAGCGACTCGCTCAACGTGTTCACGAATGCCTTCGACGCCGCGTAGGTGGCGTTATTGGGTATTGGCATGTTCCCCGCTGCAGAGCCCACCATCAGGATTCCGCCGGAACCGCGGGCGACCATCTGGGGAAGTACCGCGAGGGTGAGGTCGTGGACAGCGTTCACATTGAGTCGCACCTGTGCGCGCTCGTAGTCGGCGTCGAGGTCTGCCAGCGGACCGAAGGTGGCGATGCCCGCGTTGTTGCACAGGATCGAGATCTCGCGGTCGCTGAGTTCGGCCGCGATCACCTCGACGGCCTTCGAGTCCGACAGGTCACTGGGGCGGACCTCGACCTGGACGTCATGCTGTGTACGCAACTCCACCGCAAGCTCTTCGAGAATGTCCCCGCGACGCGCGACGACGATCAACGAGTGTCCGCGACGAGCCAGCTCGCGGGCGAGTTCCATACCGATACCGGACGACGCACCGGTGACGACAGCTCGCGCGGAGGCTGTCGGAGACGCAAGGGGCATGGCGGTCATGGTAGCCGCCGCCTGCGCTGCGACGGCCGTCGCCGGTCAGCTCGCGGACAACCGGAAGACCCTGATCTCGCGGTCGGTACGGTCGCGGTACACCGCGTACACATCGGTGACGTCGCGCTCGAAGAGGCGGTAGATCCGTTCGCGTTCGGGTCCCTCGAGCAGCGTGGCAACGGCGTCGACCTCCGTGCCCGCGGTGTTCACGGTGCACGCGGGGTTGGCGAGCAGATTCGACGTCCATGCCGGGTGGCGCTCTTGGCCGAAATTGGATCCGACGACGAAGAGATCGGCGCCCTCACGTGCGTAGAGCAGCGGTGACGTTCGCGCGAGCCCCGATCGTGCGCCTGTTGTCGTCAACAACAGGGTGGGTGCTCCGATCGGGCCGAGGACGGTGAACCGGCCGTTCGATGCGTGCAGCAGACGCCGGTCGACACCTGCCGATCGGCGGACCAACCACGACCCGGCGCCGGTCTTCGCGAGCGCGGTCATCGGCCGGCGCAGGGGACTCGACGTCGAACCCCAGCGACGCTCGGCGAAGGGAGATGACATCACGGTTCCTCCGGTCGGCGAGAGGTGAGCGGCTTCATCCTGCCAGCTGCTCGGGCGTCGTGTTCGCGGCTTGCGCCGATCGGCTCACTCGATTCCCGCTGCGACCTCCGTGCCCTGGCGGATCGCGCGCTTGGCATCGAGCTCTGCGGCGATGTCGGCGCCGCCGATGACGTGCGTGCGCACGCCTGCGACGGTGAGCGGGTCGACGAGATCGCGCACCGATTCCTGGCCTGCGCAGATCACCACATTGTCGACTTCGAGCAGCCGTGTCTCGCGCACCGCGCCGTCGTCGTCGCGAAAGCTCAGGTGTAGCCCTGCATCGTCGATCTTGTCGTAGGTGGCGCCGGAGATCTGTTCGACGCCTTTCATCTTCACGCTCGCCCGGTGGACCCAGCCGGTCGTCTTGCCCAGTGACTTGCCCTGTTTGCCGCGTTTACGCTGCACCAGGTAGACCTCGCGGATCGGCGGTAGTGGTCGTGGCGTGGTGAGGAATCCGGGAATGTCGAGATCTTCGCTCACACCCCATTCTTGTTCCCATTCTTTGAGGTTCAGGGTGGGCGAGTCGTCGACGGTCAGGAACTCGGTGATGTCGAAGCCGATCCCGCCGGCGCCGATGACGGCGACCCGCTTGCCGATCTCGCGGTGTCCGAGGACGGCGTCGGCGTACGACATCACCATTGGGTGGTCGATGCCGGGGATGTCGGGCATGCGTGGGGTGACACCTGTCGCGACAACGACCTCGTCGAATCCGGCGGCGATGATGTGCTCGGCGTCGACGCGCTCCTCGAGATGGACCCGGACGTTGTTGAGTTCGAGCTGGCGGGTGTAATAGCGCAGTGTCTCGGCGAACTCTTCCTTGCCGGGAATTCTTGCGGCAATGGAGAATTGGCCGCCGATGGTCGGTCCTGCCTCGAAGAGCTCGACCCGGTGTCCGCGTTGCGCCGCCGTCACGGCGGCGGACAGTCCCGCAGGCCCGGCGCCGATGACGGCGACCTTGCGCGCCCGACGCGTGGCCCCGAGTGTCAATGTGGTCTCACGGCCTGCGCGCGGATTGAGCAGGCATGAGACCTTCTTCCCGACGAACGCATGGTCGAGGCATGCCTGATTGCAGCCGATGCAGGTGTTGATCTCGTCCGCGCGTCCGGTCATGGCCTTCACCGGGAACTCCGGGTCGGAGAGCAGCGGTCGTGCCATCGACACCGCGTCGACACGGCCGCGGTCGAGGATCTCCTCGGCGACCTCGGGGGTGTTGATGCGGTTGCTCGCGATGAGTGGAATCGACACCTCGTCACGCAGGCGCTCGGTGAACTTCACGAACGCGGCCCGCGGCACCGAGGTGACGATGGTGGGCACGCCTGCCTCGTGCCATCCGATGTCGGTGTTGATGGCGTCGACGCCGAGTGCCTCGGCCTTGCGTGCCATGAGAGCGATCTCGTCCCACGTCTGACCGCCCTTGACGAAGTCGGCGATCGACTGTCGCAGGATGACCGGGAAGTCGCGGGGGACGCGGCGTCGGATCTCGGTGATGACCTCGACGAGGAAACGCTGACGATTTTCAGTCGACCCACCCCACTCGTCCGTTCGGTCGTTGGTGTGCGGACACAGGAACTGATTGACCAGATAGCCCTCGCCGCCCATGATCTCTACGGCGTCGTAGCCGGCCTGCCGCGCTAGCTTTGCTGCCTGTCCGTACGAGCGGATCACGTGCCGGATGACCGGCTCGGGCATCGGAAGGTTCTTGAACGGGTGAATCGGCGAATTCTCACTTCCGGGCGCCACTTTGAGAGGCGTGTAGCCGTAACGACCCGCCTGCAGGAGCTGCATGGCGATCTTGCCGCCCGCCTCGTGCACCGCACGGGTGACGCGTTGGTGACGCTTGGCGTCCAGAGCGTTGGTCATCTTGCCCGCGAACGGCAGCAGCTGGCCGGTCCGACTCACAGCGAAACCGCCCGTCACGATCAGGCCCGCGCCACCGCGGGCACGTTCGGCGTAGTAGGCCGCGAGCTTGTCGGTGTCCCAGACGCGGTCTTCGAGACCTGTGTGCATCGATCCCATGACGATGCGGTTACGCAGCGTCGTCCCACCGATGGCGAGTGGCTCGAACAGCCGCGGGTAGTACGGATTCGGCTGACTGGGACCGGTATTCGCGGATGGGGCTGACATCTGCGTCTCCTGTTTGTAGGGGCATGGGTTTGTAGCGGCCTGGATTGTGGGGGCGTCGTCGGTCGGGTGTCAGGATTAGGTCGTCGCGGAGGTCTGCGTCGGTGTGCCGATTCGACGCTGCTCATCCGCGAGCGCGGCGATGACCTCGTCGCACCATCCGATGAAGCCCTCCTCGATGCGTACGCCGCCGCGCAGCACGAGGTACTGGTGCAAGCGGCGTCCGGTCAGAGCCTGTGGATCGGGATAGTCGTCCGATTCGAATGAGCGGTAGAGACGCAGGCGAGCGAGATGCTCGGCGCGATGCCTGTGCAGTTCGTCGATCACGTCGGTGAGGTCTGCATGCTCGGCCGCGCGAATCTTGAGTCCGAGATCGTCGCGCAGCTGCTGCATGGGTGTCGGCGATGACACCCACTCGCGCAACGCATTCCGACCCTGATCGGAGAGCGTGTAGACCTTCTTGTCTGGCCTGCCCTCCTGCGGTACGGGCTCGTAGCTCACCATGCCGTCGGCGTGGAGCTTTCCCAGAGTGCGATAGATCTGCTGGTGGGTCGCAGACCAGAAATAGCCGATGGAACGGTCGAACTGCCTGCCGATCTCATAGCCGGTACCCGGACGTTCGGAGAGCGACACCATGATCGCGTGTTCGAGTGCCACGCCCCGACGCTACCAATGCACTCACGCACTATGCAACAGTCACACTATGCAACAGGGTGCATACCATCAGTGATCTGTGGAGGTGTGCCGGAGCGTCCTGCGTGTTCGTCCGGGTAGGTCATGTCGAGAAGGTGTCCATCACGGAGTTCGAGCACGCGGTCGGCGATGGCGGTCACCCGACTGTCGTGTGTGATGAGCAGGGTTGTGCGACCGTCTGCCAGGCGCCGGAGGGGGTCGAGGATTCGGGTCGTCGTCGCCGCGTCGAGTCCCGATGTCGGCTCATCGAGGATGAGAGCAGGGGTGTTCCTGAGCATTGCCCGCGCGATCGCGATGCGCTGCCGCTGGCCGCCGGAGAGAGTGAGGCCCCCGTCGTCGAGTCGTGCGTCGTAACCGTCGGGAAGCCTGCTGACGAACTCGTCGGCGTCGGCGGCGATGGCCGCGGCGACGATCTCGGCGCGCGTCGCATCCGGTCGCCCATAGGCGATGTTGTCGGCTACCGTGGCGCCCTTGATGATTGGTTGCTGGGGCAGGAGTGTGATGTGATCACGTATCCAGTGGCCGGTCAGGTCGTCGTAGTCCATGTCACCGATGCACAGTGTCCCGGAGTCCGGATGCTCGAACCGGCACAGCAGCGATGCCAACGTCGATTTTCCGACGCCACTCGGACCGATCAGGGCTGTGACGGTTCCCGGCGCGAGGTGAAGGCTCACGTCGTCGAGGATCGTCTGATGTTCCCGGGCCAGCGTGACGTCGCACAGTGAGATGCCGACAGGCGTCGTGGGGCGTCGTGGCGACCGCAGGGTGGCGGACGGCGCGGTAGAACCGGCGTCGACACGTTCGACCGGCACGATGTCGAGGATCTCGGCGACGCGCTCCGCACTGATCAGAGCGGACGCGATCGCGATACGGATATCGGCTAGTTCTTGCATCTTGGGGTAAAGCATTCCGAGGTAGCCCGTCAGGGCGAGCAGCCCGCCGACGCTCAGCTGCCCCTGCCGCACCTGCCAGACGCCGACGACCGCGATGGCAAGGGTGACGACGACCTGCCCGAAGCTGAGGATGCCGCCGAGCCCGGCTTCGACACGAGTCTGCGCGAGGCGGGCGCCCATCCAGGCCACACCGTTGGCGTGGAGTCGAGCGTGCTCACGGCCCTGCTGGTTGTAGGCGACGGCAGTCTCGTGGCCGGCCAGTGCGGTCTCGACGGAGTCTGCGATATCGCTGTTCGCACCCCGCTCGTCGCGGGTCACCCGCTCCTGTCTGCGGGCGAAGAAGGCCGAAAGGCCCCACAGCGCAGGCACCGCCGCGAGCGCGACGAGGGCGACCTGCCAACTCATGATGAGTGCGGCGATCACCAGACCGATCGTGTGGGCCGCCGCGATCACGAACTGCATCACACCCGTGCCGATCAGATACTCGACAGCCTCGAGGTCTCCGGTGTGCCGCGTGACGAGGTTCCCCAGGCCGAGCCGACGGTGCTGGACTGGATGGAGACGCTGGACGTGGTCGAAGAGACGGTCGCGCAGTCGGAGAACGACGCGTTCGGAGATTCCGACGGAGACGACCTGCCCCGCGTAGTCGCCGCCGCATGAGATCGCTGTGATGAGCAGCCAGATGAGTGCGAGACGTGCGAACGTCGTGAAGCTGTCGGAGTTCAGCGCTCCGTCGATGACGTCTGCGAGAACGAAGACGGCGAACACCTCGCACGCTGCGGCGAGACCGAGGAGGGTTCCCGCGACGACGAACCGTCGGCCCTCGCCGCGGACCGCTGGGGAAAAGCGTCGAAATGCTTGTCGGGCGTTCATCGAACTTCCTTGCTGGCGGCGTCCGCGGCGAGAGGGAGTATGCGTGCGACGCCGCGATGTTGGCATGAGAACGGGAGCCGATACGGGCGTCCACCGTGTCGGCTCCCGTGGGGCCCAGGGTCAGTAGACCCAGCGCCAGTCCCAGCGATGGGCGCGGGCATTCCAGAAGCGTTGGCGACGACGCCACCGCGGTGGCTGTGGGGCCGGGGCCCGTCGCGGACCGTTGTTGTTCTGCTGCGGCCCGTTGTTGATAGGCATCGGGGATCTCCTTGGTGAATTCCGGCCGGCTGCGTTGCCGACGAGAAGAACACTAGGTAGCGTCGCTGACCGCTCACTGCCGCGCGGCTGGGAGGGCGCTGTCAACGCAGAAGCTCACTCGGACAACGTTTTAGCGACTCTCGCGGTGGGCAGCGCGCACGTGCGGGCGTGCGAGTGGGCAGCGAAACCCGGCGACACGCCGCCCGATACCGCAGACTGTTCCTCGTGCATGACGACGAGGCCCATGACGGTGGTGACGGCAGCGAAGACGGTCGGCGTGATGCGGGAGATCGCTACGGGGCCACAACGACGTCGAAGCGGATAGCCGACGGGGCGGGGTGGACACGCGTCGACGTCGACGACGTCGTCGGCCCGGGGGAGCGGTTGTCGTGGCCGAAGACGGTCGGTATCGGCGTGCAGCACGTCGTGGCGATGTTCGGTTCGACATTCCTGGTGCCCGTGCTCACGGGTTTCCCACCTGCCACGACGCTCCTGTTCTCCGGTATCGGCACTGTGCTGTTCCTGATCATCACCGGCAACCGCTTGCCGAGCTACCTCGGATCGAGCTTCGCGATCATCGCTCCGGTGCTCGCGGCGACCGCGTCGCATGGTCAGTCGTCAGCGCTCGGCGGGATCGTGGTGGTCGGCGCTCTGCTTGCGCTGATCGGCGTGATCGTGCACTTCGCAGGCGTCCGCTGGATCGACCTCGCCATGCCACCGATCGTCACCGGAACGATCGTGGCGCTGATCGGCCTGAACCTCGCGCCGTCGGCGAAGGCGAACTTCGAGAAGCAGCCGGTGACGGCCACGATCGTTCTCGTTCTGCTGGTTCTGTCCATCGCACTGCTGCGCGGACTGCTCGGCAGGCTCGCGATCGTGTTGAGCGTGGTGATCGGGTACGTGGTGGCGTTGATCCGTAACGAGGTGGATACCAGCGCCATCCACGCCGCGAGTTGGGTCGGCCTGCCCGACTTTGAGACCCCGACGTTTCATTTTTCGGTGATCCCGACGTTCCTACCAGTCGTTCTCGTGCTGGTCGTCGAGAACATCGGGCACGTGAAATCGGTTGCGATGATGACCGGCTCGGACTTCGACAGCCGGATGGGCCGGGCGTTGTTCGCCGACGGATTGTCGACGATGATCGCCGGTTCGGGCGGCGGATCGGCGACCACGACCTATGCCGAGAACATCGGTGTGATGGCGGCGACGAAGGTGTACTCGACCGCTGCGTACTGGGTGGCGGCCGCGGCGGCGATCGTGCTGGGGCTCTGTCCGAAGATCGGCGCTGTGATCGCGTCGGTGCCTGCCGGTGTGCTCGGCGGAATCACCACCGCGCTCTATGGTCTCGTCGCGATCATCGGCGTGCACATCTGGGTGACCAACCGCGTCGACTTCTCCAGACCGATCAATCAGTTCACAGCGGCGATTCCACTCATCATCGCGATCGCCGACTTCAGCTGGACCATTGGCGATGTGAGCTTCGGAGGTATCGCGATCGGCGCGGTCTGCGCGCTCCTCATCTATCACATGATCCGACTCGTCGGAGGGTGGCGCGGCACCGCGGGGGCGCGCGGCGCGTAGTGCAGATGAGATGCGTTGCAGGCTGATTCACACTCCGAAGGGTGCCGCGTAATGCATGACACCGGTGGGAAGTGGCCGGTCCGCATCCAACGTCAACGCCATGAAGGCGTCATCGGGGACGTCGAATGGCAGGCTGATTCCGTGTATCGAGGCGGGTTGAAATCCGAACCGTGGGTAGTAGTCGGAATGCCCGAGTACCACTACGTGGGCTTCGCCCATCTCTCTCGCGGCCCGCAGAAGTGCTCGGTTGATGGCGCTGCCCGCGCCACGATTCTGGAACTCCGGTAGTACCGACACGGGTCCCACTCCGAGGACCGGAGCGTCGTCGACGTAGCCGCGGGTTGCGACGCCGTGGCCGACGATGCGCCCTGCGGTGTCGGTGGCGACGATGGAGAGCCCGTCGATCCATGCCGGGTCGCGCCGCAGGCCGTCGAGGATGTCAGCCTCTTCGGCCGTGGGAAAGGCTGCGAGCGTCACCTCACGGACGGGGGAGACGTCATCGGGGGTTTCGGTACGCGTGTGCCATTCTGTGGCGTCGGTGTGCTCAGACATCGTCGGACGACGCTATCAGCGGTGCGAGGGGGCGCAAGCAATTTTCAGTCGTCGACGGCAGCGAAGACTGGTCGTGACAGGATCGGCTGATGAGTACGACGAATGAGTCTGTGCAGCGATCTTTGCCGCGGTATGCATCGCCACCGGTAGCGGGTGGTCCCTTGGGGGACTGATCGGCGTGGGGATCTTTGCCCTGTTCTCGGTTGTGTCGGTCGTCGCGTGTCTGGTCGGGGCCCACGTTCAGAACCGCAGGATTCTCAAAGCCGGTGCAACGTGGCGAGCAGGTTCCGACGACGAGCACCTGCGCGTAGACACTCCCGTGTTGACGCTGTTGCTCCGGCGGGAGGGCCTGCAGTTGAGCACACCTTTGGGTAAGCACCTCGTACTGGTAAAGGCTGGATCGATGAAACAGGGAACGTTGCTGCCCGCTGCTCTGCTCGTTGAGCCTGTGTGGAGTTGCACCGAATCCGGCGCACGGCTGGCGGAGTCACCCTGTGGCCACGCGGGTCGCCTTGCTCCAAGCAGCGGTGCACGCCGGCCGAAGTTCGACGAGATCCTGACAGTGCCCCCGGCAGGACTCGAACCTCATTTGCCTGGCAGACAGGATCTCGGGCCTACCAGCGCATTGTCCACGTTCCACCAGGTCAATCGGGGAACTGACGACAGGACAACGGTGGACCAGGACGGCACCGATGTACTCTCATCTTGCACGCATATTGCACGGGTGAGAGGGCAGCGACATTGGCAGGAACGCGCACCAAACGGGGATTCGGGCGTCTACGTGAACTCCCCTCGGGGCGATGGCAGGCGGCATACCTCGGACCCGACAGCATCCTCTACAAGGCCCCGGCCACGTTCGCGGCCAAGGTAGATGCCGAAGGCTGGCTATCGGCAGAGCGACGCAAGATTGACCTGGAGACCTGGAGACCGCCAACCGCTGAGGCTGCACGCGGCGTGACCGTCAAGACCTACTCGGAGCAATGGCTGGCCCAGCGTGACATCAAGCCCCGGACGCGCTCCCTCTACAAGGACCTCCTCCGGCTCCACATCAATCCCGGCCTTGGGGACGCGGAGCTGGCCAAGGTGACCCCGAGCCAGGTCCGCGCATGGCACGCGGGCTTGGAGACCGGCGCGACACGCAAGACCCACGCGTATCAGCTCCTCCACGCGATATTCCGTACCGCGGTGACCGATGAGGTGATCGACGCCAACCCATGCCGCCTGGAGGGAGCCATGCACACCAAGCGCAAGCGGGAGCCCGTCGTCCTGGACGCCAAGGAGCTGACCGCGCTGGCCGACGCCATGGGGCCACGGTGGGGGATGTCGGCCCTACTCATGGGCTGGTGTGGTTTGCGGCGCGGAGAGTTGTTTGAACTCCGGCGCGGGGACGTGAACCTCAAGTCCGGGACAGTCTCGGTCACGCGCGCGGTGACGTATCGGGACGGGAAGTTCCGGGTGGACACTCCCAAGACCTCGGCGGGTACCCGGACCGTGGTGGTGCCGCCGCACATCGTCCCGGACCTCAAGAGGTTCATGCGGGAGCACGTCGGCAAGGGCTCGGACGCGCTTTTGTTCGCCACTGACGCCGCTACTCACGTAGGGGAGTGGGACTACCGCAAGATTTTCAACCCGGCCCGCGACAAGATCGGCAAGGCGGATCTGCGGGTTCACGATCTGCGGCACGCCGGGGCCGTTCTCGCTGCGCAGAGCGGCGCGACGGTGGCCGAACTCATGCACCGCATCGGCCACACCACGCCGACAATGGCCCTGCACTACCAACACGTTGCCGCGGGTCGGGACGCCGAGATTGCCCGCCGAATGAGCAAGTTGGCCGCCGGGAGTTAACGCTCGCCGTTAGCGTGTTGACGCATGAAGTCAACACGGGGACAACGAATCTCGGCGTGTCCATGTTTGACAGACGCGGCGCGCACGCATACCTTGATCCTCACACCGCACCGAGACATTGACCAGGACTATGTAGGCCCTATCGGGCCAGCCGTCTCGGAGTCACGACCGACTCCCGTGTGAGGTGAACATGGCTACCAAGGCCACCACGTACGTGTCCCTCGTTGATCTGGCCGAGCGCTGGGATTGCTCCACCCGGACCGTCCGCCGCTTGATCTCATCCGGCCAACTCGCAGCGTTCCGGCCCACTCCAGGCGTCATCCGTATCTCGGAGACTGAGGTGGCCCGTTTTGAGGCCAAGGCCTCGGGTTGCTTCCCCGCCGCGTGACCTGGAGACGAATCACCAACCCGAACAACATCATTCGGTTCGTCTCCAGGAGTGCAAACGTGACATCAATTCTCATCGTCATGGTCTCGGCCATGGCTTGGCCCGCCGGATACGGCCTCGGCGTCATTCTCCGCCACCTCCAGGTGGTGGGCCGATGACCGAAACCATCACCCTCGCATCGGGTGAGAAGGTCCCCGTAGAGGGTCTGGTGGCCGCCGAGTTTCGGCGTATCAAGGCCGAGGCGCGTCTCACGGTCCTCAAGGTTAAGGCCGACGACCTGGAGAAGGAGCGCCGACGCAGGGCAACCAAGCGCCAAGCCGATGCCGAGGAACGATCCGCCGAGGCCTTGAAGCTCCGGGACCAGATCCCGGCGACCGAGTCCCTGGCGGATCTCCTGGCCGACCCGCCGGAGGCCGAGGAGTACGCGGTGGAGGGTCTCCTCCCGACTGGCGGCCGAGCCCTGTTCCCCGCGGCCCGCAAGTCCGGCAAGACCACGGCCCGCAATGAGCTAATCCGCTCCCTGGCCGATGGAGTCCCGTTCCTCGGGCACTTCCCGACGCGCGCCAGGAGCAAGGTCACGGTCATCGACATCGAGATGTCGCGCGCCCAGAGTTACCGCTGGCTGGCAGATCTCGGTATCCAGAACACCAAGGCCGTGAACATGATTCACCTCCGTGGGAAGGCGGCCACGTTCGACATCACCGACCCCGCCACACGGGCCGTGTGGGCCGAGGAGCTGGCCGGGTCCGATGTCGTGCTCCTGGACTGCCTCCGGCCGATCCTGGACGCGCTCGGGCTCAACGAGAACACCGACGCTGGCCAGTTCCTCGTGGCGTTTGACGCGCTCCTGGATGAGTCCAAGGCCTCGGAGGCCGTAGTTCTCGACCACGCCGGACACGGCAACGACCGAGCCCGCGGCGACTCCCGTAAGGAGGACTGGGCCGATGCCCTCTGGTACCTGGAGATGGAAGACCGCCAGGACCCGGCCTCCGAGCGCAAGTTCCGCGCCATGGGCCGGGACGTGGAGGTTGCCCAGGGAACCCTTGAGTTTGACTCCGAGACGCGTCGGCTGCTCTACCTGCCGCCGGTACCCGATGCCGCCAAGGTGGCCAAGGACACCGAGCGCAGCGCCCGCAACATCAAGGCCCGGGCGGCCGTTGCCGAGTGGGTACGGGAGCAGAACAACATCGGCGTCGAACCGACCAAGCGCGACACCGAGAACTACGCCGGTGAGGGTCTCCCGAGGGCTGCTATCCGGGCCGCGGTCAAGGACCTCATCGAGTCAGGGGAACTGGCTCTGTCCACCCAAGGCCGTAGCCACCATCTACGCGCTGTAGACCCAATGTCGGCCAGACCTCTCAAGGCCGTGAATCCGTTCTCCGAACCGGCAAAACCGCAGGTCAGCGCATTGGCCGCTATTCGCCGCCCGGATTCGCTGGAATCGGGCCAGGTTCGGCGAATAGACCGGCGAATAGGCGGCGAATAGCCCATGCCATCTGACCTGCGGAAACGCACCCTATTCGCCAACTCGCCGGTATTCGCCGGTATTCGCCAAACGTATTCGCCAACTCGCCGCCGCCCTATAAGGGGCGGTGGCCCCGGCGAATGGCGCATAGAAGTTCAACTTCCAACAACCAAGGAGCCCCCACCGTGAGTACCGACGACGACATCTTCCAGGACCCCGAGCTACTCAAGGCATCGGAAACCACAGACCCCCAACCGCTCAACCGAGACGAGATAGCGGCGTGGGTTGAGTTCTACGCAGCCGAGGGCGGATCCGTGAAGTTCCTACACCAGCGGCGTCGGTGGCTGACCGATCACGACGCGGTCCGACTGGAACAGGTTGGCCCGGATTCGTTCGACATTGTCGTCCGGGTCGACGGGACCTATCACGGCCGCGACGACGCCGAACGTATGCGGACGTTCATCGCTGAACAACTCGCCGCGGCCATGGCATTGGTGATGAGCCAATGAGCGCGCCAGCCCGTATCCCCGGCATCGACATGCGTCTGCGGCATCGGGGAGATCCGGCCGCCGAGGAGGTGCTCGCACTGCGGGAGTGGTGCCTGGAGTTGGCCGACATGTTGGACGACTGGCTCAGCGCACGGGAGGCCTATCGAGAACACCAGGCCGAGCAGGCCGAGGCCCGTGAGCACCGAGCACAGACCGAACTATCTGGAGGCACACACCGATGAGCACACAACCGAAGATCGACAAGCAGGCCTACCGCGACGCGCTCGCATACCTGTATGCCAAGGCATCGGGAGACCAGGACGGCATGAGGGCCGTGGCGTTGGGATGCGACAACGCCGGGCTGGTGCTCGACGCCATCGCGGACATGAGCCTCGGCCTGGCTGCCATCGCCACCAGCGGTGAGCCACGCCTGTGGCTTGACAAGCTCCGCGATGACCTGGACACGCTCCTGGACGCGTACAACCAACGCGCCGAGGACGGTGGTCGGGATGCTTAGGGTCTGCCTCGGCTGCGGGGAGCCCACCGAGGGCACACGGTGCGGACCATGCGCGTACGACCATGAGCGCGTCACCGAGCGGCCGACCCGCGAGCAGCGCGGCTACGACAAGCGTTGGCGTCGGCTCTCCGAACGTGCCCGCAAGCTCCAGCCGTTCTGTGAGGACTGCGGAGCCACCGAGAACCTCACCACCGACCACTCCCCGGAGGCCTGGCGTCGGCGCGCTCGGGGCCTGGCTGTGAGGCTCCAGGATGTCGCCGTTGTTTGCGGCCCCTGTAATAACCGCCGAGGCCGCGCCAGGCCGTCACCGGACGACTCAGAGCCCAGGGGGGTTACCCCTGGTCAGAGGCCTAGGCCACCCGCCGGTGAGTCAAAGTGTGCGACAGTAATCTCAGATAGTGAGACAATGATCCCAGGAGGTGAGCGGTGAAGTCCGGTGCAAAGGGCACGATCACGGCCGAGCCGTTGACGTTCAAGGGCTACCCCAAGGACCGGGCGCGGCGTCGGGAGCGGTTCATCGGTCAGTACCTCAAGGTACCCAAAGGCGTTGGCGCACTGGAGGATGTCAAGCTCCGCAAGTTCCAGCGCGACATCATCCGGGAGGTCTACGCGGACGGTATCCGTACCGGCCTGGTCAGTATCCCGCGCGCTAACGGCAAGACCTCGCTGGCCGCAATGCTGGCCGTGGCGGAGTTGTTCGTCGGTCCGGCCTCGGCGGAGGTTCTGGTGGTCGCCAGCGACCAGCGCCAGGCCAACATCACCCTGAGGTTGGCGCGCAGGATGATCGAGTTGAATCCGGAGCTGGCGGAACGGGCTCACGTATTCCGCGACCGTATCGAGGTGCCCGAGAACGACGCCACGCTGATCCCGCTCCCGGCCGAGCCTGGAGCCCTCCACGGACATGACCCGTCGCTGCTCATCGTGGATGAGCTTCACGTGGTCACCGCGGAGGTGTGGGAGGCCGTCACCTCGGTCACCGGCAAGCGGCCGGAGAGCCTGACCCTGGCCATCTCGACACCGGCGGCGTCGGTGGACTCGGTCATGTGGAAACTCGTGGCTCACGGCCGCGCGGGCAATGACCCGGCGTTCGCCTTGAAGGAGTACGCCGCGCCGGAGGGTTGCGCCACCGACGACACCGAGGCCTGGAGGACGGCCAACCCGGCCCTGGCGTGTGAGCGGCCATTCTTGGCGTTGGACGGCATGGAGGCCGCACGGCAGACGTTGCGGGAGCCCGTGTTCCGCCAGCTCCGCCTCGGCCAGTGGGTCGGCCAGGTAGACCGCTGGCTTCCATGGGGAGCGTGGGAGGAGCTGGCCGCGCCGGAGATCCAGGTCATGGGCCGCCAGCGCGTGGTGTTGGCGTTCGACGGGTCGGCCTCGGGTGACTCCACGGCGTTGGTCGGCGCGACGTTGGGGCCTCGGCCCCACCTGTTCCTGGCCGGTCTGTGGCAGAACTCCGGAGATCCGCGTTGGCGAGTCCCCCGCTCCGACGTGGACGCCAAGGTCCGGGAGATGTTCGACCGCTACGACGTGGTGGAGCTGGCCGCCGACCCGTGGGGTTGGCGCTCGGAGATCGAGACGTGGGGCGCACGGCATGGGGAACGTCGGGTACTGCAGTGGAACACCGCCAACGCCCAGCGCATGGCCCCGGCAACTGACAGGTTCTATGCCGCGGTGACCACCGGCCAGCTCACCCACGACGGCGCGGAGGATCTCGCCACCCACCTCGGCAACTGCGTGGCCAAGTCCACGCCGCAAGGGGACCTGGTGAGCAAGGACAAGCGCGGATCTCCCCGCAAGATCGACGCCGCGGTGGCCGCCATCGTCGCGTTGGACCGAGCCGCACACCACACAACCAAGAAGAACCGAAGGCGCGCAAGGAGTTTCGCGTCATGACAAGGAGTAACTCAGTGAACGAACCGACCAACCACGAACTGGCCCAGGCCTTGGATGTCCGGGCCGCCAAGCTCCATGAGCTGGAGCTGTACTACCGAGCCCGCCAGCCGTTGGCGTTCCTGGCTCCCGAGGCGAAGAAGGCCTTGGGGTCCCGGTTCGGCATCCTCGGGGTCAACTTCGCGCGGCTGGCCGTGGTCAGCATCGCGGAGCGGTTGCGCGTCTCGGGATTCACCGACACCGCCGGTAACCGTGACACCGCGGCCTGGGAGCGGTGGCTCCGGTGCGACCTAGACCAGCTCGCGCCGACCGTCCACCGTGAGGCGTTGGCGTTGGGTGAGGGCCACGTCATCGTCTGGGCCGATGACCGCGGCCGTGCTCGCGCCACGGTGGAGTCCTCTCACCAGGTCAGCGCGTACCGCGACAGCGGGAGCGGGGAGGTCCTCGGCGCGGTCAAGCGGTGGGAGGACTTGGACCCGTCCGGTGTGGCGCGCCAGACCAACTACGTGGTGTTCCGGCGTGACCGGATCGAACACCTGGTGAGCGACGGGGCCAGCATCACGGCCGCGAAAACCGTTCGGGTGGTGGACAATCCGCTGGAGGTTGTGCCCGTGGTGCCGTTCGTGAACGCGGACCGGGTGATGGATGTCCACGGTGTCAGCGAGATCGAGGACCTCATCCCGCTCCTGGACAGCCTCAACAAGGTGGTCAGCGACATGTTGGTGGCCTCGGAGTTCTTCGCGCGGCCCCGTCGATGGGCCACCGGCATCGAATTGGAGGAGGTGCCGGTCCTGGACGACAACGGCCAGCCGGTGACCGAGGACGGTGAGGTGGTCACCGAGGCCGCCAACCCGTACCCCGATGGTGATCGGATGATGATCTCCGAAGCGCCGGAGTCGAAGTTCGGCCAGCTCGACGGCGCGGATCTCACCGCGTACCGGGAGGCCGTGGACATCCTGGCCGAGCAGATCCGCGCGGTGAGCGCGCTCCCTCCGCATTACACCGGCACCGTGACCGGCAACCCGTCGTCGGCGGACGGCATCCGCGCGGCCGAGGCCAGCTTGACCGCGCGCGCCGAGGCCAAGCAAGCGACGTTCGGCCGGAGCTGGGAGACCGTGGCCAAGCTCATGGCATCCATCGACACCGGCACCGAGGTGTCCGAGCACACGCCGCGCGTCGTCTGGGCCGACCCGGCGACCCGGAGCGCGGCCCAGGAGGCCGACGCCACCACCAAGCTCTACGCCGCCGGTCTGCTCACCCAGGAGGAGGCGCGTGAGCGTCTCGGCATCACGAACCCGGCCGCCGGTCCGACACCGGCACCCATCGAGAACACCGACAACGTGACGGAGGACGCCGCGTGAGCATCACCGACGACAAGGACAAGACCGCCGACCCGGCCGCCGAGGCCCCAGATACGGCATCGGAGACCACCGACGCCATCACCGGCGACCAGGCACAACAGCCGGAAGCAGGCCCAGACGCCGCACAGACGGCCGATCCCGCGGCCTCGGCCCCGTCAGACCAGGACACCGCCGATAACGCCGCTGCGGGTGACGATTCCGGCACTGCTGAGGGTGACGAGCCGAAGACCTTCGACGCCGAGTATGTCGGCAAGCTCCGCGCCGAAGCGGCCGGATCTCGGGTCCGGGTCAAGGAACTGGAGGCCAAGCTCCATCGGCTCCTGGTGGAGCAGGACGGCCAGCTTGCCGATCCGGCGGACCTGGAGTTCGACCCGGCGCATCTGGACGATCCCGAGGCGTTGGCGTCGGCCATCGCGGCGTTACTGGAGGCCAAGCCGCACCTCAAGGCCAGGCGTTTCGAGCCCGGAGCCGCTGCCCAGGGAGCCAAGTCCGGGACCTCGGGATCGGTGGATCTCGCGGGACTCATGCGCCAGGCCACGATGTAGGCAGAAGAGAACCCTCACCGCGATTGGGCTTTGGATTACGCCGCTGGTTTGGCAGTGAGGGCTACCGACGACGATACCCGAGGCCTTGGCATAGTTGCCAGGGTCTCGGGCATCTCATATTCTGGGATGTAACACCCAGGTGGTGGGATTGCAAGACGCCGAGGTGGCCAGGTGCCCAGAGTGCGAACACCGTTGAACTACAACCACTTTGGAGATACTCGTGGCAACTCAGACCACCGGCACCCTGCCCACCTTGCAACAGGATCAGATCGCATCGTTGCTGGTCCAGCCCTTGGAGGCCGAGAGCGTATTCCTCGCGGCCGGTCCCAAGATCATTGACACCAACGGCCCGATCCGGGTCCCGCGCATCGCCACCGGCCTGTCGGTCGGTTTCGTCGGTGAGGGTGCCCAGATCCCCGAGGCCTCGGTCGGCATGGATGAAGTGTCGATGCTCCCGAGCACGCTCAAGAGCCTCAAGGTCCTTTCCCGCGTCACCGCGGAAGTCCTCCGGTCCAGCGCGGTGGCCTTGGATTCGATCCTCAAGACCCGCCTTGTCACCGACACGGCCGCGGCCCTGGACACGGCACTGTTCACCAGCACCGGCTCCAGCAACACGATCAAGGGACTCCTCAACCAGTCCGGCGTCGCCACCGGCGTCCTGGACGCCACCGAGCCCGACTCGTTCCTGGACGGCATCGGCATCGCGCGCGCCAACGAGGTCCGCCCGAATCGTTGGTTCTTGTCCCCGGCCGACTACCTGGCCGTCCGCAAGATCAAGGACGCGGACGGACGGTACATCCTGGAGCAGGACATCACCGCCGAGGGTGCCGAGCGTCTGTTCGGTATCCCGGTGACCGTCACCAGCCGCATCCCGACCGGCAAGGCCGTCCTGGCGGACATGAGCCTGGTGGCCGTGGCCCGCGACATGGCCCCGACCGTGGTCATCGACAGCTCGCGGTACTTCGACACTGACGAGGTGGCGCTCCGCGTCGTCGCACGGTTCGACCTGGCGCTCCTCCAGCCCAAGGCCGTGACCGTTCTGACCGCGGCCTGATCGTCCCTCAATCGTGGTCCGCGGCATCGGTTGTCACGTTCCGATGCCGCGGGCCGCTTCCACATAGGAGGTAACCGTGGCCGTCACCAACACCGACCTGGTCAAGTGGCTCGGGGCCGACACCACCGACACCACGCTCATGGCCCAGGCCACCCAGGCCGTCACCATGGCCGAGGCCATGTGCGACGCCTACTGTCGGGGAGCCCACCGCTACGCCTCGGGAGCCACACGTCCCGGCGTGGACGCCGTCGTCCTCATGGCCTCGGCCAGGATGCTGGCCAACCCGGAGGGACTCCGCTACGCCACCGGCGTCGTGAGCTTCGACGACGCGTTCAACGGGTTCACCCTGGCCGAACAAATGGTGTTGAACCGCTACCGGAAGCGGGCCGCGTAATGCCGCGGCTCCTCCTCCGGGACATGGTGACGCTACGCATCGGTGGAGGCCGGGATGAGAATGACGACCCGATCCCAGCCCAGGACGTGCCGATCCGGGCATCGGTCATCCCGATCTCCGGCCAGGAGCAGGCCCAGCGCGGCCGGTCCACCACGCTCACGACGTACCGGCTGGTGGTCACCGATGCCCGTATCGAACAGGTCACCACGGTGGGCTGGCGGACCAAGACATGGACCTTGGAGGGTCTGCCGATGCCGTACCGCGTCGGCCGCGCGACACATCATTACGAGGTGATGATGTCCCTGGGCCAAGGGTGAGAGAATAAGGGCAACAACTCAATATCTCGGAGGTCGGACACCTCCGCGTCACGCTGGCAAAGGCCCCGGATCTCGATGAGGTCCGGGGCCTTGGTCGCAGGTCGAGAGTTGCACGGATATTGCACGCTTCAACCGAAAAACGCTCTGACCAGCTATGTCACAGTGCCCCCGGCAGGACTCGAACCTGCGACCTAGGGATTAGAAGGCCCTTGCTCTATCCACCTGAGCTACGGAGGCGAAACCGACACGCAGAGTGTACGGCAGCGCGCTCCTGACGCCGACGGCGGCCGTATCCACAACCGAGGTTCTGTCCACAGTGTGTTCTCGTGCGCGGTTTCGGTACTGGTTTCTGCGCAATGCTCATGAGCAGCCATCTCATTCCGGGTACCGAGCCCGGTGTGTAGCCGTATGGCACAGCACGCAGGAGCGGATCAATGTACGAGACGTATTCGACGGTCGTGGGGCGAGTGATCACCGACCCCAGGCGGAGTCGTATGGCAAATGGTGACGAGGTGATCTCGTTTCGCGTTGCGAGCAACACGCGGCGACGGGATCGTGCCACCGGGGAGTGGATCGACGGGCACAGTCTGTTTCTGACCGTGTCGTGCTGGCGACGTCTGGTCAACGGCGTAGCGAGCGCGATCGAGAAGGGTCGACCGGTGATCGTGCACGGGGCGATTCACACCAACAGTTACACGACCAGCGATGGCGAGTCCCGCACCGAACTCGAGTTGATCGCCGATTCGGTCGGCCTCGACCTCTCACGATGCGTCGTCGAATACCGCGGACGCGGTGACGGGGTGGCTGCCCATTCAGCGGACACGCAGCCGTCCGTCGTCGAGTCGGGAGATGCTTCCGGCGCTGCCGCATGATCGACGTCCCGCCGCGATGAGCCCCGGAGGGGTGTGCTCGTCGCGGCGGGACCGGTCAGTGCTCGGAAGGATCTGCAGCGCAACGGAACCCGAGGTGTGACGTCGCCGAGTCGTCCGATTGCGGTGAGCGCGCGGCGGGCCGGTAGCGGCGGCAGTAGTGCGGTGAACACAGATGCGAGCCGCCCTTGGTGACCCGGGAGACGTGGGGCGATGCGGTCGGTGCGAGAAGGTTGGTTCGACCGTCGGGGGAGACGGTTGCCAGATCCGGCGGTACGTGGCGTGGCGTGAAGACGTCCGATGTGCGCTCCCAGACGTTGCCGATCATGTCCACCAGCCCGAAACCGTTGGGCGGGTAGCTAGCCACCCTCGACGTTCCACCCCAGCCGTCGCTCGCGTAGGGGAAATCACCGATCCAGGTATTGGCGAGGATCGCACCATCGGGGTGCAACTCGTCGCCCCACGCGTACTCGTGCGCGCCGCCGATCCCACCGCGCGCGGCGTACTCCCACTCGGCTTCGGTCGGGAGTCGACGCCCCGCCCACTCGGCGTAAGCGACCGCGTCCGCGTAGGCGATCTGGGTGACGGGGTGGTCCTCGTAGCCGACGAGATCGGTCTCGGGACCGAGTGGGTGCCGCCACGATGCTCCCGGCTGCCAACGCCACCAGTGCCGCCAGTCGGTGAGATCCACTGGGCCGGACGTCGGTGTGAAGACGAGTGCACCGGGCACGAGCAGTGCCGGGTCGGCGCCGGGGAAGTCGGCTGGGTCTATCGGCAGCTCTGCGATCGTCACGTACCCGGTGGCCGCGACAAACGCCGCGTACTGGGCGTTGGTCACCGGGTGTCGTTCGATGGCGAACGCGTCGACACGGCGCTCGTGGTGAGGACGTTCCTCCGGGTAGAAGCGATCCGATCCCATGGAGAACCGGCCACCGGCGAGTTCGACGAGTTCGGTCAGTGGGGCAGCGGTCGACACACCATCGATGGTGCCAGCGTGGTTGGCGGCTGTCCGCCCGCGACGGTGGACCGACTCGATCACGGCCATGTGGGAGTGTGTCGCGCCACGTCGATAGAGTGGTATGCGACGTTGCGCCGAGAGCCCGTCGTGTCACCGATGAGTGGCACCCCGGCACCAACTCTCCGGAACCGGGACCCGAGCGCAGATGACCACAACACCGCAGGTAAGGACATTACGTGGCTGGCGAGTTCATTTACACGATGAAGCTCGAAGCCATCATGCACACCGAATCTGTAGAACGCAAGGTCAACGTCGTTTACGCACTTCAGTAGGCGTGTCTCACCCCATTTTCGAGTGGTTGTTTGTGGCGCCTGAGAGCGGTCAAAATCGGTTGCGGTGGTGAGGAATGTGTGAGCCTCACATACTCTGACCGCGATACGCTCCCCGCATGGCGATCCTGAAACGGCAGTGGGGTGAGAACTCCAAACCCCGCTACGAGGCTCGTGTACGTGTTGGCGGCAAGTCCCGTTCCAAGAGCTTTCCCACCCGACGTGAGGCGCAAGAGTGGGAGCGCGAACAGCAAGGCCGCAAGCCCATCGGCAAGCGAGCCGACAACCGGCTGATGAGCGTTCAGGTGGGG
>NZ_BANR01000023.1 GCF_000332975.1 Gordonia aichiensis NBRC 108223 | reverse complement strand
TTTGGAGTGGTACGACTTCTTTCTCTATGGAACGGCCGCAGCGTTGGTATTCGGTCCGCTGTTCTTCCCCGGACACGACTCACTCACCAGCACTCTCGCAGCCTTCGGCACATTCGCAATCGGATTCATCGCGCGTCCCCTCGGCGGAGTGGTGTTTGGCCATTTCGGAGATCGCCTCGGACGCAAGGCGATGCTGGTCATCACCCTGATGATGATGGGTTTGTGCACTGCTCTCATCGGACTGTTGCCCACCTACGATTCGATAGGCGTGTGGGCACCAATCGCACTGGTCATACTCCGGATCGTGCAAGGCGCCGCGGTCGGCGGCGAGTGGGGCGGCGCAGTCCTGCTAATCAGTGAGAACGCCGAACCACGTCGACGCGGGTTCTTTGCGTCCTTCAGCCAGGTAGGCATCACCATCGTATTCGTCCTGTCCGCATCCGTTTTCGCCCTCGTTAGCCTGCTCCCAGAGGAGCAGTTTCTCATGTGGGGCTGGAGGATTCCGTTCGTGCTCGGGCTGGCGCTCATGTCCGTAGGCCTCTTCGTCCGAATGTCCGTGACCGAAACGGCCGACTTCTCCGAGGTCAGATCCACAGGCGACGTCAAGCGGTACCCAGCACTACACGCTCTCAAGACTCAACACCGTTCGATTCTGCTCACCATCGGCGCTCGGATGGCAGAGAACGGCGGGTCGTACATCTTTCTGGTCTTCTCTCTCGCCTATGGCGCACACATTGGCATCGCCGGATCGACACTACTGCTCGCGATCATCGCAGCAAACGTGGTCGAGGCGTTTACGATGATCGGTTTCGGCGCGCTCTCAGATCGGATCGGTCGGCGGCCGGTCTATCTGATCGGCGCGGTCGGAATGGTCCTCTGGGCGGTCCCCTTCTTCCTCTTGATGAACACCCGGGAACCGGCCCTGATCTGGCTGGCTGTGATCGTCGCTGTGGGGGTATGCCACAGCGCCATGATCGGTACCCAACCGAGCTTCTTTAGCGAGCTCTTCACAGGCAACGTTCGCTACAGCGGGCTTTCCATCGGCCACGAGGTTGCTGCAATTCTCGCCGGCGGCATCGCGCCTCTTGTCGCAACCGCACTACTCGCCTGGTCAGGGACCTACTGGCCGATCGCTCTATACCTGATCGCGCTGGGGCTGATCAGCAGCATCGCGATGCTTGCGGCGCCCGAGACCGCCGCAGCCAGGTTGCAGACCACCAGCGATGATTCTCCATCGTCGACTGTGATGGTCGACGACTCGATCGGCTCCACACGATGAGCAGGGCCGCACGCATAGTCGGCGCGTACGAGCACCGCTACACCAGGCACCCTGCCAACGGCCTCCAGACTGTCGGCCTACTCGCGACGGCGATCCGATCGGCGTTACTCGACGCAGGAATCGACTTCGACAGTGTCGACGGACTAGGGGTGGCCAGCTTCACCCTTGGACCCGATCACGCAGTCGATCTCGCACGCAACTGCGGCCTGAGCCTCCGTTGGATCATGGAGGACACCAACGGCGGCGCCAGTGGCGTCAACCTGCTCCAACACGCTATTCGCGCTGTTGACGCCGGTGATGCGGAAACGATCGTCTTGGTTGCCGGGGACATCATGACCGGAGATGCTCACCGTCGACTTGTCGACTCGTACAACGCTGCTACCCGGGACCTCGTAACGCCGCTGGGTGCCGCCGGACCGAACAGCGCATTCGCAATGCTGACAACCCGGCATATGCGCGAAACAGGTTTGCAGTCTGACGATTACGGACATATCGCGGTGGCCCAGCGCCGCTGGGCAGCACTGAATCCGGGCGCTGTGTACCGGTCGCCGATGACTTTTGACGACTACCGTGCCGCGCCCGTCGTCTCCAATCCGCTGCGGCGATTCGACTGCGTGCCTCCCGTAGCGGGAGCCGACGTACTGATCATCACTTCCCGTCCACACGAAGGCCCTGCTGTCCGAGTTCGCGCGTTGGGAGCGACGGTCAACACCGACCGTCACGAAGGCGACGGACTTCGCACTGGACTGGCAACGGTTGCGCCGCAGGTCTGGGACAACGCAGCGGTGTCACCAGGAGATGTCGACGTCATCAGCGTTTACGACGACTACCCTGTGATGGTCGCGATACAACTCGCAGACTGCGGTCTCCTTGCCGACGACTTCCCGGCAGCACTTGCACGTATTGACGAAGACCGTCGTCCGATCAACACCTCCGGCGGCCAATTGTCGTGCGGACAAGCGGGTGCCGCTGGCGGTATGCACGGGCTTGTCGAGACCGTGACCCAGCTCCAGGGACGCGCTGGCGACCGACAGGTCCCAGGGGCACGTATCGCCATGAGTACCGGCTACGGCATGGTCACCTATCGATACGGGTCCTGCGCCAATATGGCTGTCCTGGAGAGGATTTGAGATGCCCTTACCCATGCAATGCTGTTCAGACTGCGGCCATGTGCGGTTTCCCCCCGCCGTGTTGTGCCCGCGCTGTCACGGGATCGCGACTCATACTGTCGGTTCGGCCATGGGCATCGTTGAAGAAGTAACGACTCAGATGACCGATCCATCCGTCAGGCTTGCGTCCCTCCGCACCGATCGAGGCCCAGTAGTTCTCGCCGCTGTGCCAGATGGCACCGAGGCCGAAGACATCTTGGAGATTTCCACCGACCACACACCCGACGGGCACAATCTCGCCTTCGTGCCCACCCCGATCTTCACGGAGGAATCGTGACCGAAGTAGTCACTGCCCTGTCCGCGATTGGCACCGCACCCCTGCGCAACTTACCTATCCACGAATGCACGATCCCGGCACTGCTGGATCGCCAGGCGGCCCAGTTCTCTTCAAAAACGCTGCTACGCATCGATGGTCAGACGCTTTCGTTTGTCGGTGCGCGGGATCTCGCGGCGCGGACCGCAGCCATGCTATCCCGCCAAGGAATCAGACCGGGTGATCGCGTCGCGACGCTATCAGAGAACCGGCTCGAACTCTTGCAGACCGTACTGGGATGCGCGTGGATGGGAGCGGTCGCTGTGCCGCTCAACGCCGCGCTGCAAACACAGCATCTCGAACATGCGTTAACCGACTCCGGAGCTCGAGCACTGATTGTCGAGGCCGACCTACTCGAACGGCTGGACATGATCCGGAAGCCTCGCTCCCTGGAGAAGATCTGGGTCGTCGGCGGTGTACCCGGATCTCCGGACGCGCTTCCGGATCTGCCCGACGAACTCTCCACTGCTCACCCCGTACGCCCTGGCGACATCGCTGCACTGCTGTACACCTCGGGGACCACCGGTCCCTCTAAGGGCGTCCGTTGCCCACACGCCCAGTTCTACTGGTGGGGCGTCAGCACCGGGGAACAACTCGGAATAACTGAGAACGACGTGCTGTTCACGACGCTTCCGCTGTTCCACACCAACGCGCTGAACGCGTGTATTCAAGCCCTCGTCGCCGGAGCGACGATCGTCGTTGGACGCCGCTTCTCGGCGAGCAGATTTTGGGACCAAGCCCGCGAAGCCGAAGCCACCGTCACGTATCTCCTCGGTGCGATGGTGTCCATACTGTGGTCCCGCGAGCGGTCACCGTTGGACCGTGACCATCGACTTCGTATCGCATTGTCGCCCGCTACCCCAGCCGCATTAGCCGAACCGTTCCGCGACCGATTCGGCGTTCTCCTCACAGACGGATTCGGTTCGACGGAGACCAACTCCGTCATTGCGGCAGCACCGGCTAAACCCCGGCCTGGCTACCTCGGTCAGATACAGCCCGATTTCGAAGCGCTCGTCGTCGATACCGACGATCAACCGGTCCCGGACGGAGTGCCCGGCGAGCTGATCCTTCGATCCCGAGTGCCGTTCGCCTTCGCCGACGGGTACCACGGTCGACCACAAGCAACAGCGGAATCGTGGCGCAACCTCTGGTTCCACACAGGCGATCGTGTCATCCGCGACCAGGACGGGTGGTTTCGTTTCGTCGATCGCGTAAAGGACGTGATCCGTCGACGCGGAGAGAACATATCCTCCTTCGAGGTTGAACAGGTCGTTGGACTGCTTCCTGAAGTTGAGTTGGTGGCGGCTTTCCCTGTTCCGTCCGACATGGCCGAGGACGAGGTGATGATCGCCATCGTTGCGGAAAAGGAATTGACGCCGGAGAAAGTGATCCTCCACTGCACGCAACACCTCGCCCGGTTCGCTGTACCGCGTTACGTCGACTTCGTCACGACTATGCCGACGACCTCTAACGGCAAGATCCGCAAGGCTGCGCTCCGTGAGCGTGGATTGACCGAAAGCACATGGGACCGCGAGCAATCACCTCTTGCGACCCGATGACCACGTGAATCCAATCCAACCGAAAAGAGACGCACCGTGACCCAACTTTCCGACCTTCTGGCATCTGTCGCCGCCAAGCGGATCGAGATACTCGATCTGACAGCCCCGCTACAATCGTCAACGCCGATCCTGCACCTGCCCGAGCCATTCGCCAACACGATCCCGTTCTCCCTGGAGCGGATCAGCGCCTACGACGACGCTGGTCCCAACTGGTACTGGAACAATATTCACACCGGTGAACACGTGGGCACGCACCTCGATGCGCCCAACCACTGGCTCACTGGAAAAGACAAGGGCGACATCACATCCGCTCCACTCAATCGCCTGGTGGCGCCAGCAGCCGTGATCGACGTCTCCGACCGAGCCGCGGCAGACCCTGACTACCTACTCGAACGCGTTGACGTCGAGACCTGGCAAGCTGAAAACGGGCCCCTCCCTAAGAACGGTTGGCTGTTGCTCCGCACCGGATGGGATGAAAGGTCGGCAGACGCTACTCGTTTCCTCAACGTTGACGACACGGGATCGCACACACCGGGAGTATCCCCCGAATGCGCCCGGTGGTTGGCAGAGGAAACCCCACTGTTCGGATTCGGGGTCGAGACTGTCGGCACTGACGCGGGTGCGGCCGGTGAGTTCGACCCTGCTTTTCCGTGTCATCACTTTTTCCTCGGCGCCGGCAAATTCGGTCTGACTCAGCTGAGGAATCTAGTTAGGCTCCCGGCCACCGGTGCCGTGCTCGTCGTATGTGCACTGCCCATCGTCGGCGGCTCGGGCAGCCCGGCCCGTGTCCTCGCTCTAGTGGAACGGTGACCACAATCCCGTGACAACAAACTAGAACACGTTCTACCCTGATCGGGTGGATGTCACCTACGACTCGAGCAAACGCGAACTGAACACCGACAAGGGAGTCCTGCGCTACCACGAGGCGGGCGATCCTTCCGCCCCGCCGCTGATCCTGTTGCACGGCTCGGGTCCCGGTGTCACCGGCTGGCGCAACTATCGCGGCAACCTCGAAGTCTTTGCGCAGACCCACCACTGCTTCGTGCTCGAGTTTCCCGGCTTCGGCGTCAGCGATCCGTGGGAAGGCATGCCGGTACTCACCGCGGGCAAGTCGGTGCTCGCGTTCATGGACGGGCTCGGCATCGAGAGGGCCCCGATGATCGGCAACTCGATGGGCGGTGTCGTCGGCGTCAACCTCGCGATCCGCACACCCGACCGGGTCGAGAAGCTCGTCACCATCGGGGGCGTCGGTCCCAACCTGTTCAGTCCGAGCCCCAGCGAAGGGCTGCGGCTGCTGCAGGAGTTCGCCGACGACCCCGATCGCGACAAGCTCATCCGCTGGCTGCGCGCGATGGTCTTCGACAAGGCACTCGTCACCGACCAGCTCATCGACGAACGCTGGGAAGCAGCGATGAACTCCGACGCACTCGCCACCGGCCGCGCGATGTACGGCTCGGCGTCGTTCGAGATGCAGCAGCAATTCCTCGCCACCTCCGACATCCCGCCCTACTGGTCGATGATGCACAAGATCACCTGCCCCACCCTGCTCACCTGGGGCCGGGACGACCGCGTCAGCCCGCCGGACATGGCGCTGGCCCCGATGCGCCTGATCCCCGACGCCGAGCTGCACGTCTTTCCCCGATGCGGGCACTGGGTGATGATCGAGGCCAAGGAGGCCTTCGAGTCGGTCGTTGGCTCGTTCCTCGCACGCTGACCGATCACACCGTGGCGTAAAACCCTTTGCGCCACGGACTCCCGTACTGGCATCGTTGTCTCTCGCACGAGAGAGCAGCCGATCCCGGGGTACCGGCGATCACGTTCTGCGCGTTCGCTCTCGAGCTCAGTTCACTGCAATGGTAAGGCTCAACCAGCCGAGGTTCGACTCCTCATCTCGCACCGCCCCCGGGAACAAGGTCGACGCCGGTCCTGCGGTCGTCTCGTCTTCCGGCTCCGCCCGGTCGACGGGACGGCCCCACCGGCACGATCTCCCGCGGGCGGTGCCGGCCTGCCACTTGACGAACGGCGCTGCAGCACAACCGGATACCAACAACACGACGTGCGCGACAATCGAAGGGAGGCTCGCACCATGTCTTATTCCACCGAACTCCGCCTGGCTTACACCAAGCCCGTCAAACGGTGGTTCCCCACGATCACCGTGCCCATCGGGCACAGGGGACTCGAGTACTGCGACGGCTCGCTCTCCCGCGAGCTGTCACCCGGCGAGTACCGCGCACGCAGGCGTGCCGTCTACACCTTCGTCGACATGCGTGAGCGCGTGCTGACCGTTGCGCCGCAGGAGATCCTGACGTCCGATTCGGTCTCGCTCCGCGTCACGATGGCCATCCGTGCCGCGGTTGTCGACGCGGTCGCGTTCACCGAGCGCACCAGCGAGCCGTGGACGGCGGTCTACGTCGCCGCGCAGGTCGCGTTGCGTGAGGTCTGCGCGACTGTGAGCGTCGACGAGGTGATCACCCGAGCCGACACGGTCGGGACCGAGCCGATCAAGGCAGCGACTGCGAATGCCGGGCAGTCGGTCGGCATCGACGTGCGCGACGTGGTGATCAAGGACGTGATCCTGCCTGCTGAGATCCGTTCTGCTGCGACTGAGTTGGTGACAGCGAAGGCACGCGGTCTGGCCAAGCTGGAGACCGCGCGCGCGGAGACCGCGCGCGCGGAGACCGCGGCGCTGCGTTCGTTGGCCAACGCGGGCCGGGTACTCGACGCCCACCCCGCACTGGCGCGACTGCGTCTGGTGCAGGATGCTCCGTACGGCACCAAGGTCGTGTTGGCACTCGGCGACGCCGAGTCCGAGAATGTCCGATCCCAGACCGACTGACCGGCAACCGAAGTCGGCCACATCCGCTGCACCAGCGGACGTGGTCGACCTCGGCAGGGGTTGCGCGACGTCGGCCCGCATGCCATCCATGCTTCCCATGACTACCGGAAAGGCGGATTCCGCCACTCGCGCGTGAGCGCCACCCACGTCGAACCGACGGCCCTCGATCGTGTCGACCCTCCCCCCTCGTCATCACTCGCCTCCGGCGATCTCACGGCTCTTCGCCGGAACTGGCTGGCTAGGGCACTACGCTGCGAAACTCCCGCTCTGGCGCGTGCCGAATCCGCTGTGGCACAGATCTATTCCACGTGTGGGCGCAGACGTCCGCGCTTCGTCTGGGTCTCATCCCCACTCGCAGCCACCCGCCTGATCGACGCCGATGGACTCGCAGAGCGCACAACCCTGACCAATGGAAGTACTAACACCATTGTGGCGGCGGCGATCCGCACGCTCCTACCGCCGCTGCCCGGTGTCGTCGCGTGGTACGGGCAACACGAGGCCCACCGACTGGCGCTCGCAGACTGGGCGTATGCCTCCGGAGTCGTCAGACCCACGCCGCTCGACGCAACCCTCTACTCCCTGCAGCACACCCTGGCTACGTCGACCGGCTGGTGGTGGCCGTTCGACGACGTCTGCGTGATGAGTGAACGCCCGACTGTGGTGCACACCGAACCGACACCGAGCGGTACGCATGATCAATGCAGGTTGCACCACGACGATCGCCCGGCACTCGAATTCGCAGACGGCACAGTCGTGTACGCCATCCACGGCACACTGATCCCCGAGTGGGCCTTCGTCGATCCGACTCCTGAGCGGATAGCGTCCGAACGCAACGTCGAGGTACGCAGAACAGCGATCGAGCGGCTGGGCTGGGAGCATTTCCTGCTGACCGCGGGCGTACACCTCGTCGACCAAGGCCCGGATCCCGGAAACCCCGGGCACAGCCTCCGGCTCTACTCGACTCCTGCCGGGTGGCGAACCAACGCGAAACTCTTGTTGGCGGTCAACGGGTCTCGCGAGCGAGACGGAACCCGACGCCGATATGGGCTCCAGGTGCCGGGATGGTTACACACTGCGCTCGACGCCGCCGCCTGGACCTACGGGCTCGAGGGCGCACAGTACGCACACGTCCAACGCAGGACATGACGCCTCGTCCGCACCCCCTCACAAACGACCGTCAACCAACCACGACCCAAGGTGATACGCACATGAACTCGATCAACACACTCGCCGATCTGACCGCACTGAGCGGCCTCGAAGTCCTCGATCATCTCGACCAGGAGATCTCCATTCCGGTCATCGCAGGTCCGCAGGCCCAGGGAGACCTCTTGGTCATCCCGTACGGCATGGTTGCAGACACCATCTCGCCGCGACAGTTCGCCCACCCCACGCAGGTCGGACCCCGCGGCATCGAGCTCCTTCGCAGCGCGGCGGGTGGCAATCCGCACTCCCTCGTCGCCGACGTCGAGCAGGGCTTCTGCACCTGGTCAGTGGCAGTGTTTCGCGAGCAACTCACGCTGGGAGCCGTCGACACCAGCGTCGTCGCCTACCTTATCCACCCCGAGCACGGCGCCACGGGAATTGCGCCCGGCCGCTACGTGATTCGACGACAACGCGAACAGAGCAACACCCTGTTCGGCCGCGTGCATCTGGTCGCCGACTGAGCCGCCCCCATCCGATGCCCGCCCTACACACGACGAGGCCCCGACCGGAACACGTCCGGCCGGGGCCTCGTAGAGATCAGATGCGTACTGGACGAATCAGATCATGGTGTCTACCTCAGTACTTCTCGCCCTTCGCGGCCTTCTCGACCAGCGAGGCGGGCGGCTCGAAGTGCGAGCCGTACTTCTTGGCCAGCTCGCGCGAGCGGTCGACGAAGCCCTGCAGGCCACCCTCGTACTGGTTGATGTACTGGATCACGCCACCGGTCCACGCGGGGAAGCCGATGCCGAAGATCGAGCCGATGTTGGCGTCGGCGACCGAGTCGAGGACTCCCTCGTCGAAGCACTTCACGGTCTCGAGGGCCTCGGCGAAGAGCATACGCTCCTGCATGTCCTCGAACGGGATCTCGGTGCTGCCCGACTTGAAGTGGTCGCGCAGTCCCGGCCAGAGCCGAGTACGCTTGCCGTTCTCGTCGTACTCGTAGAAGCCCTTGCCGTCCTTCTTCGACGTCCGACCCTGCTCGATCATCCAGTCGACGACCGCATACGAGCCGTGCTCCGGGTACTCCTTGCCCTCGGCCTTGGCGCCGGCCTCGGTCTCCTTGCGGATCTTCTGCATGAGGGTGAGCGTCAGCTCATCCGAGAGCTGCAGCGGCGCAGCGGGATAGCCCGCCTGCGTACCGGCGTGCTCGATGAACGCCGGCTCGACGCCCTCGCCGACGGCGGCAAGCGCCTCGTTGATGAAGGTACCGATGACGCGGCTGGTGAAGAACCCGCGGCTGTCGTGCACGACGATCGGGGTCTTGCGGATCTGCAGCGTGTAGTCGATCACCTTGGCCAGCACCGCATCCGAGGTCTTCTCGCCACGGATGATCTCGACCAGCGGCATCTTGTCGACAGGCGAGAAGAAGTGGATGCCGATGAAGTCCTCGGACCGCTTGACACCCTCGGCGAGGATCGTGATCGGCAGCGTCGAGGTGTTCGAACCGAGCACGGCGTCGGGTTCGACGATGTCCTCGATCTCCTGGAACACCTTGTGCTTCACCTCAACCGACTCGAAAGCGGCCTCGATGACGAGGTCGACGCCCTTGAAGTCCTCGGGGTCAACGGTCGGGTGGATACGACCGAGCAGTGCGTCGCTCTTCTCCTTGGTGGTCTTGCCACGCGAGAGAGCCTTCTCCTCGAGCTTCTCCGAGTAGCCCTTGCCGCGCTTGGCGGCGTCGAGATCGATGTCCTTGAGGACGACCTCGATGCCCGCCTTCGCCGAGACGTAAGCGATTGCGGCGCCCATCATCCCGGCACCGATGACGCCGACCTTCTTGGCCGTCCACTTCGGGTAGCCCTCGGGGCGCGATCCACCGTTGTTGATGGTCTGCAGGTCGAAGAAGAACGCCTTGATCATGTTCTGCGCGACCTGGCCGGTCACGAGCGAGACGAAGTAGCGGGTCTCGATGAGATCGGCGGTGTCGACGTCGACGTAGGCGCCCTCGATGGCTGCGGCCAGGATGGCGCGCGGCGCAGGCATGTTCGCACCCTTGATCTGCTTACGCAGCAAAGCGGGGAACGCAGGCAGGTTGGCCGCGATCGACGGGTTGGTGACCGAACCACCGGGCATCTTGTAGCCCTTGACGTCCCACGGCTGCTGCGCCTCGGGGTTCTCCTTGATCCACGCCTTCGCGGCGGGCAGCAGTTCGTCGACAGAGCCGACAACCTCGTCGACGAGTCCCGTTTCCTTGGCCTTGGTCGGGTTGAACCGCGGTCCCTGCAGGAGCACGTTCATCAGTGCGTTCTGGAAACCGAGCAGGCGCACCGTACGCACGACGCCACCACCGCCGGGCAGCAGGCCGAGGGTCACCTCGGGCAGACCGACGACGGCGCCCTTCACGTCGGCGATCACGCGGTAGTGGGTGTGCAGTGCCAGCTCGAGGCCACCGCCGAGAGCAGCGCCATTGATGGCTGCGACGACCGGCTTGCCAAGCTTCTCGAGACGGCGCAGAACGGTCTTCATGCCGTTGGTGCGCTCGGTGATCGCAGCGGCGATCTCTTCCTTCGACTGCGTGCGCTCGGCGGTCATGTCCTTGAGGTCGCCGCCGGCGAAGAAGGTCTTCTTCGCCGAGGTGATGACGACACCGGTGATGTCGTCCTTCTCGGCCTCGAGACGATCGACGGTCGCCGCAATCGACTCGATGAACGTGTCGTTCATCGTGTTGGCGCCCTGCGCCTTGTCGTCCATGGTGAGGACGACAACTCCGTCGGCGTCCTTCTCCCAGGCAATCATGTTGTCACTCATTGCTTTTGCAAATTCCTTTGGTAGTGCGGGATCAGAGACGCTCGATGACGGTCGCGACGCCCATGCCGCCACCGATACACAGGGTGATCAGGCCGTAGCGGCCGCCGGTGCGCTCGAGTTCGTCGAGGCAGGTGCCGAAGATCATCGCGCCGGTCGCACCCAGCGGGTGACCCATCGCGATGGCGCCGCCGTTGCGGTTGACCTTCTCGTGCGGGATGTTCAGATCCTTCATCCACTTCATGACGACCGACGCGAACGCCTCGTTGAGCTCGAAGACGTCGATGTCCTCGACGGTCAATCCGGCCTTCTTCAGCGCCAGCTCGGTGGCCGGGGTGGGGCCGGTGAGCATGATGGTGGGCTCGGAGCCGACCTCGGCGAAGGAGACGACGCGGCCGCGCGGGGTCAGACCGTTGCGCTTGCCTGCCTCTTCGCTTCCGACGAGCACCAGCGCCGCACCGTCGACGATGCCCGAGCTGTTACCACCGGTGTGGACGTGGTTGATCTTCTCCACGCTGTGGTACTTCTGCAGCGCGACATCGTCGAAGCCCGCCATCTCGGCCAGCGCAGCGAACGCGGGCTTGAGCTTGCCGAGCGACTCGACGGTCGAACCGGGACGACGATGCTCGTCGTGATCGAGCACGATGACGCCGTTGATGTCGCGAACCGGAACCACGGACTTGGCGAAATACCCGCCGTTCCATGCATTCTCGGCACGCGCCTGCGACTCGGCCGCGAAGGCGTCGACGTCTTCGCGGCTGAAACCCTCCATGGTGGCGATCAGGTCGGCACCGATACCCTGCGGCACGATGTAATGGTCGTACGCGGTGGTCGGGTCCATGAACAGCGCGCCGCCGTCGCTGCCCATCGGGACGCGCGACATCGACTCGACACCACCGGCGAGTACCAGGTCGTCGAAGCCGGACGCAACCTTGGCAGCAGCGAGGTTGGTGGCCTCGAGGCCCGACGCGCAGAAGCGGTCGATCTGCGTGCCGGGGACCGTCTCGGGCAGACCGCTGTTGAGAGCCGCGGTACGCGAGATGACGGCACCCTGCTCGCCGACGGGCGAGACGACGCCGAGGATCACGTCGTTGATGTCGGCCGGGTCGAGGCTGCCGTGACGGGCGAGGACCTCGTCGATGAGGCCCGACGCGAGATCGACCGGCTTGATGCTGTGCAGCGATCCGCCGCGCTGCTTGCCACGCGGCGTACGGATCGCCTCGTAGATGAATGCTTGATCAGGCACGAAGATGTTCCTTTCACATGAACCAGCGATGGTTACCCCTCGAGGCTAACGCGGCATCACTTATTTGGCTATAGCGGGTGGTCAATTGGTCGCGCAAGCCACCCCAGCTGAGCTAAGGTCGATTAACAATGTCTACCCAGAAGCCACGCCGCACCCGGCCGGCCGACCGCAAACACCAGCTGGTCGACCATGCCGCGACACTGTTCTTGGATCGCGGCTACTCGCATGTGTCGGTGGCCGACATCGCCCGTGCCGCAGGCGTGACCGCACCGTCGGTGTATCGCCACTTCGACGACAAGCAGGCGTTGTTGGCGGCTGCGGTGCTCGCCGGTGTCGACGATCTGGAGGCCTGCACGGACCGCACACTCGCCGACGGTCAACGCCCACTGGGCGAGTTGATCGACGCATTGTGCGATCTCGGCGTGCACCACCCCGAGTCGGTGTCGCTGTGGCGGTGGACGAGCAACTATCTCTCCGAAGACCAGAACAAGCAGATGGTCGCGCGCACCAGACAGGTCCTCGCGCGCTGGGCCACCGCGATTGCCGCCGAGCGTCCCGGCCTGCCCGAACGCGAGGCCCGCTCGCTGGGGTGGGCTGCGCTGAGCATCGCCGGGAGCCTCGCTGTGCACAATTCGCGGATGTCGGCGGCCCGTGCGCGCGCCGAACTCGTCGTGCTCACCGAGCGGCTGCTCGACCTCCGTCCGAGTAAGGCCCCCGACCTGCCCGCAGAACCCACCGTCGCGGGATTCTCGTCGTCGCGTCGCGACGAGATCCTCGACGCCGCGGCGACGCTGTTCGCCGATCGCGGATACGCCGACGTCGGAGTCGACGACATCGGTGCTGCCGTCGGCATCACAGGCCCCAGTGTCTACAAACACTTCTCGTCGAAGTTGGCGATTCTCCTGGGCATCGGGCAACGCAGCGCCATGCGACTCGAAACCGGGGTCATGGCGGCACAGTCGACGACTGCCGACCCCGCCAAACTCCTGGAACTCCTCGTCGACTCGTACGTCACGGTCATCACGTCGACCCCCGATCTGTCGGTGGCCTTCAACAGTTCGGCCGTGTTCGCCGGGCAGGAACCCGCCGCCGAGTTGCTCGACATCCAGCGCCGCTACGTTCGACGCTGGATCGACCTCCTCGGCCGGCTCCAGCCCGACGTCCGGCCAGATCAGCGGGCCGTCGCGGTGCACGCCGCGCTGTCGATCGTCAACGACGCCGTGCGTATGCGCCGCGGTACGACGCGGCCTGATTTCGCGGCCGAGATGGCCTATCTCATGAAGGGCGTTCTAGGGCTCTGAGTGCCTTCAGCGGCTACCGTGAACTCATGTACAGCGAGCACACTGCGTATCGGGGTGGATGGTGACTGATCAAGAGCGTTCGGGACTCAGCGATCCCGACCCGCGCTACACCCGCGACGAACTGGTGGAAGCCCTCCATCTCTCTCCCGCGTATGCCGAAAAAGTCTGGAACGCATTCGGATTCGCGCGGCAGTCGACGCCGGACAAGATCTTCACCGAGGACGAGGTCAAAGCCCTCGGGCTGTTCGCCGACTCCGAGCACACCATGCCGGAGACGGCCCAGGTCGCCACCGCGCGTGCGATCGGACAGACGATGTCACGCCTGGCGGAGTGGCAGGCCGACCAGTTGACCGAACTCGAACGCAACCCCGACGTGCCGTGGACCCGCGAACAGATGGCCAACGCGTTGGGCGTCATCCAACAGTTGATCTGGCGCAGGCACCTCGACATGGCCATGACCCGTGACGAGACAAGGGAGTCCGACGAACGAATGGAGCTCGTCGTCGGATTCGCCGACATCGTCGGATACACGAGCCTCTCGCGACGAACCCCGCTCGACGAACTCGAAATTCTTCTCGAGACCTTCGAGGACCGCACCTTCGACGTCGTGGCCGAGCACGGCGGCCACGTCGTCAAGACCCTCGGCGACGGAGTGATGTTCACGTTCTCCTCGTCGATCGCAGCGGCCCGTGCAGCGATCGCCATCCACGAGCTCAGCGACGACGACCCCGTCCCGCCCCTGCGCGTCGGACTCGCGCGCGGAGCGGTCCTCGCCCGGCTAGGCGACGTCTTCGGCGAGCCGGTCAACATCGCTGCGCGCCTGTGTGGTTCGGCGCGACCGGGTACGACGCTCGTCAGCGAACCCGTGGCCGATGACCTCACCGACGACGAGCGCTTCTACCTGCGGTCGATCTCCCCGCTGTCGGTGCGCGGCTACCGTCGACTGCGCGCAAAGACGTTGGAGGCCAACAAGTACTACAAACCCGAGTCGGAGCCTGAGCGCCCGTCCGGGTCTCAGTCCGGCGCGTCGAGCGAGGGCGTGGCCTCGTAGACGCGTACCTCGTTCGCCTTGATCACCAGGTGGACATCACGGCCTGCGTGCAGTGCGAGATCTTCGACGGCGCGCCACGTCACCTCGGCCGAGATCACCTGCCCGGAAACGTCGCAGCGCACGATCGCGTGGTCCCCCTGCGGCATCACCTCCGCGACCATCCCGCCCAGTACCGTACGCGGGCTGCCTTGTGGCGCATCGAGATACAGAGCGACGGCGCGCGGAGAGAACGTCGCCACCGCTGCGGCATCCGGACGTCTCACGTCGGCCGACACACCGGTCACCCTGCCGCCGTCGACTCCGATGACGGTGGCAGGCGGCTCGAATGACCCCACGAACATGTTGAGTCCCGCGAGCGCAGCAGCGAACGCCGTGCCGGGACGCCGCAACACCTCTCGCGTCGGACCACGCCCGACGACCCTCCCGTGCTCGATGACCGCAACATCGTCGGCGAGTGCGACGGCGTCGACGAGGTCGTGTGTCACCAGGACGGTACAGCCAGAGCGTTCGCTGATGAGCGAGCGCATCAACGTGCGCATCTGTTGTGCCACATCCACATCGAGCGCGGCGAACGGCTCGTCGAGCAGAAGCACGTCCGGTTCGGCCGCCAGAGCGCGTGCAATCGCGACACGCTGCGCCTGCCCGCCCGACAATTGCTTGGGCATCCGGTCGCCGAACTCGGTGACCCCGACTGCGGCAAGCCACCGCTCGGTACGTTCCGCGACCTCGCGCCGCGGCAGACCCGCGGACTCCGGCCCGAATGCCACGTTGCGCGCGACACTCAGATGAGGGAACAGTCGGGGCTGCTGTGCGAGCAGCACCACCGAGCGACGGTGCGGCGGCACGAACGTTGTCGCATTCTGTAGGCTGCGGCCGGCGTAGCCGATCGTCGACCCCTCGGTGCGCTGCAGCCCGGCGAGTGCGGCAAGGGTGGTGCTCTTACCCGAACCGTTGGGGCCGAGTATCGCGCAGGTCGTGCCTGCCGGGACGTCGAGGTCGATCTCGAGAAACGGTGTCGCACTTCGGATCGACGCGCGCAGTCCGCGTGTGTCCGGCCCGCTCACGCACTCACCGCCGGATGACGACGGAGGTGGACGGCGATCACGACCACCAGGGCGACGACCATCAAGACCAGCGACAAGGGCAGCGCCGCCTGCGGATCGTTGATCGAGTCGAGGTAGATCTTCAACGGCGCGGTCTGAGTGGTCCCCGGCAGATTGCCTGCGAACGTAATGGTGGCACCGAACTCTCCGAGAGCTCTGGCAAAGGCCAGCACCGCACCTGCGGTCAGAGCCGGAAAGACCAGCGGCAGCGTGACTTTCCAGAGTGTCCTGCTGGGGCTCGCGCCGAGCGTTGCGGCCACCTGCTCGTACTCGGCTCCCGCGGAACGCAGTGCACCCTCGACGCTGAGAACGAGAAATGGCATGGCCACGAAGGTCTGTGCAAGCACCACCCCGGTCGTCGTGAACGCCAACCGGATTCCCGCCCTGTCCAGGTATTGCCCGACGAGTCCGTACCGCCCGAGCGCATAGAGAAGAGCGATTCCGCCCACCACCGGCGGCAGTACCAGGGGTAGTAGTACGAGGGCTCGAAGCACCCTGATCCACAGGCTGTCATAGCGGGCGAAGACGAACGCGATGGGTACGCCGAGGACCAGACAGACAACGGTACTGACCAGCGCGGTGAGGACGCCGAGCCGTAGCGCGTCGACCGAGTCGCTCGCGGTGACGGACTCGGCGAACTCGCTCCACGGCATCCTGACGATGATCGCGACCGGACCGATCAGGATGAAGCACACACCGAGGATCGCGGGAATGTGCACCCACAGCGGAACGCGACGCATCGACAGGCCGTGGCCTCAAGAACTGGCGGGCTTGAAGCCTGCGGCCGAGAGGATCTCCTGTCCGGTCTGGCCGGTCACCATGTCCTTGAACTGCGCAGCCTGCTCGGAATGCTTGGTGCCCTTGACCGTTGCTATCGGATACTTGTTGACCACCTTAGCGAAGGCCGGGTCGTCGACGGTGGTGACCTTGTCGCCCGCTGACTTCGCGTCGGTCACGTAGACCAGTCCGGCGTCGGCCTCACCCGAGGTCACCTTGGTCAGTACCGCGGTCACCGACGTCTCCTGGCTCACCGGGTTCAGCTCGACACCGGTGTCCTTCTCGACCGTCTCCGTTGCAGCCCCGCACGGCACCTCCGGTGCGCAGACGACGGTCGTGACGCCCGCGTCCTTCAGGCTGGCGAATCCCGTGATCTGCTTGGGGTTTCCGGCTGCGGTAGCGATCACCAACGTGTTGGTGGCGAAGATCGAGGGATCGACAGCCTTGTCACCCAGCTTCTGCATCGTGCGCTCGTCAGCGGTCGCGATCACATCGGCGTCGGCGCCCTGGTTGATCTGAGTGACCAGCGCGGACGAGCCGGCGAAGTTGAGCTTGATCTCGACGTCGGAGTGCGCTTGCTCAAAGGCCTTGGCGAGTTCGGTGAACGTGCCCTTCAGCGACGCGGCGGCGTAGACGTTCAACGTGGTTTTACTGCTACCGGAATCGCTGTCGGACGAGCACCCTGCGACCACCGCGAGCACCGCGAGCAACGCCGCACATGCGGCCAGTAGACGACGAAGTGGCACAGCAGTTCTCACTATTCTCCCGCGCTTGCGGGTCACTTGTTCGGATCCGGACGTTCGACGATCACCGTCGTCGCCTTGACCACCGCGGTCGCGACGACACCTGGTTCGAGCGCGAGCTCCCGAGCCGCTTCGGCACTCATCAGTGACGTGACCTCGAACGGCCCGCACTGCAGGGTCACCTGCGCCATCACGGTGTCGAGGACGACCTCGGTCACCAGCCCGGTGAACCTGTTGCGCGCCGACCGCAGCACTCCGATGCCGTCGTCGGGGATACGCGAGCGTCGGCGCGCGAGCGATGCGAGCCCGACTCCGTCGACCGTCGCTACAGGACCATCGGCACCCGGGGCTAGTTCGCCCGAGGCCACCCATCGCCGGATGGTGTCGTCGCTGACCCCGAGCAGGGTCGCGGCATCGCGCACCTTGATCGCCGTCACCTGGCAGATTCTAGCCGCATGAGCGGAGAAGTACGCTCCTGATCCCCGTTTTTGCGGAGACTGCCGGGCCCGTATCCGCCATCACCGATGACTTGCGGGACCCGCGGAAGTCCACACCGTATGCCGAACAGACCTCACCGCCGCGAAAACTCCCTCGCCCATGTCCGGGTCGCCCGATACCGTGGTGCATCATGAGCCAGCCAGCGCCACCGACCACTGCAGGCCCGATCCCCGAACCTCACGCCGTCCCCGACACCGCCGTCGAGGCCACCCATCTCGTCAAACGCTTCGACGAATTCACCGCCGTCGACGACGTCAGCTTCAGCGTGCCCACCGGGACGGTCCTCGGTTTGCTCGGTCCCAACGGTGCGGGCAAGACCACCATCGTGCGCATGATGACCACACTCTCACTGCCCACGAGCGGCACCGCCCGTATCGCCGGATTCGACGTCCGCACCGATCCCGAGATGGTGCGACGCAACATGGGACTGACCGGGCAGGCCGCGACGGTCGACGAGATCCTCACCGGCCGTGAGAATCTCCGCATGGTGGGCGGTCTGTACGGCATCACGCGCAAGGCATTGTCGGCACGCACCGACGAGTTGCTCGACCAGTTCTCGCTCACCGACGCCGCCGACAAACAGGTCCGCGCCTACTCCGGGGGCATGCGCCGCCGACTCGATCTCGCCGTCAGCCTGCTGGCGGCGCCGCCGGTCCTCTTTCTCGACGAGCCGACGACCGGCCTCGACCCCCGCAGCCGAGCCGAGTTGTGGGAGGTGCTGAGACGCCTGGTCGCCGGCGGCACAACTCTCGTGCTGACCACGCAGTACCTCGAGGAGGCCGACCAACTCGCCGACAACATCGTCGTCATCGACAAGGGTCGCGTCATCGCCGAGGGCACGCCTCTGCAGCTCAAAGAGCGCGCGGGCGCGGCGAGCGTGGTGATCACCGTGTCCGACGCCGCGTCGTTGCCTGCCGCACAGGACCTGCTACGGCGCAACGGAGGCGAGGTGTTCGTCGACGACACCGCCAGGACACTCCGATCGTCGGCGTCGGGCCTCACCGACCTCACACGCATCGCGGGCTGGTTCGACGAGTCGGGCATCACCGTCGACGACATCGGCCTCGCCCGCCCGAGCCTCGACGACGTCTTCCTGTCGCTGACCGGCCACCGCGCCGAAGCCACAGCCGAGGACCCCGATCCCGAGCCTGCGACCACCGAGAACCCCGGCACTGACCCCCCGAGCACAGACATTCCCAGCACCCACGCGCCGAGCGGAGACAACCGATGAGCACCGCATCGCTGAGATCCCCCACCGTCGAACGCCCGCCCGTCCACCCGACCAACGTCTGGCAACAGGCGTGGATCATGGTGAAACGCAACATGATCCACACGCGGCGCATGCCGGAGATGCTCTCCGATGTGACCATCCAGCCGATCATGTTCGTCGTGCTGTTCGCCTACGTCTTCGGTCCTGCGATCAGCGCGGGCAACCCGAGCATCAACTACAAGCAGTACCTGCTGCCCGGCATCATGGGGCAGACGATCGTGTTCACGGCGTTCATCGTCGCCACCGGCATCACCGCCGACATCGAGAAAGGCATCATCGACCGGTTCCGGTCGCTGCCCATCCGCCGGTCATCGGTGCTCATCGGACGGAGCATCGCCAGTCTGCTGCACTCATCGATCGGCATCGTCGTGATGGCGTTGACCGGCGTGATCATCGGTTGGCGGATCACCACCTCGGTGTGGGAGGGCGTCCTCGGCTTCCTACTGGTGCTGGTGTTCGGCTTCGCGATGATCTGGTTCGGCGTGATGATCGGTTCGTGGCTGCGCTCGGTCGAGGCGGTCAACGGATTCATGTTCTCGGTCCTGTTCCCGCTGACCTTCGTCTCCAACGCTTTTGTGCCGACCACGGCCATGCAGCCGTGGCTGCGCGCCATCGCCGAGTGGAATCCCATCTCGTCACTCATCCAGGCGATGCGGGTGCTGTGGGGCAACGGACCCGCAGCGGGTGCCGACGCCGCACTCCCACTGCGCTACCCCGAGTTGTCGACGCTCCTCTGGGCCGTCGCCCTCACGTTGGTGTTCATGCCGTTCGCGCTACGCAACTACACGCGCCGCACCACCGACTGACGCCCGAGGCTGCACGCAAGAAACACGTGTCTCTGACACCCGCACGCGAAATCTCGCTCGCATGTGTCAGGAACACGTGTTTCTGCGGTCGGCACTCGGGTTGTGCTCAGGCCGTCGCGGCAAGGGCCTCCAGCGGATCGCTGTAGACGGCGTCGAGCGAGACCGCTCCAGCCGCCTGCTGCTGGACCGTGACACCGGAATGCGACACGCGCACATCGCGTTTCGGCGAGACCGAGGTCTCCCGGATCGCAGCGGCAACCAGTGGCAGCGTCGACGGGTTATCGGTGAAGGCCTGCCCGCCGAGGATGATGTGGTCGGGGTTGAAGATGTCGGCCATCAGCGCCACTGCGCGTCCGAGGACCGTCGCACGTTCCTCGAGCAGCGCACGAGCGGTGGCGTCGCCGCTGCGGGCGAGCGCATGCACACCCTCGATGTCGTCGACGTCGAGTCCGAGTGCGACAGCCGCCTCGACGACCCCGGTGTCACTGGCTGTCGGCTCCAGGCGCCCGGTGTGCTGCGGGTCGAGCAGGGTCGTGGCCCCGGTCGGGAAGTGCCCGATCACCGGAGGCCCCGCGGTCGGCGTGTGCACGGCGCCGTCGACACTGAAGGCGATCCCGACCATCTCGCGTGCATAGAAGTAGAGGAAGCTCGACCGCTTGTCGCTCGGGTTGACGACGAGCTCTGCAGCCGCCATGGCCTCGACGTGCGACGCCACCGACACGGGCAGCCCGACGGCCTCGGCGATGACAGTGCCGACCGGTGCCTCCGACCATCCCAGCCGCGGGTGATCGACGAAGCCGCCGGGCGCGACGCGTCCACCGATTGCGACGCCGGCCCACAGCACGCGACGGTTGGACCAGCGGCCGACGAATCGACGTGCGCTGTCGCCGATGGCGGTCAGCGTCTGCTCGGGGGTCTCGGCGATCGGTGTCGGGATCTGGATCGCACCCACGACGCGATGCAGCAGGTCGTGAGTGGTGATCGAGGTGACCTTGTATCCGATGTGGATGCCGAGCGTCAGGAAGTCGGTGACGTTGATCTCGAACGGCAGCCGCGGACGACCGATGGCACCTGCGGGAGCGAGGTCGGCGCGCTCACGCAGCAGTCCGGCCTTGAGGAGCGCGCCCACCTGTCGGTTGACGGTCGAGATCGACAGCCCGGTCGCCTCTGCGGCGTCGTCGCGGAAGATCGGGCCCGACAGTCGGGCGGTACGCAGTACGAGCGCAGCGGGTTTGTCGGAGAGCTCGAGGCGCGGTGTCGCGATCTGAATGGGCCGCCCCCCTCTCCTGACACCACGTGGTTCGAGTCCCGGTATGGGCGTCGGTCGAGCCGCCGGTCGACGCGGGAGCGAACGAGTGGCCGGCCGTCGGACCGGTGAGGAAAGCGTAGCGGTGCGGATGGGCTGATCAACGGTTACGGTCATGAGTGTGTGTCCTAGGTATCGAACTGCCGGTGTCGCGGCAGGCGAATCCGTGGCGTTCGCGTCGCTGCTACGTGAACAAACTTCAGGCCCGGGAGCCGACGATCAGGGGTTCACGGCATGAGGTCGACGACGACCGGAGGATTCGCGGTGGAATGCGGGAGGGTTCTGGAGGAAGAAGAACTCGGGATCAACGCATTCGACGGCAACACAGCACACGGGCGAACGGCAGACGACAACCCAGAGCGGTGATCACGTAGGTCACCTCTGAGATCTGCGCCAGGGCGCGGTCGTGCTCGCTCGTCATGTGCACGAAGCTAGCAACTGATCGGCGCGGCCCGCAACTCCCCTACAGGTCTCCCGCCGCAGGTCATAGACCACTTCTCGGCTTCGGCAGAGGCGTTCACCGGCGACGATAGGCGGCGCATCGCACGGCGTCGCGGGTTATACGCACCGCGCGCAAAAGTCTCCGTCCCCTCCGCCGATCGACATGATCGACCGGAAAGCCCCCGGGGGATGTCGGCACCCTGTCGTAGCCTGGGTCACATGTCTCCGCAGACACCCGCCGCTGCGCCGTCGACCACCAGCGATGCCGATTTCCACGCGGCCACCGAGCCGTTGCGCCGCGAGATCCTGGCCCACTGCTATCGCATGATGGGCTCGCATCACGACGCGGAAGATCTCACGCAGGACACCTACCTCCGGGCGTGGCGCGCCTACGACAAGTTCGACGGCCGCGCATCGGTGCGGACGTGGCTGCACAAGATCGCGACCAACACGTGCTTGACCGCGCTGCAGAGCAAGCAGCGCAGACCGCTGCCCTCTGGTCTCGGTGGCGATGCATTCGACCCGACCGACACCCTCGAGACCGACGGCGAAGTGCCCTGGCTCGAGCCGTACGCGGGGTCCGTCGACGAGATCTCGCCGGGCGACGACGCCGACCCGGCCTATGTCGTTGGCGCGCGGGAGTCCATCCGGCTCGCGTTCATCGCGGCGCTCCAGCATCTCCCTGAACGGCAGCGGGCAGTGCTGATCCTGCGCGATGTGCTGCAGTGGCGCGCGGCGGAGGTGGCCGACGCGATCGGCGTCACCACCGCGACGGTCAACAGTTTGCTGCAGCGTGCTCGTGAACAACTCAAAAATGCAGCACCACAACCTGATTCATCTCCGGAGATCGCCGACGACGCCAAGCGTGAGCTGCTCGCCCGGTACGTCTCCGCGTTCGAGCGATACGACGTCGACGCCATAGCCGAGATGTTCACCGACAAGGCCATCTGGGAGATGCCTCCCTTCACCGGGTGGTACCAGGGCCCAGCGGCGATCGGCACGCTCATCCACCACAACTGCCCGGCAGAGAAAGCGGGCGATCAGATCCTGCTTCCCACCGTCGCCAACGGCCAACCAGCATTCGGCCTCTACATGCGCGAGCCCGACGGGGCGCACCGACCGTTCCACCTGCAGGTGCTCGACATCGCCCCGGCCCAGGACACGGATGGTTCCTCCCCCGCGATCAAGGTGTCACACGTGGTGGCCTTCTTCAGCGACGAGATGGAGGCCGTCTTCACACGATTCGGGCTGCCCGCAACCCCCTACGACGCCCCTCCCCGCAGCGAGCCGAGTCCCTGGGCCCGATAGCCCGGCGCCGAGGATCCCCAGCGCCCCTCAGCGGGCCGTCTCGGGGATCGCTCCCGGGTCCATCCACACGATCTCCCACGCGTGCCCATCGGGATCACAGAAGCTCCGGTTGTACGCGAAGCCGCGATCGTCCGGAGCGCGTAACGTCGTTCCGCCGTTGGCGAGTGCGGCGTCGGCCATGTCGTCGACCTGGCCGCGCGATGACGCGGAGAATGCCAGGACCACCTCACGCGACCTGGGCGCTGGACGACCACGTCCGCAGCCCGTTGCGGAGTACCCCGCAAACCGTCCGGCGGCCAGCAGCACCACCATCGTGCCGCTGTTGATCGGTAGGCACACTGTCCCGGCATCGGAGAACCACTCGTCGGTTCGGAAACCGATGCTCTCGAAGAACCTGCGTGAACGTCCGACGTCGTCGACGGGCAGGGAGATGAACATCGTGGGCGCCATGTAGGTACGGACTGCCTCACCGCACGAAAGTCATCGTGCCGTTGAGGCATAAGCTTCCCACCATGGGAGTCATCTACCTCGTGCGCCATGGCCAAGCGAACCCGTCCGCATACGGAGTCACCGATTCCGCTCGTGAAAACCCCACTCCCACAGATCCCACTGCGGCCGATCCGGTTGGCTCGGCCTCCTCCCCGGCGCCGACCGGCCCCGGACTCACCGATACCGGTCGAGTGCAGGCCGGTCTGACCGGAACCCTGCTGTCAGCTCAGGTCGGCGGGGTCACCGCAGCGATCAGTGGCGACCTCGCCCGACAAACCGAAACTCTTGCCGGCGTTCTCGCCCGCCTCGACTCGGCACCGGAACCGGTCGTCGATCCCTCCTGGAACGAGTACGAACTCCCGGCACTCGTCGGAGCCGCCACCGCGGACGAGTTCGCCGACCAGAAGTCCTACCAACAACGTCTCGACGCCGGGCTCGCGCATTGGATCGACCAGACCAGCATGGCCGAGGCCGACGGCGCCGCGAAACCCACCGGCTCAGGTGAGACCTACCCCGAGTTCCGTTCGCGCGTGACCGGAGCGGGCGAGCGCGCAGCAGAGTTGGCGGGCAGCGGACAAACCGTGCTCGTGGTGTCGTCGGCGGGAACCATCACCCAGCTGATTGCCGAACTCTGGGGAGTTCCGCCGCACCGGTGGCCCGCGATGGCCCGCACCATGGTCAACGCGTCGGTGACCAAGCTCCTCGTCGGCCGCAGCGGGGTCTCGGTGATGTCCCTCAACGAGCACGCCCACCTCGTCGACCGCGAGGGCGGCGTCGCGACGTTCCGCTGAACGCAACGCAGGCGCGACTCGCTGATGCATGACGGGCAGCGACGACGCACTCTCGACCGTTCCAGGCCCAGTGCAGCTACACATGTGGGTTGAATCGATGGATGTGGTTGCTGCAGCACACATGTCGCCATACTGAACCCACGTGTGGAGCTCGTTCAGCCGAGCGCCGCCAATCCGGCGGCGATGAACTCGCCGGTGGCCTCGGCCGCGTGCTCGGCGCCTTCCGACGCCGCACCCGCGCGGGCGCGATGGCTGATGCCCTCCGCGATCACGCCGAGTTTGAGGTTCGCCAGCCCGAGGTAGAAGGGCCAGTCGCCGAGGTCGTTTCCGGTCGAGGCTGCGTACTGCTGTGCCATCTCGTCGGCCGACGGATAGCGTGCACTGGTCCACGCGCCGTCGAACCCGAGTACACGATCGAAGACCGGTGTGCGGTACACGCACATGAGGGCTACGTCGGTGATCGGATCGCCCAACGTCGACATTTCCCAATCGACCACTGCTGCAACAGTTCCCGGGTTGCTCGAGGAGAGAATCGTATTGTCGACGCGATAATCACCGTGGACGATCGTCGCGCGTGCATGCTCAGGCACCCGTTCACCGAGCGCCTCGACGAGGCGATCGACATCGGGCAGGTCCCTGCTGCGGACGTGTGACCACTGCCTCGCCCAGAGCTTCACCTGTCGACCGGCGAACCCCGTCGGCCTGCCGAACTCTCCGAGCCCCACCTCGTCGTAGTCCACCGCATGCAGTGCGGCGAGCGTCGAGATCAGCCCGTCGGCGTTGCGTGCCACCTCGTCGTCGGACAAGGCAGCGAGGTCATCGTCGGTGCGGATCACCGTCCCGTCGACGAATTCGACGACGGTGCACGGCGCCCCGAGTACCGAGCCGTCGGAGTCGAAGGCCACCGGAGCGGCAACCGGGACGTCGGTGCGCGCGAGCGCCGAGGTGACGGCCCACTCGCGTCCCATGTCGTGTGCCGACGGGGTGAGGCCGCCCGTCGGGGGCCGACGTGCAACCCAGCGGTGGACGCCGTCGGAGACCATGAACGTGAGGTTCGACTTTCCGCCGCTGATGAGCTCGACATCGAGCGGTCCCGCGACGTCGACTCCATGATCGAGCAGAAACTGTTGCAGCACATGCGGTTCGAGAACCGAATCGACGGCACTCATGAGCCCTCTCCCTGTTGTGTCGCGGCCCTGCTCTTGCGCGCGCGTCCGATGGCCCGGCGCGCTATCGCCCAGCGGTGCACCTCGGACGGGCCGTCGTAGATCCGGAACGGTCGGAGTTCTCGCTGTAAACGTGCGAGTGGCAGGTCGTCGGAGACGCCGAGCCCTCCGCACATCTGGATCGAGCGGTCGACGATCCGTGAGTACGCTTCTGCAGCAAAGGTCTTGGCGATCGAGGTTTCCGACGATGCGTGGCCACCCTGATCGAGTTCGTGGCATGCCTTGACCAGCAATGCACGCGACGCAGCGAGGTCGATCTCGTTGTCTGCCACCATCTGTTGAACCATGCCGAGATCGCCCAGCGTCCCACCGAATCCGTTGCGGTGCGCCACGTAATCGACCGCGACCTCGTGACAGCGCACCGCCACTCCGAGCCAGCGCATGACGTGCGTCATGCGTGCGGGGCCGAGCCGCACCTGAGCGTAGCGATAGCCCTGATCCACCTCGCCGAGAACGTCGGAGTCGGGAACGAAGACGTCGGTGAAGCGGACTTCGCAGTGACCTCCGATCATTGCGCGGTCAGTGGTGTGGATATGACGCGTGACCTCGATACCCGGCGTGTCGCCCGGTGCGAGGAACATCGTTGCGCCGCCGCGGTCTCCCGGCGCTCCGGCTGTCCGCGCCATGATGATGTAGAAGCCTGCTCCGTCGGCTCCGGTGATGAATCGCTTCTCGCCGTTGATCTTCCAACCGCCGTCGACCTTGGTTGCCTCGGTACGCAGTTGGTTGGGGTCCGAGCCCGCTCCCGGCGCGGGCTCGCTCATCGCGAAGGCAGAGCGCACGTCACCTGCTGCCAGCGGTGCAAGGTATTTCAGCTTCTGCTCGTCATCGGCGATGTGCGCCAGCATGTGCACGTTGCCCTCGTCGGGCGCTCCGATGTGCAGAGCTGCGGGGCCGAACGTCGAATAGCCACCAGCCTCGAAGACCGGCACGCGGTCGGACATCGACAGGCCGTGGCCGCCGAATTCGACGGGCGCATGGGGCGCAAAGATTCCGAGTTCCTTGGCCTGACGATTCAGGTCGACCCGCAATTGGTCGCCGCCCGCCGCCATGATGTCGCCGTCGTTGGCATCCTCGATCGGCAACACGACATCGCGGATGAACGCCGTAGTCCTTGTCGCGAGATCCACCACCTCGGGTGAATAGCCCAGCTCCACTGCCATCAGGTCTCCGTCCTCGGGGTCGTCGGTGTCCCACGCGACATCCTGGCCACGCACTCGCCGACCGAGCGTTCGTTCGGCGCACATCAGAGTGCCAGACACCGTCGACTTTGGTCAACCGCCGCGCGACACGAACGGCGTTCACCGCTCACCCGACGCGGGCGTCAGCGCTCAACGTATCCGACGGTGGCTCTCGAGAGATCCAGATTGCGCGCGATCAGCTCGTCCGGTCCGAGCTCGCCGTCGGGCTTGAACCAGGTCGACACACCGACACAGATCGTGGTGACCGCGCGCGCCGCATCCTTGGGATAGCTGGTGCGGAAATCACCGGCTTCGACTCCCGCGAACACGATCTCATCGACCATCCGCTGCTGGCGATCGCGTAGTCCGATGTAGGTCTGCTTGTACGAGCTGTCGAGACTGCGGATCTCGGTCGATCCGACAAACGCCTGCTCACGCCGATACATATGGAACCGCAGGAGCGACTCGACGACGGCGTCGAACTGGTCGACCGGTTCAGGTCCTGCCTCAGCCACGGCCTGCTCCGAGCGAGCCAGCAGATCGGTCATCGTCCTGTCGAGCAGCCCCTGCAGTAGCGACTGCTTCGACGGATAGTGATGGTAGAGCCCCGGAACCGACAGATTGGCCCGCGCGGCGATCTCACGCACCGACGTTCCGTGGTAGCCGTGTTCTGTGAATGCCGCCAGCGCAGCAGCGAGCGGGACGGGTAACTCGGGTTCGCCGAAATCACGCCAGCGCCCGGTCTGCTCCTCCACTTCCGTATCGTCGACGCCGCTACTCATGGCATCCAACATATCCCTATACCCTCCGCGTCACCGCAGGCGCCAGCGAGATCATCAGCGAGACGCTCAGGTCGACGACCTCGTCCCGACCCAGTGGTACCTCGTCGTCGAGCCACGCCGCCAGGAGCCGACCAAGCCCTCCGACCTGGAACTGTGCAGCACCGATGGCCCTCGGACCAGGCGCGGTGTGCAGGGCCGCGGACGTGGTGTCGAGCGTCATCGCCGCGAACACGGCCGTCGAATCGCGTCGTTTCTCGGCCAGGACCGGGCTGGTCAGCATCGGCGAGAACAGCAGTCTGCCCTTTCGACGATCCGAATCGATGATCGACACGATGGCCGTGACAGCAGCACGCACCTTGGCGCCACCGTCATCGCCCGTGGCGAACGCGGCGAGCGCATCACGCGAGATCTCCTCGATCACGCGGTCGTAGGTCGCTGAGACCAACGCCTCGACCGACTCGAAACTCTCGTAGAAATAGCGCGGATTGAGCGACGCTGCCCCGCACACGCCACGAACCGTCACCGACTGCGGCGGCTGACCGCCGAGCAGTTCGAGCGTCGCATCCATCAGGGCGATGCGGCGGCGCGCCACACGCTCGTCACCCTTCAGGCCGCTGTAGGTGCGTAGGCCTTCGCTCACCCGGAATCCTTCTCTCACCGCTGAGGCTTTCCGCCGAGCCTCGTCGTCCCCAGTCCATCTTGACATCCGGATCGGAACGGGGGTTGAATCAGGCAACAGGTGTTACCAGATAGGAGTCGGAACGATGAGCGTGCCCGATACCCGATCCGACGACACGACACGGGAGCGCGCGAGGCGCGACGAGATCGACAGTTCCGATCTGACGATGCTCGGTGTTGCGGCTCTCGCAGGGCCCGCGAACGTGATCATGCAGCTCGCGATGCCCGCCGTCGGCTACGGGGTATACGAGAGCCGGGTCGACTCGGGCAACCTGTTCAGGCATCCGGTCAAACGCACCAGGACGACGCTGAGTTACCTCGCCGTCGCCGCGCTGGGCTCGCCCACCGATCGCAAGGCGTATCGGCGGGCTGTCGGCCGGGCGCACGCCAGGGTGCACTCCACCCCCGACAGCCCGGTGGCCTACAACGCATTCGACCCGGTGCTGCAACTCTGGGTTGCCGCGTGCCTGTACAAGGGCTGGGAGGACGTACAACACATCTACGGCGATCCGTCGATCATCTCCGAGGAGACGTATCGAGCGGGCGCCGTCATGGGCACCACCCTGCAGGTGCCGGCGAAGATGTGGCCCGCCACCCGTGCTGACTTCGAAAGCTATTGGCAAGAAACGGTTTCCACGCTCGAGATCGATCCACCGATCCGCGAGCACCTCCTGGCGATCGCGCGCATGGAGTTCGCAGGGCCCGTGGTGTCACTGCTCGGCGGCTGGTGGTCGTACATCATGACGATCGGGTTCTTGCCGGAAGATTTTCGCGACAAGATGGGCGTCGAGCTGGCGCCGTGGCAGCAGACGGTGTTCGACGTGCACAACGCCATTGTCCGCAGTGTGGTGCGTCACCTCCCGAAACCGTTGCAGCAGTTCCCGTTCAACGCACTGCTCGCCGACGTACGGCGCCGCATCCGCACCGGTAGGCCACTGGTCTGACGATGCGCCCCGGCACTCACTCGACGATCGCGAGCGCATCCGGATCGAGGTCGTCGACGCTCGTGTGTCCGGCGAGTCCTAGTGTCAGATCGAGTTCGGCAATGATGTTGGCGACGGCGTCGCGCGCTCCGGCGGCACCGGCGAGCGCCAGCCCGTACATGTGCGGTCGCCCGATGCACACGGCATCGGCCCCGAGTGCCAGAACCTTGACGACGTCTGCACCGGAGTAGATTCCGGAATCGACGAGCACCTTGATCCGACCGTCGACGACCGGCGCGACGGCTGCCAGAGCATCGACCGAGCTGATCGAGCCGTCGACCTGACGTCCTCCGTGATTGGAGACGATGATGCCGTCGACACCGGTATCGACGGCCCTGCGGGCATCATCGGGATGCAGCACACCCTTGAGCACGATGGGCAACGAGGTGCGCTCGCGGAGACTCTCGATCTGCGTCCAACTCAGTGACGGGCGGGAGTAGATGTCGAGGAAGGTCTGCACACCGACACGCGGTTCAGGACGAATGAGGTTGCGTAGCAACGACCCCGGTGTATTCCTCGCGATGGAGAACAGAGTACGCAACGCGCCGGGTGAGATCTCCGGGCGTTCACCACTCCCCTGCGCGGCGCGTTCAGCGACGATGTCGGCGAAGCGTGGATCCGAGGTGTACTGCGCTATCCCCTCCGCGCGGGCGAACGGCAGCGACCCGAGATTGAGATCGCGCGGACGCCAGCCGAGCATCGTCGTGTCGAGGGTCACGGCGACAGCAGATGCCCCGACGGCCTCGGCGCGCTGCAACAGACTGTCGACGAGGTCGTCGTCGGTGGACCAGTAGAGCTGAAACCACCTCGGCGCACCGGGTCGCACGCGGTCCATCTCCGCGGCCACCTCCTCCATCGGGACCCCGCCCTGGTTGGAGAAGATGTAGGGCAGTCCCAACTCTGCAGCGGCATGGCCGATCATCCGGTCGGCGCCGCGCGCGACGAGATCGCCCGCCCCGACCGGGGCGAACAGTACCGGCGCGGGGAGTCGATCACCGAACAGTTCGATCTCCAGCGTCCGTTCGGAGACGTCCCGCAGAACGCGCGGCACAATCACACGACGCTCGAGCGCCCTGCGGTTGGCGGCCATCGTCCGACCCGCACCCGCGCCGCCTGCGATATAGGCCCACGCGCGGTCGGACATCTTGTGCCGAGCCCGACGCTCGAGCTCGTCGAAGTCGGTCGGCACCACAGGTGTGCGACCGTGGATTCCCGCTGAGTAGATATCGTTCTGACGGGCGCGACCGGAGAGTGGTGACGGCATACTCCTCAGCGTATGACCCGCCTCACAGGAGCCGACCACCGGTCATGGCCGTGATCACAGCCGACGCCCGGGCGCGACCCTCGCTACTCTGGCGGGCGACCGGTCGGGGAGATCAAAGGGATCACATGGCTATCTGGTTGTACAAGCTCGGACGCGCCGCGTTTCGCCACAAGTGGATGGTCATCAGCGCGTGGGTCGTCGTCCTGATCGTCCTCGGTGGACTGGTCGGGTTCTTGAAACCGACATTCGCGACCAACTTCGAATTGCCCGGCACCGACTCCGATCGCGCGATGTCGGTCATGAAGGAAGACTTCCCGGCCGCCAACGACCAGTTGCTGAAGTCGTCGACGTCGATCCTCGTCGCCGCCGACGACGGACTCGAGAACCACATGGGCCAGATCGACGCGCTGGTCGCCAAAGCGCGCACGCTGCCCAAGGTCATCGAGCCGCAGACCGTCGTCAACCCGGTGACCGCGGCGAAGGCGAATCCCGCCATCGCACCGAAGGTCCTCGGCGACAACGGCAAGGTCGGACTGATCCAGATCAAGCAGGACATCCGTGCCAACGAACTGACCAACGACGACATGACCCGGTTCGAGAACCTGCTCGCCGAGTTCCGCGGCAACGGGTTGCAGGTCGAGGGCACCGGATCCCTCATGCAGGTGTTCCAACAGGGCGGGGTGTCGGAGCTGTTGGGCTTCGTGATCGCGTTCATCGTCATGATCATCGCGTTCGCATCCATCGTGGCCGCCTTCATCCCGATCATCACCGGCATCTTCGGCGTGGGCATCACCATGCTGCTCGTCACGTTGAGCGCCAAGATCTTCGACGTCCAGCAGAGCGCCACCACGATCATCACCATGCTCGGCATCGCGGTCTCGATCGACTATGCGCTGTTCATCGTGTCCCGCTACCGATCCGAGCTGAATCTCGGCGGGTCCCGCGAAGCCGCCGCGGGCCGAGCCGTGGGGACCGCCGGGTCGGCAGTGGTGTTCGCGGGTCTGACCGTCGTTGTCGCCGTGTGTGCCTTGAGCGTCGTGGGAATCCTGTTCATCACGCAGATGGGTATCTCGGCCGGCCTCGCTGTCATCGTCGCCGTGCTCGGCGCCATCACCTTGATCCCCGCACTGCTCGGCGCGTTCGGCAGGTTCGCGTTCAGTCCCCGCATCCCCGGGTTGCGTCACGGTGACGAGCCCGATTCCCAACCGTCGAACGGCCTGCGGGTCGCACGCTTCATCACTCGATTCCCGCTCCCGGTCGCACTGGTGGGCCTCGTGCTGCTCGGTCTCGCCGCGATCCCGATGTCGAACATGCAACTCGGCATGGACTCCACCGGTGACAAGGAGTACGCGGCAACGAAACTGCTCGAACGCGGCTTCGGTGAGGGTGTGAACGGTCCGCTGCTGGTCGTCGTCAGCGACGCGTCGGGCGGCGACATCGCACCCGCTGCCGATGCGGTTGTCGCTCATGTGAAGACGCTGCCGAATATGGCCAACCCGGAGCAGGTCGTCTGGGTGGGCAACGGCAGCAACCCCCAGAATCCCCGCCAGGGAGCGACGGCTGCGCTGATCTCGGTGACACCTCAGAAGTCCCCGTCGGGCCCGGAGACGCACACCCTGATGGATCAGATCCGTGACTACGGGTCGTCGAAACCCGGTGGCGCGACAGTCAACGTGGGGGGCCAGACGGCCATCATGTCCGACATCTCCAGCAAGCTCAGCAGTGCGCTCCTGCCATTCCTGATCGTGGTGGTCGGTCTCGCCTTCGTCATTCTGACCATCGTGTTCCGTTCGTTGCTGGTGCCGCTCACCGCGACCATCGGGTTCCTGTTCTCCGTATGCGCCACGTTCGGTGCGACGGTCTGGATCTTCCAGGAGGGCCACCTCGGACTGATCGATCACACGAAGCCGATCATCTCGTTCCTGCCGATCTTCCTGATCGGCGTCGTGTTCGGACTCGCCATGGATTACCAGGTGTTCCTGGTGACCCGAATGCGTGAGGAGTACGTGCACGGTCTGTCGGCGAAGGACTCGGTGATCGTCGGCTACCAGCACGGGGCACGCGTGGTCGCGTCTGCCGCAGTCATCATGATCTCGGTGTTCTCGGCGTTCATGCTCGCACCCGACACCATCGCGAAGGAGATGGGTTTCGCGCTGGCCGCAGCGGTCTTCTTCGACGCGTTCATCATCCGGATGGCCGTCGTTCCCGCGGTGATCGCGATGATGGGCGATTGGGCATGGAAGATCCCGCGCTGGCTCAATCGCATCCTGCCCAACGTCGACATCGAGGGCACCGAGATCCGCAAGATCCCGATCGACGACGGACCCGCCGAGACGCGAGAGGCCGTCCCGGCGGGGCAGAGCTGAACGTCGCTCACCGCGTCATGGCGCTGTGCGTCCGATGATGGTCTGCGACCTTGCCGCTCGTGACGAGCGCCTGCACGCCGAGGCTGATCGCCAGGTAGATCATGATGCTCGCGCCGTCGAGTCCGCTCATGCCGTGCTGCAGACCGTCCCCGAAGAAGGCGGGAACCACCAGGCTGATCCCGACGTGTGCCGCGATCGCGACGACCCACAGCACGACGGTGAGCGCACCTCCCTTGCGGACCATCACCCCGGCCGGATTGCGATAGACCTGCATGCTGTGGGCTCGCGGCACGGCCAGAATCGCCGCGACGACGAAGCCGACGAGAACCGCGACCACCGCACCGACGGTGACGTGGTGACCTCCGCCGAGGTACTGCACTGTCTCGACAACCCCGATGATCCCGATGATGAGCGGCAACTTGAACAAGTTGTCCTTGAGCGGCCGCTCCTGTGTCTGGCGGTACAGGATGAGGACGAATACGAGAACGGCGATGAGCGCTGTGCTTGCGATGTTCATGCTTCGAGCATCGGCCCGCAGCGCCCGCGACACATCAACCCGAGGGTGGAACCGGGGTGGAGATCGGGTGGATCGTGACCGCTCCGGCACGCCAGGTCACCGACGTCGAGATTACGGTGGCGATGTGTCAACAACCCGAGATCCGGTTTCGACGGACCGCCTGCTGATCCGCGGGATCGTCGCTGCCGCGGTCGTCGTGTCGGCCGTCGCCGACACCGGCGGACAGCCGCTCTGGGCAGCCGTGATCGGCTGGGTAGCCGTCTGCGTCGTGGTGGCGCTGTTGGTACGTTCCGTACTGCGCGACAGGAACGCACAGAGCTGGGGCACCCAGGTCTCCACACTGCACGCCACCTCGCTGATGGTGGCGTCGGTCGTCGCAGCGTGCGCGTTCCATGGCGGTGCGACCGTCTGGCTGCCCTACGTCGGAGTTGCCGCCGCGGCGATGTCGCAGACCCCGGCACTCGTCTCGGCACTCATCGCACTGCCCTCGGTGGCCACGCTGGGACTGTTGATGTGGTTGCAGACACACAACGCCTGGGCTGTCTGCATCAACATGGCAAGTGCCGCTGCGGTATTCGTCTTCGTGCAACTCCGTCGCCGCCAGCGTGAGGCCGCCGAACTCGCGGCGAGCCAGCGCGAGATCATTGCGGCGGAACGCGCACGAACCGCCGTCGCCGATCAGCAGCGCGAGATCTCGGCGCAACTGCACGACGTCCTCGCACACACGCTTTCCGGCCTGATCATCACGCTGCAGGGCGCCACCCTGATGGCGCAGCGCGAATCGTCCTCGGCGGAACTGACCGACACGCTGCGTACCGCAACGACACTCGCGCGTGACGGGCTCGGCGAAGCGAGAGCCGCCGTCGAGTCGCTGCGTGACGACTCGATGTCCGACCAGCCGGAAGCCCTCGCGCCGTGGCTCGCCAAGACCCTGAGACAGCTGCGTTCGGGAGCAGGCCTCGACGTCGAGGTGTCCGGCGACGTAGAAGATCTCGCTCCGCGCTGGCGTGATCTGGCGCGGTCGGTGCTGATGGAGGGTCTGACCAACTCGATGCGTCACGCCGCAGGAGCCCCGGTACGTATCGTGCTCACGAAGGACGTGGTGCACGTGACATCGATCGGTGATCCGACGCGGTTCGTCGATCGCGGCCACGCGAGCGGTGGGCGCGGATTGACCGGTCTGGCCGAGCGGGTCTCCGCAGCCGGCGGGACGCTGCACTACGGTTCGACCGCAGCGGGTTTCGAGCTCAGCATGCACATGGGTACAGGACGCTCGGAAACCGGGCCGATGGACACGGGACGGGTGGACACATGACGGTACGGGTGGTGATCGCCGACGACCAGACCGTCGTGCGAGAGGGACTGCGGTCAATGCTCGCACTGTTCGATTCCCTCGACGTCGTCGGCGTCGCGGCGTCGGCAGAGGAGGCACTCGCACTCGTTGCCGAACAGTCGCCCGACGTCCTACTCACAGACCTCCGGATGCCGGGAATCGGTGGCATCGAGGGGATTCGACGACTCGTCGCGTCGGGATCCTCCACTCGCGCAGTCGCGCTGACCACCTACGACGACAACGTCACCAACGTCGAAGCACTTGATGCCGGGGCCGTCGGCTTCTTGAACAAGGACGCCGACCCCGACGCCATCGAAGCCGCGCTGGTCTCCGCGGCCACCGGCCGATCCCTTCTCGACGAAAAGGCCATGCGCGCACTGCTTTCCCGATCAGCGGACCGCAGCGGCGAGTCCGGATCAGCCACCGGGACTCCTGACGGCCTCACCGACCGGGAGACCGAGGTGGTCGCGCTGATCGCCGAAGGGTTGTCGAACCAGCAGATCGCCCGACGACTGGTGGTCGGTGTGAGCACCGTCAAAACCCACATCAATCACATCCTCGCCAAGACGGGGTGTCGCGATCGGGCGGCCGTGGTGTCCTATGCGTACCGGCACAGACTGGTCTGATACGACGTCACGCCGAAACAACACGTCACGCCGAAACAAGCAGTGCGGCACCCATTCCCACCATGATGACCGCAACGACTCCGTCGAGCACCTTCCACGCACGCGGCCTGGCGAACACCGGCGCAAGCCTGCGGCCACCGCGGCCGATCAGCGTGAACCACACAACGCTTGCCATGCTCGCGCCGATCGCGAAGGCCCACTTACCATTTCCGTGACTGTTGGCGATCGCGCCCATGGTGAGCACCGTGTCGAGGTAGACATGCGGGTTGAGCCAGGTCAGCGCGAGCGCGGTGCCGATGGCCACCCACCGCGAGGCGGTGCGTACCTCGTCGGGGTTTGCCGTGATCGCCTCGCTTGACCGCAGGCATCGTCGTGCGGCAAGCAGTCCAAGAATCACCACGTATGCCCCACCTGCGATCTTCGCGACCGTGACCACCGTGGGATGCGCCGACACCAACGCTCCGAGACCCGCCACTCCCGCAACGATCAGCACCACATCCGAGAGCGCGCACACCGCGATCACGGGGTTCACGTGCGCACGACGCACACCCTGCTGGAGCACGAAGATGTTCTGCGGTCCGACGGCCACGATCAGGCCAGCGCCGGTCAGGAGTCCCGCAATGGCCGCGAGCAGATACGTCGTCATGCCACGAACGTACGAGTCCAAGGGTAGACAAGTACAGCGAATGTTTCTGATGAATCATTAGAGTGTCTTATGTGGATCTGGGATCAGACGCGCTCCGGACGCTGTCGGCGGTGCTCGACGCCGGCACGTTCGACGCCGCGGCGGAACAACTGCACATCACTCCGTCGGCGGTGAGCCAGCGGATCAAGGCACTCGAGGTCTCCGTCGGCCGCATCCTTGTCCGAAGGACCAAGCCGATCACGCCGACCCGCGACGGCGAGGTCCTCGCGCGTATGGCAAAGCAGTGGGACCTGCTCAGTCGCGAGGCCCAACTCGAACTCTCCGGCGATCTCGGCCTCTCCGGTGATCTCGACGACGTCGCGGCCGCACCGTTGGTGGACCGGCCGCGCGTGCACCTGCCCATCGCGGCGAATGCCGACTCGTTGGCCACCTGGCTCCTACCGGTACTCGCACGCTTTCACCGCGAGAATCCCGTCGCCGTCGAGGTGATACGCGACGACGAGGCGGTCAACAGCTCGCGGTTGGTGACCGGCGAGGTGATGGGCGCCATCACCTCCGACCCGCTCGCCATCCGTGGCACCACCCTGCGGGCGCTGGGGACCATGCGCTATCTGCCGGTTGCGACTCCCGAGTTCCTCGATCTCTGGATGCCCCGCGGGGTCGACGATTCCGCGCTCGCGAAAGCGCCCATGGTCCAGTTCGACCGCAACGACGAGTTGCAGCGAAGGGTGCTGGCGATGATGTCGGGTGAGGTACTCGATCCGCCTGCCGTCTACATCCCGGCGTCGACCGAATACCACCGGGCCATCGAGTCCGGGATGGGTTGGGGCGCAGTACCGCTGGCTCAGGTGACCGATGCGCTCGAGGACGGCCGGGTGGTCACCCTGACCGACCTCTACGTCGACGTGCCACTGTACTGGCAGTACTGGACGCTCGGGTCGTCGCTGCTACGCACACTCACCGAGATGATCGCCGACGGCGCACGAGAGCACCTGCTGCCCCCTGCGTAGCTCGGCGCGTGGCCCGGTGTCAGAGCGTGTCGAGTTGCTCGTCGATCTCCGGAATGCGTGTGATCTGCGGGTGGTCGATGCGTTCGCCGCGGACGACGACCATCCACGGCGATTCGAGATTCCGAAACGACTCAAGCGGATTGTCTTCCAACACAACGAGATCGGCCGCTTTTCCGGGCTCGATCGAGCCTGTCACGGAATCGATCCCGAGGATGGCGGCGTTGACCGCCGTCGTCGCGTGCAGCACCCCTTTCGTGTCGAGATCCGTGTAACGCACCAGGAAGTCGAGTTCGCGCCAGAAGTTGGAGTGCGTGACGTAACTGACCGCGGAGTCGTTGCCGACGCCCATCGCGATGCCGTGCTCGACGCAGGTCGCGATTCCCGACACCATCTCGTCGAGCACGAGTTTGGCGTTCTCCCTGACGACGTCGGTGGCGCCACTCACCGACTGGTCGAGTTCGACGAGGGGCAGACACGCCTGCACGGTGGGGATCATCGCGCTGTATCCGCGCAGTGAGTTCGGGTTGTCGAGGAACAACTCGATGACCGCGTCCGACATCTGACTACCGTGCTCAATGGTGTCGACTCCCGCGCGAAGCGCCGAGAGAACCCCTTCCTCACTCTGCGCGTGCGCCGCGACGATCACCCCGACCGCGTGCGCCTCCTCGCACACCGCGCGCATCGCCTGCTCCGACATCTCCGGCCTGCCCGCGTAGCCGACTTCTTTCGCGTCGGTCACGCCCGCGGTCGCGGAGATCTTGATGGTCTGTGCTCCGCGTCGAAGGTTCTCGAGGGTGTTGTGCCGCGCCTGCGCGGGTGTGTCGCTGGTGAGCGAGATCTGCGGCGCACCGTGACCGTCGGTGATCGCCAGCAGTGGACCCGAGGGCAGGATCGTCGGGCCGAGATAGTCGCCACGCTCGATGGCGTTGCGAACGGCCATCACCTCGTAACGCACGTCGCCGACGCTGCGGATCGTGGTGACACCGCTGTGGAGTTGATTGATCGCATTGGCCTTCGTGCGCCTGGTGGTCAGCCACCGGCCCGCGGGTGAATGCAGAACCTTCGCGACGAAATGTTTGGTGCGGGGCCCGGTGAGCAACGGCGCGAGCGGTTTGCCGTCGGAGAACAGGTGCGCGTGCGCGTTGATCAGCCCGGGGATCACGAACTTTCCTTTTCCGTCGACCACCGCGCGACTGCCGAGTTCGATGCTGCCGGACGGACCGGCGTGTTCGATCGTTCCGGAGGCGTCGACGAGCACCGTCCAGTTCTCGTGAACGGTTCCGTCTGCGTCGCCTGTCAGGACGGTGATATCGGTCAGTGCGAACGGGGTGATCATCGGTGTGACTCGGATCCTCTCGGGAGTTCGGTTGCGCCGCAGGCTGTGACGCAGCAGGCAGGCATCACCTGCGCGCAGCGTCGAAGACGCCACTGCACACAGCGCCGAAGGCGCCACTGCACGCAGCCTAGCCCTTGCCACTATCGTCGTGCCGTACAACTGATCGGCCGTCCGACCCGGAGAGGAGCGCCCACGCATGTGGTCAGCAATAGGAGACACGCTGCCGTTGGCCGTGGGTTTGGCGCTCAGTCCCGTGGCGCTCGCGACCGCGGTCATGCTTCTGCTCGGCAGTCGTGGACGGCTCAAGACAGCACTGTTCGGTGTCGGCTGGTTCGTCGTGCTGCTGGTGATCACCGCGATCGCGGCGGCGATCGTCGACGTCGCCGACGATGATGCGCCCGAGGCGACCACGGACGGGGTCGACATCCTCTTGCTGGTCATCGCGGTGCTGTTCGCCGTCCTCGCGATGGTCGCCTGGAGGAAGCGCCCGAAGGAGGGCGACGAGGAGAAGCCGAGCATCCTCGACCGACTCGACGGACTCAGCGTGTGGGGCGCCCTGGCGATGGGCGTCGCACAGGGAGTGATCGTCATCAAGAACATACCCCTGGCAGTCGCTGCGGGAGCGCGGCTCGGGGAGGCAGACCTCGACACCGCACAACTCGTCGTCGGGCTTCTCGTGTTCGCACTCGTCGCCGCATCCGGGGTCATCGTTCCCCTCGTCCTCGCAGTCCTCGGCGGCGAGCGCGCGGCACCGACTCTCGCTCGATTCCGAGACTGGTTGAGCCACAACATGACCACGATCTCGATCGTTGTCCTCGTCGTGCTGAGCGCTTACTTCTTCGGGCAGGGCATCGGAATCCTCGACTGATGCACACCACGGTCGCGGACGGTCCGACACAGAGCAAGGAAGGTGCGCGTCGATGACGCTGAACCCAGAAGTCGCCACCGTCGTCATCCTGCTCGTGGCGATCGTCGTGTTCATCTGGAACAGGGTGTCACCCGCGATCGTCGCGCTCGGCGTGACGATCGCATTGTTCGCCACCGGCGTCGTCGACTTCGGCGAAGCGATTTCAGGTTTCGGCGACCCGCTCGTCATCTATCTCGCCGGACTGTTCGTTGTCAGTGAGGCGCTCGACGCCTCCGGGGTGACCGCGTGGGCAGGCGCTGTGATGACCCGCTGGGTGGGTCAGAAACCCGCGGCGATCATGAGTGCCGTCATGGTGCTCTCCGCTCTGCTCGCAGCGTTCATCACCCCGAACGGCGCAGTTGCCGCACTGATCCCGGTGGCGGTGCTTCTCGCCGCGCGCATCGGACAGGCACCCTCACGCATGCTGATCCCGCTCGCCTTCGCGGCGCACGCCGGGTCGATGCTGACGCTGCTCGGTACCCCTATCAACGTGCTGGTCTCGGAGTTGGCCGAGGGGAACGGAGCGCGGGCATTCGGATTCTTCGAGTTCGCGATCGTCGGTGTACCCCTGTTGGCGGGCGTCGTGCTGATCTGTGTGACTCTGGGTCCACGCCTGCTCCCCGAGCGGTGGCCTGCCAATGCCACCCACGATCTGAGTCGCTACGCACAGACGATCGCAGCCGAGTACCAGCTGTCCGGGTCGGACCACGACGTCGACAAGGACAGCGGCATGATCGAGGTGGTCATCCCTCCCCGGTCACCGTTCCTCGGCGACGAGGTGTATCCGGGCATGTTCACCGAGGACGGCGACCTGATCATCACCGCCGTGCACCGCAACGGCAAGCTGCTCGACCACGCACACCTCGAGGTCGGTGACGTCCTCCTGCTACACGGAACGTGGGATGACCTGCAGACCAAGGTGACCGGGGGTGGAATCCTCAGCGTCAACGAGCCGGATCTGATTCGAAGGCAGACGGGGCACCTCGGAGCCCGCGCGTGGATCTCGTCGGCCGTGCTGGTGATCATGTGCGTGTCCCTGGCACTCGACGTGGCACCCCCGGCCATCGTCGTCCTGTGTGCGGCGGCGGCACTCGTGGCGATGAACGTGATCACGGTGCCGCAGGCAGAGCGCTCGATCTCGCTGCAGACCCTGATCGTGGTCGGCGGGATGGTGCCGATGTCGATCGCGATCCAGACGAGTGGTTTGGCGCAGCGGATCTCGACGTGGATGGTCGACACGCTCGGCGGAGGCAGCCCGCTGCTGCTGCTGGCCGCGATCGTGATCACTGTCCTGGTGTTGGGGCAGTTCATCAGCAACCTCGCGACCGTGCTGGTGGTGGCGCCGATCGCGGTGACCGTGTCCCACACGGCCGATATCTCGGTGCTGCCGATGATGATGGCCATCACGGTGTCGGGGGCCGCCTCGTTCCTCACTCCCGTTGCGACCGCGGGCAATCTGATGGTTCAGGGCCCCGGTGGTTATCGCTTCGGCGACTACTGGAGGCTCGGACTTCCGTGCATCGCGCTCTTCGGTGCCGTGGCGGTCTTCATGGTGCCGCTGGTCTGGCCCTTCTGAGAACATCCCCTTCTGAGAACATCCCCCGCTGAGAACATCTCAGTGTCTGCGGACCCAGTCATCCGGGCCTGCTGCCTAAGCCGGGTCAGCGGAGCGTGGACGAGCCGTCGCGCGGGGGCTTCAGTGCGGCGCAGATCTGCTCGGCGTAGATCGCGTGAAACGCCGCCGAGGGATGGAATCCGTCGGCGGCGAACAGGTCGTCGCCCGGAGGGGCGAAGCGGGTGAACCTGCGGACTCGCGGGAATCGGGCGACCACGCCGTCGGCGACCTCATCGAACGCGGCGGCACGTGCACCCAGCACCCGCGCGAGCGCACCGGGCAATGCCGGGCACATCTGCAACATCGGCACGGGCAGCAGGACGATCTCAGCGCGGCTCGATTCTGCGCAGACTGCGGCGAGCAGAGCTGTCAGATCGTCGCGCCATCGGCGTGCAGTGTGCATGTTCTTCACGTCGTTGGCACCCACCGAGATGATCACCACATCGGCATGCGCCAGCGCTGCGTCGTCGATCAGCGTGAGCGCCTGGCCCGCGGTGAAACCGGTCCGCGCCGCCACCAGCCACTGCACCGGCACGTGTCGGCCAGCCGCGAGCCGCGTGGCGACACCGCCCGCGAGGGTGTCGAGATGATGCCCTACACCGACGCCACCTGCGAGGCTGTCGCCGAGGACGACTAGGCGAAGACAGCTCGGATCGGAGGGGTCTCCGACAGTGCCGACATCGCCGTCGGCCTGCGGCAACCGCGCGACACCCCGCTGTGCGCGGAGTCCCTGCCAGGCGATCACGGGTGTCCGCCAGGTGGCAACGCCTGCCAGGGTCACGATCTCGCGCATGTCGACCATTGTCACCACATCGCTAGGCGGCGGCCGGTTTCACCACCACGGCATCGTCGAGCGGATGCTCGATCTCGTCGCGCCAGAGTCGGGCCGCGACGTAGAACGCGATGGCCACGGGCACGGGCAGGATGCCACCGATCACGAACACCGCGGTCAGTCCGATCACGTTGCTCAACGGAGCAGCGATCGCCATCGACACGGGCATCAGGACGACGGCGACGAAGAAGTCGAGGCTCGCGACCCGACCTAGTAGTTCTGGGGGTACCCGGCGCTGCAGGAGAGTGCCCCAGAGCACCGATGGGGCGTCGAACCCGAACCCCAGAAGCGCACCGGCGACGATGAACAGCCACGTGTGTTCGGCGACGCCCATCACGACCAACGCCAGACTCGACAGCCCCCAGATGACGAACATGACGGTGAGGTAGCGCCGCGGCATCCGTATCGACGCGAAGTACGCCGATCCGATCGCCGCCCCCGCCCCGTACGCGGCGAGCACGAGAGCGTGGTCGCCGGCACCGCCGTGCACGCGCTCACGCAATGCGAATGGCACGAGTACCTCGATCGGACCCATGGTCGCCAGTACCAACAGCGTCGCGAAGAACAAGGTCGCCCACAGCCATGGCGTGCGCAGGACGTAGCCGAACCCCTCCGCGAGATCGGTGACGACCGCTCGAATGGGGTTGCCCCGCAGTGCCTCTCGATGTTGCGGAAGCGGCTTCATCGCGAGATAGCACACCCCCGCACCGATACTCGCAAGAGCAGCCACCACAACCGCGGGCCCGGGGGCAGCGGCAGACACGATCAGGCCCGCCACCATCGGCCCGATCGCCTGGAAGACGACGGGACGGGCGAATCCCTCGATTCCGTTGGCTGCCTGCAACTCCGACGCCGAGACGATGCGCGGCAACAGTGCGGAATACGCCGGGTAGTACATACCGGTGGTGATGCCGCCGAGCAGAGCTGCGAGCACCACCATGGGCAAGGTGAGCAGACCGAGCATCGACAGCACGCCGACGGCCCCGAACACCAGCATCTTGACGACCTCGAGCGACACGATGATCGACCGCTGTGACACCCGGTCGGCGAGAACTCCACCCGCGAGGGTCGAGACCACCATGCCGACCGCCGACACACCTGAGGCCCACGCGACCTGAGTGGGGCCGCCGCCCAGTGCGATGATCTGCCACACCAGTGCGATGGCCCAGACCCCGTCGGAGAACAATGCGAGTATCAGCCCGATGACCAGCCGCCGGAACTGCGCACCGGCCAGCGGACGCAGAGCGCGCGGCAGCTTCGACTCGACGATCGTGGAACTCACCCCACGATGATGCCGCCTTCTGCGGCGTGTCAGCCAGCGGTTTTCGTCTGCGCCGGGTCCGCGACGGTGTGAAACTCCATCGCCTCGGTCACCTCATAGCGACGAGAGTCGATGGCGTCGAGCACCAGGTTGTGCCGCACCTGCCAGGGCGCCTGATTCGACGACTTGGGCAGCGCGACGGCTCCGCGGCGGACATAGCCCGAGTCCAGTGCGAACAACATGTGTTCCGGCAGGGTTGCCGAGCCGATCGTCGGCGCTGCCGACGTGTATCCGTGTGCCCGCATGTAGGCGATGAGATCGCCGACGGCCTTGCTGGTCAGATCGACGCGCAACGTCCACGACGCGTTGGTGTACCCGATCGACCACGCCAGGTTCGGGACGTCGCTGAGCATGTAACCGCGATACGCGAACTTCTCATGTGGTTTGAACTCGACGCCGTCGATCGACAGCTGCGCCCCGCCGAACGCGAGCAGTTCGAGTCCGGTTGCGGTGACGATGATGTCGGCGGGTAGTTCGGTGCCCGACACCAGCTTGATCCCGTCGGGTGTGAACCGGTCGATCTGGTCGGTCACCACCTGGGCGTGCCCGGTGCCGAGCGCCTTGTAGAAGTCGGCGTCGGGGATGATGCACAACCGCTCGTCCCATGGCTCGTACCGAGGGCGGAAGTGCGTGTCGACGTCGTAGCCCTTCGGTAGGTTTCGTATCGCGATCTGCCGCAGCAGCTTTCGCGACGCTCGCGGAAATCGGCGTGCGAAGAGATAGATCGACAGCGTGACGAGCGCATTGCGATAGCGGATCACGTCGTGCGCCCACTGCTTGGGCAACAGTCGCTGGATCCACGGTGTCGTCGGTTCCTGCCAGCCCACCGGGAACAGGTACGTCGGCGAACGCTGCAGCATCGTCACCTGACCCGCGCGATCGACCATGCTCGGGATCAGGGTGACAGCCGTTGCACCGCTACCGATCACGACGACGTTCTTGCCCGTGTAGTCGAGATCCTCCGGCCAGAACTGGGGGTGCACGATGGTCCCGGAGAAGTCTTCGGCGCCGGCGAAGTCGGGGGTGTAGGCCTCGTCGTATCGGTAATAGCCGGTGCACAGGTAGAGGAATCGGGTTGTGTAGGTGCGTGTGTCGTCACCCACGCGGGTGGTCACGGTCCAGGTGTCCGACGCGGTGTCGAAGTCGGCAGCGGTGACGGTGACGCCGAAGTCGATCTGGTCGAGCACACCCGTCTCGCGGGCCGTGTCTTCGAGATAGTCACGGATCTCCGCACCCGACGCCATGGTCTTGCTCCCCTGCCACGGGCGGAACGGAAAGCTCAACGTGAAGATGTCCGAGTCGGAGCGCACGCCCGGATAGCGGAACAGGTCCCAGGTACCTCCGATGCGTTCACGCTGCTCGACGATCCGATAGCGCAGACCGGGGTTGCGTTCGGTGACGCGGTAGGCGGCGTCGATCCCCGACAATCCCGCACCGACGATGAGCAGATCGAGAACTCCGTCAGTTGTGCTCGAGTCAGGTGTGCTCGAGTCGGGTGTGCTCGGATCGCTCAACTCGCCGCTCGCTTTCGTGTCGTCTTCTTGGCTGTGGTCTTCTCGGCTGTGGTCTTCTCGGCTGTGGTCTTCTTGGTCGCGGTCTTCTTGGCTGCAGTCTTCTTGGCCGGCTCCTTCTTCGCAGCCGTCTTCTTCGCGGGCGCCTTCCGGGGAGTAGCGCTGCTGTTCTCCGAAGCGCTGTCTTTCGCCGTGGAGCTGTCCTTCACCGAAGCGCGCAGAGCGGCAAGCAGATCCGCGACCTCGGAGTCCTCGTCGACAGTCTCTTTCTCCTCCGCCTCCGGGAATGCCTCGCCGCCTTCGGCTTTGGCCTCGATCAACTTCGACAGCTCGTCCTGATAGGTGTCGGAGAACTCGTCCGGGTCGTAGTCGGTCGCCATCGAGTCGATCAGTGACGACGCCATCTTCAGTTCCTGATCGCGGATCTGCACGTCCTCGCCGAGGAAGTCGAAGTCGGGTTTGCGCACCTCGTCGGGCCAGAGCAGCGTCTGCAGGGTCATCACCCCGGGTTCGATGACCCGTAGCGCGGCCATGCGTGTCCGATTGCGCAATGTGAACGACGCGATCGCGAGCCGATCGGTCTCCTGCAACGCCTTGGCAAGAAGTACGTAGGCCTTCGGAGATTTCGACGACGGCTCCAGGTAGTACGGCTTGTCGAAGTAGATCGGATCGACCTGATCGACAGGAACGAATTCGACGATCGAGATCTCCGGACTCTTCTGCACCGGCAGCGACGCGAGGTCTTCTTTCGTCAAGATCACCGAATCGCCGCTGTCGGTTTCGTAGGCGTTGGCGATATCGGAATAGTCGACTTCGGTGTCGGTTCCCTCCCGCACCCTGCGGTAACGGATACGAGCACCGTCGGACGAATCCACCTGATACGACTTGCGATCGTGGCTCTCCGTCGCCGAATACACCTTGACGGGCACGTTGACCAGGCCAAAGCTGAGATCGCCCTTCCAGATAGAGCGCATGCGCACCATTGTGCCATCGGTCACGTCGTCGCGGTGCTCGCGTGGGCACAATGGAACCCATGACACCCGCTCAGACCTTGGAGATCGACGGTCATACGATCGCCCTCACCAACCTGGGCAAAGTACTGTACCCGGCAACCGGAACCCGCAAGGTCGACGTCGTCGATTACTACACGCGGATCGCTGGCGTCATGCTGCCCCATCTGCGCGGCAGACTGATCACGCGTAAGCGCTGGCCCAACGGCGTCGAATCGACTCCCTTTTTCGAAAAGGATCTGCCCAACGGGGTTCCCGAGTGGATTCCGCGTGTCGGCGTGGCCCACAGCGGCCGCACCATCACCTATGCGATGGCCGATTCTGCAGCGGTTCTCGTGTGGCTGGCACAGATGGCAGCGCTCGAGCTCCATACACCTCAGTGGCTCGTTCCCCCTCCCGACGCTGGTGAATCGCCCACGTCCACAGCGAAGGACAGCCCACATGTACTCGGCCCCAAAGGACTTGGCGAGATCCGAGCAAACCGCCTCGTCCTCGACCTCGACCCGGGCCCGGATGTGTCACTCGATGCGTGCGCCGAAGTGGCACTGATGATGCACGACATCCTCGACGGCGCCGGTCTGACGTCGTACCCCGTCACCAGCGGCGGCAAGGGGATTCACGTCTATGCCCGCTTCGAAAGACCCGTCTCACCGGATTCCGCGCGCTCGGTCGCACGCGAGATCGCGACGTCATTGGCTGCAGCACACCCCTCGACGATCACCGCCACGATGGCGAAATCCGAACGCAGCGGCCGTGTCTTCGTGGACTGGAGCCAGAACAGCGCGTCGAAGACGACGCTGGCGCCCTACTCGATGCGCGGTCGCAACGAACCCTGGGTCGCCGCACCTCGGACGTGGGAAGAGCTCGGCACTCCCGGTCTGACGCAACTGCACTTCGCCGAGGTTCTCGAGCGCGCCGCCGACGGCGATCTGCTCGCCGGCCTCGACGATCCGTACGGCCCCGAGAAACACACCGGAGAGAGACATACCACCGAGGAACACACCACCGGGGACACCGCCGAAAGCGCCGACGGCACCGGAGAATCACGCGAGGAAGCAGCGCCGCGCCCGGTCGTCGACCTCAGCACCTACCGAGCCAAGCGCGATGCGTCGAAAACCCCCGAGCCCTTCGGCGACGACGAGCATCGTCGACGTCGCGCGCGGTCCACCGACGACACGGCCACCAGCGACGAGGCTGCTGGCGCGGCGTCGACCGACCCGATCTTCGTGATCCAGGAGCATCACGCGCGGCGGCTGCACTACGACTTCCGACTCGAACGTGACGGTGTGCTCGTCTCGTGGGCCGTGCCGAAGAACCTGCCGACCGACCCCGATCAGAATCGATTGGCGGTGCACACCGAGGACCATCCCCTCGACTACGCCGACTTCTCCGGCGACATCCCCGGCGGGGAGTACGGCGCAGGACACGTGGAGATCTGGGATCGCGGAACCTACGAGACCGAGAAGTGGCGCGAGAAGGAGATCATCGTCCGCCTCCACGGCGACCGCATCCAGGGACGCTACGCGCTCATCAAGACCGGCGACACAAACTGGCTCGCACATCTGATGAGCGACGAGCCCCGACCGATCCTTCCCGATAGCCTCACGCATCCGCGCCCGATGCTCGCAACAGACGAATCCGTCGAGGGCCTCGACGGCCGGGACTGGGCATTCGAGGGCAAGTGGGACGGGTATCGAATCCTGCTGCGGTCGGTCGACGGCGACTACCGCCTCACCTCTCGCTCGGGTATCGACATGACCGCCGACTTTCCGGAATTACGCTCTGCCGCCGACGAGCTCGGCCTGATCGACGTGGTACTCGACGGCGAGGTCGTCGCCATCGACTCCGGTGGGCACACGAATTTCACGCTGCTGGCCTCACGCAACAACACCGACGAGAAGTACGCGCTCAAGCTGTACCTCTTCGACATCCTCTACCTCAACGGCACATCGTTGCTGCGTAAGCCGTGGTCGGAGCGCCGACAACTGCTGGAGGCCCTCGCCCCCGCGTTCGCAGAGTCCGCGAACGTGGAGATCCCACCGCTGTTGCCCGGCCCCGGGTCGGCTGCCGTGACCTACAGCCGCGATCACGGACTCGAGGGGGTCGTCGCCAAGCGCAGGACGTCGACGTACCAGCAGGGTCGACGAAGCAGCCTGTGGCGCAAGCAGAAGAACTGGAGCGACATCGAAGTGGTGGTCGGCGGCTATCGCCTCGGACGCGGTAACCGCGAAGGAACCATCGGCTCTCTGCTCGTGGGATTGCCGGAGGACACCGGATTGCGTTATGTCGGCAGGGTGGGCACCGGATTCACGGAGGCGTCGTTGACGACCCTCGCAGCAGAACTCAAGCCGCTCGTGATCTCCCGCAGTCCGTTCCTGGAGAAACTCGACCGCCCCGTTGCCTCGACAGCCATCTGGGTGCTGCCGAAGATCGTCGGCGAGGTGCGTTTCATGGACTGGACCAGCACCGGCCATCTCCGCCACCCGAGCTGGCGCGGAATCCGCCGCGACAAACTGCCCGGCGACCTGTGATGACAACACACCACATGTGAGAGGACACCACCGATGACCGACACCGAGGCCGCACCCGTCACCACGCACGGCGAGGACATCGTCGTGACGGCCGCCGACGGCGATGCCGAGGCCTACCTCGTAGGACCCGACGACGACGCCGATCACCCCGGCGTGCTCTTCGTGATCGACGCCATCGGGCTACGCAGACAGACACGACGAATGGCCGACCGCATCGCCTCGTGGGGGTATGTCGTCCTGGTACCCAATGTGTTCTATCGCTGGGGCACCGCAGCCGAGACGTCACCGGACGACGACCTGCTCGACGACGACACGCGCGCCGCATTCTTCGCCGAGGCGATGCCGCGGGTCCATGCACTGACCGACGACCTCGCCGAACCCGACCTGTCCGCGTACATCGACGCGCTGAGGTCGATGCCCGGTGTCTCGAGTGGCCCGATCGGCGTCACCGGGTACTGCATGGGCGGCAGACTGGCACTGCTGGCCGCCGCGATCCGCCCCGACGACGTCGCCGCGCTCGGCATGTTCCACACGGGCGGACTGATCACGCAGTCCTCCGACAGCCCCCACCTGCGTCTGGGGAGCGTCGACGCCCAGGTACTCGCCGTGCACGCCGACCGTGATCGTTCCCTACCCAGCGAAGCGGTCGCACAGTTCGAGCACGCACTCATCACCGCGGGGGTCACACACTCGGCCACCGTGTACCCCGGCGCCGAGCACGGCTACACGATGGCCGACACCGCGGTCTACAACCACGACGCCTCCGAATACCACTTCACGCAGCTCCGCAAGCTGTTCGCACACACGCTGCACTGACACGGCGTCGGTCATAGGGACACCGTGAGTGAGTCCCTCGCCACGCCCGACGACCTCACTTCGCCAACACCGACCGTCTTGGCTATGTTCAGTGGTGTCCAACCCCCTGGGAGAGCCTGTGTTCGTTGTCGCGCACATCAGCGACCTGCATTTCAACGGCACCCGATTCAATCGCGCCCGCATCGAATCGACGTTGAGCTACATCAACGCGCGCGCAGCAGGCATCAACGCGCTGCTGATCACCGGCGACGTTGCCGACGAGGGCAGTCCGAGCGAGTACCGCGAGGCCTCTCTCGTCATCGACAGCCCACTCCCCATCCTCATCACAGAGGGCAATCACGACGAGCGCACCGCATTCAACGCCGGCATCCTCGGGACCGAGTCGTCAGCGCCGATCAACTCCTCACGACTGATCGATGGCGTCTTGTTCATCGTCGCCGACAGCTCCATTCCCGGCCGCAATGATGGTCGCCTCGACGACGACACGCTGGCGTGGATGTCGGCGGAGATCGGCGCGCACGGACCCGATACCCCCGTGTTCGTCGCATTCCACCACCCGCCCGTGACCCTGGAGATGCCCTTCATGGACAGCATCCGGCAGACCGGCGAAAGACGGCTCGCCGCGCTGGTCGTCGAGCATCCGAATATCGTCGCGTTCCTGTGCGGACATGCCCACACACCCGCGGTGACACGATTCGCCGACCGACCACTGTGCGTCGCGCCGGGCGTCTCATCGACGCTGAACCTGCCGTTCGAGGGCCGCGACATCATCAATCGTGGTCAGCCGCCGGGCATCGCCTTCCATGTTCTCGACGACGCCGGTCGGCTGATTACGCATTTTCGCTCGGTGATGTTCTGAGGGCTCGTCAGGAGTTGTCGGCAGCGAACTCGCGCTCGAGCATGCCGCTCACGTGGTGCCCCACTCCGGCGAGGTGGATACCGGTCTGGGTCACCTCGTAGACCTGTGCTGAACGGATATCGAAGTACAGTCCGATGATTCGCAAACGCGCCTCCGCAGCGGCCCTGCCTGCCAACCGATCTCGACTGAGCATCTCCACCTGCTTCGCCACATTGACCACCGCCAACTGGTCGACGTCGTTGAAACCCATTCGCGCCGCTGACCTTCCGGCAGGGTGGCCGAGTTCCAGAGCAGCTCGGCTCGGTTCGGCCTGCGACAGCCACGAGCGAATCGGCGATCCGGACGTCGACTTCGACCGCCCGCGGTCTTCGTCGAGCAACGCGCGCATCGCACCGCACGACGAGTGACCGCAGACGACGACAGCCGTCACGCCGACCTCGTTGATCGCGAAATCCAGTGCCGCCTCGATCGATTCGGCTGCCCCGTCGGGCCCGCCGACGAGGTTGCCGACGTTACGTACGGTGAACAGATCGCCCGGACCGCTCGACGTGATGATGTTGGGCATGATGCGCGAGTCAGCGCACGTCAGGAAGAACGCGTCCGGCTGCTGATAGTCGACGACGTCCTCCAGGTGTCCGCGCAGCACGTCGGCATGATCGCGGTGGTAGTCGGTCACGCCCGCCATGATCGATCGCAGTGGCGCCGGTACGTCGGCAACTGCCTCATCGTCGACGGGAATACGCTGGCTGCGCCACGGGGTCAGGCCGACGATGCCTCCGGTATGCCGCCGTGGCGGCGCGAGTGGCGCGTGCTCGAGTCTGGCCCGTCCACGTTCGACCACCGTCACCTCGTTGCCCGCGGCCTCGCGCGCACGAACCCAGTCGGAGATCATCTCCGATGCCGCGTGGTCGACGAAATCGACGTCGAGTTCCAGTGTCGCCCCGACATCGTCGGGCACCTTACCGAGCGTGCTGTTGAGGCGCGGGATGGACAGAAAGCTCAGCGAACCCCGGATCGCGATCAACCATTCGCCCGGTGCGCCGGTCGTCGACGGCTGTGCGCTGATCTCGACACGGATCACCCGCCAGAGGACCAGCGCCACCGCCAGGGCGAGACCGATGGCGACGCCCTCGAGCAGATTCAGGAAGACCACGCTGACAACGGTGACGCCATACACCCAGAGGTCGCCGGTGCGCAGTGCGGTCTTCATGTGCGCCAGCTTGACAAGCTGCATGCCGATCACCACGAGCAGACCTGCGAGCGCGGCGAGTGGGATCTGTTCGACGAGCGCTGTCAGGAACACGGCGAAGACGAAGATCCAGACACCGTGGAGCACTGCCGACCACTGGGAGCGTGCGCCTGCAGCGACATTCGCGGTGCTGCGGACGATCACCCCGGTGACCGGGAGCCCACCCAGTGCTCCCGATACCATGTTCGCGCTCCCCTGACCGATGAGCTCGCGGTTGAACCTGCTGCGCGGCCCGTCGTGCATCTTGTCGACGGCGACCGCGGAGAGCAGCGACTCGACGCTCGCGATCAGCGCGACGGTGAGCACCCCGAGAACGAATCCGCTCCAATCCCCCTGGGGCAGTTGCGGAAGCGAGATGGAGTCGAAGAAGTTCCCGTCGAGACGGACCCGCTCGACGTCGAGGCCGGCCGCCGCAGCCACCACGGTCGCGAGCGCGATCGCCGCGAGCGGTCCCGGGATCTTGCGCACGCCCGCCGGAAGATACTTCCACCCCAGCATCACCACGATCACGATGACGCCGATCGCTGCGTCGGACCAACTGATGTCGCCGAGTCGTTGCGGCAGTTCAGTGATGTTGGCCAGTGCCGAGCTCTGCGACGTGCCGCCGAGGAGGACGTGGATCTGTTGCAGCGCAATGGTGATGCCGATACCCGCCAGCATGGCGTGGACCACGACCGGCGCAATGCCCAACGCGGCGGTCGCGATACGGCTCGCCCCGAACAGGATCTGGAGCAGTCCGGCTCCCACGGTGATCGCACACGTCACCTTCCAGCCGAAGTTCGCGACGAGTTCGGCCACGACGACGGTGAGTCCCGCCGCGGGGCCCGACACCTGGAGCGGGCTGCCCCCGATCGCACCGGCAACGACGCCACCGATCACTGCCGCGATCAGACCTGCCATGACCGGGGCACCGGAGGCAACGGCGATCCCGAGCGAAAGCGGCAGTGCCACAAGAAAAACGACCAGGGATGCGGGCACGTCGTACTTGACGACGTCACGCCATCTGTCGCGGGTAGGTCGGGCCGTGTCCATCCGTCGAGAATCTGCCGGGGTAGCTGCCATGTCCTGAAAGTACAGATTGGGGGTTACGTCAGAGTTGCACCCAGAGCGAAATGCCTTGTGAAACCACTGCCGTCTGGGTTCGGGTGTGATCGGATTCACGTCGACATCGAAAGTGGTTGCGCTGTTCAACTTTTCGAGCGCCGATCTGCGCTGCCCCTCAACTCACCCCGTTGAGCCGATCGACGGAGGCGAACAGATCGCCGATCCGGTAGTTGTCGACCGCAACATAGTTGGGAATCATGTGTCTCTCGCTCCGACACTGCTCGAGACGGTTGAACAAGAACTCTTCACGATTGGCCGCCCCTGCATCGCGAATCCTGGTGCTGAAGTTGCTCATCCAGTGATTGACCAGGAACAGCGGTGCCGTGTGCGATCCGCGATAGAAGTCGCAGCTGAACTCGCCGGTGGTGTGGAACTCGTATGGCGTGTCCTGTGTCCACTCCTTGCCGTCGAGAAGCCAGGGCCGCTCCGTGCCGCCGCCGACGTTCTCGTGTAACCACACCAGAGTGCGGCGGGAGTCGATCATCTGTCGAAGCGTCGGCCACGGTTGGCCCATGGTCGGGGTGTAGAGCCTGCCGTACAGCCCGGACTCGCGTAGCAGTGTCTCGACATCGGCGGGTATCACCATGTCCTGCACGAAGAAGGTGACCACCTCGTGGGGATGGCGGTCCATCCACTCACGCACCTTGACCATGAGCGGAAGCCACTCTGTCGAGCCCAGTTCGCAGAGCTCGTGACAGAGATACGGTCTCACCGGCCCCACCGGGGTCAGGTTGAGCGCATCACGAAGGCGCAACGCACTCCGCACGGTCTGCGCACCGTAGAGGTCCTCCGCCGCGGCCAGTGCCTTGGCCCGACTCTCCTGGGTGTTGGCGATGATCGGCGGCTTGTTGGACATCTGGCCGTACCAGCTGTCGATGAGAAACACCCGGATGCCGTCGTCGAGTTGCCCCATGACGCCGGTTTGCTGCTCCGCGATGAACCAGCGGTCACCGTCCTGCGCCGACATCGAGTTGTGCGTCGCGGGATAGGCGATCGCGTTGTACGGCCGGTCGCACAACTCGACGTGGCCATTGCAGCCGTTCGGGTCTCTCGTCGCGAGCGCACTGAGCGCAGGCGTCGGCTGCGGCCACGCGAGTACGGTCGACGTGACCACCACCCCGACCACTCCCACGAGCGCCACCGCGGGCACGACCAGCCCGCCGACCGTCCGGCGTGCCGTACCGCCCGACGCACGTTGTGCCGCTTTCACCACTTCGGCGAGGCCTGCGATGATCGCGAACGTCCCGAGCAGCACTGCGGCACCCGTGACCAGTGTCTGCGGCCGAACGACGCCCAGGACACCGAGTAGCACCATGACGCCGCCGCGCAACGCGATCCCCATCGGAGTCGACGGCCGCAGCACGGACCCGACACGAGAACGTTCGTCCGCCGCGTCGGCACCCTGCACGCCGGCCCCGACGAGGTTCGACGCCGCCCGCAACGCCACGCCGATCAACGCTCCCGCCACCGCAACGATCCACAGCCTGCCGTCGACCTCGTTCCAGACCGCGACCGTGACCGCGCCGCCCACTGTGTCGGTGTAGACGAACGCGGCGATGATCGTGCACGCGAGCACGATTGCCGCGAGCACGACTGCAGACCAGATCACTGCGTCGCCGAACGTAGCGGCGACCACCCGAACCCTGCCCGCGCCAGCCCCCTCGGCCGGTGGCGGCCGGATGAACGCCGCAGCCAGGATTGCCAGCAACCCCAGTAGGGGCAACAACCACGAGAGCACGCGCACCCAGTGGACGTAAGCGATGATGCCCCAATCCCATTCGCCGGCCCCGATCTGCGAGAGCGTGACGTCCATGTTGTCGGGGAGCCGCGCAGCGGCGGTGGGCGCCACGGTGCGTAGCGCCGCCACGGTGACCGCTCCGAGGTCGGCGAGCCGCAGTACCGCACGGCGCCCGTCGTCTGTGGTGAGCGCCCGATGCATCGTCGCTGTCAACGAGCGGACGGCGGGAGCGGCAGCGGGACTCGACACCGCCGAGATCGAGATCGACTCCACCAGCGGGCGCAGCGCGATCAGCTCCGGCGACGCCGAGATGATCTTGCCCGACACAAGCAGCCCGAGCTGTCGTGCGACCGCCGGGTCCTGACGGATGGAGTCGACGTGGCCGGCGAACCGGTCGCTGTTGACCACCTCCCGATTGACCAGCCCCGCGAGCAGCCCCGCAGTCAGACACAACACACCCAGCGCCAGCACAGCACGCGAGACGGCCACGCGTGTCCACGAATTCTCGGCGGTCACCCACATAGATGTAGCAGCGGACGACAGGTTGTGTCGTCCGCTGCTACAGAATCAGAAAGTGCTCGATGCGAGCGCTATAGGGCCTTGAGTTCCTCGATGACCTCGCTCACCGACTTCTTGGCATCGCCGAACAGCATCGACGTCTGCTCGGCGGTGAACAGCGGGTTGTCGATGCCGGCGTATCCCGAACTCATCGAACGCTTGAGCACGATGACCGACCGGGACTGGTCGACGTTGAGGATGGGCATACCGTGAATCGGCGACGACGGATCGTTGCGCGCAGCGGGATTGGTGACGTCGTTGGCGCCGATGACGATGGTGACGTCGGTGCGAGAGAACTCGCCGTTGATGTCGTCCATCTCCTTCATCGAGTCATACGGCACGTCGGCCTCGGCCAGCAGCACGTTCATGTGACCGGGCATGCGGCCTGCGACGGGATGGATCGCGTACTTGACCTCGACACCCTTGTCCTCCAGCAGATCCGCCATCTCCTTGACGGTGTGCTGGGCCTGAGCGACGGCGAGACCGTAGCCCGGCACGACGACGACCTGGTTGGCGTATGCCATCTGGATCGCGGCGTCGGCAGCCGAGGTGGCCTTGACCGTGCCACCCGCGGCGCCTGCAGCACCCGCCGCAGCGGCGTCGCCGCCACCGAAGGATCCGAAGATGATCGCCGGGATGGAGCGGTTCATCGCCTTGGCCATCAGCATCGTCAGGATCGAACCGGACGCACCGACGATCATGCCTGCCACGATCATCGCCTGGTTGTTCAGCGCGAGACCCGCTGCGGCAGCGGACAGTCCGGTGAGGGCGTTGAGCAACGAGATGACCACCGGCATGTCGGCGCCGCCGATGGGGAACACCACGAACAGCCCCATCAGTCCCGCGACCACAAGCAGGATGACGATCCAGTACCACCCGGTCGCATTGGTCGAGCTGGCCTTGACTCCGATGACCACGGCCACCGCGACGGCGACGATCGCGAGGACGACGTTGGCGAGCTGGAACAGTTTGGCCGCGGCGACCAGCTTCTTCTCGAGGTTCTTGTTGAGCAGTTCCTGCAACTTGGCAAAGGCCACCAGCGATCCCCAGAAAGAGATCGAACCGATGATCGCGGCGAAGAGCGATCCGACGATGACGGCGACATTCGGCTCGTGCGGCACCTGCGTGAAGCCGTCGTACTCGATGTACTCGGCCCATGCGATGAGCGCAACGGTTCCGCCACCCACACCGTTGAACAGTGCAACCAACTGCGGCATCGCCGTCATCTTGGTCTTGAGCGCAGGTGGGATACCGAGCGCCACACCGACGACGAGACCGATGGCGATCAGGACCCAGTTGACCGTCGGGACGCCCGCGTCGCCCGCGTTGTTGTAGACGCTGAGCAGCGTCGCGATGATCGCGATGCCCATACCGGTTGCGGCGATCCAGTTTCCGCGGACCGCGGTCTTGGGACCGGTCAGCCCCATCAGACCGTAGATGAACAGAGAGAAGGAGACGATGTAGAGAGCCGTGACGCCGTATCCCAGGCCTTCGGAGACCTGTCCGGTCGACTCACTCGCCAGCACCGTCGAGGCGAGGATGGCACTCACTTGGCAGACTCCTTCTTACCCTTGAACATTCCGAGCATGCGGTCGGTGACCAGGAAGCCGCCGACCACGTTGAGCGTGCCGAAGATCAGTGCGACGAACGCGATGATCCGGGTGCCCCAATTGGCGTCGGCCGGAAGAGAACCCAGCACCACCAGCGCACCCAGCACGACGATGCCGTGAATGGCGTTGGTACCGGACATGAGCGGGGTGTGCAGCGTATTGGGCACCTTCGAGATGACCGCGAAGCCAACGAAACCCGCGAGGACCAGGATGGCGATGTTCGCCATGAGACCGGTGTACATCAGGCCTTCACCTCCGAAGTGGTGGTCGGCGACCCCGTCACGCAGGCTGCTGCGATGACCTCGTCGTCGAAATCGGGTGCGATCGCGCCGTTCTCGTCAAGCATCAACTCGATCAGCGCCTGCAGATTCTTGGAGTAGAGCTCGCTGGCATGCTCGGGCATGGTCGCGGGCAGGTTCAGCGGCGAGGTGATGGTGACGTCGTGCTTGACGACGGTCTGACCGGGCTCGGTCAGCTCACAGTTGCCACCGGTCTCTCCCGCCAGGTCGACCACGACGCTGCCGGGCTTCATGCCCTCGACCGCGGCGGCGGTGACCAAGCGCGGGGCGGGACGGCCCGGAACGAGCGCAGTGGTGATGACGACATCGAACCCCTTGATCGCGTCCTCGAGCGCCTGCTGCTGCTTGGCGCGCTCCTCGTCGGTCAGCTCACGGGCGTACCCGCCCTCGCCCGCGGCGTCGATGCCGAGATCGAGCCACTGCGCACCGACCGAACGGACCTGCTCGGCGACCTCGGGCCGCACGTCGTATCCCGTGGTGCGCGCGCCGAGACGCTTGGCCGTTGCCAGCGCCTGCAAACCGGCGACACCGACGCCGAGCACCAGCACGGTTGCCGGCTTCACGGTGCCGGCGGCGGTGGTGAGCATCGGGAAGAATCGCGTCGACTTGTCTGCGGCCACGATGACCGACTTGTAGCCGCTCACGTTGGCCTGCGAGCTCAACGCATCCATGACCTGCGCACGCGAGATACGCGGGATCGCCTCGACCGCGTAGGCCTCGACACCCGCGTCCTTCAGCGCGCCGATCTTGGTGTCGGCGTTGCGCGGCGCGAGGAAGCCGATGAGCTTCTGCCCGCTGCGCAGCCTCGCGATCTCGGCGTCACTCGGCGGTGACACCCGAAGCACGACGTCGGCCGTGTACGGATCCCCGATCGTCGCGCCCGCCTCGACGTATGCGTCGTCGGGGATCAATGCCTCGACACCTGCCCCCGATTCGACGGTGACCGGCACTCCCTTACCTACCAGCGTCGCAACGACCTTCGGGACGAGCGCCACCCGACGCTCCCCCTCGGCCGTTTCGCGCACGACTCCCACACTCATGTCTGTTTCTTCTCTGTCTGCTTACGGGTACTGGGTCTTCTACGGGTACTGGAACTTGTACGGGTATGGGCGCACGGTGATCCGCGGGTGTACTCCTCCGGCCACTGTCGTCTGGCGCCTCATCGGGGCGCGTTCGTCAGTGAGATGGTCATCCGCACGCCGCGCCCGCTCGAAATTCGGTGCGACGAACATAGCATGACCTCAACAGACGCAGATCACGCCGTTGAATTGCTCACTTTTCCTTGACCTGGTCATGAAACCACACCATGTGGACAGGTGTCCAGGCTGGTGTCCGACTACTGGGCGGCGGAAGTGCTCGGGGTCGCTGCGGTCTGGGTTGCTGCGGTCTGGGGCGTCGAGGTCGGCGCTCCCGTGGCGGGCCGAGTCGTGCCGCCCGTCGAGCCGTCGTGTGCTCGCGGCGACGTCGAGTCGCTCTCCGGGACGGTCGCACTCTCGTCGTTGCCTATCATGTCCTTCCCTGCGCCGGCACCTGCGAGGTAGTCCTCGAAGGTCTCGTGGGCACCACTCGTCGCATCGGCGCGCGGACGGGACTCATTCGAGGCGGGCTCGCTCGTCGATTCACCGGCAGCATCCGGCGCCTGCCATGTCCGACCCTGCGCAGCAAGGGCATCGGGATCGGTGACCGGAACCTGCAGTCCCAGAGCGTCTGCGAGCGCGACCTGGATGTCGCGCGGCGTCGGAATCCGAACTCCCGCGATGGTCGACGCCTCGCCGGGTTCTGGCACCGGCACCAGGGCGTCGAGCGCGTCGTCGAACTCCGGCGGGACGGCGAATCCCAGGCTGCGCAGGAAGATCCCCCACGGGTTGCCGCCGTCGAGGACGACGTAGGTGGTGTTGCCGACCTCCTTGGCGGACGCCACCTCGTACTGGTTCACCAGGTTGCCCTTCTGCCCGTGGATGGTGGCACCGGGCAGGAAGTAGAACGCGGTGGCGAAGGGGTGGACGAGTGGATTTCCCAAGCCGCACACCGAATCTCCACGAACGCAATAGGAGATCACTCGAATGTCACCGGTGCCGGACTCGTCGCGCGGGCCATTGGTATACGCGCCGGGGACGAAGCTGGGGACAACCGTCTCGATACCGGTGTTCGGGAATCGAGAGTCGGCGCCGACGACCACCACGATGTCGGAGTCCGGAATCGCGTCGGGGTCCCCTGAGGCGTACTTCTGGTGCAGTAGATATGCCACGTTCATCGCGACCGGGCCGCTCTGCGAGTAGCCGTTGAGAATGATCGTGCCCAATCCGCCGCGGTCGGCCCAGGCCTGCTCGGCATCGGCAACACCTTCTGCGGTGCCGATGTCGACCGAGCCGTTGTACGTCCCCTCGCCGGTGAGGTCGATCTCCTTGTCGCCGAACACGATCCCGAAGGCGGCAGGGTACTGCACGACAACGACTTTCGGACGGTATGACGCCCCGCCACCTGGCGCGTCGTAGAATCCGACACCGACAGTTCGTCCGTACTGGTCGCCTCCCATCGGAGAACCCGAGCCGCCGATGTCCGATGCACTGATGGGGGTGAAGTCGCTGGTGCCGGGAACGAGGATCACCGTCGCGTTCTCGCCCAAGCTGTCCGGTAGCCAGGTGGGCTTCTGGCGGATGGGGGACGGCTCGTACCAGGAGGACGGAAACTCCACCGACCGCGATGTCGACACCGATCCGGATGTCGTCGCTGCGTCCGCCGTGGCAGGCGTCAGGAGCAGAGTGGCCGCAGCGCACACCGCGAGCCCTGCCGTGACGACCCTGTGCATGCGTTCCCACCCTCCACGCGTCTGCGTCGAAGGGTAGCGCCGCCCTCGGCGACGCGCGCGGCGGCCGCGGTCAGCCGACGGTGTAGGTGCGCGAATCGAGTCCGGTCGCACCGTCGGGCACCGGGTCTGCGTGGGCCTCCACCTGCGCTCTGCCGTTCTTGTCGACGGCGCGACACTCGACGGTGTGCTCGCCGCGTGCGGCCTGCCAGGTGAACTTCCACTGACGCCAGGTGTCGATGCTGTACTCGGTCGCCAGTTGCGCGTCCTGCCACGGTCCGCCGTCGACGCGCACCTGCACCGCGGAAATGCCCGTGTGCTGGGCCCACGCCGTCCCGGCGATGATCACCTCGCCGGGCGAGGCCGAGCCGCTCGCCGGACGATCGATCCGCGACGCGAGTTTGATCGGTCCGAGCGCCGACCAGCCCCGCGTCGTCCAGTACGCCTGGGCGTCGGAGAAGCGCGTGAGCTCCCAGTCGGTCACCCATTTGGTCGCCGACACGTAGCCGTAGAGACCCGGGATCACCTGTCGCACCGGGAAACCGTGTTCGATGGGCAGCGGCTCACCGTTCATGGCGACGACCAGCAGTGCGTCGCGCTTGTCGGTGATCGCCGACACCGGGGTGCCCGCGGTCCAGCCATCCGCGCTCGTCGAGAGCAACATGTCGGCGCCGGGACGCACACCGGCACGTTCGAGGATGGTCTTCATCGGTACGCCGAGCCAGCGCGCGTTGCCGATCAGGTCGCCGCCCACCTCGTTGGACACACAGGTCAGTGTCACCACACGTTCGGTCATGGGCATCGCGAGCAGCTCGTCCCAGGTGATCGTGAACTCCTCGTCGACGAGCCCGTGCACCCGCAGAGACCAGTCGGTCGTGGTCAGTTGGGGTACCTGGAGCGCGGTGTCGATGCGGTAGAACGACGCGGAGTCGGTGATGTACGACGTCGCGCCCGGCACACTGATGTCGACGCCCGCCGGGATCGGTGGCGCGGGCGAGGCAGGTGTGGGCAGTCGGATTCCCGCACGATCGGCAACGGTCCGCGCGGCGTCGGCGAGCAGTTTGCGGCCGACGGCGCCCACCGCGACGGCGGCGACGGCGATCCCCGCGGCGGTCAGGACGAATCGTCGCGGCACCCCGGACCGCGCGTCATCGACCGACGTCGGCGCAGCGTCGAGTTGCCGTAGAAGCAGGCGCAGCACTCCGATGCCGACCACTCCCGAGAGCAGCGACGGGACGACAAAGGCGCCGTCCGCGCCGGACCGGTTGAGTGCAGCCACGATTCCGAGTACCGCAAACAGCCCGATCACGATGCTTCCGAGTGGAGGTCGACGACGCTCGAGCACACCGGTCGCCGCTGCCAGGATTGCGATGATCAGTGCCATCCCGGTGAACAGTGCGGTCTTGTCCGACGTGCCGAACGTGCCGATTGCCCACTCGCGGACAGTTTGCGGCGTGTGGTCGACGACGGTGGAGCCGACCGCGAAGAACGGTGAACTGTTCTCCGATATCGGCACCGCACACAACTCACCGACCGCCAACGCCGCACCCACGGCAATCAACCCCGCGAGTGCGGCAGGGCCATCGTGGGCCGACGGAGCGCGCTCGTCGTCGGCGCGAGATCTGGTGAGGGTTCGTCCGAGGGACACACTCCTTGATACCTCAGGCGAGATCACCAACTACTAGAACACGTTCTAGTTCGTCGTCTACTCTGTCCGCATGGCTGACGGCACACAGATTCCCGACACCCTCCCTCTCGGCACGGTGACCGGGTTCAGCGACGAGGTCGACGTCGTCGTGATCGGTTTGGGCATCGCGGGCGGCTGCGCAGCGGTCGAGGCGGCGTCAAACGGGGCACGCGTGTTGGTGCTCGAACGGGCGGCAGCGGCGGGCGGCACCACGGCGCTGGCAGGCGGACACTTCTACCTGGGCGGCGGAACGGCGGTTCAGAAGGCCACCGGTCACGAGGATTCCGCAGAGGAGATGGAGCGCTACATCACCGCGGTCTCCAGCGACCCCGAGCCCGACAAGGTCCACGCCTACTGCGTCGACAGCGTTGAGCACTTCGACTGGCTCGAAGCACTCGGGTTCCAGTTCGAGCGCAGCTACTACCCGGAGAAGGCCGTCGTCCAACCCGAGACGCAGGGTCTGATGTACACCGGCAACGAGAAGGTGTGGCCGTTCAACACCATCGCCGTACCGGCACCGCGCGGCCACAAGGTCCCGGTCCCCGGCGACACCGGCGGTGCCGCGATGATCGTCGAGCTACTCGTCAAGCGTCTCGCCGACCTCGGCGTCGAGGTGCGGTACGAGACGGGCGCTCGACGACTCGTCACCGACGACGACGGGACCGTCGCAGGAGTCGCGTGGCACAGTCCCGGCGCCGGTGACGGTGTGGTCAAAGCGTCGGCCGTGGTGATCGCCGCCGGCGGTTTCGTGATGAACTCCGACATGGTCGCCGAGAACGTGCCGTGGCTCGCGGAGAAGCCCTATGTCCTCGGCAACACCTACGACGACGGACTCGGCCTGCGCATGGGCATCTCGGCAGGAGCCGTCCTCAAGCACATGGACCAGGCGTTCTGCACCGCGCCGGTGTATCCGCCCGCCATCCTGTTGACCGGGATCGCGGTGAACAAGAACGGCGACCGGTTCGTCGCCGAGGACTCCTATCACTCGCGGACATCGAGTTTTGTTCTCGACCAACCCGACTCGACGGCGTACCTCATCGTCGACGAGAACCACATGAAGCGGCCGCGCATGCCGCTGGTGCCGTTCGTCGACGGCTTCGAGACAATCGCGGAAGCCGAAGAAGCGCTGGGCATTCCGACAGGGCGCCTTCAGGCGTCACTCGATCGCTACAACGCCAACGCCGCGCGCGGCGAGGACCCGGACTTTCACAAGGCGCCCGAATATCTTGCGCCACAGGATCATGGCCCGTGGGCCGTCTTCGACATGAGCCTCGGCAAAGCCATGTACGCGGGGTTCACGCTCGGCGGTATGGCGACATCGGTGGACGGCGAGGTGCTCGACGACACCGGTACTGCGATCGCGGGGCTGTACGCGGCGGGCGCATGTGCCGCGAACATCGCCCAGGACAGCAAGGGCTACGCGAGCGGCACTCAGCTCGGCGAGGGGTCGTACTTCGGGCGCCGTGCAGGTCGGCACGCCGCGCACCGCGCTGCCGCCGAGTAGAGCACCCGCGGCACGACCTCGCGACCTACCGCCGCGGTGAGAACCGGCGCAGCCGCAGGCTGTTCAGCACGACGAACACCGAAGAGAACGCCATGGCGGCACCTGCGATCATCGGGTTGAGCAGCGCGGCGGCCGCGAGCGGGATCGCTGCGACGTTGTAGCCGAACGCCCAGAACAGGTTCTGCTTGATCGTCCGCAGCGTCGCACGCGACAACCCGATCGCGTCGAGCACCTTGCTCAGGTCGCCGTCGACGACGGTCACGTCGCTCGCCGCGATCGCGACATCGGTGCCGGTACCCATCGCGATACCGAGATCGGCTTGCGCGAGAGCGGGTGCATCGTTGATGCCGTCACCAACCATCGCAACGGACGCACCGGCTTCCTGCAACCGCACAACCTCGGCGACCTTGTCCTCTGGCCGTACATCGGAGATCACCGTGTCGATGCCGACGGCGTCGGCGACGTGCCGAGCGGCACCCGCATTGTCCCCGGTCAGTAGAATCGGACGCAGACCGGCCTTCTTCATGCGTGAGATGGCTTCGGGAGCATCGGGTTTCACCGTGTCCGAGACGACGATGACGCCGAGCACCGAGCCGTCACGCAGCACGACGACCGGGGTTGCACCCGCAGCCTGGGCAGCGTCGACGGCGGCGCGCTCATCGGCGTCGAGTTCGACATCGAGATGTGTTGGCCCGCTGACCTCTACGTCACTCGACCCGACCCGGCCCGAGACTCCGACTCCATGGGTGGCGTCGAACCGGTCGACCTCGGGGATCGGACGATCCTGCGCAGCAACGACGATCGCATGGCCGATGGGATGCTCGGAACCCTTCTCCACCGCTGCGGCGAGCATCAGCACCTCGTCGGACGATGTTCCGGTGACTGGGTGCACCGAGGTGACCCGCATTTCTCCCGTGGTCACGGTGCCAGTCTTGTCGAGGACGACGGTGTCGACACGGCGGGTCTTCTCCAATACCTCGGGACCCGACAAGAGGATTCCTAGTTGCGCACCACGACCGGTACCCACCATGAGCGCCGTCGGTGTCGCAAGCCCCAGAGCACACGGGCACGCGATGATCAGCACCGACACGGCCGCGGTGAACGCCGTCAGCGCCGATCCGTCGACCCACCAGAAGATGAGCGCGCCAAGCGATATCAGCATGACGACGGGGACGAACACGCCCGAAATCCGGTCGGCGAGACGCTGCACCTGCGCCTTGCCCGCTTGCGCGGCCTCGACCATGCGGGCCATCTGCGCGAGTGCGGTGTCGGAGCCGACGTGAGTCGCACGCACCACGAGCCGGCCACTGGTGTTGATGGTCGCGCCCACGACGTCGTCATCCACAGTCACCTCGACAGGCACGGATTCGCCTGTGAGCATGGACATGTCGACCGCGGAGACACCGTCGACGACCACGCCGTCTGTGGCGATCTTCTCGCCCGGGCGGACGACGAACTCGTCGCCGACGCCGAGCTCGCCGATCGGGACCCTGACCTCGGCGCCGGCGCGTCGGATCACGACATCCTTTGCGCCGAGATCCATCAGCGCTCGAAGTGCGTCTCCAGCACGGATTTTGGCGCGCTTTTCCGCATAGCGCCCCGCCAGGATGAATGTGGTGACGCCTGCCGCCGCCTCCAGATAGATGAACGAGGCCCCGGCTCCACGCTCGGGCAGCAGCTCGAATCCGTGTGTCATACCGGGCATTCCGGCCATACCGAAGAACAGAGCGTACAACGACCACCCGAAAGCGGCGAGGGTACCCAGCGACACCAACGTGTCCATCGTCAGCGCACCGTGGCGCAGATTTCGCCAGGCTGCCAGATGGAACGGGAAGCCACCCCAGATGATGACGGGGGCTGCGAGCGTCAAGGACAGCCACTGCCAGTTGGTGAACTGCCATGCGGGCACCATCGCGAGGATGATGACCGGAATCGACAGCAACGCCGAGATGACAAGACGCTGACGCAGACCCCGCAGCTCGACGGCTGCCGGGCTCGACGGTAAATCGGCCATCGATCCCGAATCATCGGACTCCTCTTCGCTTTTCGGACCGACGGGCGTGGCGGAGTATCCGGCGTCACGCACCGCCGCAATGAGAGCGTCGACGTCGGCGGTGCCGTCGACGGTCGCACGCTCGGTGGCGAAGTTGACCGTGGCATGCACACCGTCGAGCTTGTTGAGCTTGCGCTCGATGCGGTTCGCACACGACGCACACGTCATGCCGACGATATCGAGGTCGACGACGGTGGACGGTTCCTGACCGTGCGTCGTGTACGTGGCAGACATGTCAGACCAACTCGTAACCGGCCTCGGACACGGCGTCGGAAACCTCATCGCGGCCGAGTTCACGGTCACTGGAGATCTCGACGACGCCGGTCTCGAGAGTCACGTCGACATTGCTCACGCCGGGGATCTCGCTGATCTCCTCGCGCACCGACGCGACGCAGTGTCCGCAGGTCATACCCGTAACCGTGTAGGTGCTCGTGGTCATGTGTTTCTACCTTTCTCGATGGAATCCGCAGTGATCGGATCTGCACTGAATGGGAAGTCGTTAGGACTTGACGAGCCGTGTGATCGCGGCCATCGCCTCGTCGACCTTCGCTTGTCCGGCCTCGTCACTCTCCTGCGCGGCGTGGACCACGCAGTGGTTCATGTGGTCTTCGAGCAACCCCAGCCCGACGGCCTGCAGCGCTTTCGTCATGGCCGACAGCTGGGTGAGTATGTCGATGCAGTACTCGTCGTCGTCGACCATGCGCTGCAGCCCACGCGCCTGACCCTCGATCCGTCGGAGGCGCTTGAGGTAGTCGTCCTTGCGCGTGATGTATCCGTGCGCGCTGTGCTCGGTGCCAGCCGCGGTCGTGTCGGCGGTCGCGTCGGTTGTCATGATCACTCTCCTTGTATACCCCTTACCGGTATACCAGAGAACTATCCGACACGGTACCCCCCTATGGTATTCAGACGAGGAGCGCGTACTCGTACAAGGCGACAGAGTCGCTCAGGAGCGCGGTGACTCAGGAGCGTGGTGGCTCAGGAACGTGCGCGATTGAGCGCATCGGCGAGCTTCGACAACGCAGCAGCGACCTCGCGCAGCGCGTCACTGACCGGGTCGGCTTGCGCTGGGGGCGCCGATCGACCGGCAGGCAGCGGGTCATGTCCACGGGATATCGGAGGCGGCGGCTCGACCGATCGCGCACCCGCCACGTCGACGGCTTGATGCCGGTTGGCCCGGTAGACGGGCGTCGAGGGCGGTTCGGCGTTGGTGGAGCGGCGTCCGCCGCGGTAGGCGTGCGCGGTTGCGTCGACCGGGGATTGCGAGTGCGGCTGCCCGGCGATCGGGCGCGAGGGCAGCGAATGCGCAGCGGGGGAAGCCTCTCGCACCGAGTGTTCGCGCGGATCGTCGAGTCGATGCGAACCGGCGCTACCGGCGGCGATCGGTAGATCTCCGGTCGAGGGACCCCTGTGCTGAGCATCGGACTCGGGCATTCCCACCGGACGCGGGGGCGCGGCGGCTCGTCGAACCCCGTTGGTGCCGGGTGGCGGGGTGGGTGCATGTCCGTTGGACCGCGCATAGAAGTGCGGACCACCGTGTCCGTTGAAGAAGACACACCGCGCACCCTCGGGCGACGGGACGGGGCACGGGTTTCGCTCGATCAGCGATTGGGCGCGGTCGTCGAAGTCATTCCACTCGAGCCAGAGACGTCTGTCGCTGCGCGGCGCCGTACTCGCATCGCTGGCGTGATTACCCGCGTGTCCGGCCGCCAACCTGCATTGCAGCAGCCACTCCGAGGACCCGCTCAAACCGAGCGCACGACGTTCCTCCGCGGAGCACACAACCGTTGACCAGCAACCCTGGCCGTCCATACGGCCCTCCCATCGGACTGAATACGCGCAGCTTGCGTGTGGCGACGACGCTACTCGCGATCACACGGCACGTGATAGTCAGATCGACCGTCGTCACGGCCACCGGTGCGTCGACCGTCCCACTCCCCGGCGTCAGTCTACGGAAGTCAACGCCGGCACTTCTACCCCGACCGCGCAGAGCTCACCGTCGACCAACCGGAAGCGGTGCGACGGCTCGGCGTCGGGACCCGCGGCAGTACGCGGTTCGTCGGTACGCACGTGGCACCCGCGCGAGCGGGTTCGCGCAGCCGCGGCCGTCACGACGGCCCGTGCGGCAAGGGTCAGCGCGGCGTCCTCGACGTCGCGGCGCGTCTCCAGCACCCGCGGATCCGCGGCGTCGAGCATGGCTGCGACATGCGCGAGTCCGTCGGCGTCGCGACGCAATCCGACGAAGCGCGACATCGCATCCTGCAGCGTTGTCCGGTCGACAACCTGCTCGACCCGCACCTGTTCGAAGGCCGCCGGACGATCGGCAATCCGCACCTCACCAGCAGGGTCGACCCGGTCGCGGGCGGCGGTATCGGCCGTTCGCACGCCCATCACCAGCCCCTCGAGCAGCGAGTTGGATGCCAGCCTGTTGCCGCCGTGCAGCCCGGTGCGGGCGAGTTCACCGGCTGCGAGCAGCCCGGGAACCGTCGTGCGGCCGTACGCATCGGTCACGACACCACCGCACTGGTAGTGCGCCCCCGGCACGACTGGGATTCGGGCGTCGGCAGGGTCGCGACCCGCCGCACGCAACCCGGCGGTGACCGTGGGGAAGCGGGTCGTGAAGTCGTCGATCGCCGCGACGTCGAGGTAGACACACGGATGTCCGGTGCGTTCGATCGCCGCCGTCACGGCGTTGGCGACGACGTCGCGCGGAGCGAGGTCGCCGAGCGGATGGACACCCGCGGTGACCGACATCCCGTCGACGTCGACGAGACGTCCACCCTCACCGCGGATGGCCTCGGTGATCAGCGTTCGACGCCCCCTGGCACCGGGCGTATAGAGCATGGTCGGGTGGAACTGCACGAACTCGAGGTCGGCCACGTCGGCGCCCGCGCGGAGGGCGAGCGCCAGGCCATCGGCGGTCGCGCCGGACGGATTGGTGGTCGCGGCGAAGAGGTGCCCGCTTCCGCCCGTCGCCAACAGCACCGTCGGGGCGTACACCGTGCCGGGTCCCTTCCCACCGAGATAGTCGACGCCGACCGCCCGCCCGTTCACAACGACGATGCGGGTGACCGTGCAGTCGTCGAGGACACGCACATCGCCGCGGGTACCCGCATCGGCCACCGCCGCCGAGAGCGCCTGCTGTATCTGCGCACCCGTCGCATCGCCACCGGCGTGGATGATCCGTCGCACGCTGTGACCGCCCTCGCGGGTTCGAGTGAGCGATCCTGCGGCGTCGCGGTCGAACTGCGCTCCCCAGCCGAGCAGGCGTGACACCGCAGCCCATCCGTCGGCGAGGATCTCCCGTGATATGTCGGGGTCACCGAGGTGCGCGCCCGCCGTGAGCGTGTCGCGCAGATGGAGGTCGACGCTGTCATCCGCAATGTCGGGTGCAACGACGGCGACGCCGCCCTGCGCGTAATACGTCGACGTGCTGTGCTCGCCGGAGCTAGCGGACTCAGGGCGGTGACCATCGCCCTTGTTGCAGATCACCACGCGCAGTCCGCTCTCGGCGGCGTGTAGGGCCGCGGTCAGACCCGCGACGCCTGCCCCGACCACGACAAGGTCGGCGTATGCCAGATCGAGCCCCATGTGCTGCCCTTTCGTCGCCCGAGCGCATGTTTTCGACCCGGAGTCGAAAACCTCATCTCGGAGACTACGCCGACGTTCGGGGTTCGTGAAGATCTGCCCGACGCAACAATTGCGCGTTGAGCGCGACGATGATCGTCGACAACGACATCAGCAGCGCTCCGACCGCCATCGGGAGAACGAACCCGATCGGCGCGAGGATGCCCGCGGCGAGGGGTACCGAGATCAGGTTGTATCCAGCTGCCCACCAGAGGTTCTGCTTCATCTTGCGATAGGCCTTGCGTGACAGCTCGATCGCCGACACGACGGTCCGCGGGTCGTCGCCCGCGAGGACAACTCCTGCCGATCCGATCGCGACATCGGTACCCGCACCGATCGCAATGCCGACGTCTGCGCGCGCGAGGGCGGGGGCGTCGTTGACGCCGTCACCGACGAAGGCCACGGTATGACCCTGCTTCTGCAGGTTGGAAACGATCTGCTCCTTGTCCTCGGGGCGCACCTGCGCGTGCACCTGAGTGATACCGACGGCCTTGGCCACCCGCTCGGCCACGTCGCGGGCATCGCCGGTGATCATCACCGACTCGATGCCCCGTTCACGGAGATCGGCGACCGCCTGTGCCGATTCCGGCCGCGGCTCGTCGGCGAGCGCGATCACACCCACGACCTCGTCGTCGATCATCACGTACAGCACCGTGTTTCCCCGCAGATCACTCGCGGCTGCCCCGAGATCGTCCGGAACGGCGGCGTCCTGGACGAGCCGGGGGCCACCGACCGACACCGAGCGCCCGTCGACGACGGCATGCACCCCCGTGGCGGCATGCGTACTGAAGTCCGTGGACGGCGACGGCTCGATGCCCTTGTCCTGCGCGGATCGTACGATGGCTCGGGCGAGCGGATGCTCGCTGGGCATTTCGGCCGATGCGGCGAGTCGGAGAACCTCGTCCTTCGAATGCCCTTCGCGCACAACGATGTCGGTCACCTCCGGCCGTCCGCGCGTGAGGGTTCCGGTCTTGTCGAAACACACAACGTCGACCTGACGCAGCGTTTCGAGCGCGATCCGGTTGGTCACCAGCACACCCATCCGGGCTGCGCGCTCGGTCGCGATCGACACCACCAGGGGAATCGCCAGGCCGAGTGCGTGCGGGCACGCGATGACCAGCACGGTGATCGTGCGGATGACCGCGTCCTCGGGTTGCCCGATCGCCGTCCAGATGACAGCCGTCAGTACCGCGGCGCCCAACGCGAACCAGAAGAGCCACCCTGCGGCGCGGTCGGCGAGTCGCTGTGCCCGCGACGTCGAGTTCTGTGCCTGCGCCACCAGTCGCTGGATGCCCGCCAGCGTCGTGTCGTCGCCGACGGCCCGCACGCGCACCTTGATCGCGGAGTCGGCGGTGACAGTTCCCGCGACCACCTTGTCGCCGACGTCGCGGCTGACGAGATCGGATTCCCCGGTGATCATCGACTCATCGAATTCTGCTGTGCCCTCGATGATCACGCCGTCGGCGGGAACGCGACCGCCGGGTCGCACGATCACCACATCGCCGGTGGCCAGCGCCGAGGGCGCCACGGATTCGATGTGTTCCGAGCGACCCTCTCCGACAATGCGTTCGGCCTCGTCGGGCATCAGGCTCGCGAGAGAATCAAGCGCCGACGTGGTCTGTGCGATCGACCGCATCTCGATCCAGTGACCGAGGAGCATGATGACGATGAGAAGCGCGAGTTCCCACCAGAAGTCGAGATCGTGGGGCAGAAGATGTAGCGATGCACCCCACGACGCGACGAACGCCACGGTGATCGCGAGTGCGATGAGAGTCATCATCCCCGGTGTGCGCGAGCGCAATTCGCTTACCGCACCGGTCAGGAACGGCCGTCCGCCCCACACATACATCAGGGTGCCGAGCACCGGTGAGATCCAACGCACCCAGTTGTCAGGAACGGTGTAGCCGACGATCGACCCGAACATCGGCGACGCGAACACCACCGGGATCGCGATCACGCACATGATCCAGAACAGCCGCCGGAACATCGCGACGTGGTCCATGTGCCCGTGCGACCCGTGCCCCATCGAACCGTGGTCCATCGAACCGTGGTCCGTAGAACCCTGGCCCATGTGGTCGTGGTTCCCGTGGTCCCCGCCCCGATGTTCGGCGTGAACGTCCGCGGTTACGTGCCTGTGCTCGTCCATACGACCTTTATACCCCCCTAGGGTATGCAAGACCAGGTCTATATGTGCGCAGCTGCGCACATATAGATTACGATCAGGACGTGCGTGCATTCGGCTACCCGACGTTCCGTCGGCTTTACGCCGCTCAGGTGGTGTCGCTGCTGGGCACCGGTCTGCTCACCGTCGCACTGGGCTTGCTCGCGTACGAGCTCTCGGGCCCCGACGCCGGACGTGTCCTCGGAACAGCGCTCGCGGTGAAGATGATCGCCTACGTGGTGATGGCTCCGGTCATGCGCACACTCCTCGCCGGAGTTCCCACTGTGCGGGTACTCGTCGGCGCAGACCTGGTGCGGGTCGGCATGGCCTGCTGCCTGCCGGTGGTCGGTCACGTCTGGCAGATCTACCTGCTGGTATTCGCGCTGCAGACCGCTTCGGCGACCTTCACCCCCACCTTCTCCGCAACTGTCGCACGCGTGGTCGACGACCAGGACGACTACTCGTCGGCCATCGCGGCGTCGAGAATCGCCTACGACCTCGAATCCATCGGCAGCCCGCTGTTCGCAGCGGCGCTACTGGCCGTCGTGTCCTACTCGACGCTGTTCACCGGCACCGCAGCAGGCTTCGCGGCGTCGGCGGCACTCGTCGTGTCGTGCGGCCGCGGGATCAGCGCGACGAGCCGTGACGGTGTCGCGGACTCCACCGACCACGAGGGCTTCGTCCACCGGACGCTCGCAGGGTGCAGGATCATGGCGGCCCGCGCCCCGCTTCGCGGTCTGTTGTGGATCAACATCGCCGTCGCCGCCAGCACCTCGCTGGTAATCGTGGGAACGGTGGTCTTCGTGCGCGCCGATCTCGGTCACTCCCCCTCGTCGGTCGCGCTGGCCCTCGCCGCGTTCGGAGGGGGATCGATCGCCGCCGCACTCGGCGGACCATGGATCTTCCGACGCTTCGGACTCTCGAGACCGCTGCTGATCTGCGCGGCCGTCTGTGTCATCGGCACCGGCGGCATCGCTGTCTGGCTACACACACCGTCGTACATCGCGTTACTCGTCCTGTGGGCGATCCTCGGCGCCGCGACGTCGATCATCTCGACCGGCACGGCACGCCTGCTGCGCGATCACAGTACGGACGCCGACCGCGACGACATCTTCACCGCACAGTTCTCCATGTCGCACGCAGCATTCCTGGTGACCTATCCGCTCGCCGGACTCGGCACCTCGACCACCGGCGGCACCGTCTGTGCGCTCGTGTTGGCGGCGCTCGCGCTGCTCGGACTCGCCGGAGCAGCGCTGGGTTGGCGGGCCGCGCCGGCCGCCACCGGCGCCCCGAACGTACGAATGCATCCGCGGATCTCACCTACGATGAACTGAGTAACCGCCAGCAGACGAACGGTGATCACCGCCGATGAAACAGGCAGCCACCCCTGCCCCGAGCCTCGAGCACCGGGTCAGTCCCGATCCGGAACTCCTCAGCACCGCGACAGCACTGTTCACCATGCTCTCCGATCCCACTCGCCTGCACATTCTGTGGTTGTTGCGCGACGACGAGCGTGACGTCACCGCCCTGACCGACGCCGTCGGAGCTTCGCGCACCGCGGTCAGCCAGCATCTGGCAAAGCTGCGCTTCACCGGACTCGTCGACACCAGACGCGAGGGGCGTCGAATCATCTACCGGCTGCGCGACGGCCACGTCGGCAGAGTGATCGCAGAAGCGCTCAGCCATGCCGACCACCGTGTTTCCGGCGAGCCGGAGCACCGCTGACACAACGCACGCGCCACCTGCCGGCCGCACATGCCATGTCCGATTCGCGCGCCGACCTCCTACACTGGGCGCGATGGACAGGGGGACGATGAACAGCACAGTCGACGATGCCCGTCGCGCACGTCTGCGCCCGGCATCCTCCATCGCCGAGATCACCCGTCTCGGGGTGACCACGGCCCAGGCCACGCTCGGCGTCGGACGGTTCCTTCTCCATACAGCCGTCGACGCAGCGCATCTGCGCGCACCGAGCGGCAAGCGCGCCGCTGCCGAGGTGCGGGCGACATTCGAGCACCTCGGACCCACCTATGTGAAGCTCGGCCAGCTCATCGCGTCGAGTCCCGGAGTCTTCACCGAGACGTTGGCCGGCGAGTTCGAATCACTGCTCGATCGGGTTCCACCCGCCGATCCCGCCGCGATCCGACAGGTCTTCATCGACGAGATCGGCAGCACGCCCGACGAGGTATTCGCTGAGTTCGACCCCGTTCCGATCGCGTCGGCATCCATCGCCCAGGTGCACACCGCGACGCTGCACAGCGGTGAGGAGGTCGTCGTCAAGATCCAACGCCCGGGCATCGCCGAACGCCTCGCGCCCGACGTGGCGATCCTGGAACGTCTCGCAGGCCTGGCCGAGATCTCGGAGTACGGACGGATGCTGTCGGCGCGGCACGTCGTCGAGGACTTCGCCGACGGACTCGACGCCGAGCTCGACTTCCGCAACGAGGCCGACGCCATGCGCGAGTGGTACGCATGTCTCGAGCCCGGGCAGTTCGGCGACCGCGTCCGCGTTCCCCGCGTGTACGACGAGCTGACCACCGCGCGCGTGATGACCATGGAACGCATCTACGCCACCCGCATCGACGACGCCGCCGCGGTCCGCGCCGCAGGCCATGACGGGGTGGCGCTGTGTCGAAATCTGTTGCTGTCGCTACTCGAATCCGCATTCCACGGCGGCCTGTTCCACGGCGATCTGCACGCAGGCAACGTCCTCGTCGACGACCAGGGGCGGCTGGTACTGCTCGACTTCGGCATCGTCGGCCGCTTCACTCCGCGCACGCGCCGCATCCTGCGCCAGCTCGTCGTCGACCTGATCGTCCGCAACGACTACGAGTCCGCGGGCCGCGCCATCTTCCTTCTCGGAGCCGTGCGTAAACCCGGTTCCACCGTCCAGGGAGGTGCCGACATCCAGAAGGTGACCATGCCGCTGTCGGCCACGGACCTCGGCGACATGAGCTACACCGACCTCGGGCGCCAGCTCGCTGCCGTCGCACGAGCTCACGACGCCCGACTGCCGCGTGAACTGGTGCTCGTCGGCAAGCAACTGCTGTATGTCGAGAAGTACATGAAGCTGCTGGCACCGCGCTGGAAGGCGATGGCGGACGCGGAGATCTACGGCTACATGGCCGGAATCATGAAAGAAGCCGAACGCGACCGGCGTGCCGATCGCACCGGCATGGGCTGATACCCGGGGACCGACCATTAGGGTGAGAGCGTTGACCGTGGCCCTCTCGTCGATGCGACGCCCGGGGCCCGAACCGCACAGGAGTCGAGAATGAGACGAGTTTGGCTGGCGTTGCTGGCATTCCTCGGGGTTGCCTGCATCACCGCGGCGATCGCCATCCCGGCATTCCTGGTGCCACAGTTGCGGGTGGTGCCTCTCGATCTCGACATCACCTCCGACGCATCGACCGTCCCGGCCGACGGCTCCGGCGGTGAACGGTTCCCCGCGGTGATCTTCGATCGCTGCTCGGTCTCGAAGGACAAGGCGCGGACACTCGACGCACATCTCACGCAGCAGCGCCGCAGCGTCATCGTCAACCCGTCGGACAAGCGACAAGCGACTGTACAGTCGGCGCAAACCGTCCAGATCGATCGCACCCGCGATGCCGACGGCAAAGAGACCCAGCCGCCTGCTCCGCGTGCCGACGGTGACCTCAAGTGCGACGACGGTCTGCTGACCGCCACCATCGACAGGGTTTCGGTCAACCGGAAGACGTCGGTGCCCAACGGGACCGTGAGTTCGCTACAACTCGAAGCGGCTCCCGAGGGTGTGAACGTCAAGGATGTGTCGGTGCAGTTACCCGACCGCAAGGGCTTCCAGTACAAGTTCGGCTTCAACGTCAAGAAGCGTGACTACCTCTATTACGACCTCAACACCCGCCAGGACCAACCCGCCAAGTACGTCGGCGAGAAGACGTTCAACGGGGTCAAGACCTACGAGTTCGTCTCCGAGGTTCCCGAGACCGATCTGTCGTCGCTCCCGAACGCACAGGGCGAGGCAGCGTTGGGCACGATGCTCACCATGCCCGCCAAGTGGTGGGGCATCTCAGGCCGTGGCGTGAAGGCCGACGACAAGATCACGATGCATCGCTACGCCTCGGCGACCCGACACGTCTGGGTGGAGCCCGAGACAGGAACGATCGTCAACGGCCGCGAGGATCAGCACCAGTACTTCAAGTCGCCCGATCAGAGCGACGGAACCCCCGCTCCGGTCCGGGATTTCCGGCTCGACGCGCTCAAGGGCACCTTCCAGTGGTCGGATAAGACGGTCACCGCACAGGCCGACCGTGCCCAGCACTACATGAATCTGCTGAAGATGGGTGGGCTCTGGTTGCCCATCATCCTCGGCGTCGTGGGAGCGCTGCTCCTGCTGGCCTGGCTCGCGATCATGTGGTTCACCCGCAAGACCGACAAGCCGCAGGACGACCCCGACCTCTACGACGACGATCCGCGCTACCTCGCCCAGCGCGACTCCGGGAGCGACCCGGATGCGGCGCCCACAACCGTTCTCGCCGGGACCGCTGCCGCGGGAGCAGGCGTCGCAGGCCGCAACCGCCATGCCGCGGTCGAGGGTGACGACGCCGAGACGACGACACTCGACGAGGTGCCCGCAGCGGGCGCATACGGCGACAACGAGGACGACAACGCCTACATGTGGGAGCGTCCGACCCAGCGGATCCCGCGCGTCGAGGGCCCCGCCGCGTCCGACACGCCGGTGGGCGACGACGAACCAACCCGCCAGGTGCCTGCCGTCGACGACGACGCCCCGGCCGACAGCGCGCAAGGCTCTGAAAGCCCCGAGGGTTCTGAGGGCACCTTGGACACTCCGCGCTCCGCGCTCGACGAGGCCCGCGCCTTCCGTCGCCGCGGCACCCACGAATCGGGCGAGTGATCGCCGACCGCCCCTGAGCGGCCGGGTGCCGCCCGCTGGACGCGGACCCTCGGAGCCGCACACTGAGACCACCGCCCGCGCGGCGACCGCAGAATGTGTGTCGAGTCCGAGGATGTGGGTACTGCAGCCCCCACATCCTTCGACACGACACACATCTGCACGGTCACCCTTCTGCACGGTCACCCTTCTGCACGGTCATCCTTCTACACGGTCATCCGGCGAGACCACCCCGGCACGACGATGAGGGCCGGCGATCTGCGTAGATCGCCGGCCCTCGTCGTTGTTCAGCTGTTCAGTTGTGGCTTTCGCGCCTAGTCGCTCAGAAGAACGCGGGGCGGAAGGTGGTGTTCCACGACTGGCGGAAGTTCTCCTGCCAGTAATCCCACCAGTGGTCACCGTCGGGAGTGATGTGGGTGGTGAGCTTGACGCCCGGAACCACGGCGACGCGCGGGATGTACAGCTGCGTGCTGACCGATGCGGCCACCTCGAGCGGAACCATCTGCGAGAACTTGACCGGGTTGAAGTTTCCGCTGGTCGGGTTCACCGAGCTGTCGAACTTGCTGCCAAGGCCGGTGCCGGCCGACAGGTACACGTGGTGGTTGGCGAGGCTGTTCGCGCTCAGGAACGGATCGTTCTGGAACCACTGGCCTGCCGGGTAGAAGCCCCACATGTTGTTGGGGTCGCCGCCCATGGTCGCAACCGACGCCTGGATGCCCTGCGTGAAGCCGGGGAAGGTGACGGTCGGGTAGCCGCTGTAAGACGCGACGGCCTTGTAGAAGTTCGGGTGCCGCGACGCGAGGTTGAGCGCCGACGTTCCCGACATCGACAGTCCGGCGATACCGTTACGGCGATTGTCCGAGTTGTGCTTGCGCTTCATGTACGCCGGCAGTTCGCGGGTGAGGAAGGTTTCCCACTTGTTCACGCCCAGCTTCGGATCTGCGCGCTCCCAGTCGGTGTAGAAGCTGCCGCCACCGCCGAAGGGGATCACCAGGTTGGTGCCCTTGTTCACCATGAAGCGGTCGGCGCCGGTGTTGTTCTGCAGCCAGCCGCTGGTGTTGTTCGGGGCACGGAGGCCGTCGAGCAGGTACAGCGTCGGCTTGGGGCCACCACCGCCGCCGTCGACGATGCGCACCGGGATGTTCTTGTGCATCGCTGCGGAGTAGACGTATTCGGTCTGGCCGGCAGCGTGGGCTTCCGGCGCCACAGCCATGGTCAGGCCGCCGAGCGCCGCCATGGCGCCCACAGCGGCAACGAGGCGCTTGCGCGCACGAGTCAACATATGTGAAGAGTCCTTACGATCTTGACCCGGACGGGCCTCGTTCATACGGGCAGGAAATGGGGTCAGCGGCCACGCCGACTGAGTTGGTCCCCAACGCGACAGAGTGTAACGGCTGCATAACACGGCAGCAAAAGGTACATCTACCCTTGACCGTCGGTTGAGACACGAGATCGATCATTGCCCACGTCACAGAGCACCGTCCATATCTGCGCGGCGTCGAGTAGGTCACAGCATCGCTCGCTCCGCGCACATCCGACCTCGGGCACCCGAGGCGCTACCCCGACCAGAGGACACGGGGATAGGGTCGGTCACACCAGCTCAGTCACATCAGATCGGCAGATCGCACGTCGGATCGGGCAGATCGAGAAAGGCTCTCGTGGACACAACGCAAGCCGACGCCATCGTCGTCGGGTCGGGCCTGGCCGGACTCGTCGCCACCTACGAGCTCACCAAGGCGGGCCGTCGGGTGATCGTCGTCGATCAGGAGAACCGCAACAATCTCGGCGGCCAGGCGTTCTGGTCGCTCGGCGGACTCTTCCTCGTCGACACCCCCGAGCAGCGTCGACTGGGCATCCACGACTCCGCAGAACTCGCATTGCAGGACTGGATGGGTTCTGCGGGCTTCGACCGCGACGACGAGGACTATTGGCCGCGGCAGTGGGCGCGCGCCTACGTCGACTTCGCCGCGACCGAGAAACGCCAGTACCTACACGACCTCGGTCTGCGCATCACCCCGGTCGTCGGGTGGGCCGAACGCGGCGGCGGCTTTGCCGACGGCCACGGAAACTCGGTCCCGCGTTTCCACCTGACCTGGGGCACCGGCCCCGAAGTGGTCCGGGTCTTCGCCGAGCCCGTGCTCGACGCCGAGCGACGCGGACTCGTCGAGTTCCGCTTCCGGCACCGCGTCGACGAGATCGTGGTCGAGGACGGCGCGGCCGTGGGCGTACGAGGATCAAAGCTCGCACCGACGGCGGCCGGACGTGGCGAAGCGTCGAACAGGGACGTGGTCGGCGAGTTCGACATCCGCGGAGGCGCTGTCATCGTGACGACCGGCGGCATCGGCCACAACCACGAACTGATCCGCAAGAATTGGCCCACCGAGCGTCTCGGACCCGCGCCGAAGACGATGATCTCGGGAGTGCCCGCCTACGTCGACGGCCGCATGCTCGGCATCGCCGAGGACGCGGGCGCCAGCCTGGTCAACCGCGACCGCATGTGGCACTACACCGAGGGCATCCACAACTGGGATCCGATCTGGCCAGATCACGCCATCCGCATCATCCCGGGTCCGTCGTCGTTGTGGCTCGACGCCAACGGCAACCGACTGGCGCCACCGAACTTCCCCGGATTCGACACGAATTCGACGATGCGCGAGATACTCGCAACCGGCTACGACTACTCGTGGTTCATCCTCACTCAGTCGATCGTCGAGAAGGAGTTCGCACTGTCGGGTTCCGAGCAGAATCCCGACATCACCGACAAAGACCTCAAGTTCGCGGCGAAGAGTCGATTCGCGAAGGGAGCACCCGGCCCCGTCGAGGCATTCTTGCGCAACGGCAGCGACTTCGTCGTCGCCGACAACCTCGCCGACCTTGTCGCGGGCATGAACGAGATCACCCGCGGACCGAAGCTCGACCTGCAGCACATCGAGCGAACCATCTCGGCCCGCGACAACGAGATCGACAACAAGTTCTCCAAGGACGCGCAGTTGATGGCCATCACCAACGCGCGGCAGTTCCTCGGCGACAAGATCGTCCGGGTCGCCAAGCCTCACAAGCTCCTCGATCCCGCCCACGGTCCGCTGATCGGCGTGCGACTGAACATCCTGACCCGAAAGACGTTGGGCGGCTTGGAGACCAACCTCGATTCGGCTGTGATGCGGCCCGACGGTTCGGTTTTCGACGGCCTCTACGCGGCGGGCGAGGTCGCGGGGTTCGGCGGCGGCGGCGTGCACGGCTACAACGCGCTCGAGGGCACGTTCCTCGGTGGCTGCATCTTCTCCGGCAGGGTCGCCGGGCGGGCCGTCGCGCGAGGGTGACCCGAGCGCGTCGTCGAAAACCTGTACCGACAGGCGCCAGGTGAGGACACACTTTGCCCTAGCCGGTTCGTCCACTGCACTAGAGTGAAACCGTGCCGGTGCCGCAGACGATCCTGACACGCAAGACCAAGCATGCGCTGTTCCTCGTCCTGACGATCAACGCAGGCGGAGAAGACGCTGTCCGGGACATGTTCGACGTCCTCGGCTCGCGCATCAACTCGGTGTCGTCACGCGCGCCCGAACAGGCGCTCGCGGGCATCGTGTCCATCGGTTCGGACGCCTGGGACCGACTGTTCGCGGGGAATCGTCCCAAATCCCTGCGCCCCTTCGTCGAATACGCGGGTGACGTCCACACCGCGCCCGCCACCCCCGGCGATCTGCTGCTGCACATCAAGGCCGACGCGATGGACCTCTGCTACGAACTCGGGCGCATGCTCATGAACGAACTGGGCGACGCGGTGACCGTCGTCGACGAGGTGCACGGTTTCCGCTACTTCGACCTGCGAGACCTCATCGGCTTCGTCGACGGCACCGAGAATCCCGTTGGGCAGGCCGCGATCGACGCGATCACCGTCGGCGACGAAGACCCCGCGTACGCGGGCGGAAGCTACGTCGCCATCCAGCGCTATGTCACCGATCTGAAGGAATGGGACTCCATCTCTGTCGAAGAACAGGAGGACGCGATCGGACGGACCAAACTCGACAACATCGAGATGTCCGACGACGTGAAACCCACCAATTCGCACATCGCGCTGAACGTGGTCAACGACGTCAACGGTGAGCAGATCGACGTCGTCCGCGACAACATGCCCTACGGCGAGGCATCGGGGCTCGGCGACTCGGGAACGTTCTACATCGCGTACTCGTCGGCACCCGACGTGACCGAGGAGATGCTCCGCAAGATGTTCATCGGAGATCCGCCGGGTAACTACGACAGGCTTCTCGACTTCACCACCGCCGTGACCGGCGCGCAGTTCTTCACCCCGACCGTCGACTTCTTCGACGATCTTCCCGACGCGCCTGCGCCGTCGCACGCCGACTCCGACGACGACGCCCCGCACGACACCCCGACACCGGCACCGGTCACACTCGACGCCGCGTCGCCGGTGCCGCCCCCCGAGCCGACCGATCCGGGCGACGGATCGCTCGGTATCGGCTCGCTCCGCTGACGATCCCCCTGATCCCCACACACGCTTTCCCACACACCCGACGACATCAGGAGACGCACCATGAACAATCTGCATCGCGAACTCGCCCCGATCTCCGCGTCGGCCTGGGATGCCATCGAGGAAGAGGCCGCACGCTCGTTCAAGCGCAACATCGCGGGCCGTCGACTCGTCGACGTCAAGGGTCCGCTGGGGCTCGAGGCGTCGTCGGTCACGCGCGGGCACCGCACCAAGATCGACTCACCGGCAGACGGCATTCAGGCGTACAAGCGCAGCGTGCAGCCGCTCATCGAACTGAAGGTGCCGTTCACGGTCACCCGTGAGGCCATCGACGACGTAGACCGCGGGGCCGAGGATTCCGACTGGGATCCGGTCGTCGACGCCGCACGTCAGCTCGCCCTCGCCGAGGACCGAGCGATCTTCGAGGGCTACTCCGCCGCGGGCATCACCGGTATCCGAGCAGAGACGACGGCCACGCCCATTCCGCTGCCCGAGGACGTGCGCGACTACCCCGAGGCGTTCAGCCAGGCACTGTCGACGCTGAAGCTGGCGTCGATCGACGGCCCGTACTCGATAGCGCTCTCCGCCGAGGTCTACAACCTCGTCAACGAGACGTCGAATCACGGTTATCCGGTCCGCCAGCACATCCAGCGTCTCATCGACGGCGAGATCGTCTGGGCGCCTGCGATCTCCGGCGCGTTCGTGTTGTCCACGCGCGGAGGCGATTTCGAGCTGACCATCGGACAGGACGTCTCGATCGGCTACGACTCACACGACGCAGACGTTGTGAACCTCTACTTCCAGGAGTCCTTCACCTACCTCACCTACACCGGTGAGGCAGCCATCGCCCTGACGACCGTCTGAGGTTTGCGCCCACCGTCTGACGGGTTCGCCCCGAAAACGTCTCGCACGGTGTCGGCGCGGCTTGCTAGCGTCGTGTGGGTGAGCGCCACATGCTGATCCGTCTGATCAGGACATACCTCTCGCGGTATCCCTGGCACATGCTCGCCGTCGTGATACTGCAGCTCGTCGCGACGGTCGCCATGCTGTACCTGCCCACTCTCAACGCCGACATCATCGACAACGGCGTGGCCAAGGGCGACACCGCATACATCCTGCGTATCGGCGGGGTGATGCTCGCGATCACGATCGCGCAGGTCATATGCACGATCTGTGCCCAGTACTTCGGCGCACGCGCCGCCCTGGCGACCGGCCGCGACATCCGACACGATCTGCTGCACCGGATCAACACCTACTCCGCCAAGGAGATGGGTACATTCGGCGCGCCGTCGCTGATCACGCGCACCACCAACGACGTCCAGCAGGTGCAGTTGCTGATCGTCATGAGCACAACGATCCTCATCATGGCCCCGATCATGTGCGTCGGCGGCATCATCATGGGCATCAAGGTCGGAGCACAGTTGTCGTGGGTGCTCGTCGTCGCCGTACCGGTGCTCGCGGTCGCCATGGGGTTCCTGATCACGAAGATGATCCCCGGCTTCCGCGCGATGCAAGAGCGTATCGACGCGGTCAATCGCGTGCTCCGCGAGCAGATCACCGGCATCCGGGTGGTACGCGCCTTCGTCCGCGAGCGCTACGAGATCGACCGCTTCTCAGGTGCCAATGACCGCCTGGCAGAGGCAACGTTGCGGGTCGGCCGCATGCAGGCGCTGATGTTCCCGACCGTCATGCTGATCACGAACGTCACCATCGTCGCGATCATCTGGTTCGGCGGCCATCTCGTCTCCGACGGCAGCATCGAGATCGGCGCACTGACGGCGATGATCACCTATGTCATGCAGATCCTGATGTCGGTGATGATGGCGTCGTTCATCGCGATGATGGCACCACGCGCGACCGTCTGCGCCGAGCGGATCTGCGAGGTACTCGACACCGAGACGTCCGTCGGCGCACCCGACAACCCGGTGCCGTTCGCCTCCGACCCGTCGAGCGTCGAGTTCCGCGATGCGCAGTTCCGCTATCCCGGAGCCGACGATCCGGTGCTGTGCGACATCAGCTTCCGTGTCGAACCGGGCACGACGACAGCCATCGTCGGGTCGACGGGTTCCGGTAAGACCACGCTGGTCGGACTGGTACCCCGCCTCATCGACGTGACCGCGGGCGAGGTCCGCGTCGGCGACACCGACGTCCGACGGCTCGATCCCGCAGCACTGCGCGACGCCATCGGACTCGTCCCGCAGCGGCCGTACCTGTTCTCGGGCACGGTCGCGTCGAACATCCGCAACGGCAAACCCGACGCGACCGACGACGAGATCTGGGAGGCGCTGCGTATCGCGCAGGCAGCCGACTTCGTCGAGCGCATGCCCGACGGCCTCGACACCCCGGTCGCGCAGGGCGGCACCACGGTGTCCGGCGGCCAGCGACAACGCCTGGCGATCGCTCGCGCCCTGGTCCGCAAACCCTCGGTCTATCTCTTCGACGACGCCTTCTCGGCCCTCGACGTCGCAACCGATGCACGCCTGCGCGCAGCGCTGAAACCCGCAACGTCCGACGCCGCGGTCATCATCGTCGCGCAGCGGATCACCACGATCGTCGACGCCGAGCAGATCGTCGTCCTCGATCGCGGGCGGATCGTCGGGATCGGCACGCACGACGAACTCCTCGCGACGTGCGAGACATACCGCGAGATCGCCGAATCGCAGCTGGCCATCGGAGAAAACGCGTGACGCGCGGCGGCGGATCGTCGGCTCCGGCGTCGCCCGGTCCCGGTCGCGGTCCGATGGCTGCCGGCCCGGTGGTGGCCAAGGCGCGCTCATTCGGACCGTCGATCAAGCGGCTCATCGGGCTGTTGTTCTCCTACCGGGCCTTCATGAGTGTGGTGATCGCCTCGATCGTCGGGTCGGTCATCCTCACCGCTCTCGCGCCGCGTGTGCTCGGCGACGCCACCAACATCATCTTCGACGGCGTCGTCGGCAGACTGCTGCCCGCCGGGACGACCAAGGCCCAGGCCGTCGAGGGCCTGCGTGAACGCGGGCAGGGCACCTTCGCCGACATGGTGAACTCGATGGACGTGACACCGGGCGTCGGCATCGACTTCGGCGACGTGGGGCGTGTGCTGCTGATCGTGCTGGCTCTCTACATCGGCTCGGCGGTGCTGTCGTGGCTCGGGGCATACCTGCTGAACAAGGTGGTCGTGGGTACGGTCCGACACCTCCGTGCCGAGGTCGAGGCCAAGATCCACCGCCTACCGCTGAGCTACTACGACACGACGGCCCGAGGCGACCTGCTCAGCCGCGTGACCAACGACCTCGACAATCTGTCGCAGACCTTGCAGCAGACCATCTCTCAGTTGCTCAACTCGGTCCTGATGGTCATCGCGATCCTCGTGATGATGCTGTGGATCTCGCCTCTCCTGGCGCTGATAGCACTCATCACCGTCCCGCTCGCGGCAGGCGCGACCGCGCTGATCGCCCGACGCTCCAAGCCGCACTTTCTCGCGCAATGGTCGTCGACCGGAAAGCTCAATGCCCAGGTCGAGGAAGCCTTCACCGGACACGAGCTGGTGACGGCATTCAACCGCCAGGCCGAAGTGGAGACCGAGTTCGACGAGCGCAACGAGAAGCTGTACCAATCGAGTTGGCGTGCACAGTTCATCTCGAGCACGGTGATGCCGACGATCATGTTCCTCGGCAACCTCAACTACGTCGCGGTCGCTGTGGTCGGCGGACTGCGAGTCGCCTCCGGCGCGCTGAGCCTCGGCGAGGTGCAGGCGTTCATCCAGTACTCGCGGCAGTTCACGCAGCCGCTCACGCAGATCGGCTCGATGGTCAATCTGCTGCAGAGCGGCGTCGCGTCGGCCGAGCGCATCTTCGACATTCTCGACGCCGACGAGCAGACCCCCGACCCCGCACATCCCGAGACGCCCGAGCACGACAACGGACTCATCGAATTCGACGACGTCTCGTTCCGCTACGTCGAGGACAAACCGCTGATCGAGCATCTCTCGCTTGTCGCGCGTCCCGGCCACATGGTCGCCATCGTCGGACCAACCGGCGCGGGCAAGACCACGCTGGTCAACCTGATCATGCGCTTCTACGACGTCGACTCCGGCACCATCACGGTCGACGGCGTCGAATCGCGGACGATGACCCGCGATGACCTCCGCGAGCGCACCGGCATGGTGCTGCAGGACTCATGGCTGTTCGGCGGAACGATCTACGACAACATCGCCTACGGCGACCCCACGGCCTCGCGCGAGGAAGTCCTCGAGGCCGCGCGACTGAGCCACGTCGACCATTTCGTCCGCATCCTGCCCGACGGCTACGAGACGATGCTCGACGACGAGGGCGGCGGCGTGAGTGCCGGTGAGCGACAACTCATCACGATCGCACGCGCGTTCCTCGCGCGTCCGACCATTCTGATCCTCGACGAGGCGACCAGCTCCGTCGACACCCGCACCGAACTGCTGATCCAGAAGGCGATGGCCGCGCTGCGCACCGACCGCACGAGTTTTGTGATCGCCCACCGGCTGTCGACGATCCGCGACGCCGACGTCATCGTCGTGATGGAGGACGGGCACATCGTCGAGCAGGGCAACCACGACGAACTGCTCGCGGCACAGGGAGCCTACTGTCGGCTCTACCGCAGCCAGTTCGCCGGGGCCGTCGACTCGGAGGCCTGAGCAGCTCGGGGCTCGGGGTTGGGGGCTCGGAGCTCGGGGCTCGGGGCTCGACTGACAAATACACGTGTTTCTGACACCTGCACGCGAAGTTTCGCTCGCGTTTGTCAGAAGCACGTGTTGTCATCGCCAGGAGTGTCAGAAACACGCGCATTCACGACGCCGCGCTGCCGTCGCCGCGAATCTTCAACCGGTCCAACCACTCTCACACCATCGGCACCATGCGATTCGTCCGTAGGTCGGCCCACACCCACCTGATCATCATCGGCCCGAGACGTCGGACGCCGTCCTCGCGGGTCTTCTCGCGCTGCATCGCCTCGAAAGCGGTCTCACCCTCCCGAAGGTCCTTGGTGTACTTGCGCATCCCGTCGAATTCACCGACGAGCTTTCCGTCCCAGTCGTAGTCGACCTTTGCCACAAACTCGCCGTCAGCGTCGAAGTACTCGCGCTGCAGGCGTGGTACCGGCAGACCTGCCACGATCATCTGACCGCGTCCCCACGACTCACCCGCGTTGTCCGCGAGCGGGTCCGCGAAGGCGAGCGCCCTCCGCGCGACGGCAACCCCGCGCCGTCGACGATCAAGCAGCGCCGACATCGTCGCGCGATCCGCACCGAGTCGCAGCGCAGAGTCGAACGCGGCCAGCCCCTGGAAGAAGTTGCCGCTGCAGGCGATGTCGACAGCGGTGACCTCCAGCGACGTCACCACGATCCCGCCGACCACCGTGATGTCCTCTGCCTCCAATCGACCGGAGTGCAGATGCCGCTGGGTTTCGATGCGGCCGCCGGTCTTGTGGCCTGTCGTCAGATGCACGCGGGCGAGATCGGGAAACAGCAACGACATTCCGTGCAGCACGCCCGCCGACTGATGACTGAGCGGTACGTCGGTCTCCGACACGAGAGTGGCCGCGCGCGCCTTGAGTCGGTGCAGGTCTTCGGGCGTGCGACTCGCGTCGGGCGGCGCATAGACGCCGGGCCACACCCGTACGAGTGCGCCCGCGTCGACGGCGCGAATGAGTTGTCTGTCCGAGACACCCGCTTCGAGTGCCGTTCGACGCAGTATGAGTCCGTGTTCGTTGACCGGGAAAGTATCCATGTTCATTGGACGTCGACAACGTCGATTCAGATCCATCCGATGTGACCGGACTCAGCGCCCGCGCAGGGACACGCGTTTCTGACACCCACACGCGAAGCTTCACGCGCTTCTGTCAGAAACACGTGTATTCACGACGTCCGACTCAGCGCTCCAACTCCCCTGCGATGCGTTGTTCGATCTGCGCGGCCGCGGCATTCGGCACGTCGATCAAACCATCGAGCTCTTGGCGGGCCTTGCGGTATGCGGCCTGACGCTCTGCAGGCGTGGCCGCGGCGTCGGCGGCGATGCCGATCAACTTGCGCGCACGGTCGAGTGACTCGCGCTCGATCGGCGAGAAGTCGGATTGTTTTCGACGCCGCGCCTCCCGTTCGGCGGCGTCGAAAGCGGCTGCGTAATCGCCGACGGCGTCGCGGTAGCGCTCGAACTCGAGCGGGTCGAGCTTCTGGTCGGCCGACGTCGGCCGCAGATCGTCCGCACGGATCTTCGCGCGGTGGAAGGCCAGTGTCATCGGTTCCCGCATGTCGGTCATCATGGGGAATTCGATGAGGGTGGCCAGATCGAGTTCGTAGCCGAACCAGCGCTGGTCGATGGCGTCGTGTTTCTCCATCGCCTTGGTCACAGCCGCTTTGTCGGCCTGGGCAAGTCGCAATTGTTCCGTTTCCGCGCCTGCTCTCACACGCGCCAGTTCGATCTTGTCCCGACGCCGCTTCTCGTTGTAGCGCGCGACGGAACCGAACCAACCGCCCACGACACCGCCGACCGGAAAGATCAGCCACCAATAGTCGCCCGCGAAACGCAGGATCTGATCCACGTCACAACTCTACCGAGGCTGCTGGAGCATGCCCCAGAACACACACAGCCACTACGAATACGGACGATCAGAGGTCGGGAATCGGCAGCTCGAGGTTGGGCGCGATGAGTCCGCCGTCCAGCTCGAGGACCTTGCCGGTCACGTACGCACCCGCGGGGGACGCGAGGTACACGGCGGCGGCGGCGACGTCGTCCGGCTCGCCGAGGCGGCGCATCGGGGTCGCGTTCTCGATCGTGGTCCGCATGGTGTCGTCGGATGCCACGATGTCGAGCGCCGATGTCAGAATCGCGCCGGGTGCGATGGCGTTGACCCGGATGCGTGGATTGAGATCCATCGCAGCCAGCCGGGTGTAATGCGCGAGCGCCGCCTTGGCTGTCCCGTATGCCGCATACGCGCGGCCTGGCAGTCTGCCCATCGCCGAGGTGATGTTGATGATCGATCCCGAGCCCGCGGACCCCAGCACGAGCGGAACCGCTGCGGTCACCAGCGCGTGGGCATTCGCGACGTTGAAGGTGAATGCGTCGCTCATGACCTTCGGCGTGGTGTCCAGCAGCGGCCGCGGCATGGCACCACCGACATTGTTGACGACGGTGTCGAGCCGACCGAACGTGTCGACGGCGGTCTGGGCGAGCGCGGCTGAGGCGTCGGGGTCTGCGAGGTCGGCGACGATGACCCGCGCACGTCTACCCCTGTCCGCGACCTCCGCTGCCACCTTCTCCAGGTCGGTCTCGCTGCGGGCCGAGATCACCACGTCGGCGCCCGCCTCGGCGTACGCCACGGCAATCGCAGCTCCGAGACCGCGACCGGCGCCCGTGATGACCGCGACGGTGTCGTCGAGTCGGAATCTGTCCAGGATCACGCCTGCTGACGATGCCACAGAACTGCAACACGTTCTAGCTTTTCGCTCAGGTGGTCCCGCCAACTCCCCGACGCTACGACGACCGCCCGGCCACCCAGTCCATGTCGGGGTAGCGATCACCCGCGGCGCGCAGCGTCGACAATCGCGCGAGCTGATCCGAACTCAACTCCACCGACAGTGCCCCGAGGTTCTCGTCGACGTATCGCTGACGTTTGGTGCCCGGGATCGGCACGACGTCGTCGCCCTGTGCGAGTAGCCATGCCAACGCCACCTGACCCGCTGTCGCATCGACCTCGGCCGCCACCGCACGTACCTCGTCGACGAGCGCCAGGTTGTGTGCGAGGTTGTCAGCCTGCCAGCGCGGAAGCGTCGAACGGAAGTCTCCGTCGGAAACCTGCACCGCCGCAGCCGATCCCGTCAGCATTCCGCGCCCCAGCGGACTGTAGGGCACCATCGCGATGCCCAGCTCGCGGGCCGCAGGCACATCCGATGCCTCGACGTCACGACTGAACAGCGACCACTCCGATTGCAACGCGGCGATCGGATGCACCGCGGCGGCGCGGTGCATGGTGTCGGCGTTGGCCTCACTGAGTCCGATCTCGCGCACCTTTCCCGCAGCGACCAACTCGGCCATCGCGCCGACGGTGTCTTCGATCGGTCGGGCGGGATCGACGCGATGCAGGTAGTAGAGATCGATGACGTCGACGCCGAGTCTGCGCAGCGATGCGTCGACCGCGCTCCGGACATAGTCCGGCGAGCCATTGACTTCCCCGGTCGGATAACCCGTCTCCGGATCGACGACGATGCCGAACTTTGTGGCCAGCACGACGTCGTCGCGGCGATCGTGGAGCACCGTGGACAGCAGTTCTTCGTTGGCTCCGCTGCCGTACATGTCGGCGGTGTCGAGGAGGTTGATCCCGACATCGAGTGCATGGTGCAGCGTTGCTGTGGCCTCACCCTGGTCGGCCTCGCCATAGGCGAAACTCATTCCCATACAGCCCAATCCGAGCGGTGAGACCTCCAGCGCGCCGATACGTCGGCGGGCTGTGGTGGGATCGGTTGATGCGGTCATGGTTGTGTCCTTCCGCCGTAGGTGGCGATCTTGTATTCGGTTGCCGCGAGGGAGAGTGTGAGTTCGGCGATCTGCCGTCGAATGGTGTCGCGGTGCTCGAGGAGCATCTCGAGCCGTTCGGCAACGGTGTCGTCGCCTTCGTCCACCAACTCGACGTAGTGCTGCAGATCGCGAATGGCCATGCCCGACAATCGCATCCGGGTGATGAACACCAACCGGCGCATCGTCTCGGCGTCGTAGACCCTGTTGCCGGACGCATCCCGGCTCACGTCGAGCAGCCCGATGCGCTCGTAGTACCGCAGCGTATGCGCAGAGAGGTCGAGCATCTGCGCCGCCTGCGCAATGGTCAGCGGGGCCTCGATCTCGTCGGCTTCGACGAGCCGGTGGATGACCTCGACCGACAGCGGGCCGTCGAGTTCGTTCAACGTGGCCAGCGCCCGGCTCATGAGGTGGTCTGTACTCATGTCGGCAACGTTAGGCCTTCGAGTGCGCTCTAACGCAACACCCGATCCACGATCTCGTCGACGACGCCGTCCAGGGGCAGCGTCGCGTCGACTGTGATACCCGGCTCATCCGGTCCGTGTGGTTCGAGGGCGGCGAACTGCGAGTCGACGAGCGTCGCGGGCATGAAGTGCCCGTGCCTCGCACGGACACGCGCTTTCACCACCCCGGGATCGACGGCGAGCATCACGAACCGGACCCCAGGCGCCCTGCGGCACAGCTGATCCCGATATCCGTGTCGCAACGCAGAACAGGCGCATACGCCGTCGGCGTGATCGGCGAGCCACCTACCGACCGCATCGAGCCAGGGCAACCGGTCGGAGTCGGTCAGCGGTTGTCCTGCAGCCATTTTCGCGATGTTGGCTGCCGGGTGGAGATCATCGGCGTCGACAAACGGTACTCCCAGGTGAGCGGCGAGTGCGGCGCCGACCGTGCTCTTCCCGCACCCCGATACACCGCACACGACGATCGGGCCGCGCTGGGTCGGCATGCCGCGTTCAGTAATCGTTGTCGACCGCCACGGTGGACAGCAGGTCATCGCCTGCGCGGAACCGGCGGATGTTCTCGGCGATCCAGGGCGCGAGCTCGCGGGTGAGGCCCGACGCGGGGTTGGCGATGTGGGGTGTGATGATCACGTTCGACAACGACCACAGCGGATCGTTGCGGGCAGGCGGCTCCGGGTCGGTCACATCGAGCGCGGCACCCGCGATCTCGTGACCCTTGAGCGCCCAGTACAACGCCTGCTGATCGACGAGCGGACCGCGCGCAACGTTGACAATCCACGCGTGGGAAGGCAGCTGCGCCAGCACTTTACCGTTGACCAGATGGTGCGTCTCCGGCGTCGAGGGCGCTGCAAGAACAACGTGGTCACACGACGACCACACCTCATCCATCCGCGATGAGGGCAGCGTCTGCTCGGCGCCGTCGACCTCACGGCCCGAATGGTTGACCGCGAGAACCGAAGCTCCGCAGGCCTTCAGGCGAGGAATCAGGGACCTCCCGATGCCGCCGGCGCCGATGATCGCCACCCGCGCGCCCCGCAGTGTGCGCACCGCGGGGTCGATGTGCTCCTTGTCCCAGCCCCACCGCACCGAGGTGTTGATCTGCCGCAGCCCCGCGAGCAGCAGTGCCAGTGCGTGTTCGGCGACGTTCTCCGCGTAGAAGCCCGACGCATTCGTCCACACCCGCTTGTCGTCGAGAACACCTGCCGAGACGAACTCCTCGATCCCCGCCGTCTTCAACGCCACCCACTCGATGGTGTCGGGCAGCTCGGGAAAGCCTGCCGCCCCGCCGAGCCAGATGAGCACCCGCGCGTCGTCGAGGTCGGTCAGCGACGCACCTGCGTTCTCGAGCGCCTCGGTGATGTACCGGTCGGATTCGGGGAGCAGCGCAACGCTGATCACGGAATCAGGTTGCGGGGCGGGAGAACTCATCACTCACGTCCAGCCAGCTTCTTCGCGGCAGATGTTGCCAGCGTGTCGGCGATCTCGTTGTAGTGGTCGCCCGCATGGCCTTTGACCCATTTCCAGGTCACCTGGTGCACCTTCTCCTCCTCGATGAGACGGCGCCACAGGTCGGCGTTCTTGACAGGCTTCTTGTCGGCGGTCTTCCATCCGTTGCGCTGCCAGCCGCTCACCCACTTGGTGATGCCGTTCCGCACGTAACTCGAATCGGTGTAGAGGACCACCGTCGACGGCTTCGTCAGCGCGGCGAGTCCCTCGATGGCTGCAGTCAGTTCCATCTTGTTGTTGGTGGTGTCGGGCTCTGCGCCGGAGATCTGCTTTTCATGTCCGCGGTATCGCAGGACAGCACCCCAGCCGCCGGGACCGGGATTGCCGAGGCAGGCGCCGTCGGTAGAAATCTCGACGACGTCCGCCTCGGTCGATGCGGGCGTCACCAGTGCGTTATCGCCGTCGTTCACGAGAGTCTCTGACACTCCTCTGAGGTTACCCACTGCCATGATTGCTGTGAATTGCCTAGAGTTGATGACATGCCGGTCTGGGATCCGAGTCGCTACCTCCAATTCTCCGACGCTCGTGCCCGCCCCTTCCTCGATCTGATCGCCGAGGTGCCCATCAACCCGTCGACCATCGTCGACCTCGGATGCGGACCGGGCCAACACACCAGGCACCTGCGCGAACGCTGGCCCGAAGCCCTCGTCCTCGGCATCGACGCCTCATCCGAGATGATCGCCGAGGCCATCCGTGAGAACTCCGACGGCCTGGCCAATTACGACGTCGCCGATCTCACCGAGTGGACACCGCCCGAGCCGGTCGATCTTTTCCTGTCGAACGCGGTTTTCCAGTGGGTTCCCGATCAAGAGGTCGCGATCGAACGGTTGCTCCCTCATCTCAACGACGGCGGCGCGTTCGCGATCCAGGTGCCCAACAACACGGGCGCCGCGACCTACCGCAGCCTCAACGAACTCGCCGAGGAGGAACCGTATGCGAAGTTCTGCGGCGACGTCCGCAGGCTGCCCTGGCTCGAGCCCGACTTCTACCTGAACTTCTTCGCCGAGCGCGGCTTCGAGGTCAATGCCTGGGAGTCGACGTACCTGCACGTGCTCAAGGACAAGGGCGACGATCCCGTCTTCGACTGGATCTCGGGCACCGGGGCCCGACCCTTCCTCGAAGCGCTGCCCGACGAACTCCGTGACGATTTCAGCAGCGAGCTCAAACGCCGCCTGCGCGCGGCCTATCCCGCGCACGAGTGGGGCACGGTGCTCCCTTATCGCCGCACCTTCGCGGTGGCCGTGCTTCCCCACTGACCGGAGCCGGGGAGATCACACCCGCCGATCACACCCCTGTCGGCCGAACTCCCGTGTAGACGCCCTCAGGCCGGAAGCGCAGTCGCTCCTCGCCGTATTCCTCGAGCGCGTGCGCTGTCCACCCGACAATGCGCGCGACGGCGAAGATCATTTCGGCGGCGTCGGGACGCATCCGATAGCTCAGGGCGAGCGCGGCCAACGCGAGATCGGAGTTGACAAACGTCGACGACCCCACAGCCTCGCTCACACTCGCCATCGCCCGCAGTACGCGCGGGTCCCCGTCCGCCGCGTCGGTGAGCAATCCCGTCAGCGTCTCCGCGCGTGGATCGCAGTGTCGGTAGACGACGTGCCCCGTGCCGGGGAGCCGGTCGCCCATCCGCAGGCGTTCACCGATCGCAGTCTCCGGGTCGTCGAGCGCCCCGGCGAGAAACCGGTAGGCGAAAGTCGTTGCGCCACCGTGCATCGGCCCGTCGAACGCCCCTAGTCCCGCACCGATCACCGCGTACACGCTTCCTCGGGCACTCGCGGCAACCCGGGCCGCGACCGTTCCTGCGGACAAGTCGTGATCTGCGAGCAGCACCAGCGCGGCGTTGAGGATGCCGACCCTCGCGGGTGTCGGCGATTCCTCGGTGAGTAGAGGCCACAGCCGCGCGGCGAACCGCCCATCACCGCCGTCCCCCTGCAGGGGTCCGCCGCCGACGATCGTCCTCAGGACCGTCGCCGCCTTGGCGGCCACCGCGGCGGGCTCGAGCTGATGCCGTCGCGGATCGTCGGCTCCGAGCAGATCGACGATCAACCGGACCCTGTCGAGGCCTCGGGCAGAAGGGCCCAGCGCGACGTCAACCCGCGCACCCACGCCACCGGCCGTCGGGTGCGAGGAGGCACCGGCTCCGGGCCAGGGCTGCTCCCACAACAAGGATGCGACCTGCTCGAACGACAGCTCGCATGCAAGCTCTGCCACATCGCGTCCCCGGTAGTACAGCCGATCGTCGTGCAGGTAGGTCACCTGCGTGCGAATGCGTTCCACGACACCCGCGGGGGGACGCGGGCGACCCGCGGTCAACAACTTCTCGATCTCGTCGACCGGGAACACGCTCCCGGAGACGCCCTCGATCCGCCTGCTCTGCAGACGACCGCGACTCACGTAGGAATAAACCGTGGATTCCTTGACTCCCAACACCTTTGCCACCTGTTCCGTGGTCAGGTAGTCGCGTCCGTCGTGGTGCACCGGGGTGGGCCAGCGGCGTCGATGAATGCGTTGCACATATTGATTCAATCAACATTGACGACAATCCACCACGGGGTGATCGTTGCAGGTATGACTGATGTGCTGATCGCGCCCGCGGGCTTGGCGAACGTCGTCGTCGCCGACACCGAGATCGGTGATGTGCGTGGCGACGAGGGTTTCTACCACTACCGCGAGTACTCCGCTGTCGAACTCGCCCGCTCCAAGAGCTTCGAGGAGGTGTGGTTCCTGTTCGTGCACGGGCACCTGCCCGAGCACACCGAGCTCGATGCCTTCGTCGCAGAGACCAGATCGCTGCGGACGCTTCCCGACGAGATATCCGGCATCCTCGCGACGTCGGCGATGCTGGGTGGTGACCGTGAACTCCTGCCCGGCCTTAGGACGACGCTGTCGGCACTCGGTCCCGCCTTCCGGGTGCGCCCGCTGTGGGACTCCGACGAGCAGACACGACGATTCGACGCACTGCGGGCCACCGCGCTCACCCCGACGATCCTCGCCGCACTGCACCGTATCCGCACCGGACAGGCACCGCTGGCACCCCGGGACGATCTCGGTGTCGCGGCCAACTGGCTCTACTTGCTCACCGGCGGTGAACCGTCACGGGCACACGCTCGCGCCCTCGAGCAGTACCTCATCCTGACCATGGACCACGGATTCAACGCCTCGACATTCACCGCGCGGGTCATCGCGTCGACCGGCGCCGATGTCCACGCCGCACTATGCGGAGCGCTCGGTGCCTTCTCCGGGCCGCTGCACGGCGGTGCGCCCGATCGTGCCCTCGACTCCCTCGATGAGATCGTCGCGCACGGCGATGCCCTCACATGGGCTCGCGAGCAGGTCGCGCAGCGCCGTCGGATCATGGGGTTCGGCCACGCCGTCTACCGCACCGAGGACCCTCGGTCGTTACTGTTGCGCGAGGTCGCGCAGGGCCTCGGCGGGCCCACCGTCGACGCCGCGATCGACGCCGAGCAGGCCATCGTCGACGCGCTTGCGCAAGCGCATCCCGATCATCCGCGGTACGCCAACGTCGAGTTCTACGCGGGTGTGGTGATGGACGCCTGCGGTATTCCTCGCTCGATGTTCACCCCGACCTTCGCCGTGAGCCGCACGGTCGGCTGGTCGGCCAACATTCTCGAACAGGCCAACAGCCGCAAGATCATCCGGCCGGCCGCGCGCTACGTCGGGCCACCGCCGACGCTCGCCTGAGCACGGGTCGGCGAGTTGCCCGCCGCGACGAGCGTGGTCGCACGCCGATAGAGCGCGTGCCGTCGGTTTCAGTGGGCCCACTCCCACGGGTCCGCGGAAAGGTCCGCGCACGATGAGCCAGCCCGTACCACCTCCGCAACCTCCGCCGACGCCGACGCCTGCTCCCGAGCCGATCCCGGAGCCGACGCCCGAGCCGCCTATCCCTGTTCCCGAGCCCGAACCGATTCCCGAGCCGGGGCCACCGTCGCCGGAGCCGCCCGAGCGACCGCTCGTCATCTGATCGAGAGGACCAAAGGCGCTTACCGACGTCGCAGGGTCGGTGCAAGACTGGGTTCATGACACGGCGCGCAGTGATGATCAGGGCGATCAACGTGGGTGGCGCCACTGTGCCCATGAAGGAATTACGCAGTATCGCAGGAAATCTCGGAGCCACTGATATCTCGACGTACATAGCCTCCGGCAACCTGATCTGCACGCCGCCTTGTCGGCCCGATCACTTCGACCGCGCACTCGAGACCGCCATCGAACAGCGGTACGGCTTCTTCCGGGAGGTCATCAGCCGCTCACGCGACGAGCTGGTCGGCGCTCTCGACGCCCACCCGTTCGACGTCCTCGACGACACGTTCTCCTACGTTCACTTTCTCGTCGCCGCGCCACCGGAAGACAAGCGTGAGTCGTTCTCCGACAAGACCTTCGGCGACGATGTATGCCAGGTCATCGGCTCCGATCTCCACATCCGCTACGCCGCGGGTGCGGGCACCTCGAAGCTGACCGCACCGGTGATCGCACGCGGCCTCGGCGTACAGGGCACGGGGCGAAATCTGCGCACGGTGCGCACGCTGATCGAGATGGTCTCCTAGCCCGGCCACGTCAGCGGGGTCCGGTCACGCCCGTCCGATGACTCCGATCGCGGCGTCGATGTCAGTGCGTTGCTGTTCGGCGGGCTTCTCCCACAGCTTCTTCGGCAGTTCCTCGAGTTCGACGATCGCTGCGTCGATGGATTCGAGTTCGGATTCGCGCTCCTCCTCGGGGAGCGTCGAGGCGTGGATGAGTTTGTCGTCCAAGTCGAAAACGGCTGCATCGAGTCGGTCGCGCTCGGCGACGAGCCCCGCGTCGTCGGCGATCCACGGGTTCTGATGCACATCGGCGATCGCATACCGGATTCGGCGATGCATCCGCGCTTCACGCGACGTCGAGGTCGTCCAGTCGTCCGGGGCGCGACTCGGCTGACCGGGGATGAGGTCGTTGGAGCGTGCGAAGCGTCGAACCCGCTTGTCGGAATCGACCGCGAACCACGCGGCACCGGCCAGAATGATCACGGCGACCACGATGGTCACGATGATGACGATCCACGCGACCGCGTTCATGAACCCACTCCCTGCACCCACATCTCACCCGATACGGACATATCCCGACCTTAGTCCCCCGCCTCAGCCATGATGGCGCGCCGCGACGTCGGGATGCGCGCGGGTTCTCGACTTCCACGCATTCTCCCCGTAGGTCGAGTAGAGGGGATTGGCCGGATCGTCTTCGACGCCGCGCGCGAGTTGCGCGAGGTCGGGAGGCAGCGCGAGCGTCGGCACCCGGGCGTCGAGCGCAGGATTTAGGAAGTACGGGATCGAGATCCTGTCGGTCCCCGGAGCAGGCGCGAGCACGCGATGACGTGTGGCCCGCAGGAAGCCGCCCGTCGCGACCTCGAGTAGCTCGCCGATGTTCACGATGAAAGCTCCGTCGAGCGGCGGTGCGTCGAGCCACTCGTCCGGCCCCGCCTCGACCTGTAGACCGACCGAACCCGGCTCGACGAGTAGCAGTGTCAGCACTCCCGAGTCCTTGTGTGCGCCAACGCCTTGCGATGTCTGAGTGGTACCGGGATAGCGCACCACCTTGATGAGGGTCGCGGGGGCGGTGGCGAAGGCGTCGTCGAAGACCGTTGCATCGCCGATCAGTGCGTGCGCCCAGTGCCGCAGCAACCGGAGCCCCACGTCTGACAACGTGGCGTCCCACTTCTCGAATGCCGGACGCAGCTCCGGAAGTACGGACGGCCAGAGGTTCGGCCCCTGTAGATTCCAATAGCCCTGCGCGTTCTCGACGACGTCGCGCTCGGGTCCGATGTCGATCTGTTCACGCCAGTCGACCTCGGAGTTCGTCAGTTCACCACCGAGCCGCGAGTATCCGCGGAAGTGTGGACTCTCCAACTGGCTGATCTCGTCCTTGGCCGCGGCGGGGAGCGCGAAGAACCGCCTGGCCAGTGTCAGGACCTCGTGGATCTGTTCGGCCGGCACACCGTGCCCGACGAGATAGAAGAAGCCGACTCTGTGTGTGGCGTCGAGGAGCGCGGATTTGAATCCGACGGGATCGGACTCGGCCGTCGAGAGGTCGATGATCGGAAGGCCCATCACCCCAGTATCTACCCGCAGTGCACTCGTCCCGCTATGCGTCGTCGCTCGTGGCCGCTGCAACGGCCGCGGTATTGACGCGGGTCAGAACGCCGTGCAACTCCTCGAGGTCGGCCAGGTCGACGCCCAGCGCGTCGACAACGGCCCCCGGGATGCTCAGTGCCTGTTCGCGCAGCGCACGACCGGACGGCGTGAGCTCGACGTCGACGTTGCGCTCGTCGTCGCCGCGACGTCGGCGGACGATCAGTTCCTGGTGTTCGAGGCGCTTCAACAATGGTGAGAGGGTCGCGGAATCGAGTTGCAGCACCTTGCCGATCTCCTTGACGGCCCGGGGCTCCGACTCCCAGAGCGCAAGCATGACCAGGTACTGCGGATGTGTGAGACCAAGGGGCTCGAGAAGTCGGCGATAGATACGCAGCACGGACCGGTTGGCGACTGCGAGAGCGAAGCAGACCTGCCGCTCGAGCAACAGCGGATTGGCTCCCATGTCCCGTGGCATGGCCGTGTCCTGCGAACTCACCCGACTAGTGTGTCATATTCAATCGCCCGCTATCGATTGGTCGGTTACCTCAGCTCGCAGCCGTCGAAGGACCCGGATCGGGCTGGGACGGTTTGCCCGCGACGAGGTCGGCGAGTCTCAGGCCATAACCGCCGAATCGCGCGTCGAAGTGCTCGGTGCGATAGGCGGCACGCTCCTGCTTGTCCTTCGAGTAGTGTCGGCGCGCCCAACGAGAATGCGGGCGCGCCAACCGGATTGCACCGATCCACGCAACCGGGGGCAGGTAGGCGCCGATCACCGCTGTCGAATACTTGCCCTTGGCCACGCATGCAAGCAGCGCTCCGACGTGTACCACGAGGATCACCAGGAGGACGACATGGCCCGCCCCGAAGTGTGCGCCCTCGTCGTCGGAGGTGAAGGGATCGAAGCCGAGGACGAGGAGCCCGAGTGCCGCGACCGTCAGCGCAACCACCTGCACCGAGAGCTGGCCTTCGCGTGACCAGTAGACGTCCTGCATGTGCAGGATCATCGCGAACTCGTCGAGGACCAGCGACGCCCCGACACCGATCAACACCGCAGCGATCTCCCCGACCGGCGACGCCCCGTCCGCGGCCACCGAGGTGACCGCGCCGATGATCAACAGGATGATCCCCGGGACGGCGTGATGGATGTGCACGCCACCGGAGACGTTGTTGCGGAACGGACCTCGGCCCGCCCGGATCATCCGTGTGATCGTGCGGGTGATGACGAACGTCAGCAGGAACGCCACGAACAGCAACGCCAGTGGCAGTCCCGCCGGACCGTGGTTCATTGCTTCGGCGTGATCCCGGTACGACGCTGCTCGATCTTGAGACAGCGATCCTCGACGTAGAGCAGCCCCGCCTCCTCGGCGATCACGCGTGCCTCCGGTGAGGTGATGCCCAACTGCAGCCATAGTGCCTTGGCTCCGGCGGCAACCGCATCGCGAGCGATCTGCGGGCAGTCGGCCGACGGCCGGAAGACGTCGACGAACTCGACCTGTTCTGGCACGGCCTCGAGCGTCGGATACACGGTCTCACCGATGATGGTGTCGGCGGTCGGGTTGACCGGGATGATGCGCCAGCCCAGCGCCTTCATCAGCGCAGGAACCTCGTTCGACGGCTTGGCTGGATTGGCACTGGCCCCGACAAGCGTACGACTTGAACCGTTCTTATATGAGAACGGTCCCGCTCGGTGTTCCAGCACCGGACGAGACCTCGGCCCACAACGGATCGGAATTCCGTCATGAACCATGCCCGGATCATACATCTCGCCGATGTCATCACGATCATCGTGACAGCTTCGCTTTATCTCTTTCCTCTCGCCGTCCTCCGCGTCTGCATCGACCTGGGGTGGCACGCATGAGCCTCACAGTTGTCGCAGTTCGACGCTCGGAACCATCGGATCTGTCCCAGTTCGGCATCACCGTCAAGCAACGCAACGAGTCGCCGACCTACACAGCGGAGGACGGCGTCGTGTGGAAGTCTGCGTGCCTTATCTACGTCTGGGACGACGGGCGGATGACGGTAGTTGTGTTGACGGCGCTCACTGAGCGGGAACTCGGTGTCGTGTACGGACTCGCAGAAGACGTGTTCAGTGCCGGCGTCGCGAAATGCAAATACGAGAAGTGGACGCGGCTGCGGAAGACCAATCGGCGTCGCATCGGCGGGTACCGGGTTCACTACTACGTGCGTGCCGACGACGCTGATCCCCATAAGAAGTGGATGTCGGCGGCGATGGGCGACGAGCCAGAGAAGCTGTTGAGCACGTTGAAGGAGTCGGTTGACACCGAGGTCTCCGAGCAAGACCGGGGCACTGTGCAGCACTGAGTGCTCAGCACGGGGCTGCTCTTCACCAACAAGGGTCATCGCCCCTCCGAGCGTCGCGGATCGCCTTAGCTGTCGGCTTTCCGTCGGTGGCCCCATGGGCTTTTGCCATCACGTCGAGGGCCTGCTCGGGGTCGAGGCCGACCAACTCTCGGGCCTGAGACTCGTTGGCAGGCAACGCGTGAGTGTCACCAATTGGTGACATGTGGATAAGAGCAGACCGACCTGACGACTATGCCGCAACCGTGGGTGTCATGTACACGGTTGGCCCCGCGCGGTGCTCATCACCGCGACTGCATAAGGGAATTTCACCACGCAGCTACCTCCTAACGCCCTGACGGCTCAACCGTTGTGCTCATCTCAACGGTTGCCGGGTTCAACTCCCGGCG
>NZ_BANR01000024.1 GCF_000332975.1 Gordonia aichiensis NBRC 108223 | reverse complement strand
CGATCCGACGCCTCCACCACCAGCCGATCGGTGACCGCTGCCGCGGTGCGCCGCGCCAACCGCTCAGCCACCTGCGCCGCCTCCACCACACCCGCATCCGAGAGCTGCGATACGTCGAGCCCGGCCAACTCATCGACCACCTCAGCAAGACGCGTCAACGCCTCCGCCACCCGCGCATCAGCAGACCCCGCCACCGCACAACCCAACCCGGCAGCATCCAACAACGAAGGCGGACACACGGTCTCAGAACCAGCCGCAGCCTCAACCCGGTCGTCACCCCGACCATCCGGCCCGCCGCCATGATCACTGTTCACGCTCTGTCACCCCCGCCCGCCATCTCCGTCGAGCTACCGGATCGAATATGCGTTCTACGCTAGCCGACCCCACCGACAAATTCCGTCGCCGTCTCGCGAGACAGCGTGCGGTGGCCTTGCGCCGCACTCGAGAGACGATATTGTCTGATTGATCAGTCAGATAATGAATGGAGTCGAGTTGTCGAGACGAGCTGATCCGGAGCGGATCGCGCAGAAGCGGGAGCAGATCGCTGCGCATGCGGGTCGTCTGTTCGCCGCTCAGGGCTATGACCGCACGAGCGTTGCAGCGGTCGCCAAGGCCGCAGGCACGAGCCCGGCCAGCGTCTTCTACTACTTCGAGGACAAGGCGTCCTTGTTTCGAGCGGTGTTCGAGCGTGACCTGCCTGCCGCCGAGGAGTTGATCGCGCGGCCACGCCGAGCCGCCCGACCCGGTGGCGGCAATCCTGGACGTGCTCGACGCCCTGTCCCGAGATGCCGCCGACCCGTCGGCTTCGGGCATGCTGGTCGAGCTGCTGCGCCGAGTCGGTGATGACGAGGAGCTGGTTGCAGTGGTGGAGCGAACCACGAGTGTGCTCCGTAAGGGCTTGGCCGAGTTGATCTCTCGCGGGATCACGGGCGGAAGCATCGATCCGGATCTGGACGCCACCGAGGCGGCAACGTGGTTGTTGGCCGTCGTCGATGCGACCTATCTGAACGCCCGTCCGGGGCATTCGCCGCATATCGAGTTACACCGCACTGTGCTGGGTTACCTCAGCCCTCCGCGGGCCCCTCGGGAGGAAGATCATGGCTGAGAGCACCATCGACGTCTCGATCTCGCAGCGGTGGGTCATCGGCATGTCTCTGGCGGGCGCGGTGCTGGGCTGCGGTGCCGCCTTCCTCGTCGGACCACTCGTCAACTGGCTCCTCGGGCTCGCCGGTGATGCTCCTGGCCCGCTGCGACTTGCTGCCGGGCTCCCCTTGATCTGGGCGATTCCGATACTCACTCTGGCCGGGTGCTTCACCGGGTTGTGGTTCGGCAGGGAATGGCAGAAGGAGAACGGCACCATAACGATCACTGTCGAAGGGATGACGGTGCACCGTGCCGGGAGCATCCGCCACGTCGCTCGCGAGCGGATCGGTGGTGCGTTCACCGACGGCCACGACCTGGTCGTCACCGACACCGCCACAAACGAGCTACTGCGTGTCACGACCGACAGAGTGCTCGTGGACAGGCTGCGCGGAGCGTTCGAACGCCTCGACTACCCCTGGCATGGAACACGGGACCCCTACGACGACGCTTTCGCTGCCTGGGTGGACGGCAGCGGCCTACTCGACGCTCACACACACGACCTCTTCCGCGCACGAGAACGTGCGTTGGCCGACGATCTTCCCGGCACCGCCGAGAACGCACGAGACGAACTTCGCGACCTCGGCATCGCCGTGCGCGCCCGCGGCGGCGGCCAGCAGTATCGCCTCGCTCGCGGCAGTGAGTTGGGGTAACCGGATCACCTCTGCATCGCCGTATCCCCGGCCCAACTAACCTCGGGTGGGTGCATTCCATCGCCGACTGGCTGATCGAAGTGATCAGGTCGGTTCCCGTGTGGGCGGTCTACCTGATCGCAGGCGGTGTGGTCTTTGCGGAGACCGCGGTCATCATCGCGGGGCTGATCATGCCCAGCGAGGCACTGTTGCTCGCCGCGGGCGTGGCGGCCGCCGTCGGAGACACCAACATCGGCGTGTTGATCGTGGTGGCCTGCGTGTGTGCGATCGCGGGGGACGCGGTGGGGTTCTGGTTCGGGAGGGTCGGGGGTCCGCGCCTGGTCGAATCCCCCCTCGGGCGTCGATTCGGCGAACAACGGTGGGAGCAGACGCGCACGCGTCTCAACGAATCCGGGATGGTCATGGTCGCCGCGAGTCGATGGATCGGCTACGTCCGCACGCTCATGCCACGGGTCGCAGGCATGACCGGGATGCGGTTCGTGCGGTTCAGCGTCGCCGACATCGCCGGGGCGGTCAGCTGGGTGACCGCGGTGCTGGTCGTCGGATACTTCGCGGGGGCCGTTCTCGGTGCCACGATCCTGCTCTACGTCGTGATCGGGCTGCTGTGCTGTGCGGCGATCTACGTCCTCGTCGTCTATGTGCGACGTCGACGGGCGTCGTCAGGTGGCCTCGACGGTCTCGTCGTGTCGGCTGTATCGAGTGGCCAGCCAGGAGCACAGAATGAGCTGGATCTGGTGAAAGATCATCAGCGGCAACACGATCAGCCCGACGACTGACCCGCCGAACAAGACCGTCGCCATCGGCAGACCGGTGGCGAGACTCTTCTTGGTTCCGCAGAATTGGATCGCGATCGCGTCGGCGCGGTTGAATCCCAGTCGCCGTGCACTCCACCAGGTGAGTGCGAGCATCACGATGACCAGGATGGTGGCGATCACCGCGACGGCGACGACCTGCCACGCGCTGACGATCGACCAGATCCCGTTGCGCACACCCTCGCTGAACGCCGCGTAGACGACGAGAACGATCGACGCCCGGTCGACGAACTTCGTCGGCTCGGCGTGCCGCTTGAGAAACGGCGTGACCAGCGGTCTACAGAGCTGGCCGACGATGAAGGGAACCAGGATCTGCAGCAGGATCTCCAGCACCGACGACGCGGTGATGTGTACCCCGTTTGTTCCGCTCATCAGTGCGACGACGAGCAGCGGCGTCAGCACCACACCGATCAGATTCGACGCCGAGGCGCTGACGATCGCTCCCGGTACGTTGCCGCGGGCGATGGAAGTGAAGGCGATCGACGACTGGACTGTCGACGGCACCAGGGTCAGGTACAACAGGCCGGTGTAGAGGTCGTGGCCGATCAACGGTTCGACGATCGGCCGCAGCGCCAGGCCGACGAGGGGAAAGACCAGGAATGTGAACGCGAGGATCGTCAGGTGCAGTCGCCAGTGGGCCAACCCGTCGAGCGCTTCGCGTGGATGCAGGCGAGCGCCGTAGAGGAAGAACAGGAAGCCGATGGCTATCGTGACGGTCCAGTCGAGCACGTCGGCGAAGGTGCCGCGCGCGGGAAAGAAGGCCGCCACGACGACCGCCGTGAGAATCGCCAGGACGAAGCCGTCGATCGGAGACCGGGCGAGGAGTCGGCGCAGCACGTCCTATGGGGTCGGTGCGTGATTGTCGGGGCGTCCCGGTGTGGCCGCAGCATTCGACGTCGGCGCGCCCGCATCAGGTGACGACGCAGCGGGACCGCTCGACGCGACTGCGTCGTCGGTGGAGCACATGCCGCGCAGCGTGCACGACGCGCAGCTGTCGGTGCCGCAGTCTGCGGCGGGGTCGGCGGACGCAGCCGAGGATGTCTGGGCGTGCTCCTCGCCGGTAGCGCTGTGATCGGCCGAGCAGCAACTGCAGCCCGCATCCTCGGCGGGGGCGACGGCATCGGCCGCACGCATGGCATAGCCGCTGACCGCGCCGACCAGCAGAATGCCCGCCAGGAGCGCGATCAGCCCGAACACCACAGACCACGCACTGTCGACGGCCACTGTCAGTGCGCCACCGGCGATCAAGATGACCGCGGCGCCGAGTGTTCCGGGCGCCGCGATCCGGTTGGCCAGTGCGAATGCCTCCTGCGAGGCCATCGTCGAGTCGGTGCGGACCCCGAGGTAGCGGTTGCGTGGGAGACGGCCGACCAGGCCGGTCGCTCCCACGATCAGCCACACCAGGGCCAACGCACAGACGCATACCGAGACCACGATCGACACCACATGCACCCGACCACCATACTTTTCCCGCCCATCCGACGTCGATTTCAGGGCAGCCGAAGCCACGATTTACCCTGGTGAGGTGAGCACCGCCGACATCTCCACCCCCGAGGGCGCCGCCAATCCGGCGAGCACCGACCCAGCTTCCGCGACGCCGGGGCACCGCTACACCGCTCGACTCGCGGGCGAGATCGAGGAGCGCTGGCAGCGCGAGTGGACGCAGCGCCGCGCCTTCGAGGCGCCCAACCCGGTCGGACCGCTCGCCGGCGACATGAGCGCCTTCGACGGCAGCGGGCCCGACGCTCCCGACAAGCTGTTCGTCCAGGACATGTTCCCGTATCCGTCCGGATCGGGACTGCACGTCGGGCACCCGCTCGGGTTCATCGCCAGCGACGTCTTCGCTCGGTTCCAGCGCATGACGGGCGCCAACGTGCTGCACACGATGGGTTTCGACTCGTTCGGTCTTCCGGCTGAGCAGTACGCGGTGCAGACCGGTACCCATCCGCGTACCACCACCGAGGCCAACATCGAGCGCTACCTCGGCCAGATCCGACGCCTCGGCCTCGGACACGACGAGCGTCGTCGTATCGCGACGACCGACGTCGCGTTCTACCGATGGACACAGTGGATCTTCCTGCAGATCTACAACGCCTGGTACGACGATGAGGCGGGCAAGGCGCGCCGTATCGACGAGCTGATCGCCGAGTTCGACAGCGGCACACGCACACTCGCCGACGGCCGGGTATGGGCCGACCTGTCCGCGACAGAGAAGTCCGACGTCGTCGACTCGTATCGTCTTGTCTACCTCAGTGATTCGTTGGTCAACTGGGCGCCCGGTCTGGGCACGGTGCTGGCCAACGAGGAGGTCACCGCCGACGGTCGCAGCGACCGCGGCAACTTCCCGGTGTTCCGCAAGCACCTGCGGCAGTGGATGATGCGCATCACCGCCTACTCCGACCGCCTGCTCGACGACCTCGAACTGCTGGACTGGCCGGAGAAGGTCAAGACCATGCAGCGCAACTGGATCGGACGTTCTCGCGGTGCACAGGTGCAGTTCCCCGTACCGGGAGTCCCGGCGCAGGCCGACGGCGATGCGGTCATCGAGGTCTTCACAACCCGACCCGACACCCTCTTCGGCGCCACCTACATGGTGCTCGCCCCGGAGCACCCATTGGTCGACGCTCTCACCGCCGACGCCTGGCCCGACGGTGTCGACACGCGCTGGACGTACTCCGCGGACTCGCCCGCAGCGGCAATCGAGAACTACCGCGCGTCGATCGCCGCGAAGTCGGATCTCGAGCGCCAGGAGAACAAGGAGAAGACAGGCGTCTTCACCGGCTCGTACGCCACGAATCCGGTGAACGGAGAACAGGTTCCGGTGTTCGTCGCGGACTACGTCCTGATGGGCTACGGCACCGGCGCGATCATGGCCGTGCCCGCGCACGACTCGCGCGACTACGAGTTCGCCACGGTCTTCGGGCTGCCGATCGTGGAGGTCATCGGATCCGAGCAGGGCGTCGCAGAGCAGGCCTACGTCGGTGACGGCCCGCTGGTGAACTCGGGCTTCCTCGACGGGAAGAACGTGGAGGATGCGAAGGCTGCCATCGTCGAATGGCTCGAGAACCAGGGCAAGGGCAAGGGAACCGTACAGTACAAGCTGCGCGACTGGCTGTTTGCGCGACAGCGGTACTGGGGCGAGCCCTTCCCGATCGTCTACGACGAGGACGGTCGCGCACACGCACTGCCGGAATCGATGCTGCCGGTAGAGCTTCCGGAGGTCGAGGACTACGCTCCCGTCGCGTTCGATCCCGATGACGCCGACAGCGAACCCAGCCCGCCGTTGGCGAAGGCAACCGACTGGATCAACGTCGAACTCGATCTCGGCGACGGTCCCAAGATGTACAGGCGGGACGCGAACGTCATGCCCCAGTGGGCAGGGAGCTCCTGGTACCAGCTGCGCTACATCGACCCGACGAACGAGGAAGAGTTCTGCGCCAAGGAGAACGAGGCCTATTGGATGGGTCCGCGGCCGGAGCTGCACGGACTCAGTGATCCCGGCGGCCTCGACCTTTACATCGGCGGAGTCGAGCATGCCGTGCTGCACCTGCTGTACTCACGTTTCTGGCACAAAGTGCTTTTCGACCTCGGGTACGTCACGAGTAGTGAGCCGTACCGAAAGCTGTTCAACCAGGGCATGATCCAGGCATATGCGTTCACCGATTCGCGCGGCATCTACGTGCCCGCCGACGAGGTGACCGAACTCGACGGCGAGTTCTTCTACAACGGCGAGAAGGTCACCCAGGAATACGGCAAGATGGGCAAGTCGCTGAAGAACTCGGTGACACCCGACGACATCGCCACCGAGTACGGCGCGGACACGCTGCGGCTCTACGAGATGTTCATGGGTCCGCTCGATCAGTCGAGGCCGTGGGCGACAAAGGACGTCGTCGGCCTCCAGCGATTCCTGCAACGCGTGTGGCGGCTCGTCGTCGACGAGGAATCGGGTGCGGTGCGGGTTGCGGAGATCGATCCCGACGATGAGACACTTCGCTTGTTGCACAAGACGATTGCCGAGGTTCGCGAGGACTACAACGGTCTTCGAGACAACATCGCCGTCGCCGCACTGACCAAACTGACGAGCCATTTGACGAAGCGCTATCCCGACGGCGCTCCGCGTGACACGGTAGAGCAGGTCGTGCTCATGCTGGCGCCGCTCGCGCCGCATATCTCCGAGGAGTTGTGGTCGCGTCTCGGGCATGACGAGCTGCTGGTACGCGGACCGTTCCCGGTCGCCGATGAGCGGTATCTCGTCGACGACACCATCGAAATCCCGATCCAGGTCAAGGGTAAGGTGCGCAGCCGCATCACGGTCCCCGCCGACGCCGACGAAGCGACCATTCGCGGAGCAGCACTCGACGACGACAAGGTCGTCGCGCTGCTCGACGGCCAACCGCCGCGCAAGGTGATCGTCGTACCCGGACGGATGGTGAACATCGTCCCGTGATGGCCGACGGCGGCGCGACCCCCGGTGATCGCGGGGCGGAATCGGGTGACGGCGAGCTCGTCGACACCGATCGTGACGAGGCGCGCGGGCAGTCGGGTCCGGCACGCGTTGGCGAGTTCCTCAGTCGCGCCGACCGCACACCGTCGCTGATCCGGGCAGCTCAGCTGCCTCGGAAGCTGACCCCCGAGACCGTGCCCGAACTCGACCTCGCTCGTCCCACGCGGATGTCCGAGCGCATGGAGAAACTGCTCAGCGGCCCCGAACGCTCACCGAGTGCGTCGCGCGAGCTGGCGGTGACCGTGTTGAAGGTGTGGCAGGCGCTCGTCGATCGGCGGACGGGAAACGCGCCGCACACCACGGACGTGACGGTCCTGTTCACCGACCTCGTCGGGTTCTCCTCCTGGGCACTGCGCGCGGGTGACGACAGCGTGCTGTCGCTGATCGGGGAGGTCAATCGGGTTAGTGGCGAGATCATCGGCGCACACCGCGGTCGAATCGTGAAGTCGCTCGGCGACGGGGTCATGGCAGTGTTCCCCGACGCCGCCGACGCCATCCTCGCCGCGTTCGAACTGTGCGGCGCCGTCAGCGCGATCACCCACGACGATTACCGCGCCCAGTTGCGCGCGGGTGTGCACACCGGAACTCCGCGTCAGGTCGGTGACGACTACCTCGGCGTCGACGTGAATATCGCGGCACGCGTCGCCGATGCCGCCGGAACCGGCGAGGTGCTCGCCACCAGTGACGCGCTGCAGTCCGCCGACGGACTCCAATTGCTCAGCCGCAAGCGCCGATTCAAAGCGAAGGGCACGCCGCGTGACCTCGAGGTGTTCGCGGTGGTCCCGTTGCTGGAGGAGTAGCAGGGTTCACGTGTCATCCGACGGCGCTGCCGCCGACGTCTTTTCGTGAGGTCCCTCGAGCAGTCACTTCGGCGGCAGCGAGCGTGCGTAACCGACACGACGCCAGTCTCACCCGAGAGCAACTCGCGGATGCGGTAGGCGAGGTCGTCGTCGTAGACCATGCGGCCAGCGTAAACGGTCTCCAATCGGGACGGGGGTACCGCTGACAGACGATGCCTGCTGGGTTGAGACGCGGTTGCGATGGGGGGTGGAAATCGATCTTACCGGGCAGTAAGATAACCGGCATGGCAATCAACCTCGAGCTCCCGCAGAAGCTCGCCCCGGTCACCGAGCAGGCGCACCTCGCAGCCGAGCACATCTTCCGGCCCATCTCGCGCACGTACGACAAGGCTGAGCACACCTATCCCGAGGAGCTCGACGAGCTGGGCAAACTCGCCCGCGAGGCTGCCCGCAAGGGCCGTGAGTCCGACGCGGCGGACAAGTCGTCGGCAAAGAAGTCCGACGTGGTCAACGGCGGCAACATGCGCGCGGTCCTGCACGGTGTCGAGATGGGGTGGGGCGACGTAGCACTCATGCTGTCGATCCCGTACCAGGGTCTTGGCAACGCCGCGATCGCTGCGGTGGGCAACCCCGAGCAGCTCGAGAAGTTCTCCGACGTGTGGGCGTCGATGGCCATCACCGAGCCCAGCTTCGGGTCCGACTCGGCGGCGGTCAGTACCACCGCGACGCTCGACGGCGACGACTACGTCATCAACGGCGAGAAGATCTTCGTGACCGCGGGATCGCGTGCCGACCACGTCGTCGTGTGGGCGACCGTCGACAAGAGCGCCGGGCGCGCCGCGATCAAGAGCTTCGTCGTCCCGATGGACACCGAGGGCGTGTCGGTGGTGCGTCTCGAGCACAAGCTCGGTATCCGCGCCTCCGACACCGCGGTCCTGCGTTTCGAGAACGCGCGCGTTCCCGCCGAGAATCTGCTCGGCTCACCCGAAGTCGACACCAAGAAGGCCTTCGCCGGCGTGATGCAGACCTTCGACAACACGAGGCCACTGGTGGCGGCCATGGCGATCGGACTCGGTCGCGCCGCTCTCGAAGAGCTGCGCACGGTCATCGAGGGCGCTGGCCATGAGATCGACTACGACAAGCCCGCAGCCAACCAGGCAGCGGCGGTACACGACTTCATTCGCCTCGAATCCGATTGGGAGGCTTCCTGGTTGCTGGCGATCCGCGCCGCATGGATGGCCGACAACAAGCAGCCGAACTCCACCGAGGCCTCGATGTCGAAGGCCAAGGCAGGCCGTATGGTGACCGAGTTGACCAACAAGGCGGTCGAAATCGGCGGAACCACGGGCTATTCGGAGGTCGGCCTGCTCGAGAAGTGGGCTCGCGATTCCAAGATCCTCGACATCTTCGAGGGCACACAGCAGATCCAGCAGTTGATCATCGCGCGCCGCGTGCTCGGCAAATCCAGCAGCGAGCTGAAGTAGCGCCCACTCGACGCCTGCTGCTCAGCGCAGCAGCCGGCGTCGGAGGTCGTCGTCGCGCTTCAGGCGCAGCCACTCGCGGTGTCGACGTTCCGCTGCAACGGCGTTGAGCACGTCTTCGTCGGACGCACCCGGCGGCGGCGCGGGTGAGATGTACGGCGCAAGCATGAGGACCAGCTGCCGTGCCGACGCCGCGCGCAGGGCATCGTCGCGGAATGATGGTGCGCGATGCAGGAACATCCGGATGAGCATGGCCTGATGGTCGGTCAGGACACCGATGTCGGCGGTCCTGGCCCACGGCTCGAGGTACGAGGGCATCACAGCGGTGCCTGCGACCTCGAGCGAACGCCGATCGCGGATCACGTACGTGCCGGCGACGAGATCGCCGATGCGCTTGTTCTTGCCGCTGATGCCCACAGCGACCAGGGCGGGCACACCGAAGAAAGAGAAGATCTCGACGGTGCCGATGAGCGCTCGGGTGAGCGCATGTCGGAATCCGATGGGGCCGGCATCGTCACGGACGGTACGCAGACCGAGCGCACGATGTCCGAGAGACTTTCCTCTGCTGAGGGTCTCCACCGCGGTGGGCACGACGATCAGCGCGAGTACCCACGACAGCGCGAACGCCCCGGCCAGCACAGCGCCGTCGGAGAGGCTGGCGGCAACCTTCAGTGACAGCCACATCAACGCAACGAGCACGATGAGAACGATCGTCAGGTCGAGGATCCCCGAGACGATGCGTCGACCGAGTGATGCGGGCGGGAGATCGAGTGCGACGGCCTCGCCCGACACCAGATCGTTGCGTCCTACGCCGATCGTCCCCGCCGAATACCTGCTCGGCACCGTGTACATAGGCAACACCGTAGCGGGTACAGCGACGCACATCCCGTCGGCGCATGCGTCGCGTGAATGATCCTGCCTGCCAGCGGTACAGCGCGTCGACCTCCTCGCTACGCTACCGGTGTGGATCTCGACGCCTACGTACGAGCGAAGTCACCGACGTGGCAGCGACTCGACGAACTCTCGCGCAAGCGACACCTCACCGGGGCCGAATCCGACGAGATCCTCGACGCCTATCAGCGCACGGCGACCCACCTGTCGGTGATCCGCTCGTCAGCACCCGACGGCGCGGTCGTCGCGTACCTGTCGACGCTGCTTGCACGTGCGCGTGGACATGCGCTCGGATCGACCGCCACCACCTGGGAGCAACTGGGCCGGTATGTGACGGTGACCCTGCCCGCTGCGCTCTACGGCACCCGCCGATGGTGGCTCACCGTGCTGCTCGTGGCGGTCGTATTCGCGGTCGGTATCGGCTGGTGGCTCCTCTCTCACCCGACGATGGAGCATGCGTTCGGGTCGCGCGAGCAGATCGAGCACCTCGTCAACGACGACTTCGAGAGCTACTACTCCGCGCACGCCGCGTCGTCGTTCGCTTTTCAGGTCTGGACCAACAACTTTCGACTTGCGCTGCTGTGCATCGCCTTCGGGGTGTTCGGCTTCCCGGTGGTCTGGATGCTCTACGAGAACATCCTCAATCTCGCTGTGACGGGTTCGATCATGATTCGCCACGGTCGCGGCGACCTGTTCTTCGGCCTCATCACCCCACACGGTCTCCTCGAACTCACCTGCCTGTTCGTGGCCGCGGGGGTGGGGCTGCGCATCTTCTGGTCCTGGGTGGCCCCGGGCGAGCGCAAGCGTTCGGAGTCGCTCGCCGAGGCAGGACGCACCGCTGTCGCCATCGGCATAGGACTCGTTGTACTGCTGTTGATCTCCGGTGCCATCGAGGCATTCGTGACTCCGTCCGGCCTGCCCACCTGGGCACGTATCGGTATCGGTATCGTGGTCTGGGTCGGGTTCCTCTGGTACGCACTGGTTCTCGGACGTCGTGCACACCAGCGGGGTGCGACAGGCGATCTCGACGAGATCGACCGCGGGTACAGCGTGCCGGTCGTCTGAGTCTCCTCAGAGCAAACCGCGCGATTTCAGCAGCAGGTAGTGGTCTGCCAGCGCGGCAGGCAGCTTGTCCGGCTCGGCATCCACGACGTCGACGTCGACGCCGAGCCGACGCAGCGCCGACGCCGTGCGCCCCCGCAGTGCAAGTGTGCGGGAAGCGGCTGCGGCGTCGTAGATCTCGCGCGCGTCGTCACGACGCTGCGCCATCTCGTCGAGCAGGGGGTCGGAGACCGATCCGATGACCACCTGGTAGCGCTGCGCGAGCGCGGCCAGTGGCGGCAGGAGTGACTCCTCCACCGCGGCGGGTTCCATCGGCGTCAACAACACCACGAGTGCCCGTTGGCGGGACACCTTGCTCACCTCGGTACACAGCATCGTCCAATCTGCCTCCACCAGAGCGGGTTCGAGCGGCGCCATCGCTGTCACCAGGTCGCTCATCAGCGTGGTGCGTGGTGCACCGACGACGCGCCGATGCACCATACGGTCGCCCGCGATCAGGTCGACGCGGTCGCCTGCATGCGACGCCAGCGGCGCCAACAGCAACGCCGCATCCATCGCGGCGTCGAGTCGCGGGGCGTCGCCGACGCGGCCCGCGGATGTTCTCGAGGTATCTAGCACGATGACGATGTGCCTGTCCTTCTCCGGCTGCCACGTGCGGACAACCACGGAGCGGCGTCGAGCGGTGGCGCGCCAGTCGATGCTGCGCACGTCGTCGCCCTCGACATAGTCGCGCAGCGAATCGAATTCGGTCCCCTGTCCACGTGTGCGCACGGCCGACCGGCCGTCGAGCTGTCGTAGATAGGCAAGGCGCGAGGGCAGATGCTTGCGAGCCGTGAACACCGGCAGGGCACGCACGATGCCCGGCACCACGACGGTCCGTTGTCGGGCGCTGAGTCCGAGCGGACCGAAGCGTCGAACGGTGACACCGACCGCGAGTCGGTCACCTCGCCTGGTGGGCGTGAGCGTGGTCGTTATGGACGCGGACCGGCGCGGGTCGAGCTTCATCGGCCGCGGAGTCGTCGGTTCCGCGCCCGCCGAGGACTGCCAGGCGTCGCGGATCGCGCCCCGGAATCGGCTCCCACCGAGATTGCGGACCACGAGCGTCGTGTCGACGGACTGTCCGAGTTGTACAGGGCCGCACGGAATCCGGCTCATTTCCAGGATGCGCACCGGGTTTCCGACGGCGGCGAGGTCGACCAGCAGTACCGTGATGCAGGCCGCCACCCAGGCGAGGACCACCCAGTAGTGCGGGAACAGCACGGTGGGGATCGCGCCGGCGACGACGAGCGCGAAGAACCGGCCGGTGATGACCATCAGCGCGGTACGGGAACGGAACCGATCGCCGCGGCCAGCACGGCTCCGACCGAGACGCCCTCGAGTTCGGCCTCGGGACGCAGCGAGAGCCGGTGTGCGAGAGTCGCATGCGCCATCGCCTGGACGTCGTCGGGAGTGACGAAGTCGCGTCCGTTCAGCCACGCCCACGCTCTGCTCGTGCCGAGAAGAGCGGTGGCGCCACGTGGACTGACGCCGAGCGACAGGGACGGCGACATCCGGGTGGCCCGGGCGATGTCGACGATGTAGGCCGCGATCTGCGGTGCGACGGATACGCGTCGCACCGCCGCAGCACCCGCGATCACGTCGTCGGCAGTTGCGACCGGCCGAAGACCGGCGGCCGACAGATTGTGCGGGTCGAATCCCGCTGCATGCCTTGTCAACACGGTGATCTCGTCGTCGCGCGGGGGCACCGGAAGGGTCACCTTGAGCAGGAAGCGGTCGAGTTGCGCCTCCGGGAGCGGATAGGTGCCCTCATACTCCACGGGGTTCTGGGTCGCTGCGACCAGGAACGGGTCGGGCAGGGGGCGCGGTACGCCGTCGACCGACACCTGTGCCTCTTCCATCGCCTCGAGCAGCGACGCCTGTGTCTTGGGCGGTGTGCGGTTGATCTCGTCGGCGAGAAGGAGATTGGTGAACACCGGCCCCTCGCGGAACCTGAACTCCGACGCCGCGGTGTCGAAGATCAGCGACCCGGTGACATCGCCGGGCATCAGGTCGGGGGTGAACTGCACGCGCGCGGTGTCGACGTCGAGGGCCGTAGCGACCGCGCGCACGAGCAGCGTCTTGGCGACGCCGGGAACACCTTCGAGCAGGATGTGGCCGCGACACAGCAGGGCGATCAGTATCCCCGATACCGCAGTATCTTGTCCCACAACGGCTTTGCCGACCTCCGAGCGCACCGCGTTCAGGCGGTCCCGCTCAGGGGTGGACGCACCGTAGCCGCCTGGCGGAAGAGACTTGTTCCCCGACAACGGTTGCGGAATTGTCGGCTGCTGTGGCGTTGGCTGGTGAGACGATGGCGGTCGTGGGGAGGGTGCCGTCATGGTGTGCCTCGTACTTCTTTCTCTAGAGCGGTCAGTTCGGTGGTGAAGGCGACCAGCGCATCGTCGCCCTCGGGGAGCGGACCGGTCAGGAGTGCCGCGACGTCGCGCTGGTCGCGGCGGGTTGTTGTTGCAGTGACCTGAATGATCGCGGCGACCGATGCGTCCGAGTCATCGGGTGTCCACACACCCGAGTCGTCGCTGTCGTCGGAGGCGTCGAGCGCGTCAAGGGCGTGCACGGGGTCGTAGTGGAGTCCGAGGTACCCGGCTATGCGCGAGATGGTGCGAATACGCAGGATCGCAGCGGCACGCGTGTCGGCCCCGGCGCGGTGGTAGAGCCGTCCACGGGCCTGTGTGGTCTCGATCGCCTTGACCACGGCGGGCAGCGGTTCGGCGACCATCGGACCGAATCGCCTTCCGCGCCACAGCATCAACGCCAGAACGGCACACACCGCCAGCAGGAATCCGGGCCCGATCCAGCGGGGGATCTGCGCGCTCGGATCGGAGTCTGGCTCGCCGGGTTCCGGCGCTCGGTCTCCGAACTCCGGGATGAACCAGATGAGGCGGTCGCTGGGGGCGAGGACCCGGATGGCCACGCCCGCGTTGTCGTCGTCGGCGAGGTTGGCGTTGTGGAAGAAGGTGTCGTCGGTCACCACGATCTCGGGGTGCGAGGCCGTCGCGGGCAGCACGACCAACTGCGCTGCGCGGGAGCCTGTAGTGCTCAGGGGATCGGACTGAAAGCAGGATGCCGAGGGCTGCGTCGTCGCGTACGTCGAGGCAGTGGAGTACGACCCCTGGCCGCTGCCTGTGGTCGAGATGACGTCGTCGGGTGAGAGTCCGACCAGCGAGCAACCGGCAGCCGCCCGAGTCGATGCGATCGTCGACGCCTCCGACACCGGCAGTCCGAGTGATTCGAGTACGCCGTCGGACGGCGCGAGCAGGATCAGCCGGTGTACGTCGTGGAACCTGCCGATGAGGTAGGGAGCGTTGGCCTCGGTGAGCGCGCGATCGCTCACCACCGCCGTGTCGCCGGGGCCGGGCCGCGGACGGTCACGAAGTTGGTCGAGCCCGTGCACCACGTCGACGTCGACGCCGTGATCCCTGATGATCGATGTCACGCCGCGGGTGCCCTCCGGCCCGGCGTTGTCGGGGTCGCCGGGTATCGCGTTGGTGGGTGCCGACGGCTTCGACGACGACCCTCCACCGAGAGCGAGAACGGCAAGCAGTGCGATCGCGACCACGGCCACGACGCCGCCGATGGCCCACCACAGCCCACGCCGGCGTCGAGAAGCCGTGGTGCTGGCACGACGATGCTCCGGCGCCCGCGGCGGGGCGCTCACCGGCGCGCTCACCGCCCGACCACTGCATCGGCACTCGGCTCGGCATCGTCAGAGTGCGCTCGTGCTCTGCGTAGCGAACGCTCCAGCTCGAGCATGGCCTCGGCCTGCTCGCGGTCGGCGTGCCGGTGGCCGTACTCGACGGCGTCGAAAAGATCGGCGGCCCAGCGGAGCCGGTCCCTCTTCTCGTCGAACACGACGCCGAGGCGTCGGGATGCCTCGCGAGCGGTCAACGACGGCGCCGCGACAATGTACCCGCGTTCGATGCCGCGTCGTGCGAGCGCACGCATTGCTTCGCGCACGCAACCGTCGGCATCGCCGCGCTCCAGAAACTCCTGTGCGGCCGACCGGTAGTCGCCGGACCGCAGTGGCAGGTCGTCGAGCAGGGTAGAGGTGTCGGCGCGGTGCGCGCGCGGGGTGCGACGCACGTAGACCAGCGCACACGCGACGAGCGCGATGATGATCAATACCACCACGATGATCGTCACGATCAGCGTTGTGTCGGGAGTCGGTCCGCCGGTGAGGAACTCGTAGAGCCTCAAGGAGAAGCTCTTGCTGTGCTCCGCGGGAGCGGTGTTCTGTGCCTGCTCGTGGTACTCGGCTTTGGACAGTTCGTCGTTCGCCCAGCGTCGGGCGGTGTCGTTGTCGGGATGCAGGCCGTCGGCCAGCAGGAGCAGAGTCACCGTGCAGGTCGCTTACCCGGTCGGCCCGGTCCTGGTCGGCTCGGTTCCTGTCGGCCCGGTCCCGGTCGACACCGTGCGTCCATGGCGACCTCCCCGTCCGGTGGTGTGTCTACGGTTCTGCGGCTCTGCGAAGGCGAACCTATCAAACTCGTGGTCACCCGGCGCACGCCGTCGGTTTGACGGATGACCGGCGGTCGGTGGTCTATGTGCGCCGGTCTCGCGAATCACGAAGGCCACTCGTGCGGGGCGTCCCAGCTGATACGGTTGCGCGAATTAGAACACGTTCTAGATTTGGAGACAGAGTATGACCGTCGAACAGGACCAGACCGAGCTCTCGAGCAAGATCGATGCCACCGTGAGTGCGTACATCGACCTGCTCACCACCGGAACCGCCGAGCAGATCGCTGACCTGTTTGCCGCCGACGCGACCGTCGAGGACCCGATCGGAGCCGACATCCGCGACACCCGCGAGCAACTCGTCGAGTTCTACGGGATCATCACAGGGATGGACGAGCATGTCGCGACCCTGAACTGGAAGAAGATCGCGGGCGACACCGCTGTCTTCGAGTTCACCCTCGTCACCGGCACCGCCGACATGCGCTTCGAGATCACGCCGATCGACATCATGGTCTTCGACGCCGACGGCAAGATCTCATCGATGCGTGCGGTGTGGGAGCCCAGCGACCTCACGCAGCTGTAGGAGGTCAGGCCCGCCCGGTCGGCCGCAGCACGATCTCGGTGGGGTGAGCATCGGCAGGCGTGTGAATCGCGGTGACCACCGCGCCTGCCACGGTCGAGGGCGTCAAGAACTTCGACGCGTCGTACTGGTCTCCCTCGATGGCCACCAAGTCGCGCTGCATGTCGGTGTCGATCCGGCCAGGGAACACCGATGTCACGCGTAGCGAGGTCTCCTCACCGCGCAGGGCGTCGGCGAGGGCTCTGAGTCCGAACTTGCTCGCGGCGTACGCACCCCACCCGGGGTTCGCGCGCATCCCGGCGCCCCGAGTTGATGAACACGACGTGACCCCGCGCCGCCCGCAATGCGGGCAGCAGCGTGCGTGTGACCTCGGCTGCGGCAACGAGATTGACCTCGAGCACGTGCCGCCATTCGTCGGCAGTGGTCTCGGCGACGGGCAGCAGCGTCGAACCGACACCGGCGCTGTGGACCAGCACGTCCAACGACGGGATCGCCGCAGCCGCCGATGCCACGGCGTCGTGATCGGTGAGTTCGACGGCGAATGTCGCAGCACCGAGTTCTGTGGCGAGAGCGTCGAGCGCGTCCGACGGTCGGCCGCCGAGGATCAGACTGTGGGTGGGCGCCAGCTGCCGGGCGATCTGCTCGCCGAGTCCGCGGCTGGCTCCGGTGATCAATGCGGTGGGCACGCGTTCAACCGTACCGATGGTCGCGACTGCGTCGGGGGTGTTCAACTGCAGCCTCAGTTCTGGTCGCAGGCGGGGCCGACCGCACCGGCGCGGCGAGGACCTCGAGCGGCGGGGACAGACGAGGCAGTGCAGAATCAACGCGTGGCCAGGTACGGATTCACCCCAACGCAGTTGTCGGCACGTGCCGCCTATCTGCTCCGCGGAAATGATCTGGGCACGATGACCAGCGCGGCACCACGCCTCTACCCGCACATGTGGAGTTGGGACGCAGCCTTCGTGACGGTTGGTCTCGCTCCGCTGAGCGTCGAGCGTGCGGTCATCGAGATGGACACGCTGCTCTCGGCGCAGTGGTCGAACGGCATGATCCCGCACATCGTCTTCGCCAATGGGCGCGACGGATATTTTCCCGGCCCCGGGCGCTGGGAGTGTGCACGCCTGGCCGAGTGCGCTCCCGACTATCCCGAGACCTCCGGGATCACACAGCCGCCCGTACACGCGATCGCGGTGCAGCGAATCCTGGATCACTCTCGGCGCCATGGCCGTTCGACGCGGGCCGTCGCCAACGAATTCATCGATCGACGCTGGGGCGCTCTGGTGCGGTGGCACCGGTGGCTCGCGCATGCTCGTGATCCGCTCGGGCGTGGCCGAATCACCATCTACCACGGCTGGGAATCAGGGATGGACAACTCGCCGCGGTGGGACGGCCCGTACTCGCGTGTGGTTCCCGGCGAGGATCTGCCGCCCTACACCCGCGCCGACCTCGAACACGTCGCCGACCTGTCGATGCGTCCGACCGATCTCGAATACGACCGCTACATCTGGCTCGTCGAGGAGATGAAGCGCGCCCATTACGACGACGCGGTGTTGCCCAAGGTCATGGACTTCATGGTCGAGGACGTCTTTGTCAGTGCGATCTTCGCCGTCGCGTGCGACGTTCTCGCGACGATCGGGGAGGACTACTCCAAGCCGCGCTCGGACGTCCGCGATCTACGCGCGTGGTCTGATCGCTTCAAGGCGGGTGTCGTCGCCGCAGCGAACGATCGCAACGGCGCCGCGCGTGACTACGACCTCCGCGCCGGGCAGTGGATCAACTCCGAGACCATCGCGGTGTTCGCACCCCTGCTGTGCGGTGGCCTGTCACGTGAGCGCGAACGCGCGCTTCTGCGGTTGTTCGACGGCCCGCGCTTCTGCGGCCACCCGGACCTGAGGTTCACCGTTCCCCCGTCGACGTCGCCGATCTCGGCAGACTTCCGTCCGCGCGAGTACTGGCGTGGCCCCGTCTGGCCGGTGATGACGTGGCTGTTCAGTTGGGCGTTCGCCCGCCGCGGCTGGACCGAACGCTCGGCGCGACTGCGCGAGGAGGGGTTACGCCAGGCCACCGACGGCGCGTTCGCCGAGTACTACGAGCCGTTCACCGGCGAGGCACTCGGCAGCATGCAGCAGAGTTGGACCGCAGCCTCGGTGCTCGACTGGCTCGACTGAGAATCGCCACCGCCCGTGAACGACAGTGCCCGCCGATCCATGCGGATCGACGGGCACATCGGTGCGGGGAGAGGACTCAGAACTCCTCTGCGCCGACCAGGGCGGCGTCCTCGTCGACGTGGTGCGACTCGGCCTTCTTCGACTTGACGAAGCCGACGGCGATCACGGCGACGGCGCAGTAGCCGACGGCGAACCAGAACGGTGCGGCCGGAGCGAACCACTCCGCGAGGTAGGCCACGAGCACTGCCGAGGCGGCGCCACCCATCCAGCGCAGGAAGCTGTAGCCGGCGCTGGCCACCGACCGCGGCTTGTTGGGATCGGCAGACGACATCGCGACACCGGTGAACAGCGTGTTCAGGATGCCCGATGGCAGGCCCGAGAGAACGATTGCGAGGCCGGTCAGCCAGACCTTGTCGGTGGCCACACCGACGGCGGCGAGAGCCATCACGATCCCGTAGCCGGTGATGGCCGTCATGACACCACCGCGCTGCCCGATCTTCTCGGCGAGCTTGGGGCCGACGAACACACCGGACAGGGCAGTCAGCAGGCCCCACCCGAAGAAGACGATGCCCGCGGGAATCGGCTTGAGTCCCATGGCAAGCGGCGCATAGGCGATCACCGTGAACAGCGCGCCGGTGTAGAAGGCCGAGCCGATCGAGGTCAGGAGAAGCGTGCGGTTACGCAGCGCCTTGAGCGGGTCGACGATGCTGACCGACACGCGTTCGCTGCGCGGGCCGTCGGACGGAAGCATGAAGGCACAGAGGACTGCACCGATGAGCATCAGGATCGCGGTACCGGCGAACGGTGCGCGCCAGGTCCATGCGCCGAGCAGTGCGCCCAGCAGGGGGCCGACCGCCAGGCCGACACCGAGTGCGGCCTCGTACAGCAGGATCGCGCCGTGCTGACCGCCCTTGGCCGCACCGACGATGAACGCCAGGGCGGTGGCCATGAACAGTGCGTTGCCCAGGCCCCAGAACACGCGCATTGCGATGAGGTGGTCGATGTTGCCCGCGAACGTCGAGATACCGGCGGCGAGCACGATCAACGCCAGGCCGACGGTCAAAGTGCGCTTGGGGCCGTAGCGGTAAGCGGCCCACCCGGTGATGAGCATGGCGATCACCTGGACGCCGAGGTACACGGCGAACAAGAGGGTCAGCTTCGACGGCGGTGCGTGCAGTTCCTCACGAATCGTGTTGAGAATAGGGTCGACGAGGCCGATGCCCATGAAGGCGATGACCGCTGCGAACGCGGTCACCCACACGGCTCGGGGCTGGCCCTTGAAGGCGTCGGCCAGCGAGTGGGAATGCTCCTCTTCGACCGACTGTGTCGGTTTGTCCGTCGTGGTTGTCACAGTTACCTCGTGTTCATTATCGAAAAACGTTGTTACTCAGTGTCTTTTAGGTATGTCGTCTTCTAGATACGCCGTCTGGGTGTGTCCACTACTTCTCACCGGCGAGAGACGGTGTTCCCTCCAGCTGTGCGTGTAACGCCTGCAGGGCGGGGGCCGCGGCCGCGAGCCTGGCCCGGTCATCGTCGGACAGTCGTTCCAACGCGGAGGCGAGGGCGTCTTCGCGTTGGCCGCGGACACGTTCGAGCACCTCGTGCCCGTGGTCGGTCAGCGCCACCAGTACGGCTCGACGATCGTCGGGATCGGGTGCCCGCACGACGAGCCCGTTCTTGCACAGACCGTCGACAAGTGCGGTGGCCGTGGGCATCCGGATGGATTCGCGCTCGGCGAGCTCGCCCATCCGCATCGGCTCGTGGTCGACGATCGTTGCCAGGGCCGATGCCTGAGCAGCGGTGTACTCGGGGATCGGGGTGTGCCGTCGCAGCGCCAGGTAGAGGCGCGTCACGGAGGGGCGAAGCGCTCGGGCGATGTCTGCGGTCTTCTCGGTCACGTTTAGTAAGTCTAATACTTAGGGTTATGAAATAAAAGTGATGACGGTAGCCTGAGAGTGTGACTCGTGACACGAAGAAGCTCTCGCCCGCCAAACGCGCGCTCATCAGCGTCGGCGCCATCACCCAGTTCGCGTTGCAGGGTTACGTCCTGCGTGACCTCAAGAAGCGCTCCGCCGCCGGTGTGCGTGGACCCAAGAAGGCTTGGGTCGCAGCGAGTTTCCTCAATTACGTCGGGCCGATCGCGTATCTGGTGGTCGGCAGGAAGTAGCGGAAGGGCTGTCGGCGGGCGCGCAGAAAACCACAGGCTGTGGGGCCTTGACGTGTACCGGTACATGCCAGCGGTCCACAGGGCGTAACTTTCTGCGCAGCCCAGCGTGCCTGAACGGAGCCAGGCCCTAGAATCGGCCCCCGACGCCGATGCGTCCCGAACTCGACGACCCGCCGAACGAGCCGGGACTGCGCCCGCCGCCGCTCGTGTAGCCACCGCCCCCGAACCCACCACCGAAACCGCCGCCACGCATCGAACCGCGCAGGAAGCTGTCGACCAGGATGCCGCCGAGCACGGCGCCGGCCGCGGAGCCGGAGCCCGAGCGAGGCTGCTGGCTTTGCTGCCAACTCACCACATCGCCCTGCGCTGCCATGAGCGCCTGGTCGGCCAGCGAGCCGGCCCGACGAGCGGAATCGATGGCGGCTGTGGGGTCGCTCTGTGCTGTCGCGTTCGCCGACTGCAGCAGGCGCTGGGCCTCCGACAGACGCGTGCGCGCAGTCGAGCCGACCGCGCCGCGGCGCGTGGAGATGAAGTCCGACGCCGCGGTGACCTTGGCCTGCGCATTGGTCAGCGCCGCAGCGAGAACCTCGGCGCGTTGCTTGCGTGTCGTCAGAGCACCGCGGGCCGCATCGAGCGCGCGGTCGAGGTCGGCGTCGGCGTCGACCAGCTCGGTGAACACTCCCAGCAGGTCGTCGTCGGTTCCCGGCTTCGCGCGCGCAAGGGCCTTGTTGGCCGCGGCAACGGCTGCTGCGAGTTCCGGCCCGCCGTCGGCCGACAGTCCGGCGGCCTCGTGCAGCTCGTCCTCGACCTCGGCGATGAGTGCCGGAAGCTGCGTCTGGGCGGCTGCGATGTTCGTGTCGGCGTTGTCGATCGCGTCGAGGAGCTTGTCGGCCTGTGCGATTGCGCCCTCGGCCGAGCGGATCGCGGCGACTGCTGCGCCCTGTTCGCCGACGGGGCGCGCGATCGCAGCGCGTCCCTGGTCAGCGCTGCTCTCGGCGAACCCGATCTCCTGAGCGGCGAGGTCGACGTTGTGCTCGATGGAATGCAGCGTCGGAGCACCGTACTTGTCCTTCAGCGATGTCAGCTGGGCCGCGGCACCGTCGAGTCGTGCCCGTAGCGCGACGAGTTGCTGCGTGATCTGGCCGAATCGGCTCTCGGCGTTGATCAACAGGTTGCGCATCTCGTCGAATGCCGACACCTGCTCGTCGAGCGCGGCATCGACGTCGGTACACGTCGTGATGATCTGCACAAGCATCGAGCGTTGCTCGTCCGGGGTCTCGGGGATGTCGTCGTCGAGGCGCTGTCGAAGCGAGAACGACGTCGCAAGCCCACGTTTCGCGGCGTCGACAGCCTGTGTGAAGGGCGCGGTCTGCGTAGGACCGAACTCGTCGACGGCGAGGCGGAGCTCCTCCTCGCTGGTGCGGATCGCGTTGTCGGTGTCGGTCAGCACCTCGCGCGACCAGGGGTCGAGAACCTCGATCGGTTGTGACAGCAGCTCTTCGCCGGTCAGTTCCTGTTCGCGGACGGCGTCGAGCTGCGACTCGAGCTTCCGCCTTCTACGTCGACGCGAATAGAGGTAGGCGCCACCGCCGCCGACAACAGCGACCCCACCGACAACGCCCGTGGTGATGGCCGCGGTGTGCGACGGTGTGAGTGCGGAGCCGAGACCGTTGGCTGCGCCGACGGCAGCCCCCGGCCAGTCGGAGCTCTTGAGGGCGGGAACGATGTGCTCCTGCGCGATCGAGTCGAGCGTCGAGCGATCGAGGCCGTCGACGGAATCGGGTGCGTCGAAGCGATAGGCCCGGTCGTCGGTGGCGACGGCGAGCAGGACGTCGTGCTCGCCGAGATCGCTCATCTGTACGGTCTGGGCGCCCCACTGCTCACTTCCCAGCCCGTTGAACGTCTTGACGTAGACGACCCACAACTGCACGCCGTGATCACCGTAGAGGCTCTCGATTGACTGCTGCACGCGTGCCCGACCCGACGACGAGAGTACGTCGGCAGGGTCATTGACCTGGGCGGGCAGCCGCATGGGGGGTTCGGCACGAGTTGTTCCCGCTGTCAGCGACGTCGCGGCCAGGCCGAGCATCAGCAGTGCGCCGACGATGAGCACACGTACCACTCGAGACGCAGCGCTCGAGTGGGCGTTCTTTCCGAATGCGGGCCGTCTGAGCATGGCACCAAATCTAGGCGGTCAGTGCGCGGCGATCACCAGGTGCCACGCCCACGTGCGGGCGATTGCTCCGATTCGGCACGCGCACGGCATCAGCGGAGCTGTCAGGCCGCCGCGGTCCGTCGCCTTCGCGGTGGCAGCGGAATCTGGGCCGACGTCGTGTGCTGGTAGTCGGCGTACTCGGGGTACTTCGACAATGTCAGCGACTCGGTGAACTTCGTCGAGCCGACGAACAGCAGGGTCAGCAGAATCGCGCCGACGATCGTCGGCTGCAGTACCGATCCGGCGGCCACCGCGCCGAAGAGGTAGATCACCCACCACTGGGCCTGCTCGAAGAAGTAGTTGGGATGTCGCGAGTAGCGGAACAGACCGGTGGTGCAGAAGCGGGTGCGAGTCTCGCCCGCGGCCTTGCGCGTGTGGAATTCCCATTGCTGCTGATCGGCGGTGGTCTCCCCGGCGAGAAACGCCAGGAAGGCCACCGCGAGCACGACGTCGAGCACACCGAACCCGCCGGGATGGCGTTGCGCGGTGTAGCCGGGCAAGGCGATCAGCACCAGCAGCAGATTCTGGTAGGCGACGATGAAGAACAGGTTGAACAACCAGAACTGCCACCTCGTCATCCGCGACCGCAGGACGGCCCAGCGATAGTCCTCGGTGCCGCTGTACCCGCCGCGTCGCGCGAAGTTGAACGTCAGCCGGATGCCCCACGCCGTGACGAGCACCGCCATCACGGTCACCCGGGCGTCGAAGTGACTGAATCCGGCGAACACCCACAGGTAGATCACCGGTGCAATCGACCAGATCCGGTCGACCCAGGAGGTGTCGCCGGTGATCAGCGACGCCACCCAGCAGCCCAGCGAGATCACGCAGGCGATGATCGCCACGACGGCGAGGCTCGACATGTCGGTTCAGCTCATCAGTTCTTTCGGCACGTTACTCATCCGCGCCAGCGGCACAGGGCCTCGACGGCCGTCAGGTCGTAGTCGGGGCCGGTGGTACCGACGGTGATGAGCGAGACGCCCTCGGCGCTGATGGCGTCGGCCGTGCGCACGAGTTCTTCGACGTCGCCGGTGAACGGGATGCCCGCCGAGCGCTCGATGGTGTCGGGGTCACGGCCGTGATCCTCGCAGTAACCGGCGAGGACCTTGGTCTTGTGGCGGTAGGTCTCGACGTCGTTGAAGCCGTGCCACACGTCGGCGTACTGCGCGACGAGCGGGAGGGTCTTCTTCTCGCCGCTGCCGCCGATCATCATCGGGATGTGGCGCGTCGGGCGCGGATTGAGCTTCTCGAATCGTGAGGTGATCCGCGGAAGGGCCTCGCCGAGGTCGCCGATACGGCTGCCCTTGGTGCCGAACTCGTAGCCGTATTCGTCGTAGTCCTTCTCGAACCAGCCCGCGCCGATCCCCAGGATCAGTCGGCCGCCCGAGATGTGGTCGACGGTGCGCGCCATGTCGGCCAGAAGGTCGGGATTGCGGTACGAGTTGCACGTGACGAGCGCGCCGATCTCCACGCGCTCGGTCTGCTCAGCCCAGGCGCCGAGCATCGTCCAGCACTCGAAATGAGCGCCGTCGGGATCGCCGTAAAGCGGATAGAAGTGGTCCCAGTTGAACACGATGTCGACGCCGAGGTCTTCGGCGCGGAGCACCGCGTCGCGGATCAGTGAATAGTCGGGCGCGTGCTGCGGCTGGATCTGGACTCCGATGCGAATGGGAAATGCCATGCGTCCCAGTCTGCCCCTCGACACGCGCCACGTCGACGATCCCGTGTGAACCGGGTGGAAAACACCGGACTCGCGGTAGACACATAGGTATGACCCAGCGACCCGCCGCGCCACCGCTCGACGTTCTGCGACGACGCACCAGCGCCAAGTGGCGTAGCTACCCTGACGACGTGCTGCCGCTGTTCATCGCCGAGATGGACTACCAACTCGCGCCCATCGTCGTCGACGCATTGACTGCGCAGATCGCCGCCTCCGACCTCGGATATGCCGCCGAGCCGGAGGTTCTCGGGCGCTCGTTTGCCGATTTCGCGCACCGTCACTGGGGCTGGACCGTCGCGCCCGACGACGTGCGCCCCACGACCGACGTCTCGGTGGTGCTCGTCGAGGCGCTGCGCGTGCTGATCGAACCGGGCGATGGCGTGATCATCACGCCGCCGATCTATCCGCCCTTCTTCGACATCGTGCCCGAGGCGGGTGGCACGGTCGTACAGGTTCCGCTGCGCGTGCTCGACGATGCCGCGCTCCGTGCTGGCCGGGCGAGCGCCGCCGATGTGTGGCGGCTCGACCTCGACGGCATCGCCACGGCATTGGCTGCCGGGGCACGCGCGATCCTGCTGTGCCATCCGCACAACCCGGTGGGTCTTGTTCACCCCCGCGCCGACCTCGAAGCCCTCGCCGACCTCGCCGCCGAGCACGGCGCGGTGGTGCTCAGCGACGAGATCCACGCTCCACTGGTGCATCGCGGGGTGGAGTTCGTGCCGTTTCTGTCGGTGTCGGAGACGGCACGGGAGGTGGGGATCGCAGCCCACTCCGCGAGTAAGGCGTTCAACCTCGCCGGAGCGAAATGCGCTCTGACAGTGGTCGGTTCGAATCCGATGCGCAGTGCCGTCGACCGTCAGCCCGAGGAGGTCACCTACCGCACGAGCATCCTGGGGCGAACCGCCGCCGAGGCCGCCTACGCCGAGGGTGACGAGTGGCTCGCCGCAACCGTCGACGTCGTCGAGGAGAGCTTCGACCTGCTCGAGCGCCTGCTCGCACAGCGGCTGCCGACCGTCGGGTTCGCGCGTCCCGCGGCGTCGTATCTGGCATGGCTGGATTTTCGACGTACCGGTCTCGGCGACGACCCGGCCGGGCCGATCCTCGCCGACGGTCGCGTCGCGCTGCACCGCGGACCGGCGTTCGGTGCCGAGGGCAACGGCTTCGCACGCCTCAACGCCGCGTGCTCACCGGAGGTGCTGACCGAGGCCATCGACCGGATCGCGCGGGTCGTCGGGGGTTGAGCGGGCCGCTGCTCGAGCGGCGTGCGCAGCGGGTTTTTGCTTCGCACGCAACGTTGCTCGACGTCGTGCGTCGCCCGTGCCAGGCTCGACCCATGAGTACGACACATGGGCACCATGACCAGAACCCGCACACGGCAGCCGAATGGGATGCCAGGTACAGCAGCGCCGACCGGCTGTGGACGTCGAACGTGAATCCGTCACTGATCGCCGAGGCTGCCGACCTCGCGCCGGGCACCGCACTCGACGTCGGCAGCGGCGAGGGGGCCGACGCCCGCTGGCTCGCCGAACGGGGCTGGCAGGTCACCGCGATCGACATCTCGCAGGTGGCCGTCGACCGCGCCCGCGAGATCTCACCCGGACCCGAGATCACTTGGCTGCAGGCCGATCTCGTCGTCGACGCCGTGCCGGGCCGTGACTTCGGACTGGTCACCGCCCACTACTTCCCGATTCACGTCGAGAACCGCGGCGTGGCAACGAAACTCGTCGAGGCGGTCGGTCCGGGTGGCACCCTGCTCGTCGTGATGCACGCGCCGGAGGGGGTCCGCGCGCACGGCTTCGACCCCGACGACTACGTGCAGCCCGCCGACTTCGCGGAACTGCTCGGCGACGGCTGGGAGATCATCACCCACGAGACCCGACCGCGTGGCATCGCTGCGGGCGGCGGCCACCACGTCGACGACATCGTGCTGCGGGCCCGCCGCCGGCCGTAGGAGCGGGGGTGTGGCCGGCGGGGGCGCCTGTGTAGATGGTGGTGCGCAGCGTCGACTCCTTCAGCTCCAACTCCGCTGCGAGCGCTTCGCCCAGTACTCGGCGGGCGGTTCGGGGTGCGCGAGCAACTCCGACACCGTCTCCGGCGTCAGGCTGAGCTCACCCGCGGCGACGTTGCTGTGGACCTGTTCGACGGTCGCCGCGCCGGACAGCACGTGTGCGGCCCACGGCTGTGCGAGCGCCGCCGCAAGCGCGACCTGATCCGAGGACACGCCGAGTTCCTCTGCCACGCGGTCGACGACGCGTCGAGCCTCGCTCTGATCCTCGACGCCCGGCGCCAACCTGCCGTTGGCCATACCCTCCTTGACCACCACCGACACGCCGGCCTCGGCAGCTTCGGCGAGAGCCGGCCCGACCGAGGTCTCGAGCGGGTTCCAGGTGGACTGCACCACTCCGAACAACGGCAGACCGTCGACCTCGATCGACAGTGCCTGCCGCACAACGTCGGCCTGAGCCGGACCCGACGTCGAGAAACCGACCGTAAACCCGTCGGACCGTAGCCGACCGAGTGCCCGGTGCAGCGCGTCGTTCACCAGTGCCGGGCTGTCGGGGGTCAGCGAGTGGATCTGGTAGATCGCCAGCGGATCGCCGATGATCGACCGGCTTGCGGTCCACTGGTCGACGAACTCGCCGAGGCTGTGGTCCTTGACCTCGTGCACCTCGGCGTCGAGTTGCCACTCTCCGACGTACCGGTAACCCCACTTCGACGCGACCGTCACGTCGTCGACCTCCGGGTGCTCGCGGAGCCAGTCGGAGAGGAACTGCTCGCTCAATCCGTACGAGCGTGCGCAGTCGACATAGCGCACACCATCGCCGTATGCGGCGTCGAGCACGTCGAATGTCCGCAGACGCATGTCCTCGATGCTTCGCTCGTCCCCGAGATCGTCCTCCCGTGTCGAGGTGATGTAGGCGGGTCGGCCGACGGCGGCCAGTCCGAGTCCGACGGTGGCGCCTGTTCTTGGGGTGTTATCGGCAGTGTTCATCACGTGCGAGGGTAGTTGTCCGGACCCCGGTGCCCCAGCAGCGTCTGATCTGACAGACACACGCGCAACTGACATCTGCGAGCGAAACTTCCGGTGTATCTGTCAGAAACTCGTGATTCTCGCGCCGGGTCGGCCTCAGCAGGGCACGCCAGACCCGCTCGCCGAACCCGCGCGACGACGCTCCACGCGTCACACCCATGTGCGAACATACGTTCTATGGGAATCGAGCGGCGCGAGCGTACGGAGGCGTCGATCCTGCATGCCGATCTCGATTCGTTCTACGCGTCGGTTGAGCAACGCGACAACCCTGCGCTGCGCGGTCGTCCGGTGCTGGTCGGCAGCGGGGTCGTTCTCGCGGCGAGCTACGAGGCGAAGGCATTCGGGGTGCGGTCGCCGATGCCCGGTCACGAGGCATGTGCGCTCTGTCCGCGCGCGATCGTCGTGCCGCCCCGCTTCGACGCCTATGTCGAGGCGAGCCGAGCCGTCTTCGAGATCTTCCACGACACCACCCCCATCGTCGAGGGAATCTCGGTCGACGAGGCGTTTCTCGACGTCTCGGGCCTGCGTCGGGTATCGGGAACGCCTGTCGAGATCGCCGAGCGGCTGCGCATCCGTGTCCGCGACGAGGTGGGACTGCCGATCACCGTGGGTCTCGCGCGCACCAAGTTCCTGGCGAAGGTCGCCAGTGCCGTCGGCAAGCCCGACGGTCTGCTCGAGGTGTCACCGGGAACAGAGCTTGCTTTTCTCCATCCGCTGCCGGTGCGGCGGCTGTGGGGAGTCGGCCCGGTCACGGAGGCCAGGTTGCACGATGCGGGAGTGACCACTGTCGGAGGCATCGCCCGGCTCGGCGAGCGATCGCTCACGCACATCGTCGGACCGGGGTCGGCCCGTCATCTGTTCGCGCTGTCGATGGCGACAGATCCGCGCCGAGTCGAGACGGGTCGTCGACGTTCCTCGATCGGATCCCAGCGGGCGCTCGGGCGTCGGCCGAAGAGCGATGCCGACCTCGAGTCGACGGTCGTGGCCATCGTCGAACGCCTCGGACGTCGGCTCAGGAATGCCGAACGTGTCTGTCGGACAGTCGTTTTGCGTCTCCGCTTCGACGACTTCTCGCGTGCTACCCGATCACGCACACTGGCCGACCCGACAAATCGCACCGACGTGATCATGTCGTCTGCGCGCGGCCTGCTCGACGACGCACTGCCCCTTGTCCGTGACCGCGGCTGCACGCTGATCGGGGTGTCACTGTCCGGCCTCGACGATCAGGACTCGATACAACTGGCCCTACCGTTCGATCGGCCCGACCCTGCCGATCGTTCTGTGCGCGCGGTCGACGTGTCGAGTCCGCTGAGCAGCCGTGGTGCCCACCTCGACACCGCGATGGACGACCTGCGGACGCGGTTCGGCCGCGATGCCGTCACCCGCGGCGTGCTCCTCGGACGCCATCACGGCGACGACGCCCCGATGCTCCCGGATTGAGTCGGTAACCGGCAGTCACGGTGCGTGCGAAATGCGCAAAACGAGTCTTACGCGCGCAAGCTTCACTGTGATCTGAGATACGCCAAGACTCGGTTCGTAACGGGCGACACACCGCTCGTGTAGGACACGAGAAAGAGCACGGCAATGTTGGTAGCACTCGGGTTGGCGATGGTCGCCACGTTCATGTTCCTCATCATCACCAAACGCGCGACACCGGTGGTGGCACTGATTCTCGTTCCGGTCGCGTTCGGTTTGTTCGCGGGGGCCGGACTCGGGATCAGCGACATGATCACCGACGGGATCAAAGAACTCGCGCCCACCGCGGCGATGCTGTTCTTCGCGATCATCTTCTTCGGCATCATGATCGACGTCGGGCTCTTCGATCCGATCGTGCGGTTCGTGGTCCGCATGGTGGGGCATGATCCTGCCCGACTGGTCGTCGGTACGGCGGTCCTCGCGATGATCGTCTCACTCGACGGCGACGGTTCGACGACATTCATCATCACCACCGCCGCGCTGTTGCCGCTCTACCTGAAACTCGGTGTGAGTCCGGTTGTGCTCACCGTGGTCGCGGGCCTCGCAAACGGCACGATGAACATCCTTCCGTGGGGCGGGCCGACGGCCAGGGCCGCAAGCGCTCTGAAGATCGACACCAACGACATCTTCTTGCCGATGCTGCCTGCACTCGGTGCCGCACTGCTCGTCGTGCTCGGCTTCGCCTATCACCTCGGGGTGCTCGAGCGGCGCCGGATCGGACGCCTCGAGATCAACGGATCGATCCTCAGGCCCCGCGAGGAGCCGGTGTCGGCAGGCGCCGGCGGTTCGGGTAGGGGTCCCGTGGTCGGCAACAGGAAGGAGCGCACCTCGGGCTCGACCGGTCTCGGAGCCGACGACCCGACGTCGACGTACTCGCGTTCCACCGTGTCGGACGAGCCCGGCACAAGGGACCTTCCCGTCGCCACACGCAGCGATGCCACCACCAGTTCTGGCGATGACGTTCCCGCGTCCGACGCAGGCAGCGGCTCGGGGGAGTCCGCCTTCACCGGCGTCCTTGATCCGAACCGAAAGACTCTGCGCCCCAGGCTCGTCTGGGTCAACGCGGCGCTCACGGTTGCGCTGCTGGCGATTCTCGGAGCAGACGTCGTCGCGATTCCCGTCCTGTTCATGATCTTCGCGGCGCTCGCGTTGGCGATCAACTTCCCCCATCTCAAAGATCAGCAGGAGGCCATCACCCGACACAGTTCGAGCATCGTGTCCGTGGTGGCGATGGTGCTCGCTGCCGCCGTTCTGACGGGGGTCTTCAGCGGGACCGGGATGGTCGACGCCATCGCGCACTGGATGGCAGATGGAATCCCCGAATCGATGGGCCCGCACATGGCGATCGTCGTCGGAATCCTGTCGATGCCGCTGACATTCCTGATGAGTAACGATGCGTTCTATTACGGTGTGCTGCCGGTCCTTTCCGAAACCGCCTCGCGCTACGGTATCGACCCCGCCGAGATGGCGCGCGCGTCGATCACCGGGCAGACCGTGCACATGCAGAGCCCGCTGGTACCCGCGATCTTGCTGCTCGTCGCGCTCGCGGGGGTCTCGCTCGCCGACCACCACAAGAAGGTTCTGTGGCGCGCGGCGCTGGTCTCGGTGACGATGCTCGGTGTGGGAGTCGCGATCGGAGCGATCCCGTTCTGAGGTCGCCCATGACCTCGTTGCCGACGCCTAGGCTCTAGGGATGCGACTCCGGACGCAGGTTCTCCTGCTACAACTCTCGGTGATCGCAGTGAGCCTCGGCGTCGGCTTCGGCGTTGTCATCGCAGGCGCCGACGACAGGAGCCGTGACGAATACGCACAGCGGGCACTGGCGATCGCGCAGTCTGTGGCCGTGGATCGCGACACGGTCAGAGAGGTCGCCGCCAGCGACAGCACAGGGCTCGACGCGCTCGCTCGGGTGAACGGTCCCGTGCAGCGGCAGGCTGCTGCCGTACGGGAGCGTACGGGTGCGCTGTTCGTCGTCGTCGCCAACGCTGACGGTATTCGCTTGTCCCACCCCGACCCAGCCGAGGTCGGCAAGCACGTCTCGACAGATCCGAGTAAAGCGCTCTCCGGCCAACCCGACATCACCACTGACAGGGGGACCCTCGGTGAGTCGGTGCGCGCGAAGGTTCCCGTCGTCGACGGGCGCGTGGTCGGTGTGGTGAGTGTCGGCGTCTCGACCGAGGACCTCGCAGCGGCGACGCGTCGTTCGATCGGGGCCACCGTGGTGATCGCGCTGATCGCACTGGCGGTCGGTGCGGTCGGATCGATCCTCCTGGCACGGCGGTGGCAACGACTGACTCTCGGGCTCGAACCCGACGAACTCGCGGAGCTCGTCCGAGACCAGGGTGCGGTACTACATGCGATGGCCGACGGAGTGCTGGCGGTCGACAGTGCGGGTGTCGTGCGCGTGATCAACGACAAGGCGCGGCAGCTACTCGAGATCACCGACGACGTCGGCACCCACCTCGACGCGCTCGGTCTCAGTGATCGTATCCGCGTGGTGCTGCAGACACCGACACACGACCCGGTGGCCGCGACCGTCGGCGACCGCATCGTGCTCGTGTCCTCTCACCGCGTCGACATCGACGGGCGGGACCTCGGCATCGTCGCATCGATCATCGACCGCACCGACGTCGAGGAGTTGACGCGGGAGATCGATTCGATCGCAGCGATGAGCACGGCGCTGCGTGCGCAGCGTCACGAGACCGCCAATCGGTTCCACGTGCTCGCCGGCCTGCTCAGTCGCGGACACGTCGACGAAGCGCGTAGCTATCTCGCCGAATTGACCGGCGGCGCAGGCCATGTGGGGCTCGATGGAGTCGAGAACGTTCAGGAACCCCATCTCGCGGCATTCCTGGACGCCAAGGCCTCGCACGCCAGGGAGCGCGGCGTCATGCTCGGCCTCGGTGATCAGACCTGGGTGCGGGGATCGCTGACCGATCCGATCACCGTCACGACGGTGGTCGGTAATCTCGTCGACAACGCGATCGACGCGGCGTCGTCGGAAAGCCGACGCCAGGGTGGTGAGGCAGGCACCCGGCCACGCGTCGAGGTCGATCTGATCACCGAGGGGGACGAATTGTTGGTGACGGTGGCGGATTCGGGGCCGGGCATCCGATTCGACGACCCTTCGATGATCTTTGCCGACGGCGTCACCACCAACGACACCTCGTCGGTACCGGGTGGGCGCGGGATGGGACTGGCGCTATCCCGACAACTGGCCCGGCGGCTGGGCGGCGACATCGTCGTTGTCGATCCGGGCGGTGATCGTCGTGCGCGGACCGAGAACCTGTGGGGTGGTGCGGTGATCGTCGCTCGACTGCCGGGCGTGTTCGAGGGATCCGTGGCGAGCCGATGAGCGAACTCGGTGTCCTGATCGTCGACGACGACTTTCGCGTCGCCGGACTTCACGCCGCGATCGTCACCGCGCTGAAGGGATTTCGCGTCACCGCGACGGCTGGCTCGGTGGCGCAGGCCCGTGAAGCACTCGAGCGATACCCCGAGACCGATCTGGTCCTCCTCGACGTGCACCTGCCCGACGGCTCGGGGATCGATCTCCTCGGCGAGTTGGAAATCGACTGTTTCATCGCCGGGGCAGAGACGGACGCCGACGCCGTGCGGCGCGCGCTACGCGCCGGTGCGCTCACCTATCTCATCAAACCCTTCGACGACACCGAACTCGCACGACGCCTCGCCGGCTACGCGCACTACCGCCGTACGCTCGCCGCCGAGCACGTCGACCAGCTCGCCGTGGACGCCGCACTCGCCGCCATGCGCGGCGGTGGGCGTCCTTCGGGGCGCGGCGGGGACGGCGGCTCGCACACGGAGCAGAAGATTCTCGGCCAGTTCACCGCGGGAACGACGATGTTCGCCGACGACGTCTCGACACGGGTCGGAGTCTCACCCGCGACGGCCCGACGTCACCTGGCCGCACTCGTCGACAGCGGAAGGCTCTCGATGTCGCTGCACTACGGCACCACGGGCCGTCCGCGGCAGGTCTACCGGTTACCCGAGTGAGTTTGCCGAACGCACGCACGACGCCCACACCACTTTCGGGTAACACTCTGAGCGAATAAACGGTGAAGACCCGTCGCGACGCGCGACGTCCGCGTAGAACGGAGGGAAGGGGGAGTGGCAAGAGCACCATCAGGAGTCGACGAGTTCGAAGGGAACCCGCATGACCGAGGTCTCCACCCAGCAGCGCGCATACCAGCAGGCGGATCTCGACGCCGACCTGCGATGGTGGGCAGCAGCGAACTATCTCACCGTTGCCCAGATCTATCTGCAGGAGAATGTCCTGCTCCGTGAGCCGCTCACACGCGATCACATCAAGCCACGCCTCCTCGGGCACTGGGGAACCAGCCCGGGACTCTCGGCGATCTACACGGTGCTCAATCGCATCATCAAGGAGTCCGAGACCCCGTGGCTCTATATCACCGGTCCGGGACACGGCGGCCCCGCGCTCGTCGCGAACACCTATCTCGAGGGAACCTACACCGAGATCTACCCGCGCATCTCCCGTGATGCCGAGGGAGTTCGCGCACTGTGCAGGCAGTTCTCCACTCCCGGTGGTATCCCCAGCCATGTGAGTGTGCAGACGCCGGGCAGCATCCACGAGGGCGGCGAACTCGGCTACGCGCTGGTCCACGCCGCTGGCGCCGCCTATGACCATCCCGACCTCACGGTCGCCTGCGTCATCGGTGACGGCGAGGCCGAGACCGGCCCGTTATCGGGGTCGTGGAAGATCCCTGCGTTCCTCAACGCCGCACGCGATGGCGCCGTGCTGCCGATCCTGCATCTCAACGAGGCCAAGATCGCCGGTCCGACGGTTCTCGGACGCAGCACCGACGCCGAGGTCACCGACTACCTGCGCGGGCAGGGGTGGATGCCGACGTTCGTCGAGGGCGACGACCCGGCACAGGTCTTCACCGATCTGCGCGCCGCCATCGTCGAGGCTCGACGCCGCATCGTCGAAATCCAGTCGGAGGCACGGGGTTCCGGTGCTGATTCACCACTGCCCGACACCCACTGGCCCGCCATCGTGATGCGTACGCCGAAGGGCTGGACGGGCCCGAAGGAGGTCGACGGCAAGAAGATCGAGGGCACACACTGGGCTCACCAGGTGCCGTTGTCGGGGGTACGGGAGAATCCAGAGCACCTCGAGATCCTCGAGAAGTGGCTCAAGTCGTACAAGCCCGAGGAGATATTCGACGAGGACGGCGACATCGTCGAATCGATCGCATCGCTGGCGCCGGCCGGCGATCTGCGCATGGGATCGAGCCCATACGCGAACGGCGGTCGACTGCTTTCCCCGCTGCGACTGCCGCCGATCGAGCAGTACGCACTTGACATCACCGAGCCCGGTGACGTTCTGTTCGAGACGACGCGTGTGCTCGGCGAGTTCATGCGGGACATCTACAAGCAGAACTCCGACGACGACGGTGGCGGCACCTTCCGGTTGTTCTGCCCCGACGAGACGGCCAGTAACCGGCTGCAGGCGGTCTTCGAGGTCACCGACAGAGCATGGCAGCTGCCGCTCAAGGACTTCGACGACAATCTGTCGGCGTCGGGCCGAGTGATGGAGGTACTCAGCGAGCACCTGTGCCAGGGCTGGCTGGAGGGATACACGCTGACCGGCCGACACGGACTGTTCGCCACGTACGAGGCATTCGCCATGGTCAGCGCGTCGATGGTCGTGCAGCACACCAAGTGGCTGCAGCACGCGACAACCTTGCCGTGGCGCGAACCGGTCGCGTCGCTGAACATCCTGCTGACCTCGACCTGCTGGCGTAACGACCACAACGGCTTCTCGCACCAGGGCCCGGGGCTCATCGACCTCGTACTCCCGCTGTCTCCCGAGATCGTCCGCGTGTGGCTGCCGCCGGACTCCAACACCCTGCTCTCGATCTCGGATCACTGCTTCCGCAGCCGTGATCACGTCAACCTGATCGTCGTCGACAAGCAGCCCCACCTGCAGTACCTCTCGCTGGAGGAGGCCAACAAGCAGGCCGCTGCCGGTGCGTCGATCTGGGACTGGGCGGGCACCGAGAACGCGCCGGGCGAGCTGCCGGACATCGTGCTCGCCTGCGCAGGCGACGTGCCGACCCAGGAGATCCTGGCCGCGGCCCAACTGCTGCGCGAATGGGTCCCCTACCTGCGGGTACGCGTGGTGAATGTGATGGATCTGATGGTGCTGCTGCCGCAGAACGACCACCCGCACGGACTGCCGGAGGACAAGTTCACCGACTTGTTCACCCGCGACGTCGACGTGGTCTTCGGATTCCACGGCTACCCGCGCGCGATCCACCAGCTGGTGCACGGTCGGACCCATCCGGGGCGCTTCCACGTGCGGGGCTTCTCCGAGCAGGGCACCACCACCACACCGTTCGACATGGTGGTGCTCAACAAGATGAGCCGCTACCACCTGGTGATCGAGGCGCTGCGTCGTGCCCGTCGCGCACCGGAGAAGGCCGAAGAGCTGGTGGAGTTCTGCAACACCCAGCTCGCCCGGCACCACGACTACGTCCGCGAACACTTCGAGGACCTGCCCGAGGTGCGCGACTGGAAGTGGTCGGAGCCCAGCGGCTCCCGGGACTGACATCCCGCTGCCGCGAGGCGGGGACCGGCGCTGGTGCCGGTCCCCGCCTTTTCGTGTGACACCGGGGGCGGGTGGTCGGGTCGGGGCGGGTGCGGGTCCGCGGGCACGCAGCCGCGTGCAGAAAGTGGGGGAAGAGTTCCTTCCGCGGGAAACTTCTAGGGGAAACGCGGCCCGCGCCCGCGGCCGCGCGCAGAAATCCGGGGAAGCGCTCCTTCCGCTGGAAACTTCTAGCGGAAGAACGGCCCGGGCTGCCGGGGACTCGGCCCAGAGTGCTGAAAGTGGGGGAAGGGCTGTTTCCGCGGGTCCTGGTCGTTTCCGCGGGGAACTTCTCGGGAAGGGGTCAGAGAGTAGGGGAAGAGTTCCTTCCGCGGGAAACTTCTAGGGGAAACGCGGCCCGCGCCCGCGGCCGCGCGCAGAAACCAGGGGAAACGCTCCTTCCCTGGGAAACTTCTAGCGGAAGGACCGCCCCGCAGCCCCGGCGCGCCGCTGAACCCCCGGTGTGCCGCCCAGCCCCCGCACGCCGCCGAGCACCCGGCACGCCAACGAGCCCCGCGCGCCGCTGAGCCCCCGGCCCGACGTCGAGCGACAAAACCGGGACGCGGAGCGCGCAGCGCTCCGTCTACAGTGTTCGCATGACGATGCACGTGGACGTGAGCAACCCGGACCTCATCACCGTGGACGTGCCGACGCACTGGTACAACCTCGCGGCGGAACTGTCCGAGCCGATCCCGCCGCATCTGCATCCCGGTACCAAGGAGCCCGTCGGTCCCGACGATCTCGTCGCGCTGTTCCCGAGCGGTCTGATTGCGCAGGAGGTCTCGACCGAGCCCTACATCGAGATTCCCGAGCCGGTCCGCGAGATCTACAAGATGTGGAGGCCTTCGCCGCTGATCCGGGCGCGGCGTTTCGAGGAGTCGCTCAACACCGGCGCCCGCATCTACGTCAAGTATGAGGGTGTCAGCCCGGTCGGCTCACACAAAACCAATTCCGCTGTCGCGCAAGCGTATTACAACAGCGTCGACGGTGTTCGCAAGCTCACCACCGAGACCGGCGCAGGTCAGTGGGGCAGTGCACTGGCCTTCGCGGGAGCCCAGTTCGGCATCGACGTCGAGGTCTGGCAGGTGCGCGCTTCGTATGAGTCGAAGCCCTACCGCGGTTACCTGATCCGAACCTACGGCGGCACCATTCACTCCAGCCCGTCCACGCTGACGGAGTCCGGTCGCGCGATCCTGGAGAAGACGCCCGACACCACCGGCAGCCTCGGAATGGCTGTCAGTGAGGCCGTCGAGGTCGCTGCCGGTGATCCCGATGCGCGCTACGCGCTCGGCAGCGTGCTCAATCACGTTGTGCTGCATCAGAGCGTGATCGGCCAGGAGGCCGTCGAACAGCTCGTTGCGGTAGAGCCGGGCGGTGCCGACTTCGTATTCGGTTGCGCGGGAGGCGGTTCCAACCTCGCTGGGCTCTCGTTCCCGTTCCTCCGTGAGAAGTTGCACGGTCGTTCGGAGCCGCGTGTGATCGCGGCGGAGCCGGCAGCGTGTCCGTCGATCACGCAGGGGGAATACCGCTACGACCACGGCGACGTCGCAGGACTCACGCCGCTGCTCAAGATGCACACTCTCGGAATGGATTTCGTACCAGATCCCATCCACGCAGGCGGCCTGCGCTACCACGGCATGGCGCCGGCGCTGAGCCACACCGTCGAGCTCGGACTGGTGGAGGGTGTCGCAATCGACCAGCACGACGCCTTCGCTGCGGGAGTGCAGTTCGCGCGCACGCAGGGCATCGTACCTGCGCCCGAGTCCACTCACGCCATCGCCGCATGCGCCCGTCAGGTCGCCGACAACCCTGCCGAGCAGGTCGTCGTGATCGGGCTGTCCGGCCACGGCCAACTCGACCTTCCCGCGTACGCGGAGTTCCTCGACGGGAACATCTGAGCGTGCTCACCGCAGGCGTCGACCTCTCGGCGTCGCCTGCGTCGACAGCCGTCGCCGTCGTCGAGTGGCGCGGACACGACGCGCGTCTGCGCGAGTTGGTCACTCCCGCAGCTGATTCGACGATCCGCGAGCTTGTCGAGGAATCTGACAGGTGCGGTATCGACTCGCCGTTCGGATGGCCGGAGGCCTTCGTCGACTTCGTCGCGGGACACCATCGCGGCACCACGGCGGCCGGCTCGCGACTCGACGACATCGCACGACGACGCCCACTGGCATACCGTCGCACCGACATGTACCTGGTGGAGCACGGCCTTGGCAGGCCGCTGAGCGTGTCGGCCGATCAGATCGCACACGTGGCCTTCCGATGTGCGGGGTTGCTCGCCGATCTCGGGGTCACCGACCGCGTCGACGGCTGGGCTGTGGAGGCATATCCGGCCGGTGCGCTGAAACACTGGGGGCTGACGTCCCGCGGATACAAAAGATCGGGCAATCGTGCTGTGCTGCAGATTCTCTGCGCAGATCTCCAGGCGGCGGCACCATGGCTGGACCTCGGACCACACGTAAACCTGATGAGGCACGACGACAACGCGTTTGACGCCGTCATCACGGCGCTCATCGCGCGGGCAGCGAGCCTCGGTGCGACCACACTGCCCGACGAGTTCGACACGCCGATCGCTCAGCGTGAGGGCTGGATCCACGTGCCAACCGGGCGCCTCGACGATCTGCTCTGACGAGAGCGACAACGCCAAGCGGATCGCGCCGAGTGCAGCTGCGAGATCGTTCTGCGCGTGACGCGCCAGAACCGGGCCGCGCCCGCGTGGGACCCGCCCCTGTCTGCGATACCCCGGGCACGAGCGCGTGTCACGGCAGAAATGTCGACGCCACGCGGGTGGCGGAATGGCGGTCATTGCGCCACCCGAGCGGGTGTGACCAGCCGGTTCACGTGCGACGAGGTGGCGTAATACGCAGGGTAACGCCACGAAACGACGAGCTTGGCAGCATGGCCCCATGCTCGTCGAGACACAGGTACCTGCCGCTGCGGTGCGCGCGCGAAAGAACATGGCCTACATCCCCTCCGGCGTCTTCTGGATGGGTTCTGACGACTTCTACCCGGAAGAGCGACCCGTCCACCAGGTTGCGGTCGACGGCTTCTGGATCGACACCCACCCCGTGACGGTCGCCGAGTTCCGGCGGTTCGTTCGCGACACCGGATACGTGACCACTGCGGCGCGTGAACCGGATCCGGACGACTACCCCGACGCCGATCCGACGCTCCTGCGCGCGGGATCGATGGTGTTCACGCCGCCACCGGGACCGGTGCCGCTCGACGATTATCGCCGGTGGTGGTCGTATGTGCCGGGGGCCGATTGGGAGCACCCGGAGGGGCCCGGGAGCAATGTCGGTGCCAGGAACAGGCACCCCGTCACGCATGTGTCCTATGCCGACGCCCAGGCGTACGCCGCGTGGGCGGGCAAGGAACTGCCCACCGAGGCGGAATGGGAGTACGCGGCCCGCGGGGGACTCGACCGTAAACCGTATGCCTGGGGCGATGAACTCCACCCGCACGGACGACCAGCAGCCAACACCTGGTACGGCGAATTCCCTTGGCAGAACACTGAAGAGGACGGCTACTCCCGCACCTCGCCGGTCGGACGCTTCCGTCCCAATGGCTATGGACTGGTCGACGTCATCGGCAACGTGTGGGAGTGGACCTGCGATCACTACACCACCGATCACGCTGCGGGAGACAAGAACGTCGCGCCCGCGAGCACGTGCTGCATACCCCGAAACCCGGTGCAACGCGCGGCCGTCGACACCGGGCATGGCGTCGAACGCTTCGCACGCCGCACCATCAAGGGCGGATCGCATCTGTGTGCACCGAATTACTGTGTGCGGTACCGGCCGTCGGCGCGACAGAGCCACACCGAGGACGCCTCCACCAGCCATATCGGCTTCCGTTGCGTCGTCCGCGAAGGCTGACACGTGACCACCACCATGCGCCCTGACCACACCATGCGCACAGAAAACACCATGCGCCCAGAACACAACACACCGGCCGATTCCGGGGCCTACGGAGCCGACTCGATCACGATTCTCGAAGGCCTCGACGTGGTGCGTAAGCGCCCGGGCATGTACATCGGGTCGACGAGTGCGCGCGGCCTGCACCACATGCTGTGGGAGGTCATCGACAACGGCGTCGACGAAGCGATGGCCGGTCATGCGACGCGTGTCGAGGTGACTCTGCTGGCCGACGGCGGCGCAGAGGTCAGCGACAACGGGCGGGGTATCCCCGTAGCCATGCACGCCACGGGAATTCCGACGGTCGACGTCGTCATGACGCAGCTGCACGCCGGTGGCAAGTTCGACGCCGAGGGCGGCGCGTACGCGGTGTCCGGTGGCTTGCACGGGGTCGGTGTCTCGGTGGTGAACGCCTTGTCGACACGACTCGAGGTCGACATCAGCCGGGACGGCTACGAATGGTCGCAGACGTACGAGAGGTCGGTGCCGCGCACCCTGACGCGCGGCGCGGCGACACGCGACACCGGTACCACCGTACGATTCTGGCCGGACCCAGACGTCTTCGAGACCATCGAGCTCGACCGCGAGACGGTGGCACAACGTCTACAGGAGATGGCCTTCCTCAACAGTGGACTCGAGATCATCCTGTTCGACGAGCGCGACGGCGAGCGCAGCCGATTCTGCTACCCCGACGGACTCGTCGACTTCGTGGCGCATGTGAACCGCAGCAGAACCCCGCTGCATCCATCTGTCATCGGGTTCATCGGCCGAGCCCCCGGCCATGAACTCGAGGTTGCGCTGCAATGGAATTCGGGATACTCGGAGTCGGTCCACACCTTCGCCAATACCATCAACACCCACGAGGGTGGAGTCCACGAAGAGGGTTTTCGCGCGGCGTTGACGACGGTGGTGAACAAGTACGCCAGGACGCTGAAGGTCCTCAAGGAGAAGGAGCCCAACCTCACCGGCGACGACATCCGCGAAGGACTCGCTGCGATCGTGTCGGTGAAGGTCGCCGACCCGCAGTTCGAGGGGCAGACGAAGACTCGGTTGGGCAACAGCGAGATCCGCTCGTTCGTGCAACGGATCTGCTACGAACAACTCGCCGAGTGGTTCGACGCCAACCCCGCCGAAGCCAAGACGGTTCTCACCAAGGCCGCGGCGTCGGCACAAGCACGTACCGCTGCTCGACGGGCGCGGGAACTGGTGCGCCGCAAGACAGCAGGTAGCCTCGGCGGACTGCCCGGCAAGCTGGCAGACTGCCGCAGCAGTGACGCCGAACGTGGCGAACTGTTCATCGTCGAAGGGGACTCGGCGGGAGGTAGCGCGAAATCCGGACGTGACTCGATGTACCAGGCGATACTTCCGTTGCGCGGCAAGATCATCAACGTCGAGAAGGCTCGCATCGATCGCGTCTTGAAGAACACCGAGGTGCAGGCGATCATCACGGCACTCGGTACCGGCATCCATGACGAGTTCGATCTCGCCAAGCTGCGTTATCACAAGATCGTCCTGATGGCCGATGCCGACGTCGACGGACAACACATCTCGACGCTCCTGCTCACCCTGCTGTTTCGCTTCATGCGCCCGCTGATTGAGCAGGGTCACGTCTACCTGGCGGCACCTCCCCTCTACAAGATCAAGTGGCAGAAGGGCCAGCCGGACTACGCCTATTCCGATCGCCAGCGCGATGAGATCGTTGCACGTGGCCGGGAGGAGGGGCGAAAGCTGCCGTCCGACAGTGCCATCCAGCGCTACAAAGGTCTCGGTGAGATGAATCCGTCCGAACTGTGGGAGACCACGATGGATCCCGAGACGCGAATACTGCGGCGACTCACGCTGTCCGACGCCGCTCTGGCCGACGAGTTGTTCTCGATCCTGATGGGCGAAGACGTCGATGCCCGCCGCGGCTTCATCGTCCGCAACGCGAAGGACGAACGGTTCCTGGATATCTGAGCCCACCTGAACACACACCGGCTGACCCAGATCAGCCTCGACCCGACCCCGGTTCGCGCCCCTATCCGGCGCGAACCGGGGTCGCGTTGTCGTGGCAGCACGGATGCAGGTGGCGTTTCTCGACGCTTGCGCCGAACAAAACCCGCTGGCCAGCGCATTGGGAGTAGAAATACTGGCGTAACAAACGGATAATTCCATGGCAAATAGTCCGGAATGAGCGAACCCCACCATAGACACATGCCATCGAGACCACGGATAGCTCCGAAAGACTTCCCGCGCCCGCAGGTGCGGAAGTACGCCGGAACACGCGAGGACGCCGCACGCTGGGTGCGCGATGTCCTGCGCACCCAGATTCTCGATGGCGTGTTCGGCGGACTGGCCGCACCGCGACCACTCCTGCCGCCCGAGAACCAGCTGGCCAAGGAACTCGGGGTCAGCCGCAACGCCATCCGCGAAGCGCTTGATCTTCTTCGTGCCGAAGGTCTCATCACCCGGGTGCAGGGCGCAGGCACCTTCGTCACCGGAGCCAAACTCCGGCAGCGTATCGACCGACTCGAAGGTCTCGCGGAATCGCTTGCCGGACATCAGCTCACCGTCGAGAACAAGGTGCTCTCGGCCCGCGAGTCGACGGCAACGCCGTTCGTCGCGACCAAACTCGCTGTCCCTGAAGGAAGCCCGATCCTGTTCATCGAACGGCTTCGCACCGTCGCGACGGTGCCGTTGTCGCTCGACACCACGTCGTTGCGGCCTGAGGCGATCGACGCCCTCGATGGAGCGAACCTCGTCGAGGAGGACGTGTTCGGGCTCCTCGAGGAGCGTCTCGGCGTACGGCTCGGACAAGCCGAGAACACAGTCGAAGCCGTTGCGGCTGATACGGGAACCGCACGTCTACTCGACGTCCGACCCGGCTCACCGGTGTTGCTGATGCACCGTCTCACCTTTCTCGAGGACGGCACCCCGTTCGATCTCGAATCCGTGCGCTATCGCTCGGACCGGGTCTCGCTCACGTCCGTGACTCCGCGCCTGCAGCGCTGACAGTTACCCGCCTATAAGACCGACTGACGGTCCCGCGCCTGTGCGGGACGAGTCGAGAACACCCAATGAAAGAGAAATGAGGATCACCCATGTCCGAATCACCCCAGAAGCAGCCGAACATCGTCTACTTCCACGTCGACAACCTCGGGCTCGGCGAGCTCGGTTGCTACGGCGGCGGCATCCTGCGCGGCGCCGACACCAAGAACATCGACTCCTTTGCAGGCGACTCGCTGAAGCTGTCGCACTTCGTCGTCGAACCGCAATGCACCCCAACGCGTTCGGCACTCATGACGGGTCGCTATCCGATCCGCTCGGGCAACCACACCATCGCACTCGGCGGTAACGCGGGCGGCCTCGTCGCCTGGGAACGCACCATGGGCGACATCCTGTCGGACGCAGGCTACGCAACCGCCTGCTACGGCAAGTGGCACATCGGCGCCGAGGACGGACGCTGGCCGACCGATCACGGATTCGACGAGTTCTACGGTCCCGCACGCACCTACGACGAATGCCTGTGGCCCGACGATCCCTGGTACGACGGCGACCGGGACGGCTGGTCCTACTTGTACGACGGCACCAAGTCGGGCGGCGTGATCGCAACCGACGAGCAGCTGACCGTCGAGCTGAAGGGCCGTATGGATGCCGAATACGACCGTCGCGCAAAGAACTTCATGCGCAAGGCCGTCGCCGACGACAAGCCGTTCTTCCTCTACCACAACCACTCGCTGCTGCACTTCCCCATCGAGGTGCGCGAGGAGTTCAAGGGCAAGAGCGACAACGGCGACTGGGGCGACGCCCTGCTGATGCTCGACCACGACTTCCAGAGTCTGCTCGATGAACTCGACGAGCTCGGCATCGCCGACAACACGATCGTCGTCTTCGCGGGAGACAACGGTCCGGAGGATCACCTCGCGGGTCGCGGCACCGCGGGATTCTTCGACGGCTCCTACTTCAGTTCGGCCGAAGGCGGGATCCGTACTCCGGCCCTGATTCGGTGGCCGGGGAGAGTCAAGCCACGTGAGAGCAACGAAATGGTCCACGTCACAGACATGTTCACCACCCTGTTGCGTTTCGCGGACTGCGAGATCCCCGACGATCGCCTCATCGACGGGATCGACCAGCGTGAATTCTTTGCCGGCGCAGACAAATCGGCGCGTGAGGCGAGCATGGTCTGGCTCAACGACGAGCTGCACGCGGTCAAGTGGCTGCAGTTCAAGATCAGCTTCGTCCGTCAGCAGCACTTCCACGACCCGGAAATCCCGCTCGGGTTCGCGCGTATCATCAACTTGCTCGAGGATCCCAAGGAGCGTGAAGCCGTCAACCAGACCTTCGTCCGGTGGTGGGTCATGCAGCACGCGCACCGGGTGATCCGTGAGTACAACGAGAGCATCGAGCGCGAGGAACTGATCCCGCCGGGCGCACCTCTCGACTTCGTGCCACAGCGCACGTTCGAGACCGTCTCGGCCTGACGTCGACCGCCGGTGGAGCCCCGCTCCTGGGGACTCCACCGGCGTTGGCGTGTCATCACCTATGGCTCCACGGCAACGCCGCCGACGCAGCTCGTCCACCACACCGAGCAACCGGACAGCCGGGCAACCGGACAGCCGGGCAACAACACAGCTAGCAACGACAGAGCCGAACTACCCGCGAACGAGCAAGAACACCAACGAGCCAGAACGACCACATCGAGATCCGAGGAGGAGCCGGCGATGTCCGTGACCGATGACCAGGCATCAACCGTGCCACGCCGGGAAGCCGAGCCTCACCGGCGGCAGATCTCGGTGATGGCCGCCCTGCGGGATCCGCGACTGCTGCGCACCGAGGTCTTTGCCGGCCTCGTCACCGCACTCGCGTTGATCCCCGAGACCATCTCCTTCTCGATCATCGCCGGGGTGGGTCCCGCCGTCGGACTGTTCACGTCGTTCATCTTCGCGATGACGATCGCCGTTGTCGGGGGCCGGCCGGCGATGGTGTCGGCGGCGGCCGGTTCGGTCGCGCTCGTCGTCGCCCCGGTGGTACGTGATCATGGCGTCGACTACCTGATCGTCACCGTGATCGCGGCCGGCATCCTCCAGATCGTTCTCGCGTTCGCGGGGGTGGCCAAGATGATGCGGTTCATTCCGCAGAGCGTGATGACGGGCTTTGTCAACGCACTGGCGATCCTGATCTTCACCGCGCAGGTGCCGCACCTCGTCGGGGTACCGTGGCTGGTCTATCCCATGGTTGCGGCCGGTCTGGCGCTGATGATCCTGCTGCCCAGGATCACGACCGTGATCCCGGCACCACTGATCGCCACCGCGTTGCTCACCGGCGCGGCCGTCGTGTTCTCACTGAGCGTCCCGCGGGTGGCGGACGAGGGCGATGTCTCGTCCGGGCTGCCGATACCCGGTCTGCCGAATGTGCCGATGACCTGGGAGACGGTACGCATCATCGCTCCCTATGCACTGGCGGTCGCGCTGGTCGGACTGCTCGAATCGCTGATCACCGAGCGCATCGTCGACGAGATCACCGAGACGCCGTCGAATCCCCGACGCGAGAGTTGGGGGCAGGGGGTGTCGAACATCGTCGTCGGCTTCTTCGGTGGCATGGGTGGCTGCGCGATGATCGGGCAGACCATCATGAACGTGAAGACCTGCGGTGCTCGAACCCGCATCTCGACATTCGTGGCCGGAGTGGCGCTGCTGTGCATGCTCGCCTTCTTCAGCCCGGTGTTGGCCGCCATTCCGATGGCGGCCCTCGTCGCGGTGATGATCATGGTGTCAGTGGCGACGATGGACTGGCGTTCGATCGCGCCGAGCACGCTGCGCCGGATGCCGATCGGTGAATCCGCGACGATGCTGATCACCGTCGTCGTCACGGTGGTGACACACAACCTGGCGCTGGGGGTAATCGCAGGCGTGGTGTGCGCGTGCGCGATCTTCGTGCGACGGCAATCCACCAGCGCAGCCGTCAGTGATCATGAGCACCACGACGACCCCGACGATGCTGATCAATCGCGGTGTGTGCACCGGCTCACCGGTTCACTGTTCTTCGCGTCCAGCAGCGTACTCGTCGAGAGATTCGACTACGCCTGCGCAGCGACAGATGTCGAACTCGACCTGTCGCAGGCACATATCTGGGACGCAACCAGCGTCGCGGCACTCGACGGCGTCTGTGAACGCTTCCGGCGCAATGGAAAACGCGTTCGACTCACCGGCCTCAACGACTCGTCGGCCATTCTGCATGCCCGGCTGAGCGCTCCGGATTCCGCCAACTGAGTCCGACCGGCCCGGCGGGCCGTCTCAACCCACCCCGGCAGGGACTCACAAGAGCGCCGCGGTGATGAGCACGACGATCGTGACCATCACCGCGGCGCCTGTCGTCGTGATGGCCAGGGTGTCGGCCCGGTGCAGAGGCACGGATCGATCCGCGAGGGCGCGACGGCGCCGTCGCCCGACAACGGCGACCACGAGGGCGGCGACGGCGGCGACCCCCGCCAGTGCATAGACGAAGGGGGTCGGTGATGCGTCAGGACGCAGTACGTCGCGGCCGGCCACCAACAGACCGTTGACGATGATGGCGATCGACGTCCTGCTCCACGAAAGATCGGTGCGCTCGGCCTGCAGACCGCCGTCGGCTCCGTGGTCAGGGTCGGTGCCAGGGTCAGGGCCGCAGGCGGCGCCGCAAGCGGGAACGGAGTCGGGATCGGAGCCGGTCATACCAACGCGAAGATCAGCGCGGTGACGACCGCGACCACCCCGATGACCACAAGCGCGATACCGAGGACCGCGATGAGTGGCGTTCGCGGTAGCGGTCGGTCGCCGCGGATCGCGCGGTCGTTGTCGCGCCAGCGGCGCATGCCACCCGCGGAGACGATGACGGCGAGGACGCCGAGTGACAGGCCGAGCCCGTACCGGAACGCGGGATGCGTCGGGTCCGGCAGGAATTGCAGAGCGGCCACGGCGGCCGCGAGCAGGCCGAGAGCGGTGCGTTGCCAGGCCAGGAATGTACGCTCGTTTGCCAGCGTGAATCGGTAATCCGGTTCGTGCGACGTCTGCTCGGAACTCTCGCTCATCTCATTGTCGGGCACCCCTCCACTCTCTCGCAGGATCACTGTTCTGCGCCAACCCGACAGCCTGCGTAATCGTGTTGTCCGCGTGCGTAACTGACCGTCGTCGACTCGGCTGTGTCGGCACCGTGTACACGAAACAAACTGCGTACCAACGGATTCGAGAGAAAGAACCGATGTGCTGGGCGGGTTTGCAGGGTGGCGCAACCCGCTGACCTGGTGGCTTAACCGAGGTGCAATGGTGAGTCGCCCGGTTGTAACAGAATCCTCCGAGTCTTGTTGCATGTCCAAGAGCACCACGTCGCAAGGTCACAGCAGCACCGCACCGGCATCCCGAGTCCGTACTCGTGGTCGCCTGGCAGTCGCGGCCATCACCGCCGGCGCTGCCCTGTCGGGCATGCTCTCCGGCTGCGCGGCGGTAGGCGGCGAGACCGTGACCGTCAACGTCGGCTACCAGTCCAAGACCATCAACACCGTCAACGCCGGCACCCTCATGCGCGACCGCGGAGAGTTCGAGAAGGCTCTCTCCGACGCCGGCAAGAAGAGCGGGACCAAGTATCGCGTCGTCTGGCAGGACTTCTCCTCCGGCGCTCCGCTGACCGCGGCGATGATCGCCACCCACGTCGACATCGGGTCGATGGGCGACTATCCGTTGCTGACCAACGGCTCCAAGACCCGCAAGTACGACGACGCCGCGACGGAGTTCATCGCGACCACCGGATACAACCTGCGCGGCTCGCTCAACCAGGTCGTCGTACCGACCTCGTCGACGGCCACGACGCTGGCGGACCTGAAGGGTGAGAGCGTGTCCACCAGCCTCGGCTCGGCGGGCGACGGGATGTTCTCCACCGCGCTGCAGAAGGCGGGCATGTCCTCCGACGACGTGCACGTGGCGAACCAGGATCCGTCGATCGGCGCCGCGGCCATCGAGGGCGGCCAGGTCGATGCACTCGCACAATTCGTTCCGTGGCCGCAGCTCGTCGTCTTCCGCAACCAAGGCCGGTTGCTCTACGACGGCGGCGACAACGGTGTCCCGACCTTCCACGGCGTCGTCACCCGCAAGCAGTTCGCCGGTGCGCACCCCGAAGTGATCTCGGCGTTCGTGACGGCGATGTCGAGGACCACCGACTACCTGCGCACCCGGCCCCTGCAGGCGGCCCAACGCCTCAGCACGATCACCGGCATCGAACCCGAGGTCGCCTACCTCTACAACGGGCCCAACGGCCTCGTCTCCTTCGACCTCCCGATCAAGCCGCAGTTCCGTGAGTCGCTGCAGCAGGTCAAGAAGTTCCTGGTCAAGCGCAAGTCCGTGACGAAGGACTTCGACATCGACGGTTTCATCAACGAGTCGGCCGTACGTGACACGCTCGGAGCGTCGTACACCGCCCACCGCGACAACCTGGCCAACCCGACGCCGCTCACCGGCACCGACGAGCTGTGCAGGCTTCCGGTCGGCGACCCGGCAACGGCCTCCGAGGTGTGGTTCTCCGGCGACGACCACACGGTGCCTGCCGCCACACCGAGCTGCCTGCTACGTCGAGTTGCCGACACACCCTCGCGCACACCCCGCGCCGTCTACGTTCCCGACGCCGTGACCGGCACCAAGCTGTTCGCCGACCACGCGACCTGGCTGGTCGACCCGGCAGCACAGGCCAGCGCCCGCTACCTGCCGTTCGCGACTCAGGCCGGCGCTGCCGATTACCGGCGCAGCCACCCCGGAACCGCCCCCATCGACTATCGGACCGCGGTGTCGCAGTCGGTCACCACCGACTGACCGCGTACGCACCGAGCCCCGCACCTCAAGGAAGGAACCCACACACACCATGGCATCGTCAGTACCCGCTACCGCCCCGTCCCCGATCACTGATGACGAAACGCGCACCGTGACCGCATCACCGACGACACCGCAGGTCGAGCCACCCGCATCCCGGCGGGGCATCGTCGACGCCGCGCGGGCCCGAAAGCTTGCCGCCTCGATCCTGTTGCCGCTCATCCCGATTGCCGCCTTCATCGTCGTCTGGGATCTGCTCACCGAGAACCAGGTGGTCGCGTGGCTGCGATTCAACCGGATGCCCACTCCGGCGGCGGTGCTCGACAGCTTCGGCGAACGACTCGGGTCGAGCGCCTACTACGAGGACCTGCTGGCCAGTCTGCAGCGCATTCTGCTCGGCTTCGCTCTGGCAGCGATCGTCGGCGTCGCCCTGGGCATGCTCATCGGACGCTCCGACGTCGCTCGAAAGACGTTGCGCCCGTTCATCGAGATCGTCCGACCGATCCCGGCAATCGCGCTCGTCCCGCTGACCATCCTGCTGTTCCCGTCGAGTGAACAGGGCATCGTCTTCATCACCTTCTTCGCGGCGTTCTTCCCCGTGCTCGTCAGCACCATCCACGCGATGGACTCGCTGCCCAAGGTGTGGCAGGAGGCGGCCTACACCATGGGCGCAGGTCGCGCGACGATCCTGCGCCAGGTCGTCCTGCCGGGCGCACTACCGGGAATCTTCTCGGGACTGTCCGTCGCGATGGGCGTCGCGTGGATCTGTGTCGTCAGCGCCGAGATGATCTCCGGACAGTTCGGCATCGGCTACTACACGTGGCAGGCCTACGGACTGCTCGACTACGCGGGAGTCGTCGTCGGCATGCTCTCCATCGGGGCGCTCGGGCTGATCACCGCATGGATCGTCGAGATGATCGGTCGCCGCATCAACCACTGGCTGCCGCGCGCCAAGCACTGACGACACCGCTACTCGCCCACACGAACTCATCACACAGGAAGCGCAATCCGATGGCACACAACACCGAAGCACGACGCCGCTCGGCCGCAGCCCGCGCCGCAGCAATCCAGGCGAGGTTCACCAGCGACATCCCCGTCAGCAACGACGGACCCGGCGCCGCCGTCAACCTCGATCGACTCCAACTGGGATTCGACGGCAAGGTGGCCGCCGACGTCACACTCGACATCGAGCCCGGTGAGGTCGTCGTCTTCCTTGGACCGTCGGGCTGTGGCAAGTCGACGATCCTGCGCGCCCTCGCCGGACTCCTGACCCCGATGAGCGGCGAGGCCACCGTCAACGGCCGTCCGGTCACAGGCAACGACGCCCACTGCGCGATGGTCTTCCAGGAGGATGCGCTCTTCCCGTGGCGTACCGCGGCCAAGAACGTGCAGTTCCCGCTGCGGCTACGCGGACTCGGACGCGCCGAGGCGAAGCAGAAGGCTGCGACGTATCTCGAGCAGGTCGGTCTGAGCGCCTACCTCGACCATCTGCCGAGCCGCCTGTCGGGTGGCATGCGTCAGCGCGTGCAGCTTGCACGCACATTCGCCTGCGATCCGCTGGTCATGCTGATGGACGAACCGTTCGGCGCGCTTGACGCCCAAACCCGACTCGACATGCAGCAACTCCTCATCTCGGTCTGGGAGCAGACCCGCATGACCATTCTGTTCGTCACCCACGACGTCGACGAAGCGCTGCTCCTTGCCGATCGAGTGGTGCTTTTGACCCATCGACCCGCGAGCGTTGCCGACGTGATCACCATCGAGAACCCGCGCGATCCGCAGGCACAGTTCACCGAGGAGTACCAGCGTCGACGCCAGTCGATCCTCGAGTTCCTCGGGCACGCTCCCCTCGGCGCGCACTGAGCGCGTCGACGCTCGAACTGCGGCGCCCAGCCCGACTGATCTGGTCGGCTGGGCGCCCCGTCGTGTCGAGGAGTCTGTGTTGTGGCTAGTCGTGTCGACGGTTGTCGCGCTTCGTCATTCCGGTCGCTGCTGACGTAGAACGATTGCACGGGAAATCGCGAAGGTGACACTGAGGGTCAGAATGACCAGGGCTGTCGCGACTACCCATGTCGAGGTGACAGTGGAGAAGCCCAACGCCCAGGCACTCACCACCCCGACAACGGTCGCGATCAGCGCCCCCACCGGTAACAGGAGAGCGACGGCACGGGCTGTGGCGCGCGCTGCTTGATCGCCGACCATACGCAATGCGACATATACCCCTGCGATCGCGAGGCCGTAACCGACTGCACCACAGACCGCGTACAGCACCAGCGGATGTAGGCCGTCGGGGAGATCCGTCACCGTGGCCGCCGCGACCATGGCGGGCAGCACTCCCACCGCGCAGGCGACAAGACCGACCGCCGCGGTGAGCCCGACACGACGTCGTGGCTGCACTCGTGCACCGGCCAGATGGAGTACACCCCCCGCGACTGCTCCCACGGCCGCGCCCACCAAACCGATCACCGCGTACCTCATCGGCTCCGAGACAGTGGTACTGCCTGCAGTGACCGAGGAGATGGCGAGGTACTCGCCGTCGCCCGGTCCCATCAGTCCCTCAAAGAGTGCTACTGCCAGCAGCCCGATGACACAACCCAGGAACATCAACCACAGACACATGCGACCCATGCAGGCATAGTGCCACGGGAGCTCTCGCTCTATGCGGCATCGCCAGGCCCCGCCGAACTCGCACCGGGCAGAGTGAGGTGTACGCGCAAGCGGCGACGCGGCTCTTCAGGAATGGTCGGCCGGCGGGCACCGTGACCTGCGTGGGTTGTCTGGCTAGGGTGGGCACCACCCCGGCGGAAGGTTGCGACGTGTCCAGGCTGTTCATCAAGCAGAAGGTCTTCTCGGTCGGCGAGAAGTTCACGGTGTTCGACGAACTTCAGCAACCCCGCTACTACGTGCGTGGGAGCTTCATGCAGATCCCGAAACGGTTCACCGTCACCACGGCGGCGGATGCGGCGGTCGCGCAGATCACCAAGACCGCGCTCAGTTTTCTGCCGCGGTTCACCGTCGAGATGGAGGGCGTCGGGCTAGTCGCCACGATCCGCAAGGAGTTCAGCTTCTTCAGGCCGAAGTACTCCGTCGACGGCGCTGCGCTGAGCGTCTCCGGCGACTGGTGGGACATGAACTTCTCGGTGTTCCGGGCGAACCACGAGGTGGCGCGGATCCATCGAAAACTGTTGAGCTGGGCCGACACCTACGAGGTCGATATCGTCGATGACACCCTCGAGGCGATGGTCATCTCGCTCGTCGTCGCCATCGACCGCGTACGGTCCGACGAATCGAGCGCCGGCGCCGCCACCATGTGACACGGCCACGTGAGAGCGGCATCGCCGATGAGGTGGTGTCAGTCGCCGAGAAGGCCTACTCCAGGTAACTGCCGAGATACTTCTGGGCGGCCTTGGGGGTCTTGGCTTTGAACCCGTCGCCAACTGCGCGCATCTTCCAGTCGCTGCCGCTTCGTGACATCACGGCCATGAGCACGCCGGTGAACGGCATGCCGCCCTGCAGTGTGAAGCGTGCGAGTTCGGCACCGGTTGTGTCGTCGACGAGGCGACAGAACGCGTTCTCGATCTCTTGGAAGGTCTGGCCGCGATAGGACGTCACGATGAACGCGAGGTTGTCGATGTTCGGTGGTATGGCCTGGAGGTTGACGCTGATCACCTCGTCGTCGCCGTCACCGGCCCCGGTCAGGTTGTCGCCGGAGTGGATGATCGAGCCGTCACGGCTGCGCAGCTGACCGAAGTAGACAGTTTCGGCGAGCGAGCCCCTCGAGTACGTCAGCACCGATGCGTCGAGATCGATGTTGCGGGATCCGCCGAAAAAGCCGCGCTTGACCGGGTCCCAGCCGAGCCCCATGCGAACCCGGGTGAGCGCGACGCCCCCGTCCTTGCGCAGCGTGACCTTCTGGCCTTTGACCAGGTTGACCCGCTTGTTCTTCGTCAGACTGATTTCCGCGGGCGGTTGCTGCCCGCCGAACTGCGGGGGCGGCGGCGCGTGGTGTGGTGCAGCGGGTTGGGGCGCAGCCGTCGGTGCGGACTGCGCCGGAGGCGTCGGGGCAGCGGGACTGGCTGGAGGCGATGAGGCGGGTGCGTCGTCTACCGAAACCCCGTGATCACGAACGAGATCTGCGAACCCACCTGCATAGCCCTGTCCGATCGACCGGACCTTCCACCCTGTATCCCGCCGGTAGATCTCCACGGCCACGACGACGACCTCGCTACTGAGATCGGGGATGGTGAAGGAGAACAGCTCGGATCCCGCGGAGTCGAAGACCCGTGCGACCGGCGGTGGAGTCCTGCCGAATGACGACGACGCATCGTCGAGCGTGATCACCGCGCGTACCGCGTGGATCTCCTGGGGCACCGCGGCGGGGGTGATCCGGAGCGTCTGTCGGCCGGGAGCCGACGCCAGTGTCACGCCCGCCCCGGACGGTTGGTTGTAGAACACGAAGTCGGCGTCGGTGCGCACACGCATGTCGGGTGTCACCAGTAGGGCCGAGAGGTCAACTGGCGCAGCAACGTCCACGGAGATCGTGATCTCTCCGGCGGGCAACGGAGCGTTCTGGCCTTTGGACAACACTGTCGTCATATCGCCGTCTTTGCTTGTCGGGTCACCGCACTGAGCAACCATTCGAGTATCTCTTCACCTGCCAGAGCACCCGTGCGTGACGTGACGGTCACGCTCGGGTGCTGCCAGTTCAGTTCGGCCAGTTCACCATGCGCCGGGCGGATGGCTGCGTCAGCGAATTCGAGCAGGTCGACGTCGAGCCTGCCATCGCCCGCGGCGAACACGGGATCGTCCCCGGCCACTGAGCCTTCGTCGACGCACCGTCGGTACACTTCCGCGACTGCAGCTGATTTGGTGACTGCGTCAGGAACCGCGTAGATCTTGCGGCCCTGCTGGGAGGCAACCCATCCGCGCTCGACGCACCACTGCTCCCACTCGGGGAGGAACCAGTCGGGCTGCCGATGAGGATCGACGACGAGATAGCAGAACAGATCATCTGCAGTCCGCAGAGTTGTCACCCAGTCCTGCTCTGCCACAACGTCCAACCGTCGAGTCACCTCCTTGAGCGGCGCAGAACGGGCTGCGACAGCCTGTTCGACACTGGTGCGCCAGTGCTCGTCGTCGGTGCCGTTGACGAGTATGCGCCCTCCGCTGCTGACCACACCGTAGCGGGTCGTACCTCCCGGAAGGCAGACGCTGGCGAATTGCTCGGGGGTGCGGGTCGTGACCGGAACGAAAACCGAGCGTGTGCGTAGCTCGGTCAGCAGTGCGATCGCCGAACTGGTCATGTACGACAAAGGTGCGTCGCGATAGATCTCAACGCACGTCGGTGAGTGCTTGTGAAACTGGCTCTCTCCCATAGCATCACGTGAGTAGATGAGAGTCCTGTCCAGATCGCTGGCCACCAGCCCGGTCACGAGTCCTCCTTGATCAGCCCTACACACGAGTACGCGAGATCGTCGTGGACCTCGATCGGCACCCCGCGCTCGGCAGCGAGGATTCGGATGTGTCGGTGTTCGGGTAGGCCTGCATCTCGTACGAGCACCCGCCAGGGCTCGCGCCGTAGAAGTACCCGAGTCGTCTCCCCGACACCGGGCTTGACGAAGTTCATCGACGAAAGCCCGTACTCGGCACGAATCTTCTCCACCGACTCCCATCCCGCCCACGTCGCCGTACGCTGTGCGCGACCCAGCGCTGCGATGTGGGAGGTGACGGACTCGCGCACCGTGTCGAATTGTGCAGATACGGCGTCGAGGAAGCGGTTGGACATGTCGTGGTCGGCGAGATGTCGGTAGAACTTGGCGCCGTGGAACTCGCCGTCGCCGATGTGGTCGGAGTTGAGGACGGTGCGCGAAATGAGGCCAGAAACAGTCGAATTCAAACAGGCCGACGCGATGAGAAAGTCGTCGCGGGTGCCGAAGGTGGTGGTGGCGCACCCAGGGTCGGCGAGAACGGCGAGTTCGTCGAACAGTGCCGGCCCCCCGCCGTCGGCGTACGTCCGGAGTGCCGCGGTCAACTCGCGTTGGATGGCACCCTTTCCGGTCCACCCGTCGACAAACACCACCGACGCGGCGTCGTGGCGTTTGGTGATGTGGTCGAGCGCAACGGTATCGATGCCGCGATCACGGACGATCGAGATCGTGTAGTGCGGTGCAGCCCAGCCGTGAACGCGTAAGAGCCAGCGGCGAAGCAGGATTCCGATCGGCGTGCCCGCTCGCGCCAATGACACGAGCGTTGGCTCGCGATGTCGCTCGGCGATGAGAAGTTCGCCGACGACACCGACGGCATGCGCCAGACGCTTCGCCGACTCATCGAGAGTGTCGGCGAACAGCTGTTGGTACTCGGCTCCCGGCTGGTACTCGATCGGCAGCGACTCCGCGTAGTGGGCTGCGCCCGCTTGGATCCGGCGCTCACGCACGGCGAGGTCGGCTTCGAGAGGAACATGCGAGAGATCCTTGAGGAGCCAGGTCACCTCGTCCGGTGCGTACGAGCCGAATCGAGGGCCTCGTAGTGCAGGAGCGTCGGCGTGTGGGTCGACTCGCTGCCACCTCACGGCCCGCTCCTGACGTGTTGCAAGGTGCTCTGTCGGGTGGCCGTGACGACAGCGACGACCACGTCGTGACCCGCCGCCGTCAGCACGTCGAGAAGTCCACCCCGTGCTCTGAGCTCTGGAGTATCGGCGGGGTCGTCGACTATCAGAAGGATACGTGGCAGACCGGGGGATACGCCGGGCTCGGCGAGGTTGTAGACGAATCTCGGTGTCCCCGGGTCACTCTCGGGCGCGATGAAGGTCAGCCCACGACGAAGCGGGTACCCATCGACATCGCGGACGAAAGCGGGTGAACGTGTGGTGGTCTGGAATGACGCGCGGATCCCGGCGCCCTGAAGGCCCTCGGCGATGCACAGCGGTAGGTACATCAGTTCCTCGTGCCCCACGACCACGGTGCTCGCCTGCGGATCGAGATGGGGTAGCAGGACGGTGACGGCATCGGAGACCGCGCCCGTGAACGCCCTTGTGTCCGAACGGAGAAAACCGTGACGTCCACCCTCGGGTACGTCGACAGGCCACGGGAGTGGCACCGTCGCGGTCGTCCCGCGCGCGCCGGACGGATTGAGCGGCGTCGACGGCGCATCCCAGACCGCGTCGGTGAGGCCTGGCGGAAGAACGATGTCCCCCTGTGCGAGTGACACATGCTCGACGCTGATGCCGTGCTCCGCAGCGAACTCGTCGGTGGTGCCGCGATGTTCGGCTGACCGCACATCGACGAGCGAGGCGATCAGGTAGTTCGACCTTCCGGTTGCCTCACGTATCGCTGTGACCGCACGCAGGGCAGTGGCACCTGTGGATATCTCGTCGTCGACGAGGATCACCGGGCTGTCATCGTTGTCCGTCAGGAGGCCGGCGGGGCCCGGCTGCAGCAGGTGGGTTGTCGCGTGTGAGTGTCCCTCCTCGAAGGAGCCGAGCGTATGTACCCCAGGAGGGCGTCTGCGCGTGGAATGCAGGTAGACGTGAGCCGACAGTGCATGGAACACGCAGTGGCCCAGCCCGGTTGCCGTCTCGGCGAAACCCACAACCGACGACGTCCTGGCCGCGTCCGCGCCGATGCGGGCGCTGATGAGTGAGGCGAGATCGTCTGCAGCGCCACGGACGCGCTCGGGTGGGGTGGGAATGTGTTTGCCGAGAACGGTGGATACCAGCAGGTGCGCGCGACGTCGATTGCGACGCAGACCGAGCAGGACGAGTTCGTCGAGACCCCAACCGGAGGCTGCGTCGTCACTCGTGCTGGTCTCGGTGAGCGACACCCCGAAGGTGTCGGTGACCCACCCTCGCGCAGCCGCAGAATCGACGACCTGCGACCTCCGGGGACCTGTAGCCGTCACGATAGGTCCATCGCGGTGAGCAGGTCGACGAAACCGACTCCCGGTCGGGTGACCCCGAACACGGCGGCCCTGTCGATCACGCGCGACGCCCAGTTCCGGTGCGGTTTACGCTCATTCATCTTGTTTCGATACGCAGATGCCTGCACGCCTCCTGCGTCGGAGGAGAGGATGTCGAGCGCGTCGTTGTACTCCTCGTGGGTGACGGCACTGAGCGCGTGGACCGCAGCGGCGTGGCTCGGATGGATGACGGTCTTGCCGTGCATCCCGTTCGCACGGTCGAGGGCTATCTCACGCAGCAATCCGTCGAGGTCTCTACTGACCAACTGGCTGCGGAACCGCACAGCGCCCTGATCCTGAAACGGGGTCTGTCGCAGTGCGGGCTTGAACAGTCGCTCATGGTCGGCGAAGTACTCCCAGACCGGCCCGGTGATGATGTGCCCGGACGAGTCGCAGCGTCCGAGCCGGTTGATGATCGACGCGATCACGTCCGCCGCGACGCGGACGTCGTAGATCGTGAGGTCGCGGTCGCGGCGGATGCCGAACAATCCGCACATGTCTGTCGCGCCGATCCGGACGGCGAGTACCCGACTGCGGTGCTCGTCGACGGCATCGGCGATCACGGAAAGATGATGCTCCCGGGTTTCGCGATGCACGACGGCTGCCGATTCCAGCACCGGCATGGCCCAGAAGTGCCGACCCGACTTTTTGCCCGCCTCGTGCACCGCGGCCAAGAAGTCGTGTGCGTTGTCGGCATCGAACTTGGGGACCACGAATCCCATGAGCGAGTTCGACGCGCCGACGGCCTCGGCGATCGTGTCGATCTGATCGGCGGATCGAACGCGGACGAACAGCATCATCTCGACGGACTCCGCGGAATCGAACCTGCGCAGGGCGTCGACCGCATTCTCGATGGCGGTCGCCTGGTCAGCGTCGTCGACGGCGTCTTCGAGGTCGATCACCATCGAGACGACGCCGTCAGCACGACGACGCATGATCACCTCGGCGAGATCGGCACGGGTCGCGGGCACATAGAGCGTGGCGCCGAGCGCGATCGCGAGCCGCGGCGTCGACCATGTTGTGGAGACCGGCGAGGGCTGCACGCAGAATAGACGCTCGCGCGTCGACGCGGAAAGATGACGGAAGTGCCTGGCGCCGTTGCCCGCACGACGCGTGCTCGGTACCTCCGTGGTGGTGAGTGTCATCGCTTGGCCACCTGCCCCCTCATCCTTTCGACGATCTCCGCGACCCGCCGCTCGACAGCCGTCAGCTCCGTGGAATACGCCCAGTAGTCGGGATGCACCCGGTCGAGGGCGCTGCGAGAACGGGCAATTCGGTCGGCCTGAGCATCGAGTACTGAGCCCCATTCGTCAACCAGAGCGTTGTCGACGGCAAAGTGTTGAGCATCACGGAGCCGGAAGCGCACGCGCTGTTCAAGGGCCTTCGGGTCGGCACGCACCTCTCGCAGATCGCGCAACCGGTCGGCGACTGCCTCGACGGCCTGTTCAGCGCCGACGAGTTGGTCCCGTGCGGCTTCTGCTTCGGTGATCGCGAGGTCAGGGGCGTCGGACAGGTGCGATCTGGCTTTCGCGAGGTGCTCGTCGGAAGTCGCGAGGAAGCGTGTGAGAACCTGCTGATTGTCCTGGAGGTCGGCCGAACAGTCGAGACTGAACTCTCTGCGGAGGGCCGAGAGATCTGCGGGCATGCGCTCGGCGCGTGTCACGATGCCGCTGCGCCGGGTGTCGACCGTGCGGATGACCCGCTGCGCGCGCTCGGCCAACGATGGGGCGTCGGCGAGCGCGTCGTCGAGGGCCTGCTGGGCGGTCAGTACGCCTTGAGCGGCTGCCCGTCGGGAGAGGAGGCCCGATGCCGACTGCTGTGCGATGAGTGCGGCTTCGAACTTCTCAGCCGCGAGGCGAACGCTGTGGAGTGTGGCGAGGTCGCGCGGTGCCTCTCCGAGCAGTCTGCGTGTCTGAGTTGCCGCCGCCTGTGCCTGACGTTCGAGGGAGGCGACCTCGTCGACCGTGCGCGTCGCGCGCCCGAGTTCGGCAGCGTTGGCGTTGCCGAAGCGTTCCATCTCGGCTTGCAGTGATCGCAGCGCGTCTGTGCACCTCGCGACCTCACCTACCGCGGGCCTGGGTGCACTCGACAGGTTGAGATAGATTTCGGTCGCCTGTGCGTAGCGTTCGCGCACCGCATTCCACTCTCCCCGCAGCCGCGACCGCGGGGCGATCTCATGGGCTGTGGCGACCGCACTGTCGATCTTGCTCAAGGTGTTCTCGGAGTCGAGAAACGCCGAGGTCATCTGTTGGATCGACGTTGTGGAGTCGGCGGGCGCGCCTGAATTGCCACTCGCCCCCCGCCGCCGGAACCAACTGCCCACCGCCTGATGCTATCGATTACCTTCGTCCAGGGACGACGGGAGGACGGACGTGCGTCCGGTACAGCGATCGAAGCGGGTGATCGAGGCGCGGCTCAACAACACGTCGATTCCAGTGCTCTCCGGTTCGATGGTAGGTCGAGTCGCAGCAACTGATGGTGACCAACGGCAACCTCCGGTCCGCATCAGATCGCGGGCGTGGGAGCGGGCGCTGATGGGGTGTCGGGAACCGGCGGAACCATCGGCCACCGACTGACAGGCGAGCACGGGGCGACGCTCCTTGCCAGTCGAACCGGCGGCGAAGCACTGCAATTGCAGTGGTGGAACGACAGAACCCGGTTGCGACAACGGATGTCGTGAGCAACCGGGTTCCGTTCTTCGTGCGAAAACTGTCTCGGGCTACTTCCGTCCGGCGGTCCAGTTCATCCCGAAGCCGTAGGTCTCGTCGATGATCCGTTGTGCCCCATGGATATACCGCACCTCACGATTGACGCTGAGCTCATTGCCATTGCTGGTGAGCATTGCGATAGCACACGAGACCGCGCGGTCGTCTGCCGAATCGAGCGGTACTTCGACCTGTGGCCCGGAACTCGGGAACAGCGTTACCACACCGTTGGCCGCCGACCAGTTGGGCGTGCCCTCGTAGATGTAAGCGAAGATGAGGATGCGACGGAAGCGGCCGATGTCGGAGAGATTGATGTGCAGATTCTCGCCGCCGGTGTTGCTTCCGCTGCGATCGTCGCCGTCGAGGAAGATGTAGGGCGCGCGATCGAGCGAACCGAACGAATTGCCCAGCGCCTGCACGACCCCCTTGCTTCCGTCGGCGAGTTCGTACATGGCCCCGAGGTCGAGGTCTATGGCTGAGGAGCGCTTGAAGAACCTGCCTCCACCGGAACCCTGGTCCCAGTTGAGGTTCACCCTCATAGCGCCCTGGCCGTCACCCCTCTTTGCGAGCGAGACCGTCGGGCTCGACTTGCTCAGCGTGACCTTGTTCATGTTGACCGCCATTGCGAATTCCTTCCGGGGTGGTCGAGCCGTCGATGCTCGAGGGTGTGTTGTCGGGGTCTTCTTCTGGGTGGTTGCGGCGTCGGATGATGCTCGAGATCAGGGCTGCGAGGATGAGGACCACGCCCACCAGCCCGGTCACCACCTCGGGAACGTGCGTCCCGATGGAGTACATGAGGATCAGCGCCAGTGCGCCGATCGCCCAGTGAGCGCCGTGTTCGAGGTAGACGTACTCGCTGAGCGTGCCCTTGCGGACCAGATAGACGGTGAGCGAGCGTACGAACATCGCGCCGATGAAACCGAGGCCGAGCGCGATAATGATCGGGTCGGCGGTGATGGCGAACGCACCGATGACACCGTCGAAGGAGAACGACGCGTCGAGGACCTCAAGGTAGAGGAACAGGAAGAAGCCTGCTTTGCCCGTCGCCTTGGCGAGGTCGCTGGGACCCGATCGCGGAGCCGACTCCGATTCGGCGGCCTCCTCGAGTTCCTCCGGGGTGTTGAACAGTTCGCCCAACCCGTTGACCAGGATGTAGGTGATCATGCCGAGGACACCTGCGAACAGAACCGTCGAGCGCTCGTCGTCCGGCGCGAGCCATTCAGCGGTGATGACGAGGACGACGACAGCGACAACAACCGAGAGCTGGTCGAGCTTGCCGATTCGTTCCAGCGGGCGTTCGATCCACCGCAGCCAGTGCAGTTCCTTCTCCTCGAAGAGGAAGCCGAGGAACAGCATCAACAGGAACATGCCGCCGAACGCCGCGATCTGCGGATGGGCGTCAGTGATGATCTGTTCATACGTCGGGGAGCCGTCGGTCGGCGGGTTGAGTGCGAGGCGAAGGGCTTCGACCGGATTCAGCTTTGCACTCAGCCAGACGATCGCCAGCGGAAACACCAGGCGCATGCCGAACACCGCGATCAGCACACCGATGGTGAGGAAGATCTTCTGCCAGAACGCGCTCATCCGTCGCAGAACGGTCGCGTTGATGACCGCGTTGTCGAACGAGAGCGAGACCTCGAGGATTCCGAGGATGAGCGTGAGGAACAGGGCGGTCGGTCCGCCGTAGATGAAAGCGACGACCAGCGAGAGGATCGTGATGACGATGGACAATCCGAATATTCGGAGGATCACGGTGGAGCGGCCTTTCTAGCATCACCGAAGAGGGGGAGACCGCGCGTCCCGCTGCGGGTACACGCGGTTGACCAAGCAAGATGCCGCGCCTGTCGATCTCAGGCGCGGCATCTGGACATGGCTCGACGTGGGTCAGACGTTGACGCCGAAGTCACGGGCGATACCCGCAAGACCTGAGGCGTAGCCCTGGCCGACGGCTCGAAACTTCCAGTCGGCTCCGTTGCGGTACAACTCACCGAACACCATCGCGGTCTCGGTGGACGCATCCTCGGACAGGTCGTAGCGGGCGATCTCGGAACCGTTGGCGCGGTTGATAACCCGGATGTAGGCGTTTCGGACCTGGCCGAACGACTGCCCGCGTGAATCGGCGTCGTAGATCGACACGGGGAACACGATCGAGTCGATGGTGGGGGGAGTGCCCGCGAGGTCGACGTTGATGACTTCGTCGTCGCCATCGCCCTCACCGGTCAAGTTGTCACCGGTGTGCTCGATGGAGCCCTCCGGCGAACGGAGATTGTTGAAGAAGACGAAGTGCTGGTCGGACAGGACCCGCTTGTCGGGACCGCATGCGATTGCGCTGGCGTCGAGGTCGAAATCGACGCCAGTGGTGGTCCGCGCGTCCCAGCCGAGCCCGACGGCGACCGCGGTCAGTCCCGGAGCCTCCTTGGTCAGCGAGACATTTCCGCCCTTGCTCAGGCTTACGCCCATGGTTGTGCTGCCTTTCTGTCGTTGAACGGCCATCCGCAACTCTACGTGCGACGCCACACACTGTATGGGAAGAGTCGGACATGTGACAGGGCCGGTAGGTCACCTGAACGGATGGAATCCGCATGGCCTTGCGACTGCGGACGCCGTCCTCGATTCTGTCGACATCTGGATGAAACATGTTGTACGACAGAAGTTTACATCGGCGTACCGCTACCCCAACAGCTTCTTCTGCACCTTCCCCATCGCATTGCGGGGCAGCGATGCGACCCAATGGATCTCGCGGGGCCGCTTGTGGGCCGACAATTCTTCGGCCACGAGATCGATCAGCTCCGCGTCGGCGACCTGCTCGCCGACGACGTGGGAGACGATCCGCTGCCCGAGATCGTCGTCGTCAACGCCGACGACGGCCACCTCGATGACTGCGGAATGGGCGAGCAGTACCGTCTCGATCTCGCCTGCGCCGATCCGGAATCCGCCGGACTTGATGAGGTCGGTGGCGCGACGGCCGACGATGCGATGCATACCGTCCGATCCGATGACGGCGACGTCGCCGGTGGCGAACCAGCCGTCCTCGAGCCAGGATTCGGCGGTCGCCTTCGGACGATTCAGGTACCCGGAGGCCACCATCGGGCCGCGGACGTGGACGTCACCGACGCTCTCGCCGTCGTGCGGGAGATCGTCGGCACCCTCACGCTGTCGCGTCTGCACGCCGGTCACCGGCATGCCGGCCCAGCCCGGACGTCGTTCACCGTCGGCGCGGGTGCACGGTGATCAGGGTTTCGGTCATGCCGTAGCGTTCGACGATCTCGTGGCCGGTGGCCTCGCGGATCTCGTTGAACACCGGCACCGGCAGGGGCGCGCTGCCCGATACGAGGAGCCGCGCCGATGACAGTTCCCTCGCCGTCGACGGGTCGGCACCCACCCGGGACCACACCGTCGGCACACCGAAGAACATGGTCGCGCCCGTCTGGGCGGCGTGGGCATAGTTCTCCGGAGTCGGCTTGACGGTGTGATGCAGCCGGCCACCGCGACGCAACGGACCCAGCACCCCGAGAATCAGCCCGTGCATATGGAACAGCGGTAACCCGTGCGCGAGGGTGTCGGCAGCGGTCCAGTCCCAGGCATCGGCGAGGGCATCGAGACCGGCGGCGATGGCGCGACGCGTGATGGGCACACCCTTGGGTAATCCGGAGGTGCCCGACGTGTAGAGGATGAGTGCGACGGAATCGGCCGGTGGCTCCGGATGGGAATGCCACGACTTCGCGTACCGGCGAACCGGGATCGTCGGGAGAGTGGCGTCGTCGGGGGAGTCGCCGAGCCAGGCCTGCGCGCCGGAGTCGGTGAGGATGTGGTCGAGTTCGCGGCGTCCGGAATCCGGCGGCACCGGGACGATGGCCACGCCAGCGATCAGACCGCCCGCGATTGCGAGGATGGCGACACCGTCGGTTGTGCCAGGACCGCGAGGGTCTGCGCGCCGGGGATGCGTTCGGCCACCGCGGTCGCCGCGCCGACGAGTTCCTCGCGGGAGAGGCGATCGTCGCCGATGACGACGGCGTCGTCGAGGTCGGGTGCGTTGGGGAACATCGTCGGCAGTAGCATCACGGATCCACTGTGCCACGTGACACACGGATCACCGACGGTTCATACCGTCCGGCGGGCATCGGTCCGGCGTCGACACAACCACGCCAACCCGATCTCGATGAGTTCCGGCGACGGCGATCACCGGCTGGAGGAAGAAGAACGCCTGCAGCAACGCCAGTTGGATCACGATCCACACTAGAAGCGAGGCCCCGGTGAGAAACCCGGGCAGGACGGCCAGGCGCGCGTCGAGAACCACCACGACGATCACCAAGGCGGCGAGCGCCTGCGGTATCCCGATGAGCGTGATCAGCACCCCACCGGGGCCGGTCCACGTGTCAAAGGGTTTGCGCTGCAACCACTCCCGCGGCATATCCTAACAATCGTCGATGAGTGCCAGGCCGCCGGCGACCGCCTGGTAGGCGCTAAACGCCTCCACCGCTGCGTGTGCCAAGGCCGGCCAGGGGCGTCCGGAAAGGCAACCTCTCAATCCCCACCCGCCAGTGCTAACCGCACGCGAACGTCATCGATCTGGCGAGTGGATGGCACCGCCACCCGACGCCTTCATCCGAGGCGCCCGAGTAGATCGATCATTCGATGGACCGCTTCGCCGGCCGTGATCACCGCCTTGTGGTTGGCAGCCATCTCGCCGACTTTGTCGCCGCTGTTCCCTGTCGGTACCCACGTCGGATCTCCGCCTGCGCTCTGCGCGACACGTAGAGCATGAAGTGGGCGATTCGAGATCGTGCGGAACTCCGCGGGCTCATCCGGATCGATGAGGACGGTGACGAGTGCTCCGGTGGGTGTCAAGAGCACCTCTTCAACCGAGTGAGACGCCGAAGATCGTAACTTCATTCGATTGACGCCGAATGGCCAGCCCGGAAGTGAGACCGGTACCGACACCTTCTGTGTGACTGTCTCCATTCGACCGAACTTCCCGAAACGCTGCACGGTCTGGTCCTCTTGCTTTTCTCCGACCGATTGCAGAGGTCGATTTTGGCTGCGAAGTCGGTCGGCAACAATCCTGGCCTGTTCGGTGAGTTGACTCAGTCGTGGGACCTCACTTGTCATCTCGAGCTCCTTTCGCCTCGTCGATTATATGCTTGGCGATATACCATTCAATTTCAGGAAGCTTGTCGACCCATGCATTGTACGCATACACCCCCAACTGGCCGAAATAGGTGGGCCAGACAAATACCCACGCAAGTTCCCATCCTTCTCGGGATATTATTGCGGCGCTAATATCGGTCGTGAGAATTTCTAGATCGCAGTTGTTCTGACGAGCGAAGTCCTCTATGTGTGCATTGAACACATTACCTATCCTGGCGACCAGCTCCAAGGCTTCGATTTCGACGCCTTGAATCATATCTGAAATTCTACGCACGGACTCCAAATGATCGAATTCGATCGGTATCGCGCCACGATACTGCAACTCGATAGGGCCCGTCGTCCAGTCGCGTTCACCGGGGCGTTCGACTGAATCGATGGTGTCGATGAAATCGAGTACATGGGTCCAGCCGATATGATCCAAGTCGACTTCGCCACCCCGCGCAGCCCACTCGTGGATCTTTGACCTCATAACATTAAGGCGAAGGATTTCGATGTTGAGTGCAGAGGGATCCCATATGTGCAGTGCCAGGGTAGCCGCCGCGATATCACGCCACTGCGAGTCAAGAGCCGGTCCCGACAACTCGAGCATCTCGTTGAATCTCTCTCGGACGCCTTCGTCGAATGCCTGCATTTGATCGATGAACCCAGTATTTGTGCGGGGCGGCGGCGCGGAGGGCAGATTGCCGATCGGACGACGTGCGCGAGCGGCGCTCGTACTCGTGGCAGTGTCGCCGTCAGATGAAGTCAGAGACCAGAGATCCGCACCGCAGCAGGTGCATTGGGTCACCACCGCTCGGTTCTGTTCGGTCCCACAGACGCACGTGACAGTTTCCAAAGCCGGTGATGTAGGTCCGTGGGGCTGGCTCGCGGAAACGGCGGACACCGGCGCCGTTTGACCTGGCTGTGCTGTATCGGGCCGAAGCCCGCGATCTCGTCGACTTCGCAACTTGCGGGATTCTGCCGGAGCAGTCGTCTGCCCGGTGGCAGCGGGTGGGGACTCGGCGGTGTTCGCACGGCTCTTCCGCCGGGGGTGCTCGTAGTTGATCCTGTTGGGATGCGTGTAGTCAATCGGCATGAGTTGAGTTGCCCTCGACGGTTCGGTTGCAGGGTTCAAAGGTGGTGACTCGCACGGGCACCAGTTCAGAATCCTATGGTCTGCATGGGTCGACCGCTGATCGCTCGATCGGATGACATGTGGATTCGTCCAAACAGACTAATCGTCGACAGTGCTGACGGACGTTTACTCCGTATGGACTAATTCTCTTCAATCGTTCCAGCACACCTCTGGATTGATCCAAACGGATGACAGGTCAGAGCAGGGCGCGATGATAGCTTCTGAATTCTTAGCTTGGGGAAGCCAGGGCTGCCGCGCCAGCGTAGACGCGGTGGCAGAGACCTATGGCCGCAAAAACTTGCCGACGATCGAACTGGAGCGAAACACCCGATGGTTGAAGTTGACTACTACGAACTGCTTGGAGTGCCACCCACTGCCAGTGAGGCCGAGATCGAGGACGCGTCGAAGCGGGCGACGCGACAGTGGACCAAACGCGCGTCGTCTCCGAACATTGACGTACGGCACGAAGCAGAGACGAAGATGAAGCGCCTCCGAGAGGCCCGAGAGGCGTTGTTGTCGGGACCACAGCGGCGCATGGCGTATGACCGCGATCTTCAGCAAGGCGTGGTGCCGGCGGCGGCGCCGGTTCAGCAACCGGCGGCCGCCGGGAGCGGAACAGACTGGGTCGCAACTGCACGTGCAGCTCTGGCAGCAAACGATTATCACTCCGCAGCCTATGCTGCCAAGGAAGCCACAACAGTGCTCGGTGGTAACGCGGAATCGTGGAGCCTCCGTTCGCGCGCCAACTTGGGACTAGGTCGGGTCCAGGACGCGCTATATGAAGCGCGGCAGGCAACCGAGATCGAGATCAACAATGCTGAATACCACTTCAACCTGGGCAATGTGCATGAGCAGGTCAAGGACTGGGCGAAGGCGCTGAAGGAGTATCAGGTCGCCACGCAACTGGATCCGTCCAGCTTCGTCTACCCGCTCGCACAGGGATCCGTGTTGCAGCAGAACGGACTTCTTGACCAGGCTATCGACATGTACCGGAGAGTTTTCGCCAACCATCAGAGTTCGGAACCCGTCCGGTACTACTTGGCAATGGCGTTGCTTGAGAAGGCGGAATCGATTCCAAAGTTGCAGCGGAACGGAGGTTATGCGATTACACAGGAAGCCGAGATACACCCCATGGGGGCGCTGGCTGGTGAGGCGCAGCAGCTGTCGCGTGATCCCGACGTGCAGAAGGCAGCCGCAGAAATTCTCGCATACGTGAACAAGCAACGAGACGTTGTCTGGTGTCTGCCGACCATGGTGTCCGACTCTCCATTTGTGTGGCTCGGAGGCATTGTAGGAGCCTTCGTGCTGGGGCTGATCGTTTCTGGCTTCTCAGGCGGATTCGCAGCGGTTCTCATCATTGGATCTCTCGTAGCGGCTGGATTGGTCATCTGGCAATCGAGAGTTCCCAGGTGGAAGGGTTCCCAGCGCAAGAATTCACTCGCGTTGATGATGGCTGGTCACTGATGGGAAAGGTAGTCGGAATTGATCTCGGTACAACGAACTCGGCGGTCGCCGTCTTAGGTGCCGATGGATTGCCGACAATAATCCACAATCGCGAAGGAGATAACACGACTCCCTCTGCAGTCTTGTTCGACGACGGAGAAGTAGCCGTTGGAAAACAGGCCAAGAACGCCGAGACGTCCCTCCCCAACAATGTTGTCCGTTACGTAAAGCGGCACATGGGAAACCCGGACTACAAATTCGTCCCCGAGCGGACCGATGACGAGTATGGGCCAGAATTAATCTCATCCTTCATTTTGCGATTCCTTGTCGACGACGCGTCCGACTTTCTTGGAGAGAAGGTCGAGGATGTCGTCATCACGGTTCCGGCCTACTTCGGTGACGCCGAACGCACGGCAACTCGGCAGGCGGGTGAGATCGCAGGATTGAACGTACTGCAGGTCATCAATGAGCCCACGGCTGCTGCGCTGAGCTTCGGCCTCAAAGGGGGCTACAACGGAAAGGTTCTTGTCTACGATCTGGGAGGCGGAACCTTCGATGTCACACTGATGAACATCTCCAACAACAACTTTACTGTCTTGGCTTCGGCAGGCGATCGAAACCTCGGCGGCTTCGATTTCGACAACGAGTTGATCAGACTGGTCGAAGCCCGATATCGAGAACTCGGGGGAACGCTCGATCCCGAGGATGACAAGCAACTCGCACTGATCCGTGAGCAGGCAGAGGCGGCCAAGCATCGCCTTTCGACGAGTGACAAGGCCAAGATCAGGATCGGAACCGAGTCCATCACAATAGTTCGCGACGAGTTCGATCGCGCGGTGGCGGACTTAGTCACCAGGACTCGGTACATTCTGGAAGACGTCATGGACCAATCCGGTGTGTCCTACTCGGATGTGGATAAGCTCCTACTCGTCGGTGGATCAACGCGCATGAAGATCATCGAGCGGTCTGTGAAGGAGTGGACCGGGTTGGACCCCGACAAGAGTGTTCATCCTGACGAGGCCGTTGCGCTGGGTGCGGCAATAGTTGCTGAGCTGCGAAACGCCGCTGAGAGTGGGAAACCACCAATCGTCAAAGCCAATGTGTCAGACGTGGTTGCGCAGGGCCTCGGGGTCGCGGTGCTCGCTGACGATGGATCGAAGATGTTGAATAGCGTGGTGGTCGCACCCAACACTCATGTGCCGAATCGAATCGAAGCGAGCTCGTTCTCGACAGTAGGCGCGACGAACCAGATCAATTTGCAGATCACCGAAGGCGACGAGAATGGCGCAGAGTTACAGTACGTAAAGGTCTTGGGTAAATCGCTACTCAACCTTGACTACGACTTGCCTGCCAAAGCTCCGCTGCGGGTCGTATTCGTCGTAAATGAAAATCAGACGGTCGAGGCTGAACTTCACGATGCTGTCAATGGGCGACTCATCGGACATATGGTGGTGGAACGAACGGCGAACCTGAAGGCCGAAGATGTGGTTTCACTACGCAAGCAGAGCAAAGAGATCGTGGTGCAATGACTTTCCCAATGCCAGGCTCCCCATACAGCGATGCGGACGTCCCCGTCGGCTCGGGTGCCCGCCACGACCACTCGGAACGGATGGAAACCACAGCACCACCAACTGCGACTGCGGATGAACCATCGACATCGGGGGATCGTCCAGGCCAGGGTATCGACGCGGGCTCCCAGTGGGATCCGGAAGTAACGGCACCTACCAGTGAGGTTCCCACTGCTTCCACCCCTTACGGAGCAGGTGCTGCGGACTATCAGGAGGTTTCGTCGGCAGAATATGTAGAAGGTGCCGAAGAAGCCGAGAACCGGGGTGGCGCGACTTATTCAGCAGAGGCCGCCACCCTATTGGCGCAAATGCACGGGCGCTTCGACAGAATTGAAAGCGCTATCAGTTCGGAAAACGGTACTGTGGCGCGTAACTACGAGCAGTCGCTGATTGTGCTGCGAGACCGGGCGGTGGCCGCGGAGACCGGTGTATCGCACACACTATTGCGCCCGATCGCGCGCCAGATGGCTGCGTTGATCGATCGGGTGGAGTTGGAAGCCTCGAGGCGCCAGGCAGACCCGTGGTCGTTGACTGCCAGCCTTGTAGACGAACTTCTCGACATCCTCGAAGATTTCGGTGTCGAAACGATCGAGTGCACGCCGGGCACTGAAGTCGATAAAGCCCGGCACCGTGTGGTGCGAAGCAGTGCTGGCCGAAGTGACCAAAACGACGAGCTGCGGATTGTCGAACGGATTCGGCAGGGTTACGAGATTGGCGGCTATGTTGTGCGCCCCGCCGAGGTCGCCGCCGAGTGGGTATCGCATCGCCCAACATACAGTTGACCAGAGTGATGACCAACGAGAAGTAATACTCGATTTTCGATGGGAAGGGTTAGTGCATGGCAGAGACAGGTTCGTCATCCCGAAGTGGCGAATACACCGAGGTCCACAAGTGCCGCAGCTGCGGCCGGGCCTTCTGGGGAAAGCGATCATGGAATCGCGTCACAGTGAATTGTCCGCATTGTGGTACCGGAAACTGAGCGATAGTCGGCAAGAGTTCATTCGCTTGTTAAAGTAACCAAGTTGGTTCGAATCCCTGACCTGACGTTCTCGCGGGGGATTGAGGACACGCATTTCGGCGCAGGAGCCACCGAGGGTGAGTTCCGCTTGCGCTTCTGGTGTGGAGTCCGTGGGCCGGCTTGCTCAGTACGCGTAGGTGGGCGTTGGTTGCTTCGCTGCGTGCGTTCGCGTTGCGGATGTGATTCGTTGTCGCGGTTCAACCAGGCGACCGATGCCCGCGAAATGCTCATCCGTGATGCCGGACAACTATGCGATCCACAGGAACTCGGTGACCGCCGAGTGATGGCATGGGGTAACCATGCCCCATGCCATCAATGGTACGCGGGTGTAGGGCGCGAGGCCGCGCCACCGGACCGCCTCAGTGATCACACATGAACACGGCACCACAGCCGCGGACCGAAGCTTCCAGCCGACACCGGGCGGTACCTGAACGATCGCGTCAATGGGCAATACCTTCTGCACGCGCTGGGAGATGCCCGTGACGCGGCGGACGCATCGGGGCTGCCGAAGCCCCTCATCGAAGCCATACATTCCAGGCTTCGCCGGACCTCTTGATTCGTGTCACCACCACTTCGGGTGGCACCGTCGGAAGATCGAACATTGCGCGGGCGAGCGGATTGATGAGCATGGCTTCGACGACGTTGGCCACGCCGCGGCCACCGAAGTCGAGGTTCTGTGTGGCTCCGGACTTGAGAGTTTGGATGGCTTCATCGGAGATCACCAGTCGCGCTCCGGTGGTCTCGCGGACACGGTTGCCTATGTTGGTCACGAACACGTCGACCAGTTCGTTGCCGACGTCCTCAGACACAAAGTCGAATACGACGACGTTCTCGCCTATGCGATTCAGAATCTCCGGCCGGCCCAAGTCTCGGGTGAAATGCTCTGCGACCGCAGCGCGGATGGTTGTCTCGACCTCTCGGTATCCGGCACCTCGGGTGATTCGTGGCGTGCGCAGTCCGTCAGGTCCGACTGTGTAGACCCCGAGGTTCGAGGTGAATACGATGAGTGCCTCGGAGAAGTACACGGTCGATCCGTTCCCGTCGGTCAGCCGACCGTCCTCGAGGATCTGAAGAAACTTGTCGAAGATCTGCGGATGGGCCTTCTCAACCTCGTCGAACAGGATCAGGCGGAACGGCTGTTGCCGAACGGCGTTGGTCAGTTCACCCCCGGCGTTGTGCCCGATGTAGCCGGGTGGCGCGCCGATCAGGCGCGCTTCGGCGCCCTCGTGTGCGAACTCGCTCATGTCGAATCGGAGAAAGGCGTCCTTACGTCCGAAAACCAACTCGGCCACCGACTTTGCCAGTTCAGTCTTGCCCACACCCGTCGGACCCGCGAAGAAGAGAACGCCCTGCGGGCGTCCTCCGGAGCTCGCGGTTTGGGCGCCGGTTAGTCCCATGGTCGATCGGATAAGGATGTCGACGGTCTTGCGAACTGCGGCAGGCTGACCGAGGACACTGCGGTTCAGAGTCGCCGCGGCCTCGCGGATCTTGGCCTTCAATGCCGGGTCGTGCCACGGGTTGTCCGGAATTCCGACGCGGTAGGTGCGGACTGCATCTTCAATACGGGCTCCGGGGATCCCGCGGTCGATGGCCAGTCGGTTGATCTCGTTGATCGAACGCAACGTCAGTCCACCCGTAAGACCGGCGTAGCGGTCGATCAGCTTCGTCGACGCTTCGTCGAGCTCGTGGTCGAAGGGGATCGGCACTGCATTCGGGAGCGAATTGATAAGGGGTCGAATGAGATTGCGTCGATCGCCGAGAGACGGGAGTGGGATTGAGATCACTCGGACCAGATCGTTGCCGACGATCCAGTGCGGAAGGTCGCCTTCGCGGTCGACCATCCAAAAGACTGTGTTGTAGAGCGGTGTGCGGTGCGAACCGGCAACGCGATGGCGGACAGCGGTGAGAAGTGCACGCTCGGCGGTGACGAGGAGTTCGTGCAGTTCTCCCCCAAACGTTTCTGATTCGGCGCGGAGGCGGGAGGCACCTTCGATAACCAGGCAGCAAGAGTTCTCTGCTGAGGCGACCAGCCGGATAAGGACTCGAAGCTGTCGCGTCAGGGATGCTTCGCTGCCCGCGGCCTTTTCGGCATCGCGGATGAGTGTTGAGGCGACCTGTCCCTGCTCGGAGAGAATTCCGAGTCCTTCGGCGGGATTGAACGAGACGATATTCTGGTGACCTGCCTGAGACAGCGCGTGGACCAGAGCCGAAGTGATGTCGAGACTCCGGTACGGCGGGCCTCCGGATTTTTCGGTCGGTATCAGGACGAAATCACGAAGGTTGCCGGTGAGGACTACCTGAGGATTGGCGGCGAGGGCGATATCGACCTCTCGGATCCACGTGGGCGTGGTCCGGTCTGCGTGTGCGAGGGTCACGGCGGAGACTCTCCAAGGTGGCTGGACATCAGTACATGAACGAAATACCTTGCCATGTGACACCGGAGGGCGTCTATCCCCCAAACGCCTCAACAATGCGGACTGCGCACCTCTTCTCGTCTGAGTTCAAGAGACCGGGGCTGTTGCGGTTTCGTGAGGGTGGATCGATGGCACAGAATGGGGGCCTGTGGTTTCTGTCCAGCGGCTGTTGGTGGCGGTCGGGTTCGGCAGTTTCTTGAGCTACGAAAGGTGACGGGGGCGTGGGGCCATCCCCGGCCACAACACAATCGTATGGATGGGCGGCAGACTCCTCCACGATCTTGCCACTGAACTTCTCGCAGACTTGATCGAGGGGAATCGTTGGGTACGCGCAGGAATGACTGAAAGCATGACGTGCCAACGAATTTGACCCTCTCGCCACTAGCTAGAGCGGCTCCGGTTTGGCACGCACGTTCGAGCGCTCGTCGATCGGCCCGATCGACGGGTCAACGAAGATCGCTGCCGGCGGTCAGGGGACCGTTTACCGTGCATCGAAAGTAAAGACCTCCTTCACCTCCAATATGGTGTACAAGGAGTACAAGCCGGAGATTATCAGCAAGCTCAGCCGGAGCGCATTGGCAGCAATGCCGGATTTTCTCGAGAGACTGGGCCATTTGGAAGCATCGAAGCTCATCGAGATTGCGGCGTGGCCATGCGCGCTGGTGTGCGGCCTGGACGATCGTCGAACAGGCGAAGACCACTCTGGGCCTGGAAGACCCCGATCGAACTGCGGCCGCGCGCGACTTCTCCACGACACTCGTAGTGGCCATCGTCGATCCTCGTGACGACGGCAGCGCCGATGTCCGGATCACCGATGTCGGCGATTCAGGTGCATGGGTCCTCTCACGCGGAGGATTCGAATCGGTGATCGCAGGGAAGTCGGCTGATGAAGGCGGGATCACGAGCTCAGCGGTATCGGGTCTGCCGCGAGTGCCGCAGACGCTGCAGGTCAGGTCTGTGGTGCTCGAACCAGGCGAGGTGCTGCTGGTCGGCACCGACGGTATCGGGGATCCGCTGGGAAGTGGCGAAGGTAGTGTCGGCAACCTTTTTCAAGGACGTTCTGGGCGTCGGAGTCCCATCACTCCTGGAATTTGCCAACGCCGCCGACTTCAGCCGTGAGACGTTTGACGACGACAGTACCTTGGTTGCCGTCTGGCCTGGTGCTGCTGTCGCGGCGGGTGCCGAAGGAGGTGACTCACAGACCTACTAGCACCGTCGGTGAATCGAGGGTCTTCCCAGAACGGAATCGAGTTCCTGTCCCGGCGCCGACCATCGGCGTCGGCGCCCGAAAGGATATGTAGCATGCCCGGATACAACCCGTCGTGTGGCAACTGTCACCGCTGCGCGAAGTGCAGGGGGGATGGCACGGTCACCGAGGTGAAGTACGAGAAAGACTATCGCGGAAAGCAGGTGCGAACCGAGGTTCGCAAGACCTGTCCATCGTGCAACGGTGTCGGTGGGCGCGTCGGTGTGGGTCCTCACGATCACCGGTGAGGAAGCTTGATCGCGGCGCCGGAACTCCCGGCGCCGCGATCTGCTGCGCTGTTCAGTCAGTTGCTGATCCCGGACGGCTCAGTCCGCAGTAGCCGTTCGGCAGCACGACGGCACGGCGGAGTTGCTGTTTGGCTCAAGAGGATTCGGCAGGCGAACCGCCGGACTCGACTGCGACTGGATGCCGATGGATGTCGACCTTGCGGGCATTTCTCCCGCTGGCGTCTGACTGTATTGTGTTGTGCAGGCGTGCTTCAGTGCGCGGCCATCTGCGGGGGACTCACTCGTCTTGTTGACGGGAGCCCCAGCTTGTCTGTTGTGGACGTGACTTACTTGCCGTTGCCGTGCTTCGGTATTTGCCAGCAGGAATGCGTGGACCGGTTGTTCTTCCGGGCCTCCTCGCATGAAGCGCAGGTGCAGGTGCAGGTCGCCATCTTCTTCACCTCCTCTCGGTTTGTGCACTGGTCGAGGTCGGATTGGATGAGTCTCATCGATCTACCGCCTGGGATCCAAAGGATATCGTCCCACGGGTGTCCGCGCACCATGGGTTGCCTTAATTTCATCCTTACGGCAATCGCTTCGACCGCGACAATGTGCACCAACTGACTGCCGGCGGATACGTTACAGGTGGTCCGCTACGACGGGACGGGGAAAGTCTCCAGCGTCCACTTCACGAACGCCTGGCTGGCGCATGGATCAAATCAAACGGGGAAACGGTACTGAGCGTGAATGACGACGCGACCAGGAGGTTTCCATGATCGATCTCAACGCAATACTTGCAGAAGCACTGCCCTCCACCCTGCCTACAGATGCGCTGGAGCAACTTGCCCAGATCGCGTACGCGGAACTTGAACGGCGTACTGGCGAGCGGATCTACGACACGTTCACGCTGCCGGCATTGAAGGCCTTCGAAGAGGCGCTCGACATCGGAAACGACGAGCTGACGCTGCAGATCCTGCAAGGAGAGTGCCCCCAGTACGAGCAAATCATCAAAGAAGAAGTTGAGCGCATCGTTTCCGAGACTGTAGTGCGGATCAGCGCTCTGGTTGCCGATGGGGAAACGGGGTAACGGCTGTCATTCGAAGTCGGGAAAAGTGAGGATCTCCAGTGAACGAAGCACTCAACAACCGCCACGACAGCTTTACGATCTCTGCCCTGCGCAGCAGAGACTGCGACAGCGATGTCGAGGTTCCCCGTGGCATTCTCTCGATGATGCAACTGCTACCGGACGTCTCGGTGACACTCCGGGCGGGTGTCTGCGAGAGCGAAGGTCTTGCGCATCTGACCATCGGTGTGGAAACCCCATCCGAGCAGCTGAGAGGAGAGATGGCGCACCTGGTTGGTCAAACTGCCGAGGTCACACGACGACGGAGCGTTCCGATGCTTCAGGAGCACGTATGGCCGGGCAGCCCCGAAGCCTCAGGCTTGGGCTTTGTTCCGACTGCCGGTGGTCAGCGCCATTGGCGTGCATCACGGATGCCCGCGGAGGCTGAACTCGCACGCGTATGGCACGCCCTCACATATTGGCCGACCGGACATCTCGAGATTCGGCTCGCCGCAGTCGCGGATTCAACCTACCGGATCGGCGTGAGCCTCGTGGGCTCAAGCGCTCCGACCCTCGCTGTTCGTGGTGCGATGACAGATGCCTTCCCTGGACTGACCTTTCGGGAAGCCGACGAGTGCTCGGCCGACTTCGTCGGCGAGGCAACGGAAGCGGAAACAGTACTTGCTGTCGGCCTTCCGCTGGGTCGCGCTCATGTACCGGGTTTCCTGGTGGCTCCGGCTGCAGCAAAGCCAGTCGCGCTCATCTCGGCGCGCGCGCAAGACGAGACCGCGGTGTTGAGCCTGGGCGCAGCGGTCACCGATGCCGGTGTTGTGATTGACGAGCGTCTCGGTGATTCCGAAGTGCTGCGCCACGTTCATGTGGTGGGGGCGACAGGGACCGGCAAGAGCACCTTGCTATCGAATATCGTCCATCAGTTGGCTCACAGCGATCACGGCGCACTGGTCCTTGATCCACACGGGACACTGGTCGACCGGATCGTCACGGAACTCCCTGAGTCAGCGGCCAACCGGTGCATCGTCGTTCGTGCCGACGATCTGGAGAACCCGCTTCCCTTGAATCCGCTTGCAGCACGCGATGAAGCTGCCCTGGAAACAGCCATCGCTGACATCGGGCAGATGTTCTACGAGCTGTTCGACCCGAAACACACAGGGATTGTGGGACCTCGGTTCGAGGATCGCATCGCTCACGCCCTGCGGGGGCTGGCGGTCTTGCGCGGACCAAGAGCAAGCCTGCTTGACGTACCCCTCATGCTCGAGCATGAGGGAATGCGCAAGACCCTTGCCGCGGTTCTGACCGATCCCAGGGAAAAGCTGTGGTGGCAGAACGAGATGCGAAACAAGAAGTCCTCGGACTATGCGGATCTCGTGGCGTGGTGCAACAGCAAGTTCGAGAGATTCTCTGCGAGCCCCGCCTTGCGTGCAATTCTGGGATCCGGTCATGACTGCTACGACCCGATTGGCGCGATGGATGACGGACGAATCATTCTGGTGGATCTGGCAAAAGGAAAGATCGGTGAGACGGCCTCAAGGCTCCTCGGGTACTTACTACTGAACCGATTCTGGGTTGCTGCCATGAACCGCTCCCGACCGGAGCACCGCTTCCACGTGATTGTGGACGAGGCGCATTCGGTGATGGCGGGTTCGTTGTCCAACATGCTGTCGGAAGGACGAAAGTTCGGCATCTCGGTAACGGCCGCGCATCAGTTTCTGGGTCAGCTTGACCGTGAAGTTGCAGAGGCATTGGCCGCCAATGTGGGAACGTCCGTGGTGTTCCGCTCCAATGGCCCCCACGTAGGAGCGCTGGTGGCCGCGACCGGTGACCAAGTGAGCCCCTCGACGTTCATGAGCCTGCCTGCTCTCACGGCGATCGTCACTCGAACGGCCGCAACCGGTGTCACATCGAAGCCCCACACCGTTCGGGTCGACACAGCGATACGCAACTGCCTCACGGCCAGCGCTGGAAGCGTTCTCGCCAACACACGGACGCTGACTAACGGGTTGTCGCTGAAAGCCCTCGACCCAGAGGCAGAGTACGGGGATCGGCGCGGGGGCGCCGAGACACGCGGCGCAGATGCAGAGCCGAAGGACAAGAGCTTCCTCGACGAGTGGCTGGCGAAGCGCGCCGCGTCCGCGAAGGCCGATCAGCTCATGCCCTCCGCTTCTGCTGGTGGTGCACCAGCAAACGATGCGGAGGACGTCGTTGCATAAAAGCTATTTATCGTTTGCAACGATCGTCCGAAGGCGAGACCCCGCATCCCTCAAACGTTCCTTGAGGAATGCGGGTATCGGCTTCTCCTCAAGAGTTCTGATTTGCCGGTCACAATTCCAAAGAACATCCGATTCTGATGCCTTGAAGACTTTCCATAGTTCCTCGCCTACTGACTCGAAATCCGTCACCATTGAGTCGATGCTGTGGCATTTGTCGGCGGCGCTCACGATTAGCGAGTCGGTATCATCGAGCAACCGAAGATGCTGGATGTAGTCTTCCTTGCGTACGCGCTACGGCCGTGTTCTTCCGCCCTCGGACTTGATTTCGGATACGTTCGCCACAATCTCTGTGACGTGTTCACCGAATTCGTCACGCATCCGATCCGCCGAGTAAATGTCTGGTGAGACGTCTTCCAGGATGTCATGGAACAGCGCAGCGATGACGGCGTCTTCGTTGCCGGTGTACTGGGCTGTGATCAGGGCGACCCCAATGGGGTGAGAGACGTAAGGTACACCGGAAACTTTCCGGTACTGACCGTCATGTGCCATGGCCGCCGTGGTGATAGCGCGGTCGATCCTTGCCGTGTACTCCACAGGTGTGACGGTATCCGAACGCGGATCGGTTGGTCAGAGACCAAATAGATGAAATGAACCGTCCGCCAGACCTGACGCGGTGTGAGGTGGGGAAGCGGTCATGGATTCGTCACTACCCGCCCACCGACAGAGTCGGTGGCGACCTCGAAGGACGACCATGATTCGAAACATCAAGAACATCCTCGCTTGCGTACTCATCGGAGGCAGCGCTGTCGCGACGCTGAGCGCTTGCGGCGACGCCACCGAACGTACGCGCGACGCACATCTCGTCGTCGTCACAACAGCGACCTCAAATGAACCGCTACCGGCGTACCCCACCGTGCTCGACCACCTCGTGACTACGGCCGTTCAGACCGGAGAAGGATCGATGCAGATCCTGGTTTCCCGTGGTGTTCGAGTCGATTCGGCCGGAGAGCCGATCGATCTCGTCCTTCGCCGGGAAAGCGGCGACATCGAGAACGACCCCGCCGAGATCGCGACACGACTTCCGGCGCTGCTCACCACGATTTCATCACGATTGTCGAACGTCGCCTCCAACGCTTCGACGCTGGATCTGCTTGCCGGACTGAATGAGTCGGTGCGACAGGATGCCGGAACCATCGTTGCGATATCCAGCGGGCTACAGACAGAAGGGCTCATGGACTTCGCTGCTATCGGGTGGGATTTCAGTAACGCAGAGGAGATTCAGAAACTGCGGGAAGGCGGATTCTTGCCAGATCTCTCCGGTCGCCGCGTCTTCTTCGCAGGCTTGGGGCGAGTAGCGGGACAGCAGCCCGCGCTACCCGAGCCGATGATCAGGAAACTGCAGTCGTTCTGGATGGACCTCTGCGCGGCCGCCAATGCAAATGAGTGTGAGGCGGTTGATTCGGGTGCGGCACCCATGCCCGCAGCGTCCACGGTGCCAGCGAAGGTCGTGACGGTTCCGAGTTTTGCGCTGCCCGAACTCTCGCGGAACACCCATCAGATCTCGCTGGACTCCTCCGCGCTGTTCGCTCCTGATTCCGCTGAGTTGTTGCCGGGAGTGATCGGTGAGCTGAACACGCTGGCTCGGAGGCTGACGTCTCTGGGGTCCGCTGTCAATTGACAGGTCATACGTGGCGAGTCGGTCCTGCCGTGGGCGCCCGAGAACTGTCGACGTCGCGCGCGCAGGCAGTCGCCGACGCTCTGGTTTCTGGTGGACTTCATCGGTCCTTGATCCGTACGGTTCGCGGGGTTGGCTACGACGAGACCATCACTCCGCCGAACGCCGGCCCAGATGAGGTGGCACAAGCCAACCGCGCCGTGATCATCGAGATCGTTCGATGAGAACCCGGAGTTCGCAGGCATACGAATGCGATGCGGGCCCTAGACTTGCAGAGCTACGTGACATCGAGAGGGTGAATGTGAAGATCGAACGACCGGTTATACCACCGATCGAGACCGAGTTGTCCATCGACCTGCTCGATATCCCCGCCGAGGGGCTCTCGCGTAACCGAATGCTCGAACAGTGGTACCGAAAGATGTCTCCACCTCCGCCAGAGAAGAAGGTGACGGACAACGAACTGCGGGCGTGGTCGGGCACTCTCGGATCGTCGACATGGTTTCGTGTCGTCTACGGCGACACCACTGGTTTGGTCATGTGCGAGCCGAAGGTCCGTTTCTCGGACGCCAAGACGTGGGAGAACGCGATTGAAGCGTGCCGCGAGACCGTAGAGCCACTCACCCGGTATACAGGTGGATGGGCATCTGCGTTCGGCCGGATACGACCGCCTCGACTACCCGGCAATGTCGCAACCGCGATTCGCAACTACGAGCGTGGCACGCCGGCTGCCGTCCGCCGCGGACTGGTCGGGCCGTCAGGGATCATGCAAACTGCATCCCACACGACGGCCTTCATTTCCGACCAGAGCTCTCGGGCAGAAACTGACATCCGGACTGCAGGGCAGTTCTACGTCGATGGGCTCGCTACTCTCGTGTCCGCTGCGCGCGTGGGTGATGCAGAACTCGACGATGCGACGTGTCGACGCTTGGCGGAGCATCTGGCCGAGGTGCTCGCAGCATTGGACGTTGAATCCACGGAAGACCCTGCAGCTGACGTCTCGGACGCTCAGCGCAGCGCAGCCACCGACTTCCTGAACTCTGTCATCACCAATGGCCTGCCGATACGGAAGGCTGACCTCGACAATCTGGCGGAAGCGTACGTACGCGTTCACAAGACCTACGTGAATCGATTGCGACACGGTAAGCCCCTGGAGGGAACAGAGGGATATCTGCGGATGCGTCTTGAATCAATTCGACAGGAGAAAGGCAGGCTCGCCGCAATACGGGACAAACACGAACAACCGTTGAATGTGGACGGTGATCCGAACACCATCCGAGCTCACGATGGTGCTGACGACCCGGCAACCTCGAAATCAGAGATCTACCGTGCGCGTGCACTAGTTGAACTTGCGGTGCAAGTATTGCTCAACGACCCCGGACTCGTACTTGACGGGAATCGGTTATGGGAGGCGGATCTCGCGATTGCGATACTACGGGGTGATGTCTCGCCGGGCGAAGCGAGTTCGCAACAGCTTTCCCGATTCATTCAGGAGGCGTGGGAGACCGAGCGCCCCGCGAACTCGCGATCGCGAACAGGCCGTGCCTCGGCCATGGATGTGACGCTGCTCATGCGAACGGCGATATCCACGGCGCAGCGACTGCGGAGCGAAACCGATACCGGTGGAAAGGGGATGGAGCCGCAATGAGTGATCTAGTGGGGACCGCTGTCAGAGCCCACGACGGAAGCCTCTCGTGGCATGCAAATATCTCGGTCGCGCTTGGTCCGATCTCGTTTGAGCTCGACGGCTGTGTGTTCGTCGTGGATGCGGCCTTTCCGGACACGGTTGTCGACTTCGCAGTCGTAAGCAACGATCGGTTGAGTTCGCTCGCCGGTCTCTTTGCCGACGCGGAATCGGTTGACGTGCTGTTGGGGGTGGCGGCTGGTGAGACATCGGAGGTCGCGGGCCTCACACTCGGGGCCGATCTGGCCCGGTTGGCGACCGTGCAGGCCGTGCGCGCCATTCACCTGGGTGATCTGGACGAGGGAATCCTCAGTCTCGATCGTGCACACGCCTACCGGCGTGTTGGGGCCGAAGATGTTGCGCGAACTCAGTACGCCTTCGCCGCCCCGGCAGTCGAACTACTGACTGAACGCATCGTGAATGACGGTCTGGCCGGTCCCTTGGTCTCAGGCCTTCTGGACGCTGTCCAGGCGTCGCCACGTGATGTATTCGTAGGCAACGCATGGGAACGTGTCATGACCTTCTTGCGGGAGACGGACGCACAATCAGAGTTGAGCTGGCAGCATCAGTTCTTCCTGGAGGCGGATCCATTGGCGACCAGCTTGGGATCCATTGCCGTTGTCACCGGGCAACTATTGGATCTGCGTATGGTTCCCCCACGGATCCTCCGGTTCACCGGTCCCGATCGCCCCGACCTCGAGATCATTTCGAGTGGAACATCTGTCACTGTGCAAGCAGATCTTCGCGACGATGCACTCGAGGACTCGGCTGAGCTGGCGGAGTTGTTTGCGGTGGCAGCCGACGCAGATACCGGCGCGATTACCGCCTCGAGCCCGTGTTCGGTCGACCATGGCCTGGTATCGGCACGATTGCAGGTGGGCACAGATACAGATCGACTCCACTACATGCTGGTTTCCGCAGACGCGGATATTGACGCGATACGACTTGATACGACGGGGGTTGCCGTCGCCCAGATTGATCGATTTTGTCGATACGCGTGGACGATGCACCGAACGGCGGGCGCCCTGAGGTTCGGAGTGGGTGCATCCAGCACCGGTGCGGACATAGACAATTCGAGTTTGGCGGCCGAGCAGGCAGAGTTGACCGCGGTCGACGCAATGTCGACGGCGGTCGGTCTGGTCCGCCAGTTGGCGCGCCGTACGCGCCGCGGGCCGGCCGGAGAGGCAATCGCCGGCTACTCCGCCGCGGTACAACGGTTGGCCGAACATATCGAGGAACGCTCAATGCCGACTGCGGCGCTGGAACCGACACTGGCCGAGTTGGTCGAGCTGACATGACGCCGGGAAGAACCCTGCTCCTTCGTGCTTACGACGCGGGTGACACGTATGTGTCCTTCCGCTGGCTTGACGATTCAGAGAATCCAGTAGTGCACCGGATCCCGGCGCAAAGCCGTGATCGTGCACTCGGCGCCCTGGCCAGGGCGCTGGTGGAGGTACCCGGTGAACAGGGCGACGATGACGCGGCACTCGAAGAAGCCGTGCGCGAAGCTGTCACCGGACCGTTTACTCGTCGGGTGGGAGAGCTGGGCCTCAGCGCAACCCTCTCCGCTCTGATACTTCCCAAGAGTGTTTGCCAACAGCTACTTTCACCATCATCGTGCAGAGTTCTCGTGAGAATCACTCCAAGCCGGATGCTGGCGCGAGTTCCTTTTGAACTCCTACCCATCGACGATTTAACCAGGCTCATCGAGGTGGCCGATCTGTGTTATGAGCCTCCCGCAGCGGTCCATGTGGGTCGGTCGCGCCTGCCGGAGCCCTGGTCGGCCACGACCGCGGCCCGTCCGGTTGCCTATCTCATCGATCCTCAGCTTCCTGCTGGGTCTGGGCTTGGGCCGACTCTGCCGCGCGGCGCGGCGGCCGCCGGCAACACGAATGCGAGAGTATTCAAGGATCGATTGGCCACTCGTAGTACCACCCGATGTTCCGGAGTCGGAAAAGTTTGCGGGCGATGGGATCTGAGTGAGGACCTAAATCAGTTGCCGGGGCGTTTGGTGTACTTCGGCCATGCGACCGCGGATCCCGGCGAACCAGGATCGGCATCTTTGCACCTCAGCGATGACGCCAGAGTCTGGGGAGTGACTCAATCGATCAACAAGGTGCACCGCCCGCTTTCCGCCCTCGACCTCTTGCTGGGCACTGCCCGGGCCGAGCTGAACGCGAGTGAAAGTGAGCTTGAGGCGGAAGTCGGTTGGGGCCCCGAGTTATGGCCAATGCCGCCTCGCGTGGCGATCATCGCGTGTGAGGGCGGGGTCGACTTCCGAACGTCCGAGACATTCGGACTGGTCATGGCAATTTTCAATGCCGGGGCCGAAGTCGTGACCACTACGCGTTGGACGCTGCCGTCGGACAACGGGTTCCACAAGTACGCCGGAGTTGACTCGGTTCCCGGACCGACGACCGAACTCGCGCTCGCGGTCGACACAACGCATGAAGATACGGATCCCATACGCGCCTTGGGGGATTGGCAACGTCAGAAGTTGCAGGAGTGGATGGCTGCTCCAGGTCCGGCGACGTCACCTCTGGTGTGGGCTGCGGCCGCATGCCATACGTGTCCGCCGAGAGAAGTTGTATCGCCTCGACTCGCCGTAACCGAGAAAGGCCAATCAGCATGACGACCTCTCATTCTCACGACGGTGACGGCAGCCCGGATGATGTCGACACGGAGTACGAAGAATGGTCGCGCCGGTTGGACGAGCTGGACGCGCGCGCGGAAGCAGCGATGGAGTCCGGCGATGACAAAGCCATCGGCGTGAGCTACGTGGATCTGGCAGAGCACCTCGCCGGAGCCGCCGAGAACGGTGTCGTCATCGAACTTCTCTTAACGGCGCGAGAGGCGTTTCTGACGCATGATCCTGAGTCCGCTGCGAACTGTGCCGCAGGGATCGGCTACTTGGCTCAGAGCATCGGAGACTACGAGACTGCTTTCGGCGCCTTCGACACGGCCAGCGAGGAATGGGAGTCGCTCGGAGAATTGAGGCTGATGGCCGATGCCGACAGCAACGTCGGCGCCATGGCGACGCGCCTCGGTGAATATGAGACTGCCGACACATATCTCAGGTCGGCGATCATGTACTACATCGACCACGGTCTGCTTGACGATGCCCAGCAATCGATGGTGAATCTGGCCAACAATCTGCTTCTGGCAGGAGACCCGAAAGAAGCCGAGACGATTCTGACGGATCTGCTCGCCGGCTTCCGCCCAGACTCAGAAGAGTACGCCAAGTGCCTCGCTTCGCTCGCCAGCATCTATGCGACCTCGAGTCGTATTGAGGAAGCGAGACGCAACCTCGACTCCGCGAGTGCGATATTCGAATCCTTGGGCCGATCAGACGATGCCCAGGATACCCAGATGACACTGAGTCACGTACTTCTGACCGCAGGCCAGTACTCGCGGGCGATCGATATAGCCACAAGGTCGCGGGAGTACTACGCACAGCAGGATCGGCACGACAAGACCGCGGTGTGTGACTACAACCTCGCCAACTACTACACGATCACGGGGGACTACTCGGCTGCCGACGTCGCGTTCAGCCGAGCGTTTGAGGGACTGCGCGCGGCGGGTCAGCACCATCACATCGCGAACCTGCAATGGAACAGAACGAAACGTCTCCTTATGGAGGCGGCAGTCAATGCGCGGGAACGTGCTCAGCTCTCGAAGGACGCGTTCGATACGGCCGTGTCATCGCTCGTGGCGCTCGAGCACCAACGATTTCAGTTCACCCAGGCCCGGGATCGAGTCAAGTGGTCGGAGACGTTGGCCGATCGTCTCGCGACGACATTCGCCATGGCCGAGCAGCTGGGCAGGCGAGATCTCGTCGCGGACTTGATCGAGACCGGAATCAACGCGGGTGTCTACCACGGCGGTTCGAGCGATCCATCGAGCTTCCAGCATGATCTCATCCCCATGGACTCTGATCCGCCGCAATTTGCGGTCGAAGACACGCCTGCTGCCATCACGCACGGTTCCGTATCCATTCTGCTATCCGACTCGTTGCCCATGTCGCCGCCGCCGACCCTCGTGAGCGGTTCAACCGGTGAGCCGATTCTCAAGCACCAGCGCGAACTCGCGGCGAGCCTTGATCCCAAGTTGGATCAAGTGCTCGCCGGAGTTCCCTCAGTACCGTTGTGGTAACGGGTGTTTTGGTGTGTTCGCGCAGTCGTCAGGCAGCATCGGTGACCACATGCGGGCCGCCGTATCCGTGATTGGTGCCATTGGGCTCGACCAGTGCCCGCAATCGCTCGAGGTGCGCCCATCCACCGAGCTCACGCCGATCTGAGATACCGGGAAGGTGCAACGGAACGTAGAGTTCACCGGCGTGACCGAACTCGGTGCGGAGGCGCAAGATCAGCTGGTTCGCAGGAAGAAACGCGGCGCGGAGGTCGCGATCGGCCTCGATGAGCAGCCGGCGACACTTCTCGTCGACTGACGACATCAACTTCGTGACCGCGACGATCTCGTCGTCGATCTTCGCCCGGCGCTGGTCGGCAGAGGTGATCAACGCTGCCAGGCTGTCTCGGAACTCCACTTCCGGCGACCTCCCGAGCGCAGCAATGGCGGCGACGACGATCGGCGCGAACAGCGCGCACAGTCCGATTGTGGCACCGACCCAGCCAGCGAGCCCGGATACCTTGGTGCCTTCAGCGACAGTGACGATCCGCCGGTCGATGGACCAACCGACCAGGGTCGACAGCGCGACCATCATCGCGGTGCCGGTCAGAATGGCGGAGCGGCTATCGGCAAGGTGCCCCAACCCTTGGTCGCCCGCATGAACTGAACGGTGGATTCGTCGAAACACAGCGTGTCCCACGGTGTGTGACACGATGGCCAACACGGTCGCAGCGAGCAGCGCGAAGCCTGCCGCCGTGATCATCTTTGCGGCCTCGGCAGCAGGGTCGAGCGCAAAGGCGTGGAAGCTGGTGTTCTCGATGGTCAGCATCAGCATGAACAGTGCCGCAACATCGACGATGACGACTCCGATGGCCAGAATTCGCCAGGTCCGTGAGACATGATGCCGGTGTCGCGTCGATCCGCGACGAGTCTCGTCGTCGATGAGTTCTGTCAGTTCCGCTGCGCGAGTGCTCATCTCGTCGAGGGTCAATGGTCCGGTCCCCACCTGACACGGATCGTTCACGACATGGCGCTCCGAGGTACTGCGTTCGCGTTGTTCACGAAGCCGCGCGAGCCGGATCTCAGCACTCTGATGACTGGTGCGGAGGTCGGTGAGCTTCGTGGCATACGCCGACTCAACTGCGGTCGCCGCGCGCGAGATGAGGGATAGCACCTCGGCCTCGCCAGCGAGGAGCGCACCACCGGTGTCGGCGGACTCGTCCTCGGTCAGGCGCCTGATCTGCCCGACGGCGCGCGAGTAATACTCATCGGCCACCTTCTTTGTCCGGCGGTGGTGCCAGTGAGCTCTGAAGTTCGCGAGCATGAAGTCCTCCTCAGGATCTTTCGACTGCGCGGTTGCGCTGCCTTGGTCCCGTTTCCCCAGACCCCCAGAACGAGATGCCGACTCTCGTGAGCGATATCGCGATGCCTGCTTACGGCCGGGTGGGGAAACGGTAAGCGATTCGCACGCCGACATCTGATCGGAACCTGCTCACGAAATGGATTCCACACCATGCTGATTCAAAAGGCTCCACACCATGCCGCCGACGTCGTCGTCATCGCATCGGGCACGGCGCTGGACCACGCCCTCATCGCCTTGGTGGAGAAGTGCGGCTACTCGGCCACGGTGGCGCGTCCAGAGGTCGGCACGTGTCATCAGGCGAACGTTCTGATCGTTTCTGACGACCTGGTGCTCAGGACGCTACCGAAGCAGCTTCTGTCCAGCGCGACCACACTCATTGGAATTCCAACGTCCGACGGTCAGACGAGGGGGCCTCAGCGCGGAGTGGTCTGGCTATCGGGCACGGACACGGTGGGGCAACTCGGCCGGATTCTCCACCGGGCAGTTGGTCCCGGACCGAATGGCAGAGGTGGGCCCCGAATTCACCTTTCGCATCGGGAACGCGAGGTCCTGGGAACCTACACGATGGGAGCCACAGTCACGGAAACCGCTGCTATTCACTTCATCGCGGCCTCCACGGTGAAGGCGCACTATCGGCGCGTGGTCGCGAAGTATGAGGCTGCCGGTCGAATCGTCGAGAACAAGGCACAGTTGATGGTCGAATTGATTGCCGACGGATGGTTGGACTCGCCGTGGGCGTGCGCCTGCGAATCCTGGCGAGTCGGGTGACAACTCAGTGCGCCACGGAAGGTTCTATCGGTTCTGCCGACGCGCCGCGAGGCCGCCGAGGAGTCCCGCGACAACGAGATAGGTGGTCACCAACCCGAGCGCCGATGGCGTGCCGTCGTGTGCTGTGCACGCAGTGGCAGTTTCGTTTGCGGCGCCGAGGATCGCACCGAGTGCGGTGACCGCACCCAACAGGGTCATCCCGATGTGGGGGGCGATCGCAATCACGACGCCAGACAGTAGCGCGGCTGCGATGGCGATCAAGAGCACTCCTGACTCATCGCCGAGAAAGGTGCGCGACGCTGGTTCACTCCAGAACAGAACCATCTCGACAAATCCGAACAGGCCCAACCCGATGTACCGAAGTTGGCCGATCCGTAGTCCCCGATAGAGAAAGAAGATCAGCGAGCAGGTGAAGGCCAACATGAACACAACCATCGTCAAGATGGCCCCGGTCACATTCGTTCCGCCGCCACAATCCCCGGTGAAGATCGCGAGGAGTGCGGGGACGAGGGCTATCACGGAGATGAGGCTGAAGAACCACTCGGCACCGACGGTGATCGCTGTGCGCAGCGGGGTCGCGCGGGCCCACATGGCCAGTGACGCCACGATCGCGATGATGCCGCCTGAGAAAGGTCCGCCTGCAGTGGGTGAGCCGGCGGCGATGGCGAGCTGGCCGGCGGCGATGGCGCACAACAGACCCGCGAAATAGGTGTAGGCCAGGCTGTTTCGCTCATCGTCCACAGCTCGGGATCGGGTGCTGTAAACCATTCGATGAATGTAGGTCAACCGGGCGGCGGGTGTGCATCCTCTTTTTGTGGGAACCCGCGGCCGATCGTGGTGGAGTGTCGCGGCCCGCGTGTCAGCAGGCCGCGTGCAGGATCTCGTGTGGGTTGACCCAGCCGTCCGCCATGAGCCGAATGAGTAGCTGGGCCTTGTTGCCGACGGGGCGCCCAGCGACTTCGTAACGGTTGGTGACACGTCGATAGTGCGCGCGAACGGTGCTTTCCGCGATATTGTGAGCGGCCGCCGTCTCGCTCATCGTGGCGCCGAGGGCGTACGTCGTCAGGATCTGACGTTCCCGACCTGTCAGTCGCACGTTCTCATGGGAGCCACGCCCGGTCGCGAGTTCGGACAGGAAACTTGCCAGCTCCGACGTTGCGCGCGCGCCGTTAGGAATGTCGATTCCATGATCGTTCGCGGCAGCGAATCCGAGTCCGATGACGGCTGCGTCGTCGAAGGCCGGGTCGCTCTGCACTCGCTTCTGGGCAGTGGCTGTCCGTACAACCACTGCGCCGTAGGTCACAGTGGGCGACGATGGCACTGAGGCGACACAGTTCGGGGATCCGGTGCCACTGGGACTTACCGCAACGGCACTGAACCCGAATCGCTCGATCAGCGCGCACAACGCCGAGTCAAAGATGTCGTTCTCGGTGACCACGGCAACGACCATCTCGTCGCTCCCGTTGTGATGGACGTTGTACGACGCTGTTGGATTCATGGATCGAGCTTTGCCGAACAAGGGAGGGGGGTCATCACTTCTTGCGACACGCTTGACAGAGCATTGCGTCAGAACGCGCTCGAACTTCCCGAGTCCATGCGTAATCGCGCATGAGCACCTCGCGATGCTTCGCGATTCTGAATATTCCTGCAGTAAACGAAGTCTGATTTCGTGTGGCGAACATGAGCGTGGGGAAACGGCCTCCAGGTCACGACGACAGGAGATAACCATGAATCCACTCATGACCACCACAACGCCGGATCTGGATCATGCGATCAGTCTGGCCAACCGTGCGCTCGCGCACGTCCCCGCGTACCAGGAGCACGTCCAGACGCACGGCCTGGATGGGCGGCGGGTACAAACCGCCCGAGAGTTCGCGACGCTTCCGGTGACCACCAAGCTCAATTACCTTCGGCGACGATCACTTTCGGGACTGGTGTGGGATGGCGACATCGCTGGGGCGGGAACGTGGTCGGCAACCTCTGGGTCGACAGGCGGCCCGACATTCTTTCCTCGCGATTGCTCCGCAGCCAAGGAAAGCGTCGAGATCTACGGGCGGATACTCTCCGAGAACTTCGAGGTCGGCGATCGTTCCACCCTGGTCATCGTGTGCTTTGCCATGGGTACGTGGATAGGAGGTACTTACAGTTACCAGGCGGTGTTGGGCTTGCGTGCTCGCGGACATCGGGTGTCGGCGACAACACCCGGAATTGACGTCCGGGCGGCCGTGAAGAATCTCAGTGAACTTGCGCCGTACTACGAGAAGGTGGTGATCGCCGGGTATCCGCCGTTGGTGAAGGACATCCTGGATCAGGCACCCGACAGTGCGCTTGCCCAGGACATCAGCATTCTGCTGGCGGGCGAAGCGATTACCGAGACGTGGCGCGACCATGTGCTGAGGCGGATCGGACGCGCAGGTCAGTTCCGCCGGGTGTGCGTGATGTATGGGACGGCTGAAGCGGGCGTGATGGGCCACGAGACGCCGTTCACCATTGCTTTGCGTCGATCCGGTCTGCTGGGTACCGAAATGGGAAAGCTCCTGTTCGGCGCCGAAAGTCGTACTCTGCCAACATTCGTCGAGTTCAATCCGATGAGGCTGTTTACCGAGGTTGATGCCGACGGATACCTCCTGTTCACCATCGACTCAACGCTTCCGCTGATTCGCTACCGCATCAACGACACCGGGAAGGTGTTCACCGGGCGGGAGCTGGGCGTTCTCTTGCAGCGGTGCCCACACGCAGATCTGGCCGAGGCCGTCGACCCCGATGCCGGTTACATCGTGCTGACCGGGCGGCCGGACGTCGCGACGACCTTCTACTCGTCGAACATCTACCCGCGCGACCTTGTGCCTGCGTTCGAGAACCCCTCCGTCGCGAACATGATCACGAACAAGTTCCGGGCCAGCGGGCTGCCCGATGGAGATCATCAGCCGGTCCTGAGGATCGACGTGGAGCTCGCGGCGGGGGTGATGTCGCCAGGGCAGGATTTGCCCGAGGAACTGTCCCGGCTATGCCGGGCGTCGCTGAGGGCGAATAACGAGGAATTCCGGGCGTTGGACGATGAACGTGACGACGACCGCTGCCACCCCCGGATCACTCTGCACGCGTACGGGACCGGGCCGTTCGGTTCCGATGTCAAGCAGACCTATGTGGTGGTGGCGTGATGATCGAGATCCTGCACCCTCGCTACGACCGCGACCGTCTCACCCAACTGGCCGCAGGTCATGTCAGGATCGTCGACACGTGGCCCGAGTCTGTGAACGAGTATTTGGCGATGGCTGCACTCGACTCCGACCTTCCCGCCATCAACGGCGATAACCCCGATGCACACACACGATGGATCTATTTCCCTTGGCGTGCAACGCTGGTACGTCTCCCGGATTCCGACGTGTTTCATCGTCTCCGCACGGGCCGTAACCGGTACCTCATCACCGATGCCGAACAGCAGCGGTGGGCAGAGGCAACGATTGCCGTGGCAGGCCTCAGCGTCGGTGCCTCGCTGTTGCACACATGCGTGCTCACGGGGTGCCGTCGCTTCCGTATCGCCGACGGCGACACTCTCGGCCCGACCAACCTCAACAGGTTGACTGGTTCGGTATGCGATCTCGGGATGAAGAAGTCGCTGCTGGCGCATCGGCGCATGCTCGAGACAGATCCGTATCTGAGCGTGGATGTATTCAGCTCCGGCGTCATGCCGTCGACAGCTCGGGAGTTCGTATCTGGCGGAGAGGGAGTCGCGCGGGCAGACGTCGTCCTCGAGGAAGTCGATGACCTTCCCACGAAGGTTGAGCTCCGCCGACAGGCCCGTGCGGCCGGCGCGCCCCTGGTCATGGTGACCGACGACGGCGACAATGTCATCGTCGACGTCGAGCGCTACGACCTCGACCCGAACTACCCCGCGTTCCATGGAAGTGTGGGCGATATCGAATCCTGGGGTGAGGCTGATCTGCGCGATCCGAGACACCGGATGTGGCTCGTCGGTTCGATCGTCGGAGATGACATTTCCCCGCGTGTGTCCGAGGCGTTCGCCGTGGTGGGTCGACGGATTCCGTCGTGGCCGCAACTGGGAACGGCGTCGACGGCGGCCGGCGCGGTTGGGGCCTGCGTCGCTCGCAGAATTGTCTGCGGTGACGCGGTGCTGTCGGGTCGTGCCCGTGTACGCATCGACAACCTTGTTTTCGACGCCCGGTAGTACCCCAGGTGGGGGTACCCAGAGAATTGGGTACCCCCACCTGGGGCTACCCGGCCGGTATTCAGGTCGTACGGCCTGGTGGCTCGAGAACGTCGGAATGGCCATGTCGACGGCACCAACTGACTATGTAGCGGGCGTGAAGGCCGCACCATCGGTACACCGAGGGCTGCGTGAGAGGGAGGCGTTCGTCATGCTCGTGACGCGCCCGCATCAGTGGTCCGATGTAGTTGGCGGCGACCTTGTTCGCGGTATTCGGTGATACTCGTGCAGCGACGGCCAAGGAAGCATTGTCGACGGCGTTGCCCGAGGCTATGGCACCGGCCATCCGGGCCGCGGTCGTCCCGCGCCGACCGTCGAATAACTCAAACAGAGAGGGGCGGGTGCTCTTTTGTGGGAGTGCTGGTAGACGCTGTCCCAGTGCGATCGTCTTCAATGCGTCCACGAATGCCGCTAGGCCGTCTGATTTCGCCACCACGCCGGACACGTCTGAGCGTAGCCGCGCTTCGGCGATGTGATCCTCTTCCATAGAGTGGCCCTGCGTCGCGAGAAGAACCGGAGCCAACCGGTCGGCGGTGCGCAACCCCTCGATGACGTCCAGGCCGTCGAATGTCCACTCAAGGTCAGCCCGATTGAATACCAGGTCTGCGCTGACCACGTCGAAGCGGACACGGGCCGCGATCGAGCTCAAAAACTCACTGCGGTCACGTGCCACTACCACTGTGACGTCGTCGAACGCGGATTGCAGCGGTGCGGCGACGACGTGTCCGAGGGGGGACGCAATGAGAATGCGCAAACCAGCTGTCATATGCGCAATCATGCCTTATCGGTCAGGTACATGCGTGATCAGACATTGGAACTGCGTGGTTAGGGGTCAGATGAAGAAAAGTCGCTGAGGGCAGGTCATGGGCGGGCATGAACTCTCGGCCCGAAAAGTCAATGCTTGGGTTGCCCGCCGGCGCGCATTGCGCCCCCACAGCCGCCAGTTCCCTCTGCCAACGGAGAAGCCCAATGACCATTCAGGTTGATCAAGCGCTGAGAGTTCCACCAACACTTCGTGCGGCGGATGCTCCGGTTGTGGTGGGTGCATGCCATGACCTAACAGATGTT
>NZ_BANR01000025.1 GCF_000332975.1 Gordonia aichiensis NBRC 108223 | reverse complement strand
GAGCCGGTATGACCTGGCAGCAGTTCGTCGACGAGTACACCGCACACGGCGCGATCCGCCTCGGCTCGTGGAGCGTCGCTCCCGCACCGGGCGACATGGTCGAGTGCCGGGCCACGATCGCCTACGACGACCGGATCATGTCCATGACCGCGACGGCGACGGGCCAGGTCGGGGCAATGACCTCGATCCTGCACGATCTGGGCATCTCGGTGCAGATCGTGCGGTTGCATCAACGCAGGCTCGACGATCGCAACGTCTCGTTTCTGTTGTGCGAGCACGATCGCCGCCAGTGCTGGGCGACCGGTGACGGCGAGACCACCGCCGATGCGAACATCAATGCGCTCATCGCCGGCGCGAACCGGCTACTCGCAGGCAACGACCTGGAGTCCTGACCGCGGCGGTTACGGGCACCAGATCTCAGGTCGTCGAGTCCAGCGCGGCGATGCGTTCGCGGAGCCCTGGCCAGGCGGAACCGAACGCAGGGTGCAGCGGCAGCGTCGCGACGTGTGCCTCGGGTACCCAACGCAATTCTGCCGATTCGCCGTTGGCGGTCGTGAGGACCGGGCGCTCCACGTCGGCGATCACCGTCGTGTAGGTCCAGCCGCCGACGGTGCGGTGAGTGACCAGCGCCGCCACGACGGAGACGTCGCCGGGCCGGATGCCTGCTTCCTCGCCCGCCTCGCGGATGGCGGTGTCGACGGCAGTCTCGTGGGAGTCGCGCGCCCCACCGGGTAGGCCCCACGTGCCACCCTGATGCGACCAGGCGGCTCGGTGCTGCAGAAGTACGCCGACCTCGCCGTCGGGGAGAGGTGCCCGCAGCAAAAGCCCTGCCGCGCCATGCAGCCCCCAGTACCTCGCGCCCTCGTCGAACACCCAACCGTCACCGTCGCCGCGCACTGTGCCTCCTGCTCGTCCCCGCACTCTCCGTGCCCAGGTGTGTGCACCGATGGTTATCCCTGAGGCCCGTACCTCCAACTTAGGTGAACTCGACCGCGGTGACACTCGCTCGTGCCAGACTCGCACTCGCCGTATCGCCGCCATCCCGACGGCGCGGACTAGGGTGGAAACGGACTCGACGTGGCGTACGACATACCCGAGGAGAGCGCACAACCACTCGCGACCGACCGATGCAGAGGGGATTGAGAAGGTGACCGGCGACGCATCCCCCGTGCGGGCAGTGCTGACCCGCGCAGGTCGGACCGTACGTCCCGCCACCACGTCGCCACCTCTGCGTGAGGTGCTCAGCGACCGTCGTGAACTGGTCGCCTCGGCTCGTGCGGCAGCACAGTCGCCGTTCTCCTCGGTGCGGCACTACGCCAAGACGACGCCGGGCAAGCTGATCCTCCTCTGTTTCGTCGTTGCGATCACAGCGCTCGGCACCGGGTGGTACGCGTCGACGACGCTGAACAACCGCACGCACCAACTGCAGACGATCATCGACCGCGCCGAGCCGCTGTCGGAGGCTGCGCAGGTTCTCTACAGTTCGCTGTCGATCGCCGACGCCGCGGCCAACTCCGGATTCATCTCGGGCGGACCCGAGAATCCGCAACTTCGTCAGCGGTACTCCGACGCACTGGCGACCGCGTCGTCGTCGCTCTTGGTGACCGCGGGCAGCGACACGGGTCCCGGCGCGGACGCGACCGCCGACACCCGCGCACTGAACTCCGATCTCGAGGTCCTCACAACGACCATCCCCGTCTACAGCGGGCTGGTCGAGACCGCGCGCACCAACAACCGGCTGGGCAATCCGGTCGGATCGGCGTACCTCGGTCAGGCGTCGGCGCTCATGCAGGACAGGGTTCTGCCTGCGGCACAACGCGTCTACGAGCGACGGGCACTCGCCATCGCCGATCCCCAGAGCGCGCTGACCACTCCGCCCTGGGGCGTCTACGTCGCACTGCTGATCGTCGTTCTGCTGCTGCTCGCGACCTCGCGCTACCTCGCCACGCGGACCCGCCGACGCTTCAACATCGGGATCGTGGCAGCACTGATCGCGATCATCGGCGGCCTGATCTGGCTACTCACCTCCGGACTGCTGTCGGTCGCTGCGACGAGTTCGGCCAAGAACGACGGCGCGACACCGCTGCGCCAACTCACCGAGGCACGCATCCTCACCCAACAGGCCCGCTCCGCCGAGACGCTCTCGCTGCTGCGGCGTGGCGACCAGGCGGGACTCGAGGGCACCTTCGAGCAGGCGACCACGCGCATCGGCATGGTCTTGGACACCCTCGACAAGGAAGGTGACTCGTCCGGGTCGTTGAGTGAGCGTCAGGTCACGTCGCTGCGTGCCGCGCTCGACCAGTGGAAGAGGACCGATGCGCAGGTACGCGACGAGATGACGTCCGGGAACTTCTCGCAGGCGCGTGCGATGACCGTCGGCTCGTCGCCGCAGAGTTCTGAGACGAGTTATCGAGCCGTCGACTCCGCGCTCATCAACGCGATGACCACCACGCGATCCTCGTTTCGCGACGACATCAACACCGCACAGCGCGTGTTGGGCTTCACCGGCAACGGCATTCTCGCGCTGTCGATCTTTGCGACTATCGCGTTGATCCTCGGGATGATCCCCCGCATCAGGGAGTACCGATGAGAGGTCACGCTCGTCGTCGGCACTCGGTGCGGACCGTTCTCTCGCTCGTCGCGCTCATGGTGGGGGTCACTGTGCTTGCCGGGTGCGTCGACTTCCCTGCTCCCGAGTCACCGGGGCCGAGTGCGACGGCTCAAGCACCCGAACCACTCGGCGCACAGTACGACGCCGCACAGGAGGCGCCGCCGAATTCGTCGTCGTGTGATGCGACGCAGAGCCTGCGACCGGCAGCCGAACAGCCGCAGCCCGCGCAGATGCCGCCGGGAAGCACGATGGATGCGATCTTCCGGCGCGGCCGACTGATCGTCGGCACCGACGTCGGCTCCAACCTGTTCAGTTTCCGGGACCCCATCACCGGAGACATCCAGGGATTCGACGTCGACCTCGCACACGAGATCTCGCGCGCGATCTTCAACGACCCCAACCGCATCGAGTTCCGGGTGCTCAGTTCCGGTGAACGCATCGACGCCCTGCGTAACCAGGAGGTCGACGTCGTCATCAAGACGATGAGCATCACCTGCGACCGTCTGCGTGACATCAGTTTCTCGGCGCCGTACTACGTTGCGTCACAGCGCATTCTGTCGTTACGCGGATCGGGCATCACCGGCCCGGCACAGCTCGCGGACAAGCGGGTGTGCGCTGCGCGCGGAACGACGTCGATCGGCCGCATGCAGCAGATAGAACCCCGTGCGAAGATGGTCACCACCACGACCTGGGCCGATTGCCTTGTGATGCTGCAGCAGTCGCAGGTCGACGCAGTGACCACCGACGATGCGATCCTCGCTGGTCTGGCGACACAGGATCCCTGGGCGCAACTCGTCGGACCGAGCCTCGGCCAGGAGAACTACGGAGTCGGTATGCCCGTCGGACACGACGACATGGTGCGCTTCGTCAACGGCACACTTGCCACGATGCGTGCATCCGGCCGCTGGCAGGAGATGTACGACAAGTGGCTGTCCATCCTCGGCCCCGGATACGGACCGCCCCAACCCACGTATCGCGATTGAGGCGACGCCAGATGGCCCGAAGTGACAAGCACACCGCAACGCCGGCCGCAGAGGTCGAGCGGGATGCGACGACCGACGACGCCGCCGCCGACGTGGGAACCCAGCGCGCCGACCTCGCAGACCTCGACGTCGGAACCCAGCGCGCCGACCTCGCAGACCTCGACGTCGGAACCCAGCGCGCCGACCTCACGGACCTCGACGTCGGAACCCAGCGGGCGGATCCCGCATCGCTCGACGCCGGGACACAGCGGGCCGACTTCCCGCCGACCCAGGCAACGCCTGTCATGGGCATGCGCGACGAATCGACGGGCCCGGTCACTCCTGCGCGGTCGCTCGATCCCAACGACGCGCTGGTCTCGATCGGTCGGACACGTCGGTTGGTGCCGCGACGACGTCCACGCGTGCACGACCGTCGGCTCGGCTCGGGGCTCGTCGAGCTGCCCAAGATCACCGACATCGAACCGCAGGACGCGGTGCTCGATTCGCCGGTCATCGCCGAGGGCAAGCGCAACTGCTGGCGCTGTGGCCGGCCCGTCGGACGCTCGTCGGGAGCAGGTGCCGGTGACCTGACCGGCGAGTGCCCGCACTGCGGCGCCCGGTATTCATTCGTCCCGGGGCTCGCACAAGGCACACTCGTCGCGGGCCAGTACGAGATCGCAGGGGCTATCGCCCACGGTGGACTCGGATGGATCTACCTGGCGATCGACCGCAATGTCTCCGATCGGCCCGTCGTGCTGAAGGGCCTGCTCAACTCGTCGGACTCCGAGGCCCAGCAGGTCGCACTGGCCGAACGACAGTTCCTCGCGTCGGTGAACCATCCGGGCATCGTGAAGATCTACAACTTCGTCGAGCACGTGACCGAGTACGGCGATCGTTTCGGTTACATCGTGATGGAGTACATCGGCGGACGAACGCTCAAGCAGATCACGTCCGAAGGCGACATAGAGACCACGTTGCTGTCGGTGGAGCAGGCGATCGCGTACATGCTCGAGGTACTCCCGGCCGTCGGGTATCTCCACTCGGTCGGCCTGGTCTACAACGACGTGAAGCCCGACAACATCATGGTCGGCAGCGACGAGGTCAAGCTCATCGACCTCGGCGCCGTCTCGCCGGTCAACGGCTACGGGCATCTGTACGGCACACCGGGTTTCCAGGCGCCCGAGATCGTGCGAACCGGGCCGCAGGTGGTCACCGACATCTACAGCATCGGACGCACGCTGGCGGCGCTGACCGTCGACATGCCGATGAGTGACGGCCGATACGTCGACGGCCTGCCCGATCCCGAGGACACCCCGGTGTTCCGCGACAACCCGTCCTTCTACCTGTTGCTACAACGGGCCACCGCAGCAGATCCCGCAGAACGCTTCTCCTCGGCCGAGGAGATGACCACGCAGTTGCTCAACGTGCTCCGCGAAACCGTCGCGGTGCACACGGGCGTGCCCCGGCCCTCGTTGTCGACGGTGTTCACGCCACAGCGCTCGACATTCGGTACCGAACTGATGCTGGCGCCTGTCGACGGCTTCTTCGATCCCGACCTCGCCGCCTTCTACGATCCCGTCGACATGGCGCGCGCACTGCCGGTACCGCTCGTCGACCCCACCGATCCCGCAGCGGGACTGCTGAATTCGGCAGCGCTGAGCGACCCGAGACAAACACTGGATTCGATCCACGCCGCCAGGGCCGAGGGGTTCCGCTCGCTACTCGGATCGCCGACGTCCTCGGCACATCCGTCGTTGGAGATCGACCTCGCCGAGGCACGTGCGCACCTCGAACTCGACGACGTCGACACGGCACTGGAACTACTGCGCGATGTGTCTGTGCAACACGGGGATTCGTGGCGCGTGCAGTGGTACATGGGAATCTGCTCGCTGATGAACGACGAGCCCGAACTGGCATACGACTGGTTCGACGCCGTGCTGCAGGCGATGCCGGGCGAGGTCGCACCGAAGCTCGCCGTCGCGGGCACCGCCGAGCTCATCGGTCGTTGGTTGTCGGATGAACGCGAACCATCGGAGGGATCGCGTGCTCGCATCACCGAGATGTATCACGTTGCGGCACAGAACTATCACGATCTCTGGCTGACTGACCACAGCATCGTGACGGCAGCGTTCGGGATGGCTCGCCTGGCCGTCGCGCGTGGTGACTACGACGCCGCGGTCGAACCGCTCGACGAGGTGCCCGCGACCAGCCGACACTTCAACACCGCGCGTGCGACCGCGGTGATCGCCCTGGTACACGGCCGGGACCCGTCACAGCTGCGCAAGGATCAGCTCGTCGAGGCCGCCAAGCGCATGGAGGCCATGCCCGACACCGAACCGCGTAAACAGCGACTACAGCTGATCGTCCTGGGTACAGCCCTCGGCTGGGTACACGCCCACCCCGAGCAGGCGGGAGAACCCGCACGGCTGCTGGGCTTTCCGTTCACCGAGGAGGGCCTGCGCACCGGGACCGAGAAGTCGCTGCGCTATCTCGCGCGGCAGACCCGCACCAACCGCGACCACCGCTTCCTGCTCGTCGACCTCGCGAACTACGTGCGACCGTGGTCGCTGTTCTGACGCACCGTCACCCGGCGCACTACTCCGGCTGTTCTCCGCGGGCGACAGCTGCGGCCTGGCGGGCGATGGCCAATTCTTCGTTGGTCGGCACCACCAAGACGTCGACCGTACTCGAATCCGTCGAGATGCGTCGAGCCTGCTTGCTGCGCAGCGAGTTCCGCTCGTCGTCGATCACGATGCCGTAGTTCTCCAGCCCGGCCAGCGCATCGCGTCGCACGTTGTCGGCATTCTCCCCAACGCCTGCGGTGAACGTGATCGCGTCGACGTTGCCCAGTTCGATCATGTAGGCGCCGATGTAGCGGCGCAGGCGGTGGATGTACACCTTGTACGCGCGTTTCGCGTTCTCGTCGCCGCTGTCCATACGCGCGGTGATGGTCCGGAAGTCGTTGTCGCCGCAGAGTCCCTTGAGTCCGGAGTTCTTGTTGAGCAGCGTGTCGAGCTGGTCGTTGCTGAGTTTGGCGACGCGGCTCAGGTGCAGGAGCACGCCTGGGTCGATGTCGCCACTGCGCGTACCCATCACGAGGCCTTCGAGTGGTGTCATCCCCATGCTGGTGTCGATCGGTTCACCGTGGTCGATCGCCGAGGCCGATGCACCGTTGCCCAGGTGCAGCACGATCTGGTTGAGATCGTTGTACTCACGGCCGAGGAACTCCGCAACCTTGCCGGAAACGTACTGATGACTCGTGCCGTGAAACCCATAGCGCCGCACCGCATGCAGGTGCGCGACACCTCTGTCGATGGCGTACGTCGCGGCCTCGTCGGGCAGATCGTGGAAGAACGCGGTATCGAATACGGCCACCGAGGGAACGTCGGGAAGCTTCTTCCGCGCAACCTCGATGCCCGCGAGGTTCGCCTTGTTGTGCAGCGGTGCGAGCGTGGAGATCCGCGAGATCTCGGAGACCACCTCATCGGTGACAAGCGTCGGGTGGAAAAAGCTTCGGCCACCGTGCACGACCCGGTGCCCGACCGCGCTGAGCCCGGCATCGGCCAGATCGGTCCCGGCGGCGGCGAACATCTCCGACGCAGCGTCGAGTGCGGCCGAGATGTCGTCGAGTGGCTCGGTTCGCGTGGACGATTCGCCGTTCTGCTCGTGGGTGATCGACGACTCGTCCTCGCCGATGCGCTCGGCTATCCCCTCGGCGATCACCTCCGTCGTATCCGGATGCAGTAGCTGATACTTCAACGACGAGGATCCGGCATTGAGCACCAGCACGGCACCGTCGGTGGATGTACTCATCGGGATGACTCCTGTGCATCGATGTTCTGAGCCTGGATGGCGGTGATCGCGACCGTGTTCACGATGTCGGAGACCAGCGCACCGCGGGAGAGATCGTTGATGGGACGTCGAAGACCCTGCAGCACAGGGCCGATCGCAACAGCGCCCGCGCTGCGCTGAACAGCTTTGTAGGTGTTGTTCCCCGTGTTCAGGTCGGGGAAGATGAGTACCGTCGCGCGACCGGCGACCTCGGAGTCGGGCATCTTGGTCGCCGCGACACTCGGCTCCACCGCCGCGTCGTACTGGATCGGCCCCTCGACCGAGAGTTCCGGAGCGCGCTCGTGCACGAGATCGGTGGCGACCCTGACCTTGTCGACGTCCGCTCCGGTACCCGATCGCCCCGTCGAGTAGGAGAGCATGGCTACGCGTGGCGAGATTCCGAACGCGGATGCCGTTGCGGCGGAGGATATCGCGATGTCGGCGAGTTCTGTCGCGGTGGGATCGGGCACGATGGCGCAGTCGCCGTAGGCGAGCACCTTGTCGGGCAGACACATGAAGAACACGCTCGACACCGTCGAGACCCCGGGCACCGTCTTGATGATCTCGAACGCGGGCCGGATGGTGTGCGCTGTGGTGTGCGCCGCACCGGAGACCATCCCGTCGGCGCGTCCGGTGTGCACGAGCATGGTGCCGAAGTAGGAGACGTCGCGCATCCGCTCCTGGGCGTGCTCGAAATCCATGCCCTTGTGCTTGCGGAGCTCGGCATAGAGGTGCGCGAACTCGTCTGTCAGCTCAGAGTTGGCAGGGTCGATGAGTTCGACGCCGTCGAGGTCGACCCCGAGGTCGTCCGCGCGGGCTGTGATCGATTCCGGGTCGCCGAGGATGGTCAGTGCTACGACGCCGCGTCGCAGCAATTGCCCTGCGGCGCGCAGGATTCGGTCGTCACTGCCCTCCGGTAGCACGATGCGTTTGCGATCCGACCGAGCACGGGTGATCAGTCCGTACTCGAACATCTGCGGGGTGACCACCTCCGACGGCTTGACGTCGAGAACCTTGATCAGTTCTTCGGGTTCCACGTACTGCTCCATGAGTCCGAGCGCGGCGTCGATCTTGCGTGCGGACCCGATCGCGATGCGGCCGCGGGTGTCGGCGGCGATGCGCGCGGTGTCGTAGGTGCCCTGTTCGCAGGTGATGACCGGCAGCTTGGACTTCAGTCCGCCGACAAGCGCGTCAATCATCGGATGCGGTTTGAGTCCACCGTTGAGGATGATGCCCGTCAGCCGCGGAAAACCTTGTGCGGCGTTGGCATTGACCAGCGAGAGCAGTACGTCGGAGCGATCGGCCGGGGTGATCACCACCATCCCCTCGGTGAGTCGCTCGAGGATGTGCTCGGCGGTCATGCCGCCGACCATCACGCGCAGCGCCTCACGGTCGAGGAGTTCGGGGTCGCCGCTGTACATTTCGGCGCCCAGCGATTTCTTGAGTTCGGCCATCGTCGGCGCGAAGAGCACCGGCAACTCGGGCAGACACCAGCACGGGACGTCGAGTTTCGCCAGCGCGGCGCCGATCTCGCTGATGTGGTCGGGATCGCACCGGTTGGCGACGATGGCCGCCGTGGTGGCGTGCATGGCGGCGATCTCGGTGCGCAGATGCTCGGCGAGATCGCGTACCTCGGCGGGCGTGCGGTCGAGTGCCTTGAGCGCCAGGATGATCGGCGCCGAGAGGTTGGCCGCGATGCGCGCGTTGTACGTCAGCTCGGACGGATTTCCGACGTCGGTGTAGTCCGACCCCACGATGACGACGGAGTCGCACTGCGACTCGACGGCGTGGAAACGCGCGACGATGTCGGCGATCGAGCCATTCGGGTCGGCGTGGACCTGGTCATAGGTGACACCGATGGCATCGTCGTAGCTGACGTCGGCCGAGGTGTGTTCGAGGAGGAGCTCGAGCAGGTAGTCGCGTTCTCCGTGCGCGGCCCGCGAGATGGGCCGGAACACCCCGACCCGACCCCCGGTCGCCGTCAGCAGCGAGAGCACGCCGAGCGCGACCGCCGATTTTCCGGTCTCCGCCTCAGCGGACACGATGTAGATCTTCGTTGCGCTCACAGCGTCGGGCGACATAGTGGTCAGCCTAGTTGGTGGGCTCGCCGTGCGTCGCGGGTGAGGTCGCGGGTCAGGCCACGATCGCCCGAACGATCAGGTCGGCGATCTGCTCATCGGTGAGGCTGCTGTCGGGGACGAGCATCAGCGAGTAGATGGTGCGGACCATGAACTCTGCGGCGCCGCGCGGATCGGGAGTCAGTTCGGCCTGCACCTCGGGCGCTACGTCGGGCAACGTGGCGTCGACGATCTTCTCGATGAGGTCGGGGCCGTCGTCGTCGGTGGCGACGAGTGCACGCACGATCTCCTCGGGTTCCTGACGGAGGACGTACTGCAGCGCCTCGTGCTCGCGGATATAGGGCAGCACGCCGAGCACCTGTGCGCGCACCTTGCCCGCGGCGTCGGGCGCGGTGTCGGACCATTCACGTAGTTTCACACGCAGCAGCGCGATCTCGCGGTCGAGCATCGCGGCAACAAGCGCGTCGCGGCCGCCGAACATCCGGTACGCCGTTGCCCGTGCCACCCCCGCGTGACGGGCAACAGACGTCAGACTGAGTGCTTTCGCGCCGAAGCGCGACACCAATGCGACGCCCACGTCGACAAGGCGATCCGATTCCATGAGGAGAAGTTAGCGAATAGGTTCGACGTCGGCGCACGGTACCGGTCACTTTCGCGTGCCGTGGCGCGTGTGGCCCGATGGGCGCATCCATGCCTTAAGCTCTGCGGCCATGGAGATTCGTGACGCGCGGGTCCGCGACGTCCCCGGCATCACGCTCATCTACAACGACGCCGTCGAACACACCACCGCCATCTGGAACGAGGAACTCGTCGACGCTGCCAACCGGTCGGCATGGCTCGCGGATCGGCAGGAGGCCGGATTTCCGGTTCTGGTCGCTGCCGACTCCGATGGTGCGGTGCTCGGCTACGCGACCTACGGTCCGTGGCGCCCACACGACGGATTCCGGCACACCGTCGAGCACTCGGTGTATGTGGGCTCTGGCCAGCGCGGGCGGGGTACGGGGCAGTCGCTGATGCGCGCGCTCATCGACCGAGCACACACCGACGGCGTCCACGTGATGATCGCGGCGATCGATGCGTCGAATTCGGGATCGATCCGGCTTCACGAGCGACTCGGCTTCACGCGTGTCGGGCTGCTGCCGCAGGTCGGGACGAAGTTCGGCTCATGGCTCGACCTTGCATTCCTCCAACTGATCCTCGACGACGCGCAGCCTGCGCGATGAGGGCACGCGGATCAGTCCCCGCGTCATCGCAACCCCCGCCAGGCACAGCACACCCCCGACCACGCGCAGCGGCGTCGGAACCTCGGAGAGCAGGAGCCACGACAGCACGATGACGACCGCGGGCACGACCAACGTCGTCGCGGTCAGTGCACCGGCACTCGTACGCGAGAGGGCATACGCCCAGGTGGTGAACGCGACGGCTGTTGGACCGATGCCGAGGAACACCATCGCGCCGATGTCGGAGACCGATGCCGTGCTCACCTCGCGGATGGCTGCGGGGGCGAACGGGACGGTGGCGATCACACCCGCCGCGACGCCCCAGAACGTCGCGGTCAGTCCGTCGACGTGACCGAGTGCCACCTTCTGGACAAGGACGCCGGTTGCGTAGAGCACAGCGGCGGTCAACCCGAGAGCGATGCCGAGCCAGTCGGCATGCGGTCCGGTGCCGCCGACGGCGATGAGCACGACGCCGGCGAACGCCACGCCGATACCGACGAGCAGCCGAGCGAAAAACCCCTCGCCGAGGAAGAGTCCGGCGAACACCGCGACGAGAATGGGTGCGAAGTTCACGAGCAGTGCTGCCGTCCCGGCGTCGAGATGTTGCTCGGCCCAGTTCAGGACGACCGTGTAGACCGCGAACCACGCAACGCCGTAGCCGACGACGAGCGCGGAGCGGGTGGATCAGTCGGCGACGGCCAACTTCCGTAGCCGCGGCGCGAGATCCTTCTCGAAGTTGTCGAGGAACCGCTGCTGGTCGTGACCCGGGGCGTGGAACACCAGATGGTTCAGTCCGGCGTCGGTGTAGAACTTGACCTTCTCGACGGCCTCGTCGGGGTCGGACGCGACGATCCAGCGCTTGGCGACCTGCTCGATCGGTAGTTCGTCGGCGAGGCGCTCCATCTCGGTCGAGCTGTTGACGCTGTTCTTCTGGTCGGCGGTCAGCGACAGGGGCGCCCAGAAGCGGCAGTTCTCCAGCGCGAGTTGCGGATCGGGGTCATAAGAGATCTTGATCTCGATCATCCGATCGATGTCGGCGAAGGTGCGCTCGGCCTTCTCCGCGCCCTCCTTGACCGCGGGGATCAGCTTCTCGGTGTAGAGCTCCGGCCCCTTGCCCGACGTGCAGATGAAGCCGTCGCCGGAGCGTCCCGCGTAGCGTGCGACGACCGGTCCACCGGCGGCGACGTAGACCGGGATCTGATGCTCGGGCAGGTCGTACATGTAGGCGCCCTTGGTGTGGTAGTACTCGCCGTCGAAGTTGATCTCCTCGCCGGTCCACAGTTCACGCATGAGCCTGATGGCCTCACGCAGGCGTGCGAAGCGCTCCTTGAAGTCGGGCCACTCGCCCTGGAACCCGGTGGCGTACTCGTTGAGCGCCTCGCCGGTGCCGACACCGAGCATGATGCGGTCGGGGTAGAGACAGCCCATCGTCGCGAACGCCTGGGCGATCACGGCGGGGTTGTAGCGGAAGGTCGGGGTCAGGACGGAGGTACCGATCTGTACGCGCTTGGTGCGCTCACCGACCGCCGCCATCCACGACAGCGAGAACGGGGCGTGGCCGCCATTGTGCCGCCACGGCTGGAAGTGGTCGGAGACGGCGACCGAATCCATGCCGTGCTCTTCGGCCGCAACCGCGATCTCCACCAGCTCACGCGGCGCGAACTGCTCCGCGGAGGCCTTGTATCCGAGCTTGAGTTCCTGTGCCATACCTACGCCTCACTGCCGATTGCTGGACCGAACGATCACTCTGTGATCCAACGTACCCATGCGCGACTGGCGCGGATCGTCGAGGGCGGGGCCGATCCGGCGAGTTGTGTGGGATCGGGGGGTACATTTTTGTACCCGTGGATCCCACGCAACTCGACGCTCCCCCGATCGAGACCCGCCTATTCGCATTGGCCGACGAATCGCGCGCGTTCTACGCCGCGCGCGGCACCGGACGCGGGCCGCAGAGCGCCGCCGAGGTGCTCCGACTGCGCGAGCAGCGCATGGCCGATCCGAGACCCCGCGACCCGCGGGCCGTCGACCTCACCGCCGAGTGGGCGGGGCGAGCCGTGACGCTACGGGTCATCACGCCACAGATCTCTGCGCGCGGTGTGGTGCTCGATCTGCACGGCGGCGGGTTCTATCTGGGGTCGGCTGCCGATCACGACAGCTGGAATCGCGCACTCTCCGACGCGCTCGACGCCGTGGTGGTCGGCGTCGACTACCGCCTGGCACCCGAGCATCCGTGGCCGGCCGCACCAGACGACTGCGAGCTCGCGGCTCGATGGCTGATCGCGAACGCAGCGGCAGAGTTCGGCACCGACCGGCTCGTCCTGCTTGGCTTCTCCGCTGGGTCGACCCTCGCGATGACGACACTGCTCCGTCTCCACGAAACCGGTCTTGCCCACCGGTTCCGCGGCGCCGCATTGCAATTCGGCACCTACGACCTCAGCGCGACCACGCCCGCAGGGCGATTGATCGCCGACGAGTACTTCCTGAAGGCATACGTCGGACACGTCGACGACCGCACGGTCCCGGACATCTCACCGCTCTTCGGTGCGCCGACGGAGCTACCGCCGACGCTGCTCGTCGTAGGCTCCGAGGACGTCCTGCTCGACGACAACGTAGCCATGGCGCAACACCTCTCGCGTGCCGGAACCGACGTCGCGCTGCGCGTGTATCCGGCGTCGCCACATGGCTTCACTCATCACCCGACGTCGATGGCGGAAGCCGCGCGCCACGACATCGGCGAGTGGCTCGCGGAGAGGCTCACTGCGTGATCGGATCGTCCGCCGCGCCGCGCGGCAACTCGACGGCATAGCTGTAGTGGCAGCCGAGGTCGGTCAACTCGGGCGCCGCGTAGTTGTCACGGAACCAACTGATACAGGCCTCGGCGGCGAGTAATCGCTCGCGGGTGTACAGGTAGCCGTCGGTGCAGTCGTCGAACGGATCGTCGTGCTGCCACACATCGAGCGGCACCGACGACGCGTCATGGTCGACGAAGCGCAGCGTCCGGAGCGCGGTGCGCGATCTGCGCACCAAGAAGACACCCCCGGCCAGTACGTACACCTGAACGCACACCGCGTCGGGTGCGTCATAGTCGACCTCGTCGTCGGCGTCGATCTCGTCGTCCTCGATCTCGGCCTCGACCTCGTCCCAGTCGTCGGCCAACCGGACGTGCTTGGGTCCGAGACTGAATTCGAGGCCCGGTGGCTGGTCGTCGAGCGACTCGGCGACCCACTCGAGCATCGAGTCCCACTCGTTGATCGGATACAGCTTGGTCATGACTCCCATTCTCGCGAACGGGTCTGACAATCGTGACGGCGTCCGAGGGCAGTGGGTTCAGCTGACACCGGAAGGACCTTCGACCGTCCGCTACGGGCTGAACCGACGACTGGACCTCAACCGAACTTGAGCTTCTACCCTGGACGGCATGAGTATGCAGTCCGTGGCCTGGGACATGATGTACAAGTCGTCGAGCTCGCCGTCGCAGAAGAAGCTGCGGGGCGATCGGCGAAGTACGTTGCGTCGCATCCTGACCTTCGCGCGCCCGCACCGCGGCAGGATCACGGTGTTCCTCGTCTTATCGGTGTGCACCGCGGTCCTGACCGTCGTCACCCCGATTCTCGCGGGGCGTGTGGTCAATCTGATCAGCGACGGCGGGTCGGGCGGCACGATCGTCGGACTGGCCGTGCTGATCGCGGTGATCGCCGTCGCGGAGGCCGCAGCAGCGATCGGAACGCGATGGCTCTCGGCACATATCGGTGAGGGACTGATCCTCGATCTGCGTCGCTCGGTCTTCGACCACGTCCAGAAGATGCCTGTCGCATTCTTCACCCGTACCCGCACCGGCGCCCTGGTGAGCCGCCTCAACAACGACGTGATCGGCGCACAGCGCGCGTTCAGCGACACGCTCTCAGGTGTCGTGTCCAATATCGTGACACTCGCCCTGACACTCGGTGTGATGTTCGCGATCAGTTGGCAGATCACACTGCTGGCGTTGATCCTCTTGCCCGTCTTCGTGATTCCCGCACGACGTATGGCTCGACGCATGGCCGCGCTCTCCCACGAGGCCGCCGAGCACAACGCACGGATGTCGACGCAGATGACCGAACGTTTCTCGGCGCCGGGTGCGACGCTGGTGAAGCTGTTCGGCAGTCCGGCGCTGGAGAGTCGTGAATTCGCCGCGCGCGCAGACAGGGTCCGTGACATCGGCGTGCGCCGCGCCATGCTGCAGGGCGTCTTCATCACCGCGCTGACATTGGTGTCGGCGTTGGCACTCGCCCTCGTTTACGGTCTCGGCGGCTGGCTCGCGGTGCACCAGCATCTGTCGGCGGGAGCCGTTGTGGCGCTGGCGTTGTTGCTCACCCGCATGTACGCACCGCTGACGGCACTCGCCAACGCGCGCGTCGAGATCATGAGCGCATTGGTGAGCTTCGAGCGCGTCTTCGAGGTTCTCGACCTCGCACCACTGATCGACGACAAGCCCGACGCCACCGACGTCCCTGACACCGAGAACGGCGTGAGCGTGCGATTCGACCACGTGTCCTTCGGTTACCCGTCGGCCGACAAGGTCTCACTCGCATCACTGGAAGAGGTTGCGCAACTGGACAGTCGGGGTGGGACCGAGGTGCTGCACGACATCGACATCGACGTCCCCGCCGGGTCGATGGTCGCACTGGTGGGGAGTTCCGGCGCGGGCAAGTCCACCATCGCGAGCCTCGCCACACGCCTCTACGACGTCGACGAGGGCGCGATCCGCCTCAACGGAACCGACCTGAGGGACCTGCGCAGCGAATCAGTGCACCGGACCGTCGGCTTGGTCACTCAGGACGGCCATCTCTTCCACGACACGGTCCGGGCGAATCTCGTTCTCGCGCAACCCGACGCCGCCGACGATGAGATCTGGGATGCACTGCGCCGCGCTCGTCTCGACGAGCTCGTGACGAGCCTGCCCGACGGACTCGACACCATCGTCGGTGAACGCGGCTATCGTCTGTCCGGCGGCGAACGCCAACGCATGACCATCGCGCGACTCCTGTTGGCGCACCCCGCTGTCGTGATTCTCGACGAAGCGACGGCACACCTGGATTCGACGTCGGAGGCAGCGGTCCAGGAGGCACTGAGCGAGGCACTACAGGGGCGGACGTCGATCGTCATCGCGCACAGGCTCTCGACGATCCGCGCCGCGGACGAGATCGTGGTCATCGAGGCCGGGCGCGTCGTCGAACGCGGTGATCACCGCACACTGCTGGCGGCCGACGGCCGTTACGCACAGCTCTACCGCACGCAGTTCGCCGACGAGACCGCCGCCAATCGATCCGAGTGCTGCCCGGAGACGCTCAGCGCGTGAGCGTCAGTCGTCCTCGTCGCGGCGGTCCGGGATCGGCGGTGCGAGTTTGGCTTTGCGAAACGTCAAGGCCACCATGGCGATGTTCACGACGATGATCGCGATGCCGAGAACCACCCACAGCCACTGGTGATTGTTCCACCAGTTGACGACGAGCAATCCGACGCACACCATCAGCACCACGGAACCGAAGATCACCATGCCGCGCGAGAATCCCTGTGCGGCACGCTGGAACTGGGGACTGGTCACCGGAACGCGTCCTGCCCGGTGAGCGCCTTGCCGATCATGAGCTGATGCATCTCGCTTGTGCCCTCGTAGGTGAGCACCGACTCGAGGTTGTTGGCGTGCCGCATGACCGGGTACTCGAGCGTGATGCCGTTGGCGCCCAACAGGGTTCGGCACTCGCGAGCGACAGCGATGGCCTCGCGCACATTGTTGAGCTTGCCGAGACTGATCTGCTCGGGCGCGATCTTGGTCTCGTCCTTGATGCGTCCGAGTTGGATCGCGAGCAGGAATGCCTTTCCCACCTCGAGCGCCATGTCGGCGATCTTGGTCTGGCTGATCTGGTAGCCCGAGAGCGGCTTGTCGAAGACCTCGCGATCGGCGGTGTAGGAGAGCGCCGACTCCAGACAATCGCGCGCAGCGCCCACGGCACCGAAGACGATGCCGAACCTCGCCTCGTTCAGACAGCTCAGCGGGCCTTTGAGACCGGTCACGCCCGGGAGCATCGCCGACGCGGGCAGCCGCATGTCCTCGAAGGACAGTTCCGCAGTGATCGACGCCCGCAGCGACAACTTGTGCTTGACGACCATCGACCGGAACCCACGGGTATCGGTGGGAACGACGAAACCGCGCACGCCGCGTGATCCCTCGTCGAGGTCGGTGCGTGCCCAGACGATCGCGACGTCGGCAACGCTGCCGTTGGTGATCCACATCTTGGAGCCGTTGATGACCCAGTCGTCGCCGTCGCGCTTGGCTACGGTGCGCATGCCCGCCGGATTCGATCCGAAGTCCGGCTCGGTCAGCCCGAAGCAGCCGATCGCCTCGCCTGCGGCCATCTTGGGCAGCCACTCCTGCCGCTGCTCGTCGCTGCCGAAAGCACGAATCGCGAACATCGCGAGCGATCCCTGGACCGACATGAAGCTGCGCAGACCGGAGTCGACGGCCTCGACCTCGAGGCAGGCAAGGCCGTACTCGGTCGCCGACGTGCCTGCGCAGCCATATCCCTCGAGGTGCATCCCGAACAGGCCGAGCTTGCCGAATTCACGGGCGAGGTCGCGGACCGGGAGGGTGCCGTCCTCGAACCACTCACCGACGTGCGGGCGCAGGCGTTTGGTGCCGAAATCGCGAACGGTGTCGACGATCGCGCGCTCCTGGTCGTCGATCAACCTGTCGAAGCCGAAGAGTTCTCCGACCGTTTTCGTCGCACTCACGTTGTCCACCACCTGTTTCTCGACGATGCGCGCGACGTCACGCGCTACCTCCACTATGGCAGTTGGCGCAACGACACACGTCGACGACCGGGCAGGTGACCCCTCAGCCGACGGCCTTGACGTCGCGGCTGTCGGCGGCCTTGGCGTTGCGGACCGCCTGTGTGGTGAAGGCCGAGGTCGCCTCGATGGCGTGCAGTGTCTCCGGATGGCGTGCGCTCATGACCGGGAATGCGTGGATCTGCCAGGCGTAGCTGTGCGCGACGGCGTCGACTCCCGCCTCGTCGAGCCGTTCGATCAGGTCGACCACGTCTGCTTCGAGCATCTCGTTCTCGGCCGTGATCATCACAGTCGGCGGGAACGCGTCGGAGTCGATGTCGGCTGCCTTACGCACACCACGCAGCGGGATCGGGCCCCGGTTGAGCAGCGGAACGAGCCGGGCCAGCTTGCTCATCGGAAGGTAGGCATCCGAGCGACTGCTGCGGTCGGGGTTGGTGCCGAGGTCGAGGTCGAGCAGCGGGGAGAAGCCGATGAGAGCGGCGGGTGTCGGTAGACCTGCTGCTGCCGCGAGTTCGACGACCTTCACGGCGAGGAAGCCGCCGGCCGAGTCGCCCGCGACCACCAGCCGTCGATAGCCGCGCTCGGTGAGCAACTCACGATAGGCCGACAGCGCGTCGTCGACCGACGTGCCCACACCGGCCTTCGGCAACTGTCGGTACTCGAGTGAGAACACCGGCAGTGCGCAGCTGTGCGCGAGACGGGCCACGATCGACCGGTGAGTCCCGAGTCCGCCGACGACGAAGGCACCGCCGTGGAGGTAGAGGATCGCGGTGTCGGAGTCTCTGCGCGACGGCCCGCTGGGCATGACGACCTCGGTCGGACGGCCCGCGAGCACCATCTCGTCGCGAACGACGCGCCGTGGCTCGGGAGCGGTCGCGAAGAGACGGTCGATCAGGAAGAGCCCGGCCATCCCGGGCCTGTTGAGCGGCCATATCGCAAGTGTTGGCTTCAGCAGTGCACGAGTCGCAAACCACAGTGGGTACGAGAGCGCACTGGCCTTTCGGTGATGCACAATTGGCATGCTGTTTCTCCTCACCCAACCCAACCGCGAGAAAGTGATGCGCGATCAGAATCGTGTGGCGGCGTCGACGGCAACCACGGCCCGAATTTCCCTGGCTAGTATTCCTGCACAGAGTCCTCTCACGAGGCAATTTCCTACAGTGTGTTCGGAACCGATGAATGTGAAGCTACACCCGTTTCGGAAGTCCGACGGTCTCGCGCCGGGAATTCCGAGCGCGATCTCACCGGTCGCGCGAATCAGAGAGCTAGGACACTCCACAGCAGCCATGTCAGCGACACCATGTGATGTACCCGCATCCGCATTCGGTTTCTCGTTCTCTCTCGCGCGTCGGCGGTACCCGGCGTGACCGACACGGACTCCACTCCCCTCGGACTGTCCCACCCGATCCCTGCCGAGTTCCTACTCTCCGCACAGGCAGCACCGCCACGCACACTCTGCGACATCCTCGATGCCACCACAGCGACCTACCCCGACGCCCCCGCCATCGACGACGGCGACCAGATTCTGACGTATGCCCAGCTCAGTGCGATCGTACGACGGGGCGCCGATCGCCTGGCACACCTCGGGGTGCGGCGCGGTTCGCGCGTCGGCATCCGGATGCCGTCGGGCTCACGCGACCTCTACACGGCGATCCTCTCGGTGCTCTACGCCGGAGCGGCGTACGTCCCGGTCGACGCCGACGACCCCGAGGAGCGCGCGACGCTCGTCTTCGGGGAAGCCGAGATCGACGCGCTGGCCGACGCTGACGGAATCCACGTCACCAGGCAACCTGCCGGTCCCGCAGCCCAGCCCGAGACCGACGTCGAGCACTCTGCGGACGCCAACCGGCCCACTCCGGAGGACGACGCGTGGATTATCTTCACGTCGGGTTCGACCGGTACCCCCAAGGGCGTCGCGGTCACCCATCGCAACGCAGCGGCATTCGTCGACGCAGAGGCGACGATGTTCTGTCGCGACGCGCCGCTGGGACCGGGTGATCGCGTTCTCGCGGGCCTGTCGGTGACGTTCGACGCCTCGTGCGAGGAGATGTGGCTGGCGTGGCGGCACGGCGCGTGCCTCGTGCCTGCTCCGCGATCGCTGGTACGCAGCGGCATGGACCTCGGGCCGTGGCTCGTCGCCCGCGACATCACCGTCGTGTCGACGGTGCCCACACTCGCGTCACTCTGGCCGCCGGAGGCACTCGAGGCTGTACGCCTGTTGATCTTCGGCGGCGAGGCATGTCCACCAGAACTCGCCGACCGACTCGCCGTCGACGGCCGCGAGGTGTGGAACACCTACGGCCCCACCGAGGCCACGGTCGTCGCCTGCGCCTCCCTACTCGGCGGTCCGGGCCCTGTTCGTATCGGATTGCCCTTGCCCGGTTGGGATCTCGCTGTCGTCGACGCCGACGGGATGCCGGTGGCCGAGGGCCAGACCGGTGAGCTGATCATCGGTGGCGTCGGCCTCGCACACTATCTCGATCCGGTCAAGGATGCCGAAAAGTACGCTCCCATGCCGACTCTCGGTTGGCAGCGCGCCTACCGAAGCGGCGACCTGGTGCGTCTCGATCGCGCGGGACTGGTGTTCGGCGGACGCGCCGACGATCAGGTCAAGGTCGGCGGCAGGCGTATCGAGCTGGGCGAGATCGACAACGCACTCCAGCATCTGCCGGGGGTGGGTGGCGCTGCCACCGCCGTGCGGAAGACCGCCGCGGGCAACAGCCTGCTCGTCGGCTACCTCGTCTCCCCCGACCCGGGTTTCGACGTCGCGAACGCGCATCGAATTCTCGCAGAACAACTTCCGGCTCCGATGGTGCCCCGCCTCGCCCTCGTCGACGAACTGCCCACCAGGACGTCCGGCAAGGTCGACCGCGATGCGCTGCCGTGGCCGCTCCCCGGTGCCGAGGGCTCCGACGACGAGGACGCGAGCGACCTGAGCGGCACCGAGGCCTGGTTGGCAGCGCGCTGGACCGATGTCCTCGGCGCAGCCGTGACGAGCACCGAGACCGACTTCTTCGCCGAAGGCGGCGGCTCGTTGGCCGCGGCGCAATTGGTCACGGCGCTGCGGGAGCGTTACCCGGAGATCACCGTCGCCGATCTCTACGACCACCCGCGGCTGGGTTCGCTCGCAGAGTTTCTCGGTGAGACGACTGCGGCAGAGGTCGTCGACCCTCGCGTGGTGAAGCCGACACCCGCCGCGGCCGGCGTCGCGCAGCTACTCCTGTCGGTGCCGTTGTCGACGCTGACCGGCCTGCAGTGGGCCACCTGGCTCGGCGTCGTCAACAACATCGGCGCATGGGCGGCCCGCAGGCTCGATGTGTCGGTGCCCTGGCTCATCGAGGTCAACTGGTGGGTGGTGCTCGTGGCGTTCATCGTCTTCATCACACCCCCCGGCCGAATGGTCATCGCGGCGATCGGGTCGCGTCTCCTGCTCGGCGGCGTCGAGTCCGGTACGTATCCGCGCGGCGGGGCAGTACACATAAGACTCTGGGCCGCCGAGCGGCTGCTGGTCGCGAGCGGCGCGGCCAATCTCTCGGGTGCCCCCTGGATGATCTATCTCGCACGCGCTCTCGGCGCGTCGGTCGGGCGCGGAGTCGACCTGCACACCATCCCGCCGGTCACCGGCAAACTGACGATCGGTGAGGGCGCGTCCGTCGAACCCGAGGTCGACGTCGCGGGCTGGTGGATCGACGGCGACGTCGTCCACATCGGCGAGGTCGTGATCAAGCGCGGAGCGACGGTGGGGGCGCGCTCGACGCTGGCCCCCGGCGCCGTCGTCGGCAAGGATGCCGAGGTCGGTCCCGGGTCCGCGGTGTTCGGTCGGGTCAAGGCGGGACAGCACTGGGCTGGATCACCCGCGGTCAAGATAGGCAAGGCCACCCACGCGTGGCCCGATCACCGACCGCGTCGGGCAAGCTTCTGGGTCCCCGTCTACGGGCTGTCGTCGATGGTTCTCGCCGCGATCCCCCTGATCTCGCTGGGCGCTGGACTGCTCGTCATCGGGACGTGGGCGTTGCACGCCGATCGGCTGCGCGACGTCGCCCTGCGATCTGTGATCCTGCTGCCCGCTGCGGCAGTCGTGAGCCTTGCGGTGTTCGCTGCGATCACCGCGATCCTCGTCCGTGCGATGTCGATCGGTCTGGACAAGGGGTACCACCCGGTCCGGTCGCGTGTCGGCTGGCAGGTGTGGATGACCGAGCGGCTACTCGACTCCGCCCGCACCTACCTCTTCCCCCTCTATGCCGGGTTGCTCACGCCGTGGTGGTTCCGCGTTCTCGGCGCGAAGGTCGGCAAGGGAACCGAGATCTCGACAGCGCTCGTGCTCCCCAAGTTCACCACCATCGCCGACGGCGCTTTCCTTGCCGACGACACGATGGTCGCGTCCTACGAACTCGGCGGCGGCTGGATGCACATCGACGATGTGAAGATCGGGAAGCGCTCATTCCTCGGCAACTCCGGAATGGCAGCGCCGGGACGCAAGGTACCCAAGAACGGTCTGGTCGCCGTACTGTCGGCAGCACCCGACAGGGCGAAGTCGGGATCGAGTTGGCTTGGCAGTCCGCCGATTCGGCTTCGACGCACCGCGGCAGAGACCGACACGTCGCGGACCTTCGACCCGCCCACCCGACTGAAGGTGGCGCGCGCGGTGATCGAAACCCTCCGACTGATCCCGGTGATGATCTCGTTCGGACTCGGCATCTTCATGTTGCTGAGCCTGCAGTACATCGCCCAGCAGGCGAACTACGTGATCGCCGGACTGATCAGCGGCCTGCTGCTGATCTTATGCGGCGCCATTGCGTGTTGCGTCGCTGCCGCAGCGAAGTGGGCCGTCGTCGGCCGCATCGAGGTCTCGGAGCATCCACTCTGGAGTTCCTTCGTCTGGCGCAACGAACTCTCCGACGCCTTCGTGGAAACCGTTGCCGCACCGTGGTTCGCGAACGCCGCAACCGGCACCCCGATCCTCAACCTCTGGCTGCGCCTCCTCGGCGCACAGATCGGCAAGGGCGTGTGGTGCGAAACCTATTGGCTTCCAGAGGCCGACCTGGTGACTCTCGGCGCGGGCGCCACCGTTGAACGTGGCTGCGTTGTGCAGACTCACCTGTTCCACGATCGCGTGATGGCCATCGATCGCGTGGTTCTGGCCGACGGCGCCACGCTCGGACCGCATTGCGTTGCGCTGCCCGCATCCGGGTTGGGCGAATCGGCGACGGTCGGTCCGGCGTCGTTGGTCATGCGTGGCGACGTGGTGCCCGCCCACACGCGGTGGCAGGGCAACCCGATCGCTCCCTGGCACGACTGACCGGGAACACGACTGCCTGGGAACACGACTGCCTGCTAGCGCGACGAGCGTCCGCGCACGAAGCGATACAACGAGAAAGCGGTGGCTCCCCACTGTGGGGGCCACCGCTTTCTCGACAGACGAGGCTGATCAGACCGCCGGTTGGTCGGAGACCTTCTTGGGCAGGTTGAACAGGGTGACGACCGAGATCACGATGAGCATGATGCCCGCGACCCAGACCAGGACGCTCAGAGCCCACATCGACGAACCGATCAGCAGCACGAGTCCCGCGAGGATTGAGATCACGCCGGTGAGGATCAGGTACCAGGTGGGCGCGTGCGCGGTCTTGGAAAATGCGGTGACCAGATCGCCGATGCCGTCGAAGAGCCAGGCGAAACCGATGAACAGCGCAAGGAACCAGACCGCGTTGGCGGGACTGAACAGGGCGATGATGCCCATGACCAGCACCAGGAAACCGAGTATTCCGATGAGCACGCGCCAGCCCGTACCGAGCATCGAGGCCGAGAACGCCACGTAGATGCGGAACAGGCCCGCGACGATGAGCGCGATGCCAAAGAGAACTGCAAGCACGAGCACCGTTGCCGATGGCCATACGACGGCGACGATACCGAGCACGATGCCGATGATCGATGTGACGATCATGGCTGTACGGATAGAGTTGATCAACTCGTCGGGAATCTGTTTTGCATACGGCGCAAAGGTCATGCGCTCAGCGTATCCCCGCGGCCGACGTTATGACGGGATTCAGCCACAACTGCACGAAAGCGCGTTGCACAGGCGTTGGCTCGTAGGGGCCGGTCTGTGGGGGCACTTTGTGAGGGATGGTTTGTGAGGGGCGGTGTGCGACGGCCCACGGACATGAGGGTAAGAGTTTGTCAGTGTCCACAACGAGCGCATTCTTCACTTCGGACGGTTCGGACTCCCAGACCGAGAGCTGTCCCGCAATTCCCACCTCATACGCCATGAGCCTCTGGGCGCCAGGCACTCTCAACGGACCTGCCGTCTGCGCACTCGCCGCACATCGCGTCGAGCGCCGGTTCGGCGAGAACGGTTTCCGAGCGGCTCGGTTCACGATTGACATGTTCAAGGTCGCCCTCGACGTTCCCACGTTCACCCGAGGCCGTCTCATTCGCGCGGGGCGTCGAATCCGGGTGGCAGAACTCGATGTGGTCCAGGGCTCCCCGGCGAACAGCACGGGTGGCGACCCGAGTGCCGATCAGGTCGTCGTGGCACGGGCGACGGCTGTGTTCCTCCGGACCTCACAGAACCCGCCGGGCGCACGGTGGCAGCGCCCAGCGGACTCCATCACCTTCCGGCCTCCAGCCGGACACATCCCCGATGACGACCTGATGTCCCGTTTCTCTTCCGACGCGGAGGCGTCGGGGCTGGATACCGACGCGGAGGCGTCGGGTCTGGCGGAGGCGTCGGGTCGACGCACGACGAATCACGCTGTCGGCGCGTGGAACACCGACATGGGTGCGCATCAGAACGGCCGGCGTAAACGGCTCTGGTCGCATCCACTGCCCACGATCGACGGCGAGCACGCTACGCCGTTCGTCAAAGCCGTGACAGCCGGCGAGTCGACGAGCCTCGTCACGAACTGGGGATCGACGGGTATCGGTTTCATCAACTGCGACCTGACCGTCGAGCTCGCACGTCTACCGTACGGCGACTGGGTGGGTGTCGAAGCCGACAGCCATGTCGAGAGTGACGGCATTTCGATCGGCACTGCGGGATTGTTTGATTCGCACGGAATGTTCGGAATGGGCGCAGTCACTGCTGTCAACAATGCCGCAGCGGAAATCGATTTCACGAGCATCGACCTCACCGAGGGATATCGCGAGGCGTGAGGTGGCACCATTCCGCACGATCCGGCCGTGAAACCGCGAGGTAACTATTAGGTCACCACTTGTCGTACTGGAACTGGGTACGAGGCAACCGTCTGCGACGCCGGTCATCATTACCGGCCGTTCAGATGCCAGTGGCCTACACCAACCAACTCGGCAAGTTCGTCTGACTCGGCCAGCTGCTGACCCGATTCACCAACGACACAACCGAAGCCGACGGTCGGCGGGCATCCGTACACCCGCCGACCGTCGAACCGGTCGCAGACCGCTAGGCCAATGCCGAGGTCACTGCCCGAGCAGTGAACGCATCCGATTGATCTCGGCCTGCTGCGTCTTCTTGATCTGCTCGGCCATCGTGCGCGACGCCGGGTCGATCCCCTTGGCCAACTCGGTGTCGGCCATCTCGATTGCTCCCTGGTGATGGGAGATCATGCCCTGCAACCACAGCCGGTCGAACGCCGCACCACGCGCGTTCTCCATGTCCGTCATCTGTTGCTCCGACATCATTCCCATCTCCATCGAGCCGTGATCCGTCGCCCCCTGGCTCATCGAACCGTGATCCATCGAACCGTGGTCGGTCGAACCGTCCGAGTTCTGCGTGGTCGACACACCCCACGATGCCAATCGTTGTGTCATCTGGTCGATCTCGGGTTGCTGAGCATTCTTGATCTGTGTCGCCAACTCGCGGACGGCAGAGTTCTCGGTACGCGACGGCACGAGGTCGGCCATGGCGATGGCCTGCTGGTGGTGCGGGATCATCTTCTGGTTGAACGTCACGTCGTCGGCGTTGTGGGTCGTCGCCTCCGACGAGGCGCTCTGTGCCGCGCTCGGGTGTGGGGTCGACGATGTACTTGTCGACGACTCGTCGGACGTCGAACAACCCGCTATCCCGACCATGAGCGCAGCGCCCGCACAGACTGCGAGCAGGCGGGCATGACGAAATGAAGTGCTGGACATCAATGTGTTCCTTGTCTGTGTACTGGAGGTGATCTGCTGAACTCGGCCCCGGTATGACTGGGGCCCGATGTCGTCGATTCAGCAGCGAATCACGTTCAGACACAGGTGACCACGTATCGCCCATGGCGGTGGTCGGCCGAGTGGGCGAACGGTGGGGATCCACACCGCAACCATCGCGAACAGCAGAGCGGCGAACACCAGGATCGGCACGACCGCGGGTTCGAGCGAGGGAAAGTCGATGGCGCGTAAGGACAGGCAGTGATGCCCGAGAATCGCGCAGTGATCGCCGGACGACATCTGCGAGTCGGCTCCCGCCGACCCCGCCATCGTCATCTCAGGCCTGGGCATCTCAGGCATGGGCAAACCGGGCATGGGAATGCCGCTGTGCGCGGGAGCACCCGCCGTCGGAGCAGGGGCGTGCGTGGGTCCGACGAGACCGTGCATGGCGACGACGGCCATGACGAGCAAGGCCGCGAAAGCCGGCCATGCGGGACCGGTCGCCAAGCGTCGCAGGGATCGTCGGCGACCACTCACTCGCCGCTGCGGTCGGGCCACGGCGACCAGATTACCGGTCACCGCTCCCTTCAGGCACCGCTCCCTTCAGACACCGCTCCCTTCAGGCACCGCTCCCTTCAGGCACCGGTCGGCGAGGACGCCGCCCCGTCGGTTGGCGCCCCGTCGGTTGGTGCCCCGCCGGTTGGTGCCCCGTCGGTGTGTGCGCCCTCGGTTGTGCCGTCGGCCTCTGCCGCACGCTCCTGTTCGCGTCGTCCCTGTTCGCGCCGTCGTTGTCGCGGCAGGATGAACCGCCGGTCGATGAGCGTGTAGACGGCGATCACGAGAGCGGCGAGTGCCCAACCCAGCAACACGTCGAAGACATAGTGCTCTGCGGTGTAGACGAGCGTGAAGGCCATCGCGAACGCGTATCCCATGAACAACGTTTTGCCCAGCGCCTTGACCCGTGGCCACATGAACAGGGCGAGCACCATGGTCAACCCGGCGTGCAGTGACGGAATCGCCGCGACGAGATTCGCTTTGCCCTGGCCGATTTCGATCAGGTTCGACGCGACATGAATGTGGAGATACTCCCAGCCACGCGCAGAGATGCGTTCGACGTAGGGTTGCGCACCCTCGTGCTGCGGATCGGTCGGCCCCAGAATGCCACCGGGCGTCGCCGCCTCGGGCGTTGTCATGCACTCGGCCTCGCGCGGACCGTCGACGACCTCCGCCGACGTGCATCGTGCGGCAGCCCAGGGCGGGGCCGCGGGAACGAGGGTGTAACCCACGAGTCCGAGGAACGTTGCAGCGACGAAGCATGCCGCGAAGCGTCTCCATGATGAGCGGTCACGCAACCACAGCACGGCGGCGACCGCGTACGGGACCACGAAATACGACATGTAGACGACGCTGGTGATGATCTCCCACCACGGTGCGGACGCCTCTTTGAGGTGGCCCTGCAGCCACACGGTCGGAACCACGCCGAACAACGCGTGATCGACGTCGGCCGCGAGATGCCAGTGCGTCGGCATGTTCACGATGCGCGCGACGTCGCGCGTCCAGTCGTAGAGGATGAGGATCAGCGCGAACGGCGCCCAGTCGATCAGCACGGTGATCGCGCGCCGTCGGCCGATCGTCGCAGCGAACAAGCCGAGACACAGCAGCACGATGAGCCGCGTGCGATCGAAGGCGAGCCCGTAGACAGAGACTTCGTAGATCATGAACGCGACCCATGCCGTGATCGCGATGCGTCGGACGAGGGTCAGATCTCGACGCTTCTGCGGCTCGGCCTCCATCTCTGCCGCGTCCGCGAGATCGTCGAGAACCGGCGCCATCGTCGACGGCTCGTCGGAGTCGTCATCACCTGCACCTCGTGCCGGAGGCCGTACCGCGTCGTCCACACTCAAGGGGAGTAATCCTCGAATTCCATCGGTCGAGCGTGCGCTGCGCTGCGCGCTCGACGAACACGATGGAACGTCGTCCATCCTTAACTCTTTGTCAGCCTAGTGAATACCGTACGGATACGAGGTATTTACCACTCGTTGTCAGCGCATCCACAGCCCATACTTCCTAGACTGGTGATGCGCATCACATCGATACGTCATCCAGGCGCCGGGAGGTTTCATGCCCAACCGTTTTCTCCGCTACGGCGATCAGCGCTACTTGATCACCAAAGAGGCCGAGGCCCGACTGAACCGCGCGCTCGACAATGTCTACGAGCACGGCTCCGGCCACGAGTGGCTGCATCTCTATCGCGACACCGAAGCGCCGTGCCGCCTACTGATCGCCAGCGGGGTACCGATCACGATTGAAACCGAGCCAGGACTCGGAGACTGACGCGACGCGGGGGCGATGCACACACTCCCTGCAGGAATGTCTGTCGGCGTTGGTCACTATCGTTGGCGTCATGCGCATCGGAGCCCATCTGCGTGAAGACGCCGAACCCCTCGAGACCGCCGAAGAGCTCGGGGTCGACGTCTTCCAGATGTTCGTCACCGACCCGCAGAGCTGGAAGAAGCCGGAGCCCCACCCCCAGGCTCAGCAGATCCGTGAATCACCCGTCGACGTGGTGGTGCATTCGAGCTACCAGATCAACGTCGCAAGTCTGAACAACCGCCTCCGCATGCCGTCACGGAAGGCCGTCGAACAGCAGGCAGCTGCCGCGGCAGAACTCGGGGCATTCGGTCTCGTCGTCCACGGCGGCCACCTGCGCGACGGCGAGGACGCCGCACAGGGATTTGCCAACTGGCGCAAGCTCTTCGACCGTCAAGAGGACAATGGCGGCTTCGGTGTGCCGATCCTCATCGAGAACACCGCGGGCGGCGATCACGCCATGGCCAGGACTCTCGAGGCCATCGACCGATTGTGGGATGCGGTCGGCGATTTCGAGCAGGCCGGATTCTGTCTCGACACCTGCCACGCGTGGGCGGGCGGCGAAGATCTCGTCGGTCTTGTCGAACGCGTCCGCGCAATCACCGGTCGTATCGATCTCGTCCACCTGAACAACTCGCGCGACGAATTCGACTCGGGTCGTGATCGTCACGCGAATCTGGAATCGGGCCACATCGATCCCGATGTGCTCGTTGAGGTCGCGCGCATCGCCGACGCGCCGCTGATTCTCGAGACCCCCGCCGACGGCATCCCCGCAGACCTCTCCTATCTGCGCGCGCAACTCTGAACCACCCCTGCGTCACCGGCGACCGCACTTCCGATTCGACCGGAGTTCACTTCAGCGAACAGCATGCTTGCAATTGCGAGCACTCTCACACTTCCCGCGGTTGTTACTGCATGCGGCCACGCGGTAAACTGGGGTTACTGGCGAGTAACTTGGCGTCCGCGTCAACTTCGATACACACGATGTCCTCGCAGCGGCACTCGTCGCGGCAGGGCTTGCGGTGGATGAGGTTTTCCGACGCTCCGTCGATGCCCGCCCAAAGTTCGTCAGCCCGCGGCACAACAGCCAGGTCTACAAGAAGGAACCAGACAATGGGTCATTACAAGAGCAACATGCGCGACCTGCAGTTCAACCTCTTCGATGTGTTCGAACTCGACAAGGTCCTCGAATCCGAAGAGTTCGGCGATCTCGACCACGAAACCGCTGTCGACATGCTCCGCGAGGTGAAGAACCTGTCCGAGGGTGTCATCGCGGAGTCGTTCGCCGAGGGCGACCGCAATCCCCCGACCTTCGACCCGGAGACGCACAGCGTCACCATCCCCGAAGCATTCAAGAAGTCCTACAACGCCTACATCGAGGCCGGTTGGGACAAGGTCGGTCTGCACGAGGACCTTGGCGGCATGCCGGCTCCCCGCACGCTCTACTGGGCCCTCGCCGAGATGGTGCTGGGCGCCAACCCGGCTCTGTTCATGTACTCGGCGGGTGCAGGCTTCTCCGAGATCTTCTACGACAACGCCACCGACGAGCAGAAGAAGTGGGCGCAGATCTGCGCCGAGCGCGGCTGGGGCGCCACCATGGTGCTGACCGAGCCCGACGCCGGTTCGGACGTCGGCGCTGGCCGCACCAAGGCCACGCAGCAGGAGGACGGCTCCTGGCACATCGACGGTGTGAAGCGATTCATCACCTCCGGTGACCAGGACATGACCGAGAACATCTTCCACCTCGTTCTCGCACGTCCTGAGGGCGCCGGACCGGGCACCAAGGGCCTGTCGCTGTTCTTCGTCCCCAAGTTCCACTTCGACCACGAGACCGGTGAGCTCGGCGAGCGCAACGGTGTCTTCGTCACCAACGTCGAGCACAAGATGGGCCTGAAGGTCTCCGCGACCTGCGAGGTCACCTTCGGCCAGCACGGCGTTCCCGCCAAGGGCTGGCTCGTCGGCGAGGTACACAAGGGCATCGCGCAGATGTTCGACGTCATCGAGCACGCTCGAATGATGGTGGGCACCAAGGCCATCTCGACGCTGTCGACCGGCTACCTGAACGCACTCGACTACGCCAAGGAGCGCGTCCAAGGTGCCGACATGACCCAGATGACCGACAAGACCGCTCCCCGCGTGACGATCACCCATCACCCGGATGTGCGTCGTGCCCTGATGACCCAGAAGGCCTACGCCGAGGGTCTGCGCGCCGTGTACCTCTACACCGCATCGCACCAGGACGAGGCCGCGGCGAAGATCGTCTCGGGCGCCGATGCGGACACCGCACATCGGGTCAACGACCTGCTGCTGCCGATCGTCAAGGGAGTCGGCTCCGAGCGCGCGTACGGCACGCTCACCGAGTCGCTGCAGACCTACGGCGGCTCCGGCTTCCTGCAGGATTACCCGGTCGAGCAGTACATCCGTGACTCGAAGATCGACTCGCTCTACGAGGGCACAACGGCCATCCAGGCGCAGGACTTCTTCTTCCGCAAGATCATCCGCGACAAGGGACAGGCCCTCGCACACGTCGCCGGTCAGATCCAGTCGTTCATCGACTCGGAGGCGGGCAACGGCCGACTCAAGACCGAGCGTGCCCTGCTGAAGACCGCTCTCGAGGACGTGCAGTCGATGACCGCGACGCTGACCGGGTACCTCATGGGCGCCCAGGAGGACTCGACGCAGCTCTACAAGGTCGGCCTCGGTTCCGTGCGCTACCTCATGGCTGTCGGCGACCTGCTGATCGGGTGGCTGCTGCTCAAGCAGGCCGAGGTGGCGCTGGGCAAGCTCGATGCGGGCGACGACGCCGACAAGGCCTTCTACGAGGGCAAGATCGCCGTGGCGAGCTTCTTCGCGAAGAACATGCTGCCGCTGCTGACCTCGGTGCGCAGCGTCGTCGAGAACATCGACAACGACGTCATGGAGCTTGACGAAGCAGCGTTCTGATTCGCTGATTTTACGACAACTGCGGCCCCGCAACCGGATTCGGTTGCGGGGCCACTGCTGTGTGTCGAACCTTCTCCGCTGACGGGCCGCCCGCACCCGACCTGAATGTGTGTCATATCGACAGATGTGGGTGCTGCAGCACCCACATCTGTCGATTCGACCCACTTGTCGGCGGATTCCCGTAACCACAAACAACAATGGCGGAAATCAATATAGTGACTTCAACAGTGCACGATCCCACTCATTTCGCGACTCGGAGACCACCGCAATGTCGAAGAGCTTCTGCCGTGTATCGCTTGGACTGATCATCGCTGCGGCGCTCGCCATGGGGCTGTCCCCGAGTGCGCGTGCCGACGAACGGCTCCCCATCGGGGTCCTACCGAAACCGGTCAGCTGCGCCTGGCTGACCTTTCCCGGACGTGCGGGCGCGTGGCCCGTTCCCCTCCACGCACCGAATCCCGGAATCGGACTACTCACCATGCCGCGTGCCGACGACCGTGTACAGCGCGCCCTTCCACCGAGAATCCACCTACGGACAGACAAGACCGGTTTCAACTCGATCTGGCAGTACGCACTCTTTGGCGGCAACCTCTATGCGAAATCTGCCAAGACACAGGGGGATTGGCGGATCGCGCCAGTTCCTCAGTGTTTGCAGGGGCAGATGACCGGCTTGTCCGTCGACGGGAGTCGGCTCGTCGTTCTGGTGTACGGCGGCCGAATCGCCACCTTGGAATCCGCTGACGAGACACCTGAACTGTGGTGGTGGACCACACGATTCGGTTCGCCGATCTGGCTCAACCCCGCAGGCAACAAGGTTCGACCCGACCAGCGCGCATGGAGCTTCTCGTGGCTTGATCCCATTTACACCTCGGTGATTCCTTTCCGCCAAGAGGCGACGTGGACAGACAGCGCGGGCCACAAACAGCCCGTCGGCGGCGCAGGCGTCACAACCGTCTACACCCTGTCCAAGAACGGAAACCGGATCCACATCCTCGACCCATGGTTGCCCGGAGCAGACCCGCTCAAACCCAGCGACAAACGCTTCTCCGACGACTACAGCTACGAGATGCTTGGCCCGCTCGGCGGACGGTTCGTATCGCGCAATCTGTCGTCGTCGGGTTCGACGACCTTCGTGATCAACGACTACGGCGACATGTACACACGTCTGTGGGATTTCGACATCTCCGGAGCCGACACCCTCTTCTTCTCGTACACGCCGGAGAACCAGGGGAATCTACAGGGCGCCCCCAACAACTTCGAGGGATTCTTCGCGCAGTATCCGTTCCTGCGCAGCATATTTCCGCAGGCCTACGCCAAGTTCCAACTACCTCCGCCCGCGTGGGTCCGGCAGCCGAAGGTTCCCGGTGAGATCACGTCGGCCATCACCATCCGGCAAACCGGATTCTCATCAGACAAGCGCGAACTCCGTGTCGAGGGCCGACGCAACGGGCAGAACGGCTACTGGTACAAGCCGATCGACCCGAACGCATCGTGGTCGTTCGCGCCGGTCAGCGGCTACTCACTCGCGCGCCCACTGCTCGACAACAGGACGGGAGACACCAGCTCGCTCACACTGGTTCCCGGCGCCGATGTGAACTACCGATACACCGACAAGTCGGGATGGACGCTGACGACGCGCAATTTCGACTATGCGACCGACACCGCGCAGTACGACCTGTGCGTCGACGGCACGTGCGCCGATCTCATCGGCTACCTCGCACCGACACCACGGCCCGGTTGGACACCTGAGGGGTTGACCTCATATCAGCGCCTCTACCAGGGGATGCTGGTGCTCGATGGCAAAGACCGCCACCGCGTCGACACGAATCCGCGATTGCGCGCAGCGGTTCGCTCACTCATTCCCAATCAGCGTATGGAGAACATCATCGCCACCGCGAACACGTCGCGGATGACGGTGTTCACCCTGGACCGAAAGATGGTGGAAATGACGCGATTCCGCTGAGCGGGCGTGGCACAACTGTCGTACAGGACCCACTCTCCCGGCAGCTCAGGTCAGCCGGGCAGACGCCAACTCGGCACCGCGCGTGAGGCTTTCGAGCTTGGCCCACGCGATCTGCGGATGAATACGACCACCGAGTCCGCAGTCCGTCGACGCGACGACGTTCTCCGGTCCGACCAGCGTCGCGAAACGCTCGATCCGGTCGGCGACGAGTTCGGGATGCTCGACCACATTGGTCGCGTGACTGACGACGCCCGGTGCGATCTTCTTCCCTTCGGGAAGTCTGACGTCTTGCCAGATCTTCCACTCGTGCTCGTGTCTCGCGTTGGCGCCCTCGAATGAGTATGTGCCCGCGTTGATCTCGAGCATGAGGTCGACGAGGTAACGGAACTCCAGGTCGGTGGTGTGCGGCCCGTGCCAGCTTCCCCAGCACAGGTGGAAACGCACCTGCTCGGCCGGAAATCCCCGCAGCGCGTGATTGAGCGCCTCGACGCGAATGCGGGTGAATGCGAGATAGTCCTCGATCGTCGGTTCCGGGTTGATCTGGTCCCAGTTCTCCGCGATCGACGGATCGTCGATCTGCAGGATGAGGCCCGCGTCGATGATCGCCTTGTACTCCTCGCGCATCGCGTCGGCACAGGCCCAGATGAACTCTTCCTCGGTCGCGTAGTAGTCATTGCCGATCCGCGATGCCGAGCCAGGCGACAGCGAGGTGATGAATCCGGCCTTCTGATCCGATTCGGCAAGCGCCGCGGTGAAATTCGCGATATCGGCGGCTATCGCATCGTGTCCTGTGTAGGTGACCGGACCGGTAGCAGTCGGGAACAGCGCCCCACGCTCGCCCACCGCGATACCGCTGTCCGGATCGTGATAGGCGTCGGCGAAGATCGTCCAGTCCCGACGATCCGGGAAGGTCGTGAGTCTGACGTGGCCCGGCGTCGAACGTTTCGGTTCGTCGGCGAACGGACCGCCGTCGGTCAGCTCAAGGCCACCGAGCCGGTTGAACGAATACGACCACCAGGCACCGTAATCGACGTTGCTGGACATCGATTTTCCGTATTCGCCGTCACCGGGAATCGTGATCCCCAGATCGACCTGGCGCTTCACCAGGGCGGCGACCTCGTCGGCGAGCAACGACTCGAAGTCTGCGCTTGTGTGGAGTTCGAGTCCGTCGGCTGACTCCTGGCGCGCCTTGTTGGCCTCGACGAGTCGCGTCGTACGGGGAAGACTTCCTGCCTGGGACGTGGCTATACCAGTCATCGGGTTACTGCACACTTTCGATCGGTTCGGATGGCGTCCGCCCTACGACCACGTGTGCACGCCCATGAACCCTTATCTGCAAGAGCCCCACCCGCAACCGGGTAGTCGGAGTGCCGCGCGCTCATCCTCGAGGCGGACAGACCGCCGGATACGGCGTATCCGGCACAGCGGCAGGTGATCGGACTCGTCGACGCGTACTCGCCGTCGACTCACCGTTGCGGGACAGTCCCGGACTCACACCGGGTTCCCCTCGACACATCGCGGTGTCTCGTCGTCCGCCCACACGTCGGGGCTCCACACGGCGGAACGGACGAACCGACTGTTCTCCGAGGCTATCCGACAGCCAGGCAGCTCGGTGAACGCGGGTCGCGCCGGAACAGTCGGGTGCCGCTGGGCACCCGACTGTTCACGACCCAGGGCATGTGCCCGATTACTTCGGTGGCATCCGGATGCCGCCGTCGACGCGGACGACCTCGGCGTTCATGTACGAGTTGCTGACGAGTTCGATGACCATCGACGCCAGCTCGTCCGGCTCGCCCAGACGCTTCGGGAACAGGACGTTCTTGCCGAGATTGGCCTTGAACGCATCCGAGTCGGGGCCCGACCCGTAGATCGGGGTGTCGATCAGACCGGGTGCGACGGTGTTGACGCGGATGCCGACGGCCGACAGGTCGCGGGCGACCGGGAGCGTCATGCCGACAACGCCGCCCTTCGACGACGAGTAGGCGGCCTGGCCGATCTGACCGTCGAATGCCGCGACACTGGCCATCGAGACGATGGCGCCGCGCTCACCTGTCTCTGTGGGCTCGAGCCGACTCATCGCGGTCGCAGCCAGACGGATCGCATCGAAGGTGCCGATCAGATTGATCGCGATGACCTTCTTGTACGCGTCGAGATTGTGCGCGGAGGCGAACTCGCCGTCCTTGCCGATGGTGCGCTGCGCCCAACCGATACCCGCCGAGTTGACCAGCACACGCAGGGGCCCGAGTTCACTCGCCTGGTTGACCGCGGTCTCGATCTCGGCGGTGTCGGTGACATCGACCGAGACGAACTCTCCGCCCACCTCTTTGGCCAGCAGTCCGCCCTTGTCGGCGTTGAGGTCGGCGACGACGACCTTCGCGCCCTTGGCGGCCAACTGGCGAACCACTGCGGCGCCGATGCCCGACGCCCCACCCGTCACGATTGCACTTGCTCCATTGATATCCACACCGGTCAGCCTACGACGGGATGTGTCGGGGATAACAGAGGGGCCGAGCGATCGCTCGGGGTGTCGGGCCGATGTCAGACGCAGCGAACCGTCGGCTCGGGGTCGTACTTGACGGTCCGTGTGTGCCTGCTGATCTCGTTGCCGCTCGCGGCGTCGGTGATGACCCGCGTGTTCGACGTCGTGAAACCACGAATCCCGGTGGCGGCCATACAATCCTGACCGCCCGGCAACTCGACGACCGCGGGCGAGGTGTACGCGTACCGATCGCCGGTGATCGATTGAACGTCGACGGTCTTGGTGCTCCACATCCGTACGGTCACCGACGACGGGGTCCAGTTGGTCTCGATGAGAATCCCGTTGCGCGTGTTGTTGCGGAAGACGAGGTCGATCGCGCCCTCGAAGACCGTCGCCTCGCGCGCTTCGGGGTACCGCGAGATGTAGTAGCTGTGCTCGGTGTGGTCGACGTCCTCGAGTCCCGCGAAGTACGAGGCGTTGTAGAGCGTCGTCGCAAACTGTGAGATCCCACCGCCGACCGCCTTCGACGGCCTGCCGTGGTCGATGATCGTCGACGTGACGTACCCCTGAGCCTCACCCCGCGGACCGGTGTAGGAGTTGAGCGAGAACGATTCACCGGGCAGCACCACCGCGCCGTCGACCTCGTGGGCCACGAGCCTGATGTTCTCGCCCGACGCCGACGAGAAGTCGCCGGTGGTGAACTCCGAGACCACCTCGTCGACGCCGAGGCTCTTCGCCTTCGCCGTCGTCAACTTCGGCTTCCGCACCTGATACGTCGCGTCGACCGCATCGGGGCGGTCGTCGGCAAGCGCGGCGTCGACGATGGTCTGCGTCGTCTTCCGCCAGTCGATTCGTGCACCGTCGCGCGCGGGCACCACCTCAGGACTGCCACCGCTCAGCCGGAATGTCGCGTCGACGGGGGCTCGCTCCGTGCGTCCTAGATCGGCGCCGACGCGAGTCGCCACCACCTTCTCGTCTGCGCGCGGGACGAGTCCGCCGTGGCCGTCGGCCTCGAATCGCAGGATCGCGCCGAGGTCCTCGGGACTCAACCGCTTCCGCGCGCCCTCGACGCCCGACACCGCAAGCGACTCCGACGTCGCGCGCGCCGCCGGGCCTTCGACCGTGCGTCGAACGGTCTCTGCCGACACCGTCGGTGAGAACGGTTCCATCGGCAGGTCGATGGGGGCGTCACCGTCGAGCCAGCGGTCGGCCAGGACCTGCGCGGCGCGATCGCGTACGACACGCAATCCCTGACTCGGCATCTCGGGGACCGGGGTTGCGCCGCGGTAGCGCACGCCACCCTCGACCGCAGCCTTCTCCAGTTCGTCCCTGCGCGCATCGAGCGCAGCTGCGAAACGGGTGCGGTCGACCCGGACGACCGGCGTGACGTCGTGCGAACGTCCGAAGAGCGCTGTGACACGGTCCCAGAGGGTGCGCGGTTGCCGCATGAGGCGGTCGGTGGTCGCCTCGGCGTCGAAGCTCAGGCCGAGTTCGTGTGGTGCCACCGTCTGACTTCCCGAGGGAGTCCGGATCGTGACGGGTCGGACGGCGCGCTTCTGGAGCTCCGCGACGGCAGGGGCCAGTTGGGTACGAGAGAGGTTTCCGACCTCGAGACCCGCGGTGGTCGCACCGCGAGCCGTGTGCGACTGCGTCGCGACCAGATCGCCGGCCAACACGAGAGTTGTGAGAAGCGCCACAGCCACGACCGCACGCGCGCCGACACGTCGCCGACGTGCGGGGCTGGAGATCACGGTGTCAGTCATACAGGACAATTCGGGCGCGGGCGAAACGGACTCCGCGGACTGCGCCAGGGTGGCGTGTACGGAAAAACCGTAACCGACCTGGGAAAAACAGGCGCTCCGGTCGAGCTGTCGGGTCGGGGGTCTGACAGCTCAACCGGAGCTAACACGTATATCTACCCTGCGTTCCGATTCGTTACACGCGGTTGGGAAACCTTTGACCGAACCGACGGGAACGGCAGATCACGAGCGGCTCAGCCCTCGATGATCGCCGTCACGCCCTGGCCACCGGCGGCACAGATCGAGATGAGCGCCCGACCGCCACCGTTCGCCTTGATCTGCTTGGCGGCCTGGGCGACGATCCGACCACCGGTCGCGGCGAACGGGTGCCCTGCGGCGAGCGAGGAGCCGTTGACGTTGAGTTTGCTGCGATCGATCGGCCCGAGCGCGGCGTCGAGGCCGAGGCGCTCCTTGCAATACTCTTCGCTCTCGAACGCCTGCAGCGTCGCGAGCACCACCGAGGCGAACGCCTCGTGGATCTCGTAGAAGTCGAAGTCCTGCAGCGTCAGTCCGTTGCGCTTGAGGAGTCGCGGGATCGCGTAGGTCGGCGCCATGAGCAGTCCGTCCGGGCCGTTGACGTAGTCGACGGCGGCGGTCTCGGAATCGACGAAGTAGGCCAGAACCGGCAGCCCCTTCTCCTGGGCCCACTCGTCGGACGAGAGCAGCACGGTCGACGCACCGTCGGTGAGCGGCGTCGAATTGCCCGCGGTCATGGTGGCGTCGCCGAACGAGACACCGAAGACCGGCTTGAGCTTGGCGAGCTTCTCGACGGTCGAGTCTCCGCGGAGGTTCTGGTCGCGGATCAGCCCCTGGTAGGGGGTGATCAGGTCGTCGAAGAATCCGGCGTCGTACGCAGCTGCCATCTTCTGGTGGCTCGCTGCGGCGAGTTCGTCCTGATCGGCACGCTTGATGCCGAACTCCTTGGCGGTGATGGCCGCGTGCTCGCCCATCGACATGCCGGTGCGCGGCTCGCCGTTCTTGGGGATCTCGATGCCGAGCTTCGGCAGCGCCTTCAGGATGCCGAGGACCTGATCCTTGGGCGAGCGTGCGCGGTTGACCTCGAGGAGTGAGAGGCGCAGATCCTCGGAGACACCGATCGGGGCGTCGGACGTGGTGTCGACGCCGCCACCGACCGCCACGTCGTAGCGGCCGCGGGCAATGCCGTCGGCGACAGCGGTGATCGCCTGCAGGCCGGTGCCGCAGGCCTGCTGGAGGTCGAAGGCGGGCGTGTAGGGCGAGAGCGCGGAACCGAGCACGCATTCGCGGATGAGATTGAAATCACGCGAGTGCTTCAGCACCGCGCCGCCGGCGACCATGCCGAGCCGCTCACCCTGGACGTTGAACCGGCTCACCAGCCCGTCGAGGGCCGCGGTGAACATGTCTTGGTTGCCGACCTTGGCGTATGCCTTGTCCTGGCGCGCGAACGGAATGCGGTTGCCGCCGAGGATCGCGACCGGGCGCTCGTCGCGGGTCTTGGGTGTGTAGGCCACTTGGATCTCCCAGGGATGAGGGTTGACACGTATAGCGTATTCTTACTCCAGAGTAAGTTAGATGTCGAACTGCTTCGGACCTCGAGAGGCCGTCGACAGCCAGACACCCACTGTTATTCACTCAGCTCTACGCCGAGCCGCACATCACGATCAGAGGAGATTCACGTGGCTTCCAACGGAACCGCCGGTCTGTATTCGAGTTTTGTCCATTCCGGCCCCGGATCGTTCATCGCCAAGCAGGCCGGACTCCCTGTGCCGCCCACGCTGCGTCGGTACAAGCCGTCCGAGCCGCCACTGCCGGGCCCCGTGCTGCTCGGCGGCACCGGTCGACTCGTCGAGCCGGTGCGCGAGATCCTCTCCACTCCTGACTACACCCTGATCCACAATGCGACCTCGGGTCGCAGCGCCGACAAGTACGGCGGCCTGGTCTTCGACGCCACGGGCATCACGAAGCCCGCCGACCTCAGCGCGCTCTACGAGTTCTTCGCGCCGGTCATGCGGTCGACGGCGGGCTGCGCACGATTCGTCGTACTGGGCACGACCCCCGAACTCATCTCCGATCCCGACGAGCACGTCGCACAGCGCGCACTCGAGGGCTTCACGCGTTCACTCGGCAAGGAACTGCTGAAGGGGTCGACCGTCCAGCTCGTCTACGTCTCCCCCGACGCCAAGACCGGTGTCACCGGGCTCGAGTCGACGCTGCGCTTCGTCCTGTCGGCCAAGTCGGCCTTCGTCGACGCCCAGGTCATCCGCGTCGACGCCGACGATTCGGTCGCGCCGTCGAATTGGGACAAGCCCCTCGACGGCAAGGTCGCGGTCGTCACCGGTGCCGCGCGCGGTATCGGTGCCACCATCGCCGAGGTCCTGGCCCGCGACGGCGCCCACGTCATCTGCGCCGACATCCCGGCTGCCGGGGAGGCACTCGCGCAGACCGCGAACAAGGTCAACGGCACAGCCTTCCCGCTCGACGTGAGCGCACCCGACGCCGGTGAGAAGCTGGCCGAGCACGCACTCGAACGTCACGGCGGCATCGACATCATCGTCAACAACGCAGGCATCACCCGCGACAAGCTGCTCGCCAACATGGACGAGGGTCGCTGGAACTCGGTGATCTCGGTCAATCTCGTTGCGCCGCAGTCGCTCGTGAACGCACTCGTCGAGAAGGATGCGCTGCGTTCGGGCGGTGCCGTCGTCGACGTGAGCTCGATCGCAGGTATCGCGGGCAACCGCGGTCAGACGAACTACGGCACGTCGAAGGCCGGCGTGATCGGACTCGTCGACGCGTACTCGCCGATCCTCAAGAAGAAGGGCATCACCATCAACGCGGTGGCCCCTGGCTTCATCGAGACCAAGATGACCGCGGCCATCCCGCTCGCCACGCGTGAGGCCGGTCGCCTGATGAGCTCCCTGCAGCAGGGTGGCCAGACCGTCGACGTCGCCGAGACCGTCGCCTACTTCGCCAACCCTGCGAGCAACGCCATCACCGGCAACGTGGTCCGCGTCTGCGGCCAGGGATTCCTGGGGGCCTGATGAGCAAGACGATCACACTCGACGGACCGCCGAGCACGCTCGACGTCTACTCGAAGGCTGTCACCGCAATGCTTCCGGTGATCGGCAAGGCGGGGCCGGTACGTCCCGATACGGCCCTACCCGACACGCGTTATCGCCTCGAGAACGTGCGGGTCGACCCCGAGCGGCTACATGCCTACACGCTCGCGACCGGGCAGCAGTTCGGCCCTGTGCTGCCGATCACGTACCCGTTCGTCCTGCAGTTCCCGCTGGCGATGAAGATCATGACCGACGCCGACTTTCCTTTCGGCGCAGTCGGTTCGGTGCATCTGGAGAACACCGTCGAGCGGTTCCGGCCGATCGGCGTCGACGAGCCGCTGACCATCGAGACACACGCGGAGAATCTGCGCGAACATCGCAAGGGCATCCTCGTCGACATGGTGTCGGAGTTCAGCGTCGGTACCGAGCCGGTCACCCGCCAGGTGGCGACGTTCCTCTCGCAGCAACGCACCAGCCTGTCCGATGAACCGCGCGGACCCGCGCCGCGCGAGCAGGCTCCGCCACCGCCGAATGCGGTTCTGGCAGTCGATCTCGGACGCATCCGCGAGTACGCAGCTGCATCTGGCGACCGCAACCCGATCCACATGAGCGATCTGAGCGCCAAGGCCTTCGGGTTCCCCAAGGCTATCGCCCACGGGATGTGGAGTGCCGCAGCGGCGATCGCGAATGTCGAGGCACAGCTGCCCGACCATGTCACCTACACCGTCAAGTGGGGCAAGCCGATCCTGCTACCGGCGAAGATCAACCTGTACGTCCGGCGCATCGACGGGGTGGGCGGCAAATCGTCCGGCAACTTCGACATCTCGATCCTCCACCGGCGCAAGGGGTATCCGTACCTGACCGCCACCACGCGCGGCGACTGAGGAGAGCAAGCCCCCTGCACAGCGCTGCCGCCCACACTCTGGAACGTGTGGGCGGCAGTGCCGCTTTCAGGCCGTTGTCTCTGAGGGTGTCGTCTCCTCGCCGTCGGCGACGTGATCACTACCGACGCCCTTCAAACCGCGCCAGGTGATGCCCACGAGGAGGTCGGTGGCCGTGTCGATGTCGACGTCGCCCTCCGAAATGCGGTCGGCAACAGCCTCTCCCGCGCCGACGAGAGCGACGGCGGTCAGCTCGAAGTCGATATCGCTGGCGCCCTCGATGGTGGTTCCGCGACGGATCAGTTCGGCAACCATGTCGGTGACGCGATCGCGGCTGTCGCGCACGATCTGTGCGAAATTGGCCGTGCCGATCGCCACGCGATAGAGCACCTTCCACGACTGCCGGTGCTCATCGACGTACCCCAGGAACTCGCGGACCACCGTGCGTGCCTGATCCCGCTGGCGCAGTGTGGGGTCGAAGCCGACGGCCATCGCGTCGATGAACCTGCCGGACTCACGCGCGATACATGCGCTGAACAGTTCGTCCTTGGACCCGTAGTACAGGTAGAGCATCGGCTTGCTGATCTGCGCCTCGGCAGCGATCGAATCCATCGACGCCTCGCGAAAGCCATTCTCCGAGAACACCTTGACCGCGGCGTCGAGCATCTGTTGCTCACGAACCGCGCGTGGGAGCCGCTTGGTTCCGCCTGCCATCGTTCATCTCCTTTGCGACGCCGCGAACGTCGAGTATCCACAAACCTTACCAGTGGGTAAGTTTCTGCGGTGCCCGAACCCGGTTCCCTCGGCCCGATTCGCGGTGCTGAAGGCGGACCGCGCGGTCAGCAGTGCAGCACGCCCTTCGCACGCAGGATGCGCACCACGGAGCGGTCGACGCGGGCCTGCGTGAGTGTTCCGGCAGACACGGCGCGCTGCATGGCGTCGAGAACGGCGGAAACGCGGTCGGTGGTGATCCACAGCGCGATGTCGCCGCCCGCCTTGATCGACATCAGGGCCGCCTGCTCGATGGGGTACCGCTCGCTGATCGCCGCCATGCCCGAAAGGTCGTCGGAGAAGATGACGCCGTTGAACGCCGGGCCCCCGTACGGCTTGCCCGTCCGCAGCATGGTCATCGCGCGCGGACTGATACTCGACGGGGTCTCCGCGCCGGTCAGCCCGGGAACGATCAGGTGCCCGACCATCACGCCTGCGTTGCCCGGGTTGCGGAGAAGCGTCTTGTACGGCACGAGGTCGCTGGTGATCAGCGACGACAGCGGCGGTGTCCGCACCACGCCGGTGTGCGAGTCGCCCGAGCCGTGTCCGTGGCCGGGGAAGTGCTTGTAGACCGGCATGATGCCCGCGTCCTCGAGGCCGGCGGCGAAGGCGCCCGCATACTCGGCGACCACCTGCGGATCGTTGCTGAACGAACGGTCGCCGATCACCTCGTCGGCACTCTCGTCACTCACATCCGCGTCCGGAGCGAAGTCGACGGTGATGCCCAGCTTCTTGAGTTGTCGGCCGACCGACGCCGCCACGGCGCGTACCTGCGCGGGCGTCTTGGTCTGGGCCAGTTCACGTGCCGAGGGGCTGTCGATGCCCAGCGACGACAGACGCGACACGCGACCGCCCTCCTGGTCGACGGTCACCATCAGCGGGATGGGCTGCGAACGCGACAGCCGCGAGGCCGCGCCGCTGGTCAGGATCGACTTGTCCGTCCAGCTTCCGACGAAGATGCCGCCGATGTGTTCGCGCTGCACCACCTGCGTTGCGTCGGCGGTTCCCGTCACACCGACGACGATGAGCTGAGCGAGCTTCTGACGCAACGTCATTCGTGACAGTTCCGGCGCGCCACAGCCGTTGGCCACCGCCTCCGGCGCCGCAGCCGATGACGCCGCACTGCTCGTCGACGAATGAGTCGACGCGTACGCGGACGTCACCGAGGATCCGCCACCGGAGGAGCCTGTCTGGCATGCCGTCAGCGTTGCGGCGACAGCGAGCACGATGCCGGCCGTACGGACACCTGCGAAACGTCGTCGATCAAGGCGCATGTATCGAGTCTGGCATGTACGATTTCCCCATGGCTGCGGGGTCGTCACCCTCCCCCACCGGCCCACATGGCCCCGGTGGAGCTGGTAAGCGCGAGAAGGTCACATCCGGTGAACCCGACCACGGGCAGACACTGATGATCGCCTATGACGGCTCTCCCAACGCCGATCGCGCCATCCGCTACGCCGCACATTTCCTCCGCGCCCGCATGGCCCACGTGGTCACCGCCTGGGAGCCGGGCGCGATGAGCGCGCCCCGGGTGTCGTCACTGGCCGCAGGGATGCAGCCGTATCTGGACACGAGAGCAGAGATCGAGGTCGACGAGGCGCTCGAACGCGAGGCCGTCGACACCAACGCGCGCGGCGTCGCACTCGCCACCGAGTGCGGGCTGCAGGCCACGGGAACGCTGGTCGAAGCCGATTCGACGGTATGGGCAGCGCTCATCTCCGCTGCCGACTCCCTCGACGTCGACCTGTTGGTCACCGGTACCCGCGGCGCCACCGGCTTCAAGGCCCTGCTGCGCTCGTCCGTCGCCGAGCGGGTACTCAAGCACTGTCACCGGCCTGTCTTCGTCGTTCCGGCGAAGTGCGAGTCGCAGCCACGCCCGGAGATCACCATCTGACCTCGCCGCGTGAAATGGTAGTTTCGTCCGCATGCGCAACAACCGCCTGATCGCCGGTGCCGTGGCCGGTATCGCCGGCATCCTCGTCGGCCTGGGTGCGGTCTTCCTCGGCGGAGCGATCGCGTCGGAGAACAGTCCGTCGACCGACGTCAACAACATCAACCCCAACAGTGGCTTCGTCCAGGGGTCTGTCGACTACGGCTCGCGCCAGACCGCCGACGACAAGTGAGCGCACCTCGCAACTGAGAACTCTCGACCGCGCAGCGGAGAAGCAAGTAGGCCGACGCGGCGTCGGCGTCGTCTTTCTCGTGGCGCTGATCGTCAGCCTGCTGCAGTCGCCGGGACGGATCTCGGCCGACACCAAACTCGACCTCACCGCCAACCCGCTCGGCTTTCTGGCCAGGGCAGCCCACCTGTGGACGCCCACGGCGCCGATGGGCCAGGTACAGAATCAGGCATACGGATACTTCTTCCCGCACGGCGCGTTCTTCGCGGCAGGCGAGCTGGCGCACATCCCGCCGTGGATCACCCAGCGTTTGTGGTGGGCGATCCTCCTGACGGTCGGGTTCGTGGGCATCGTGCGGCTGGCCGAACTGCTCCGGATCGGCTCACCCGGTTCACGATTTCTCGCCGCTCTGGTCTTCGTGCTCAGTCCACGGGTCCTGACGACGCTGGGTTCGATCTCGTCGGAGACACTGCCGATGATGCTCGCGCCGTGGGTGTTGATCCCGGTCGTCCGCGCACTCGACGCCGATCGGGGATCGCCCTATCCGCTGTGGCGTGATGCGTGCCGATCGGCGGTCGCCGTTGCGCTGATGGGAGCAGTGAACGCCGTCGCCACGATGGCCGCGCTCGGGGTCGCCGTCGTGTGGTGGGCTCTCTCGATCGCGTCGGCCCGCACACCTGGTTCGTCCGGGCAGAGCGCCACGACCAGTCATCGCACACGCGCTCTTCGTTTCGGCGCGGCGTGGGCCGGGGGGCTCGTGCTCGCGTGCGCGTGGTGGGCGGTGCCGCTGCTGATCCTCTCGCGCGTGTCACCGCCTTTCCTCGACTTCATCGAATCCTCGCGCGTGACAACGCAATGGACATCGCTCACCGAGGTTCTGCGCGGAACGAGTTCGTGGACGCCATTCGTCTCGCCCGAGCGTGTCGCGGGGGCCGTGTTGACCACACAACCGGCCGCGGTGCTCGCCACCGGAACACTCGCGGCAGCAGGGCTTGCCGGACTGTGCATGCGACGCATGCCGTTTCGCGGTCGGTGGGTGACCATCCTCGTCGTCGGCCTCGTACTGATGTGCGTCGGCTATGCGGGCGGATGGGGATCACCGATCGCCGAACCGGTGCGCGTCTTCCTCGACGGCCCCGGCGCTTTTCTCCGCAACATCCACAAGTTCGAGCCGTTCGTCCGGATCCCCCTGGTACTCGGGTTCGCTCACCTTCTCGCCCGCGTGCCATTACCCGGCACAGCCTCGCTTCCAGAGACGTTCTCCGCGTTCGCCCATCCGCAGCGCTCGCGCCCGGTCGCTGCGACGATGGTGCTCGTCGTCGCCCTGATCGGCGCGGGGTCGCTGGTGTGGACCGGGCAACTCGCCCCAGACGGCACCTACCGGTCCATCCCCGGATACTGGCAGCAGACAGCCGACTGGTTACGCGAGCACGCCAACGCCGAGGACACCGGTGCCGCCGACGATGCGGACGGCGCAGCCCATCCCGGGCGGGCCCTCGTCGTTCCCGGTTCCCCCTTCGCCGACCAGCTGTGGGGACTGACCCGCGACGAACCCCTCCAGCCGCTGTCGACGACGCCCTGGTCGGTGCGCGACGCGATCCCGCTGACCCCTCCGGGCACCATCCGGGCCATGGACTCGGTCCAGCGCGACATCGCCGCAGGGCGATCGTCTCCCGGCCTGGCCGCGACACTGGCAGGGCAGGGCATCGACTTCGTGGTCCTCCGAGCCGATCTCGACCCCGAGACGTCACGGTCGGCCCGTCCACTGCTGGCTCAACAAGCACTGACGGGCTCGCCAGGGTTGCGACGCGTCGCGATCTTCGGGCCGCGCGTCGGCCCGCCGTCGGCACGTGATGTGGTGCGTGACAACGGGTTACGTCCTGACATGCCCGCGATCCAGATCTTCGCCGTCGAGCACGCCGGCGGCGCGGATGTGGCGGCGTTCCCCGGCACCGGACCGGTCCTGACCGACGCCGGGCACGCCACGAGAATCTCCGGTGGACCGGAATCGGTTGCCGCGGTGCAGGATCTGCGCTCGCGACTCGGGATGGCACCATTGGGTCCCTCGATCCTCTCCGCCGATGCCCGTCGCGCAGATCTCGGCCCGGCACCTGTGGTCGTGACCGACACCCCCGCCGACCGCGAGACCGACTTCGGACGCGTCGACGATCACAGCTCGGCCGTCCGTGCGCCCGGTGATGCGCGCCGGACGCATAATGCGGCGCCGGACTATCCGGTCGACGGGCAGCCACTCGTCGAGGGCCAGTGGCTCCTCGACAACGCACCCGGCGAAGTGTCGGTCTCGACCTCCGGCTCGGCATCGGACGCCACGCAGCCCGGCCAGACCTCACCCGCCAACTCCCCGGCCGCAGCGTTCGATGGTGATACGGCGACGGCGTGGGCCAGCAGCGGGTTGTCATCCGCGGTCGGACAGTGGCTGCGACTCGACTTCACCCGTCCGCGAAGCGATCTCGCCATCCGCCTGACCACCGCCAAGGCGCTGGGACCCGACGTGTCGTCGATTCTGATCTCCACCGAGGCGGGCACGACCGTTGCGCAGGGCGTCAAACCGAACAAGCCCGTGACGGTGACGGCTCCGAGCGGTGCGACCCGCTGGGTCTCGATCCGTGCGATCAGCACCGAGAACGGTACTGCCGGAAACCAGTTCGCGCTCGGCGAGGTCGGCCTCACCGACCTCTCGTCTGGTATGCCCCTGACCATCCGGCACCGCGTCGTGCTGCCGGCGCTGAGCTCCGACACAACGGTATCGAGCTGGGTGCTCTCCCAGGAGCTCTCGGGGCGGTCGAGTTGCCTTCTCGACAACACCCCGGGCAGTGCGCACTCGTCCGCCACGGACGTCGTCAGATGCGCCGGCGGCCTGGGACTCTCACCCGAGACGCCGGGGGTGATGACGCGGGCACTATCGGTTCCCCGCCAGACCACTGTCGCGCCCGTGATGGTGCTGCGCCCGAGACCAGGTGACGGGCTCAACGCCTTGCTGGCTCGACCGGGAGCCGTGACCGCGCGGGGCCCGTCCGCGGTGTCGGACCCCCGCGGGTCTGCGCAGGCCGCGGTCGACGGCGATCCGACAACAGTCTGGACCGCTCGCGACGACGACAGGCCCGGCCGTACCTCACGGCCCCGACTCGACATCTCCCTCCCCGCTGCCCAACGCGTCGAGCGCCTGCGCCTCGTCGTGCCGCGCGACTACCCCGCGGCACCGACGCGGGTGTCGGTCGATCTCGGCGACGGGCCACAGGAACACACGGTGACCGGCGACGGCGTCGTCGAGCTGAAACCAGCCGTGACCGACCACATCTCGTTGACCGTGCTCGAACGGCGCGACCTCATCGACGTCAACAGCCTCGGCTTCACCAGCACCGCACCGACCGGGATCGCCGAGGTCGAGGTGGAACCGAGACCGACAGCGCAGGCGACCGACGACGACCGCCCGATCTCCGTGGGATGCGATGGCGGCGTGGGGATCACGGTGTCCGGCCAGGTGATCGGCATGCAGATCACGACGACCGCCGGCGCGCTACGCAGCGGTGAGCCGGTCGTCGCACGTCCCTGTACGCCCACCGTGCAGCTCGGCGCGGGAGAACAGGAACTGTCGGCCAATCCGGGCAGCGCATTCACCGTCGACACCGTCGGACTCGACGCCGGTGGCGGGTACGGCACGTCGGCGACGTCGGAGGGTGGTGCCGGACGAGCAGCGGCGACTACGCAGCCGCGCGTGCTGACCTGGTCGGCGACGTCGCGTTCGGTGCACGTCGATGCCTCCGACACACCTCGGCTGCTCGTCGTCCCGGAGAGCGAGAACCCCGGGTGGCGCGCGCGGCTGGGGACGACCGAGCTTCAGCCGGTCGTGGTGAACGGCTGGCAGCAGGGGTACCGGGTACCTGCCGGAGCGTCGGGGACCGTTGCTCTCGAGTTCCGTTACGACTCGCCATACCGTTGGGCGTTGCTCATCGGATTCGTGATGCTCGCACTGCTCTTCGTGGCCGCGCTCTGGCCTGCCCGCAGTCGCCGCGAGCCGGACGCTGCGACGCAGTCACCCGGCCCGATGTCCACACCGCTCGTGGTGCTTGCCGGTGTGGGCTGGCTGTCGATGTCCTGGCTGCTGGCGGGCTGGTGGGGCCTGGTGGCCTCGGTGGTGGTCGGTGCTGTCGTCGCGGTGCTGCGACCGAAGGCGCGAGTGGTGCTGACGTTTGTGTCGATGATGGGCGCGACAGTCGGCCTCGCAGCGGGGCCGTGGCATGCCGACGCGGGCTACAACGGGTTCGCGTGGTGGGTTCAGCTACCGGCGTTCGTCGCGGTGGCCAGTGTGGTCTCCTCGGCACTTGTCGCAGTGGCTCCGGGCCCGCCGTCGTCGGACTCGCCGTCACCAGCGCTCTCCCGATGGCTGCGCACGGCACGCGCCGCTTCTCGACGCCGCGATTCGTCTCGGCCCGATTCTTCCTGACGCCGCAACTCCTCTCGATGGCGCGACTCTCGACGACGCAGCCGGTCGCGCGACGGCTCCTCGACGAAGGCGTAGCTCGCCGCGGCGATCCCGATGCTGAGGATGGCGGTGATGAGCCAGACCACCGCGGTGTGGCCGGTGAACGGCACGATCCCGAACAGCCCGAACACCACCGCGAGCACGGCGACGTGCCAGATGAAGATGCCGTACGACCACCTCCCGAGTGCGAGCATCGGTGGCGAGGTGAGGACGGGGAATGGCCGATCGGAGAATCGGGCGCCGATCCCGCGCGTTCCGTCCGAACAGATCAGCGGGGCGAGGAGCGCGAAGCCGCAGATCGCACCGAGTGCCATCTTCACCGCGAACTGCCACGGGGCGAGCACGCCGAGTCCGGTGGGACCCGCGATGGGCGTGCATGCCAGGCCATAGGCGATGACGAAGACGACGAGCATCGAGCGGCGCCGTGACCCGATCGCCGCGACCACACGAGTGAATCGGGTCGCGCTGCCCAGTTCGTCGGCGCCCGCCACCTCGGCGAGTATCAGCCCCGCGACGAACCACGGCAGATGTCCGACGACCCAGTTCGTCGGTTCGACCCCGTCGGGTGTCGGGAGGAACTCGGCGATCCACCCCCACGACAGACTCACCGCACCGAGCGCGAGCAACACCGGGATGCGTGCGGCGACGCTGCGACCGCGCAGGGCGAACAGGACCAGGCCGAGTAGCGGCAGCAGCAGATAGAAGGCGACCTCGACCGACAGGCTCCACATCTGGGTCAGGCCCGCGGTCAACGACAGTGGCACGAACACCTGCGTGAGCGTCAGATTGGCCAGCCACACCGTCGCATCCGCCCCCTGCGCCTCGGGCAGCAGTGTGAGGACGACGACGACCACAACCAGGTACGCGGGCCAGATGCGCACCACGCGGTGGCGAAGATAGCGGCGGATCGGCGGGTGCGGCGCGCGCGCCACACGATGTCCGTTCGACCAGCCGTGTGCGCTCGCCACCCAGGGCCGCCACAGCAAAAAACCCGACAGAGCGAAGAACAGGGCGACGGCCAGATCGAGACGGCCGAGGATCGGGCCGAGCACGGGCAGCCCGACGGCCCCGGTCTGGAAGGCGACGTGCGTGGTGAGCACTCCGAGCGCAGCCACCGCGCGCATGCCCTCGAGCTGAGGGAAGAATCGGCGCGCCGGTGTGCTCGGCGTCGTCGGTCCAGCTGGCATCAGACCAGAATACGGCCACCACGCCTGCGTCCCGAGGTCGAACAGTAGTGTCGTGCCCATGCCAGAGGCCCGGACCCCGAGCCCGTCAAGCCCGGACCCATCGACCCCGAGCCGCTTCACCACGGCCGACCTCATCGGCCCGACCCTCATCTTCCTCGGCGCATTCCTGATCGCGGTCACCATCGCGCTGCCTACGCTGTTCGTCGATCGGCTGCGCAGCATTCCGCTGAGCACCGACCAGACCACTGTCTCGACAGCGGGGATGTCCGACGACCGGCACGCGCAGATTCTCGACAGGTGCTCACTGAACACCCCGCGTGCTCGACTCCTCGACGCAACTCTTGTACGCCAGCAGCGCGTCGTCGCGGTGCGCCCTGCCGACTCGCGGAGGGTCACGCTGCAGGCGGGCGCGTCCGTGCAGGCCGACCGCATCTGGCTCGACGGGAAAGAAGCCGAGTCCGACGCCGCGCGCCCGGGCAGCGACGTTGCCCCTGCCGGAGGTGCCGACGCGTGCACCTCGCCGACGGTGTCGGCTGTCACCGACCGCATCACGCTGAACCGACGCTCCGCACTGCCCGACCTCGGCGCGGTCGACGGGGCGCGGGGCAACTCCGAGATCCAGTACGACGCCAACTCGGCGCCGGTCGCAGCGTCGGATCGACGTGGTTACACCTACGTGCTGCCCTTCGATCCACCGACGTCTGGCGCACAGTACTTCGACGTGACCACACGTCGAACCGTCCCGCTCGTCGATGCGGGACAGTCACAGGTCGGCGGTCGGACCGCGATCCGCTATCGCGCCGACATCCCCGACACCGACCTCGCCGCAATCGGCTCCGGAGCACCGGACGGCACCCCTGCCACGCGCATCACCCGTCCGGCGTCGTGGTTCGGCATCACCGGGGGCGACCCGGGCAGGCAGGTCACCGCGACACTGCATCATCGAGCGCGTTGGGACATCTCGGTCGACGCCGCGACCGGAGTGATCCTCGATGAGCGGGTCGACGTCGAGCAGACCTACCGCGTGGCGGGTACCGACACCGAGGACGCCGGAGCGTCGCTGACCAATCTGCGCGCGACCTTCGGCTTCGACGTGCCCACACAACGTGCGATGGCCGACACCGCCTCGTCGCTGGCCGGTCCCGTCGTCCTCTGGGGCCGGGTGGTGCCGTTGATCGCGGGCATCGTCGGGGTCCTCGCGCTGATCGCGGGCGCGGTGCTCACGTTCCCGGGTCGGTGGCAGCGCTGGGTCGACGATCACCGGCCCCGACGTCGAGGGCGTGGTGCGCGGCCGGATGCGAGACCTGAAGAGCCACAAGGGTCGTCGTGACCGCCGAGACGGTCGCCGCGACCGCGGTGATCACTGCCAGCGCAGTCACGCTGTGCCCGAGGAGCCCGATCGCGGCGGCCTCGACACCGAGGAACAGCCACGCGAGCGCCGAGATGCGCGTGCGGTCGTGTGCGATGGCCGCGAGCAGCCCCACCTGCAGCACCGAGAATGCGGCGCCGGTGTAGGCGAAGAGCCCGAGCAACCGGCTCAGTTGGCGATAGTCGTCGCCGATCAGCACGGGGAGCAACGGCCCGGCGAGTGCGCCGAGCACCGTGAGCATCAGGCCGATGGCGGCCACCACCCCGGCCGCTTGCCGCAGCGAACGACGTGACGTCGCCGGATCGGCGAGTCGTGGGTAGACGACGACGCCGACGGCCTGCGGCAGCCAGAAGGCGACCTTCGTCGCGATCGCACCGAAGGCGTACACCCCCGCCTCGCGCGGGTCGAGGACTGCCCTCGAGAGCAGCACGTCGAGCGAGACGGCGACGACGAGCACCAGTTGCACCTGCGAGGCGCGGATGACGGTGAGCAGGTTGGGGGCGGCCACAGTCGCCGTCGGCAGCGGCCCGGCCGACCTCGATGCCCCTGCGATTCCCCACACCACGACAGCAGCGACCGCTGTGCCGACGGCTCCAGCGAGCAGTCCTCCGGCCGGGCCTGCGCCCACGGCGAGCGCCGCGATCATCGGCGCAGTGCGCATGACTCCGACCGCAGCGAGGACGACGCCGAGTGTGCGGAATCGTCGGCGCCCCTGCAGGATGCCCTGCCCGCCGCCGATGATTGTGAGTAGCGGAGCCGCCGACAGCCCGGCAAGCGTCTGTGGCCACGACGTCGATGCCACGACCGAGACGACCGGGACGGCGACGGCGACGAGCGCAGCGACGGCAAGTGCACATCGCACGACGAGACCGCCTATCCGCCTGTCGCCGCCACCCGACGGCGCATCGCCGCGAGCCCGCACCACCTCGCGCGCGACCACGGCCTGCAGCGCGAGGGCCGGGACGGTCAACACCAACTGCGCCGACAGCAGGACGGCGAGTTCGCCGTATTCCGCGGGCCCCAGCCACCAGCGGCCCGCACCGAGATGCACGGCGTATGCGCAGACGTTGGCGAGCATCGAACCGACCGCCACCCACCCGACGGCACTGAAGGCGCCCTTCGGGACGCGATCAAGGGCGCCCTTCGGGCCGCGATCGAGGCCACCTATGGGTGCGCGGCCGGGAAGTGGGGAACGCACCATGTGGTCAAGTGTGCCTCTACGGTGTGGAACGATAGACACCGATGTATGACCAGAACACGCAGACCGACGTCGAGAGCGCCGACGTCGGCTTCCGCATCGACCCGGTTCTCGCGCGCAGTTGGCTGCTGGTCAACGGCGCCCAATCCAACCGGTTTGCGCAGGCAGCGCGGTCGCGCGCCGACATCGTGGTGCTCGACATCGAGGACGCGGTGGCGCCCAAGGACAAGCTCACGGCCCGCGACAACGTTGTGCGCTGGCTGACCTCCGAACCCGACACCGAACCGGGCATCGACGACGCAGCGCAGACGCCCGGCGGTGCGGGCGATTGGGTGCGGGTCAACGGCTTCGGCACCCCGTGGTGGGCCGACGACCTCGAGGCGCTCTCGGCGACCCCCGTCGGCGGCGTGATGCTGGCGATGGTCGAGTCCGTCGATCACGTCACCGAGACCGCCAAACGGCTACCCGATGTACCGATCGTCGCACTCGTGGAGACGGCACGCGGACTCGAACGCATCAGTGAGATCGCGGCGGCGAAGGGTACCTTCCGGCTGGCCTTCGGCATCGGCGACTTCCGCCGCGACACCGGCTTCGGCGACAACCCGATGACGCTGGCGTACGCGCGGTCTCGGTTCACCATCGCAGCCAAGGCCGCGCACCTGCCGAGCGCCATCGACGGGCCGACGGTCGGATCGAGTGCGCTCAAGCTCAGCGAGGCGACCGCTGTCAGCGTCGAATTCGGTATGACCGGCAAGATCTGTCTGACACCTGACCAGTGTGCGCCGGTCAACGAGGGCCTCACCCCGTCGATCGACGAGATCACCTGGGCGAAGGAGTTCTTCGCCGAGTTCGAGGCCGAGGGCGGCGAGATCCGCAACGGCTCGGACCTGCCGCGCATCGCGCGTGCGACCAAGATCCTCGACCTCGCCCGCGCCTACGGGGTGACCGGTACGGAGTACGAGGTCGACCCCGGCCACGCCTCGGCGCCGTCGGACACCTACCACTACTGAGTTCGGCCGACCGGATCGGACGGCACGCCATGTCACGGTTGTCGCCGACGCTCTGGGTCGTCAGCGCGGCGTCGACAGCACTGATCCTCGGTCCGCTGCTGCGCCCGGGATACCTGCTCTACCGGGACGCTGTGTCGACGCCGAGGTCATACGTCACCGACGCGACCCTGGGCATCGGTAACCTCCCTCCGCGCGCGGTTCCGCAGGATTGGGCTGTCGCCGTGGGCAGTTCCGTCGTCGACGGAGGCTTTCTCGTCACCGCGATCCTGTGTGCGGCGCTGACGTTCGGCGGTGTCGGGTACGGCAGGCTCGCAGCTCGTCTCGTTCCCGGTGCGGGGACGACCGGGGCCGTCGCCGCAGCGATCGTCTCGCTCTGGAATCCGTATGTGGCAGAACGGCTTCTCCAGGGTCACTGGGGTCTGCTCGTCGGGTATGGAGCCCTCGGTTGGATCGCACTGGCCGCAGCGCGGTGGGGTGTGTTGCCGTCGATACGCCGATGGTGCGTTCTGGCAGCGCTGCTCGCGGTGGCCGGATTCACGCCGAGCGGTTCACTTCTCGGTGTCGCCGTCGCCGTGGTGTGCGGGTCCGCTGTCAGCGGACCGGTAATGGCTCGCGCGCGGCGGATGACCGGGGTACTCGTGGCGTGGGTGATCTCGGCGCTGCCGTGGCTCGCCGCTGCCGCGCTGACGTCGGCCTCGACCGGTACCGACGGCATCGCGGGCGTACGCGCCTTCGGGTTGCGGTCCGAGCCCGCTCTCGGGCCGCTCGGTACCGTGCTGGGATTCGGAGGAATCTGGAACGCCGACGCCGTACCCGCGAGCCGTACCTTCTGGTGGGCCGCGGTCGCGACCGCCGCTCTGGTCGCGCTCGTCGGCGTCGGCTCGATCACGCTGTGGCGCAGACGTGACCGGCTAGCCTGCAATCGGCTTGGTGCAGCGCTCGCGATCCTCGGCGTCGTGGTGGTGCTCGTGCTCGCGGTCACGGCGACGGGGCCCGGCCGCACCGCCCTCGCCGCGGTCGTCGACACGATCCCCGGAGGGGGTCTGCTGCGCGACTCGTCGAAGTTCACTGCGCTGGCGATGCCGATCGTCGCGGTGGCGACGGCCGCTGCGGTGTGGAGGTTGCGCGATATCGTCCCCTCCGGTTTCGCGCTCGCAGCGGTGCTTCTGCTCGTCGTGGCACCTCTCCCCGACCTCGCATGGGGAGTCGGCGGACGGTTGTCGACGGTGCAGTACCCCGACGACTGGGCACGCGTCACCCGGCTCGTTCCGTCCGACGCAGGCGACGTCGCACTGTGGCCGCCGGGTACCGTGCGGCAGTACGCCTTCACCGAGTCGCCGTCGCTCGATCCCGCTGCACGCATGCAGCGCGCACCCGTCGTGGAATCGGGCGAGTTGACCGTCGATGGAGAAGAGGTCGACGCCGCTGCTCCGCGCGCGCGCCAGGTGACCGATGCGCTTGCGGCAGGCGGCGATCCGACGGTTCTCGCGCGACTCGGGATCGGCTGGGTGCTCGTGGAGAACACGGGAGAGACAACACATCCGGGTGAGGCAACCACTCCTGCTGTGCCTCAGAAGTTGTCGAGCAGGGGCGAGATGGTCTTCGCCGGACGCGACCTCACACTGTTCCGAGTCGAGAATCCCGCGGGTGTCGCACGGGCCTCGACGACAGAACGAGCGATCGCATGGACTGCGCACATCGTCTGGGCGGGACTGATTCTCGTCGGCGCCCTGGCCGCGTGGTGGCCGCGACGACGTCGAGCGACGCCGGCAGGGCCGGACCCAGCGGGGCAAGGCTCGGCGGGGCATGGCTCGGCGGGATAAGGTTCCGCCGATCGGGGCCGGCGGAGCAGGGCTCAGCGGGCGAGAGGCTGATCGAAGATCGCGGCGAAGCCGTCGGCGGTCGCCGCCCAGGAGTAGCGCTGCGCCCGGGCGCGCGCATTCGCGCCGAGACGTGCTCGCTCGGCCGGATCGTCGAGCAGTTTTCTCGTGGCGGAGACCATTTCGTCAACCCCATCGACAAGGATGCCGGTCTCGGAGTCCTCGATGGATTCGGCCAGTCCGGTGGCGTGACGGTAGCCGATGGTCGGCACACCCATCTGCGCGGCCTCGATCACCGCTAGGCCCCACCCCTCCTTGCGCGACGGCATCAGATGCACGTCGGCGTCGGCGAGGAGTTCGTACTTGCGCTCATCGGGCACGTGCCCGTGGAAGGTGACGATGCGATCGACTCCGAGTTCGCTTGCAGCCGAACGTAATCGAGATGACCACCACCCGTCGCCGATGACGTCGAGGCGCACCTCGCGGTCGCAGGCACGGTGCAGGTCGGCCACCACGTGCAGTGCGTCCTCGACCTGCTTGTGCGGGACAAGCCGGGAGAGCACACACAGTCGCGCGGCGCCGCGGTCGACGCGCTGTCGAGGCCCGATGGCATCGGGTATGGAATCTATGCCGTTGTGCACCACGGTGATCCGCTCGGCGTCGACGCCCAGCTCGACGAGCTCACGTGCCGACGGCGCGGACACCGTGACATAGCGGTTGCGTCGATGAACCCACGGCGACACCCGCGATTCCAGGAACCACCCCAGTCGGCCGAGTAACCGCCCGGCCACCGGCCACTGCTCGCGATGACAGTGGTGGACGAGGACGACGGTCGGGGCAGAGGCGACCAACGTGGCGAAGAACGGTATCCCGTTCTGGGTGTCGACGACCGCGACCGGGGTGATCCCGGCCATCGGACCGAACCCCAGCCGACCGGCGATGAGTAGTGCCAGAACGCGCGGGTAGACGGTAAGGCGTCCCCCAGCGCGCAGGAACCGCATGCCGTCGCGCTCCTCGGACCGCAATGCGCCCGGATACGACGAGGTCAAATAGGTGACTCTCATGCCGCGTCGCGACAACTCAGCGCCGACCCGTTCGAGGTAGGTCTCGCTTCCCCCACCCTGGGGGTGGCGGGTATCGCGCCAGCACAGCAGCACGACGTCGGGCGGGGTGTTCATCGACGCCCATGCTACGCACCTCCCCGGTAGCATCTCCTCCCGTGCCGCGACCGAGAATCAACAGACCAGCCTCGACGGCGACACGTGCCGACGCCGCCATGTCCCGGCTCGCCACGCTGCGACGTGCCGCTGGCCTGCTGAACGACTTCCGCTACGAGCAGTCCGATCCCGCCCGCTTCTACCGCGCGCTCGCCGACGACACCGCCGATCTCGTGGGCGCGTTCAGCAAACTCGACGGTTCGGTGGTGCTCGACGTCGGCGGCGGGCCCGGCTACTTCGCCGACGCGTTCCGCCGCCGCGGGGCGTCGTATCTGTCGGTGGAGCCGGACCCGTCCGAGATGCACGCGGGAGGCCTGGAACACCGGGGATCCGTCCGGGCATCGGGCCAGGAGTTGCCGTTCGCCGATGGGTCCATCGACATCTGTGTGTCGTCGAACGTCGTCGAGCACACGTCCCGTCCGTGGGAGATGGCCGACGAGATGTTGCGTGTGACGCGACCGGGTGGCGTCGTGATCGTCAGCTACACGCTGTGGTGGGGCCCCTTCGGCGGACACGAGATGGGTCTGCGGCACTACTTCGGCGGCGCCAGGGCCGCGCGCTGGTACACCCGCCGCCACGGCCACCCGCCGAAGAATCTCTACGGAACATCGTTGTTCGCCGTGACCGCCGACGACGGTCTGCGCTGGGCCAGATCACGACGCGACCGCGCGCGGCTGGTCGCCGCGTTCCCGCGCTACCTGCCGAGCTGGGCGTGGTGGGTGCTCCGTGTGCCACTGCTACGCGAGGTGGCCGCGACCAACCTGGTGCTGGTGCTCGAACCCCGTTGAGGCTCGGGGCGCAGGGTTCACGACCCTGCACCCCTCACGTCCTGGCCGCCCTCACACACCGGCAGCGCAGCGCAAAGTTCCCCCGTTGCTGGTCGCCGAGGCGAGCAGTTCCTCACCGCGCAGGATGTTGCAGGTGACCGGACCACGCACGACGACGGCCGTGAGCTCTGCGTTGTCGCCCGACACCGTGGCCTGGCGTGACCAGGGTGTGCCGGTTGCGGCGACGATCTCGAAGTCGTTGCCCTTGCGGAACCGCAGCGCCACGACGTCGCCGTTACCGGTGATCTGGTAGGTCACCGCGCCTGCAGCCGGCGCATTGGTCGTCGTGGTAGTGGTTTCCTCGGTGGTTGTTTCCTGGGTGGTCGTCTGCCGGCTGGTCGGCGGTGTGGTGAGGGTCGTGGTCGCCGGCGCGGTGGTCGCCGCTGTGCCGTCGTTACCACCGGAGTTGCGGACGATCGCATACGCGACCACTGCTATCAGTGCGATCACCGCGATGATCGCCGCGACGAGGATCGCGGTACGCTTGCCGCCGCCCGACGAATTGGTCTCCTGCCCGGTGGGCGGCTGGCCCCCGTACCCCTGCTCGCCATACCCCTGGCCCGCGTAACCCTGCTCGCCGTAGCCCTGGTCCGCGTAGCCCTGCTCGCCGTAGCCCTGGTCCGCGTAACCCTGGGTGCCGTAACCCTGTTGCTCGTACCCGTACTGCTGGTCGCCATAGGGCCGGTCGGTATAGGGATCGTGCTGGGAGTACGCCTCGGTGCGGGCTGTCGGGTCACCGCCCTGGGACGGATCCTCGCCGGGGTCGAACGCCCGGGTGTGCGGGTGCTCCTGCGGGTCGTTCGGGTCGTCGGGTGGTCGCGTCATGGCGCCGATTGTGCCAAATGGCCGCCGGTCGCATGCGACACCGGGCGACATGGCTGCCAGCGGACTCGGCGCAGCCGTCGTCGCATCCTCGCGCCCGGCACACCGCGTGAACTACCTGCCCACTGATCACGCCTCGGCGATCGCCTCGAGCGGCCGGGTGCGTGCGGCGCGGTTGGCGGGCCACAGCGCCGCCAGCACTCCGACGACGCCCGCCCCGATGATCGTCACGACGATCAGGGTCCACGGGAGAACCGGGTCACCAAGACCCCACCGCGCCAGGGTGCGCACCAGTGCCCAGCCGACGAGTACACCGAGCACCACGCCGACGAGCGCACCGTAGATGGCGATGAACACCGACTCGAGGTAGATGCTGCGCCGGACCTGGCCACGCACCATGCCGACGGCACGCAGCATGCCGATCTCGCGGCGTCGTTCCACCACCGACAGCGCCAGAGTGTTGACGATGCCGAGGACGGCGATCAGCAACGCGAGACCGAGCATCGCGTAGAGCACACCGAGCATCTGGTCGATCTGTTGCGAGAGGCTGCTCTTGAACTGATCACGATCCTGCACCTGAACGGTCAGGAACGAGTTCGTCGCGTTTTCCAGATCCGTACGCAGCGTTGACAAGTCGGTTCCCGACTTCGCCTTCACGAAGACCCCGTAGCTCATCCGGGCGGGTTCCGGCATCAGCGAGTCATAGACCTTGCTGCCAACCAACCACGGCTGCAGCGTCTCGTTGTCGGCGTACACACCGTCGACCCGTGTCGCGATCTGCTGACCCAGCGACGACGTGAACGTCACCGTGTCACCACGCTTCCAGCCCTTGTCGTTACTGGTGCGCTGACTGACGAACATGCCGTCGTCCGGCAGTGTCGGCGACGCGCCGTCGAGCATCGAGATGTTGGCGACGGTGTCGATCCTACCGCCCAGCGGGGCGAAGCCACTGACCTTGGACTCGCCCACCCGCGCCTGAACCACACCCAGGCTGACCGAATCCTCGACGCCGCGTACGCCTTTCACCGCATCGCCGACAGCTGGCGAGATCGGCAGATTGTTGGTTCCGGTCACGATGTAGTCGGCGGTGATTCCCGTATCGACTGCCGTGTCGACCGTGCCCTTGAATGACGTTCCCAGAGTGCCGATCACGGCTACGAGGATCAAGCCGAGAGTCAGCGCGAAGGCCGTAGCGGAACTGCGTCGTGGATTGCGCATCGCGTTCGTCCTGGCCAAATACCCGATGGCGCCGAAGGGCGCACCGAGCACGCGGCCGAGGACCGCAACCACCGGCCGCAGCAATGCGGGACCCGCGAGCACCGCCGCGATGATCGCGGCTCCCGCCCCGAGTCCGACGATGACCGCACGCAGCATGCCCTCACCCATCGCACCCCAGAGGATCACGACAACGGCGATCACCGCGAAGACCGCGCCGATGATGGTGCGTGTGCGCAACGACGACGCGCGCTCGGCGTCGCTGGCGCGCATCGCCTCGACAGGCGGCACACGAGCCGCGCGGACCGCGGGGACCCAGGCGCTGACCATGGTCACCACGACGCCGACGAACAGTGCCGCGAGCACCGCCCACACACTCACGTTGAGCGATGCTTCGGGCAATCCCGAGGTCGACGACGTGATGGCTTTGAGTGCAGCAGCGAGTCCGATACCGACGCCGAGGCCCACGAGACCGCCGATCACGCCGACGACGAGCGCCTCGAACAACACCGACCGCGACACCTGTCGTTCGGTAGCGCCCACCGCCCGGAGCAGCGCGAGCTCGCGATTGCGTTGCGCCACAATCATCGAGAACGTGTTGTAGATGATGAACGTGCCCACCACCAGGCCGATGGCGGCGAACGCCAGCAGGATGCCCGTGAAGATCGTGAGGAACTGGTTGACCCGGTCCTTCTCATCCTGGCGAACCTGGTCTCCCGTACGGATCTTCAACGCATCCGAACCGACGAGCTTCTGCACGCGATCACGCAACTGCGTGTCGCTGACACCCTCGACGGCCGACATGTCGACCGTTGCGACGTGCTCGCCGTCGGAGAACAGATTGCTCGCCGCCTCGCGCTCGAACTGGACGTTCACATAGCCGCCTGTGTCGCCCTCGAGCTGACTGATGCCGACGACCGTCACATCCATTGGTTGGCTCGAACCTTGTCCGACAACCACTTTCGTGGTCGAACCCACCTTCAGGCCTGCCTTCTCGGCCGCCGACTCGTTCAGTACCACCTCTTGGTAACCGGTCGGCGCCCGTCCGCCTGGCAGCAGTTTCCCGTCGTCGGGGGCAAGCGACTCGTTCGGCGGCACGTAGGCAGATCCCAGACTGGGCGCTCCGCCGGTCTGCACCGCCTTGCCGCGTGAATCGGCGATGGTCACCAGACCCGTGTAGTTCGTCGAAAGCTTGTCGACGCCGAGTTCCTTCTTTTGTGAATTCAACTTGTCGACAACAGAATTCGGCACTCCCGCAGAGTTCGAATCCTCCGGCGTCACTTCGACTGACACGCCGGGCGCCGCGTTGTCGAAGATGGAGTTGAACGCCTGCGAGATGGTCGACGTGAACACGATCGATCCCGCGACGAACGCCGTACCCAACACGATCGAGAAGACCGTCAGTGCGAGCCGCAACTTGTGCGCACGGAGATTGCGCAGCGACACCTTCCGCATCACCGAGGAGGAGGCCATGCGTCAGCCCGCCTGTGCCGAGTCCGCACCGGACCCGGCGTCCGCCGCGTGCCTGCCCACGCCGGATTCCGGTGCGACGGAGCCCGATTCATGCCGACCCGACTCGGTGCTCGATCGCGTGGCGACCTCGCCCGCGCCGCCGGGCCGCGAAGCATCAGGGTCAGCAGGGGCGGGGACATCGTCGAGGTGCTTCATCACCTCGAACACGTCGTCGGCCGAGGGGCGCGGCAACTCGCGGACGATCCTGCCATCGGCGAGAAAGACGACCCGATCGGCGTAGGAGGCTGCGCGCGGATCGTGCGTCACGATGACGACCGTTTGCCCGAACTCGTCTGTTGCCGCGCGCAGGATCGACAGCACCTCCCCCGACGATCGGGAGTCGAGATTTCCGGTGGGTTCGTCACCGAAGATGATCGCGGGCCGTCCGACGAGCGCACGGGCGCATGCGACGCGCTGCTGCTGACCGCCCGACAGTTCGCTGGGCAGGTGGTCGAGTCGGTCACCGATGCCGAGACGCTTGATCACGGCGTCGTACCAGTCCTTGTCGACCTTGCGGCCGGCGATATCGGCGGGCAGGGTGATGTTCTCGGCCGCTGTCAGGGTCGGCACGAGGTTGAACGACTGGAAGACGAAGCCGATCCGGTCGCGACGCAGCAGGGTCATCTTCTTGTCGGACAGGCCGGTCAGATCGGTGTCGCCGATGTACACACGACCACTGGTGGCGACATCGAGCCCGGCGAGGCAGTGCATCAGCGTCGACTTCCCCGACCCGGAGGGGCCCATGATTGCGGTGAACTCACCGGACCGGAAGGAGAGCGAGACGCCACGCAGTGCGTGGACTTCCGTGTCGCCGGATCCGTACGTTTTGATGAGATCCTCGGCGCCCGCGCTTGCGCCCTGCTCTGATGTCATGGGTCAACCGTGCCAAAAATGGGCGCTCATTGCCATCGGGTGAATCCCCGACAACCCCCTGAGATCGCTGCTCGACGTGGAGACGGTGGAGACCGACAGTCAGCGGGGCAGTTGAACCTCGAAAGAATGCACCCGGGTGGGTCCGGCGAACGCGTTGTTGGTCACGACGAACAACGTGCGGGTCCGGTAGTCCTGCCACGGGAGGTCGGGCTGCCAGTTCCCCCACGCCATCGATGACATGTTGCCGGTGGCCAGTCGCGGCGTCGAGTCGGTGGTGAAGATCGACCGCTTCGGCATGGCCTTCTCCGCGCCCGAGAGTGTGGCGCGGCCACCGACCTGATCGGCACCTCGAGTGGTGGCCCAGTAGATCGCCGTGCTGCGGCCCTTGCCGCGTTCGAGCACGAGGAAGTCGGTGTTGTTGACCGCGAGCACATCGGCAACGCTCTTCTGCGGATCGGTGCGATACACGAACTCCGAGTTGGTCTTTCCGAATGTCAGCAACCGCGCCGAGGTCGCCGGGTCCTGGCGAAGACCACCCGCGGTGATCACGCTGATCTGCCCACGTGGCCCGACGGCGACACCGGTCAGTCCGCGCTGTCCGGCGAGACCCGACTTCTTCGACGGGCGCCAGGCAGCCGGGAGCCCGAGGTCGCGGGTGAATGTGGCGACCGGCCCGGAACCCTGCAACCGGACGAACTGGTGATCGCCTCCGCTGACGACGACGTAGCCGCTGCTCGTGGCCCTCAGTCCCTCGTACTGTGCCGAACCGGGCAGCGGCGGGATGTTGCCCGGCCCGAGCAGTACTCCGCCGCCGTCGATTCCGGGATTCGACGTGAACCCGGCAACACCCGATGTGTAGTTGAACTGACTGGTGAAGAACCGTGCGGGACCGCCGCGGCCCACGTCGGTCGAGATCATCGCGAACCGGTTGGCGCCGATCCTGTCGATGCCCGAGATGGCACCGAATGTCGGCACCCCGTTGACGAAGCCGGTATCGGTGTAGCGCGCGATGATCGGCGTCGCGGAACGCGCCGATCCGGCGGACACAGCTGACACACCGAGAAGTACCGAGGTTCCCAGGAGCACAGAGACGATCGTTGCCCCCCACGAGCGAAGACTCATAGGGGGCAACGATACCTCAGTTACAGGAGTGACAGAAGGTGACGTCAGCCCAGCCGCTGCTTGAGGGCGTCGAGCTCGTCCTGCAGGCTGGTCGGAAGCTTCTCGCCGACGAACTCGAAGAGCTCTTCGATGAGCGGCAGTTCACGACGCCACTCCTCCGGATCGACGGCCAGCGCGGCCTCGAGGTCCTCGGTGGGCACGTCGAGTCCGGTGACGTCGATCTCCTCGGGCTTCGCGACGATGCCGACCGGGGTCTGCACTCCCTCGTTCTCGCCTTCGATGCGGCCGATGATCCACTTGAGCACACGGCTGTTCTCACCGAAGCCCGGCCACAGGAAGCGGCCGTCGTCGCCACGACGGAACCAGTTGACGTAGAAGACCTTCGGGAGCTTCGACGCATCGGCGTTCTTGCCCAGGTTGATCCAGTGCTGGAAGTAGTCGCCGACGTGGTAGCCCATGAACGGCAGCATCGCCATCGGGTCGCGGCGCACCGTGCCGACCTTGCCCTCGGCCGCAGCGGTCTGCTCCGAGCCGACCGTCGCTCCCATGAAGACGCCGTTCTGCCAGTCGCGCGCCTCGGTCACCAGCGGGACCGTCGTCTTGCGACGTCCGCCGAACAGGATCGCCGAGATCGGCACACCCTGCGGGTCGTCCCACTCCGATGCCAGTGACGGGCATTGTGAGATTGGCGTGCAGTAGCGCGAATTGGGATGGGCTGCAGGCTGATCGGAGTCGGGTGTCCAGTCGTTGCCGAGCCAGTCGGTCAGGTGCGCGGGCTTCTCGCCACCGATACCCTCCCACCAGATGTCACCGTCGTCGGTCTCCGCGACGTTGGTGTAGAGGGTGTTGCCCGCGTCGATGGTCTTCATCGCATTCGGGTTGGAATCCATGCTGGTGCCCGGTGCCACGCCGAAGAAGCCGAACTCCGGGTTGATGGCGTAGAGGCGGCCGTCCTCACCGAAACGCATCCAGGCGATGTCGTCGCCGACGGTCTCGGCCTTCCAGCCCGGGATGGTCGGCTGGATCATCGCGAGGTTGGTCTTACCGCACGCGCTCGGGAACGCCGCGGCTACGAAGTAGACCTTGTTCTCCGGGCTCGTCAGCTTGAGGATGAGCATGTGCTCCGCCATCCAGCCCTCGTCACGGGCGATGACCGACGCGATACGCAGCGCGTAGCACTTCTTGCCGAGCAGCGCGTTGCCGCCGTAACCCGATCCATAGGACCAGATCTCGCGGGTCTCGGGGAAGTGGGTGATGTACTTGTCGGGGCTGCAGGGCCACGGGACATCGGCCTGGCCGGGCTCGAGCGGAGCTCCCACCGAGTGCAGGCCCTTGACGAAGAAGCCGTCGTCGCCGAGCAGTCGGAGCACCTCGGGACCGACGCGGGTCATGATCTTCATCGACAGGACGACGTAGGCGGAGTCGGTGATCTCGACGCCGAGCTTGGGATCGTCGGAGCCGAGCGGACCCATGCAGAACGGGATCACGTACATCGTCCGGCCGCGCATGCTGCCGCGGAAGAGCGGGGTCAGGGTTGCGCGCATCTCATCCGGAGCGACCCAGTTGTTCGTCGGGCCGGCGTCCTCCTCCTTCTCCGAGCAGATGAAGGTGCGCGACTCGACACGTGCGACGTCGGCGGGATCGGACTTGGCGAGGTAGGAGTTGGGCTTGCGCTCGTCGTTGAGCTTGACCAGGGTGCCCGACTCGACGAGTTCTGCGGTGAGACGCTCCCATTCCTCGTCGCTGCCGTCGGACCAGACCACACGGTCGGGTTGGGTGAGCTCGGCGACCTCGGCCACCCATGCCAACAGCGCTTCGTGTGTGGTCGGAGCGGTGCCGGGTTCCAGGCCCGGAATCGTGGCGGCGGTCATGAATTCCTCCTCCGAGGTGGCGACCCGCATCGGCCGCCCTGTATGGGTTGCTTGCCCCCAGGATACTGTGACCGAGCGTGCGCTAGGGCCTGGGGTTCGGAGATGCGGTATAGGCCACATTCGCACACGTCAGAAGGGGTTGCAAGGCCGCCGAAACCGGATTTCCCATGCCGCGCAACCCACTGACCACCAGGACTTTCACCCGAACGCGAACAGGTCAGTCGAGCCTGCCGGAGTCGGTCGCCACCCACCTGCCGCTCTCCCGGTCGAGCGCCTGCGACGCGAACGAACCGTCGGAGCCCACCTGGGTGATGCGATCGACCTGGCCGTCGTGGTCGGTGTCGGTGTACACCGTCAGGCCTCCGGGGCCGCTGTGGGTCAGCGAATCGGCCACGCCATCGGCGTCGGTGTCGACATCGGCGGGACCGAGGTCCCAGATGCGGCCGTCGTCGTGCATGAGCAGGTTGTCGATGGGTGAATCGGTCTGCTCACCCGGCACGAGCGGGCCTGCCCACTCCTGGTGGTCGTCACCGAACTCGAACGGGTCGATGTTCACTTCTCGCTCCTTCCCGTCACCGCCGTGCGGAGCTCTCGCAGGCGTTCATCTATCTCGGCGACCTCGTCGGCGATCCGACGCCCCTGCCGCTCGTAGGCACGCAGCAACTGGCCACCGATACGTGATTCGGCCTCCGACAGCACCATGGCGACCCGGCGTTCGACGCGCGTGCGGGCGTCGGCGAGAACCTCGCCGACCCAGGTCCGCACCTGTGCGCGCGTCGTGGCCGCGCGCCGCATGCGGATCACCCACACCGCCACGGCGAGCCCGAGGAGCAGCGCCGCAGGCATGCTGATCCACTGCAGCGTGTGGACCGACGCCAGCGGCGCGACGGCCAGCCGCCCGATCCCGATGCCCGTCGACGCCCCGATCACCAACACCATCGCGTCCTCACCAGTGCGTCTTCCCGACGGAACGTCGCGACGGGTACCCATCGGCTCGTCGGCGCGTTGGACGGGCGGATCGTCGACGTCGAGTCCGACGAGCGTCGACGACGCGACGGCGTCGAGTCGGGCGTGGGTGACGGCGTCGATGTCGGCGACGAGTCCGGCGATCTCCCGGTCGAGCCAGGTGGCGGTGGCCTCGACGTCGGCATTCGTCACCGCGTTGCTGCGGTGCTCGGCGCCCGCGGCGAGCTCACGAACCCGCGTGGCGATGTCGGCGCTGCTCTGCGCCCGCACCCGGACGATGCCCGCGCGCAGCGACGCCAGTCGATCCGACCGTCCTCTGTCTCTCTGTGCGAGCAGTCGTGCACGCCTGGTCGCCAACGCGTCGGCGCGCATGCGCGCATCGCCCACCGACATCACCTCGCCCGCCGGGGTCGGTGTCCCTGCGGCGACCCCGTCCCCGACCGCGGAGGCGGGCGTCGAGAACCACTCGATCAGGTCGCCGATGCCCGACTCGTCGACGGCACCCGCAAGGGCTGCAGTCGCGGAGACGGCGAAGACGGGCAGGAGTTCGTCCGGGTCGAGTTCTGCCCGGTATCCACGCACGATCCGTGGCCAGTCCCAGAACGATTCGATGCGGCCGCACACCAGGGCCACGTTGCCCACGGCAGCGGTCAGCTCGTGCAGGACCGCGATCTCCTCGTCGTCGACGACGGCCGAGGCCGGATCGATCACGAAGACCGCCGCACTGGTGGCTGCGTGGCCGTGGTCCGAATCGAACCCGACGAAGTCGATCGTCGGCGCCCCGCGCGATGCGCCTACCTCCCGACACGCCTCAACGAGCGCCTCGACGTCGACTCCCCCGGCGGCTGCGACGACGACCCGTCCGCCGGCCGAAACCGAGGTCTGCCCCGACTGCGCACCGACGGCGTCGAGCGTCGACGGTTGAGCACGCACGTCATCCACCTCCGGTACGAAGGAGTAGTTCGATGTTGTCGCGATCGGCACCTGCTGCGGCAGCCGATTCCAGAGATGCACGCACATGCGCGGCCCGATGCTCCGCGACCGCTGGCATGCGTGCCCCGAGCTCGACGCTCAGGCCGTCGAATCCGCTCGTTCCCCAGAGGTACTCGGTGAGCGTCGCAGCGTCGGCCGCCGCCGCATCGTCGCGGGCGATCAGGCTCAGCGCACAGCGGATACCCGCGGCGTCGAGTCGGCGAAGCATGTCGGAGCGCATCCGCCACGACGGCGAGTGCGCCGGTGCCGCCGCGAGAAAACGCCCGGACATCGACGGCAGTGTCTCGCCGGCCTCGACGAGCCCGCGAAGGAACTCGAGATCGGCCTCGGAGACCTTGACGCTCGCCGACAACTGCGAGACCGCGACGACCGGCGTACCCAGCGAATCGCAGGCAGCGCGGACGATTCTGTCTACGGCATCGGCGTCGAGCGTGTCGGCCTTGCCGAGTACGACGACGGTCCGCTCGCGCGGCGACGCGGCGAGGATCTGCCGGTCGGAGCGACGCGGCGCTCCGGCGAGCACGTGGACCACGAGATCAGCTGCGAGCACATCCCGCCCGTCGCCGGTGACGGATGCCGTCACGCCGAACCGCCGGTGGAGCGCATCGGCCATCGTGTCGCGGCCGACCCCTCGACGTCCGGTCACCGCGACCGACACAGGCCGCACGTAGCGGCGGGCGGCGGCGTCGAGAGTGTCGAAAGCGGGCGAATCGGGCGCCACAAGCCCTCCGATCGCCCCCGACGAAAGTGCGAGCGCGAGCGGACCCGATGGATCGATCACGCACTCACCCCCGCTCGAGACCGGTCGATCTTCCCTGGTGGAAGGGTAGTCGCAGTTGGGCGGGGCGGCGCAGCAGATTGCACAAGCGGGTGTCGGAGTGTGCATGGCCGATTCGATGGGCCACGATGGACCGGTGAACTCCTCCCCCGGATCGGCCAACGCCGAAGGCGACTCGTCACGTCTCTACCCGCGCGTGACCAGCTTCCGCTTCCGCCGCGGCACGCTGACGCCGGGCCAGCAGCGCAACTGGGAGACGCTCTGGCCGGTCCTCGGACGCGATCTCGCCACCGATCCCGCCCACACGCCCGAGCCGCCCATCGATTTCACCGCGTTGTTCGGCCGCGAGGCGCCACGCGTGCTCGAGATCGGCAGCGGAACCGGCGTCTCGACGGCCGCGATGGCCGCCGACGAGCCCGACGTCGACGTGATCGCGGTCGAGGTCTACAAGCCCGGCCTCGCGCAGCTCCTCGGCCTCGTCGACCGCACCGGACTGACCAACGTGCGCATGATCCGCGGCGACGGCGTCGTCGTGCTGCGCGAGCTCATCCCGTCGGGGTCACTCACGGCGATCCGACTCTTCTTTCCCGATCCGTGGCCGAAATCCCGCCATCACAAGCGCAGATTCGTCCAGCGGGGCACGATCGAACTCATGGCTGACCGACTCCGGCCCGGTGGCGTCCTGCACATCGCCACCGACCATGCGGGTTACGCCGAGTGGATCGCCGAGATCCTGGCGACACAGAACCCCGACAACCTCCACGTCGTCCCCGCGACCGCTGCGGTCCCCGTCTCCCTCGAGCGTCCGACCACCAAATTCGAGGGCCGAGCCGAACGCGAGGGCCGCGAGGTCAACGAGTTCGTGTACGTGCGCCCGAACGAAACCCTTACCGGCGCACCCGACTCACACAACCAGCCCTCGAACACTGCGACAGGCGGCGTGCACTCATGACCGACACCAATGGATCGGCCACCCGCTTCGCCGACACGATCTCAGGCCAGAGCGGCGCACAACGCGTCCTGTTGGTCTGGGACGCGCCCAACATGGACATGGGCCTCGGAGCCATCCTCGGGGGACGCCCGACCGCTGCGCACCGCCCACGGTTCGACGCCCTGGGCCGCTGGCTGCTCCAGCGGACCGCCGACCTCTCGGCGCAGGCAGCCGTCGCGGCCTACGATCACTCCGTCGGACACGACGATGATGACGGTGTCGGACACGACGATGATGACGGTGATGTCGGCGACACCGCGCGAGACCCGGACACCGCGGTCAACATCGAGCCGGAAGCCACGGTGTTCACCAACATCGTGCCTGGTAGCGCCGATGTCGTGCGGCCGTGGGTCGACGCGTTGCGCAACGTCGGGTACGCGGTGTTCGCCAAGCCCAAGCTGTCCGAGGACAGCGACGTCGACCCCGACATGCTCGACCACATCGAGCTTCGCAGGCACACTGTTGGGTTAGCCGGGCTGATCGTCGCATCCGCCGACGGTCAGGCGTTCCGGGACCCGCTTGTCGAGATCGCCGCCGAGGGCGTGCCGGTGACGGTGATCGGATTCCGCGAACACGTGAACTGGGCGCTGTCGACCGACGGGCTCGAGTTCGTCGATCTCGAGGAGATCTCGGGCGTCTTCCGGGAGCCGCTGCCTCGGATCGGACTCGACTCGCTGCCCGACGACGGCGCGTGGCTCACCCCGTTCCGGCCACTGCGGGCGCTTCTCCGCTGAGATGACGGCTGCGGCTCGTGATGCGCGCAGCGTCTGAACCCAGAGCGCCCAAACCTCAGCAAGCACTCAGGCACCACTGAAACAATCTCGGCGAGACTTTTCCCGAGGCGAGACCTTTCCCGAAAGGAGTCGGCGTGTTCGGAGCCATCGGCACATTCGTCTTCCGGATGCGCTTTGCCGTCATCGCCGTATTGGTCGTCATCATGGGCGGCCTCGGCCTCTACGGCCTCGGACTCGGCAGCCACCTCTCGCAGAGCGGCTGGTTCGATCCGACCGCTCAGTCGTCGAAGGGCTCGGTCGTCGCCGACACCTCCTTCGGCCGCGACCACCGCTCCGACGTCATCCTGCTCATCACCCCGCCCGCGGGCACCGGAGTCGACGACAAGCAGTTCGGCACCAAGGTCGAGAAGGTCGTCGACGATCTGCTGCAACAGCACCCCGACGTCGTACAGCGTGCCGCAGCCGCTCCCGATTCGACCGACAAGCAGGCCTACGAGAACGCACTGCGCAACAACCAGGAGATCATCGACCCCTTCTATCTGAAGGACAACACGGTCGCGCAGAAGGCCGCGCAGGACACCATCAGGTCGCGGACCTTCACCGCCGACAAGAAACAGGCCTTCATCAGCATCGGTGTGGCCGGCAACGACGACACCGCGGTACTCGCGAACTACCAGAAGATCGAACCGTTCCTGCAGGGCGTCGTCGACGATCCCGGTAAGTACGGGCTCGACGGCACCCGCTTCCAGCTCGCCGGTCTGCAGCCGGTCGCGGGCGCCATGGCCAGCGGCATGGACGACGACATCCGGCGCGCCGAACTGATCGCGCTCCCGCTCGTCGCGGTCATGCTGTTCTTCATCTTCGGCGGTGTCATCGCCGCATGCCTCCCGGTGTTCATCGGCGGTCTGACCATCGCGGGCTCGCTGGGCATCATGACGATCATCGCCCAGCTCACCGAACTGAACATCTTCGCGCAGTCGGTGGTCACGCTGATCGGACTCGGCATCGCGATCGACTACGGCCTCTTCATCGTCAGCAGATTCCGAGAAGAACTGGCAGAGGGGTACACCACCAAGGCAGCGGTACGAAGAACCGTGATGACCGCGGGGCAAACCGTGGTCTTCTCGGCGACGATCATCGTCGCCGCCATCGCCTGTCTGTTGATGATGCCGCAGGGATTCCTGAAGTCTGTCGCCTACGGTGCGATCTTCTCGGTGTCGCTGGCGGCGATCCTGTCCATCACCGTGCTACCGGCCATCCTGAGCATCCTCGGCCCGAAGATCGACGCCTTCGGACTGCCCTTCCTACGTCGCACCAAGACCAAGGCCGAGATCGAGAACGGATTCTGGGGGCGCTTGTCGGGCTGGGTCATGCGGCACCCCGTCGCCACCGCCGTGCCGACGGTCCTGATCCTGCTACTGCTGACCATCCCGATCGGCGGCATCAAGTTCGGTGGCATCAGCGAGGCCTATCTGCCCCCCGACAACGCAAGCCGAGTCGCGCAGGAGGACTTCGACAAGGCGTTCCCGAAGGAGCGCACCGAAGAGGTCAAACTCGTCATCTCCTACGACGTGAACGACCCGGAGAGCGGCACGAAGATCCAGCAGATCGCCGACGAGGCCAACAAGATCCCCGGCTTCACCAAACAGTTCAGCCCGTCGGCCGACGACGGCGCACTGACCGGCACCTACGGATTCAACGGGCCACAGGTCATTCAGATGTCGGCCGGGCTGGTCAACCGCGACACCGCCGGCGAGGCGGTCAAGGATCTTCGCGCCATCCAGAAACCCGCAGGCATCCAGATGTGGGTGGCCGGAACGCCCGCACTGGTCCAGGATTCGATCGACGCACTCCTGACCCGATTGCCGCTCATGGCGATCCTGCTCGTTCTGGTCACCGGGTTGTTGATGTTCCTCGCGTTCGGCTCGCTGGTGCTGCCCATCAAGGCGGCGTTGATGTCGGCGCTGGGACTCGGCGCGACGCTGGGCATCCTGACGTGGATCTTCGTCGACGGCCATGGCGCCTCCATCGCCAACTTCACCCCTGGTCCGTTGTTCGCGGCGGTACTCGTGCTGATCATCGCGATCGTCTTCGGCCTGTCGACCGACTACGAGATATTCCTGTTGTCCCGCATGGTCGAGGCGAGACAGAAGGGCGCGACCACCACCGAGGCGGTGCGCGTCGGTACCGCGCACACCGGTCGCATCATCACCGCAGCGGCAGCGATTCTCATCGTTGTGACCGGCGCCTTCGGGCTATCGGAGATCGTGATGATGAAGTACATCGCCTACGGCATGATCGCGGCCCTCATCCTCGACGCCACGATCATCCGCATGCTGCTCGTGCCGTCCACGATGAAGCTGCTCGGCGACGACTGCTGGTGGGCACCGCGCTGGATGAAGACGGTCCAGCGCAAGATCGGGCTCGGCGAGACGATCCTCGACGACGAGCCGGATGCGAAGCTCGCCACGGCGGGCGCGGGCACACAGGGCAGGCGTGCGGGCACGCTCATCTCGGAGGTGCCGACCACGGCGATGCGCGCAGCTCCCCGAGCGGCCGCGACGGTCCCGGCGGGCGCTGCGACCAGGTCGACGCGCGCCGTATCAGCGCCGGCCGGTCGACAGGCTCCCCCGCAGACACCTGCTCCCGTGCGGCCGGCGCCGAACCCGGCCCAGCGTCGGGGTACACAGCCACCGCCTGCACGTGTCGGCCCGTCGCAGCCGCCGTCGGATCGCCGACCCGCACTGCGGGATCAGCGCCCCGCCCAGACGCTCGACGAGATCGAGCCGGTGCGCGACCGCTCGTCGCGCACGGCACGCCCCACACCGCGTCGAGTGAAGTCCGATCGTCCCGACACCGGACGCTGGATGCTCGGCGAGGGCGGCATTCGCCTCAACCAGCCGCAGGGCGGCACTGCAGGCCCGTCGCCGCTGGGCCGACGCCCCGACCTCGATCGGACCGGTAAACGTCCGCTCGTCGCCTCGTTGTCGCCGGAGCAGGCGAGAACCGCGCAACGACGCACTCCGGAGCGCCCGCAGTCGCCCATGGATCGGGGACTATCCCCGGACGCCGGGCGACCCGCACCGCAACCCGCTGCGCCAGGCGAGGGACTCGAGAGCCGCACCCCGCCGCCGCGGCGTCAGCGCCCCGACGACAGGCAGAGCCGGGCAGATCGACACGCGCGCGCCGACGAGAACCCCGGCGAGAACCGGCAGATCAGTGTTCAGGAGTTGTTGCGCCGCAGTCGCTCCGGCGAGTGAGTCGCACCGCGGCACACAGTCTGCATCAGGTGGTCAGCCCTGCACTCACTCGTCGATGCCGTGCTCGATCGCGTAGCGCGTGAGCTCGACGCGGTTGCCGAGTTGGAGTTTTCGTAGCGTCGACTGCACGTGGTTCTCGACGGTGCGGTGACTCAAGGTGAGCTTTCGTGCGATCTGCTTGGCGCTCATGCCCTTGGCGACGTAGCGCAACACCTCGGTCTCCCGGTCGGTCAGTACCGGAGCCTGTTCGGGGCGGTCGGGTTCTGCCGACATACGACGGAACTCGCCGAGCACGAGTCCCGCGAGCCCCGGCGTGAACACCGCTTGCCCCGCGGCCGTCTCGCGCACGGCCTCGATCAGTTCCTCCTTCGACGCACTCTTCACCAGATAGCCACTCGCACCGGCCTTCACGGCATCGAGTACGTCGTCGCGCTCATCGGACGCCGACAGCACGAGCACCCGCGTCGCCGGTGAGACCTCGAGCACCGAGGCTGTGGCCTCCGCACCATTGCCGTCGGGCAGCTGCATGTCCATCAACACCACGTCGGGGCGTACCGCTCCCGCTCGACGGCCGGCCGCGCCCACTGAATCGGCCGTCGCCACGATGTCGAATCCCGCGTCGGCGAGATCACGCGCCACCCCGTCCCTCCACATGGGATGGTCGTCGACGACCATCACCCGCAAACCCGCGTCTATCCCTGTCTCGCTCATATCTTCTCCAGAATCACCGTGTCACCCGTGTCACCGGTACGGTCAGTTCCCATTCCGTGCCGATTCCTTCATCCGAGTCGAGTATCGCTGTGCCCCCGAGGGATTCGATTCTTCCGACAATGGATTGCGCGACGCCGAGCCTGCCCTGCCGACGCGCCTCGTCGAGTCTGCCTGCGGCAATGCCGACACCGTCGTCGCGGACGCTGACGACCACCGTGTCGTCGAGGTCCTCGAGGAGCACGAAGGCTCGCGCGCCCGGCCCCGCGTGATGTGCGACGTTGTCGAGCGCGTTGATCACCGCCGCACTGATCTCGCGAGCAGTGGTCGCATCGATCACAACGGGTTCGGCCGGTGCGCTCACCGCGGTCCCATCGCCTCCGGCGGCACGCAGTAGTGCGGTCAGATCCGCGGTGCCGCAGGCCGCTTCCGCCCCGCCGTCGACATCGGTGATCAGGCGCCGCAGCGCGGCCTCCTGGGTCGCGGCGAGCTCGGCGAGTTCCGCTGTCGGGCCGCCGAGCTCGCGACCACGCTTGGAGATGAACGAGAGTACCTGCAGCACACCGTCGTGCACCTCGCGGGAGAGTCGCTCTCGTTCGGCTGCGGCAGCGGCGATCTGCGCCGCAGCGGCGAGCTCCGCGTGCGCCCGCCGGGCGTTGACCGCGGCCAGACCCACCGCGACGCCGGACACGAGCATCACGATGATCGACGCGTTGCGGCCGAAGTTCAGGTCGAGCCAGCCTTTGACGAAGGCGCTCGTGCCACCCACGACGAGACCAGCCGCCAGTCCGACAATGGGTCCCGCGAGCAGGGCTGCCGAGATCACCGCGTTGGTCGCCCACAACGTCGTCGGCCAGGTCTGATTGTTCAGCGCCCATGACTCGCTCGCGACGTACGACGTCGACAACATGAGCCCACACGCGATCACCAGTTCGGCACCGACCCAGTACCAGTTGCGTCCGAAGCCTACGTAGTACGCGACTCCACAGGCCACGGTCCAGACGGTGAGGAACCCGAACAGCACCCACGCGACACCGGGATGCACCAGACCATCGTCGATGGCAATCCGGAACCCCAGCGCGTAGAGATACGACAACAGCCGCAACACCTGCGCCCCGCGCCACAGCGGAGTGACCGGATCACTTCTCATGGCCGCTCGTCGGAGTCCGTTCCACTCGCCTCGTCTTCGCTGCCGCGCTGTTCGTCGGCATCGGGTCGGGTGTGCGAATCGTGGCGCGGCCGTCTCGCGCTTCCGTCGAGTCCACGCTCGACGTCGGCTTCGGCATCGGCAGGCGACACTCCGAGCGCCTCCTCGACGGACAGGCCCGCCGACGCCGTGGCGTCGTCAATACTCTTTGTGTCCCAATGCGGTTCGTCTGGTTGTGCGTAATGAAACGAGCCGTCACCCTCACTCACCGCGAGGTCCCGGTGGCCTGAGAGGTATCGGACCGCGGTGTTGGCGAACGCGATCACCGGTACCGCGAACAGACCGCCGACGATACCGGCGGCGACGATTCCCGCGGCGATCGCGAGAATGACTGCCACCGGATGCAGCCGCACCGACCGGCCGAGCAGGAACGGTTGCAGCACATGGCCTTCGAGCTGCATCACGCCGATGAGGATCGCGAGCACGATCACCGCGGTCAACCAGCCCTGCGTCACGAGCGCGATGACCACGGCCAGCGAGCCGCTGATCAGTGCGCCGACGATCGGGATGAAGGAGAACAGGAAGATCACCGTGGCCAACGGCAGTGCGAGAGGTACACGCAGGATGGCGAGTCCGATACCGATGCACACCGCATCGACCAGCGCCACGATCACGGTCGCCCGGACATACCCGACGAGTGTGCCGAACCCCGCCACACCCGCCGCCGCCACACGGCCCCGCGTACGCCGAGGCACCAATCGACAGCAGAACTCCCAGATCTGGCCGCCTCCATAGAGGAAGAAGATGGCCAGGAACAGCGTCAGCAGCGCTCCCGTGACCAGTTCGGTCGCCGTTGTGGCAGTGGCGAGAGCACCACCCGCCAATTTGGCCTGGTTGTGCTCCATCAACGAGATGATGTTCGACCCGAAGTTGCGCACCTGCGATTCGTCGACTCCGAGCGGGCCGTCGACCAGCCATTGCCGGGTGCGGTCGATGGTCTCGGTGATCTCGGCGGTGAGGGCGGGGAACCCGTGAACGAACGCGCGCCCGACGAACGTCAACACCGTGGCGACCACGCCGAGCGCGAGGAGAAGCATGATGACGACGGCAAGCGAGCGGGGCACGCGCCGCCGGTCGAGCCAGTCGACACCGGGAACGAGGAACGCGGACACCAGGATCGCCAGCGCCACCGGCACCAGCACCTGCTCGAATTCGAGGAAGATCCGCATGAGCAGATAGCACCCGAACAGGATGAGCACGACGCGCCACGTCCACTCGGCGGTGGCACGAACGAACGGGTGGACCTTGGACCGATCCACGTCCGACAGTGGCCGGTGCGACGCACGCGCGCCTGCATCCTCGGGATATCCGTCGTGCGTTTGGGCGGCATGGTCCACGGAAGTCACATTAGCTGTCGTTACCCTTGGCCGTATGACGTCGGATACACCGGCGGTCCACGGCACCGTCACGCGCTCTCGCTTCTGGTGGGTTCGGTGGCTGCTCCTGGTGATCGTGGTGATCATCCTGGCTGTCGAGATCGTGCTGATCTGGCCGAAACTCGAAGAGGCTGCGCACCGGATCGGCGATCTCGACTGGGTCTGGCTTGTCGCCTGCGTCGTCGCCGCGCTGCTCTCGATGGACAGCTTCGCACAGGTACAGCGCGCGCTGCTGCGCTCGGCAGGGGTCCGGGTCTCCGAGTGGAAGTCGCTGTCGGTGGTCCTCGCCGCGAACTCCGTCAGTCAGACACTGCCCGGCGGACAGGTCCTCGCACCCGCCTTCACCTATCGCGAGACACGGAAGTGGGGCGCGACGCCCGTCGTCGCGTCCTGGCAGGTGGTCATGTCCGGGCTGCTCGCCGGGATCGGTCTGGCAGTCCTCGGATTCGGCGGCGCGTTGCTCGCGGGCGCCAAGACCAGCCCGTTCTCGGTGTTCTTCTCCGCGGCCGGGTTCATCGCCGTCGCCGTCGTGCTGCAGTACCTCGCGAGCCATCCGGAGTCGTTGCGGTCCACCGGCGAGCGCGTGCTCGGCTGGATCAACCAGGTGCGCAGCAAACCGTCGGATCACGGGATGACCCGGTTGATCGAAACGCTCGAGCAGTTGCGCGCCGTCCAGCTGACACGACGCGACACCAGCGTCGCCTTCGGCTGGAGTCTCTTCAACTGGGTTGCCGACGTCGCCTGTCTGATGTTCGCGTGCTGGGCGGTCGGGGCACACCCGAGTATCTCGGGTCTGATGGTCGCGTATGCGGCAGGCAAGGCCGTCGGCACCGCCATCCCTTTGCTGCCAGGCGGTATCGGGGTGGTAGACGCCGTACTCGTACCCGCTTTGACCAGCGCGGGGATGCCCGCCGCCGACGCTCTGACTGCGGTACTGGTCTACCGCATCGTCAGCTACATCCTGATCGCCGCGATCGGCTGGATCGTCATCTTCTTCCTGTTCAAATCGCGCATTCGCCCCGACGATTCGATCGGCGCGGAGATCGATCGCGACGTCGAGTCAGGCGATTTCGTTCCGGACCCCGAGTCCGGCCAGCCGAACTCGGAGATCATGCCGGGTTCGGGCACGCAGAAGAATCCGGATCCGCACAAGCGCCCGGGCTCCGATCCGCCGGCATCGTGACACCCCATTCCCGCAGTGAGACATACCCGCAGTGAGACCCCATACCCGCGAGACGTCGACGCCCCGCGGTCGCGCTACCGTGGATACCCATGTCGAAGTCTGACGTGAGCGATCCGACCAGCAGTCGGCCCGCGGCGACGTTCCCACTCGGCGCGGCAGCGCTGTGCGACGTCGTCGCCGTCGTCGTGTTCGTGCTGATCGGCAGGGCAAATCACCACGACGGTTTCGCGCTGATCGGGGTACTGCAGACACTGTGGCCGTTCCTCATCGGCGCCGCGGCGGGCTGGTCCATCGCCTACGTCTACTCACATATCGGCTCGAGCGAATGGTTCGGCAGCGACTTCCGGCCTGCGCGCATCGTGCCTGCGGGTCTGGTGATCTGGGTGTGTACCGTCGCGATCGGGATGGTGCTGCGCTATCTCCTGCACCAGGGTGTCGCGCTGAGCTTCATCATCGTCGCGACCATCGCGCTCGGCGTGTTCCTCCTGGGCTGGCGCGCGATCGTCGCCTACGCGATGCGGAAGTATTTCTGAGCGACCTGCAGCGCGGCGGTCCCCGACTTCTCCCCTTCGGTGTAGATCACGATGACCTTGCCGCCCTGGATTCCGACGAACCAGCCCGGTCCCTGCGGCCCATTCGTCCCGACGAGCGCCTTGAGACCGGGCGCCCGCGTCAGATCGCTGGCGTCGCCGGTCTTGGCGGTCGTCGTCATCGCGGCGAGAATCGGCGCACTGACCGACGTGTCGATCGGGCCGAGTGAGCCGCCGTCGACCTTGGTCTTGGCTCCCGTGATCACAGCGGGTGCGACCGAACTCTGATCGCCGGCCTGTGCCCGCGCCATCGACACCCCGAAAGCGGCCATGTTCAGCATCGTCGCGGTGGCCGCCTGTGGGCGGTAATCGATGGTCGCGACACCGGGCTTCGGCGGCGTGGGGGTGGACGCTCCCGGAACTGTGAACGTGACACCGAGTCCGAGTCGGTCGAGCGCCGTGTCCGCCGACTCCTTGTTCGACGCCTGCCCCGACGACGTGGCCTTGTCGACGGAGGAGAATACGGGATCGAGTGTCGCTCCGACCGGATACGCCTGGTCGACGCTGTTCCCGCGCTCGGCGGCGTAGTCGTTCTGCGCGAGGCCGAGAATCCGCCCCGTGCCGGCGTCGAGGGCCATGATGGTGGCGGGCTGCCCCACCTCGACGGCAGCATCACCGAGCGTCAACTGCACCTGCTGATTGATCGACGTCGCGACGTCGGGGCCCGCGGGGCCCTGCTCGCCTGCGAGCTTGCGCGGCTTGAGGCCGGGGCCGACCATCTGCACCTGCCAGCCGGCGGTCGCGTCGCGGATCGCCTGCCAATAGTTGGTGAGCGCGGGCTCGAGCGGCGACGACAGCCGACGGTCGGCCATCACCAGCATTCCCGTCTTGTTGATCGACACCCCGGGGATCTTCGCCGGATTACTGGTCATCACTCCCATGTCGGGGTCGCGCAGCGTGACCGCGACGATGGGTTTGCCCGGCGTGGCGGCGATCTTCGCATTGATCACCTCGGGTGTGATCAGCGGCGCGATGGGCGCCAGCGTCCGCGACAGTGCACGCACCGAAGCGCTCAGATCCCTGGTCTTGGACGGATCGAGAACGATTTCGTTGACCGGCGCCAAGACCATGAACGGCTTGCCGCTCACGCTGTTGACCGTCGGGGCAGGAGTGGCATCCGTGCGGATCTCGCGCAGGTTGCCACCGACAGGCAGCCCCTGTGCGATCACGCTGGGGTCCCACGTGATCTTCCAGCCCGAACTCAGGTGCCTCGCCGTGCCGGAGGTCGAGGACTCGAAGGACCGGTTCTTGTCCCATCGCCACGTGGTCTTCAGGTTGAACGACGCAGTACCGTCGCTGTACTCCTCCGGCTTGTCGACGTCGACGTCGATCGAGTCGGGATTCATCGCCGTGACCGTCTGTGACAATGCGTCGGCCGCTTGACCGGGGGCAGTGGTGTACGACGCGGCCGCAGCCGCATCCTTCCTGCTCAACGCACTGGCGAACTCGTCAACCGCCGCTGCGGCACCCGTATCAGGACCACTGGACAGCATCCGCCAGGTCACGAAACCCCCGGCACCGACGAGAACCACGCAGGCAACGAGAGCCACCCACCGCAAGCAATACTTCATAGTCCCATTTTTCACTCTAGTCACACGAGTTACATCACTCCCCTGCTTCCAGTCAGAACTCGGAGTCGTCACGATCTCATCTCGGCCGCCCGCGGCCCCTCTGTCCCGGCCGCCTGCGGCCCGCCCGCCTCCGCCGCCCGCGACTGCCTTGTCAGAGGCGTCGATCAGCGACTTCGCGGCGTCGGAATCGATCAGCTTCTCGCTGTCGGAATCGTCGACCCGTTTGACGGTGTCGACACGGTGGCCTGAACCCTCCGACGCGCCGGGGCCGACCTCAGCAGCGGCGCGGTGCCGGCCTGAACTCCGCAAACGAGACGATGTCCATAATGGGTCATGGTCTTCACGGTGTTCCGGGCCGGAATCCGGGAGGTGACGTCGACCGATTGGCTGACCTCCCGTCACTCGTTCTCATTCGGCGATCACTACGATCCATCAAACACCCATCATGGACTTCTCATTGCATCCAATGAAGAAGTTTTACTACCTGGACATGGATTCGACGCGCACCATCATTCGGATTCCGAGATCGTCACATGGGTGGTCTCCGGCACACTTGTCCACACCGACTCCGCAGGTCACACCGGGGTCGTCTACCCCGGGCTCGCCCAACGGATGAGCGCGGGTTCGGGCATCGAGCACACCGAGCGCAACGACCCGTGGCCCGACCTGCCCGGATCGGGGACCGAGCCGGTCCACTACGTACAGATGTGGGTCGTGCCCGACGAGTACGGAATCTCACCGTCGTACGAGCAGCGCGACATCTCCTCCCGGCTCGCCGAGGGCGGCCTCGTCGCCGTGGCCTCGGGCGACGATTCCGTCGACGCCGCGATCCGTATACACAATCGTGCCGCGACCCTGTTCGCCGCTCGGATCGCGCCGGGAACCTCGATCGACATCCCCGACGCCAGGTTCACCCACCTCCTCGTCGTCGACGGCACAGCCACACTCACAACCCGACACGGCTCCGGCTCCGGCTCCGAGTCCGAGGACCCCGACGTCTCGCTCGGTGCGGGCGACGCCGCCCGGGGCGTCGACACTTCCGGATCGTCGCTGCGTTCCGATTCCGGCGCGGAGGCCCTGATCTGGGTCATGGACAAGTCCCTCGGAGAAGCCTGACGCGACTGACGGCCACGGCACGGCGTGACAGGATGGAAGCCGTGACTGCTTCGAAGACCGATTCCCTCCCCTCCGGCATCGACCTCGAGTGGGTCGACGACGCCGTCCGCGTTCAGGACGACCTGTTCTCCCACGTCAACGGCAAGTGGCTCAAGACCCACGAGATCCCCGACGACCGTTCGGTCGACGGCGCTTTTCACGTGCTGCGCGACCGCGCGGAGGAGAACGTCCGCGACATCATCACCGAATGCGCCGAGGCGGATCCGCCCAGCGGGTCCGACGCCCAGAAGATCGGCGACCTCTTCGGTTCGTTCATGGACACCGACCACATCGAGGCCCTCGGGATCGGCCCGATCCGCGGCGAGATCGAGGCGATCGAGGCCATCACGTCGACCGACGGGCTGTCCAAGCAGATAGGTCGTCTGCAGCGGCACGGCGTCGGCGGGCTGTTCGGCTTCTATGTCGACACCGACGCCAAGCGCTCCGACCGTTACCTCGTACACATCGTGCAGTCGGGTCTTGGGCTACCCGACGAGTCGTACTACCGCGACGAGACCCATGCACAGACACGTGAGGCCTACCGCGATCACATCTCACGCATGTTCTCGCTCGCCGGCTACGACGATGCGGACGAGCGCGCCGCGACCGTCCTCAACCTCGAGACCGCCATCGCGGGCCATCACTGGGACGTTGTTCGACGACGCGACGCCGACCTCACCTACAACCTCTTCTCGCTCGGCGAATTCGACTCACTCGCTTCGGGTTTCAACGTCCATGAGTGGTTCGGCGGACTGGGCACCGTCGGCGACGTCACCTTCGCCGAGGTCGTCGTCGGTCAACCGTCGTTCGTCGACGACGCAACCACACTGTTCACCGAGTCGCCGCTCGACCACTGGAAGACGTGGCTGACGTGGCGTCTGCTGCACTCGGCCGCGCCCTACCTGTCGTCGAAGTTCGTCGATGAGAACTTCGCGTTCTACGGCCGCACCCTCACCGGGGCCGAGACGATCCGCGACCGCTGGAAGCGTGGAGTCGGATTCGTCGAGGGTGCAATGGGTTTCGCGGTCGGCAAACTCTACGTCGAGAAGCACTTCCCGCCCGAGGCGAAGGCTCGGATGGACGAGCTCATCGCCAACCTGGTTGCGGCCTACCGCCAGAACATCTCCGACCTCCCGTGGATGACGCCGTCCACCCGTGAACGCGCACTGGTCAAACTCGACAAGTTCACGCCGAAGATCGGCTACCCGGCGCAGTGGCGCGATTACAGCGCACTGGCAGTAGACCGCGGCGATCTCATCGGAAACTACGCCCGCGCAGCGTCATTCGAGAACGAACGTGAGTTCGCCAAGATCGGCTCCCCGGTCGACCGCGACGAGTGGTTCATGACACCGCAGACGGTCAACGCCTACTACAACCCAGGAATGAACGAGATCGTCTTCCCGGCGGCGATCCTGCAGCCGCCGTTCTTCGATCCCGACGCCGACGACGCCGCCAACTACGGCGGTATCGGCGCGGTGATCGGGCACGAGATCGGACACGGATTCGACGACCAGGGCGCAAAGTACGACGGCGACGGCAACCTCGTCGACTGGTGGAGCGACGCCGACCGTACCGAATTCGCCAAGCGCACAAGGGCGTTGATCGAACAGTACAGCAAGTTCACACCCGAGGGCCTCGACGAGAAGTACAAGGTCAACGGCGACTTCACCATCGGAGAGAACATCGGCGACCTCGGTGGCCTCTCGATCGCACTCGTCGCCTATCGTCTCGCCACCGAGGGCGTCGAACCGCCGACCATCGACGGGCTCACCGGCATCCAGCGGGTCTTCTACAGCTGGGCGCAGATCTGGCGCACCAAGACCCGCGACGCCGAGGCGATCCGTCGACTCTCCATCGACCCGCACTCACCACCCGAATTCCGTTGCAACGGCGTGGTTCGCAACATCGATGCCTTCTACGACGCGTTCGACGTCGCGCAGGGCGATGCACTCTTCCTTCCGGACACAGACCGTGTCCGGATCTGGTAGCCGACCACCCGGCGAGCGCATTCGCGCTCCGCTCAGTGGCCGACGCCTCGCGAGCGCACTGATCCGTCCGGCGCTCGCGGGGTGCGTCCTGCTGGTCGGCTACTTCCTCCTGCCACTCGACCACACGAGCGACTTCAAGATGATCGGGTTCGTGATCGACGCTCTGCTGCTGATCGCGTTCTGCGGCTGGGAAATTCGTCACTTCATCCGCTCTCCGTATCCGATCGCGACCGCTCTCGAGATGCTGGCTGCGCTTGCGACGTTCTACATCGTCGCGTTTGCCACCACCTACTTCTTGATTTCCGAGTACGGCGTCGACAGTTTCAACATGAGGCTGACAAGGATCGACGCACTCTATTTCAGCCTGACGGTGTTCACCACAACCGGATTCGGCGACATAGCCCCGGCATCGCAGGCCGCACGTGTCGTCGTCTCGGTCCAGATGGCGAGTGCTTTCGTCCTGATCGCGCTGGGCATCCATTTCCTCACGCTGCTCATCTCCGCGCGACGCAACACAGTTGACTGATCGTCGGCATGTGCAACGGTCGGCCCGTATCCCATCCAGGAACGTCGACGCACCGAAGACCCTCTCGGAGGCGAACCGATACGACGATCCTCTCGCCTCCCGACCCCGGCAAATCCGACGTGCAAGGATGTGGACATGACGAGTAAGCAGCGGACCGCGTCGTCGACTCATCGTCTCCGTTGGCTCATCCCGGCGTTGGGAATCCTCGCGTGGATCGTGCTCGGCTCCTTCACCGGTCCGTTCGCGGGCAAGCTCGCCTCGGTGTCGACCAACGACAACACGGCCTTCCTGCCCGCCTCCGCGGAGTCGACACAGGTCAACGACGAGCTCGCGAAGTTCCAGGACACCAGCTACGTCCCGGCCATCGTCATCGCCGAGCGGTCGTCGGGTTGCACCGACGCCGACGCGACGTACCTCGCCGACATCACCAAGCCGCTCGCGGGTACAGAGGGTTTCGGCCAGGCGTTCTCTCCCGCCATTCGCTCGTCCGACGGCCAGGCCGCAGAACTCGTCGTGCCGATCTCCACCAAGGGTGAGCCGTCCGACACCGTCGAAAAGCTCCGTGACGCGCTGGCCAACCCGCCCAATGGCCTGAGCGTCTACGTAACCGGCCCGGGCGGTCAGATCGCCGACCTCGGCGAGGCATTCGCGGGTATCGACGGACTGCTGCTCCTGGTCGCCGGCGCGGTGGTGATCGTCATCCTCATCATCGTCTACCGGAGTCCCATCCTCCCGTTCGTCGTGATCATCTCGGCGGTCTTCGCTCTCGGACTCGCGTCGGGTGCTGTCTACTTCCTGACGAAACAGGGTGCGTTCGAGCTCAACGGGCAGAGCCAGGGCATCCTGTTCATCCTCGTGTTCGGCGCTGCCACCGACTACGCCCTACTACTCGTGTCGCGCTTCCGTGAGGAACTGACGCAGACCGCCGACAAATACCGCGCGATCAAGGTCGCGTGGCGAGCGACCATCGAGCCGGTCGCCGCGTCGGCGGGCACCGTCATCCTCGGTGTGCTGTGCCTGCTGTTCTCCGACCTCAACTCCAATCGCAGCCTCGGTCCGGTCGCCGCGATCGGCATCGTGGCGTCATTCCTTGCCTCGATGACGTTCCTGCCCGCGGTTCTCGCACTGCTCGGTCGGGCGGCGTTCTGGCCGGTCCGTCCCCGCCTTGAGCAACCGACGACGACGTCGACCGACACGGCTGACGGGGCTGACGGGGCGACCGACATGGCCGGCACGGGCACCCAGAACTCGACTCATCGCTTCTGGCACGCCATCGCGGAGAAGGTCGCCGCCCGACCCCGCGTGATCTGGGCCTCCACCCTGATCGTGCTGCTCATCGGTGCCGCATTCGCGCCGATGTTCAAGTCAGACGGCATCGCACAGACCGACTTCTTCCTCGGCAGCGTCGAATCGGTCGAAGGCGCCGACGTCCAGGCTCGTCACTTCGACGCCGGTAGCGGTTCGCCGACCTGGATCATCGCCGACGCCCCACAGTCCACCGCTGTCCTCGACGCCGTGCGGTCCGTCGACGGCGTCGCCGAAGCGCAGTTCTACACCGCGAGCCAGAACCCGATGGCCGACCAGGCTCCCCTCGTCCGCGACAACCGCGTCGCCATCCAGGCGACGTTGACCGACAATGCGGATTCGCTCGCCGCACAGGACACCGTCGTCCGCATCCGTGAGCGCGTCCACCCCATCGCCGACGCGAACGCAACCGTCGGCGGGACCACGGCCACCGACCTCGACACCAGGACAACCGCACAGCACGACCGCAACCTGATCATCCCGATCGTTCTGCTCGTGGTCCTCGCGGTGCTGATCCTGCTGCTGCGGAGCATCGTGGCCCCGGTGATTCTTCTCGGCACCACCGTGTTGTCGTTCGCGACGACGCTCGGTGTCGCGGCTCTGCTGTTCAACGGGCCGTTCGGCTTCCCCGGGGCCGACCCCGTCGTACCGCTGTTCGCGTTCGTGTTCCTGGTGGCTTTGGGCATCGACTACAACATCTTCTTGATGACCCGGGTGCGAGAGGAGTCGAAGAGACACGGCACGCGTGACGGGGTGATCCGCGGCCTCACCGCTACCGGAGGTGTCATCACCTCCGCTGGCGTCGTGCTCGCCGCGACGTTCGCGTCGCTGGCGGTGATCCCGTTGCTGTTCCTCGCCCAGGTGGCCTTCCTCGTGGCGTTCGGTGTCCTCATCGACACACTCATCGTCCGCACGCTGTTGGTACCCGCCCTCTCCATCGACATCGGCCGGTGGATCTGGTGGCCGAGCGCCCTGTCCCGCAAGCACGATCCCGACACCGGGAAGACCGACACCGGGACGACCGCGGCGTCCGACGACGCGGTGGCGCAAGTGACGCACGAGTAACCTGAGAGTTCGCCGAAATGAACCGATTTCGGTCGATCGCGGGGCTAACGTCAGTTCATGAGTCCCGAACGATCCTTGATCGGTGCGTCATGACTCTCGCCGACCACCAACCCGTCACTCGTCAGGATTTCGCGTCCCTGCGACGCGGCGGCCTCAACTGGCAGTCACTGCCGTTGCGTCTGTTCATGAAGGGCAACGCGCGGTTCTGGGATCCCACTGCCATCGACATGACCCGCGACGCTGCCGACTGGTACGAACTCGACGCAGAGCAGCAACGCAGTGCGACGTTCCTCGTCGCCCAGTTCGTGGCGGGCGAGGAAGCGGTCACGCAGGACATCCAGCCCTTCATGAAGGCCATGGCCGCCGAAGGCCGGTTCGGCGATGAGATGTACCTGTCGCAGTTCTGCTTTGAAGAGGCCAAGCACACCGAGGTCTTCCGCCTCTGGATGGATGCCGTCGGCCTGACCGACGACCTCAATCCCTACGTCGCCGAGAACCCTTACTATCGCCAGCTCTTCTACGAGGAGCTCCCCGATTCACTGCACCGACTCGACACCGATCCGTCGCCGCTCAACCAGGTGCGCGCCAGTGTCACCTACAACCACGTCATCGAGGGATCGCTGGCACTCACCGGCTACTACGCATGGCAGCGAATCTGCACACAGCGCGGAATCCTCCCCGGCATGCAGCGGATCATCAAGTTCATCGGCGACGACGAACGCCGCCACATGGCCTGGGGCACCTTCACCTGCCGCCGCCACGTCGCCGCCGACGACAGCCTCTGGGAGGCGATCGGCGTCCGGATGGGCGAACTGATGCCCCTCGCGCTCGGCATGATCGAGTGGGTCAACGCCCAGTTCGACGAACCGCCGTTCGGCATCGACAACTCCGAGTTCCTCTCCTACGCCGCCGACCGGGCGCAGCGTCGACTCAGCGCCATCGAGTCCGCGCGTGGCCGGCCGGTCGAGGAGATCGACCTCGACGTCTCGCCGGAACTTCTCGAGGAACGCTTCGGCGAGGAGGACGCCGAAGCGCTCGGCACCTGACCTTCCGCCTCGAGTCCGTTCGTGTGGCCCCGCGCTGTCACCAGTCGCGTGCGGATCAGATGGGGCGACGATGACTAAGCATGCTCTGCCGCCAGGTCCAGGGCGATATCGGCGATGAGGTCTTCCTGTCCGCCGATCAAGCCCCGTCGGCCGACTGCCATAAGGATGTCACGGGTGTCCAATCCGTACCTCTCGGCTGCAGTTTCGGCATGGCGAAGGAAGCTGGAATAGGCGCCCGCGTAGCCTAGCGTGAGTGTTTCGCGGTCAACCCGGACTGGGCGATCTTGAAGCGGTCGAACAATGTCGTCGGCTGCATCCTGCAAAGCGAAGAGTTCGCAACCCTGTTTCCACCCGTTGAGTTCAGCGACGGCGATAAAGGCTTCGATCGGGCAGTTGCCCGCGCCCGCACCGTGCCCTGCGAGCGACGCGTCGACGCGAATCGCTCCTTCCTCTACTGCGACCACGCTGTTGGCCACCGCCAAAGACAGATTCTGGTGGGCATGGATCCCGACCTGGGTTGTGTCGTCTAGCACGTCGCGATATGCGCGAACCCGGTCACGAATGCCGTCCATGGTCAGCCGTCCGCCCGAGTCGACGACGTAAACGCACTGTGCTCCAAACGATTCCATGAGCCTCGCTTGTTCGGCTAGAGTGGCGGGCTCTGCAAGGTGAGACATCATGAGGAAGCCACACACATCCATGCCCAGTTCGCGCGCAGTAGAGATGTGCTGTGCGGCGACATCGGCTTCAGTGCAATGCGTCGCAATTCGAATCGATTCAACACCCAGTTCGTGGGCGCGAGCCAGTTCGGCGACCGTCCCGACACCCGGCAGCAGTAGCGCGGTGAGAGTTGCCCGGTTCACGACTTCGGCAGCAGCAGCGATCCACTCCCAATCGGTATTGCTGCCAACACCATAGGTGAGGCTGTGTCCGGCAAGTCCGTCCCCGTGTGTGACCTCGATGGCGTCAACGCCGGCTGCGTCGAGAGCACGGGCGACCTTGGCGACTTGCTCAGGAGTGATGCGATGGCGGGTGGCATGCATCCCGTCACGCAAGGTGACGTCTTGAATGTAGAGCGGCGCGCCTTCAGCCACTGTCGGGCGAGCTGTGTGAGTAGTCATGAGGTGGGCTCCAGTTCGAATCGTCCTGCAAGCCGTTCGGCCACTTGAAGGGCCGCGGACGTCATAA
>NZ_BANR01000026.1 GCF_000332975.1 Gordonia aichiensis NBRC 108223 | reverse complement strand
ACCGACCAGCGTCACGACGACTGGCCGCGCATAGTCGCGGGTGACGTAGACCGACGCCGAACCGCCTCTGCCGTAGCGCCTCACGCGGCACCGCTCCGTGGTCGACCGGGAAGTCGAGGCGCCTGCGCAGCAACCACTGATCCGTCATCGCGGCGGCTCGACGTCCATGACCGACACCGTTCGAGCGCAGGGCACTGGTGACATAGCGCTTCGGCCGCATCGTGGCGGTAGCGCACCTCGTCGGCGCTCTCGCGGGGGTCACGCGGATCGAATAGCTCTGGCGAGCCGATACAGTTTGCTCCACTCAGATCAGGGCTGTCGGCGAGGATCGCGGCGAGGAGACCAAGGGCACCCGAGTTGTAATCGGTTCGCATCACGACGCCTTCCCCGTCAGGCACTCGACGTGAGCCGCAATGGTGGGTTTGCAGGGGCGTCCACACACCGAGCAGATGTTCATCACGGCGGGTTGCGGAACGCACGCGTCGTGGTGGCCTGCGTCGACATCGGCGGGGAACGTCATGGCGAAACCGCACACCGAGCAGATCGTCGGGCGCGCGGTACCCCGTTGTGCCACCTCGTGCCCCGTGTCGGTGGGTGTGGCACAACTAGGGTTTTCGCCCTTTGGCATAGCGTTGTGACCAGTGGATATGCCAGTTGTGCCAGCTGTGCCACCCGTAGAGGTAGTGGCCTCGGGTGGCACAACGGTCGAGTCGACCACTTCCCCATCGACGACACGGTCACTTTGGTCGGGTAACGACCACGTCGACACCGGCGGTTGCCCCGTGTATCCGATCACCACGCCCAACTTCTTCCGGGCCCGCTGAAGGGTGCGCTCAGAGATCCCCGCCTTCTTGGCCTCTCTCTTCGCCTCTGCTGAGTGCGCATCGGGGCCTTCAACTTCCAGATACCCGCGAAGCCACGTCGCGGCGTCCTGACGCTCTTGGCGGTCGTCACCGTGTTCGCCGTCGAATTGATCGGCGATATGGTCGCGTGCGGTCCGATCCGACTGGCCGATGTAGCGCAGTCGAGGCACCGAGCCGTCGTGTTCGTCGGTCGCATCGAAATGCTGGATCGGGTCAATGGTGAACATAGAGGCCGGCAATGCCTTGGTGGTGTTGGCCTTCTCCACACCAACAACAAGGTTGCCGTCGTCATCCTGCTGAGCGAACAGTGTTAGGCGCGCCTTCTTGCGCAGCTCGCCGGTAGAGCCGTACTTGTCGCGAGCATTGCCTGTGTCGAGGCGATTGGTGTGGGTCAACAGCAGCACCGCGGCGCTGGTGTGAGTCGCCACCTCTTTCCACGGGTGCAGTGCACGACGTGCCTGCTGCGGGTCTTTGACCGACAGGTTCGCTGCGACGGTATCCAGCCAGGCATCGACGACGATCAGCACCGGCTGGGGGTCGGCGTTGCGCACAAGGTCCATGTCTCGGGGGAACACTGGCGCACCGCTACCGTCGTCCTCGGCGCAGATCACCGACACGTAGTCCAGGTCCACCCCCGCAACCTCGCAGCGTGGCAGCACAGTGTCGGTCCACGCATCCTCGGTGATCACCAGTAGGACGTGCTGCGGGGCGCGGGCGGGTATACCGAGTTCCGGAACAGCACGGCCTTTGGTGATTGCCGCGATGATCAGCACCCAAAAAAGGCTCTTCCCGATTCCTTCGTCACCGACCAGGAGATTGATCGCCGCGCGAATCAGATGACCTCTGGCTAGATGCCTCGGCTGTTCCGCTGGTTTCAGATCGGTCGCCTTCCACACCTTCGGCATCGACACTTCGCTGTCGCTCATGCCGACCTCCTAACAGCCCACGGATTCGCTTCGATCCAGCGTTCGTGCTCGAGTTGGCGTTGCGCTTGCGCGGACCAGTCGAGAGCGGCTGAAACTTCGGCGGCTGCGTCGATCATTGCTGTGGCGTGGTTTTCCAAGTGCAGTGCCCATTGGTCGGCGGCGAGGTAGATCGCGCCGACGCGTCGCGGATCACTAGCGCCGAGGTCGATCCAGTCGTGGGTGCCGATCAATGGGAGCGGCCCAACTCGTAGAGCGCGCTCGACGACGGGCCACAGCGCTTCGTGCGTCAGTGACCAAGAGACTTCGCGGCTGCTGGGCGTCAGCGCAACGATGCGGTTGCCCATGGGGTCGGCGCCGCACCTCGCCGAAATTCGACCGGGATCAGCCCCGACCTTTGGGATACTGGTGGTGGACATCAGTGGTGGTGCTCCTTTTCTGGTTGGGATTCCCCGGCTGGGGTGAACGAGTGCGGTTGAAGTGCGAGACTTCCGCCCACCCCATGCCGGGGTTTCTTGTATTCAGTTGTCGCCGAGAGTGCTTTCGGCATTGTTGGCCGCATTATTGAGACCGTCGCGCAGGTTCACACCCATTTCGTCAGTGACTTCAAGAATGGGACCAAGAATGCAGCGCGTCATTAACGAGAGGGCTGCGGCGGCGAGGAACCCGAAATAGTCGGGATCGTGTTCCGTCACCCATCGCTTGGAAACTTTGTCGGTGGCCTCGTCATCACCTGCGGTGGCTGCGAGTTGGTACATCAACCGGGTAGCGTCCGATTGCAGTTGGTCCGCGTCGATGAATGAGTCGACGTTGCCGTCACTTCCAGTGACCAGGATTTGTTGCGGTGGTTGTGTGGAATCAGGCATCACAATCCGGCCCTATCGTCCGGCGCGTATCTCGAATACTCCGAGACGTGCAACATACGGGCGAATTGCTGTCGCTCGCCCACAATTCGAGCTCTGCTTCTGCGCCGTCTTCCCGACCGATCAGGTAAGCGAGGACGAACCCGACGATGAAGGCGAATGCGACGATGACGGTCATCGGGACACCTCCCCGTGAACGGCCCTCAACGCAGCGATCAGCGCCTCCGAGTGGTCGTCGTAGATTCCGGCACGCGGCGGATCGAGGAGTTCAGTGAGCGCAGTCGTCATCAACTCCGCCAGGTGCTTGCGACGACGTACAGCCTCGCCGTGGTTGTGCACGCGAAGGCAGTTGACGCAATCCATGATTCGCCACCCGCTCGAATCGAACTCTCGGTGGTGCCGAGACTCGCCATACGCGATCGGGTCCAGCGAAGCCTTCGGGACATGGTTCGTGTCGTCTGCACTCGCAGGGGTGGGTACCAGTTCCCCGCACAATGTGCGCATCATTGGCGCCCCCGCGGCAATGGCCTTCGCTTCGACGGACGAGTACCAGATGTGGCTCAGCCGCGGGTTTCGCTGCATCCCGGCGCGCATACGATCCATGAACTCGTCGGTGTGGACGTTGCCGTAGTCGTCCGGCATTCCGTAGGCAAACGCCCACGTACGCTCATCGTGGCTAAGTCCTTTGATCAGTGCGTGCCGCGTGACTTTGCCGCAGCCTTCGCACTTGAGGTCGCCTGTCTCGGTGCGGTAGTCGCGGTTGCGGGGCCGCTTGGCCTGGCGAGGCTGCGCGCAGACAGTGCAGATTGCCAACAGCAAGTCATATACGTGGCGACGTCGCTCTTCCAGCACGTCAGCGACGGTGGGTACTATGGTTGTCATCGGTTCTCCTTAGTGAGAGTTGATCCGGCCGTCGACACCCGTTCCGCCAAGATCTGCGGTGTCGGCGGCATTGTTCTGTCGGAGGTCTTCCGTGTGATCGGCCTCCGGGTCCAGGCCGAGATCCTCGATGCGGTCTCGGTCGTGTTGGGTGATGCCCATCAGGCGGCGCCCGGATTCACTGTGTTGCTCTCGATGTACGCGTGAACGTCTGCCCATCGGTAGAGAACCCGGCGACCGTGCTTCACGTACGGAATCCCTTGACCGAGATAGCGATCCTGGCTGAGTGCCTCGACTGTGGTGTGCAAGACCTCCGCTACCTCGCCCGGTGTTCCAAGTAACGGTGGAGTTGCCACTGACTTCGTATTCGACATTCGGTCTTCTCCTCTTGGTTGAAGGAACGCGTTTTTGCGTCACTTCAACAGATACACAAAGAACAGGACTGATGTCAAGTAACTGGTAATCACGTATCGTTGCGAGCTATGGAGCTATCGGAGGCGATCGGGGCGAACGCACGAGCGCATCGCAAACGTCACGGCGTGACGCTCGACGAGGTTGCAAAGGTGGCTCGGTCCTACGGGTTGCGGTGGACTAGTTCGCGTACCGGAGACTTTGAGTCCGGCCGAGTCAGTTCAACGATCGGCACCGTAGTTGCCGCATGCATGGCGTACAGCGAAGCGACCGGCGACCCGTTGACCGTCTCTGCCGTCCTCACTACAGAGCACCGTCTTGACCTCACCTCAGAGCTCAGACTCACTGCCGATCGGCTAAAGGAGATTCTGTCTGGCGGCAACCCGACGCCATTGGCCGGCGACACGAAGAGCCCTGATGAGATCCGTGAGGTTTTCGCGGGCTCAGTCAACGCTTTTCGGGAGGCTGCCGCTAGATTTCCCGATGTCGACGTGCGCACACTCAAGAGTGTGGAAGAACACTCTGGACTGGCGACCTCACGACTTGCTGCCGACCTAGAGACCTCCGTCCAAATGATCAACGCAGCCAGCGCAAGTCTCTGGGGCTGGTCAGTCGAGGACGAGCGCAATTCACGTGCCGGCGAACACGCCACTCCACAGAGGCGCGGCCATATCATGCGGGCGTTGAAGTCCGAGTTGAGGCAAGCGATCAGGGGCTGAGATGGCGACGATTGAGAGCTATACGACCAAGAGCGGCAAGCGATATCGCGTCCGCTACCGCACGCCGGACCATCGCCAGACAGACAAGCGTGGCTTCCGAACCAAGCGTGACGCCGAGGCGTTCGCTGCCACCGTCGAGCTCGAGAAGCTGACCGGCTCCTACGTCGCTCCGACCCTGGGGCGCATCACCGTGAGCGAGCTCGCACCCGACTGGTTGTCGCGCAAGGAATCTGACGTTGCGCCGTCGAACTACCGGACACTCGAGAGTGCGTGGCGCACACACGTTGAACCGAAGTGGGGTCGGCGTCGCATCGCCGACATCGAACTGGGCGAGGTCGAGCGGTGGATCGCGGATCTTGGGCGCACCATCACCGACGCCAAGGGCGAAGTGGTGAAGAAGGGCGCCGGCGCGACGACGATCATCCGCGCCTACGGCGTACTCGCCGGCATCCTCGACGACGCGGTGAAGTCTCGGCGACTCGCAGTGAACCCAGCCCGTGGGGTCGAGAACTTGCCGAAGAAGGGCCGCAAGCGGCACGTCTACCTGTCAGCATCCGACGTCGAACGTCTCGCCGTCGAGTCGGGTGAGCACCGCGCCCTAGTGCTCACCCTGGCCTACTGCGGTCTGCGCTGGGGCGAGCTGGTTGCCCTGCGGGTCCGCGATGTCGAGTTCCTGCGGAAGCGGCTCACTGTGCATGACAATGCGGTGCAGCTTGGTGTAGAGCACGCGGTTGGGCGCACGAAGTCACGCAAGACTCGATCGGTACCTGTCCCCCAGTTCATCCTTGATGAGCTCTCGGTGCAATGTCAGGGGAAGGATCTCGACGAGCTGGTGTTCCCGGGTCCGAACGGTCGGTACCTGCCGCGGCCGAAGTCCACTCGAGGGTGGTTCGCCGGAGCGGTGCAGCGGGCAGGAGTTCAGACGATCACGCCGCACGATCTGCGACACACGACAGCGAGCCTCGCGGTGTCGGCCGGCGTCAACGTCCTGGCGCTCGCACGGATGCTCGGGCACACCTCCGCGAAGGTGACGCTCGACGTCTACGCAGACCTGTTTGACGACGATCTTGATGCTGTCGCGGTCACCCTGAATCAGCGCTACTCGCCGCAGAGTGTGGGCAAAGTGTGGGCAGAGGGAACCACCGACACCTCCCCGTAGACACCAAAATGGCCCCCTACCTGGGAAGATAGGAGGCCATTTCTGGCGGTGGCGGAGGGATTTGAACCCTCGGTACGGGGTTACCGCACACAGCATTTCGAGTGCTGCACCTTCGGCCGCTCGGACACGCCACCGCGGAAGACTGTACCGCAGCTGGCGTCTGACACTAAATCAGCAGGTCAGCGCACGGTGGCAACTCGAAGCGCTACGCTCAGTGGCCGGTGAGCTTGTCCTTGATGTTCTCGACGCCGTCCTTGACCTTGTCGGCAACCTCAGAAACCTTCTGCTTGCCCTCGGCAACGGCCTGGTCGCCCTTGCCCTCGTCCTTGAGGTCGTCGTTGTTGGTCAGGCTGCCAACGGCTTCCTTGCCCCGACCCTTGAGCTCTTCTGCCTTGTTCTGTGCATCATCACTGGTTGCCATAAGAACTCTCTCCTTCGCGTGTGCGAACCAGAGCGCGGTTTTCGCGGCTCCTGCAATCCACCGTACACATCATCGAAGAGGCTGTGCCGGATCTGAATTTGTCGGCGCCTAACTCTTTCGAGCGGCCTACTGCGCTACCGATCGAGGTCGAGGTTCCCGAACACAGAGGTGGCGGCACCACTGCAGTACGCAGCACACACGGACGGAGTTGCCTCAGTTCCCGAGTAGCTTGTCCTTGATCTCCCCGAACTTCTCCTTGGCTGTGTGCAAGGTCTCCTGGACCTTCTCATTGTCGGCAAGCTCGCCCAGTTTCTCCTTCGCGGTGCCGACGGCGTCCTGAACCTTCTCGCTCTCGGCGAACTCGGTGAACTTCTCCTTCGCGGTGCCCACCGCGTCCTGAACTTTCTCGCTCTCCGCGAACTCGGTGATCTTCCCCTTGACCGTCTCGACGGCCTCGTTGATCTTGTCGTTTGATTCAGACATGGTCTCGACTCCTCGCCATGCAGAGCCGGATGCTCCGCGCTCGATTACCAACCTGCCACAGCAGGTCGACGCTGTCTGTGGGTGAAGACCCTGATTAGCGGTCGACACGCACCGGCAGCGGAAACGGACTCAGCCGTCGCGACGCGTATCGAAGAACCCGATCATCAGCTCTCGGCACTCCGCTTCGCGCACCCCACCACGCACCTGTGGCCGGTGCGTCAGACGGGGGTCACGAACGACGTCCCACAGCGACCCGACGGCACCGGTCTTCGGTTCCCATGCCCCGAAGACCACTGCGTCGACGCGGGACAGCGTGATCGCCCCGGCACACATCGTGCACGGCTCGACGGTGACGGCGAGCGTGCAGCCGGGTAGTCGCCACCCGTCGCCGAACGCGTGTGCGGCCGCACGCAGGGCGACGATTTCAGCGTGAGCAGTGGGGTCGGCGTCGAGTTCCCGACGGTTCCCGGCGCGCGCGAGTTCGACACCCGCGGGGTCAAAGACGACGGCACCGATCGGGACGTCGTCGGGGCCGGACGAGTCGACAGCCGCGGCAAGCGCCTCGCCGATCATCTGCTCCCACGCGCGCACCCGGCTGGACGTCTCACGCGCCTGGTCCACGAGCGGTCCTTCAGTGACCCAGCGAGTCGAGCACCTTCGACAGTTCGTCGGCGAATCCGAGTCGCGCGGCGATCATGCCGATCTGCTCGTCGGCGTAGAGGTCGGTGTCGCCGACGATCACGCCCATCACTGCGTCGGGGAGCCCGAGGTCGGAGAGCACGCCGAGATCGCCCTCCTCCCAGGGGTCGATATCGTCGAGCTCGTCGTCGTCGAGGTCAGGGACGTCGACGTTGATGGCGTCGAGGACGTCGGCGGCGATGTCGTAGTCGATCGCGGCCGTGGCGTCGGAGATCAGTAGTCGTGCGCCTCCGGGAGCTGGTCGGACGACGATGAAGAACTCATCGTCGATGTCGAGGAGGCCGAAGATCGCACCAGCGGCGCGTAGCTCACGCAACTGCGTTTCTGCGGCAGAGAGATCCGTCAGCGCGGACTTGTCGAGTGCTTTGACCTTCCAGGTGGCGTCCTCGCGGACCACGGCTACCGCGAATCCCTCGATATCGTCGATCGCTTGCTGCTTGTTGGAATCCGAAACCCCAGCGCCGGCACCTGCCATGACGCACACGGTAGTCCAGATTCGACGCCCACCCCAATCCCCGCTCACCTCGGGCCGCCTGCACTCCGTCGGCACGTGCGCAACGACGCCGTCCCGATGTGCGAATCTGGACGGTGTGACCGCGAACAACCAGGACAGCCACCCACAGAACGCACCGGCATCAGAGACGACGTCGGCAGGTCGACGACCGGTCTGCATCCTGGGACTCGGACTCATCGGCGGGTCGTTGATGCAGGCTCTGGCGGCAACCGGCCGCGCGGTGTTCGGATACAACCGTTCCACGGTGACCGTCGACGCGGCGTCGGACGCGGGATACGACGCCTCGTCGGATGTGATGTCGACGCTGCGCCGCGCAGCCGCCGAGGACGCCATCATCGTGCTGGCCACACCGGTCACGACGATCGAGCCGCTCCTGAGCACCATCGCCGAGACCGCACCTCAATGCCTGCTGACCGACGTCATCAGCGTGAAACAGGCTGTGGCGGAAAAGGTTGCGCGGCTTCACCCTCGCGCGCGGTACGTCGGCGGACATCCGATGGCCGGCACCAGCCGCTCCGGGTGGGACGCATGCGATCCGACGCTGTTCCGCGACGCTATGTGGATGGTGACAACCGCCGACGACACCGACGCCGACGACTGGACCGCGGTCGCCCATCTTGCACTCGCGGTGTCGGCCGTCGTGGTCCCCGCGGCGCCGGACGCGCACGACAGGGCCGTTGCGGCTATCTCGCACGTACCGCACCTGATGGCCGCCGACACAGCGGCTGTCGGCGCCGGCGAGAGCAACCTCGCCCTGCGTCTGGCAGCGGGGAGTTTCCGCGACGGCACGCGGGTGGCAGCGACCGCGCCGGCGCTGCAGCGCGCCATGATCGAGGCCAACGACGTCGCCGTACTCAACGCCCTCAGCGAGGCGATCGACCGCCTCGTCCAGGCACGCGACGAACTACGGGACTCCGGCAGCGTCGCAGCGCTGATCGACGACGGGCATCGCGCGCGCATGGCCTACGAGGAGATGGCGGCCCGAGGCCGGGAGCCCATTGTCGGGGTCGACGTCGGTACGCCCGGCTGGGCGTCGGAACTGCGCAAACAAGCCCACGAGGGGCGGGTGTGGCTGGGGTGAACAGGCCGTCGGCAACTTACCGGACCGGCAGCCCGAGACGAGATCACACCCGCTCGGCGAGCCCCTCGTAGTTCACGACGAAGCCGTTCTCGTCGACGGTGATCTTGGCAGTGGCCACCGGGGAGACGACGTCGATGCCGTCTGGCCCCGAGGTGTAGTGCATGTGTGCGGGCTTGACCTCGCCCGTCGGGAGGTAGACGTACGCCACCGGGATCTCGATGTCGTTCGGCGCTGTGGCCAGGCCGAATCGTCGGATGGGTAGCGCGTTGAACATCGGCGACATGGCCAGGTCGACGTCCTGCGCGCCGTCGAAGTCACTACGGATGGTGGTGTCTCCGTTGGTGCGTACGAGCCAGAGGTTCTCGTCGTCGTGGGAGAGGCCGAGTTGGCTCTCGCCGCTCTCTCGCAGGAGGTGGATCGAGAGTCGCTTGGTGACGCCCGCGTCGTTGGTGATCAGCTCGTACGAGGCGGAGAATGCCTCGGAGTCGGCGGTCGCTGCCGAGATGATCCGGCCGTAGGCCTTGATGCGCAGCCCGGACACGTGCAGTCGCACCTGCTCGAGCCTGTCGACTCCGACACCGCGCCAGGTGATCATCGTCTTGAACTCCCGCACAGGAGCGGTGTCGACCGCTCCGCCGCTCGCTGCGGTGTCGTGATCAGGGGCTGGGGTTGTACTCACGCGTCTACGGTAGCGATCGCGAGGCCAGGACACACATCGGATGCCGGTCTCGACCGGATCGTGACACTCAGCCGCGGCAGGTGGCGGTCCGCCGGGCCGACCCGGCGTCGACCCGATCGGTGGAGATGGTCTGGCCGTCGACCTTGATCTCGCACGAGGCCGAACTGTTGGCCCCCGCGAGAACCAACAGCCGCAGGGGCGCCGATCCGGCGGTGAACTCGAGATGCCACGTCGGAGGCGGGGTGAACTCGCTCCGCAACCCGACGTCGTCGACGTAGAGGATGGTGCCGCTGCCCTCGATGGTCGCGTCGTAGGTCACGGATCGTCCGACCGTCTCGCTGTCACGAGGTGCAGGGGCAGCTCCGGGCGGCACCATCGGGTTGGTGGGCTGCTGGCGCTGCGTCGGGATGTCGGGCGGGGTCGGCTCGACGATCGTCAGGGTCGTCGGGGCCTCTTGCTGCGCATCGGAGTGTCGGATCAGCGAGAACCCGTAGAAGACGAGCCCGACGACGACCGCGGCGACCAGCGCGAACACCAATCCGACGCCGAACCTGCCGGGCGACTGCGGCTGACGCCGCTGCTCGTCTGGCGCGGCGTCGTCGAACGTCGCGTCGGGGGGCACCGGCGGAGCCGTGCCGTCTCCCGGGTATGGCATGCCGGCGGGATTGTTCGTCGACTGGGGCCACTCGGCGTGCGAAGTCTGCGTCGTCGAGGGCTGTCGTTGGTCCGGCCGAAAGAGCGGCGTTCCATCCGGCGCGAATCCGAGTGGCGGGTACAGGCCCGGCATGAGCGGCGCGCGATAGAGGTCTTCGGGCCGCGGCCCCGCCCCCTGCTGTCCCATGCCTTACTCCTGTCTCGCCGACTGTGCGGCCAGAATCGCGGCCGTCCCGATTCCGACGATACGGACCGTCGACAGAACGCGGCGGCCGACCACGGGCATTGCCCTGGCCGGCCGTCGCGTCGAACGCCGTTGTCCGACGTCGCTGAGGGTTTCGGTGTCAGACGGTGTTCTGCACGGGCATGAACTTGAAGCGTCCGTCCTCGAAGAGCAGCGGGTAGAGCAGTCCGCCGATGATGCCACCGACGAGCGGCGCGACCCAGAACACCCAGAGCTGGCCGGGCGCACCATTGCCGTTGAAGAATGCGACGCCCGTCGACCGAGCGGGGTTGACCGATGTGTTGGAGATCGGGATCGAAATGAGGTGGATGAGCATGAGCGTGAACCCGATTGCCAAGGCTCCCATACCCTTTGGCGCCCGAATGTCGGTCGCACCGAGCACGACGATCAGGAAGAAGGCGGTCAGCAGGATTTCGGCGACGATCACTGCGGCGAGTGTGTAGTGGCCGGGACTGTGCTCGGCGTACCCGTTGGCCGCCATGTTTCCTTCGCGTGTCCAGCCCGGCTTGCCTGTCGCTATCCCCCACAGCGCCAGACCCGCAAGCAGACCGCCGACGATCTGCGCAACCCAGTACCCCGGGAGGTCACGCCACGGTGTCCGACCGCCCACGCACGCACCCAGAGTGATGGCGGGATTGAAGTGGCCGCCGGAGATGTGTCCGAGGGCATACGCCATGGTGACCACCGTGAGGCCGAAGGCGAGTGCGACGCCGAGATAGCCGACGCCGACCTGAATTCTGGTGCCGGTGTCGTCGCCGACAGCAACTTCCTTCGCGGCGAAGATCGCGGTACCGCAACCGCCGAAGACGAGCCAGAACGTGCCGAACAACTCGGCAGTGATTTTCGCGATGGGCGAGGGCATAGAGTTCCTTCCGTCGTGCAACTCGCGGGGGTTCGAATGTCACATCAGAAACTTGTGCAACTTCAGCAAACACCATTCGCGGTTGAGAAGCAGCCCTTCGATTCGGAACGGTGACCTGGGCGAGACCGGGCCCAGACCTGAGCGGGCAGTGCCCGCTGCCACGGCGGCGCAGAAACCAGCGGAACGTTTCCTTCCGCGGGTTCCGTCCCCTTCCCCGCGAAACAACCAGCGCGAACGTCGAAAACCAGGGGAGGGATTCCTTCCGCGGGTTCTGTTCCGGCCACACCGCGGTCGATACCGACCCCGCACACAGAAAAGCACCCCGCGCAAATGCGGGGTGCTTTCAGAAGTGCGCCCGTAGGGATTCGAACCCCAAACCTTCTGATCCGTAGTCAGATGCTCTATCCGTTGAGCTACGGGCGCGTGCGTTATTCAGTTCTCCGCGGTCGAGGCGACTGCGGTGGCGGAGGCGAGAGGATTTGAACCTCCGGTCCCGTTTTAGCGAGACAACTCATTAGCAGTGAGTCCCATTCGGCCGCTCTGGCACGCCTCCTTGGCGGAGTCCTTTCGAACTGCCGAGTGGAAAGGTTACACACGGTCACCAGTCCGAAGCAAACCGCGAGCTACAGGGCGCGACGACCTGCGTCGACACCCTCCGACGAGTCGACGACGAGCACGCCGGGCCACTGCGTCGAACGAGCCGGTTTCCGGGCCAACACACCCGCGCCCTACATTTGACGTGTGAGCTTCCGCCTTCGCCTCCATCTCGAAGAACTGCCTGTCTACGTGCCCGGTGCGACGTTCCCCGGCGCGATCAAGCTCGCGAGCAACGAGGTGACCTTCGGGCCGCTGCCCAGCGTCCAGCGAGCCATCGTCGATTCACTCGCTAGCATCAATCGCTATCCCGACAACGGCATGGTCGAGCTGACGGCGTCGCTCGCAAAGCGATACGGCGTCACCGAGGACGAGATCCAGGTCGGCTGCGGCTCTGTCAGCCTGTGTCAGAACCTCGTCACCATCACCTGCGAGCCCGGCGACGAGGTGCTGTTCGGCTGGCGGTCGTTCGAGACCTACCCGCTGGCGACCCGACTCGTCGGCGCGATTCCGGTACAGATTCCGCTGACGGACGAGCTCAGCTACGACCTTCCTGCGATGGCTGACGCGATCACCGACCGCACTCGCCTGATCTTCGTCTGCAACCCGAACAATCCCACGGGGACCATCGTCGACGCCGACAGCCTGCGCGCGTTTCTGGAGAAGGTGCCCAGCGGAGTCGTCGTCGCACTCGACGAGGCGTATTTCGAGTACGTCCGGCCATCACAGTCGCAGGCCTACGACGCCATTGAACTGCACCGCGAGTTCCCCAATCTGGTTGTGCTGCGCACCTTCTCGAAGGCGTATGGCCTCGCCGGACTGCGGGTCGGGTATGCGATCGCACATCCTGAGATCATCACCGCGCTCGGGAAGGCGCACGTTCCGTTCTCGGTGAACTCCGTGGCGCAGGCCGCCGCCGTTGCCAGCCTCGACGCCGACGCCGAGTTGCTCGCACGCACCGAGGCGATCGTCGGCGAACGCACCAGGATCGCAGACCGATTGCGCGCCGTGGGTTACCGAGTCCCGCAGAGCCAGGCCAATTTCGTCTGGATCGAACTCGGTGATTCGACAACCGAATTCGCCGACGCCGCGCGCGATGCGGGTGTGATCATCCGGCCATTCGCAGGTGACGGGGTGCGTGTGACCGTCACCGAGGCCGGCGAGAACGACACCTTCCTGACCTTCGCAGAACGATGGGCCGCCGCCCCGTCGACCGCGTAAAACACCCGGTCAGCGCCTAACAGCGCACAGTCGGCGACACCGGGCGCACAGTCGGCGGCACGAGACGCCCGGTCGACGCCTGAGGCCGCCCCAGTCGGCCTCAGTCGGCCTCAGTACAGCCCGCGCGATACGGTTCGCCACGCGGCGGGCAGGTCCTGCTCCCAGTACGCCCAGGTGTGTGTGCCGATGAGCCGGAACCCGTCGGTGTAAGCGACGTTGTTGGCGCGCATGGTCGCGGCGAACTCCAGCGAGCAGCGGTAGGCGCCCAGTTCGAGAGCCGACGACGACGCCGTCACGGCTTCCGGCGGGCCCTCGTCGGGCTCGATGCGGCGTTGCAGGTCGAGCGGACCGATGGCGCCTGATCCGGCGGACAAGAAGATGTTCTTGCCGCGCAGTGCATCGAGATGCTTGGCGGGATCGTGCGCATCCCAGCCTGCAGAGCCGAACGGACCCCACATGTTGGTCGCGTCGCCGCCGTCACGTCCGACGGTCGTACGCACGTACGCCTCGTTGGCCGGTCCCGAGACCGGCGGGCAGCCCGACAGCGACGCGAGTCCGCTGTAGACCGACGGGTGACGAATGGTGAGTGCGAAAGCAGCTTGACCACCCATCGACAGGCCGATCACCGCGTTACGCCCATTACCGTCGAACCGCTTGTCTATCAGCGGGGGTAGTTCCTTGGCCAAGAACGTGTCCCACATCGGTTGCCCGATCTTGGGATCACGCTTCTGCCAGTCGGTGTAAAAACTGCCCTTACCACCCGCGGGCAACACCACGTTGACGTTCTTACCTGCGAAGAATCGGCCCGCGTGGCCCTTGGTGATCCAATCACTCACGTCACCCTCTGCTCCGGCACCGTCGAGCATGTACACGGTGGGGCGAGGGCCCGATGCGTTCGCGGGGGTCAGAACCGACAATTTGATCTTTGTCTTCATCGACGGCGAATCGACCCAGACATCGGTCCGAAGTGGGCCGAGCTTCTCATCCTTCGCAATCTTCGCGACCGGCACGGGCGCAGCGTCAGTGACCGCGGGAACGCCGCTGAGCAGCGCACCACATCCGATGACCGTGGCTGCGAGCACACAGGACCGACGGACCACCGAGCGTTCACTCACCGCCGCACCACCCTTGGTGCGCCGACCCGCGACCGCGATCTTCCAACGCCCACCCATACAACGGCTCCTCGACTTCGTAGCAGCGCACGGACCTCGTCGGGTCCTATACACACGACTGCGCTCTCAGCACATCGTCGTCAATATTCACGACGGCCCGCGTCGGTGGGTTCCCCGCCCACCGCGGCCGGTGTCGTCCACAGGGTACGTGGCGAGACGGGTAAGTGACATCCTCGAACCACGCTCGCGCACCGTCGACATAAGGTTGTTATTCGTGACAACACCAAAGGATGTGAACAGTTCGGCGAAGCCTGCAGGTGACGGCGTTCTCGGGGCCCGAGATTTCGCATTTGTCGCACAGGTCCCCGTGCGGTGGTCGGATATGGATGCCTTTGGTCACATCAATCACGCACGGATGGTCACCCTCATGGAGGAGGCACGCATTCAGTGGTTGGTCACCGCGACCGATATGGCGGCTGACGCCGACACGCCTGCCGAATCCCAAGCTGAACTGATCAAGAGCGCGATGATCGTCCACGTGGAGATCCGGTATCAGAGCCAACTTCGCCACGATGACTCGCCACTGCGAATCGGTATGTGGATCAAGGGTTTTCGCTCGGTCGATTTCACCATCGGCTACGAGATCCGGGGCGCGCACGCCGACGCAGACTCAAAACCGGCCTGCGTCGCGAGCACTCAGATGGCCGTGGTCGATGCAGAGGCACACTCGCTTCGCCGGCTGAGCAGCGTCGAAAAAGATCACCTGCGTGCCTGGTCACGCGCCGGATGACCCAGGGCAGCGGAATACAGACTCAGGACGGCTCGTAGCGGGCAGGGAGCTCGCGGGGCACGGCGGGTGAGATTCGCGCGATGTTGCCCTCGAGCACGTCGCGGTAGATACGCAGTTGTTCCTCACCACTGCGTACCTGCTCGCTCAGGCGTTTGGCGTTGTCGACGGAGATCTCCCGGTCACCCGACCTGGCGATGAGCGCGTCGATTCGGTCGTCGATGGTTGCGGCCCTGTTGTATTCGGACAGAATCCGCAGTTCGACGGCTGCCGACTCGACGACGTGCGCGACGTCGCCGATAGCCTGGACGCGGTCGATGAGTTCGGTCCAGACCGGCCGCAGCGATGCTTCACGACGATCGATCTGCGCAGCGAACGACGCGTCGAATCCACCGTTGCGCTTGGCGCGGTCGAGGTCGATACGCACCGAGCGCAGTGCGATGACGTCGGCGACGATCTCGGCGAGTTCTGCGTGCAGATTGACCTGCGTCCGTTGCACGGCAAAATGATCCGACCGCCAGGCCGGGTTGCGCATGATGCGGTCGTAGTAGTGCGCGGCGAGGAACATCAAAGTCTCGTATCCGTCGACAAAACTCGCCACACTCGACAGCGGCGACGTCGGCCGCGGCACATCCGGCCCACCGTCGGCGAAGGTGACGCGGTTGGCCCACTCACCAGCCTGCGGATACCCGGAGCGGGCGGCGACCTGCCCGACCACGCCCGCAATGCGCCCGACGGCCGCGGTTCCCGCGCGGCGCATGGGATTGGAGGTGTTCACGTTCGGGGTGGGTGTGCAGAGGAGCCCCGCGAACAGCCGCTCGCGTTCCTCGATCTCGAGGTACACGTTCTCCCGACGTTCCCTGCGAACCGCGCGTGTGCTTCCCGCGAACACTCCTTTCGCGGTGACGATCTGTTTGCGGGCGTCGTCGCGGCGTCGGATGAGGCCATTGAGGCGCCCGCGCATCAGCGTGGCGACCATCCCGGGAACCATCGGGGTGTCGAGCTGATGCTCGAGCTGGATGATCGCGCGTTGTAGCCTACGTAGCTCCCCGAATCCCGCGGGCAACGTCGGCACCGGGAGTCCGGAGGAGATGCGGCGGACCAGGATCGCCCGACCTGCAGGGGTCAGATACCCCGACGCCACCAGCAGCGCGGCGGTGTCCGAGAGTTCTGGACGCTCCCCCGCGACTGCCGAACGCTCGCACCAGCTGCGGATCTGAGCACTGCTGTCGCCACCCCGCTGGGCCGCGTTCTTCTCGATCATCGTCGTCACGCCTTCGAGTCGGGACTTCGCCGACGACCCGATCGCAACCATCCGATCGCCGGAATACGTCATCCCATTCTACCTGCGCAATTCGGGTGCCCCAGGGGTCGGCGCACGCCACAGCGGGCGGGTTACGCGGTGTAGCGCCCAGGCGGCGGGAATGCTGATCGCAGTCGTCACCACGAAGGCCACAACCACGTTTCCGTCGAAGACGCGGTAGTTCAGCAGATCCATGACCACTTCGAGGACGAGCACGTGTACCAGGAAGAACTCGTAGGAGATCTCTCCCAGCCACACCACTATCCGGCTGCCACACAGACGAGCCCACACAGACGACTGGTCGGCGGAGGTGAGTGGTCCGACCACTCCAACGGCGACAACGAGATAGAGCAGATGCTTGACGATGGTTGCCGACGCCGTGCTCGGCGTGATGGTCGGCTCCCCCGCCAGCGGCAGCCCCGATACGACGAACGCAATCGCCGCAGCGCCGAGCCACATCCAGGTGTTCCACTTCCGGATCAATGGCGCGCACACCGCAACGACCATGCCCGCAACGAACCACCCCAGGAATGCGGGTGCCCACAGCCGCGCCGTAGGATCAGCGTCGGGATTGCCGTCGACGAGGATCGCCCACACCGGACTCACCAGCCCGATCACGAGCAGACCGCCGATCAGCAGATCAGGCCGCCAGCGTCGGCGAGACACCACGACGATCAACACCCAAGCGATCGCCGGAAGTAGCAGATAGAACACCACTTCCGCTGCGAGACTCCACATTTGGGTGAGTCCGTTGTGCAGATGCCCGACGCCGTAGACCTGCGTCAGTGTCATGTTGCGCCAGAAACCCGACCAGCCGGTGCCCGTCACCGCCGCCTCACCACTCGGCGAGTACCACCCGTACACGAGGTAGACGACCATCACAGTGATCCAGTAGGCGGGCAGGATGCGTCGGGCGCGATGCCAGAAGTAGCGGCGTGTCGACGGCAATGCCCGGCCCTCCCGAAAAGGACGTATCCACTCCGAGAACAGCAGAAATCCCGACAACACGAAGAAGATGGCGACGCCGACCTCGAACCGCGAGAAGAGTCGCCCACCATAGTCGTCGGTGTAGTGGCCGGTCCAGAACGCGGCATGAGTGAGACTCACTGCGCCGGCCGCGAAGGCACGCACACCGGTGAGCGACGGGATGCGGTGGGCCATGGGCCGATCCTGCCAGGCCGGGTACGCGAGGCGACGTCGAGGACCGCGATCGCGTGGAAGGATGACGCCATGGGCGACGAGCAGATCACCGGCCAGATCTGGCGACACGGCGAGAAGGTCGACGGATTCTCCCTCGCATCGATCTCCGATCACATCGGCGAGTCCGACACGCTCGTCTGGGCCGACCTGCAATGCCCGAGCCACGAGACGCTCGGATCACTGGCCACCGAACTCGGTCTCAACTCGTTCGCCATCGAGGACACCATCTCGGCGGCCGAGCGCGTCAAGACGGTGTCCTATAGCGACCACACGTTCATCATGGTGTATGCGATCGAGATGAAAACACCTGTGGTGCAGGAGAAGACCCGCACCGACGACGACTCCGACGACGCGCCGCCGCCGACGTCCGGCACCGTCGAAGGAAGAAAACAGGACAGACGGGCGAAGTCGTTCACGCTGCATCGCATCTCGATCTTCATCAAGGACAACGCCCTGATCACTGTGCGGATGCATCCGGACGACGGGATCGACACCGTGGTGGAGCGCTGCGACGACACGCACGCGGCGTCGTTCGGTGTCAGTGGCCTGCTCTACGTGCTGCTCGACGTCGTGGTGGACGGCCACTTCGACGCCGTGCAGGTGCTCGACGACCAGATCGAAGAGCTCGAGGACTACCTGTTCGACGACTCCATTCCCAACGTGCAGTTACAGCGGCGCACCTACGACCTGCGCAAGGATCTCGTCGTGCTGCGTCGAGTGGTCCTTCCGATGCGCGACGTGGTCGGCACCATCCAGCGCCACCGCTATCAGGATCGCGACGACCACGCGAAAGAACTCGACCCCAACTACTCCGACCTCTACGACCACGTGCTGCGCGCAGCCGAATGGACCGAGTCGTTACGCGACATGCTCAGCAGCGCGTTCGAAACGAACCTGTCCCTGATGGACGCCCGACTGAACACGGTGATGAAGAAGCTGACTGCGTGGGCCGCCATCATCGCGGTGCCCACACTCATCACCGGCTACTACGGGCAGAATGTGCTCTTCCCCGGATACAACTCGTCGTGGGGTGTCGCCGTCAGCGCCATCCTCATCGTCGGGTCTGTGATCGTGCTCTACATCAACTTCCGCAAACGCGATTGGCTCTAGGCCGGTCGACCTCGCGCGACACGCTCGAATTGGATCTCGAAACCTCTTGTCCCGTATTGTTTTCGAACGTGCTCTCCAGAACTGCCGATGCTCTCGTGACCGAAACCACTGCCACCGCGTGTGTGTGGTGCTCCTCCACCGACGACGTCGCGGACTTCCGTGACGAACCGCGCTGCAGCAAGTGCCGCGATCTGGAAGAAACCATCACCGAAGCTCGCAAGTTCCTCGGGTTCTACGGCCTACGACCGCTCGGCGGATCTGTCGAATGCGACGACGAGGAGGAGCGCGAGCACCGCGTCGGCGCCCGCGACGCCTACACCGAGTTGAATCGAATCCGTACCAGCACCCCGGCACCTCGGGCCAAGCGATCCGCGTCGCGGTCGGCTGCGGGCACTGTGAAGTCGAGCGCCGTGAAGTCGGGCAGCACAAAACCCGCCGGCGACAAGGCAAGCACGGCGACGACGAGTCCGACACGGCGCAACGACGTCTCGCGGCCGGATCGGGCTGAGTTGCTCAGCCGGGCCGAGGGCCTGCTGAACGAACTCACCGACATCGACGAGCGCCTCGCATCTGCTGAGCAGGAATCAGGACTGTCGGCCAAGGCCCGCATCGCCGACCTCACCTCGCGACGCGAATATGTACTCCGCACCCTCGCCGCACTCGAGAAGGCTCAGCGCGCTATGGCGCCGGCCTGAATACGTCCACAATCGGGTCGTGAGCGGACGGCCATCGACATAATCTCCTCGGCGGTTCGCTGGGGTTCGAGTTGTGTACGGACTCCGTTGATCGATCTCGTCGATCACGCCCCGCACGCCGGCGTGCCTGCTGACGAGGAGTTGCACCATGTCAGCGGCCCGCCGGTGTCGCCGAGCCCCTTGGTGAGCAGCGTCGTACCGTTGTTGGCGCCGCTGGAGAGTTCGGCTGTGACGGTCTCGCCCTTCGAGATGTCGCCGACCCCGTCGCCCGTCTTGGAAACCTGGTCGCCAACCGTGATGACGATGCCCCTGCCCTGCGGCGACCAGGTGATGGTCCACTTCTCGACATTCACCGCACCCGACCCCATGACCAACGTGCCCGCCTGATCAGCGCCGAGCTCCAGATGGCTGGCGTGGCGGGTCCACTCGCCGACATACGCCGACGCTCCGGTCCCGTGACCCGGCGGCAGCGTCGACGTGGCGGTCATCTGAGCACCATCTCCAGATGCCCGCGTAGCACCGCCGGACTGCTGGTCAGCACCACTGGCGGCCGACGTGGCGGTATCGGACGCCACCGTCGTAGTCGTGACGACGGTCGGCGTCGACGTCACCGCCGATGGCTCGTCGTCGGGGTTGCAGCCTGCCACGGTGAGCACGGTCGCGGCTGCGGCCATCGTCAGTACAGTCCAGCGGTATCGCATCATGAATCCCTGTCCCGGGCGATCGGGAGATCACCCTCTTGCCCAGTATTCGACGCCGACTCCCGAGCAGTTACCCGTGGTAGCGCGGACAAATGACTGCGGCTCACGAATCGGATGGCACCGAGCTCGGCACATCCGTAACCTCTGATCGTGCCCATCGTCGGCGAACGTATACGCGATCTACCCGCGCCACCCGCGGCGGTGTTCGCCGACCTTGTCGAACCCAATCGCCAACCGTCGAGGCAGTGGCTCGCACTGCTCGACGACGAAACGCTGCCTACAGTTCTCGACGCCGAGAAGTTCACGCGTGTGCGGTGGTCGTCGCTGTGGCCTCGTCGACCCGATGCGGTTCTGGACATCGAGTTGACCGGGTCCGGCGGGGGAACCGCGGTGCACTGGACGCTCATCGCGGATGACCCCGCGCCGGATGTGAGCCTCACCGGTCACATGCGCAAGCGGGTCAACGAGCTGCTCTTCGCCCACTTGCGATACTCCTACGGCGCGTGACCTGAGCCGTGTCCGACGGGTGGCCGTACGCATTGCACCCAATTGATCACGAGCGCGATATGACATAGCGCGGCGACCAGGAGACCCAACGATGTCTGTTGGCGCGCAGTCTGATCCGACCAGTAGCCGAGTATCGAGACCGGTATCGCGACGGCGCTGACAGCTGCGGCGACCCAGCACACCGCGAAACGTCGAACGACCACTGCGGCCAGAGATAGCACCACCGCGGCAGCACCAAAGACGACGGCGAGTTGCGACAGCGGAGTCGGAGTCCCGACCAGAGCGGTCACTGCGCTCATACCCGCGAGCACGATCAGGGCCACCCAGATCGCGATGACCGCACGACGACGGAGCGGAACCTCAGCCATGACTTTGCGTTCGATTCCGCGAAGTGACTCCGCGAGTCGCGGGTCCAGTTCGTCGTGGTCCACACCTCTCCGATCGTCGCGCATCCCACCAGTCTGCTCCCGATGGACTGCGAGTGCGGACCCCGGGGGACGATCGGCGCCGAATGGACGCGAAACCCTCGACAAATACAACCGAATGGTTGTATGTTTGATCTGTGAACACGACAACAGAGGACCGCGCAGACGCGCTATTCCACGCGCTTGCCGACCGGACGCGCCGCGACATCGTGCGGCGCGTGCTCACCCGAGAACAGTCGGTGTCCACACTCGCCGCCGACTACGACATGAGTTTCGCCGCCGTGCAGAAGCACGTCGCCGTGCTCGAACGCTGCGGGCTACTGACGAAACGACGCCGAGGACGCGAACAACTCGCCTCTGGCGATGTCGAGGCGGTGCGCGCGGTCTCGGACATGCTCGATGAACTCGAACAGGTCTGGCGCGGCCGCGTCGACCGAATCGACGCACTGCTCACCACCGACGACCACTAGCGATAGGGAACGATCACAATGCCAGTCATCGACGTCACCAAGAATCTCGACGACCGATCCATCACCATCACAGCCGAGTTCGACGCCCCGGTCGAGCGCATCTGGCAGATCTACGCGGACCCACGTCAACTCGAGAAGATCTGGGGCCCAACCGAATATCCAGCCACCTTCGTGGACCATGAGTTCGCCCCAGGCGGTCGTGTCACCTATCACATGACCAGTCCCGAAGGGGAGAAGTACGCGGGCTACTGGATCGTCGACACCGTCGACAAGCCGACGGGTTTCACTTTCCGCGACGGTTTCGCCACCGAAGACTTCACCCCGATCGACTCACTCCCGTTGTCGCGCAACGCATACTCGTTCGCCGACAAGGATGGACGAACAGTCGCGACGTATGTGAGCACCTACGAAACTGTCGACGCACTCGAGAAGGTCATCGAGATGGGAGTCGAAGAGGGTGCTGCACAGTCTCTGAATCAGATCGACGGGTTGCTGACGATCTGAACCGGCCGACTCAGCGGATGCGGGTCATCACGAACTTTCCGATGACCCGGTTTCCCTGGTACTGCGCACCGGCATATCCGTTGCGCGTCTTGTGCATCTTCAGTCCGTCGGCCTTGGCTATGTCGACGTAAGCTTCTATCGAGACCTGATACTCCGTATAGCGATGATCGCGATCCCTATTGGCGCAAGCACATACGCGACCACATGATATGCACCAACCCGATCGGTGAGCCCATCTCCCACTGCTGCAATGAGGATAATCGCGAATATCACCAGATAGATGATTTCTGATACCCCCGGGGCGCGGACCACCAGTAGTTGTTCGAGACTCTTTGGTCGCATTTCTTCCATACCCATCCACGAATTCGCCTTGGACGCAAAAGTTTACTGAGTTGGCTGCGTCTTCACCCAGAGCCGCGCAGCAGACAATGCGGAGTCCCTGTCGGGAAAGTACCCGGAGACCTTCACCCTGTAGGAGCCGGTCCGACTCCACACGACGACGTGGAAGACCTCGTTGGTGTCGTCGAAGCGCGTGGTCATCTCGTACGCCTCATCGCCGATACCGTCGATCGGTCGAATTGTCGACGACGTCGTCCTGCCGTCGGACCGGTCACTGGGCATCTGTGCTTGCTCTTCAAGTACAGGAAGCACACTGTCGCAAAGCTGCCCTCGATTCTTAAAAGACAGCATCGAGAACATGTAACTCCGCGGAATCTCGACCAAGCAGGACACCTCGGTCGCTCCTTGCTGGCGGGTGACGAGTGGTCGGGTCGTGAGGTTGAGGGCTTTGCTGACTTCGTCGGGTGAGGGACAGCGGATCTCACCGACCGAATAGCCGGTAGGCGTTCTCGTCTCCAACTCCGATGCCCTGGCGGTCGCGCCGGCCACACTGCCGTTCGCAAGTGCATTCAGATCGGCTACCAATTCCGCGAGTGACTCCTCGATGGCTTGTTTCAACGTGATCTCGGGAATCGGATCGAGTCCGGTATTCAACGCCGGTCTCGCCTGCTCACCCGGACTGCTCGGAAACATATAGATCGTCTCCGGGGACGATGGCACGACGATGATGGGGATCAGCACACGAGGGTCGGCAACGCTGCGCGGCCACACTTCTCGAGGACACGAGTCGAAGAAAATGTCACGCAGTTCGAGTAGTTCCGCCCACTCGGGACCACCGATGTCTTCACACGACAGCAGAGTGAAGCGGCCGGCGAGCCTGACCCAGCCGTTCGCCCTTGCGAGAAGCTCACGGGCGTCCGGGTCAAGGCGTGCCCCGATACGGGCTTCCGCTGCTTCGATCTGAGCGAGCGTCGCAGGTGGCCGCGGTCCTGGCGGCGCCTCACCAGGCACGTCGACGGTGAGGCCGCTCTCGACAAGCTGCGCGTACACCTCGACACAGCGGCGCACGAGCTCGTCCCACTCGGCGGTTTCCGCGGCCTCACCAGTCATGCCGCTCACTGCCGTTTCTGCATTCTGCTGATCATCCTGTTTCACAATTCTTTTCGACCCTCGACACATCACACGCGCGGGCGATATTCCCGCGCATCGTCGAAAACGACCTCGAGCGTCCCCGCCTCCGCGGACGCTATGAAGTCGTCGATGCTGTCGGCCTGGACAGTGGTGCCCTCCCAGCCGTCATCGCCACCGGAGTAGGAGAAGACCACCGGACTGTCATCGCCGACGCGCGTGTCCAGCAACAGCCGACCCGAACCGCCGTCACCGGCGATCATCGCCGCACCGATGCGCGGCACCCATTCGAAGTACGCGTTGGTCACATCGACGATGTCGGCGGGAGTGAAGATGTCCAGGTACTCCTCGCCGTCGAAGAGGTCGAGGACACTTGGCCCGGTCAGGTAGTCGACCCACCGCGGCGGCAACGGCACACCGAGCGCCTCCTCGGCCGCGCGCACCTCCTTGAGCGAACTACCCGCTCGGTAGGTGAACCGGCGAACGTCGTACACCGACGTCGCTCCGACGTCGGTCCCGACAATTGCCGCCGGGCCATCGAGTTCGTTCTCCGGCAATTGGTAGATGTCGCAACACATTCCGCGCTCCACAGCCGCGCGACCCCTAGCGACGACTTCATCAAAGTCGACGCCGCTGACCGTCGCGGCAGCATGTGCCACCGCCTCGGCCAGTGTGCCGGCCTCCGACGAGTCCGCAGACCGCAGCGCAGCCAACCATCCGATCACGTCAACGACTCCTCTCAATCGTCAGCCTCACGCGAAGACGAGACAGCCCGTACCAGATCCCGCCGAACACAATCACACTCAGCGGCTGCCACCAGATAATCGCACCGAACGTGACGAGAGCGAACACCGTGGCGACAGCGAACAGGACGGTCAGAATTGCGGCGACATAAGACGTAATTGCCAACAGAACCCTCGCGGTTGTACTCATACCCGGCATGCAACCATGTACCCCATTGCTCGACGCCTGAGGGCGCGTGCGGCACTCACCAGTCGCAGTCAGGATAGGTCCATCAGATCGAGCCGGCGAGGCGACGGTTACTCCTTTTCTCTGGACTTGCAGAGTCCTACAACCCCAAGCGCCACAAGCGAAGTTCCGACGATGACGGTTGCCGTCAAATACGTCACGGTGAGGACCGAAGCGTCAACTGTCCCGCGAAACAGTGCTATCCAATTGTTGATCGGATACACCACGACGAATAGCCCGACCACGATACGGACGATCGAGAAAGCGTTCGAGTTACCCTGCCGTCTGGTTACCAACGAATTCACTCCTGGCAGGTCCGTGTAGACACGGCACTAGGCATCCAAGGACAGGCGTACGGCGGCGAATACACCCAGCGCCAGAAGGGCGGTCGCCATCCCGATACCGAACGATCGGGTACGAGCCGGTTGCAACAACGAGAGCATGGCCAACACGTAGACGATCCACAGAGGCGGATATACCACCCCGAAAGCCAACAGCAGAGCTCCCCCCACCGCACCGAGTGCCGCCCACACCTCATCCCTCATAAGCCGACAGACAACAGCAGCGCAGCCCCCGCCAGCCCGGCCGCCAGCCCGCTGAGCATTGGGGTGAGTAGCGATTTCGTGCTGCCAAGGGCAGCAAGTAAGAATCTCACCGCCAACACCACCACCGCCGTGCTGACCAAAACAGCCTCGAGCAAGACCGTCGACGCCATGTGCTGTCCAACCAGAAATGTCGATGATCCGTTTACGGCACCGCCGACCACGCTGGCGAAGGCACCGGCGATCAGGGCATGCACGGAACTCGACTTCACGATTGAAGCAGTACTCATCTGAACGTCCGTTCGATCTGGGGCAGGTGCGATCCCGAAACCAACAGCTTTCTATCACGCGGGACCCACGACGGTGTGACAGAGTACCTCTGCAGCTCGACACTCTCGGCCAGCACCGCCGAGGCGCGGAACAGGGCGAAGGCGCGTTCGGCGATCGCTTCGAGCCGGGCGTCGAGCGCGGCCAGCGAGCCCGCGACATCGGTGAGTTTGCGGACCGCGTCGATCGCCTTCCGGACATCTGGTGCGCGGTAGCCGCCTGCGCGCAGGGCCGCCGTGATACGCGCTTCTCGGATCGCGGCGACGGGGTACCGTCGCGCGGTTCCCGATCTGGTCGAGATGCGGTCCGGGGTGACCAATCCCGCACTCTCCCAGAACCGAAGAGTCGATGCCTTCACGCCGATGGCCCGCGACAGCTCGGTGATGGTCATGGCGTCCGCATCAGTGGGGGCGTCGTCGGTCATCGTCTCCGCGCTGATCGACTGCAGGGCCGATCGCGCGGCAAGCGTCTGCTCACGCTCACGGTTTAACCCCGTGTGGAACTCGCAGATCAGCGCCGCGGCCACATCAGGCGGCTCGTTGTAAATCTGCCGCATCACGCGGCGCGCCTCGACCGCGCCCACCGCGCGGGCGAGATCGCGGTAAGCGCGCAGACCTCGCACGTGCTCGGCAGCGAACTGCCGATAGCCGTTGGGGGCCCTGGTCGCCGCCGGGATGACTCCGAGCGCCTCTAGATCGCGCACTTGCTGCACGGAATATCCCGACGCGGCCGCCACCGTGGCGGTGCTCATCACCTGTGGCCATGCTTCCTCTGTTGGCACCATAACCCTCCATACGCACTTCAACTACACGCTGGAACCATGAGTATGGATGATCTGTTGCGGGTAGTGAGCTCGTTCGACGGCGTGCTCGACGTCGCCCCGGTCGAGGGCGGCGACTCCCCTCCTCTCGCCTGGGGCGATCACTTCTTCTACTACGCGCCGAACGGCCAGATACCCCCGCGTCAACAGCCCTACGCGACGATCGTGACGAAGAACTATCCTGACGATTCTCGCTCGGAACTCGACGCACCCGACCGCTGGCGGGTGAACATTCGCGTAGGCGCCGACAGGTTCCTCGCACTGATCGGCGACACGACTCGATTGTCGGAGAGAGTGTGGGACTACGCCGCGACCGACGTGCTCTTGCCACACCCGGTCTATCGCCGCCAGGGATGGGTGTCGATCGTCAACCCAGGACCACGCACCGTCGAGGTGGCCGCCAGCCTGCTACGCGAAGCTCACGAGGCAGCACGACTCCGTTTCTTGCGCGGCGCTTCCGACGGAAGCTAATGGGACCAACCTTCCGCACCTGAACATCTCGCCGCTACTCGGTCCTTGAACTACTCGGCGCGTAACGGGTAGTCCCACAGCCATGCGTAGAAGGTCGGTGGGATGTCCTTCATTGTTGTTCGGGGTGTTCGTACCCCGGCGGAACGTCGCTCGGGCACGACGTACCCTGCCACACATGCGCCTGTTCGTCGACGAACTCCGCGGCCCGCCCGGCGACGGGTGGCTGATCGCCCGCACCTCCGCCGAACCGCCCGCAACCCTGCCCAGCTCGGATGTGATCGAAGGTGCGATTGGTCAGAACAATCCCACCGTCAACACCGGTCGAGGGACGACTGATCATGACTGCAATCCAGTCTTTGAACGTGCGTAGACCGTGCACGATGCTCGTGGTCATCGCTGCTGTGGGGCTCTTACTGATCTCGTGTAGCACCGACAAAAAGGCTCCTTTACCCGATTCATCGGCAGTCGTTGATTCACAGTCCCCGCTGACCGCTGAGCAGGCACGAAGCGTCCGACAGCACGGCCGTGCACTGATGGACCGCGTTATCGCAGAGGTCGACGCCGGGTCAGGCGGAGTCGATAGCGACCGCTCCACCGAGCAGTGGAGATCGTGCACCGCCAAACAGAAGTCGTTCGCATTTCAACCTACCCAGAACGGAGTCCAGTATTCGGCGACAGTGTTCATTGATCGCCTACGGGGCACGACCGTCGAGACCTTTCACCACCAGACACGGGAAAGCGGTGTGGAGTGGAATCGTGATGACGCCACACATGGAAAAGCCGGAGTTTATGGCGTGCAAATTGCTCCTTTACACGCCGGCAGCATCCAGGTACTCAGTCCCTGCTACTACCTACGCCCGGCAACTGATAGTAATTCGCTCTCGGCCGACGACATCGAGAACGTCACCGGTTTCCTGCAGCAGAAGTGGGACCAAGAATGACACAGCATGATCGACCCAACGCCGATGACTTCAGGCGTCTGATGCCATGACGGTTCTGCCACCCGAGTCTCAGGCAGGTCGAGGTAGCGAAGGTAATCGGTCCCGCACACAATGCCTTTCGAAGGCGGCATCGTCGATACAGCGGACGTGCCAGACAACTTCATGGCGAAGCCGTACGCCGATTAGACCATCCGCGGGTCGCCAACAGGTAGCGTGACGGCATGGGCCACGCAAACTCGTACGTCTGCGGCAAATGCGATTTCCGCGCGGAGTTTGTATCCGGCGATTTCGACTTCGGTTTCAGCGGCGTGATCGTCACTCCCGTCGTCTGCGCGCGTCACGGCGTCGTCAGCGCGGACACTGGCTTGAACGCCCAAGACGGCGACCGCGTCGATGACGCCACTCGTGCGGCCCGCTTCCCCTGCCCCGACTGTAACCGCCCATGTGAACAGTGGGACCGCCTCACCTGTCCACGTTGCTCGCACCAGTCGATGCGCGAGGATCTGTCCGGCCCGCAGATCCTGTGGGATTGACGCCGCCACTCCTTGGGACGGCAACGCGCTGTCCGACCAGCGTCGTTATTTAGTGCCGCGTAATGCAACTCATCGCGATTCATCCGACCCTGAGTGTGTGCCACTGACCGTCTCCCTATCGTGGTGGTGCACTACTCGTGCCGGAGCGACGTGCCGCCGGGGTACGAAGCGACCGGCCCTCCTGTGCACTCGCTCCCACACTCACGCGCCTTCGACGCCGCACGCGCGGCGATGGGCGCCTCCCCGAGCCCCGAGCGCCACGGCCGAAATTCGATGGAACCCCGTCACCGGCAGCCCGTAGCCTGCCACACATGCGCCTGTTCGTCGATGATCTCCGCGACCCGCCCGGGGACGGGTGGACAATTGCCCGCAACTCCGCCGAAGCGCTCGCGATCCTGCGCAGCTCGGCCACGATCGAGGAATTGAGCCTCGACCACGACCTCGGCGGCGACGACACCAGTCGACCGATCGTCCTCCACCTCTGCGAGCACGGCGGCTGGCCACCTATCGTGCGCGTCCACTCCGCGAACCCGGTGGGAGTGGAGTGGATCGTAGGGATGGTCGAGCGTTACGGTCCGGGCATCAGTCGCTGATCGGAGGCGCAGAAGATTGCCATGTCGGGAATCGATATCTACAACTACTCTGCCAGGTTGCGGAGGCAACGCACACGCGTCATCAAGGAGTACGGAGAACGCGCTTTGCTTTTCCCCCGGGCCCAGTCAGCCCAACCCCGGAAGGCACAGAAAATCCTCGGCACTGACAATGACCCGGTGCCCCCTGGTCAGCGATTCTGGCTGAAATCGACTTTCATGCGGCAGTTTTGGCAGCCAATCCGATCCCGTGTCCCCAGCTGGGAAGCAGACGGCATTACGCCGTACTCGATCCGCCACCTATACGCAACCTGGCGATCAAACAGCCTTGGCCGCACCCCCGCCGCCGTCGCAGCTTCGATGGGCCATCGCGGCGTCGACCTCGTGTTTCAGAGGTATGTCGCTGCGCCTGACCTACCAGAGGCCGCCACTGCGTGGCTGCCACCAGGGGCCTCTCCGATTAAGCCCGAATAGAGTTCGACTATCGCTCACACAAGGAGGTCTTATGACTATGCCTCTGGCCGCAGCCGGACTGCAGGACTGCGTCGATGCAGGACAGTCGAACTGCATGGATGACTTCGTGCCAACGTTGCTCTGGGCGCTCGCCAAGCCCGTAGGCGGGATCACTCTGATCATCTTCCTCATTGCAGGACTGCTGTTCACTGCCGCCGCCGCAGTGTCTGTTCTGCGGGCCGGGCTCGACCCGGCAGACCGAAAACTTGCCCTGCGGCGAGTACTGCTCATCCCGTTCTGGGGCGCCTACCGCTGGTTCAACCCGACACGACAAGCAACCGACGAGGTATAGATCGTGACCTTCCCTGTAGCCACGGGAAGGTCGGGACTTAGGTCGACTTGCGCTCCGAACGGTCGCCGGCACGGTGCAAAGCGTCTCTCCTAATAGTGAAAACCCCGTGACTACTTCGACAGCAACGCAGAAGGGCCAGGTCAGAATCAGCTCTGACCTGGCCCTATTGCGGAAGCGGAGGGATTTGAACCCCCGGTGCTGTTTAGGCACGCTCGCTTTCAAGGCGAGTGCATTCGGCCGCTCTGCCACGCTTCCCTGCCGAAGAGGGTACGTGACCCGGCGCGCGAAGCCAGCATCAGGCCTCACCGCCGTGCCGTAGGCCGTCAGCCCACCCGCAGCAACACCTTGCCGATCGCGTCGCCACTGTTGAGGCGCTCGTGGGCGGCCTGGGCGTCGGCGAGTTCGAACACCGAGTCGGTCACCGGGACCACCGAACCGGCCTCGATCAGGGGCCAGGTGCGCGCGTGAGTCTTCTCGACGATCACAGCTTTGCCGTCGGCGCCCGTCACGGGCCGCGAGCGCAGCGCTGTGCCGTACACCGACAAACGCTTGGAAAGCATTGTGCCGATGGGCAATTCGCCTTTGACGCCACCTTGCATGCCGATGATGACCAGTCGCCCACCGGTAGCGAGCGCCTTGACATTTCGCGGCAGATAGGCCGCACCGATGATGTCGAGGATGACGTCGGCGCCACCGTGCTCGGACATCACCTCGACGAAATCCTCCGCCGAATAATCGATGAGGATCTCCGCCCCGAACTCGGCGGCGCGCGCCAGCTTCTCCTTCGTTCTGGCCGTCACCGCAACCCGCGCCCCGAGCGCGCGGCACAACTGCGTCGCGTGTGTGCCGATCCCGCTCGATCCGCCGTGGATGAGCACCAGCTCGTCGAGCTGCAGGTGTGCGGTCAACAGCAAATTCGAGACCACCGTGCAGGCGACCTCGGGCAGACCGGCCGCCTCGATCAGATCGACGTTCGACGGTTTGGGCAGCACCTGCGCAGCGGGCACGGCAACGAGTTCGGCATATCCGCCACCCGCGAGCAGCGCACAGACCTCATCGCCGACCGACCACTGCGTCACTTCCGAACCCAGTTCGACGATCCGTCCCGACACCTCGAGACCGAGGATGTCCGACGCTCCGGGGGGCGGCGGGTACAGGCCCTGTTTCTGTAGAAGGTCAGCGCGATTGACGCCTGCGGCCGCGACCTCGATGAGCACCTCACCGGGCCCCGGCGTCGGATCAGGCACGTCGGCGATGGACAGGGTGGCGGTGTCGGACTCGACGGTTATTGCACGCATACCACCGATGCTGCCCGAAGCTCGCGCTCGATGACACTGGGCCCCAAGGAGGCGGCGACACCGGGCCACCGCGGGGGCGATGACACCGGGTCTGTCGCGGACGCACTCACGCCCAGGAGGTTCGAACCTTTCGCATGGCGAGGCAGATGGTGGTGAAGTCGTCCTCACCGAGAACGTCGATGACATACTCGCGGATCACGCGATCACGAACCGCCGTGATCCGCTCGAGGGTGTCGCGCCCGGCGTCGGTGATCCTGACGAGGCGATGCCTGCCGTCGAGATCGGAACGCACGCGGACGACGTCACCGGTGTCGATCATTCTGCCGATCTGACGCGAAACGGTACTGACCCCCATGTGCACCGTCGAGGCGAGCTCGCTGATCCCGAATTGCTCACGCGTCCCGAGGACTTCGAGGAGACGCAGGTCCGTCGTCGTCCACCCGTGCGCACCAAATGTGCTGTTGACCTGGGCCATCAGTGCCCAGCCGCCGTCGACGAACGACTGCCACAATGCGAGCTGATCAGCAGTCAGCACAGGTGCGCCGGTGGCACGAGAAGGCACTCGGGAGTCGTTCACATTGGTCAACATAGTATGCGTTGTGACAAAACGCTAAACCATGTGGATCGACCGACCCACAGTACTCCCTCGGTGAATTTCGACTAACCGAACGACCCCAGAGTTCTGACCAAGTGGTCAACTTCATACGGCGTCGAATACGGCCCGAGACCGATGCTCACCGCACCGCCGAAGTCGCTCGCACCCATGCGGGTCAGCGCACGACACGGGAGGTCGGCGAGTGCACAGATCCCGTTATCGGAGAGTCGTCGGACGACCTTGTCGGCCGAGACCTGATCGACCGTGAAGCTCAGCGTCGGAACACGATTCGTCGGGGCGCCGATCACCGACACCTGACTGAGCTGATCGAGCGTCGTCGTGAGGTAGACCATCAGCCGATCGAGATACTCGCTCACCGCGTCGAGCGAGGCGACAAGTCGTCGACGACGCTTGCCGATCGCGTCACCGTCGAGTGAGGCGAGGTGTTCGATCGACGCGACGAGACCGGTCAGCTGGCCGCCTTGCAGCGGTTCCAACTCGAGTCGTGCGGACCCGACCGCCCGCGGGTCGACCGACATCGGTACCAGTCGGTCGATGGCCTTGGGCTCTCGGAACACCATCGCCGCGACTCGTGGGCCACCCCACCGTTCGGCCGAGACGACGAGCACGTCGGCCCCGAGTTCGTCGATGTCGAGCGGCATGTAGGGCGCTGCGTTGGTCGCGTCGACGACCAGCATCGCGCCACGTGCGTGCGCCATGCGAGCGATCGCTGGTATGTCGGTGATTGCGCCGAGGGTCGATGACGCCAAGGTCACCGCGACGACAGCCGTCCGCGCTCCGATGAGGTCTTTGTACTGCCACGCGGGCAACTCACCGGTCTCGATGTCGAGTTCGGCCCATCGCACAGATCCGCCGTATCGGCCGACGACCCTCATCCACGGCACGATGTTCGGCTCGTCGTCCGCGTGGCTCACCACGACATCGCCGCCGAGCCAGGTGTTGGGAGCGATCGACTCCGCCAGTGACCAGATGAGTCCGGCTCGCGAGGGTCCGAGGACGACACCCGCAGCCTCGGCGCCGACGAGGTCGGCGACCGCCCGACGCGCACCGTCGATCGCTTCGCTGGTGCGCACGGCACCTGGATAGACCCCGCCCGGCGCAGCGCCGAGCTGCCGGAACCCCGACGACACCGCACTGGCCACCGAGTCGGGAATGAGCATGCCCGCTTGCGCGTCGAAGTGGATCCATCCGTCGCCCAGCGAGGGGAACAGTCCTCGCACCGCAGCGACGTCGAGACTCATGCCAGCCACGATAGACGGCCCGCACCCGAGGTTGGACGGGTCACCGCGGAACGTGCCATCCCTTTCCGACGCCCTCTCCCCGACGCCGCGGCGTCGGGAGCAATGGCCACTACTTGCGACGGGAGTCGGTGGCTTTCGGCACAATGGGTTGCATGGCTAGCGAAGGCACATCGTCCGGAGCGTTCGACCCCAGCGGTTTCGGTTCTCACGCAGGCGCTGACGAGAACGTCGTTGTGGTCGGACCAGATGACCATCACGACGGGAAAGACGGCGAATCCAAAGACAGCGTCGCCGACATGGTCGAGCAACCCGCCAAGGTCATGCGCATTGGCACCATGATCAAGCAATTGCTCGAAGAGGTCCGTGCGGCTCCTCTCGACGAAGCGTCTCGCAATCGGCTCCGCGAGATCCACCAGACGTCGATCCGCGAACTCGAGGACGGCCTGGCACCTGAACTGCGCGAAGAACTGGAACGCCTGGCACTGCCCTTCTCAGACGATTCGACGCCGTCGGACGCCGAACTGCGAATTGCGCAGGCCCAGCTCGTCGGTTGGCTCGAAGGACTCTTCCACGGAATCCAGACGGCACTGTTCGCCCAACAGATGGCGGCACGCGCACAGCTGGAGCAGATGCGTCAGGGTGCGCTACCTCCGGGCATCGTCGCCCCCGGAGGTCCGGGAGGTCCCGGCGGCGGACCGAGCACCGGTCAGTACCTCTGAGTATCCGTCCCGGCTCGAGTGCGGCCACGGCGCCCGTTCCGGAGCGTCGAACTGCTCGCTTGTATGCTGAATCCCCGTGTCAGCGGTAGTCAACGAGCGGGAAGTTCCGCCAGCACCCACGACGTCGGATTCGAGGTCGTTTCGGCGGGCTTTCAAGGACCTCTCGGATGGACTGCGCGCCCGGGAACTGTGGGCGTTGCTGGGCTGGCAGGACATCAAGCAGCGGTACCGGCGATCGGTCCTCGGGCCGCTGTGGATCACCATCGCAACGGGTATCACCGCCGTGGCGATGGGCTTGCTGTACTCGCAGTTGTTCGACGAGGACATCACCACCTTCCTGCCGTACGTGACCCTGGGCTTCATCTTCTGGGGCTTCATCGAGGGCTCAATCCTCGACGGCTCCGAGGTGTTCGCGAAGAACGAGGGATTGATCAAGCAGATCCCGTCGCCGCTGTCGGTGCACGTCTACCGGCTCGCGTGGCGACAGCTGATCATCTTCGCGCACAACATCGTGATCTATCTCGTGCTGCTCGCGATTTTCTGGAAGCACATCCACCTCAGCTGGACCGTCGTGCTGATCATCCCGGCGATGATCCTGTTCGTGATCAACAGCGTGTGGGTCGCGATGGTCTTCGGCATCCTGACCACCCGCTTCCGCGATATCGGTCAGTTGCTGACCACCGCGGTGCGACTGGTGTTCTTCATGACGCCGATCATCTGGAGCGCACAGTCGCTGCACAAGGTCACAGGCGAGGGATCGTCGCGAGCACGCATCGTCGAGATCAATCCGATGTTCCACTACCTCGAGATCACGCGCGGGCCCCTGCTCGGTGAGTCGGTGGCCTTTTACCACTGGGCGATCGTCATCGGCTGCACCGTCGTCGGATGCCTGCTCGCCCTGTTCATCATGCGCAATTACCGCGCCCGAGTTCCGTATTGGGTGTGAGCATCGTGTCCGACTCCCCAAAGCCCGTCGCCAAGAACGACTCCGTCCGCGTCGACACCTGGGACGCCTGCGTCGACTTCCCCATCTTCGACGCCAAGACGCGGTCACTGAAGAAGTCCGTGCTCGGCGCCGCGGGTGGCGTGATCGGCGCCAACGCGTCGAACGTCGTGGTGGTCGAGGCACTCAAGAACATCAACCTGCACCTCGAACACGGCGACCGCATCGGCCTCGTCGGCCACAACGGTGCAGGCAAGTCGACGCTGCTTCGGCTGCTGTCGGGCATCTACGAGCCGACCCGCGGATCGTGTCGGGTCAAGGGCCGGGTGGCGCCGGTCTTCGACCTCGGTGTCGGTATGGATCCGGAGATCTCCGGTTACGAGAACATCATCGTCCGGGGCATGTTCCTGGGTGTCAGCCGCAAGGAGATGCTCGCCAAGACCGACGAGATCGCGGAGTTCTCCGAACTCGGCGACTACCTCAACATGCCGCTTCGGACCTATTCGACCGGTATGCGGGTGCGCCTCGCCCTTGGCGTGGTGACCAGTATCGATCCGGAGATCCTTATCCTCGACGAGGGCATCGGCGCGGTCGACGCCGAGTTCATGAAGAAGGCGCGCACCAGGCTCCAGTCGCTGGTCGAGCGCTCGGGCATCCTCGTGTTCGCCAGTCATTCCAACGAGTTCCTCGCGCAGTTGTGTGACCGCGCGCTCTGGATCGATCACGGCGAGATCCGGATGGACGGCGGCATCGAAGAAGTGGTCGATGCCTACGAGGGGCCGGCAGCTGCGGCTCACGTGCGCGAGGTGCTCGACGAGATGGCGCAGACCGACGGCACGTCGACGTGAGTAGGTCCGCGGATACGACGTCGCGGGTCGTCGCGGTGGTGGTGACGCATCGTCGTGCCGAGTTGCTGGCCGAGTCGCTGGATGTTGTCTCTGCCCAATCACGACCCGTCGACCACCTCGTCGTCGTCGACAACGGAAACGAGAAGCAGGTTGCCGATCTCGTTGCCGCGCAGCCTATCCCGGCGACGTATGTGGGGTCGGAGCGCAACCTCGGGGGCGCGGGCGGGTTCGCACTCGGCATGCTGCAGGCGCTGGCGCTCGGCGCCGATTGGGTGTGGTGCGCCGACGACGACGGGCGCCCGGAGGGCAGTGAGGTGTTGTCGACGCTTCTCGACTGTGCCGCACGGCACCGGCTCGACGAGGTCTCGCCGGTGGTGGTCAACATCGACGACCCCGACACTCTCGCATTCCCGCTGCGCCGCGGAGTGGTGTGGCGGCGCAAGCGGTCGGAACTGTTCGAGGGTGAGGGCGCGCCGACAGCCGACGACGATCTGCTGCCCGGCATCGCGTCGCTGTTCAACGGCGCGCTGTTCTCTGCGCATGCGCTCGACGTGGTGGGCGTCCCCGACCTCCGGTTGTTCTTCCGCGGCGACGAGGTGGAGGTACATCGACGCCTGGTGCGGTCCGGACTGCGCTTCGGAACCTGCTTGACCACGGCATACCTACACCCGTACGGGTCCGACGAGTTCCGTCCGATTCTGGGTGGTCGCATGCACACGCAGTACCCCGACAACGCGATCAAGCGCTTTTTCACCTACCGCAACCGCGGCTTTCTGATGAATCAACCTGGCATGCGCAAGCTGCTGCCCCAGGAGTATGCCCGCTTCGGCTGGTACTTCCTGGTCCAGCAGCGCGACGTCGAGGGGTTCCGCGAGTGGTTCCGTCTGCAGCAGCTCGGCCGTCGCGAGCGGTTCGTGCGGCCCGACTGAAGGTCGACCGTGCGCTCCTGGCCGTCGACCGTGCGCTCCTGGCCGTCGACTGGGCGCTCCTGGCCGCCGACTGGGCGCTCCCCGGCGCCGACTGTGCGCGATTCGCCGACCGCCCGCGCCGGAACTAGAACGTGTTCTACTCTATGGGCAGACATCGATTCACCCAGGGGAGACACATGCGGTTCACCTTCGCCGAGGCGATGACAGATCCCAGCTTCTATGCGCCACTCGCCCAAGCGGCCGAGCAGGCCGGGTACGCGGGCTTCACCATTCCCGACTCGCTCGCGTATCCCGAGGAGTCCGACGCCACCTATCCGTACACGCCGGACGGCAACCGGGAGTTCCTCGACGGCAAGGCATTCATCGAGACGTTCATCGAGGCCGCGGCCCTCGGCGCGGTGACCTCGACCATCCGGTTCACGCCGTTCGTTCTCAAGCTTCCGGTGCGCCCACCCGCACTTGTCGCCAAGCAGGCGAGTTCCGTTGCGTACCTGACGAACAACCGGCTCGCGCTAGGTGTCGGCACGAGTCCGTGGCCGGAGGACTACGAGTTCATGGGCGTCGACTTCGCCCGACGCGGCAAGCGCATGGACGAGTGCATGGACATCTTCCGCGGGCTGACCTCCGGTGAGTACTTCGAGTTCCACGGCGAGTTCTACGACATCCCACGCATCAAGATGACACCCACCCCGACCGAACCGATCCCACTGCTCGTCGGAGGCCATGCCGACGCCGCGCTGCGCCGGGCGGTCATACGCGGCGATGGGTGGATGCATGGCGGCGGCCCCGCAGAGGAGCTCGACACGCTGCTCGACAAGATCGCCAACATCCGTAAGGCAGAGGGAAAGCTCAACGACCCATTCGAAATCCACGTCATCTCACTCGACGCCTACACGGTCGACGGATGTAAGCGACTGGAGGACAAGGGAATCACCGACGTGATCGTGGGTTTCCGGCTCCCGTACGTCATGGGCGACGACACCGAACCGCTGCAGACCAAGATCGACCATCTCAATTCCTACGCCGACAACGTGATCGCCAAGGTCAACGGCTGACGCCCAGCTCACGGCCAAGGCTGCACAGCCAGCGGACGAGAGCGCACAGTCGGCAGTCGGGAGCGCACAGTCGACGGTCCGGAGTGCACAGCCGGCAGTCGGGAGCGCACAGTCGGCGGTCGGGAGCGCACAGTCGACGTCAGCGGCGCATCTCGACGACCTGGGAGTTGTTGAACGGCACCTGCCGCACCAGACGCAGGCCAGACGCCGAAAGCTGTTGGTAGAGCGGCGTCGACGTGAAGTGGCTCGGCGAGAACACCCAGTATGCTGTGGCCCCGGGGTAGGTGACGTAGCCGCGGTCGCGGTCTTTGTCGGCGATCACCCACATCACGCTGCACTTCTCGGCGAAATGCCGATACGCGGTAACGGGTTTGTCGCCGTCCCAGAGGGAGTCGGCGCGGATCGCGTCGACCGACGGCCCGACGTCGCGCAGACCGACGAAGTCATCAGGCTTGGCGCGCAGGATCACCCGTTGCGACACCGGACTCCACGTCGGCTGTGCCGAAAAGGCAACACAGTCGCCGGGGCGGGCATTGTCGCCGATGAAGTCGGCTGCTTCGGAGAAGTCCGTGCCACCCAGGCGACCGTACGGGCTGCGGTCGGCGAGATAGGACGGTGCGGCGGCAGCGGCCAGGACTACGACGAGAAGCGCTGCGGCCCAGATGCGGTCACGAGCAAGCTGTCGTACCGCCCACGCGAGGATCAGTGCTACCCCGCCCGCGGTGAAGACGAGATAGCGAGGCGTGTAGACAGCGTCGACCACCCACGAGAAAACGAACACCAACGCTGCGGGCACCGCCATCCACAGCACTCCGACGACGAAGATCGACCATCGTCCGCGTGCACCAACAACGGCCGCGACGATCCCCAACACTGCAACAACCGAAGCGATGACGAGGAAAACGGTTGCACCGTCGAAGAACTCGTACCTCGCATAGTTGCCGAGCATCCGCGGGGTCATCTGCTCGACCCACGAGATCTGTCCTCGTTGGGAGACGACAACCCGGGCGAATGGTGCGACGATCACGCAAACGACGATCGCCGAGACCACGAAAGCTCCTGCGGTCGAGACCGATAGACGTCTGTCAGCGTGAGCGCGGACCCGAACGAGCACGATCATCAGGTGCGCGGCGAGCAGCGTGATGGTGAAGAAGAACCACACCACACCAACCACGCACACGAACACGTAGGCCACCCACCAACCCCAGCGTCGACGTCGAGGCGCACTGTCGACGTCCAACGCGATGAGCAGGACCAGCGTCATCGCGATCGCCAGCGCGATCGTGCCCGCATACGATCGGGCTTCCGATCCCGCCCAGGTGGTACGCGGCAGACAAAGCAGCACCAGTCCGGCGAGCACACCGAAGCGGGTGTCCCACAGTCGTTCACCGAGGACGACGAGCAGGCCGGCAGCGACCCCGACGGCCAATGCGGAGGGAAATCTCAGCGAGAACTCCGACAGTCCGAACACCTTGGTCCAGACATGCATGCACAGGTAGTAGAGGGCGTGCACGGCATCGGTCCGTGCGAGCAGATCGGTCATCGCCGACAGCGGGCGATGTATTGCCGAAACCGTCGCAGCCTCGTCGTACCAGAGCGAGGGTCGCCAGGACCCCATGGCGGACAAGAACACTCCGAGGATCCCGACCGCCAGTGCCGGCCGGGCGGTGCGGAGTCGTTCAGTCGCCGTCAAACAATCTCGTCCAGTTCTCGCGGCTCGTCAGCTCCGGCATCGCAGTGCGCCACTGCTCGGCGACGTCGAGTCCCTCTCGACGCAACTGCAGGCACAGTGCCCCCAACTCACGCCCGAGCCGGACAGCGGTCTGCTTGTCACGCTTCCGGATACGCACACCTGTCTGCGACGAATCGGTGACCACCGCCGACGAGAACAGCCCGACATGCCACCATCGCCCGTCATCGGCGGAGATCGTGACCGGTGCGGGTGATACCCGGCCGAGCCATTGCTGCACAGCGCGTTTGACCAACACGCGGGTCTCTTTGTCCTCGTCGGGCAACGGACCGCGTCGCGAGATCCTGGTATTCGGATCGGCGTCGACGAGCACGTCGGCACTGTCGCGGATGACGGTGTCGGGATACTGCGCGCGCAACGTCTTCAGCTCGGGCAGCTTGGACACTCCACCGTCGGCCAGTATCGATGGCCCGCTCAGGAAATCCCGTACGGCGAGAAGGAAGGTCGCGGCCAGCCCGTAGCGCATCGACACGATGTGTGCGCCGATTTCCTTGGCGATCACCCCCGCGAGATGCTTCGGGTCGTAGGGACCGTGGATCGCCGCGACGATGAGAGCGTTGCGCCAACTGAAGTAGCGCGACCAGTCGTCGTAATCCTTGAGGTGGAAGTCCGCGTGCCAGACCCCGGCGTTGGGAAGCGTGACCGTCGGAAAACCGTTGCGCCGCGCACGTATTCCGAACTCGATGTCGTCCCACTGGAAGAACAGCGGCAGCGACAGCCCTGCCGCGTAGACGGCCTCGACCGGGAGTAGACACGACCACCAGCCGTTCCATCCCGCGTCCGTCCGTGCATCTTGCTGCTTCTCGAGAGCGTTGAGGCCCTGCTTACCGTAGGCACCGGGACGCCCGGCCTTGAGCTCGTCGAGTGCCTCCCACTCACCGGTCATGTGCACCCGATAGGTCTCCGACGCCAGCAGCATCTGCGAGCCGACGAGCATCGGTCGCACCGTGCTGTTGGCGAACGAGACCTGACGCAGGACGGACTCGGGCTCGCAGGTGATGTCGTCGTCCATCACCACGATGTCGGTGGCGTGGCTTCCGTTCTTGGTGACCTCGTGGATGCCGCGGTTGAATCCGCCGGCACCGCCGAGGTTGGGTTGCGTGATGTAGTGCAGGCGGTCACCGAGGACCGCGGCCACCTCGCTGAATCGCGCCTGGTCTGCGACGCGGTCGGTGCCCTGGTCGACGATGTACACGGCGGCGACGCGTTTGAGCACGACCGGATCAGAAGCGAGGGCCAGCACGGTGGCCACAGCATCGGCAGGGCGATTGTGCGTACACATGACCACCGATACGGGCCGGTCACGGACGCGCGTATCGACACTCCACTCGACATCGGAGACGCTGGCGGGACCATCGATGGCGGTCAGCTCGAACCAGAGTGCGCCGCCGTCGATGAAGCGTGTGACGTCGAGATCGAAGCTCACGTGCCCCGCGCCGGAGACCTCCGCGGTCTGCACAGGCCGTTCACGCCCACTGATATCCGACGCGCGGATATCGATTCGCAGCGTGGTTCCGGGTGCGCAGTCGTGGTCGAAGTCGAGGCGGACGGAGCGGACACGGGTGTAGCTCTGCCAGAACGACGCGGGAAAACGTCCGAAGTAGGTGTTGGCCGACAGTCGCGCGCCGGGGCCGAGGTGCGCACGGTGGCGGTCGAGTCGGACCCGTGACAGGTCGGTATCGGCGTACATGCCCGGCTCGATGCGGGTGTCGGGGCCGGTGAACAGCGTCCGCTGGACGAGCAGCCGATCCGGCGACGAACTGGACATCCCGCTCGATTCGGACGGATCCGATTGCGGGGTATCGGTCGTGGTCGGCTGTGCTGCTGTCGACATTGCATCCCATTCGTTTCTTCGGGGGCTCTCGCGCGTCACGTGTCGGCCCCGGCGGCCCAACACTAACCCACACCCTGTGAACATCCTGGCACTGACACCCGGCCTCGGTGGTCAGGGTCACCGGCACCGCCGTCGACGCATAAGAGGCCGACGCCCCAACTACTTCGGACGAATCCGGCGCACGGCCGAGTCTCGTCGCAGGGGACTCGTGTACACGGTCTGTCGGGTTGCCCGACCCTCGTGTTACACGATCATTCGGCCGACCGACGCGGTTGTTGCCCGGTCTGGTGGCGCGTCCGGACACGGGTCAGAGGTCGGCCAGTGCGGCCTGGGCGGCGCCGAAGCCGCACATCCCGTGAGCACCGCCTCCCGGCGGCGTCGCCGCCGAACACAGGTAGACACCCTTGACACCCGTCGCATACGGCGACGGCGTCAGGCGTGGGCGCGCGACGAGATGCACCAGGTCGTTGCGTCCACCTCCGATGTCGCCGCCGGGGTAGTTCGGGTTCGATCGCTCCAGATCGGCGGGCGTCGTCGCACGTACAGCGACGATCCGCTCACGGAACCCCGGCGCGAACCGTTCGATCTGCGCGGTCACGCACTCCGTGGCGTTGCCCGAATACCCCTGCGGCACATGGGCATACGCCCACAGTGGCTTGAGTCTGCCCGACGCTCGACTCGGGTCGGCCACCCATTGCTGCCCCACGAGGGTGAATGGACGGGCCGGCATCCGTCCCGCGGCGACGTCGGCCTCCGCCTTCGCGATGTCCGACGCCTCGCCTCCGAGGTGCACAGTGCCCGCCCGGGCGCAGTCAGGCGCGGTCCAGCCCACCTCCTCGTCGATCACGTAATCGACCTTGAACGCAGCGGGTCCGCGCCGCCATCGGCGATACGACCGTGCGACACGGGCGGGCTGGCGCGTACCCAGGATGTCGGCGGCACTGCGCGGCAGCACGTCGAGGATCACGACGTCGGCGCTCAGTTGGGCGATGTCGGAGACGGTCTGTCCCGTTTCGATGCTGCCGCCGAGCGAACGCAACAGACTCGCGAGCGCGCTACTGATCGCCGACGACCCGCCCACTGCGACCGGCCAGCCGCCATGGTGTCCCGCGGCGGTCAGCATGAGGCCCGCAGCCGATGAGCCGGGTACGTCGAGTCGGGTGAAGCCGTGCGCGGCCATCCCGGCGAACAGCGCGCCGGCGTGCGGACCGAGAAAACGGGCGAGGCTCGTCGCCGGTGCCAGCGCCGGCAACCCGAAACGTGCCAGCGCGAGCGGATGACGCGGCAGGGAGAGCATCGGCGAGAGCACGTCGTCGGCGATGTCGCGAAACCCCTCGGAGATTCCGCCGAACAACGACAGCCACCGGTCCCCCGCCCCGGGATACCCGGTGTCGGCGAATCCGGCCGCGGTCTGCTCGATGTCGCGGAAGAGCAACGCGGCGGCGCCGTCGTCGCGTGGATGTGCACAATCGATCTCCGGCCAGGACCAGCGCAGACCGTGCTCGGCGAGCGGGAGGGTGCGCAGAAACGGCGACGAGACGCCCAGCGGATGAAACGCCGAACAGTGGTCGACGACGAGCTCGGGGAATGCCTCGTCGAACGGTCCCGATCTGGTGCCACCGCCGATCGTGTCGGCACCCTCGAGGACCGTCACGTCGAGTCCGGCCTGCGCGAGTCGGACCGCCGCTGCCAGCCCGTTCGGGCCGGCGCCGACAACGACCGCAGTGCTCACCGCTAGGTGACCCGGAAGATGACGACGCGCTGCACCACGAAGTTGATGACCGTGGCCGTCCCCTGCGCGATCACATACGCGATGAGGCTGTTGAGGAACGTGTGCTCCCAGACATGGGCAAGCCAGGTGTAGATGCCGACGTTGACGAAGAAGGTGCAGCAGTACAGCAGCGCCACCGCGATGAAGCGGGCCGTACTCGGCGATGCGCGGAAGGTCCAGCGGCGGTTGATGACATACGCGCAGGTGGTGCCGCAGATGAAGCCGATGGCCTTGGCCACCACCGGGGGCAGCCCGACCCCGAACTGCAGGAGCGTCGTCAACCCGAAGTCGAGGATGCCCGAGATGACGCCGCTGATGACGAATCTGAGGATCTGCGTCGCGAGCGGGACGTCGGTCGACGCCTCCGCATCGTCGACGGGGAGTTCGATCGGGGTCAGGGCGTGGCGCGTCGAGAAGTCTTCGTGCCGTGACTTGTGATCATGCTCGTCGTCGGAGGTTGGGTCTTGCACCCTGCCACCCTAGACCGTCACGAACTCTCGACCGTCTCCGACGCCAAGGCCACCTGGCCCCGCTGCTCTGCGAGTCCGTAACGAATCAGGCGAGCGCTGTTGATCACCACAGCCACCGACGACGCATTGTGGAGAACGGCGGCGAGCACCGGGTTAAGCACTCCCCCTGCGCCCGCGAGAAGCCCGAGTCCGTTGACCGCGATGGACATCGCGTAGTTCTGTCTGATGAGCGACACGGCGTGTGCGCCGAGGTCACGTACGGCAGCGATCTTGGAGAGGTCGTCGCCCGCGAGAGCGATGTCGGCGGTCTCGACCGCCACGTCGGTACCCGCCAATCCCATGGCGACGCCGATGTCGGCGGCGGCAAGCGCCGGGGCGTCGTTGACCCCGTCGCCGACCATCGCCACGACATGCCCCGCTGCCTGCAGTCGACGGACCGCGGCCAACTTGTCCTCCGGAGTGACCTCGGCCTGCCATTCGTCGATACCCAGCTCGTTCGCGATCGCCGCGGCTGTGGCCGCATGATCACCTGTCAGCATGACGATCTCGACGATTCCGTCCCGTCGCAGTCCGTCAAGAACGTCGCGTGCCTCGGGTCTGAGTTCGTCACGCAGGCTCAGCAACCCGACGAGGCGGTCGTCGACCGCCAGCAGGAGCGGGGTTTCGCAGGCCGTACGGAGCCGCTGCACCCAAGCCGACGCATCGTCGGAGACTCCGATCCCGTGCCTGTCGAGAAGCGCGGGACTACCGACGAGCATGACGCGGCCGTCGTCGGTATGTGATCGCATACCGAGTCCGACGATGACCTCGCACTCGGCGTGGGCAGGTATCTCGATCCGACGTTCCTCGGTCGACCTGATCACCGCCTGCGCCAACGGATGACGAGAATGGATCTCCGACGACGCGGCGTATGCCAATACCTGATCCGGGGTCCAATCGTCCACGAATGACACGACATTGGTGACCACCGGACGTCCGACGGTGAGTGTGCCCGTCTTGTCGAACACCACGGCGCTGATACTTCCGGCGGCTTCGAGATGGGAGCCGCCCTTGATGAGGATTCCCCGGCGCGCGCCGTTACCGATCGCTCCGCTGATAGCGGTCGGAGTCGAGAGTCCGACAGCACAGGGACACGCGATCAGCAGCATCGTCATCGCCCTGCGCGGGTCACGGGTGACGAGAAGAGTACCGAGCGCCATCGCGAACGACGCGGGCACGAAACGCCGGGAGAAGGCCTCGCCTACGGTTTGGATGGGCGCGCGACTGCGTTGCGCCTCTTCCACTCGTGCGATGATCCGCCCGATGGCGGTCTCAGAACCGACGGCAGTTGCGCGCACGACGAGCCGACCCGTGACGACCACCGACCCCGCGCTCACAGTGGAGCCGGTCTCCACGGCGACCGGAAGATTCTCGCCGGTGAGTGCCGACTGGTCGACCGCGGCCTCTCCCTCGACGACCATGCCGTCGACCGGAATGGCCACGTGATCGTGGACGACGACCACGTCGCCAAGTGCCAGCGAGTCGATGGGTACCTGCACCTCCGTGCCGTCGTCGAGGCGCACCCATGCGGAATCCGTTGCACCTCGCAGCAGATCGGAGATCGCTCGACGTGTGCGTCGCAGCGTGAGGTCCTGGAGGAACTCACCGATGTTCAGCAGCCAGAGCACGGTGAGCGCGACGACGTTCTCGCGGAGCAGGAGGCTGGCGATCGTTGCCGCAGAGACCAATGCGTCGGTTCCCGCTCTGCCGCCGCGCAGTGCGCGCACGGCGCCCCGCAGGAACGGGTAGCCGGAGAAGATCGTCACGCCGGTGGCCACCGTGCGCGACGTCGGGCCGAGTAGCGCGGGGCGCCTGAACCCGTAGCGCCGCAGACCGAGAAGAATCAGCGCACCGAAACCTATTCCCATACGGGCGATCTCGCTGTTACTGATGTCGGCCGAATGGGGTGCGCGGTCGGGGACGAGCGCGAGATCGGTTGTCGCTGCGGCGTCGATGGCTGCCAGGACCTCTGCCCGCTCTGCACTCGCTCCGAACCACACGACCACGGAACCTGTGCGCGGGTGGGCGTGTACCGCGCGCACGCCCCGGACCGAGCCGACGGCTTCCTCGACGGCCACAGCGCGACGCGTCTGTCCGCGCAGCCACTGCACCGTGAGCCTCAGACGTCCGGCAGCATCGGAGCGAACGGTCGGCGCTGTGCGCGCTCCGTCTTCCTGAGCAGCCTCGACGAGGCGGGGCAGCGACGTCATCGCAGCCACTCAGTGCTCGTGATCGTGCGCGTCGCCCGTTCCCGGAGGTGTGGCCTCTTCACCAATCCGCTCTTTGGCCTCCGCGACGATGTCGGCGGAACTGAGCCGAACGTTTTCGGCCACTTCCTCGGCCTTTCGGGTGCCCCGTAGACCCCACGCCGTTGCGACGACCGCACCTTCCCGGAAAGGCACTCGTGCCACGACCTTCTTCGTCAGGTCATAGGCGGCGGCGCCGACCAGGCCAGTCGCCACTGCCGATCCGGCTTTCGCCAATAGTGTGTGGGCAGCCACAGCACCTCCTGCTCTCGTGAAGCCTTCTTCCCGACAGCCGAGTGTCGGGAAGGCAATTGTTGGGAATGATTGCCAACTGGAGAGTCAGAGTACGACACCTGCTCGCAGATCGCACGGTGAGGTGGGCCTCAGAACTCCTCTTCGACCTCGGAGTTGCGGGCTGCCTTCTCCCCGCGGTCGAGCGTCGCCAGTTCGGCGAGGTCGGCGGCGTCGAAGGAGAAATCGAACAGGTCGGCGTTCTCGAGCTGTCGGCCGTGGTGTGACGACTTGGGCACCACCGATATACCCTGCTGCACCGACCATCGCAGCGCGATCTGTGTCGGCGATTTGCCGTATTTCCGGGCGAGTCTGATGATGACCGCGTCGCCGAGCATGCCCTCCTTACGGCCAGTCGGATGCCACGCCTGGGCGACGATGCCTCGTTCGGACATGAACTCGCGCAATTCATCTCGCGCAAGTGCCGGTGAGCACTGGATCTGGTTGATCTGCGGCCAGACGCCCGTTTCGTCGTAGAGCATCTGCAGTTGGCGTGCTGTGAAGTTGGATACCCCCGGGACGGTGATGAAACCTTCTTCCGCGAGCGTCAGCAGCGCCCTCCAGGAGTCGACGGTCTTACCGAGACTCGGGCACGGCCAGTGGATGAGGTAGATGTCGATGTGGGCGATGCCGAGTCGCCGAGCGCTTTCCTTGGCAGCATTGATCGCCTCGTCGAACCCCTGGTCACCGCCACCGAGTTTGGTCTGGACGACGACCTCGTCTCGAGGAATACCCGATTCGCGCAGTCCCATCCCGACGCTGAGTTCGTTGGAGTACCTCGACGCGGTGTCGAGCAGTCGATATCCCGATCGGAGCGCGTCCGACACGGCCTGCACGCAGGGCATTCCGAGCATGTCGTAGGTTCCGAGGCCGACAAGCGGTAGGCGAAAACCGGACGAGAGTTCGACAGCGGGGATCTCCACGTCTTCAGGATATGGTCGCGGCTGCCGATCCTGCCTGGCGAACAACCCGCGTCGATGACGCATCGTGACCATGGCGACCCGCGCACCCCTCGCCCGTTTTCAGTCATTCTGGAAGCTACCCCGAGATCTGACCTGGACTTTTACCCCGAGGCGGCGGCGAAATTGACTGAAAACGGGCGAGTGTCGCTTCGGAGACGACCGATCGGGCACCTCGACCCTCGACAACCCGACGCGGCGGTGGTCTGCTCGGTACATGGAGCGCTTCGACGACATCATCATCGGCGCCGGCCACAACGGCCTGACGGCAGCGACCTATCTCGCGCGGGCCGGGCGCCGGGTTCTCGTTCTCGAGCGAGCCGATCACGTGGGCGGTGCCACCGTCTCCGCGACACCATTTCCCGGCGTACCGGCGCGTCTGTCTCGTTACTCCTATCTGGTGTCGCTGCTGCCGCGCGAGATCATCACCGACCTCGACCTCGACATCTCGTTGATCCGACGCCGCTACTCGTCCTACACCCCACTGCCCACCGACCCCACTCGCGGCCTCCTCGTCGACAACGGTGATGACAAGGCGACTGCCGAATCGTTCCGACGCATCACCGGTGACGACACCGAGTTCGCCTCGTGGCAATGGTTCTTCGGCCGGATGGGCGAGATCGCACGTCGCGTCTTTCCCACGCTCATCGAACCCCTGCGCAGTCACGACGACCTGCGCGATCTCGTGACCGGTGCGGCGGATGTACGAGGGCTCGACTCATCACTCGCGGAGATCTGGGAACTACTCACCGAGCGTCCCCTCGGTGAACTCATCGAACGCTACTTCGTCGACGACGTGGTCCGGGGTGTCGTTGCCACCGACGGACTGATCGGCACGTTCGCCGATCTCCATGACGCCCGGCTACACCAGAACATCTGCTTCCTCTACCACCTGATCGGTGGCGGCAGCGGGGACTGGGACGTCCCGGTCGGCGGGATGGGTGCGGTGTCGGGGACACTCTACGAGGCCGCTGTTGCCGCAGGCGCCCGGGTCGTGACCGGGGTCCAGATCACCGGGATCGATCCTGCCGACGGCACCGTCGAGTTCCGCTCAGCACCGCGGGGGGAGACCACCGCACGCGCCTCGATGCTGTACGTCGCGTGCGCGCCACAGTCGGTCAATGACTGCTTCGACGAGCCGCTCGACACCGAATCCGACACTGCCGGGGCACAATTGAAGATCAACATGCTGCTCACCAGGCTCCCGGCACTTCGTGATGGCTCCGTGCTCCCCGACGCCGCGTTCGCGGGCACATTCCACATCAATGAGTCGTACGGGCAGCTGCATGCGGCATGGCAGCAGGCGGGTCTCGATACCATACCGACCGTTCCGCCTTGCGAAATCTACTGTCACACACTGTCGGACAGGTCGATCCTCGGGCCAGAACTCGACGGCTGCCACACCTTGACCCTGTTCGGGCTCCAGATGCCACCAGCCGTCTTCGACGCCCCGTCGGCGACAACGCGGGCCGTCGAAGCAACCCTGAGCTCATTGAATTCCGTTCTTGCAGAGCCCATTCAGTCGGTGATCGCCACGGACGCACATGGCAATCCGTGTATTGAGGCCAAGACACCGCGTGATCTCGAGGCCGCGCTCGGCCTGCCCGGCGGCAACATCTTTCACCGCAGCCTGCAATGGCCCTGGGCGGTCGACCCGGGGGCCGTCGGGCAGTGGGGTGTGGAAACGCGACACCCGCGTGTGTTGCTGGCGGGCGCTGCGGCACGTCGAGGTGGTGGTGTCAGCGGCATACCCGGGCACAACGCCGCGGCGTTCACGCTCGGTGGCTGATCAGGCGTTCACGCCAGCGGCGCAGAAGCTGCATCGGGTGACGTTTCCCGCGCGGTAAGATCGCTGGCGATGTCTACTCAAGAGCTTCTGCCGATCACCACGCGCACACTGACCGGCTGGTCACGGACCACACCGATCACCGGGCACGTCCTGTCGACGCCGTATCCCGAGGTCATCGCCGATGCGGTCGCACGGGTCGCCGACGACAACGCCGACAAGCCCGACTACCTCAAGCGGGGCGTGATCGCGCGCGGACTCGGCCGCTCGTACAACGAGTCGGCGCAGAACTCCGGTGGGCTGACCGTCGACATGACGCCGCTGACCAGGATCTATTCGCTCGACGAGGACACCGGCATCATCGACGTCGACGCCGGGCTGTCGATCGACCACCTGATGAAGGCGGTCGTGCCGCGCGGATTCTGGGTGCCCGTCATGCCGGGTACCCGCCAGGTGACGATCGGCGGTGCCATCGCCCACGACATCCACGGCAAGAGCCACCATGTGACCGGCGCATTCGGCGAACACATCACCGAGATGCACCTCCTGGTTGCCGACGGACGCATCCTGACACTCACGCCCGACGGCTCTCCCGACGATCCCGACGGGTCACTGTTCTGGTGCACGGTCGGCGGCATCGGTCTCACCGGCATCGTGCTGCGCGCGAAGATGAAGCTCAAGCGCACCGAGACGGCGTACTTCAAGGCCGACACCTTCACCACCAACAATCTCGACGAGACCATCGCACTGCATCTCGAGGACGGCTATGAGGACGGCTTCGAATACGCGTCCGGCTGGTTCGACACGATCAGTCCCGCCCCGAAGCTCGGCAGGGGTACGTTCAGTCGCGGCAATCTGGCGACTCTCGACGAGTTGCCAGACAAGCTCAAGAAGGACCCGCTCAAGTTCAACCCCAAACCGCTCGTCACACTGCCGAACATCTTCCCGCGGGGCCTGGACAACAAGTTCGACTTCTCTGTGATCGGCGAACTCTATTACCGCACGGGTTCCAACAAGCGCGGCATCATCGAAAGCCTGCCGCAGTTCTATCATCCGCTCGATCTGATCGGGAACTGGAACAATGCGTATGGCCGTCCCACCGCATACGGCAAGGGCGGTGGATTCACGCAGTATCAGTTCATCGTGCCGAAGGGCCACGAGGACGAGTTCAAGAAGATCATCACCGACATCCAGGCATCCGGCCACATCAGCTTCCTCAACGTGATCAAGCTGTTCGGCAAGGGCAATCCCAAAGCGCCGCTGTCGTTTCCGTTCGAGGGATGGAACGTCTGCCTCGACTTCCCGCTGCGCGCAGGGCTCGCGGAGTTCCTCAACGACATGGATCGTCGGGTCATGGAGATCGGCGGGCGACTCTACACCGCAAAGGATTCACGGACCTCGGCGGAGAACTTCCACAAGATGTACCCACAGATCGACAAGTGGATCGCCAAGCGTCGCGAGATCGATCCGACAGGCGTGTTCTTGTCGGATATGGGCCGCAGACTCGAGCTGAACTGACTCGCGGGCGATCGACCCGCCGGCTCTCGAGCAGCCGAATCGCGGTGCAGCAGCGGCCAAGGCGCCGATCGCCCGTTCAGACCACCACCACCTTCTGACCTATTCGAGGAGATCCCACCCATGTTCAACGCTGTCGATGCGCCGCAGTCGATCCTGATCCTCGGTGGCAGCTCCGAGATCGGACTCGCCATCGCATCCGAGTTCCTCCAGCGCGGTCCCGCGCGCGTCATTCTCGCCGTCGTACCCGGTGATCCGACGGCGGATGCCGCGGCAGACACCATGCGCAGGGCAGGCGCGACGTCGGTCGAGCTCATCGACTACGACGCGACCAAGCCCGAAACCCATCCCGAGACCATCGAGAAGGCTTTCGCCGGAGGCGATGTCGACCTCACGATCGTCGCAGCGGGTGTGCAGTTCGACGACGAAGAGGTCTGGCAGGACCAGCGCAAGGCGGTCACGGAGGTCACGATCAACTACACCGCTGCGGTCAGCGTCGGAGTGCTGCTCGGTCAGAAGCTCAAGCACCAGGGTCGAGCACAGATCGTCGCGATGAGTTCGGTTGCAGGCGAGCGTGTTCGACGCAGCAACTTCGTCTACGGATCGTCGAAGGCGGGGCTCGACGGCTTCTACCTCGGCCTCGGCGAGGCGCTGGCCGACGACGGCGTGCACGTTCTCGTCGTCCGTCCCGGCCAGGTGCGGACCCGACTGTCGGCGAACGTCAAGGAAGCACCGCTCACGGTGAACAAGGACGTTGTTGCGAAGTCGGTGATCAAAGCCGTCGACGACAACAAGGAAATCGTCTGGGTGCCCGGCACGTTCCGCTACATCATGACGGTGCTCCGTCACGTCCCGCGCAAGGTCTTCCGCAAGCTGCCGGTGTAGCTCGACAGGCGTCGTACTCCATCATCGCCGTCCCGCTCGGCCGATCTGGCCGGCGGGACGGAGTTCGTCGGGGAGCATTCACGCCGCGTCGGAGCGCTCGCTGTGCGAACGCCATTCGCGCGCATACCCATTGACGATCTGCTGTCCGGTCGTGATGGCGATCGTTCGCATGATGTCGTCGGTTGCAGCCCTGACGCCGTCGGCACCGGTGTCGCGATACTGTTCGAGATCCACGGGTTCGAGGATCTCGATGCGCACCCTTCGCCTCCACCACGGCCGACTCCCGGGTCTGGTACCCGTGATCGCGACGGGTATCAATGGGGCACACGTCTCCATCGCGACCCGAACGGCCCCCGTCCGACCACGATAGAGCCGACCGTCGGGCGATCGCGTTCCCTCAGGGTGAATCCCCCACGCGCCGCCGTCGGCCAGGATCGACATTGCGGCGTCCAGTGCCGTCGACGACGCACTTCCCCCGCGACGGTCGACGTCGATCTGCCCCACCGCTCTGAAGAACATCCGTTGCGTCCATCCGAGAATGCCCGACCTGTCGAAATACTCACGCTTGGCGAGGAATGCCACATGACGGCGTGCGGCAAGCGTCAAATAGAACGAATCCAGCACCGCCAGATGGTTTGCGGCCAGGATCACCGGTCCGCGCCGGGGTATGTGCTCGCGCCCCGTCACCTGCGGGCGCCCGAGGAGGTACAGCACGGGACCGATCACAAGATGTCGGCATAGGCGATATACGACGGGAGTCCACAAAGACATAGACAGTGTCTACACCACATGGGAGACACTGTCTACGTGACAGTCGAAGACACCAGGGCTGCGCTCGTAAGCGCGGGCGTCGAGCTACTCGAGGAAACCGGTTCACCCGACGTCGGGCTACGCGCGATCGCGAGACGTGCGGGCGTCTCGCACGGCGCGCCCCGACGGTGGTTTCCAACGCATCGTCTACTTCTGGCAGCGATAGCCGAGGTGGGCCTGCACGACCTGGCCGACGAGCTCCGGTCATCGGCCAGTGCGTCCGACCACGACCTGGTGGAGATCGGACGCACCTACGTCGAGTTCGCGCGACGTCGACCCGCGATGTTCACACTGATCTTTCGTCACGACCTCCTCGAGGACTCCGGCGCAGACCTGCGGAGTTCGTCGCGCCCGCTCTTCGAGTGGCTGGTATCGATCGTCGAGAAATCGGGTGGCACAACCGAACCCGAGGCTGTAGCCGCATCCGTCTGGGTAGCGATACACGGCCTCGCAGTCCTGTCATCCACTGGCGCACTGGAATTGGCGATCCCGGGGGTCGACGTCGTCGACATGATTCGACGCGCCGCGCGCACCGGCGGCGGCTAGCTCGGACACCGATCTTCTTGGCGCACACCCCAACGCGTCGCACGCACCCCAGCGGGAAGTGGGGCGGTACGGGGCCTCGTGGGATGCGTACGCCCGGCAGGGCATGACGAGGGTGGTGAGGTCGCCGTCGTCTGCTGAGCGGAAGGTGGCCGGCTGGTCGGTCCCGCGCAGATCGATCATCAGGTCGTTGCCGAGGGTGTGACTCGCTGCCGGATACAGGGTCGTCAGCTCGAACCACAGCGTCACGTCGAGGCCCGATGCGGTCCCGCTGAGAGGTACGTCCGTGCCTGACAGCAGCAGGCTCGGTAGATGGTCCGTGATCCGCAGCCCGAGTATCTCCGGCGAGTGTTCCAGCGCCGTGAGCAGTTGCCGTGCATCGAGATTGAGGCGATGGGTCACTTCGGGGAGTGATCCCACCATGAGCCGGTAGTCGGGAAAGTCGTCGACGAGAAGGCGGCAGTGGCCAGTCGTGTCTGTCATGCGCACTGCGAGACTCCGCTCGCTCGCTTCCAGCCGCACCGTCGGGCTGCGACGGAGCCTCGATGTCAGGGCCCGGAGGTCGTCGCCGGCCAGCGTTCCTGCCCACGACGCAACCGGCGCTTCGCGGGGTACCAGAGTGCGCGTCGCAAGGCGGTACCTGTCGGTCGCGGTGAGTGAGATCGAGTCGGGAGAAGCCTCCAGACGAACACCGGCCAAGACCGGGGCCTCTGGATCCTGAACCGTGGTCGCCAGAATCTGGTCGACAGCCGCCGCGAAGTGCGGACCCGACACGATACCGAGGCTGACGGTGGCCTCCTGAGCGAGCGAGGCCTTGAGCGTCTCGGCGGTCTGCCGCGCTGCGTCGGCATCTGCGGCGATCGTGGACAGTTGGTCGTCGATCAGTCGAGCGGCTTCGGTTGCGCCGGCGGTGAAGAAGCGCGCGATCGTGGGCAGCGGCATACCGATGTCGCGGAGTTGGCGCAGCTGCGCGGCAGGCAGCAATTGGGACTCCCCGTATAACCGGTAGCCGGTCAGCGGGTCGACTCGTTCGGGACGAAGTAGGTCGGCGTCGTCGTAGAAGCGTAGTGCGCTTGCGGTCAGCCCGACGCGTTCTGCGAACGCACCGATCGGCATCAGTTTCGGATCAGTCACCCGACCATCGTGCGGCCTCAACCAACGTGAAGGTCAAGAGATTGTCAGACCTCGAATGTACGTTCTAGGTATGGCATCACACGAGCCTGGCGACAGCGGATTCACCGCCGACGAATCCGCCACGGCCAACGAATTCACTACGGCCGACGACTCCGCCACGGCCAACGAGTTCATGACCGCCGAGTACAACGCCGACGACTGTCTGGATGACGCCGCGACCGCGCGGACAGCCGCGCCCGCAGGCGTCGAGACGCTGCTGGCACAGTTGGCCGACGACGAGCGGCTCTACTCCCGCGAGCTCATCGAGGTACTCTTCCACACCAACGCACTCAAGGCCTGCGCCGACTACCGCATGCTGCAAGCGGCGATACTGCTGTACGAAGAGCGCGAAGCCGAATACCTCCAGCGCATCGACACCGAAATAGGCTCTGGCGAGATCCCCATCCCTGAAGGCTGCACCGATCCTGAACAACTCGCCGCACTCCTGACTCGCAACGGGCAGAATCCCTTGGCGCGCTTCGGGCCCGACGGCTTGACCACATCGATCGCCGAACTCGGCGCCACTCTGTGCCTGACACCCGCCCAGGCCAAGAGGGTGATCGAAACCGGTGCCGCCCTGCGCTACCGGGTACCCAAGACCGCTCAATTACTCGCCAGCGGACGCATCGATCTGACCCGCTTCCAGGAGATCGTCGCACGCACCGACAACGTTGACGACGCCCACCTCGACCCCGTCGACACCGCGCTCGCGACAGCCATCTCTGCACGAGAACCCATGTCGATGACCAGGTTTCGTACCATGGTCGAGGCCGTCATCGAACGCATCGATCCCGACGGCGCCGCCCGACGGCGGGCCACCGCCACCAGCCGCCGCTACCTCAGAATCCGTCCGCACCGCGACGAACCCGGTCAATCGCGGATCGACGGTCAGCTACCCGCCAGCGCCGCAGCCGTTCTCGACGCCCGCTTAGAGGCGATGATCGCCGACGTCCATACCGACGACCCGCGCACTCACGCCCAACAGCGCGCCGACGCACTCACCGCGCTCGCTCAGGGCCTGCCGACTCTGCCCTGCGACTGCCCGGACTGCCGCGCCATCCGCACCCAGACTGCGACTGAGACCGGGATTACGACTGAGACCGAGACCAACTCAGCCGACGAGTCAGCCGACACCAGCGACAACATCACTGCAGAACGCAGGGCGTCGAACCAGTCCCCGACAGACCCTGCTGCCCTAGCGCCGAGACCGATGTTCCACATCGTGATCAACCTGTCGACGGTCCTCGGCCACGACGACGATCCGGCCTTTCTCGACGGCCACGGACTCATCGACGCCGACACCGCCCGCACACTCCTCGCCGAAGCCCGGCGAAACCACATCCACCCCGACCACGAGAGCTCCGCCCGCGCAGCCCTGCGCTACCCCATCCCCAAGAAGCTCGCCGCCTTGGTCAAGGCCGGTGAACTGTGCTGTGTGTTCCCTGGTTGCACCAACAAGGTGTTCGCTGCCGACATCGACCACTGGGAACCGTTCAACCGCGCCCGGCCCGCCTCCGGCGGCCTGACGGTACGTCGGAACCTGCGGCCCCTGTGCCGCTTCCATCACCGCCACAAGACCTTCGCCGTCGGGTGGCGCGACCACCAGACACCCATGGGACGAGCGGTGTTCGTCTCCCCCGACGGCTACCACTTCTTCGGCAACGCCTACAGCGGTCGCGACCTCTTCCCCACCCTGGACGAACCCGACCGTTCACCCGACCCACGCATCCCCCGACGACTCACCACGGCCCACACAACGCGCATCCACCAAGCACGCGCCGACACGCGCGCCTGGCGCCTCGCCAACGACCACTACACCGGCGACCCGCCCTTCTGAGCCCGCTATACCGTGACGGCAGCCCCCGGAGACACTCACGGGGGCGCGACGTCGTGCCCGAAGCGTCGCGAGAGCCCTGCTAGAAATAGACGCGTGACGTCAACGCAGAGCCCGGCCATCGATGACTCCGGTCCACAGGTCTCCGGGGCTCCGCGGCAAGGGGCCAATCGGTACCTCCGTGCGTTGATCGACCTGGCCATTGCGGTGATCGTCGCCGCGATCGTCGCATTCGTCGGTCTCAAGGCCATCGACTCCGTGCAGTGGCCGGCGTTCAATTCGTCGAATGTCACCCGCTCCCTGACCACTGCAGGCCAGGTGGTGGCCGTGGTGATCCTCGTGATCGCCGCACTGCTCTACCGCTACGGCAAACCGCGTTGGCTCGTCACCCTGCTGTCGACGGCGGGGCTCTCCGGTCTGGTCACCGTCACGCTCGGCATGCCACTCGGGGCGACGCGGCTCTACCTGTCCGGACTCTCGGCCGACCAGCAGTTCCGGACCGAGTACCTGACCCGGCTGACCAGCAGTCCGCGGCTGGCGGACATGACCTACCTGGACCTGGCGCCGTACTATCCAGCCGGTTGGTTCTGGGGCGGCGGTCGCTATGCGTCGCTCGTGGGGATGCCCGGCTGGGAGGCGTACAAGCCGTGGGCGATCCTGTCGATGGCTGTCGCGGCAGCCATCGGTGTGGTGTTGTGGTCGCGCATGGTGCGCGCCGACCGGGGTACCGCAGCAGCACTCGCCGTCACCGTCGCCACGCTGATGTACGCGGGTCCCGAACCCTACGCGGCAGTCCTCATCCTGATCGGTGTCCCGATGCTGATCCCCATGCTCTACGGCCTGCGCGGCCGCTCGCGACATGCCGACGGCCCGACGTCGAATCTCCGTCACGGCACGAGTTGGCCCGCCGTCATCGCCACCGGCCTCGTCCTCGGCGTGAGCGCGACGTTCTACACGCTCTATACAGGTCTGTTCGCGGGCGTCGCCATCCTCATGGCGCTGGCGTTGATCGTGCAGGGCTGGGTCAATGCGTCGAACAAGGCGCTGCCGAAGGATGTCGTGTCGAACACCCGCCGTCGTACGACCCTGGCGATCATCGCCCGCCTGGTTGTGATGGGAGTGATCGCGGGTCTCGTCGCACTGATCGTCTGGGCGCCTTACCTTCTGGCGCGTGCGCGCAGCGAGCCCGCGAGCGGCGGAACGGCAGAACACTACCTGCCAGAACGCGGTTCGTTCCTGCCGTGGCCGATGTTCCACCTCAGCCTCGTCGGAGCGATCACGTTCATCGGCCTCGTCTGGATCGTGCTCCGCTTCCGTCAGCGCACCATCGCCGCAGCGCTGGGCACCACGGTGGTCGGCATCTACCTGATGAGCCTGCTCTCCATGCTGGCCACCGCCGCGGGGACCACACTGCTCGGATTCCGGCTCGAACCCATTCTCGTGGCAGTACTCGCCGCGGCCGGTGTGTTCGGCGTCGTCGAACTCGCACACTGGACGGTCGGCAGATTCGGCGACGTGCGCGTCGTGATCGGCGTGCTCGCCACTCTCGCAGCAATTGCTGTCGCACAGAGCATTCCGGCGTATCTCTCCAACGAGATCACCACCGCCTACACCGATACCGACGGGTACGGCGACCGTGCAGACAAGCGCCCGGCGGGCGCGGAATCGTACTACCCACAGCTCGACAAGCTCATCGGAGAGAAGACCGGTCGCCCGGCCACCGACAACGTCGTACTCACCGCCGACTACGGCTTCCTCTCGGTCTACCCGTACTGGGGCTTCCAGGGGTTGACCTCGCACTACGCAAATCCGTTGGCCGAGTTCGACAAACGAGCCGCCACGATCGAGACATGGTCCAAGGCGACGTCGGCCGACGATCTGGTCCATCAACTCGACACCGCACCGTGGACACCGCCGAACGTCTTTCTGTTCAGGTACTCGGCGGACGGCTACGCACTACGACTGGCGCAGGACGTATATCCCAACGACCCGAACGTGAAGCGCTACACCGTGACCTTCGACCCCAACCTGTTCAACGACCCCCGGTTCCAGGTGACCGACGTCGGACCGTTTGTCCTGGTGGTCCGCAGGTGAGCACCGTCGAGGTCAGCAGAGTCGACGCCGCGTCGTCGACCGCCTATCTGGTGCACACGGCTGCGGTGAATTGGGTCATCCTGCAGGATGATTCGGGTATCACCCTGATCGACGGCGGATACCCCGGGAACGTCGACGACGTGGTCGGATCGATCGAACAGATCGGCGCACATCCGTCCGATCTCCGTGCAGCCCTGCTCACGCACGCCCACGTCGACCACCTCGGCGGATTGCAGAAACTGTTGCAGCGCTTCGACTTCCCGGTGTACGCCGACCCCGACGAGGTCGCCCACGCCCAGCGCGAACATCTGCAGCAGGCGGGACCCCTCGACATCGCGGCAGTTGCCTGGCAACCGCGAGCCTGGCGGTGGCTGGCCATGGTCACACCGCTCGGCGTGCTGAGCCGCACCGGAATCGACACCGCACAGCCATTCACCGGCGACGGCGCGCTCGACCTTCCCGGCCGGCCGCGGCCGGTGAGCGCCCACGGCCACACCGATGGACACAGCGCATTTCTCGTCGCCGACGGCGAGGTACTGGTCTCCGGCGACGCACTGATCAGCGGCCATCCGCTCTCCGGACACCGCGGTCCGCAACTACTCCCGAGGTTCTTCAACCACGACGACGCGGCAACCCGGCGCAGCGTCGAGGCGTACACGCAGCTGAGGGCAACAGTGCTGTTCCCCGGCCACGGCCCGCGCCTCGACGGTCCCGTCGCGGATCTGGCCCGGGCGGCTCTCGCGCGCTGAGCGGCCCGTCGCCACGAAACCCGGTGCCGTCGGCCTCCGGGCCCTCAGGAGCGACCCCTCAGGAGCGGTCGATCGTTCCGTGGCCCCGTTGGCGTCGCACTCCCGAGAGCAGCGTCGCGGACTGTTCGGAAGCAGTCAGCCCCCCGGACTCCGCAGACTCCTCGGAGGTCGACTGGCTCGACAACCTTCCACGCGCGGCGAGGACATCCCGTGCCGTCGTGATCTCGCAGTTCCACCCCGCGGCGTCGAGCATCGACGCGATGTCGGCATCGCTGCGCCAGAGCGCGCGCACGTCGGCAAACGGGTCGTCGGCGGCGGGTGGCGCCTGCCTACCGGATCTGACGGTCACGCCGATCCGCGAGCCGGACTCCGCAGCAGCCGTAGCCCCCTCGATCACGCGCTTCACCATGTCATCCGACAGGTAGACGAACAGTCCCTCGGCAAGCCACGCCGACGGCAGGTCGACTCGAAAACCCTTGTCCTGCAGGGCTCGCAGCCAGTCGTCGGCGAGATCGGAGGCCACCACCCGACGGTCGACCGTCGGCTCGAGCCCCGACTGCGCGACCAGATCTCCCTTCACCTCGGTCACCGAGGGTCTCTCGACCTCGAACAGCGTCGCCTGCGAGCCGAGATCGAGCCGGAAACCGCGACCGTCCAATCCGGAGCCCAGGATCACGAACTGCGTGATGCCGTCGGCCACCGCAGCCTCGAAAACGTCGTCGAGAAACACCGTGCGCGCAACGATCCAGTGGTACATCGAGCGAATACCGGCCGACGCACCGCCCTTCTCGACGTCGCTGCCGGCAAGAGCACCCGACGGCGGCCGCACGCGTGCGATCGCCTCGGCGAGCGGATCACGGAAGAGCGCGTCATCCCTCGACGATTCCGCCGCCCGCGCCCACGTGACACCCAGCGCGGTCCGTCCGAGGTCGTCGAGATCAGCCATCAGTCGACGACCTCCACCAGGCGTCGAATCGCGAACTCGTAGCCACGGATGCCGCAGCCGATCACGATCCCGGACGCCAGCGGCGACACATAGGAGTGATGCCGGAACGCCTCACGCTGGTGCACGTTGCTGATGTGGACCTCGATGATCGGCACCTCCGGGATCACCAGCGCATCGGCCAAGGCCACCGACGTGTGCGTCCACGCCCCCGGATTGATGACGATCCCACTGATATTGCCGCGCGCCTCATGCAGCCAGTCGATCATCTGTCCCTCGTGATTGGTCTGCGCCGCCCGCAGGCCGTAGCCGAGTTCGCCCGCGGTACGTTCGGCGAGTTCGACGACGTCGGCCAGCGTCGCCGATCCGTACACCTCTGGCTGTCGGACACCCAGCGTGTTCAGATTCGGGCCGTTCAGCAACAGGATCGGTGCAGGTTCGCTCCCCGCGGCATCGGTCGACATAGGGCAAGCGTAGTCAGGCGATCCCCGGTACCGACCGCTACCGCGCCGACGCAACGCCGCAGGCACGAGCGCAATGCCCTTGGTCTCGGCCGAAGCGACTGCGGTTAGGATCACTGCTTGTGCCATCGCAGACCGTGAGACGAGCGAAACTCATCGCGATCGTCACCGGCCTGCTCGGATTCGTCCTCGCACTGGCCACACCGCTGATGCCGGTCACACAGACCACCGCGGAGATCGATTGGCCATCGACGTCCAACGTCGAATCCGTCTCGGCACCGCTCATCTCCTACGTCCCGATCGACCTGGACGTTTCCATCCCGTGCTCCGCGGCCGACCGACTCGGCACCGATGATTCTGTGCTGCTGTCGACAACGCCGAAGCAGGCGAGCAAGTCGCCTGAGCGCGGCTTGTTCATCCGACGCACCGGCAACCCGACGGATTCGCCGGACAAGCAGAGCATCGAAGTCATCGTCCGCAACGTGCCGCTGGTGTCGGCCACGCTCGCCGACATGCGCGCGCAGGGGTGCCGCGACATCGTCGTCCATGCCGATTCAGACGCGGTGACGGCCGAGTTCGTGGGCATGAGCGCACCGGCAGGTCAGTCAGGGTCGGGCGAGACCACGCTGATGGGAACCACCGAGGGTCGCGAGTCGCAGACCTACAGCTCCGACCAGCGGCCGCAGGTCACCGGGCTGTTCACCGATCTGTCCGGAGCGGCGTCGCAGCTTCCGGGCCTGCGCGCACACGTGACCATCGACTCCCGCTATTCGACAGCACCGACGATCCTCAAATGGCTCGTCCTCATCGTCGGCATCGTGTGCACCCTGCTCTCACTGTCGGCGCTCGCCGTGCTCGACTCCACCGACGGCCGCAAGCACCGTCGAATCTTCCCGGCGCGCTGGTGGCGGTTCAACGCCCGCGACTACGTGGTGATCGGCGCACTGATCGTCTGGCACTTCATCGGACCCAATACGTCCGATGACGGCTACCTGCTGACGATGTCGCGCGTCGCGCAGAACAGCGAGTACACCGCGAACTACTTCCGATGGTTCGGCGCCCCCGAAGCACCGTTCGGGTGGTACTACGAGGTATTCGGCCTGATGAGCCATATCTCGCTGGCCAGTCCGTGGGTGCGCATACCGGCACTGCTCTGCGGCATCGCGTCGTGGCTGATCGTCAGCCACGAGGTGCTGCCGCGACTGGGACGCGCGGCTATCAGCCGTCCCGTGGTCGGCTGGACCGCTGCGTTCGTCTTCCTGGCCTCGTGGTTCCCCTTCGACAATGGCCTGCGACCGGAACCGATCATCGCGCTCGGCGCCCTGCTGACCTGGTGTTCGGTCGAACGCGCGATCGCGACCGGACGCATGCTCCCGGCCGCGATCGCCTGTCTGATCGGGGCCTTCAGTCTCGCCGCCGGGCCGACGGGGCTGCTCGCCGTCGCCGCACTGATCGCAGGCGCCAGGCCGATCATCCTCGCCCTGATCAAACGCGCACGCGCCATCGGCGGCGGATTCTGGTCCTATGCGGCACTACTTGCCCCTGTTCTCGCCGCGGGCACATTCGTCATCTTCGTCGTGTTCTCGAACCTGACGCTGCGCGCCTTCTCCGATTCGTCGAAGATGAAGACCGCACTCGGCCCCTCTGCGCACTGGTACAACGAGATCGACCGGTACTCATCCCTGTTCGCGTTCTCGGCCGACGGTTCCATCGCACGACGCTTCGCCGTCCTGGCGATGATCCTCGGCATGGTGGTCTCGGCCGCTGTGCTGATCCGCAAATCGCGCATCCCCGGAACCGCTGTCGGACCTGCGCGACGCATCGTCGGCATCACGTTCGCCTCGCTGGTCTTCCTGATGTTCACCCCGACGAAGTGGACACACCACTTCGGTGTGTTCGCCGGACTCGCCGCAGCCCTGGCAGCGATCGCCGCCATCGCCGCGAGCAACAAGGCCATGCACTCGCGACGCAATCGCACGCTGTTCGCTGCACTCGTGCTGTTCATCGCCGGCCTGGCGTTCACCGCCCCCAACTCGTACTACTACGCCTCGGCCTGGGGAATGCCATGGGGCGTCGGCCAGGTCGACTTCGGATTCTCGCTCAGCAACGCGCTGCTCTACCTCTCGTTACTGCTGCTGTTGCTGGCACTGTGGTTCCACTTCCGCGAGCCGTTCACCGGAAGTGATCCACACGATCCGGATGTGCCGCACGACACGACAACGAACCGGCGGTGGTACCGCAGAGCATTCGACTCGGCAGCAGGTGCTCCGCTCGCGTATGTCGCCGCCGCCGTCGTGATCTTCGAACTCGTCACCGCGGGATTCGCAGCAGTCAACCAGTCGTCGTCGTTCTCGGTTCCACGCTCCAACATCGAGGCCCTCGCCGGTAAGCAGTGCGGCATGGCCGACAAGGTGTGGGTGGAGGACAACCCCAACGACCACATGCTCTCGCCCGTCGACCCAACCCTGCCCGACCCGCTCGCCGGACCGTCGACCGTCGCTCCGGACGCACCACGCCCCGCGACAACGGGTTTCGCGTCGAACAGTGTTCCCGAGGACCTCACCACCCAGGCAAGTGCGGGTTCGCTCGGGGTTCTCGCAGGCAACGCGACGTCGACCAACGACGTGCTGGTCGCCAACAGCGGCGGCACCGGCGGCGGCGAACTCGACACACCGGGAGTCAACGGCAGCCGCGCCCGTCTTCCGTTCATGCTCGACCCGGCACGCACCCCGGTCGAGGGCAGCTATTCGACGACCGATCAGGTTCCGGCGAAGCTGACGTCGGGGTGGTACGCACTGCCCGCGAACTACAAAGACCAACCACTGTTGACGTTCTCGGTCGCCGGACGCTACGACAACCCGAACCTGTTGTTGGAGTACACGACCGATCACATCACGTCGTCGACCCGCGACAGCGATCTCAAGGCGACCGGCGAGACCGAGATGATCGATCCGGGCCCACAACCGTCGTGGCGCAACGTGCGCATCACCACGTCGTCGCTCCCCGACGACCTCACCGCGGTACGCATCGTCGCCAACGACGACAACCTCTCGGCCGACCGCTTCATCGTGGTGACGCCACCGCGCCTACCCCACATGCAGACCCTGCAGGAGGTCGTGGGTAGCGAGGACCCAGTGCACGTCGACTGGACCTCGGGTCTGGTCTTTCCGTGCCAGCGGCCGTTCACCCACCACTACGGCGTCGCGGAGATCCCGAAGTGGCGCATCCGCCCCGGCGCCGATCTGGCCGCGGCCGTATCGGCGTGGCAGGACTCCTACGGCGGCGGTCCGCTCGGGTGGCTCGAGGTGTCGCAGAAACCCGACACCGTCGCCACCTACCTGCAGGACGACATCGGCCGCGACTGGGGAGCACTCGAGCGCTACCAGCCCTACGGGGATGTGACCACGCGCGCCCCCATCACCACCGGCACCGCGACACGCAGCGGGCTGTGGAGTCCCGCACCGATCAGGCACTGACCGCAGACGCGCCGAGCCGTCGGTGATGTGCGATCGCCTAACATCAGTGATCGTGCCTGCGACAGCCCCGCCAGCCGAGTCCGATGCTCAGAGACCGGCCGACGATCCGGCGATCTCGCGTCGCACACTCCAACTGACCGCCGCCATCTCGGGCGTGCTCGGCGCACTGCTGTGCATCCTGATCGGGTTCCTGCCCGTGCAGATCACCGACGCATCGTTCTCCTGGCCGCAGGACCAGCAACTCGCGTCGACGACGTCGTCGGTGACCGCTCCGCTGATCGCGCAAACCCCGCAATCACTCGACGTCCGGATACCCTGCTCCGTGCTCGCCGCAGTGCCGGCCGGACGTTCGACGCTCCTGTTGGCATCAATGCCGGTCTCCGCCCAGGATTCCAAGGCGTCGGCCCTCTACGTCACCGCGGGCGACACCGTGACCGCGACCTTCCGCAACACCGTCGCGGCCTCGGCTGCGCGGTCGGATCTCGAACGCTGCTCGACGCTGCATGTCTGGTCGTCGCCGGATGGGCCGGGCGCACAGTTCGTCGGCCTGGGCGCGGCCACCACGCTCGACCCCGACAAACGGCCACAGATCGACGGCGTGTTCAGCGACCTCACGCCCGAGCAGGCACGTGCCGCGGCCGAAGCCGGGATGCGCGTCGATGTCCGCATCGACAACCGTTATGAGAGTTCGCCGACGACACTCAAGACCGTCGTCATGGTCGTGGCGGTCATCGCGGTGATCGTCTCGCTCGTCGCACTGCTGCTTCTCGATCGCATCGGCGACGTGCGACACCGACGACGACGCACCGGGTGGCTGCGCATCCTGCGCCCCCGCGCCACAGACCTGGCGGTCACCGCGGTGCTGGTGATCTGGCTGTTCCTCGGCGCGGGTAGTCCCGACGACGGGTACATCCTCAACATGGGCCGCACCGCATCGTCGTTCGGTTACCTCGCCAACTACTACCGCTGGTACGGAATCCCTGAGGCACCATTCGACTGGTACTACTCGCTCCTCGCCCACTGGTCGTCGATCTCGCCGTCGATCCTCTGGATGCACATTCCCGCCCTGCTTGCAGGACTGGCATCGTGGTTCGTGCTGAGCCGAATCCTGTTGCCGCGGCTGGGCTCCGCCGTTCGGCGCAGCGGATGGGCACAGTGGTCGGCAGCACTTGTGTTCACCGCGTTCTGGCTACCGTTCTGCTCCGGCCTGCGTCCGGAGGGCATCATCGTGCTGGGGTCGCTGCTCACCTGGTGGGCTGCCGAACACACACTCGCCACCCGGCGACTCTTTCCCGCAGCGATCGCGGCAGCACTCGCGACGTTCACGCTCGCCCTTGCGCCACAGGGAATCATCGGTGTCGCGATACTCATCGCCTCCTCCCGCGCCCTGCTGCACGTCCTGCTCGTGCGCAGACGCTCCGACGGACTGCTGCCACTACTCGCACCGACGCTCGCCGCAGCACTTCTGGTTCTGGTGGTGGTGTTCCGCGATCAGACCATCGCGACCGTCGTCGAGGCGATTCGCGTGCGCTTCGTCGTCGGCCCCGTGATCGGTTGGTACCAGGAGTATCTGCGCTACTACTTCATCTCCGTCGTCACCGACGACGGAGCCCTCACCCGCAGAGTCCCGGTGCTGCTGTTGCTGGCAGGAATGGTCGTCGCCGTCGCGGTGATGTTGCGGCGCGGGCGAATCGCCGGCGTCCACGCCGGCCCGACATGGCGACTGATCGGCGCCATCGGCGTGACCCTCGTCCTGTTCGCGTTCATCCCGACCAAGTGGACGATCCAGTTCGGCGTGTTCGCAGGACTCGCGGCCGCCATCGCGGCGATCGCAACGCTCGCCGTGGCGCAATCGGCCGCACGGTCGGCACGCAATCTCACGGTCTTCGTCTCCGGACTGTTCTTCGCACTGGCCGCCGCGATGGCAGGCTACAACGCGTGGCCCTTTGCCTACGAATACGGCATCTCATGGTTCGACCGGGCACCGATCATCGCGGGCAGGCCGGTCTCGACGCTGTTCCTGATTCTCGCCGTGCTCACCGCCGCCATCGCGGTGTGGCAGCATCTACGCCTCGACTACGTTGCGAACAAAGGCCTTTCACACACGACGGGCGCAGGCGAGTCACGCGCCGATCGTCGACGCCTCTTTCTCGCATCGTCGCCCATCGCGCTCGTCGCGGGTCTCATGGTGATCGCCGAGTTGCTCGTCTTCGCCAAGGCCGTCGCGACGCGCTACCCGGCGACCACCGTGTTCGCCGAGAACGTGAACACGCTACGCGGCAACACCTGCGGTATGGCAGACGACGTACTCGTCGAGTCCGACCCCAATACCGGGATGCTCCGATCCGCCGACGGAGAGTCCGCGACGCAGGCGAGGCCCGCCTGATGACCGGCTGGTACGACCTGCCAACCGATCGTAGTGCGACCCCGCTGCTCGTCGTCTCCGCCGCAGGCGCCATCTCCACCGTCGACACCTTCGGGGTGACCAACTTCGGGCAGAAGCTCGTCATCCAGTTCGGCACCAGGGGACCCGACGGGTCGTTCAGTCAGATCGGTCCCGACGTTCTGCCGATCGATCCCGGACCGGTCATCTCCAACCGCCCGTGGCGCAACCTGCGTGTACCCATGAGTGCGGCGCCGCCGGGCGCATCGGCGATGCGGATGTCGCTCCTGGACAACAACCTCGGGCAGTACCAGTTCATCGGCATCACCCCGCCGCGCGCTCCTCGACTGCAGACACTGCAGCAGGTCGTCGGATCGCAGACCCCCACGCTGATCGACTTCATGGTCGCAGCGCACTTCCCCTGCCAGCAGCCGATGCGGGTGACCAACGGGGTGGCAGAGATCCCGCGCTGGCGCATCCTCCCCGACTACCCGTTCGCCAACTCACAATCGAAGACCTGGCAGGCGGGAGTCGACGGCGGCTTGCTCGGCATCTCGGAGACGACGACCTCGGCACAGGCCGTACCGGCCTACCTCAAGGACGACTGGACGCGGGAATGGGGTGCGCTGGAACGCCTTTCACCACTTGCTCCTGACGCTCCGCCGGCGCATGTCCAGACCGCACAGACCACCCGCTGGGGCTGGTCGCACGATGGTTCGATCAGGGTGGAGCCACAATCCGATGACAACTGATCCGACGACTCCCCAGACGCCCTCCGCGCCCGGTGACCCCGCGAACCGAGACGCTTTAGTGGCCCGTCGCACGCGCAGCCACCGCCCAGCCCAGATCGTCGCCGCTGTCGCCGGCATTCTCGGTTTCCTTCTCGCAGTGGCCACTCCACTGCTCCCGGTCACGCAGTCGACCGCAGCTCTGACGTGGCCACAGGGCGAGGGCGTCGGCAATGTCGCCGCACCTCTGGTCTCCTTCGTTCCCGTCGACATGGATCTCCGCGTTCCGTGCACCCTCGCCCGAGATCTACCCGCTTCCGGCGGAGTCCTGATGTCGACGACGCCCGCGGGCGGGCAGGATGCCAGCGCACGGGGCCTGTTCGTCCGTGCCGACGCGTCGACGATCACCGTGACCGACCGCGACGTCGTGATCCTCTCGACGGAACGCGCCGGTGCGCAGGACAATTCGTCGTGCGCGGTCGTGTTCCATGCCGACGAGGGCGGCGTGAACGCGCGCATCGACGGTGTGGCGCCCGGCGCCGGAAGCCTGCTGACCTACTCGACCCCCGACCACGAGATGCGTCCGCAGATCGTCGGGGTATACACCGACCTGCCCGAGACCGCGTCGCGCGAGGGCCTATCGATGCACGCCACGATCGACACCCGATACGTGAGTTCGCCGACGCCGCTGAAGCTCGCCGCCATCGTGGCAGGCATCGTGATGACGCTGCTGTCCCTTGTGGCGCTCGGCGTACTCGACTCCCGAGATGGCCGCGGCCACCGCCGATTCCTGCCCTCGGGCTGGTTCACCATTCGCGGCCCCGACCTCGCAGTTTTCGCCATCCTCGTGTTCTGGTGGCTGGCGGGGGCGAACACCTCCGATGACGGCTACAACTTCATCGTCGGACGCATCACCGGCGAAGCGGGCTACGCCGACAACTACTTCCGCTACTTCGGCGTGCCGCAGGATCCCTTCGGGTGGCACTTCCAGGTGATCGCGGCGATGACGCACGTCAGTCTCGCCACGCCGTGGATGCGCCTGCCCGCGTTCCTTCTGGGCCTTCTCGGCTGGTGGTTGATCTCGCGCGAGGTGATCCCGCGCCTCGGCCGGGCGGTGCGCAACAGCACGCCTGCGGTGTGGTCGGCAGCGTTCGTCTTTCTCGCACTCTGGCTCCCCTACAACAACGGTCTGCGCCCCGAACCCGCCGAAGCGGTTGGCGCACTGCTGACCTGGTGCTGCGTCGAACGCGCCATCGCCACACGGAGGCTGCTGCCGTACGCGGTCGCAGTGGCCGTCGCCGCATTCACCCTCGCGCTCGCGCCGGGCGGTCTCATGGCTGTTGCCGCGCTACTCGCGGGGGTGCGGCCGATCGTGCGCACGATCGTGACCCGACGTCGGCGCGACGGATTGGTCCCGATACTCGCACCGATTGTCGCGGCAGGGACCCTGGTGCTCTTCGAGATCTTCGCCGACCAACCGCTTGCCCCGCTCATCGCAGGCAACAAGGTGGCCACCGATGTCGGCCCTACGCTGGAGTGGTGGCAGGAGCCGATCCGCTACTACTACCTGATCCTGCCCACCGCAGACGGGACGCTCGCGCGCCGCTATGGGGTGCTGATCATGATCCTCTGCCTCGTAGTGGTGCTCCTGCGGCTGCTGCGCAAGAGCCACCCCAACGGGGTTGCGCGGGCACCGATCTGGCGCCTGATCGCGGTCACGCTCGGCACGATGTTCTTCATCGCGTTCACGCCGACGAAGTGGACACATCACTTCGGTGTGTACGCGGGTATCGCAGGTGGTCTCGCCGCAGCCGCGGGCGCGATGATGGCGCCTGCGATCCTGCGTTCGCGCCGCAACCGCGCGTTCTTCGCAGCAGCTGTGCTCGCCGTGACCGGGATCTCGTTCGCAGGCACCAACGGGTGGTGGTTCGTCGGCAGCTACGGCATTCCGTGGTGGGATCGGCCGCCGTCGATCGGCGGCGTTGACCTGTGGTGGCTGTTCCTCATCGCCGCCGTGCTGACGGCTGCAGCAGGCCTGTGGTTCCATCTGCGCGACGACTACACGGACGAGCAGACGCGTACCGGGCACTCCGACCACTGGTACAGCAGGCTGAAGTTCTCGCCGCTGCCGGTCATCTCGGTGCTGATGGTGCTGTTCATGGTGGCATCATTCGCGAAAGCCGCTTATGTGCAGCGTGATTCGTGGTCGTGGCTGAACTCCAACGCGCGCGCCCTTGCCGGCAACGAATGCGGACTGGCCAACGACGTCCTCGTCGAGGCCGACGCCAACGCAGGCATGCTGACCCCTGCGTCCGTCGATGGCCGTCCGGCGCCGAGTATCTCCAACGCTCTTGCCGGCGCCGGGAGCGCAGCGAGCGGGCCGAATCAACCCGCATTCACCCCGAACGGCGTGGCGAACAAGCTGTCGGTCGACGCCACCGAGGACTCCGACTCGACGTCGGGTTCGTCGGGCGCGGTGAGTTCTGCCCCGACGAGTTCTGCACCGACAGGCGCGGGTTCTGATGATCGCAACCAGACGACCGATGCGTCGCAGGGCGGCACAGAGGGAGGTCAGGGGGTACGCGGCGTCAACGGCTCGACCGTGCGTCTGCCCTTCGGCCTCGACCCGGCGAGCACACCGGTACTCGGCTCGTACGGCGCACCGTCGGGCACCGGTACGGTGACGACCGACTGGTACCAGATGCCGGCGAGAAGCGCCGACAAACCGCTACTCACGATTGCCGTCGCAGGGTCTGTGGAGGCCGTCGACGGTGATGGTTTGCGCACCGCCGGGCAGGACGTGACGGTCGAGTTCGGTCGCCTCGGCGCGGGCGGCACGGTGCAGCGCCTCGGCGCGATGTCGCCGCTCGATGTCGGTACCGCCCCGACCTGGCGCAATCTCCGGTTCCCGCTCGCCAACGCACCCGCACAGGCGACGCTGGCACGCATCGTCGTGCAGGACACGTCCGGAGCGCCGTCGGAATGGGTTGCCGTGACCCCGCCACGGATACCCGCCCTGCGGACGCTCAACGACGTCGTCGGAACCACCGATCCGGTGTTCATCGACTGGGTGTCGGGTCTGGTCTTCCCCTGCCAGCAACCGATGAAGGTCCGCAACGGTGTGATGCAGGTACCGCGCTGGCGCATCATGCCCGACGCCGAGGCCACTCAGAAGAACAGCCAGACCTGGATGTCGGGGACCGCGGGCGGACCGCTCGGCATCACCGAAGCCATGCTCATACCCACGCTGCTGCCCACCTACCTCCGCAACAACTGGGGCCGCGATTGGGGTGGACTGCAGCGGTTCACCGAAGTGGCCCCGGCGCCGGCAGCACGGCTCGATCTCGGCACCGCACGGCGCTCGGGGCTGTGGGACCCGGGCCCGATTCGGTCGAGCGGGTACTGAGAGCACTTCCGACGACTCTCCGGTCGTTGGACGCACGGCTGAGGGCATCATCACCTTGCTTGCGGCAACGGTGCCGGCGCGCATGATTGATGGTCATGAGCGTCGACGATTCTCCGCACGAGGAGCATGCGCACGGGCACCGTGATGAGCCGCACGCCGGTTCGCTGGCGAATCGACTGAACTGGTTGCGCGCAGGCGTGCTCGGGGCGAACGACGGCATCGTCTCGACGGCGGGCATCGTCGTCGGTGTTGCGGCTGCGACCACCGACCGTGCGCCGATCTTCACCGCGGGTATCGCAGGCCTGGCCGCAGGAGCGGTGTCGATGGCTCTCGGCGAGTACGTCTCGGTCAGCACCCAGCGCGACACCGAGCGCTCGCTTCTCGAAAAGGAGGCTCGGGAACTGGCCGAACAGCCCGAAGCCGAGTTCGAGGAGCTCGTCGGCCTCTACGAGGCAAAGGGGCTCACCCACGCGACCGCCTGCCAGGTCGCGCGCGAGTTGACCGCACACGACGCCTTCGACGCGCATGTCGACGCCGAACTCGGTATCGATCCGCACGAGCTCACCAACCCGTGGCAGGCGGCGATCTCCTCGGCGGTGTCGTTCACGAGTGGAGCCGCGCTACCGCTCATCGCAATCCTCGCCCCGCCGGCGTCGATCCGCATTCCGGTGACATTCATCGTCGTCCTGATCGCGCTGGCGATAACCGGAGCCGTCGGCGCAATTCTCGGCGGATCGAAACCGCTCCGACCGATGATTCGTGTGGTGATCGGAGGCGCAATTGCGATGGCGGTAACCTTCGGCATCGGACACCTGGTAGGCCATACCGTTACTTGACGGTTGCCGACCACCACCTGCGGACCGCTTGAGAGTGATCCGTATCCCGTCATTCACCAGCCAGTTCAGCCTCACCTAACGGACATGAGCGCCGTCAGAACTCGCCCGAGATCTGATTCCGATCGGGTCACGTTTCCATTAACAACGCCTTGGTTCGCCAGCCTCAACTAATCACGTGCCCTACCGTGGATTGCAGAGGGAAATATCGAAACAATCCGCAACAGAAAAGGCTTGTACCGTCCAGCGAACCGATTTCTGCTGACCCGCTTCCGCAGGGGACCGCCTCACACCGAGAGAGTCCGCCTCGTCAGATTGGAGCGATGATGAGCATTCTGGACAATGCCGCACACGACGTCTTCCCGCACGATCACAGCGATCCCAGTCGACAGTCACCACGACCGCCGGGCACAGGCGAGCACCTCGATTCCACCTGGGACACCGAACGTGCCGACACCGCCGATTTCCCCGTGCTCAGCGTCGAGACCGCTGTCTCCGACGCCGTTCAGCAGTCCACACCCGACCAGGATCGCGATCCCGCACCTGCGCCCGTTCCCTCGCAGGAGACCGTGCCCAGCGCCGACAACCACGAAGAGCACAGCACACTGCTGATCGCTGCTCTGATCCCGATCGGCTGCCTGTGGCTGGGCATCACCATCGACGGTCTCTTCGATTCCTCAGTACTCACCGCTACCAGCGTCGCAGTTTTTGCTACTCTCACGCTCGGAGTGCTCGTCGCATCGGCACTTCACGACAGCGAATGATGCGGTTCAGTCGCAGCAATCAGCGCGACACGACCACACCGTAAGTGCCGGAGCAGCGTAGCCGCTCCGGCAGAGAGCGTGAGGGATGAGCCAGGGTCTGACCAGTACCAGGGGCGGCGACGCAGCGTCGATCTTCGAGGGTTTGGAGTTGAGTCCCCAATTCGGTTCGATCATCGATCTGTCGGACGAAAGCCTGGTCGGGGTGAGTCTCGAACTGCGCGGGCCCGAGGGCACCAATTTCGACACTCCGCGAGCCCTTCGTCGCACCGCGACCCTCATGGAGCAGCGCGCCGCTCTCGACGCACGCAAGTTCACCTTCGCCGATACACCTGCCGCCACAAGCATCGCCGCACAGATACCACTCTTCGTCGCAGTCGACATCGACCTCGACGATCCGAAGCGCAGGCCGGCTGCGGGCCAGACGCTGGTACTGCTGATCGAACCGCGCAGCATCTTGCGGCGTCCGCAGGCACGCCTCGCCCAGGTGGCTCGTGCACGGCGCGACGGAAGGCTCATCGCGATCGAGGGCGTCACAGCGGATCGTCGAACCGCAACCCTGTTGACCCTCATCGAACCCGACATCGTGCTGCTCCACTCCGACGTCCTGTCCTCACCGGTGCCGTCGCCGGACACCGCGCGCCTCGCGCACACACTCGCCGCGCACACCGAACGCACCGGCGCGATCGTGATCGCGACAGGGGTCGACACCGAGGCCGACCGGCGTAACGCACTGACACTGGGTGCTCGCTACGGAATGGGCACTCTGCATGCGCCTGTCTCCGCCGCCGCCGACCGGGTACTCGGCGCGACCTCAGCGCTTCCGGACCTGCCTGCGCGAACCATTCCCGCGAGCGACGAGAAGACCCCCTTTGCCATCGCCTCGAGGACGGCGGTCCCCCGAGCCGCCGACGAGCGACTACTACTCGAGATGAGCAAAGATCTCGAACGGACCGCAACCCAGGCGAGTGTCGCCGTGGTTCTCGGAACCTTCCAGGACCAGACACATTTCGCACCGTCGACATCGCAACGGTGGCGCGCTCTCTCGGAGAAGGTGGGACTCGTCGGCGTGTACGGCGAGGGCATCCGCCCCATGATCGAGGGCAACATCCACTACGCGCCGCTGAGTTCCGACGACGAACTCGCCATCGAGTGGAACGTCGCCGTACTCGGAATACACTTTGCCGCACTGCTTTCCGCACGCGAGATGCACAGGCAACAGCCCGGCGGACGTCGTGAGTTCATGTTCGTCCAAAGCTACGACCGGACGATCGTGACTCAGGCGGTTCGCGTGATCCTGTCACGATTCACCTGACGCTGAACCTCACCTGACGCTGAACCGATGCACCGCCGCTCCGGGCGCTGCGGCGATCAGATAGGCATCAGCAGATGCTTGCGCGGGGTGCGCATCGTCTGCTTGTCCCGCAACTGCGCCAACGCCTTTCGGAGCTGAAGGCGGGTTTCCGCAGGCTCGATGACGGCGTCGATGTAGCCGCGTTCTGCGGCCAGGTACGGCGTGGCCATCATGGTGTTGTAGAAGTCGATGAAGTCGCGCCGCACCTTATCGGCGTCGTGAGCCGACATGCCCTCGGTCTGCTTGCGCGTCAGCACCGCAGCGGCCGACTCGGCACCCATCACAGCGATCTTCGCCGTTGGCCAGGCGAAGTTGAGGTCGGCGCCTAGCTGCTTGGAGCCCATCACCGCATACGCACCGCCATACGCCTTCCGCAGTACGACAGTCACCTTCGGGACGTCGGCCTCGACATAGGCGAACAAGAACTTGCCCGACCGGCGGATCGTGCCCTTCTGCTCCTCCACGAGTCCCGGGAGGATTCCGGGAGTGTCGACGAGGAACACCAACGGGATACGGAACGCATTGCAGATCCGCACGAAACGCGTTGCCTTCTCCGAGGAATCGGTGTCGAGAGTCCCGGCCATCACACTTGGCTGATTGGCGACGACGCCCACGCTGTGGCCGTCGACGCGCGCGTAGCCGGTGAGGATGTTGGGGGCGAACAGTTCACCGACCTCGTGAAAAGCACCGTCGTCGAACAGCTTCACGATGATGTCGCGCATGTCATAGCCCGCGTTGTCGCTGTCGGGCATGAAATCGTTGAGCGCAAGGTCGGACTCGGTGATCTCCGGCTCGAGACCGGGGTTGATCACCGGCGGCTGTTCGAAGCAGGTCGACGGCATGTACTGCAGATACTCCCGCACCCATTCGAACGCCTGCTTCTCGTCCGGCGCGACATGGTGGATGTTGCCCCAACGCGCCTGATTGTGCGCGCTACCGAGGTCCTCTGCCGAGATCTCCTCGCCCGTCGTCTGCTTGATGACATCCGGTCCGGTAACGAACATGTACGACTTGTCCTCGACCGCGACGAGGATGTCGGTGTTCGCAGGCGTGTAGACCGCACCGCCCGCGCACTTGCCGAGGATCACCGAGATCTGCGGCGACAGGCCCGACAGCAGATCGTTGCGTCGACCCATCTCGGCGTACCAGGCGAGTGAGGTCACCGCATCCTGGATGCGTGCTCCGGCCGAGTCGTTGATGCCGACCATCGGACAGCCGATCTTGCCCGCCCACTCCATGAGTGCAGACACCTTGCGGCCGAACATCTCTCCCACCGTGCCGCCGAAGACGGTCTGGTCGTGGCTGAAGGCCGCAACCGGACGTCCGTGCACCAAGCCGTGACCCGTCACGACTCCGTCGCCGTACCCGGTGTGTGCAGCACCGGGCATCTTCGCGAGCGCACCGATCTCGACGAAGGTACCCGGATCGAACAGCATGTCGAGACGCTCACGCGGAGAGCAGATCCCCTTGCGCTCACGCTTCTCGATCGCCTTCTCACCACCCGGCTCGCGTGCCTGCTCCAACCGGACGCGGAGATCGGCGAGTTTGGCTGCGGTGGTGTCGGTCACGTGATTCTTCTTCCTCGGTGTTGGTGCTGCGCGCGTTGCTGTTCTCGGCTGAAGCTAGTTGGTCGCCTTCGCCTCGATGGTCGCCAGTCGTGCGCTCAGATCGGCACCGATCCTCGCGATGTACGGCTCGTCGACGATCGAGAGGTGATCGCCCCCGATGTGGATGATCTCCAGGTCGTCGACCACCTCACCCCAGCGACCGTCCTCATCGATCTCGGCCCACTGCGGCTCGAGTTCGATTGCGCCGTCGTGCATCTTGTCGGCGCGATAGAGGATCACCTTGCCGTCATAGGGCAATGGCTGGATGTTGGACAGTGCTCTGTTGTCGACGAACGACGTGCGCTGGTGCTCAATGATTCCGCCAGGGATCTTGGTGCCCGACATCGACACCATCTCCATGATGATCGCGAACTGTCCCTCGTCGTCGGCGTCGACGAGGCGATCCATCGGGATCGGGACGTCGGGGTCGAGGTCGTAGTTGCGGATCGCGAAGTCTTTCCAGCGCTCGAGCCGCGCACGCTTGTTCTCCGGCGTGTCCGGCACGTCGTGACGCGGACGCACCACGTCGATCAGTCCGACGAATGCGACGTCCTCGCCCTCGTCACGCAGTACCTTGGCGCAGCCGTACGCGAGCGCACCGCCGAGCGACCACCCGATCAGGACGTAGGGGCCGTGCGGTTGGATCTCGCGCAGCCGCGGCAGGTACTGCGCAACGCGCTCCTCGATAGTGCCCTCGACACGGTCGAATCCGATGACCGGCTGGTCGGCGGGGAGTCGCTTGAGTAACGCCTCGTACGCCGACGTGTTGCCTCCCGCGGGGTGGAAGAGCAACGCGGGCACCGGGTCTCCTGCACTCGGGTCGTAGCTCTTCTTGCCGTCCGGCACCAGGCGCAGGTACCGGATGAAGCCGTCGGTGTCGGCCGCGGCGTCGAGGAAGTTGCGGACGTAGTCCGACATCTCCTCGATCGTCTCGGAATCGAGGATGTCCTCGACGTCGATGTCGCCGCCGGTACGCTCGTTGAGCTTGTCGGTGAGCCTCTGCGCGACATCCTCTTCGAGGACGGGGAGCTTGTTGAAGATGCCGCCCGCCGACTTACCCGTGATGACCGCGTAGACGCCGAACGTCAACCGCTCGGCGGCATCTCGCGGCGGCACATCGGAGCCTGCGGCCTCTGCCACCGACTGCTGGCTCGTGAGGTCGGCGGCCTGCGGTGTGCTCTTCGGCTGGTCGTTGCTCGGTTGGTCAGCGTCGTCGTTCTTCGGCTGAGCTGCATCGACGACAGTGACCGCGCCCGGCGCCGCGTCGGACGCCGCTGCGCCACCGGCGGGTGCTTCGGCGTCCTTCGCGAGTTGCTCGTCGATGTAGGAGTTCAGCGCAGCGGTGTCGAGTTCACCCTCGCCGGCAGCCTTGCCCGCGAGATCGTCGAGCTGGTCGCGGTGCGTGACGGCGAAGGCGACGAACTTCTCGACATCGGCGAGATTCGCCTGGCGCATCGCCTGCAGCTGCAGCTGCGGGATGTCGAACTCGTACTCGACACGGTTCTTGATGCGTACCGCCATGAGTGAGTCGAGGCCGAGTTCGATGAGCGGGATCTCACGCGGGAGATCCTCGGGGTCGTATCCCATCGATTCACCGACGATGATCGCGAGCCGGTCGCCCACGGACTCACCCGATTCCGGATCCCACTTGTTGCCGATGTCGTCGACGACCTCGTCGTCGACAGTGAGTGAGGTGTCGGTATAGCCGACCTTGGTGGGATCGATGGTGCCGTCAGCACGATCCGCCGTGCCGTCGGCGACAATCGCGGTGGCATCGGCTGAGTCGGCGGTGCCCGTGACGACTGCCTCGAACAGAAGATGGAAGCTCTTGTCCCGCTTGCCGTGGATCGTCACCGACGCGCCGCCCGGATGTGGGCTGAGGGTGGTCGTCACCGTACCCGTCGCCGGGAACTCTCCGTGCGACGCCGCAGCACCGACACGCGCGTCATCGAAGACCTCTGCCGCCGCGGCACGGACCAGTTCACGCGGGTCGGCCACCGCCGCAGCAGTGACCTCCCAGGCGTGCCGACCGTCGGGCAGTGCAACATGCGAGCCGGGAATCCTGCCAGACGAACCGCCACCGGAGATCTGTGCGGAGAGCCAGAAGGGCTTTCGCTCGAAGCGGGTGCGCGGGATGTCTGCGTAATCGCCTGCGCCGAACAGCGATCCGACGTCGACGGAATGCCCGTGGACATACAGCTTCATGAGCGCGTTGACCACGCCGAAGCTCTCGTCCTCCTTGCGTCGCAACGTCTCGATCAGTTCGGCGTCGTGCAGACCGGCCGAGAACGTTACCGCCGCAACGGAGATCAGTACGGCAGGGTTGGGCGAGAGCTCCACGAACGTGCGATGGCCGTTCTCCACCGACTTCGCGATCGCCTGGCTGAACCACACGCTGTGGCGCAGCCCCTTGAGGAAGTAGTCGATGGTGTGCACGGGCTCGTGGCCCGCACGGTAGAAGGCCTCGCGGTCGACCGAGCTGTAGAAGCCGGTCTCGAGTCGCTTCGGCTCGATTCCGGTGAGCTCGTATGACAATTCACCGAGCAGGGGGTCCATCTGCGACGTGTGGCTCGCACCCTTGGTCTGCAGCTTGCGGCCCAACTTGCCCTCGGCCTCCGCGCGGGCGACGATCGCATCGACCTGCGGTTCGGGACCGCCGATGACCGTGTGCGTCGGCGCGGCGTACACGCAGATCTCGAGATCGGGGTAGTCGACCAGGACGTCGTTGATGTCGTCGGCGCTGTACTCGACGAGAGCCATCAACCGGATGTCGTCACCGGTGAGCGTGGCCTCGCCCTCGCCCATCAGCCGCGAGCGCTGACAGATGACACGGGTGGCGTCCTCGAGCGAGAGCCCTCCGCTGATGTAGGCCGCCGATGCCTCTCCCATCGAATGGGGTACCAGCACACCGGGTTCCGCGCCGTGATGACGCAGCAGGTCGGCCAGCGCCACCTGGATGGTGTAGATACCGACCTGCGAGGTCTCGATGCCGTAGGTCTGCTCGTCGTCGACGAAGATCTCGGCTATCGAGTAGCCGAGTTCGTTCTGGACGTACTCGTCGACGCGGTCGACGTAGTTCTTGAAGATCGGGTTCTCGAGGTAGAGCTGCTTGGCCATCTTCCGATGCTGCGAACCGAAGCCCGAGAGCAGCCACACCGCCGACGCCGCATCCGGCGAATCAGCCGAGTAGACAAGCGGAGTGGCTTTGCCCTCGGCGATGGCACGCACACCCTTGACCGCGTCATCGTGCGTTCGGGCCATCACCACCGACCGTGATCGGCCGTGGTTGCGGTGAGCCAGCGCGCGCCCGATGTCGGCGAGCGGCGTCGAGCGTCCCTCATCGGATTCGAGCCACTCGAGCAGGTCGGCGGCGGCTTTACGACGCCGCGACGGCAGGAATCCCGAAAGCACCAGCGGCACAACCGAACCCTCGACCGCGCAGGGCGCGAAGCCGTCGGCGGGATCGGCGTCGACGGCCTCTGCCGGGGCCTCATCCTTCGGCGCCTGCGCGGCGAGGACCGCGCGTTCGGCGTCGGTCAGGAAGTCCTCGTCATCACCGGCGGCCACGACGGGCTCCGCCGACGAGGTCGACGCAGAGTCGGCCACCGAGGACTCGACCACGGGTGCGAGATCGGTCGGCAGCACCTCACGCACAACGACGTGGGCGTTGGTGCCGCCGAAACCGAAACCGGAGACACCCGCGACGGCGTGACCGGAGTAGCGCGGCCAGTCGGACGGCTCCTGCACGATCTTCAGGTGCCCGGCGTCGAACTGGATGTAGGGGTTGGGACCGGAGTAGTTCAGCGAAGGGGGCAGCTTGTCGTGCCGCATCGCGAGCACCACCTTGGCGAGTGCACCGGCACCCGCGGCGGATTCCATGTGCCCGAAGTTCGTTTTGGCAGAGCCGAGCAGAGCGGGCGCGTCGGCCTGGCGACCGCGGCCGACCACACGCCCGAGCGCGTCGGCCTCGATCGGATCGCCGAGTACGGTGCCGGTGCCGTGCGCCTCGATGTAGTCGACGCTGCGCGGGTCGACCGCTGCGTCGGTGTACGCCGAGCGCAACACCTCCACCTGTGCCTCGGGATTGGGCGCGGGCAGTCCGTTGGAGCGACCGTCGGAGTTGACCGCCGAACCCGCGACCACTGCGAGCACGGTGTCGCCATCGCGCCGGGCGTCGGCCATCCGCTTGAGCACGAACAGACCGCCGCCCTCCGCGCGGATCATCCCGTCGGCATCGGCGGAGAACGCCTTGATGTGTCCGTCCTTGGCCTGCGCGCCGATGCTGTCGAAGCCGAGTGTCGCAGCGGGAGTGATGATCATGTTGACGCCACCGGCGAGCGCGACGTCGGATTCGCCCGACCGCAGGCTGCGTACGGCCTGGTGGACGGCGACCAACGACGACGAACACGCGGTGTCCATCGCCACCGACGGGCCGTGGAAGTCGAAGAAGTACGAGACGCGGTTGGCGACGATCGACGTCGACGTTCCGGTGAGCGCGTAGGCGGCGGTGTCGTGTGCCCCGTCGTCGAGTCCCATTGCCGCGAGCAGCTGGTAGTCGTTGGTCGACGTGCCGATGAAGACGCCGACCGGTGCGCCCTTGAGGTCGCTGGCCGGGATGTGCGCGTCCTCGAGTGCCTCCCACGCCAGTTCGAGCGCGAGACGCTGCTGCGGGTCGACCATCTCGACCTCGCGCGGACTCATCTGGAAGAAGTCGGCGTCGAAGCTCTTGACGTCGTCGAGGTAACCGCCCTTGACGTTGGATTCGTCGATGACCTTGGCCAGACGCGGATCGGACTTGAACTCCGCCCAGCGGTCTTCGGGCAGATCGGAGATGCCGTCGCGCCCGGAGATCAGCGCCTCCCAGGTGGAGTCCGGGGTGTGCCCCGCCTTGGGAAAGCGCGTCGACAGGCCGACGATCGCGATGTCGTCTGCCGCGTCGCGTTCGCGAATCCAGAAGGTCTCGGCGTCGAGGTCAAGGCCCTCGTCGGGATCGCCCTCGATGATGCGCTTGGCGAGCATCGCGATGGTGGGGTGGTTGTAGGCGACCGTTGCGGTCAGCACGACGCCGGTCTTGTCCTCGATGTCGGCAGCGAGTGCCACGGCGTCGCGCGACGAGAGACCGAACTCCTCCATCGGGCGATCATCGGAGATCTGCTCGGCGGAGATACCCGTCGACGTGGCGACCCATTCGCGCAGCCAGTCCCGCAGCTCCGAGACGGTCAAGCCACCGGCGGTCTCGCCGTCGGCGCTGTCGGTATCGGGGGCATCGGTACCGGGACTATCAGTACCGGGGCTATCAGTACCGGGGCTCTGCGCCTCGGCCGCAGGCTCGATGTTCGGCTCGTTGTTCAGTTCAGACATCGCTCACCAGACTACTTGGCGGCGCAGCAAGAGCTGCGCGGGTTGCGGGCAGAAGTGGTCGGCGACGAGCGCGACCAGTGGCGCACACGGTGCGAGCACCACACTGCGGGGATGTGAGTGACGCAGCGACGACGCGCGATGACGACGTACGGGTGCGCACACGGCGAGAACGCCACTACACCGAGTCGGGGAACGCGTCCTGCTTGTATCCGCCGCGCAGTCGCCCGTCGATGTAGGCGGCCTTGGTCGCGCGGCGCGCGATCTTGCCACTGCTCGTACGGGGGATCGATCCCGCGGGTACCAGCAGGACGTCGCGTGCCATCACGCCGTGGCGCTGTGCAAGCGCGGCGCGAACGGTGTCGGCGATCTCCTGCGGGTCGGTCTTCTTTCCCGGTCCCCGCTCGGCGACGATCACGAGTTGCTCCGACGCGTCGTCGGCGTCGAACTTCAGTCCGCTGGCGGCGTTCTCGAAGACGACGCCGGGCAGTTGATTGGCTGGGACCGCGAAGGCGGCGATGAAGCCAGGACGTAGCGCGGGGCTGGCCTCCTGGGCGCTGAACTCGAGGTCCTGCGGGTAGTGATTGCGGCCGTCGACGATCACCAGGTCCTTGACGCGTCCGGTGATGTAGAGCTCGCCGTCGAGCCAGACCCCGTAGTCGCCGGTGCGCATCCACTGGGCGTCCGCAGGTGCGCCCTCGGTGTGGCTGCCCTCGGCCAGCGGCGTGGAGATGGTGTTGTGGAACGTCGCATCACTCTCGTCGGGCTTGTTCCAGTACCCGGCACCGATGTTGAGCCCGTGTAGCCAGATCTCGCCGACCTCGCCATCGGCCTTCTCGACGGCCTCTCCGGTCTCGTCGTAGTCGGCGGCGTCGACGATCGCAGCCCACTGACTCAGTGCGACCTGACCACACGACACCTGCGCAACCGCATTGGGGGCGTGCTGGTCGACGATCTTCATGTGCCCGGCGTTGAGCTCGTCGCGGTCGACGTAGATGACCTTGGCCTCGTTGTTTCGCTGCGTGGCGGAGACGAACAGCGTGGCCTCGGCCATGCCGTAGCAGGGCTTGATCGCCGTCTTCGGCAGCCCGTAGGGGCCGAAGGCCTCGTTGAACTTCTTCATGGAGCTGACGGTGACCGGCTCGGAGCCGTTGATCAGTCCGATGACGTTCGACAGGTCGAGGTTCTCGCCGTCCTTGGGCAGCCCGCGTGCTGCGGCGTGCTCGTAGGCGAAGTTGGGTGCTGCCGCATACGTTTCCGCACCGTCGCTGGCCGCGGCGAGTTCTTTAATCCAGCGACCCGGCCTGCGCACGAATGCCTGCGGGCTCATGATCGTGATGTAGCGGCCGCCGAGTGCCGGCAGGATCACGGTGAGCAGTCCCATGTCATGGAACATCGGCAACCAGGTGACGCCGCGGGCGTTGCGGTCGATCTCGATGCAGTCATAGATCTGCAGGCAGTTGGCGGCGACGGCCTCGTAGGTGATCTCGACGCCTGCGGGCACACGGGTGGAGCCGGACGTGTACTGGAGGTAGGCGACCGTGTCGCGGTTGTGGTCCTTGCCCGCGATGGGCGCGACCCAGCTCGAACCGACAGAATCGGGCACCGCGTCGACCGCGATCACGCGGGGACGTTCCTTCGCGGGAACACCCGCGAAGAAGTCGCGCACGGCCTCGGCCGACTTGGTGGAGGTGAGGATGGCCGTCGGCTTACAGTCGGCGAGCACTGCGGTCAGGCGGTCGGTGTGGCCAGGCTCATCCGGACTGAACAGGGGTACCGCGATGTTGCTGGCGTAGAGCGCTGAGAAGAAGCCGATGACGTACTCGAGCGACTGCGGGGCCAGGATGGCGACGCGATCACCGGGCTTGGTGACCTGCTGCAGACGTGCGGCGACGGCGCGCAGACGCTTGCCGAACTGCGCCCAGGTCAGGTCCTGTGCCTCACCGTCGCGCTCGCGGCTGTAGTCGATGAAGCGGTACGCCAGCGTGTCAGCCTGATCGCGCACGTTCTGCTCGACATAGTCGACCAGCGTCGCGTCCTCGGTGAAATGCAGGTTGCCGCTCTCATCGAGAAACTGCTCAAATTCTGTGTTCAGCATCCATTACTCCTGTGGCCCCCTCGCGGGACACCACGTCCGTGCGCCTCGTCGGCGCGGTGTCGTGGCACTCCCCCGCAGGTACCACGCTTCTGGGCGTCGTGTCCGCATCTACAACGCGTGACACGGTAGCGCACACTCGGCTACCTGCCCGAATTCTTGGCTTGTGGTGAATCGCGCCTTCACGGCGCCGGAATTCCGACATATCCCGGGCCGTACGGCAGGCGAATTCACAGCAGCCCATTTCGACGAAGACGAAATGGGCCGTCGGCAATCTTACTCCCCCTTCAATTGCGCGAGAACAGGCGCGAACGCATCCATCTGGGTGGGAAAGACCCCGACGTACGACATCGTCGTACGACGCCGCACCTCCCGGATCTGCTCGGCGATCTCCTCGAACGAACCGATGGCGATGTAGGGCGACGTGAGGACGTCGTCGACGGTGAACTCGGTGTCGTGGGCGATGTTGGGCGGATAGCCCTGCGCCAGCGCCTTGAGCGCCATCTCCGCCGTCGCTTCACGGTCATCGGTGATGACGATGACCGCGATGGTCCAGTTCAACTCGATGTCGGCGAATCGGTCGCCCGCGACCTCGCGGATGCGGTCGACGCGGGCCGCTGTCTTCTCGATCGTCATGTCCGAGAGCTTCATCTTGCCGTCCGGCGTGGTGCCGGGCGCGACGGAGATGATGTCGGCGTGCTTGGCCGCCAACGCCAGCATCTTCGGCCCGCCGCCGCCGACCGCGATCGGCGGACGAGGACCCTGCCGAGGTCGAGGGCTGCCCTCGAGTCCGTGGATCTGATAGAACTCGCCGTCGAAGTCGACGGTTTCGCCGCGCATGAGCTTGTCGAGGACGGTCAGCGATTCGTCGAGCTTGCGGATGCGCACTCCGGGTGACTCGAACTCGATGCCCGCCTTGTCGAACTCTTCTTTCATCCACCCCGCGCCGATGCCCAGTTCAAGGCGTCCCTTGCTGAGCACGTCGATCGTGTTGGCCTCCTTGGCCAGGATCGCCGGGTGGCGGAACCCGTTCGCGAGCACCGAGGTCCCCAGTCGGATGGTGCTCGTCGCCTGGCTGAGTGCTCCGAGCGCGGCCAGCGGCCCGACCTGGTTGCCGAGGTGATCGGGTACCGCGAACGTGTCGTAGCCGTACTCTTCCGCGGTCTGCGCCAGCTTCACGAACTTGCGGGCCCCGCCCTCGTCCTTGTTGCCCTCGCCGCCGGCTCCGAACCGGAACTTGCGCAGTTCCCCGGGGTCACTCATCGTCGCCTGCTTCTCCTCACGCATCACTGCGGTCACCGGTCATGCAACCGGTCGGTCTGGTGGGCGGTGTGCCCGAACGCCCACGGTAATGCAGGTCGACGGCACTGCCCAAACACGACCACGGCGCGCGTGAACGGGACAGACGACCTAGTCGGGAGCGGCGCGGGGCGTTGTACGTAGTAGCCGGCGCGGCGCACCGTCGACGCGCGGCCCGTGACGCCGGATCCGGGTCAGTTGTGCGCGGGATGGGGGGCGTCGGCGATGACCTTGTTCGCCCAGCCGTACATCCACTGCGTGGCGCTGCTCCCGTCGAGCTGCCAGTACCGCTTGGTGGCGTACATCGCGTGAACTGGATTGTTGATGGCGCCCGCGAGTTGACCGACCGCACCGATCGGATTGGCGACCGTCGGCGAATCACAGATGAGATCCCCTGGCGCGCAAATGGATTGGACGCGATCGCGCAGTTCACCGAATCCGCCGCTGCGCGGGCCCGTCATGGTGATGCCCGGGACCAGTTTGCCCATGCCCCCGAGAGCGACCTCGGCTCCGACTCCATCGGGGTCGGGTCCGATGTCGTTCTGCTTACCCTTCTCGCGACGGCCGTCGGCAATCAATCCGACGCCGAGCACCAGGTCCTGATCCGACGCGTCGATCGGCCCCCGCCCATTGCCGATATTGCTCGCGAGATCGCCGCCGATCACCGCACCCTGCGAAAAGCCCATGATCACGTAGCGCGTCAACGGGCATTTCTCGTTGGTGGCACGCAGCTTTGCCGCGGCACGGTCGTAACCCTGCTTCCGCGACACGTTGTAGTCGGCCTGGCGGTCGTTGAGGTTGGTCGGATTACGGAACTGCGCGATGTAGGGCACCGTGTAGACCTCGGTACGCGAGGTCGGGTACTCGTTCTGCAGTGCTGTCGACACCCGTCGCATCAACGACGCCTTATTGGCCGTCGGGTTCATCGGGTCGTCGTCGGCAGCCGATTCCCAGGTACCCGGGATGACGAGCGTCAGCACGTCGGGGCAGTCGGCGGATTGCGCTTCCGGACGCCCGGGGGGCGGAGCGCTCGTCGACGGCCCCTGCCCGCCGGGGATGTTCGGCGGCCCCGGCTTGAGCAGGGTGATCACCAAGATCACGATCAACACGATCGCGATCACGGCGAGAAGGGCTAGGAACAGGGCGATCCGGCCCAGTCGACGGCCCTTACGTCGACCGGTGGCGCCTCGCTTGGCTGCCACGCCTAGCAGTAATTGTCACGTGCGGCTTTGATGACCTTGTCCGCCTTCGAGTTCGCCTCTGCAGCATTCTTCGAACTCGGCCCGATCATGGCGGTGACGAACGCCTTCACCGTCGTCGGATCGGCACCCTTGGACTGCTGTGCGCAGACGTACTCGGCACTGTTGAGGGCGACAGAGTTGTCGGAGTCACCCGCGAAGCTGATGTTCTGGTCCTTGAGCGCCTGCAGATACTTCTTGCCCTTGTCGCTCACCGGCTCACCGCCGGGGCCGGGGAAGTTGTCTGGCACCTTGGTGCCGCTGCTCGGTGCTGTCGCGGGCAGGCTCGTCGACCCGGACACCTTGGTGCCCGCCACTCCTGCTTCCGACGACGACGCGCTCGTCGACTCCGACGACTTCGTCGCCGCCGACGACGACGGAGACGAGTACATCGATGTCGTCGTGACGGGGTCACTCGTGATGGGAGCACTGGCCGTCGAATCGTCCGAGCAGGCGGTCAGTCCACCCGCCAGAGCGAGCCCTGCCACAACCACACCCAACCCGAAGAACTTCCTCATCATCACTTCCTCATCACAACCCGACCGGCGTTGTCGGCACCGTGTCAGGCTACCCCGCTCACCGACAGCCACAGACCACCGAATGCGCGTCACCTGCAGAAATGCCGTGATTCCTCAGCGAGATCTCAGCGCAGCCACACCCGATACCGAGCCTGTGCCCATCGCGCGAACACACGCGGTACCGGGTGCGGCTGCTCGCGATCACTTGCCGATGACCGTCCCGCCCTTGGCGGTCCAGGAGATCTTGCCGTGCTCGAAGGTGTTGAAGCGTTCCTTGCCGTCCTTAGTGGGCAGCTCGTCGCTGGTCGGCAGACCCAGTTTCCCGCCGGGGCCACCGATCGACGCGTACGCACCGCCGATCGCTCCCGCGATCTCCTTCGGCCCCTTCGGACCGGTGATCACGCGCCCCTTGGAGAAGTCCTGCGCGCGTCCACCGGGCACCGCGTACTCGGGTGTGAGGCAACCACCGAGCTTGTTGGCATCGGCGACCTTCTTGAATGCCGCCGACGGACGGCACGCGACCTTGTCACCGCCGAGCCCGAGCGCCGCCGCAGCCTGTGGCCACGCCTGCGCCATCTCGAACTCCCAGTAGGCCCAGGTGTGGGTTCCCGACGGCCGGTAGACCGCCTGGCCCGGGATGCCGAGTTCGTTGAGCTTGATCGCGAACTGTTGTGAGGTCACACGACTGAGCAGCTCCAGCCCGACTCCCGAGTAGTTCGTGGCGAGCAGCGGGATGTCCGACGGTTTGTCGTGCGGTCCGACGAGACCGTTGCCCGACGAGATGTAGAGGCTCGTACCGCGAAGCTTGTCAGCGATCAGGAAGGGATCGTGCTCCTTCCAGGCCGGGTCGCTCGGCGGACCGAACATGTTCATCGAGTTGTAGCCACCACCATCGCGCTGAGCGAACTGGATTGCCTGCGGCATGCCGGTCGACGTCAGTTGCAAGATGCCCGAGAACGACGCCGCGAACTTGTAGAAGCCCGGATTGCGCGCGGCGAGCATCATCGCGCCGGTGCCACCCATCGAGAGTCCCTCGATGCCGCGGACGTCCGTCGAACGCCAGTCACCTTCGAGGATCGGGGGCAGCTCGTGGATGAGGAAGGTCTCCCACTTGTAGGTCTTGCCGCGGTCGGGCTGCTTCCAGTCGGTGTAGAAGCTCGACTCACCGCCGATCGGCAGTACGACGTTGACGTTCTTGTCCTTGTAGAAGTCGACGACGTTGGTGTTGAGTACCCATCCGCTCTGATCGTCCTGCGCGCGCAGACCGTCGAGCATGGTCAGTTGCGGGAACTTCGCGTCCGGATGAGCCCACCAGTCGCGGGCGAGCAGGATCTGCACCTGGATATCGGTGTTCATCGCGGGCGAGTGCACCCACAACGCGACTCGACGATCGGTGTACCAGAACACCTTGGTCACCCGCGCCGGCGCAGCAGGCGCGGCTGCGGGGGCCGGTGACGCGGCGGGCGGCGCGGGTGGTGCA
>NZ_BANR01000027.1 GCF_000332975.1 Gordonia aichiensis NBRC 108223 | reverse complement strand
CTTGTCAATACACTATCGAGTTCTCAAAGAACACACACCCACCAGCGCCACCCCGCATGGCAAGGCGCTTTCTAGTAAGCTGGTGTTTGGATTTGTTGACCCCGTCTCCGGAGCAACTCTTCCAGGCTACCAGATCCGATTCGCGTTCGCAACACTGTGTGTTGCGGGCTTTTCGTTTCTGGCCGCACCGGTGTTCCAGGCTATCACACCTGAGACACTGCAGTTTCCCCGATTCCGTGTCGGCCCCGGGGTCTTGCTCGCTGCGGTGCAACAAGAAAGTTACACACACGGGAACAGAGCGTCAAATCGCCTGGTCAGAGCATTAAACGGGCGCCGGCAAAGCTCTTCTTACCGCGTCGGATGACCAGCCAACGGCCGTGGAGCAGGTCGGAAGTGCCTGGAGTCCACTCCGGATCGGTGATCTTGGCGTTGTTGACGTAGGCACCCCCTTCCCCGATCGCGCGCCGTGCAGCTTTGTTGCTTTCAGAGAGCCCGCTGTCCACCAGGAGTCCGACGAGAGTCGGTGCGTCGGAGCTGTATTCGGCGATCGTCGTCTCGCCCAGTGCTGCGGCGAGCGTCGACTCATCGAGATCGGCCAGTTCGGCGCGACCGAACAATGCCTGGCTGGCGAGTTCCACGGCCTGGGTATTGGCTGCACCGTGGATGAGTGTCGTCATCTCCGCTGCGAGGCGTTTCTGCGCCAACCGAAGATGCGGAGTCTCTTCGGTTGCACGCTCCAACTCGCCTATCTCCTCGCGCGTCAAGAACGTGAACCACTTCAGGTAGCGGACGACGTCGGCGTCGGACGTGTTCACGAAGTACTGGTACCAGGCGTAGGGACTGGTGAGTTCCGGGTCGAGCCAGAGGCTGCCGCCGCCGGTCGACTTACCGAACTTCTTGCCATCCGACGAGGTCACGAGCGGAACCGTCAGCGCGTGCACGGTATTTCCGGTGATTCGGCGAGTGAGATCGACACCGCCGACGATGTTTCCCCACTGATCCGAGCCGCCGATCTGCAGGCTACACCCGTGCCTGCGGTGCAGTTCGAGGTAGTCGTTGGACTGCAGCAGCAGATAGCTGAACTCGGTGTAGCTGATGCCATCGGACTCGAGGCGTCGTCGAACCGTCTCTCGAGCGAGCATCACGTTGACCGAGAAATGCTTACCGAGGTCGCGAAGGAACTCGATCGCGCTGAGCCCCGCCGTCCACTCCATGTTGTTGGCGAGGAGCGCGCTGTTCGGGCTGTCGTCGAATCGCAGGAAGCTGGCCAACTGGTCGCCGATGCGTCCCGTCCATCCGCCGACGGTGTCGACGGAGTTCATGGTCCGCTCACCGACGTCGCGCGGGTCGCCGATGAGTCCGGTGGCACCGCCGGCAAGAGCGATGGGCCGGTGACCTGCGAGCTGAAAGCGACGCAGCGTCAACAACGGCACCAGGTGTCCGGCGTGCAGGCTCGACGCCGTCGGATCGAATCCCGCATACACGGTGATCGGACCCGCATCGATCGCAGCGCGCAGTTCGTCGATATCGGTTGACTGTGCGATCAATCCTCGCCACTGCAGATCGTCGAGAATGTCCGAACCGTCGATTCGGTCTTCAGAGGTCAGTGTGCTCACACATCGATCTTGTCATCCACCCGTGCGGGGTCGTCGCAGACCCGACCTAGTGATCAGACCCGACCTAGTGATCAGACCCGACCCCTGGTGATCAGGCAGATGTCAGGCGTTCGTGCTCGGCATCGTCGACCGCCCGTGCTTCGGTGGCCAACATGACCGGAATGCCGTCGGAGTCGATGCGGTAGGCGACGCGCAGGCGAGGGTTGTACAGCTCGTCGCCCGCATCGAGCAGAGGGCCGTGGTCCTGCGGGCACACCAGCCGGTCCCGAACGATCGGATCCAGTGACTGCACACGAGAACCCATTGCCCTGCTTCCTCTCGGCGAATACGCGGCGTGCCCGAGGCACGACTTCAGCCTAACGGCGGTCGCGGGCTTGCTCCGCAGGTGGTCTGCACGTGCAGACCTACGACGTCACCGCGTGCCGGATGCGCTTCGTGCCCCTCGCCCACTCGCCGGCGACGCGGCAGGCAGTGCGGTGTCACGTGACGAGCCGCTGGAGTCGGGCAACCAGTCCACGCGCCCCGCCGCCGTCCTGGTGAAGCGGCGATAGCGCCCCTCGGGATCTCGATACCAGACCTTGGCACCCGGTTTCGGTACACCGCGGGCCGCAAGCTCTCCGGCCTGCGGGCGGTAGGACTCCGAGACCGGAATCTCGTCGGCAACCCACACCAGATGCGGACGACGATGCGCGGGAAGTGACCCGAGACCGAGGCGAAGTTGCGTGACGGTCAGCGAATCGACGTCGACGTCAGTGCGCATCGTCAGCGCGGCGACGACAATCTGCTTGCCTGGTTGTCCCAACCGGTATGCGGCCACCTGGTCGACACCGGGCACACGGGAGAGCAACTGCTCGATCGGGGGCAGATACACGGGGCCTTCGAGTGAATGCGCCACGGTGTCGACCGAACCCATGAACCACAGGTCGTCTCCGGAGTCGCGATAGAAGAGATGCCCCGAGACCTCCCAACGGTCCTTGGGAGCGAAGACGTCACGCAGGACCGTCGCAGTGGTGTCGAATCGGTGCCGTGAACGTGCGAGCAGCAACCCCACCTCGCCCTGCTCTGCACGCTCCACGAAACCGTTCTCGCCTACGACGAGGCGCTCGGCCTCGACGTCGTATGCCGCGATCGCGACCTCGTTGGTCTCCGGGAGCGCTCGACCCATCGAACCGACCTTGTCGGCCGCGACGTTGGCGAGAATCGCCGATCCGTCCGCGGTGGCGAAGAACTCGAGGACGCGGGCACGCGGGAAGCGCTCACCGATCTCGTCCCACAGGCCAGCGGGTAGGCCGGACCCCATGAACAACCGGATAGGATTGTGCTCGTTGATCTCAAAACTCTTGTCGTACAGTATTTCCCGCAACATGGACCAGGTGTAGGAAACCACCGTGACGCCATACCGATGAACCTCGGTGACGAAGTTCTCCGGGTCGACACCGTTGGACAACGCGATACGCGACCGTCCGACCGCCGTTGCCCCGAGCGTGGTCAGCAATCCGGAGGCGTGGTGTAGCGGCGGGATGCAGTACACGGTGTCGCGGTCGGTCAGGCCTGCAGCCGACGCCGCTCCGAACGCCGACATCGCGAAGCGGTGATTGGTCACCGGCCACACGGCCAACTTTCCGCGCGAGCGGGTGAACAGGATGAACGCCAGGTCGCCCGCGAGGCCGGGATCCGGTCGGTACCACGCCGGCATCTGCACGACGTCTGGGTCGATCTGCTCCATGTCGATGATGGTGCTGCCGTCAGCGCGGTCGATCTCGCGCGCTGTACCGCTTCCGCCTCCGAGGACGAGCACCCGATCGCTGTGGGCAACTGCGGCGTCGAGGTGAACGGGATCACAGATGACGACGGCTGCCCCTGCGAGGCGGAGCATCTCCCCCACGTCGCCTTCCCCTGAGAGCAGCACAGCGACGGCACCGAGTCGGGACAGTGCCGCGACGGCCACCAATGCGCTCGGCCTGGTATCCATCAACACGCCGATGTGTTCACCCGGGCGGATTCCGCACTGCACGAGACCTGCCACGACGTTGTTGATCCGGGTGTCGACCTGCGAGTGCGTGAGCACGCGGTTCTCGAACAAGAACACCTCGCGGTCGCTGCCCCAGTCGGTGTTCTCCGACATCAGCTTGCCCAGCGAGATACGGGTGCCCGACTGGATCTGACCGAGCCGGAAGAGACGGGGCACAGTGCGCACCGACTCCTGGGCGACTGCGATCGATGTTCGTTGCACCGCGCCCGCCTTGTCGAGCAGGTCACGCGACGCCTCGGCGCCAGCATCGGCCACCGAACTGATGCCGTGCGTGATCCGCGACAACAATCCGACGCCGGTGCCCCGGCCGTCCACGGGAGCCTCCATCGGCTCGATCTGTTCGGGCTCGGGCCCGAGTCCTTCCTGCCAGTTGATCCACGCTGCGGTCGTCGGCCACGTGCGCGTCCCCGACGTGCTGCCGACGACGAGTCCGAAATGTCCTACCGGCATTCGTGATTCGAACACGCTGGCCCGTGGCGCGGCCCGCACGATGCCGCGGATCGCGATCGGCTGCCCGATATCGTCGACCTCACCGACGAACCCGAGAACCGGCGCGGTGATCTCGGCGAGGGTCACCAACTCGCCGTTGACGACGAACCCGCCCGAGACCATGCGATTGTGCGCGACGAACTGCCGCAGGAGTTCCGCGATCGCAGGACCCGACCACGCAACCCATCCCTCGGCCTCGAGAAACCGTCGTTGATCCTCGCGTGGCAGAAGCGCATCGCGATCGTGGAGCTGACGCAAGAAGTCCAGGCGGCTCCGCGCCGTCTTCACCGGATCGAGTAACTGGAAACCAAGACGAGCCAACCAGCTCGGCACCCACAGATGCGTGAACACCTTGTCCGCCAGCACTTCTGCACCCGGCGCCGCCAGTGCGGCGGGGAGTCCGAGCGGCAGCGCCGCGAGGACATCCACGGGACTGCCAAACGTGACGACACTGGCAACGCCACGGGACCGTCGGTACGCGGCCGCCTGGTAGGCGAACATGCCACCCTGCGAATAGCCTGCTACGTGGACGTCGCGGCCGGTGGACTCGATGATCCAGTCGATTGCCGCGCTCACCGCAACCACATGGTCCGCGAGATTCCGCTCCATCCCGCCCTCTTCGTGGTCGGGAGAACCGAAGTCGACGACCCAGGGGGTGATGCCGTTGCGATGCAACACCGACACCGCCCCGTTGTGCTCGGTGACGTCGTAGACGTTCGCAGACACCATCATCGGCGGAATCAGCACGATGTTCGGCCCGGTCGCGGGGGTATCCGGGAAGTAGCGCCGCAACCGGAACATCCGTGTGGTCTCGACTACCGTGAACGGCGCAGGCTCGGTGCCGGTCTGCAAACCGCCGTAGCGCAGCACCTCCAGCCCGTTCTGGGCTGTCGCGAGGATCCGCTCCGCGAACGCCTTCACGTCGGGAATGCCGCCTCCGGCCATCGACCACGCTCCTCCCCACACCACATGGTGATCTGCATCACTTTACCCAGCCGGGTCACCTCGCACCGTACACGGGGTGAGGTGACCCCGGGATCTCGCCGGGTTACTGTGAGGGCGAAGTCACCGACCATCGTGAACGCAGCGTCGGGAGGTCGCGATCGAGGACGTCGAGCTGCCGCCGTACCTGCGACGGGGCGGTTCCACCGTGAGCATCACGCGACTCGATCGATCCGCGGACCGTGAGCACCTCGCGCACCCCCGGTGTCAGGGCAGGGTCGATCGAGGCGAACGTGGCGTCGTCGAGCTCATCGAGACCGACTCCGCGCTTTTCCGCTTCGCGCACACATGCCCCCGCGACCTCATGTGCCACCCGAAACGGAACACCCTGGCGTACAAGCCATTCGGCGATATCGGTGGCAAGCGTGAATCCTGCGGGAGCGAGTTCGGCCATCCGTCCCTCGTGGAACGAGAGTGTGCCGACCATTCCCGCGATCGCGGGTAGCAGCAGTTCGAGTTGGGCGACGGCGTCGAACACCGGCTCCTTGTCTTCCTGCAGGTCGCGATTGTATGCGAGCGGCTGAGCCTTCAACGTCGCGAGTAGACCGGTCAGGTCACCGATCAGTCTGCCCGCCTTGCCGCGCGTGAGTTCCGCCACGTCGGGATTCTTCTTCTGCGGCATGATCGAGCTGCCGGTCGACCATGCGTCGGCGAGTGTCACGTAGCCGAATTCGGCTGTGCTCCAGAGGATCACCTCCTCCGCGAGGCGCGACAGATCGACCGCGATCATCGCGAAGACGAACGACGCCTCCGCCGCGAAGTCGCGGGCCGACGTCGCGTCGATCGAGTTCTCGGCAGCCGCAGCGAACCCGAGGTCGGCTGCGATCGCTTCGGGGTCGAGGCCGAGTGACGATCCCGCCAACGCGCCGGAGCCGTACGGCGACACCGCTGTTCGACGATCTGCATCGGCAAGACGATCGATGTCGCGGATCAGCGGCTGCGCATGCGCGAGCAGATGGTGCGCCAGCAGTACGGGCTGCGCGGCCTGCAGATGCGTCTTTCCCGGCATCACGGCGTCGGGGTGTGCACGAGCCTGAGCCACCAACGCCTCGACGACGTCGAGCACACCCGATGCGACCGAGCGCATCGCTGCGCGTAACCACATGCGGAACAGAGTCGCTACCTGATCGTTTCGCGACCGTCCTGCACGCAGTCTGCCGCCGAGATCAGCGCCAACACGCTCGATGAGTCCACGCTCGAGCGCACCGTGCACGTCCTCGTCGGAATCCGCTGCCACGAAACTGCCGTCCGCGACATCGCTCGCGAGCTGGTCGAGACCGACGAGCATGGCGGCCAGATCGCCGTCGGAGAGCAGACCAGCGCGATTCAACACCCGCGCGTGGGCCTTTGACGCCTGGATGTCGAACGGTGCGAGCACCCAGTCGAACTGCGTCGACTTGCTCAGCGCGGCCATCGCGTCGGCGGGGCCCGATGCGAATCGGCCACCCCAGAGCGATCCCTGGTTGGTCGTGCCCGCGGCCGCGTCGCCCCGATCACTCACCGAGCAGGTCCCGCTTCGCCGCGATCTTCGACGAAAGTCCGTGCAGCTCAACGAATCCACGCGCCGCCGACTGGTCGAAGCTGTCACCCTCGTCGTAGGTGGCGAGATTGAAGTCGTAGAGCGACTCGCCGCTGCGTCGACCGTTGACCGAGATGTGTCCGCCGTGCAGGACAAGTCTGATATCGCCGGAGACATGCTCCTGTGTGGAGTCGACGAACGCGTCGAGCGAGCGCTTGAGCGGCGAGAACCAGAGTCCGTCGTACACGAGCTCCGCCCACTCGCGGTCGGTGCGCCGCTTGAAGCGTCCGAGTTCGCGCTCCAAGGTGACGTGCTCGAGCTCCTCGTGCGCGGTGATCAGCACCATCGCACCCGGTGCCTCATAGATCTCGCGACTCTTGATGCCGACGAGACGGTCCTCGACGACGTCGAGGCGACCGACGCCCTGCGCACCCGCACGCCGATTGAGTTCCTCGATCGCACCGAGGACGCTGACCGGCCTGCCGTCGATCGCGATCGGGCGCCCCTTGTCGAACGTGATGATGACCTCGTCGGGCGAGTTCCAGTTGACCGTCGGATCCTCGGTGTAGCTGTAGACGTCCTTGGTGGGCGCGTTCCACAGGTCCTCGAGGAAGCCTGTCTCCACCGCACGACCCCAGACGTTCTGGTCGATCGAGAACGGCGACTTCTTGGTCACGTTGATCGGGATGTCGTTCTCCTCGGCGAAGGAGATCGCCTTCTCCCGGGTCCACGCGTAGTCACGCACCGGGGCGATCACCTCGAGATCGGGGGCCAGCGAGGCGAAACCGACCTCGAAACGGACCTGATCGTTCCCCTTACCCGTGCAGCCGTGTGCGACGACGGTGCCGCCGTGATCGCGTGCCGCGGTGACGAGATGCTTGGCGATCAACGGTCGCGACAGGGCCGACACCAGCGGATAACGGTCCATGTAGAGGGCGTTCGAGGTGATCGCCGGCAGGCAGTAGTCGTCGGCGAACTCGTCGCGCGCATCGACGAGCACTGCCTCGACGGCGCCGCAATCGAGCGCACGCTGGCGGACCACCTCCATGTCCTCGCCGCCCTGTCCGAGGTCGAGCGCCACCGCGACGACCTCCTTACCGGTCTCCTTGCCGATCCAACTGATGGCAACCGAGGTGTCGAGGCCGCCGGAGTATGCAAGTACGACGCGTTCCGCCATGGTGGTGTCTGCTCCTATGTCGTGGTTCGACATCCATCATCGGATGTCGTGCCCGATGCGATCGGGCTGGGGTCTGATTGTGGTTTCGGGTACGGGCCTCATGCGCGTCCTGATCATGCTGCGGGCTGCCGGCCATCAGGAAGGTGGTGTCACACGAGGCCCTCGATTCGTCGTGCGACCTCGGCCCCGTCGATCGGGGCCCGAGCACACACGAAGATGGTGTCGTCGCCGGCGATCGTGCCGACCACATCCGGCAGGCTGGCCCGGTCGATGGCGCTGGCGAGATAGTGGGCGGCGCCGGGCGGGGTGCGCAGCACTGCGAGATTCCCGCTGGCATCGGTCGACACCAGTAGCTCGCTGAGCAGGCGCGACAGCCGGGCCGTGCCACCGAAGACCCCGCGGACGGGCGCACCGTCCTCGGGGACGACGTACACACCGACGCCGCCATCGGCCGCGCGCAACTTGACGGCACCGAGTTCGTCGAGATCACGCGAGAGCGTCGCCTGCGTGGCGTCGACTCCCCGGTCGGCAAGCAATTGCTGCAACTCCGACTGCGACCGCACCTGATGCGACCCGAGGACTTCGACAATGAGTGCGTGGCGCCCCGCCCTGGTGCTCGCGAGTCGGTTCTCGGAGTGGTCGGCCATCCGTGCTGCACCGCCTGACTCGACGCTGTCTGATTCAGCGCTGCTCGTCACTTCTGCCCCAGCAGCCAGATGAGCAACGCCTTCTGTGCATGCAGACGGTTCTCCGCCTCGTCGAGCACCGCGCTTGCTGGGCCGTCGATCACGTCGTCGGTGATCTCATCGCCACGGTGGGCCGGCAGGCAGTGCAGGACGACCGCGTCGACGTCCGCCGAGGCGAGGAGGTCGGAGTTGATCTGATAGGGCCGGAACGGCGCACGACGGTCCTTACCGTCGTCCTCCTGTCCCATCGACACCCAGGTGTCGGTGACCAGCACGTCCGCACCGCGCGATGCCGCTTTCGGGTCGGATTCGACGCGTACCGATCCCCCGGTCATCGCTGCTCGCTTCTCGGCGTCGGCGATCACGATCGGGTCGGGGGCGAAACCATCGGGCGCGCTGATCGTCACATGCATGCCCGCGGTTACACCGCCGAGCGCCAACGAGTGCGCCATGTTGTTGGCACCGTCACCGAGATAGGTCATCCGCAGCCCCGCGGTCCGGCCTTTGCGCTCAATGATCGTCTGCAGGTCGGCGAGCACCTGACACGGATGGAACAGGTCCGAGAGCGCGTTGACGATCGGGATCGTCGCCGTCGACGCCATCGCCTCGAGACGATCCTGCCCGAAAGTCCGCCACACCACTGCCTCGACGAACCGCGACAGCACGCGACCGGTGTCCTCGAGCGACTCGTCGCGTCCGAGCTGCGTGGTGCGCCCGTCGACGACGACCGCGTGCCCACCCATCTGTGCGATGCCCATCTCGAATGAGAAGCGTGTCCTGGTGGAGTTCTTGTCGAAGATCACGCCGACGCCCCGCGGCCCCTCGAGAGGCCGATACGCGAACGGCTGACGTTTGACCTCGGCAGCGAGGGCCAATACCTCGGCCTGCTCGTCGGGGGTGAGGTCGTCGTCGCGAAGGAAATGTCGTGTCACTGTGTACTGCTCTCGTCTGTTGCGGCGTCGAGGATGTCGGGTAGTACGTCCACGAAATCGCGTGCCTGGTCCTCGGTGATGATCAGCGGCGGTGCGAGCCGCAGGACATCCGGTGCGGGCGCGTTGATCAAGTACCCCTTGTCGCGCGCAGCAGCCTCGACCTTCGCCGACACCGGCTCGGTGAGAACGACTCCGAGGAGCAGCCCCGCCCCGCGAACATGCGAGACCAACGGATGCCCGAGCTCCTCGATACCTGTTGCGATCGACTTCCCCACGGCGGCGACATGTTCGACGATGTCGCCGTTGTCGATTTCCGCGAGCACCGCGAGCGCCGCGGCGGCCGAGACCGGATTGCCGCCGAACGTCGTGCCGTGCTGCCCGGCGGTGAACAGTTCGGCAGCGGGACCGGTGGCGATGCATGCACCGATCGGCAACCCGCCGCCGAGCCCCTTGGCGAGCGTCATCACGTCGGGCACGATCCCGGCGGCCTGATGTGCGAAAAATGTTCCGGTACGTCCGATCCCGGTCTGTACCTCGTCGAGAATCAGCAGGGCGCCGTGCTCGGCGGTGAGGGAGCGTGCATGCGCGAGATAGTCGGCCGGCGGTACCACCACGCCTGCTTCGCCGAGCATCGGCTCGAGAATCACCGCAGCGGTCTCGGCGGACACGGCCGCGGTGAGCGCGTCGCGGTCGCCATAGGGAACGAAATCGACGCCGGCTGGCATCGGCTCGAAGGGTTCGCGCTTGGCAGGCTGGCCGGTCATCGCGAGCGCACCCATCGTGCGTCCGTGAAATGCCTTGTCGGCGGCCACGATCTGCGGCCGGCCGGTCCGTCGGGCAAGTTTGAACGCGGCCTCATTGGCCTCGGTGCCGGAGTTACAGAAGAACACGCGACCCTGCTGCCCGAACTTGTCGAGCAGACGTTCGGCGAGTTCGACGACCCGCGGATTGATGTACAGGTTCGATACGTGGCCGAGTGTCTGGAGTTGTTCTGTCACAGCGGCGACAATCGCCGGATGCGCATGGCCCAGCGCGTTGACTGCGATGCCGCCGAGCAGATCGAGATAACGGTTGCCGTCGGCATCCCAGACATACACGCCCTCGCCCTTGGTGAGGGCGATCGGCGGGGTGCCGTAGTTCTTCATGAGGGCGGCCGACCACCGCTCCTGCCAAGGTGCGGTCATGAGGGGCACGCTCCGTCTCTGGGTGTGGGAGAAAGGTTCTCGGCCGCGACGACAGTCGTGCCGGTGCCGGTGGCTGTCAGCAACTGCGCCAACACGGCGTGCGGCACCCGACCGTCGATCACGTGGGCGCCTGCGACGCCGCCCTCGACCGCGCGCAGGCACGCCTCCATCTTGGGCACCATCCCGGCGTCGAGACCCGGAAGTAGCTGCGCCAGTGCATCGGTCGAGATCTGCGACACGAGCGACGAGCGGTCGGGCCAGTCGGTGTAGAGACCCTCGACATCGGTGAGCATGACGAGACGCGTGGCGCCCAGCGCCTCGGCGAGTGCACCTGCTGCCGTGTCGGCGTTGATGTTGTGCACGACACCGTCGCGGTCCGGCGCGATCGTCGAGACGACCGGAATGCGCCCGGCACCGACGAGATCTCCGATCACGGAGGTGTTGACCGCGGTGATGTCACCGACCAACCCGATGTCTGTGGCGACACCGTCGACGAGCACGGTGCGCCTTGTCGCGGTGAACAGCTGTGCATCCTCACCGGTGAGGCCGACGGCGTAGGGGCCATGCGCGTTGATCAACCCGACCAGCTCACGACCGACCTGACCGAACAGCACCATACGGGCCACCTCCATGACCTCCGGTGTGGTCACCCGGAACCCGCCGCGGAACTCACCCGAGAGCCCGAGACGGGACAGCATCGCTGAGATCTGCGGTCCCCCACCATGAACCACGATGGGGTGCATCCCGCAGGCCCGGAGATACACGATGTCGGCGGCGAAGGCTCGTTTGAGTTCGTCGTCGATCATCGCGTTGCCGCCGTACTTCACGACCACGGTCGCCCCGTGCAATTCCTGCAACGCCGGTAGCGTCTCGGCGAGAACTGCAGCCCTCTGACTACCGTCGAGCGAGCCGTCGCTGCTGATCGTGCCGCCTGAACCGGTGATGTCTGTCGCGGTCATGACGAGTACGCCGAGTTCTCTTCGACATAGGCATGCGAGAGGTCGGTGGTCCGGATACTCCCACTCTCGACGCCCAAGCCCAGGTCCACGAGGACCGCGACGTCGGGGCCCGACAAGTCGACGTCGCGCGCACCGTCGACACCGGTTCCGTTGACGCACACGGCTTTACCGTTGAACGAGACGGCGATCCGATCCGGGTCGATGGTGACCGGCGCGATTCCGGTTGCCGCGAGCACGCGGCCCCAGTTGGGGTCCGACCCGAAGAGCGCCGTCTTGACGAGGCTGTCACGGGCGATCGTCCTGGCGACGGCGATGGCGTCGTCTTCCGTTGCTGCGCCCGTCACGGTGATGACGATCCGTTTGGTGACCCCCTCGGCGTCGGCCATCAGCTGGGCGGCGAGATCGTCGCAGACGGCGAGTACCGCTGCGTCGAGTTCGGCCTGGTCGACCGGGATCTGGCTGGCGCCCGAGCTGAGCAGCAGCACGGTGTCGTTGGTGGATGTGGAGCCATCGATGTCGAGTCTGTCGAAGGTTGTCGACGACGCGCGCCGTAACGCGAGGTCGAGTTGCTCCGCGCTCGCGCGAGCGTCGGTGGTGAGCACACACAGCATCGTTGCCAGCGACGGTGCCATCATGCCCGCCCCCTTGGCCATTCCACCGATATTCCAGCCCTGCGGGTGATGCAGCGCAACCTGCTTCGGAACAGTGTCGGTCGTCATGATCGCGTACGCGGCGTCGGTCCCACCCGAGAGACCGCCGCCCATGTCCTGGACGATCTCCGTCACGCCCGCGAGGATTCTGTCCATCGGCAGGCGGTCGCCGATGAGTCCGGTCGAGCACACCGCGACCTCAACCGCTCCGGTTTCGGTTCCCCAGTTACTCAGCGCCTCCGCGACAGCCTCCGCCGTCGTGTGCGTGTCCTGGAAGCCGAGCGGGCCTGTGCAGGCATTCGCGCCACCGGAGTTGAGGATCACCGCACGGAGCCTGCCGGTGGTGAGAACCTGCTTGCTCCAGAGCACCGGCGCGGCTTTCACCTGGTTGCGGGTGAAGACACCGGCGGCCGCGTAGTCGGGCCCCTCGTTGAAGACGAGCGCGAGGTCGGGCGCTCCGGATGCCTTGATACCGGCGGCGATTCCCGCCGCACGAAAGCCGAGCGGCGCCGTCACACCCTGATTGCGGACGAGTCGAGGCCCCGTTGCGGGAGCGCCACCTGTGATCCGGTCGTCTGTGTCGGCGGAAGTGGTGTCGGCCGACTCGTCGTTGGTCGAGTTGCTGTTCGACGTGCTGTTCGTGCTCACGGTGCGACTCCCACTGTGCTCAGTCCTTCAGCCTCGTCCCAGTCGAGTGCGAGATTCATCGACTGGACCGCTGCGCCGCCGGTGCCCTTGGCGAGGTTGTCGATCGCGCCGACCGCCACGAGCGTGCCCGCTCGCTCATCGACGGTGACCGCGAGCTGCACGGCATTCGAGCCCATCACCGAGCCGGTTGCCGGGAGCCGCCCCTCGGGCAGCAGATAGACGAATTGTTCGTCTGCGTATGCCTTCTCGTACACCGCGCGAACATCTGCGGCCGATGCGGTGGTGCGTGCCGTGCAGGTTGCGAGAATCCCCCGTGACATCGGGACGAGTACCGGCGTGAACGACACCGCCACCGGCTGGTCCGCGGCCTCCGAGAGCGCCTGCGCGATCTCCGGGGTGTGCCGGTGCGCCCCCCCGACCCCGTATGCACGCGCGGAACCGATCACCTCCGACGCGAGCAGGTCGACCTTGGCCGCACGCCCGGCACCCGACGTCCCGCTCACCGCGACGACGGTCACCTGGGGCTCAACGAGTCCTGCGGCCAACGCGGGAAGCAACGAGAGAATCGACACCGTCGGATAGCATCCGGGCACAGCGATTCGACTCGCGTCGCGAAGCACGTCGCGGTTTCCCGGGATCTCGGGAAGGCCGTACGGCCAGGTTCCCGCGTGATCGCCGCCGTAGTACGCCGCCCAGTCATCGGCGTCGCGCAGCCGGAAGTCTGCACCGCAATCGACGATCAACGTCGTCGGCGGAAGTGCGTCAGCGATCTGTGCAGACGTCCCGTGCGGCAGAGCGAGAAAGACCACGTCGTGGCCGGCGAGGGTCTCGGGCGTCGTCTCCAGGAGTTCACGCTCGGCGAGCGGCAGCAGGTTGGGGTGATGAGAGCCGAGCGTCGTTCCGGCATTGCCTCCGGCAGTCAGGGCACCGATCTCCAGTTCACCCGATCGCAGGCGGGGATGTCCGCACAGGAGCCGAAGCACTTCCCCACCCGCGTAGCCGCTTGCACCAGCGACTGCCACCTTGATCGTCATACACATCATTATGCACGGCGACGCAAATCAATACAGGACCGCCCAGTAGGCGCCGTCCTCATCCTTGCACGCACCGCTCGACGGCGCCGACCCTACGAGATCCGGAATGCTGCTCTGCTAGCGAAGACGCGCTCCGACGCCGTCGGCCGCCCGGGAGACAGCTGCCATCTTCGCTTCCGTCGCCTCGTCTTCGGTCAGGGTCCTGTCGTCGGCCCGGAACGTGAGCGCGAAGGTCAGCGACTTGTGTCCGGTTCCGACCTGATCCCCGGTGAACACGTCGAACAGCTCGATGGAGTCGAGGAGTTCGCCTGCTCCCTCGCGGAGGAGCGCCTCGACATCGGCGGCCGGAACATCGTCGGACACGACTACCGCGACGTCTTGCAGCACGGCGGGGAACACCGAGATGTGCGGTGCAGGCAGGCGGGAATCGAGCGGAAGCGCGTCGACGTCGATCTCGACGGCGCAGACGCGCGGGGGCAGATCCGCACGCTCGAGCACCGCGGGATGCAGCTCGCCGGCATGTCCGACGACTCGACCGTCGACGACCACCGCGGCACACCGCCCGGGATGCCACGGGGCGTACGCGTCGGCAACGAGGGTGACATTGACCCCGGCCGCTACCCCGATCTCGCGCGCTGCCTCGAACGCGTCAAGGTAGTCGGCCCGGCGCGCGGGACCCCAGGGACCCGCAGGATCACGCACACCGGTCAGTGCCACCGCCACATGGAGCGGCTGCACGGGCAGTGAGTCGTCGAGTTCGGCGATCTCCTCCGCCGTGGGGCGCCGGGTGACGTCGAGTTCGGCCACCGGGTGCATCTGATCGGTGGCGAGCACCACCTGTCCGATGGCATACAGCGACAGGTCGCGGCGTCCACGTGAGATGTTGCGCGCAACCATCTCCAACAGTCCCGGCAGCAGTGTCGTGTTGAGCTCCGGCCGATCGGACTCGAGTGGATTGAGGACCTTCACCGTGCGCCGGCGGGGGTCGTCAGAGGGCAGATCCCAGACGTCGAACACCCCTGCGGGCATGAAGGGGAACGGCAGCACCTCGACGTATCCGTCGAGCGCCAGGGTGCGGCCGATGCTGCGGCGGCGCCGCTGGGTCGGCGTCAGGCCACGCCCACCGGGAGCCGACGGCAGGACAGCCGGAATGTCCTCGAGTCCTTCGAGACGCAGGACCTCTTCGACCAGATCGGCACGCTGACGTAGATCCGGACGCCACGAGGGCGGCGTCACGGCCAGTGGGTCGGTCCCGGCGACGGTGCACCCGACCTCGACCAGTCGGGCGGCGGTTGTGCCCTCCGGATATTCGACCCCGGCGGTGCGGTCGGGCTCGTCGGCCGCGATCGTGATGGGCGCAGCCGCCGGGACGCGGATCCGTTCCTCGGACAGCGGTGAGGCGATCGCGCCACCGGCCAACTCGACGATCAGCGCTGTTCCGCGATCGGATCCCGCCGCTGTGATCTCGGGGTCGACGATGCGCTCGAAACGCTTGCTTGCCTCCGAGGTGAGTTTGTGGCGCTTGCCGGTACGGAAGACACGGACCGGGTCGAAGGTCGCCGCCTCCAGCAGAACACGCGTGGTGTCCGGGCCGACCTCCGTGGACTCGCCCCCCATCACGCCCGCCAATGCAACGGGGCCGCTGTCATCGGCGATGACCACGTCCTCCGGATCGAGCTCGCGGACGACACCGTCGAGCGTCGTCAGCTTCTCTCCCGACCTGGCGTTGCGCACCGTGATGGTCCCGGAGAGCTTGTCGGCGTCGAAGGCATGCAGTGGTTGGCCCACTTCGAGCATCACGTAGTTGGTGACGTCGACGATCGCCGAGATCGGGCGAACTCCGGCGACCATGAGTCGCTTCTGCATCCACCATGGCGAGACGGCGCCCGAATTAACGCCCTCGATGAGTCGCGCGGTGTACCGGGTCGCGCCGGTGTCCGCCTCGATGGCGACGGGCCACGGTTGGCCGTTCGAGACCGAGATCGTTTCGACGGAGGTTCCCGGGTCGACGAACGGCACGCTGAAGCTGCCTGCCAGCTCCCGACCGAGTCCGCGGATGGAGAACGCGTAGCCGCGGTCGGGGGTCACGTTGACGTCGATTGCGGCGTCGTCGAGACCGAGAACCTCGCGGGCATCGGCACCGGGCTCCGCTGTGCCTGGAGCGAGGACGAGAATGCCGCTGTGGTCGGACCCGATGCCGAGCTCGGACACCGAGCAGATCATGCCGTCGGAGATGTGCCCGTAGGTCTTTCGTGAGGCGATCTCGAACGGGCCTGGCAGCACGGCGCCGGGAAGCGCGGCGACGATGAGATCGCCGGTGCCGAAGTTACGCGCACCACAAACGATTCCGCGTGGTTCCGACTCCCCTACCTCGACCTGGCAGAACCGGATCGGCTTCTTGAATCCGGTCAGTTCTTCGATCTGCTCCACACGCCCGATCACCAGCGGTCCGGTGATCTCCGGGAAGGGCTCGATGTCTTCGATCTCGAACCCGACACGGACAAAACCCGCGTCGATCTCTTCGGTGGTCGCCGACCATGTCGGGTCGCCTGCGCGGAGTACCTCGGTGTACCAGGACTGTGGTGCACGCATCGGTCAATCAGCTTCTTTCATCGGTGAATCGGTGCGGTCGTCTGCGGGCGGAACTCAGGCCGCCGGGCCGAATGGAAGGGTGAAACGGACGTCGCCCTCCACCATGTCGCGCATGTCCGGGATATCGTTGCGGAACTGCAGCGTGCGCTCGAGTCCCATTCCGAACGCGAATCCCGAATAGACATCCGGGTCGATCCCGCTGGCGCGCAATACATTCGGGTTGACCATGCCGCAGCCACCCCATTCAACCCAGCCCGCTCCGCCCTTCTTGGCGGGGAACCACACGTCGACCTCGGCCGACGGTTCGGTGAACGGGAAGTAGCTGGCACGCATGCGGGTCGTCGTCTCCGGGCCGAACAGCGCACGGGCGAACGCCTCGAGCGTGCCGCGCAGGTGCGCCATCGTGAGTCCCTTGTCGACCGCGAGTCCCTCGATCTGATGGAACACCGGCGTGTGTGTGGCGTCGAGTTCGTCTGTGCGGAACGTTCTGCCCGGACATGCGACGTAGATGGGGAGATCCCGCGACAGCATCGAACGCACCTGCACCGGCGAGGTGTGCGTACGAAGCACCTGACGGGAGCCCTCCGGTGCGATGTAGAAGGTGTCCTGCATCGAACGCGCGGGATGATCGGGCAGGAAGTTCAGGGCGTCGAAGTTGTAGTGCTCGGTCTCGACCTCGGGTCCCTCTGCGATCTCCCAGCCCATCCCGACGAAGACGTCGGCAACCTGTTCGGAGATCACCGTGATGGGGTGGCGAGCGCCGGCGGGGCGTCGTCGACTCGGGAGCGTGACGTCAACGGACTCGGAGACGAGGACGGCGGCATCGCGCTCGGCCTTCAACACCGCCGTACGGTTGTCGAGAGCCTCGGCCGCCCTCGCGCGAACCTGGTTGACGAGCTTGCCCGCCTCCGAGCGCTGGTCCTTGGGCAGCGAACCGAGCGCGCGACGGGCGAGCGCGATCGGCGAGCGATCGCCGAGATGCTCGGTCTTGGCGATCGCGAGGGCGTCGAGGTCAGCAGCTGCACCGAACGCCGCAGCAGCGGCCTCGGCCGCCGAATCGAGTTCCTCGATGCTCGGGAACGTTGGCTGCGCTTGATCGTCGGCAGAGCTGGCCACGGGCGGCGGTCTCCTAATGCGTGCGGATTCGGATGGCTGCAGTCTTTTCGGCCATCCCGATCGCGACGTAACCATGGAGCGATTTGCCGGTCGGTGGCCGTGAGACCTCACATCGAGATTAGTCGACCCACCTCGCCCGACGCCCCGACGCCCCCACGAACACCTCGCCTGCGGATAAGTGTCATCCCGACGATCCGAGCAGAACGTCGCGGAGCACTGCCGCCTCGCTGATGTCGGCACGTCTGGATGCGGTCAGCAGTGTCAGCGGCCCCTTCGCCATCAGTTCGCGGAGTTCGTGCAGTGCCCGAGCGTGATCCCGGTCGTCGAGTTCGGCACGGTACCGGCTGGCAAACTCGTCGTACTTCGACGGGTCGTGGTGATACCAGCGGCGGAGTCCGGTGGAGGGCGCCACGTCCTTGAGCCAGAGGTCGAGGTGTGCGCGCTCCTTGCTCATCCCCCGCGGCCACAAGCGGTCGACCAGTACACGGGCGCCCTCGGTGGTGTCGGGATCGTCGTAGACGCGAGCTACCCGGACGTCGTCAGCGGTCATCGTCGAACAGTCCTTCCCGGCGCAGGGTCGAAGGCACGTAGCGGCCACCGTTATGTCTCTCGTGCCGCGATCCCGGCCCGTGTCCAGTGTGCACCGACCACGAGCACACACCGCAGCGCCGTCACCCCACGGCTGCGCGCCGGACGCAAGGCGGGATGCGTGTCGCGCAGCGGCCACGGCACAGAAGCCCCGCCCGCGCATGTCGACGCGCCGTGCGACGTCGGGTCGTAGACTCGTCTTCCGTGCGATACACCGTGGAAGACTCCGTCGTGATCGAGCGTCGTGTGGACGATGTGTACGCGCTGGTCAGCGACGTCACGCGTACCGGCGAATGGAGCGAACAGTGCCACGCCTGCGACTGGGACAGTTCGGCACGCGGCGCAGGCGCGACGTTCACCGGGCACAACCGGACACCGGTGCGCGAGTGGTCGACTGTCTCGACCGTGACCGTGGACGAGCCCGGGGCACGCTTCGAATGGACCGTCGGATCGGGCGGGGTCCGGTGGGGTTATCGACTCGAGGCGGCCGGAGAGAACGTCACCAGGCTGACCGAATACACCGCGTTTCCCGAGACGGGCGAAACGTTCTTCCGCCAGAAGTTCGGCGACGATGCAAACACTCAGATGACGATCCGACTGTCTGCTGCCGCCGCGGGCATACCCGCCACTCTCGCTCGTATCAAAGAGGTTGCCGAGGCCTGATCCGGACGCCGTCTACGTGCCCGTCTGCTGCGCCACCGCACTTTGATACAGGCAGATCGCTGCCGCAGCAGCGAGGTTCAAACTCTCGGCGCGACCATGGATCGGGATCGACACTCGATGGTCGGCGGCACCGAGCACCTCGGCGGGCAAGCCGTGGGCCTCATTACCGAACAGCCATGCCGTCGGTCGGGTGAGCAACTCCCCCGCGGCATCCAGTGACACCTCAGCGTCCGCGGCGGTCGCAAGCACGGTGATCCCGGCCGCGGAGAGCGTGGCCAGGCCGTCTGCGACCGACCGTTCCCGCACGAGTGGTAGATGAAACACACTCCCCGCGGACGAACGTACACACTTTCCGTTGTGTGGATCCACCGAATCACCTAGCAGCACAACGGCATCCGCGCCCATCGCATCGGCGGTGCGGATCAGTGTGCCTGCGTTGCCGGGCTCCCGTGGTTCGACGGCGACAGCGAGAAGTCGAGGTCGGGTCGCCAACACGTCGTCCACTGAGGCGTCGAGCAGCGAGCAGACCGCGAAGATTCCTGGCGTCGTGGTCGTCTCGGAAAGCTTGTCGGCAGCTCGATCGGACAGCTCGACGAGTTCGATGCCCGCACGCGTCGCGCGTTCGATGATCTCCTGGTGCCTGCCGGCGTCCGACCCCCGCACCAGCACTACCTGCGCCCGACCCGTATCCAGCGCAGCGACAACCGAATTGGCGCCCTCGACCAGGAAGCGCCCTTCGGCACGTCGCACCGAGGCCCGATGAAGTTTTGCATACGACACGACCCGCGATGAGCGCTCGGTCAGAACGTCCACCGCGGGTCGGCTCGTATGTCTGGTCGTCGTCAGGCCGCGGGGGCGTTGACGTCGGCGGGCAGCGCCTTGCGGGCCACCTCGACCAGGCCGGTGAAGGCCTCGGGGTCGGTGACGGCGATGTCGGCGAGCACCTTGCGGTCGACCTCGACACCCGCGGCCTTGAGGCCCTGAATAAAGCGGTTGTAGGTGATGTCGTTGGCGCGGGCCGCGGCGTTGATACGCGCGATCCACAACTTGCGGAACTCACCCTTGCGGGCGCGGCGGTCCCGGTAGGCGTAAGTCATCGAGTGGAGCTGCTGCTCCTTGGCCTTGCGGTACAGGCGCGAGCGCTGCCCGCGGTATCCCTTGGAGGCCTCCAGCGTCGAACGACGCTTCTTCTGGGCGTTGACAGCCCTTTTCACGCGTGCCATGTCAGTTCCTCTTGTTCGTCAGATGTGGTGGTCGGGTGCGTCAGCGGTTGAGCAGTCGCTTGATACGCGGTGCGTCGTTCTCGCTCACCACGGCGACGCCGTCGAGACGGCGGGTACGGCGCGAGGACTTGTGCTCGAGCAGGTGGCGACGGTTGGCCTTCTGGCGGACGATCTTGCCGCTACCGGTCACCTTGAAGCGCTTGGCTGTGCCCTTGTGGGTCTTGCTCTTCGGCATGTTGTGTTCCTTCATTCGAGCGAACAGCAACCACACCCGCGGTGGTCGGGTGCGGTGTGTCCGCAGTGGTTCTCCGACGGCCCATGCGGACCGTGTGGATTCAGCTGTTGGTGTCGTCCTTCGCGCCCTGCTGGCGAGGCGCGCGGTCATCACGGTTCTGCTGCGCTTTCACGCGGGTCTTCGCGCCCTTGTGCGGGGCGAGGACCATCGTCATGTTGCGGCCGTCCTGCTTGGCCGAGGTCTCGATGAAGCCGTAGTCGGCGACGTCGTTACCGAGGCGCTGCAGCAGGCGGTACCCGAGTTCGGGTCGCGACTGCTCGCGGCCGCGGAACATGATGGTGACCTTCACCTTCGAGCCTGCCTCGAGGAACCGGATGACGTGACCCTTCTTGGTCTCGTAATCATGGTCGTCGATCTTCGGCCGGAGCTTCTGCTCCTTGATGACGGTCAACTGCTGGTTGCGACGCGACTCGCGTTGCTTCTGCGCTGCTTCGTACTTGAACTTGCCGTAGTCCATGATCTTGCACACCGGCGGTCGGGCGTCGGGTGCGACCTCGACCAGGTCCAGGTCGGCCTCGTAGGCCAGGCGCAGCGCATCTTCAACACGCACGATGCCCACCTGCTCCGAATTGGGTCCGACGAGTCGGACCTCCGGTACGCGGATGCGCTCGTTGATGCGGGTCTCAGTGCTGATGGGGCCTCCTTGATAAATCCTGACAGGGTGGCCGTCGCGGAGCGGTCGAAGGCCGCGCATGGATGGGGCGCTCTCAGCAGAAGAGCCCCGAGATGGTGATCACCATCGTCAGGGCTCCGATACCGACCGGTCCGACATCGACGACGATGCGCAGCGCCAACAGACCGGATACATCCGTTGCCTGCCGGCGGGACCGGACCGCACAACTGCGTGAACACTGGTGCGTAAAGCGCACTGATTCGACGCGTCGTAGCGGTGGGAGCGGAACTCCACTTGCGACCCCGGCGCCAACCGGGGCGGTCGTGCTATGGAAGTCTATCAGCCATGCCCGAAAACACCTATTCGCCCTCGGGCGACGATGCAGGTGACGACCTCGCCACCGTCCGGAATGATGCTCTCGGCGATACCGAGCGTGTCGATGTGACGACTTCCGTAGACGCAATGGATAACGTCCGCGACCTCGTCGACATTCCCTCGATCGAGATCGTCACCAGAGCCATCGTCATGCTGATGAGTGCATCGGCCGAGAAACTCGGATTGGCGCCCGGGGCATCCGAGGACGACGCCGACCTCGACGAAGCCCGCAAACTCATCACCGCTCTGGCCGGGCTCGTCGACGCGGCGAAGCCCGACCTCGGCGTCCACGCCGCGCCGATTCGCGACGGCCTCAAGCAACTGCAGTTGGCGTTCCGTGACGCGAGCGCCTACCCGGACGAGCCCGGCGAGGGGCCCGGCGAGAAGTACACCGGACCGGTCCGCGACCGTCGGCGGTAATGCGGTAGTGCGGTAGTGCACGTTCGTCGCAGACGCGGCTAGCCTGAATTCATGACCTCCGACGGCGCTCACGATCACGACCAGGCCGATCAGACCCGCGCATCCGCGCACACCGGCGATCATCAGCCGATCGGTGAGGTCGTCGACGCGCAGATCGTCGACTCGGATGTGGCCGAGACCGGCGGCACCCCCGCAACTCCGTGTGCGGGTAGCCCTGGACACACCGACCCGGACTACACCGAACAGGGCGTACCGAGCTTCGATTTCGTCCGCGACAAGATCGAGAAACGCATCTCGACCGCTATCGGGTCCCAGGAACTCGCCGAGGCGACGTCCGAGGGACGGGGCGTCGACGAGATGCTGCGCGCACGCGACGAGGCGGCCAGGAAGAAACTCGAGGAGATCCGCAAGTCGATGGGCTCCTGACCGCGTCAATCCAGACCGCGTCAATCCTGAACGGTCGACCTGAGCAGGTCAGCCAGCGGTGGCGACCTGCTCCCCGATATCGAGTACCTCGGCGAGAAACTTTCCGGTGTGGCTGCCGGGAGTTTCGGCGACGTCTTCCGGTGTCCCTTCGGCGATCACTGTGCCGCCTCCGGTTCCGCCTTCGGGCCCCATGTCGATGACCCAGTCGGCGGTCTTGATGACGTCGAGATTGTGCTCGATCACGATGACGGTGTTGCCCTTGTCGACCAGCCCGTTGATCACGTCAAGCAGCTTCTTGATGTCTTCGAAGTGCAGGCCGGTCGTCGGCTCGTCGAGGATGTAGACAGTTCTTCCCGCAGATCGCTTCTGCAGTTCGGCGGCCAGCTTGACACGCTGCGCTTCGCCGCCCGACAGCGTCGGCGCGGGTTGCCCGAGTCGGACGTACCCGAGACCCACGTCGACGAGCGTCTTGAGGTAGCGGTGGATCGAGGTGACCGGCTCGAAGAAGTCGGCGGCCTCCTCGATCGGCATGTCGAGGACCTCTGAGATGGTTTTGCCCTTGTAATGCACCTCGAGCGTCTCCCGGTTGTACCGCGCACCGTGACACACCTCGCACGGAACGTAGACGTCGGGCAGGAAGTTCATCTCGATCTTGATCGTGCCCTCGCCCTGACACGCCTCGCAGCGCCCGCCCTTGACGTTGAACGAGAACCTGCCCGGCTGATAGCCGCGCACCTTGGCCTCGGTCGTCGCCGCGAACAGCGTGCGAATCTTGTCGAATACGCCGGTGTACGTCGCCGGGTTCGAACGCGGCGTCCGACCGATCGGTGACTGGTCGACCTGCACCAACTTGTCGAGGTTGCCAAGGCCGTTCACCCGGGTGTGCCTGCCGGGAACCTGCCGCGCACCGTTGAGCTTATTCGCCAGGACGGTCGCGAGAATGTCGTTGACCAGCGTCGACTTGCCCGAGCCGGACACGCCCGTCACTGCGGTGAGGACTCCGAGCGGGAACGAGACGTCGATGCCGCGCAGGTTGTGCTCGCGCGCTCCCACCACGGTGAGCTGTCGGTTCTTGTTGATGGGCCGACGGATCGGCGGCACCGGGAGCGTGTCGCGGCCGGACAGATAGTTACCCGTCAGCGACTTCCGGTTCTTGAGCAGATCCTTGTAGCTGCCCGAGTGCACGACGTTGCCGCCATGCTCACCCGCGCGCGGACCGATGTCGACAATCCAATCCGCTGCACGGATCGTGTCCTCGTCGTGTTCGACGACGATCAGGGTGTTGCCCAGGTCGCGTAGCCGCGTGAGGGTGTCGATCAACCGACGGTTGTCGCGCTGGTGCAGTCCGATGGACGGTTCGTCGAGCACGTACAGCACACCGGCCAGTCCGGAACCGATCTGGGTGGCCAGTCGGATGCGCTGCGCCTCACCACCCGAGAGGGAACCCGCGGCACGGGACAGCGACAGGTAGTCGAGCCCGACGTCGAGCAGGAACGTGATGCGCGCCTGGACCTCCTTGAGAACGCGACCGGCGATGGCCTGCTGGCGTTTGTCGAGCTTGAGTCCCCCGAGGTAGTCGGCCGCGTCGGCGACCGATAGGGCCGACACCTCGGCGATCGACTTCGGACCGTACTCGGGGTGGTCGAGCGTCACGGCGAGGATCTCCGGACGCAAGCGAGCACCCTGGCACACCGGGCACGGGACGTCGCGCATGTAGCCCTCGTAGCGTTCCTTCATCTGTTCGGATTCGGTCTGATCCATCCGACGGTTGAGGAACGCCATCACGCCCTCGAACTCGGTGTAATACGACCGCGTCCGCCCATACCGGTTGCGGAACTTGACGTGGACCTGGTGGTCACTGCCGTTGAGCAGGGCGTTGCGTGCCTTGGCCGGGAGCTTCTTCCACGGGGTGTCGACGTCGAATCCCATCTGGTCGGCCAGGCCGGACATCAGACGCAGGAAGTAGTCGGCGTTGTGACCGGTCGACCAGGGTGCGATGGCCCCCTCGGAGAGCGAGAGATCGGGGTCGGGTACGACAAGATCCTCGTCGATCTCCTTGCGGATTCCGAGGCCGTCGCATTCCGGACACGCCCCATACGGCGAGTTGAACGAGAAGGCACGGGGCTCCAGGTCGTCGATGGCGATCGGATGACCGTTCGGGCACGCCATGCGCTCGGAGAACCGGCGTTCGCGGTGCGGATCCCTCTCGTCGACGTCGACGAAATCGAGCACGACGATGCCGTCGGCCAGTCGTAGCGCCGTCTCGACCGAATCGGTGAGACGTTGTTTGGCGCTCGACTTGACGACGAGACGGTCGACGACGACATCGATGTCGTGCTTCTCCTGCTTCTTGAGCTTCGGCGGATCAGACAACGAGTGGACCGCTCCGTCGACGCGCGCACGGGAGAACCCCTGGGTCTGCAGCTCAGCAAAGAGATCGACGAACTCACCCTTGCGGGTGCGGACGACCGGCGCCAGCACCTGGAAGCGTGTGCCCTCATCCATCGCGAGCACCTGGTCGACGATCTGCTGAGGAGTCTGTTTGGCGATCACCGCACCGCAGATCGGACAGTGCGCGACACCGGCGCGCGCATACAGCAGACGCAGATAGTCGTACACCTCGGTGATCGTGCCGACGGTCGACCGCGGATTGCGGTTCGTCGACTTCTGATCGATCGACACCGCGGGCGACAGCCCCTCGATGAAATCGACGTCTGGTTTGTCCATCTGTCCCAGGAACTGCCTGGCATACGCCGACAGCGACTCGACGTAGCGCCGCTGGCCCTCGGCGAAGATCGTGTCGAAAGCCAACGATGACTTTCCCGAACCCGAGAGGCCGGTGAACACGATGAGGCTGTCGCGGGGCAGATCCACATCGACACCGCGAAGATTGTGTTCGCGGGCACCACGGACGATCAAACGATCAACCACTACTGTCCTATCTCACAAGTCTGGGGCGGCCTTCTGCGCGAACGCTCCGCACCCAGCCGCCAATGCGCATCGGTTGTCAGGCCGTGCCGCGTCGGACGTGTCCGCGGCCACCATAACGGCGGCCACCGACAAGAATTCTCGGCGCCGAGCCGGCAGTCTCCTCCGCGGCGCTCAACACTTGTCAACGATACGCGGCCCACCTGGTGTTCCCGCCGCCATCAACACCACGCCATCAATAGAGGCATCGGCACCGAGACCCGTCCGCGGTGAACGAGTCCACAGCATCCACCTGCGTCGCTACGCTTGAATTCATGACCTCGTCCGACCTCACCATCACCGACGACTACACCGGCGATCTCTCCGCGAGCGGCCCGCAGCGCCGCACGCTCGGCAACGCCTCGATCGTGAAGCTCTCGGTCGGTCCGATGGACAACAACGTCTACATCGTGACCAGCACCGCCACCGGAGACCAGCTGATCATCGACGCCGCCAACGACGCCCCGACCATTCTCGCCCTGCTCGACGAACTCCCCGGCGAACCCCGCATGATCTTCACCACCCATCAGCACTACGACCACTGGCAGGCTCTCGCCGACGTCGCGAAGGCCACGGGCGCCCCGACGGCGGCAGGCAGGGTCGACGCTCCGGAATTGCCCGTCGCCCCCGACATCCTGCTCGATGACGGAGACGTGCTGACCGTCGGCGACCTGACCTTCGACGCGATTCACCTCGTCGGCCACACGCCCGGCTCGATCGCACTCGCGCTCACCGATCCCGCAACCGGCGTCGTCCATCTGTTCACCGGCGACTCACTGTTCCCTGGCGGAGTCGGGAAGACCTGGGCGCCGGGCGATTTCGAGACACTCGTCGACGACGTCGAGGCCAAACTGTTCGAGCGGTACGCCGACTCCACCGTCGTGTACCCCGGCCATGGCAAGGACACGACCATCGGCACCGAACGCCCGCACCTCGCCGAATGGCGAGAACGCGGCTGGTGACAGAGGTTCCACACCCGCGACGCTTGCACCAGATCATCAACTCGCCCGAGCGCCACCACAGCGGCCAGGTAGCCTCGATAGAGCGCCGTCCAGCTACTCCAGCGCGTGATCGACCAACGCAGTGACGACCAACGCAGTGACGACCAAACGCATGACCACCGAAGGGACCGTGTCAACAAGATGATCCTCCGCCGTATTGCCCGACCGATGCTCGCATCGGTGTTCATCGTCTCCGGCTATGACGCCCTGCGTAACCCGCACAAGCGGGCCGAAATGGCGGAGCCCTTCCTGGAGAGCACCGTCGGCGTGCTTCCCGACGAGGTGACCTCCGCAATCCCGACCGACCCCGTCACTCTGGTCCGGGTCAACGGCGGCGTCCAACTTGCAAGCGGCGTCCTGTTGGCGACGGGCAAGCTCCCGCGCTTCGCCTCCGCGGTGCTCGCGGCTTCGCTTGCGCCGACAACGTTCGCAGGCCATCCGTTCTGGGAAGAGTCCGACCCGGTCGCCCGGAGCATGCAGCGCACACACTTCCTCAAGAACCTGAGCCTGATGGGCGGCCTGCTGATCTCGGCGGCCGACACCGAGGGCAAGCCGTCCCTCGCATGGCGTGGCCGTCGCAAGGCCGACGCCGCGCTCGCAGCACTTCCGATCGGCGCGAAGGCCGGCACGACGGCGTGGGATTCGATCCGTGAGCACGCACAGGAGTCCGCATCGACCCTGGGAGAGAAGTCCAGCGAGGCAGCAGGCCTGCTGAAGCAGGACGCGCACAAATTGGGCGAGCGTTCCGCGGAGGCAGCAGACAAGTTCCGCGACCGTGCGCCCGTGGTCGCCGAGAATGCACGCGAGCGCTCCGCGGAGTTCGCCGACAAGGTCCGCGACCGCGCTCCCGAGATCGCCGAGAATGCACGCGAGCGCTCCGCGGAGTTCGCCGACAAGGTCCGCGACCGCGCTCCCGAGATCGCCGACAAGGTCCGCGACCGCGCTCCCGAGATCGCCGAAACCGCACGCGAACGCTCTGCCGAGTTGGCAGAACTGGCCCGTGAACGCTCTGCCGAGTTGGCCGAGTCGGCGAAGGAGTTCGTTTCTACCGCGGGCGACAAGGCCGATACCGCCGTCTCCGACGGCAAGAAGCGCTGGCGCAAGGCCCGATCCTGACCCCTTCGCTCGACGCGCGGACCCCACCGCCCCCGACGGAATCGACTCCGTACGGGCGCGTGGGGTCCGTCGCGTTTCCGCCTCAGCTCTACCCGTGGCCGACGACGCCGTGCACCTACACGAAGCTCGGGTCGGCGCGCGACGGCGACACACTCGTGGTCGCGGTGGGATCAAACGCTTCACGTGCTGTCCTGAGCGCGAAACTCGCCGACGTTCGCGGCGCCGACATCCTCCCGGCGTGCGTGATCCTGACCGGCATCGCGGTGGGGTATTCAGCCCACGTCTCGGCTCGCGGGTACATCCCGGCGGCACCGTTCGTGTCGCGCGACGCCCGCACGACCCTGACCGCCTTCTGGCTCGAGGACGACCAACTCGCCGCCCTCGACCACACCGAACCGAATTATCATCGATTGACAGTGACCACGACCTCTTACCCGCTACGCGAACTCGCCGACGGCGTGGAGCCGGCCTCTGCGGCCGATGCACACACGCCGGTGCGCGAGTTCGACCTTTACGCTTCTCTGCACGGGGTTCTCACCGACGGACATTCGACACCGCTCCCCTTCACCACTCAGAGCGCGGTACTCAGCCACCTGTCGAACGTCCTCGGCGACCCGTCATTGGCGCAGCCGTCCGCCGAGGTCTGCGCCCGCCTCGCCCAGCCCGGCGGAGCCGAGACCCTGACGCGACGGATCCACCGCTCGGGGCACCGTCGATCCGATGGGCTCGCACATCCCGAGCCCGATGACCGCGCCGAACGCGATGATCAGCTGCACGACGATGAGAGCCGATGAGTACCTCGCCGATACATACCGAACAGACCGATCCGCGCATTGACGAGGAACAGGCACACCTCGACGCCGTCTATCGGCGTCTGGATCGGATGCGCGCCAACACCCGGCGTCGACTCGCCGCAACACTGCGTGAGTCCGCCGGCACCCCACAGGCATTGTCCGAGCGCGAGTCGTACGAGCGCATGTACGTCGACGACCTCGCCAAATACGATGCCGCAGAACATAATCTGTACTTCGGCCGACTCGACCTCGACGATGGCGAGACCCGCAGGATCGGACGCATCGGCGTCCTCGACGACGATGACGACGACACGACGCTCCTTCTCGACTGGCGCGCGCCACTGTCACGAGCGTTCTATCTCGCAACTCCCGCAGCCCCGGAGGACGTCGCTCGACGCCGACACATCCGCACGCGCAACCGCGGCGTTCGTCAGGTCAACGACGAGTTCCTCACTCCCGGTGAAGCCTCCGTCGAGGAGTCGGCGCACGGCGACGTCGTGAACGAGTCTGCACTCGTCGCAGCGCTCAACGCGGCGCGAACCGGCGAGATGACCGACATCGTCGAAACCATCCAGCGCGAGCAGGACCTCATCATCCGGTCACCGCACCGCGGTGTGACCGTCATCCAGGGCGGCCCGGGCACCGGCAAGACCGCGGTGGCCCTGCACCGCGCCGCCTATCTGCTGTACACGCATCGGGACATCCTCTCGCGCAGCGGGATCCTCATCATCGGCCCGAACTCCGACTTCCTCGACTACATCGGACAGGTGTTGCCGTCGCTCGGTGAGTCCGGGGTGTTGCTGGCAACGATCGGTGAGCTTTTTCCCGGCGTCACCGCGACCGCCGACGAACCCCGACGCACCCGCGAGGTGAAGGGCCGGCTACGCATGCTCGACGTCCTCAAGCGCACCGTCCGCGCGTATGAGTCACTGCCATCCAAGCCCGTGTCCGTGGAGTTCGACGGCTACCGGGTGGAGATCGACAGTGCTCTCGTCAAGGCCGCCCGCACGGCCGCACGCGGCTCACGAAGAGCCCACAACCAGGCTCAACCGGTCTTCCTGCGCTCGGCTCTCGACGCTCTCGCCGCCAAGCACTCCGCGGCGATCGGCGCCAGCCTCCTCGACGGGACGCAACTCCTGACGCCCGCCGATCTCAAGGACATCCGCGACGACATGGGGCGCGATTCGGACATACGCGACGCGGTCCTCGCCTTCTGGCCGACGCTTACGCCTACGGACGTTCTGCGTGATCTTTACGACGATCCGGCCGCCGTGCGGAAAGCCACCCCTGGCTGGTCAGACGACGACCGTGCTGCGCTCTTCCGCGCACGAGCGGCCGACGGCGACGACGAGTTCACCCCCGCCGACGTGCCGCTTCTAGACGAGCTGGCCGAGCTCGTCGGCTACGGCACCGACGAAGCGGAGCGCGCCGAGCGCGAGCGCTGGCGTCGACAACTCGCCGATGCTCAGGACGCACTCGATATCTTGACGGGTTCGGCCCCACAGGATCTCGAGGACGAACTCGACCCCGAGATCCTCATGGCGTACGACCTGATCGACGCCGAGCAACTGGCCGCCCGCCAGACCGACGTGCAACGCACGACCACCGCGGAGCGCGCCTTCAACGACCGCACGTGGACCTTCGGCCACGTCATCGTCGACGAGGCCCAGGAGCTGTCGGGTATGGCGTGGCGCATGGTGATGCGTCGAATCCCCAACCGGTGGATGACCATCATCGGCGACACCGCCCAGACCGGCGACCTCGCAGGCACGACGTCGTGGAGCGAGGTGCTGACACCTTACGTCGCCAATCGGTGGCAGTTGCGTGAACTCACCGTCAACTACCGCACGCCGAGCGAGATCATGACCTACGCCGCGCGCGTCCTGGCGCATGTCGGCGACTCGCTCACTCCCCCGACGTCACTGCGCAGCAACGGAATCGAACCGTACGCCCAGTCGGCATCCGCCGCGGACATCGTGTCGACCGCCATCGCGGAGGCGACGAATCCAGACTTGCACGGGCTGACCGGAATCGTGGTGCCGGACGCTCTCGTCGACGCAACCTCCCAAGCTGTCGCCGACCTCGATTCCGCGGCGCTCGGCATCGACGAACTCCCCCGCGTCCACACCGTCACCACATGCAAGGGACTCGAGTTCGACACCACCGTCGTCGTCGAGCCGGGTGCACTGATCAACCAGTCTCCGCGCGGGTACAGCGACCTCTACGTCGCACTGACCCGCAGTACGCAGCGCCTCGTCGTGGTCAACACCGACCCGCTACCAGCAGAACTCGACGACATGCCCCGTCGCTGAACGGCTTTCGACGACGCTCTTCACGCCGTTGAGCGCTCATCCCGATTGCCCGCACACTTCCTCGGGGTACAGGATGACGAGTTCGCGGGTCGCGCGAGTCATCGATACGTAGCGGTCGACGGCCCCGGTGATCCCGGCTCGGAAGACCTCGGATTCGACGACCACGACCAGATCGAACTCGAGGCCCTTCGCGGTGATCGGATCGAGTGCGCGCACCCGGTCGGTACCAGCAAAGTCTGGGTCACCGATCACACACGCCACGCCCTCGTCGTTGCGTGTGAGCCACTCGGCGACAATCGCATCTCGGTCGCGGTGCGAGGCATGTCGCGCGGGAAGTCCCGACGCCCTGATCGACGACGGAACGTTGGCGTCGGGTATGGCGGCTCGGATCACCGGTTCAGCTGCCTCCATGATCTCTGCGGGCGTTCGGTAGTTGATCGACAACGACTGGACGCGCACGTCCCGGCATCCGACACTGCGGAGTCGCTCCGACCACGTCTCGGCGAACCCCGCGCGCGCCTGCGCCCTGTCGCCGACGATCGTGATGCTCCCGGACGGGTTGCGCCGCAGCACCATTCGCCACTGCGCCGGCGTGAGTTCCTGCGCCTCGTCGACGATGATGTGCGCGAAGGGTCCGTCGAGAGCGTCGGGTTCGACGTCGGGCGCGGCCGAATCGTCCACAAGAACGTCGCGCAGGTCGTCTTGCCGAAGCATCGACATCAGGCCCTCGCCGTCGTCGTAGGTCGTCGACGCCATGAGGTCGTCGACGACGAGGTCCATACGACGGCGCTCAGCGCGGAGGGCGGCCGACCGGCGGCGGTGACGATCGTCTGCGTTGCGGTCTCCCAATCGGTTGCGCGCGGCGTCGAGAAGCGGGAGGTCGGCGTCGGTCCACGCGTCCGGACGTTCTCGCTGGAGGAGTCGCAGATCATCCGGCGTCAACCACGGGGCGCACATTCGGAGGAACGCGGGAACCGACCACAGGTCGCCGACGAGATCCGTTGCGTCGAGCATCGGCCACGCGCGCCCTACTGCCGCCGCAAGAGATTCATTGCGCTGCAACGCTTCCTGCACCTCGTCCCGGTCGAGGTCGTCGTCACCTATGCGTCGCTGCACCGTCTCGGCCAGGTACTGCCAGATCGTGCCGCGCGCCTCGTTGTGTGGCGTTCCCGCCTCGGGCGCCGTGAATGCTTCGGCCCAATCCCGCCGCCGCACAGTCACATCCGCCCACTCGGTCTCGACGAGAAGCGGCTCTGTCGGCGGTTCCTCGTACCACCGCACCGCCGTCTCGATCGCGTCGACCATCCCGGCCGTCGACTTCAGTGCCGTCACGGCGTCATCGGTCTCGGGCACCGCGGCATCGCCCTCGGCGACCAGATCGCGCAACGTGCACGTCTGCACGCCTTCTTCACCGAGGCTCGGCAAGACATCGGCGACATAAGACAGGTACTGCTCGTGCGGCCCGACGATCAGGAGGCGGCCACGCGTAAGCCTCGCGTCAGAGTAGAGCAGATAGGCGGCACGATGCAACGCCACCACGGTCTTTCCTGTACCGGGGCCGCCATCGACGACCAGCGCGCCTGCCGAGTCGGCGCGGATGATGGCGTCCTGGTCGGCCTGGATCGTCGACAACACGTCGCGCATGCGTGGCGACCGACTCGCCGAAAGGCCTGCGAAGAGCGCTGAATCGCCATCGAGCCATACCCCGTCGTCGACGGCGTCCGCGGTGAACACTTCGTCCCAGTAGTCGGTGATCTGCCCGCGCGCCCATCGATATCGTCTGCGCGAGCGCAGACCCATCGGCTGCGCCGCCGTCGCGTTGAAGAACAGAGCAGCGGCGGGAGTTCGCCAGTCGACGAGCAGTTGTCGGCCCGTCGCGTCGGTCAGTCCGACGCGGCCGACATACACCGGCTCCGGCTCATCGGTCAGCGTCATCCTGCCGATACACAGGTCGAGCCCGAAGCGACGAAGCGTCCGTAGGCGGCCCGTCAACTGGTGTATCTCGAGGTCGCGATCCGATGCGCGCTGCCCACCTCCGCCCTCTGCCTTTCGCGTGGCATCGAGTCTGGTCGAGAGGACGTCGACGGTGCTGGCGAGCGACGCGGCGGTGTCGGCGAAATGGCGCACGTCGCTCTCGATGCGCGTCGAGGCGGATTTCGGTGAACCGGCGGGAAGGTTGAAGACATGGTCGGTCACTGCAGGCACTGGGCGATTCCGAAAAGGGCTGGGCGGGGGCGGAAGCACCGATTGTGCACCCGTCAGGGGCCTTGCGGCAAGGCCCCTACCTCGCGTTATAGTGAAATGGGCAGGGACGTAGCGGCGATCACGGCGGATCAGGACACGCTCCCCTGAGCACACATCACGACGGCACGCATCACCACGACAGTCATCACAGCCAGCAGCACACGCGCAACAGCCGGGAGACGAATGTGTCTGCCCGGCTGCTGGTTACGCGAAGGAGGACCGACTTAGGTGGTGTGCACGATCAGCACGTCGCACGCCGACTTCCGCGCGACATCGGCGGGCACCGAACCCAGCAGACGACCCGCGATCGAGTTCAATCCCCGGTTTCCCACGACCAGCAGATCGGCCTGCACATCAGTGACCAATTGGAGCAACGCATCGACGGGTGCACCTTTCACCGGGCGCGGGACGATCTGTGTAGCGCCCGACTTCGACGCACGTTCCTTGGCCCGTCGCAGGATCTCGTCCGTCGGAGCGCTCCCGGTAACCTGGTAGGCCTCGTCCTTGAGGACATCTGCAGCCTCACCGGCTCCCCGGTCGTTCGGAAAGTATGCGCATGCGATCACCAATTTCGAATCGCCGGCGATCGCACCCGCGCGATCAACTGCCTTCAACGACGATTCCGACCCGTCGGTTCCGACGACGATCGTTTGGTAAGCGCCCATCCCTGACCTCCACACATGTCTGATTCCGCACGTTCGCGGACTTCATCGATCCACGACAACTCTAGAGTCACCTGAATCGGCAGAGTAGTGTGCCACGCAACATTTGTCCGGTGATCACAGCGATCACTACAATGACGCGCCAGTGGGACGAACGTCCCACATCTGGTGGGGTGACTATTTGATTCCGGCAGCGTCCATCCCCCGGAGCTCCTTCTTGAGGTCGGCGATCTCGTCGCGCAGTCGTCCTGCGAGTTCGAACTGCAGATCACGGGCCGCGCTCATCATCTGCTCGGTCAGTTGAGCGACCAGATCGGCGAGTTCGGCTCTCGGCATCGACCCGACGTCTCGCTTCTCGATCACCCCGGCCGAGCCACCCTTCGACTTGGAGACCTCTCCCTGCGCGCGCCGACCACGGCTCGCATTGCGGCCGGACCCGCCGACGTCGACGGCCGAGTCCTCCGCCTCGCGATACACCTGGTCGAGGATGTCGGCGATCTTCTTGCGCAGCGGCTTCGGGTCGATCCCGTGCTCTTTGTTGTAGGCGATCTGCTTCTCGCGACGACGCTCGGTCTCGTCGATCGCATTGCGCATCGACTCGGTGATGGTGTCGGCATACATGTGCACTTCACCGGAGACGTTACGAGCGGCGCGCCCGACGGTCTGGATCAACGACGTCGTCGATCGCAGGAAACCTTCCTTGTCGGCGTCGAGGATCGCAACGAGCGACACCTCGGGAAGGTCGAGCCCCTCACGCAGGAGGTTGATGCCGACCAGCACGTCGTACTCACCGGACCGCAGTTGTCGCAGAAGCTCGACCCGCCGGAGAGTGTCGACCTCGGAGTGCAGGTAGCGCACGCGGATACCCAGCTCGAGCAGGTAGTCGGTGAGGTCTTCTGCCATCTTCTTCGTCAACGTGGTCACCAGCACGCGCTCATCGCGGTCGGTGCGGTCGCGGATCTCGTGCACCAGATCGTCGATCTGCCCCTTGGTCGGCTTCACCACGATCTGCGGGTCGACCAGTCCGGTCGGCCGGATCACCTGCTCGACGAATTCACCGTTCGACTGGCCGAGTTCGTAGGCGCCGGGCGTCGCAGACAGATACACCGTCTGGCCGATACGACCCACGAACTCGTCCCACGTCAGCGGGCGATTGTCGACCGCCGACGGCAGCCGGAAGCCGTAATCGACGAGGTTGCGCTTGCGCGACATGTCTCCCTCGTACATGCCGCCGATCTGCGGGACCGTCACGTGCGACTCGTCGATGACGAGCAGGAAGTCGTCGGGGAAGTAGTCGATGAGCGTGGCCGGTGCACTGCCTGCCGGCCTGCCGTCGATGTGCCGCGAGTAGTTCTCGATTCCCGAGCAGAAGCCGACCTGCCGCATCATCTCGAGGTCGTAGCTCGTCCGCATGCGCAGGCGCTGTGCCTCGAGGAGCTTGCCCTTGCCCTCGAGGTCGGCGAGGCGGGCCTCGAGTTCTTCCTCAATGCTCGACATGGCCTTCTCCATGCGCTCGGGCCCGGCAACGTAGTGGGTGGCGGGAAAGATCCGAAGCGAGTCGACCTGCCTGATCACGTCACCGGTCAGCGGATGCAGGTAGTAGAGCGCCTCGACCTCGTCGCCGAAGAACTCGATACGCACCGCCAACTCTTCATACGACGGGATGATCTCGACGGTATCGCCGCGGACGCGGAAGCTGCCCCGGGTGAACGAGAGGTCGTTGCGCGTGTACTGGACATCGACGAGTAGTCGCAGAAGCGCGTCCCGGTCGATCTCGTCGCCCACCTCCACCTCGACCGACCGATCCAAGTAGGACTGCGGCGTGCCGAGACCATAAATGCACGACACCGATGCGACGACCACGACATCGCGCCGCGACAGCAGACTCGACGTCGCCGAATGCCGCAGACGCTCGACGTCGTCGTTGATCGACGAGTCTTTTTCGATGTAGGTATCGGTCTGTGCGATATACGCCTCGGGCTGGTAGTAGTCGTAGTACGAGACGAAATATTCAACTGCGTTGTGCGGCAACATCTCTCGAAGCTCGTTGGCGAGCTGCGCGGCGAGCGTCTTGTTCGGCGCCATCACGAGCGTCGGTCGCTGGACCCGCTCGATCAACCATGCGGTGGTCGCCGATTTGCCCGTACCCGTCGCACCGAGCAGGACGATGTCGCGCTCCCCCGCAGCGATCCGGCGTTCGAGATCGTCGATCGCCTTGGGTTGGTCACCTGCGGGTTCGTACTCGCTGACCACCTCGAACCGACCCTCGGTACGTTCGACAGCGCCGACGGGGCGGTGCTCGGAATGCGCGAGAATCGGGTGTTCGGTAGCAAAAGCCATAGTGCCAGGGTAAACGCGCCCTGTGACAATTCTGTTCCGGATTCACACGGCCCGCCTGACCTGCGGTTAGGGTGTGACGATGTCCGGTCTGCACCCGCCCAAGCGGGAGATCTTCGACGTCCAGGCGATGACCAACACCGACAACAAGGGGTTCGTCCGGCCGGTGGAACGCTATCAGGAGATGCCGTTCGGCCTCTACATGTCGCGCACTGCCGATCACCCCAGGTTCTCCCACCTCGAATCCTGGCTGCTCCCGAGCCTCGGACTCCGCGCGAACATCTTCCATTTCGTCCCCGGGCATCGCACCGGCCAGCGACTCTACCTCGACGTCGGGCGCTTCGACGGCCCCGACGGGAACGGCTGCTGGCATGCGGAGGACTGGTATCTCGACCTCGTCGACGTGCCCGGTCGGCCGCTCGAACTCATCGACGTCGATGAGCTGTTCGACGCCCACTCGGCAGGAATGCTGTCGACCACCGAATGCGAAAGCGCGGTACACATCGCGCGGCGTGCGCTCGTGGGCGCAGCCGACCACGCCCACGACGTGCAGCAATGGCTCGACGCAGCCAGTGGTGGTCGCGTGTCCTGGCTCGACACCTGATCGCGTCAGTTCTCCCGACGGTTGGCGCGCCAGGCGGCGATTCGCGCATATGCCTGGTCGAACCAGGGTTCCTTGGCCTCCACGTAACGGTCGATGTCCCCGTCTGCCGCAGCGAGTGCCGTGCGCTTGACGTCCGCGTACTCCTCGCGAGCGACCCGGTCGTCGCGCAACCAATCACGGAAGTCGACCGCGAACCGGGCCCCGGGCGATCCTGTGACCCGCAGGTGCACGTTGACCGGGCGACCCGGATCGGCCGATCCGTGGAACCGCTTACCCCAGTCGCCGCGGTCCACCGAACCCGTGGCCGGATCCGCCTTCGGGTTGTCGCCCTCGATTCCGGGAGCGCGCGGGAAGCCGCCGTCGGCGAGGACGTCGGCGAGTCCGTCCGCGATGTCGAGTCCTGCCACGGTGACCTGGATGTCGATGGTCGGCTTGGCGATCAGTCCGGGCACGGACGTCGACCCGATGTGGTCGATTGCCGAGGCCTTGTCACCGACGATGGCCCAGAGTCGGTTCACCACCCTGGCCCCTGCCTGCGCCCACGCCGGGTCCGGCTCGACGAGCGCGACCGGCCCCCGAGCGATCGTGCGAGACCGCACATTCGCTTCGTAGGGCTCGAGACGCTCGTCCCAGAGTCGCTCGGCAGCGGAAGCAAGTTCTGCGGGCGTGCCCGAATTGTCGAGCCAGACATCTGCGACGGCCCGCCGTTGTTCATCCGTGGCCTGAGCGCGAATCCGCGCGCGGGCGTCATCCTCGGACATGCCGCGCAACTCGGTGAGACGCTGCACGCGCAGTTCCTCGTCGACGCCGACGATCACGACGAGGTGGAAGAAGGGTGCCATATTGCCTTCGACGAGCAATGGAATGTCCTGAACGACAATCGAATCCACCGGAGCGGCGTCGAGCAACTCCTGCGTCCGCGCACCGACAAGTGGATGCGTGATGGAGTTCAGCTTCTGCCTGCTCTCCTCGTCGCGAAAAGCCTTAGCCGCCAGAGCGGGCCGATCGAGCGCACCGTCGTCGTCGAGGATGTCGTCACCGAAAGCCTCCACAAGGCTCGCGAGCCCCGGCGTACCCGGTTCGACCACCTCACGCGCGATCTTGTCAGCGTCGATGTGGTAACCCCCACGCTCGACGAACGTCGTGGCCACTGTCGATTTGCCGGCTCCGATGCCGCCGGAGAGCCCCACTCGGATCACGGCTTCCAGTGTCGCAAATGCCGCGTCACCACCGTCATCCGAGTGGCGACCCGATCAGCCGGTGACGCCGGTGAGCTCGATCGTCTCGTGCGGCAGCGACACCTTGCCGACGACCTTCGCCGCGGTGAGGTCGACGGCGTAGAGGGTCTTGGTCGACGGTTCGCTGACGTACGCCCGCTCGCCCTGGATGAACAGGTTCGGCATCGGCGACTGCCATTCGTCAGGCTCGGCCCAGGCCCGGATCACCGGGATCGACGCGACCTGAGCCGCGGACCGCGGATCAAAGACGTGAAGGTTGCCGTCGGTGCCGAGAATCACGGCCTGCCCGTCGGGGCCACGCTCGATGGATCGGAAACTGTAACTCGAGTCGATCGGCACGACCCGCAACGTGGCAGTACGGGTGTCGGTGAGCGTGAACCGATTCGGTCGCTCGAGGTCAGCGTTCTTGTCGGTCTTGTAGTCGCCGAGAACGATCGGCGAGTCGGCACTACCGGCCTGGTTCCCGATGCGGCCATACGAGTCGGGGCTCGCTACTTTCGTGATCTCGTTTCCTCTCACGATGAGGATGTCGTTTTCGCACCCGAAGGTCAGTACGCCGTTTGCGGCCTCTGCCTCTCCGTGAACTTCCGGGCACTCATCGCTGCGAGTGATCTCCCTGCGCTGCCTGTCGAGTATCGCGATCCCCGACCGTTCGTTCTCGTTGCCGACAGTCACGACGAGAGAACCGTCACCGCGCGACACGGCAACGCCGTGATGCGGTTCCGGCGTCGTGTAGGTCGTCGACGCAGCCTTGCCCTGTGCCAGCGCGACCGGCTCCACGATCGTGACCTCACCCGTGCCGTCGGAGAACAACGTCAACCGATCCTCGAACGACACGGCATGTCCTGGCTCCGCACCGCCGAAGGTGATGTCGGTCATGCGGGGTGACGATGAGTAGTGATGGCCGTGATCCCCGTGTCGGCGGGTCCATACACCCATGTCGAGGACATGGAATCCGTCCGATTCGCTGACCAGCACGTCGCGCCCGTTGTCGGCGCTGTTGAGGCGGACGAATCCGTCGACTCCGATGTCACCGACCTGTGTCAACGAGTCGGCGTCATAGACCAGCACACCGCCGTCGTAGCTCAACGCCAACCGACCGACCGCGTGCTGCTCTTCAGTCGGGCCCGCCGTGGCGGACGACGCGGCGTTCTGCGCGGCGGAGTCGGTGTCGGGGGCACCGCACCCTGCCACAAGGCATGCTGCGACGGTTGCGAGGGTGGTCCAGGTAGTCAGTTTTGTCCGATGTGAATACACGCGGACGAGTGAACACGTTAATGAAAATTATTGTCAACAACTTATCGCTCCACCCAGCCGCTCACACCGAGATCACTGACAGTGCAGTACTACAGAACAAGAGCGCCTCCCGGACGAATCCGGGAGGCGCTCTTGGGTTCTACGTGCGAGACGTATCTATCAGGCGTTGCCCGACAGCTTCTCGCGCAGTGCGGCGAGCTGCTCGTCGCTCGCGAGCGAGCCACCGGTCGACGCCGGGGCGCTCGACGCGCTGCGGCTCTCCGACGATGCCGACGAGTAGTCGGTCGGGGCCTTCTCGGCCTCGGCTGCGGCGGCAGCGAACTTCTCGATCTGAGCGGTGTGCATCTTGTGGCGACGCTCCGCCTCGGCGTAGCGGTTCTCCCACTCTTCCCGCTGCTTCTCGTAGCCTTCGAGCCATTCGTTGGTCTCGGCGTCGAAGCCCTCGGGGAAGATGTAGTTGCCCTGCTCGTCGTAGCTGTCGGCCATGCCGTACTTCGACGGGTCGAACTCCTCGGTGTAGTCCTCGTTGGCCTGCTTGAGGCTCAGCGAGATACGACGACGCTCGAGGTCGATGTCGATGACCTTGACCATCGCGTCGTCGCCGACGGCGACAACCTGGTCCGGGACCTCGACGTGACGCTCGGCCAGCTCGGAGATGTGCACCAGACCCTCGATGCCGTCGTCGACGCGGACGAACGCACCGAACGGAACCAGCTTGGTGACCTTGCCCGGCACGATCTGACCGATCGCGTGGGTGCGGGCGAACTGACGCCACGGGTCTTCCTGAGTTGCCTTGAGCGACAACGACACACGCTCGCGGTCGAGATCGACGTCGAGGACCTCGACGGTGACCTCGTCACCGACGGTGACGACCTCGGACGGGTGATCGATGTGCTTCCAGGAGAGCTCGGAGACGTGGACCAGACCGTCGACGCCGCCGAGATCGACGAACGCACCGAAGTTGACGATCGAGGACACGACGCCCTTGCGGACCTGGCCCTTCTGGAGCTGGTGCAGGAACTCGCTGCGGACCTCGGACTGGGTCTGCTCGAGCCACGCACGACGCGACAGGACCACGTTGTTGCGGTTCTTGTCGAGTTCGATGATCTTGGCTTCGATCTCCTTGCCGATGTACGGCTGCAGATCGCGCACGCGACGCATCTCCACGAGCGATGCCGGGAGGAAGCCGCGCAGGCCGATGTCCAGGATCAGGCCGCCCTTGACGACCTCGATGACGGTGCCCTTGACGGCCTCGTCCTTTTCCTTGAGCTCCTCGATGGTGCCCCAGGCACGCTCGTACTGAGCGCGCTTCTTGGACAGGATGAGGCGGCCTTCTTTGTCCTCCTTGGTGAGAACAAGAGCCTCGACCTCGTCACCGACGTTGACGACCTCAGAGGGGTCGACGTCGTGCTTGATCGACAGTTCGCGAGAGGGGATCACGCCTTCGGTCTTGTAACCGATGTCGAGCAGAACCTCGTCCCGATCGACCTTGACGATGGTCCCTTCGACGATGTCGCCATCGTTGAAGTACTTGATCGTGGAGTCGATGGCTGCGAGGAAGTCCTCAGCCGAGCCGATGTCATTGACGGCTACTTGCGGCGAGGTGATCGTGGGGGACGACATATGTTGAGTTGCTCCGGACAGGTATGTAGTAGGTACAGTTCACATTGTTTGGACAGCGGTGTCGGCGACACAGGCGGCGATCATGCTGACCGATCTGCGTCTTCCCAGGTCACCACACTGTGATGACGTCCAGGTGAAGACAAGCTGAACTGCGCGAAAGATGCCTTCACGCGCTTTGTCCACCTTACTCTAGTGGCGTTGTGCTGGGCAAATACCACTTCTGAGCGCATCCCGCCACTTCGCATGGGCACGGTCCGGGCACCACGAACCAGGGCGTCCGCAGGTAGAGCGTTACGCGAACAGGAGCAACAGTGGCGCACTCGGTGGAATTCCTCTTCGACGACGAGTCCGAGCGCCGTCTGCGCTCACTCTGGGACGCACTCCTGGCCTCGAATCTGCCGAGCGCGGGAACAAACTCCTCGGCCACGAACAGGCCGCATGTCACGATCGCCGCGGCACAGCGCATCACATCTGCCGCGGACACGGCCATCCGCCATGTCGACGTACGACTCCCCATCCGGGTCACGGTCGGATCGCCGATCGTGTTCGGCCACGGCGACAGACTCGTCGTCGCACTGCTCGTGATACCGACCACGCACCTGCTGGCCGCCCATGCCGCGGTGGTCGACGCCCTTGTCGGTCACTCATCGGTTGTCGGTCACTCATCTGCTGTCGGTCACTCATCGGTCGGCAGCGACGAGCCCGGCGTGTTCGAGCACTCGCTGCCCGGTTCGTGGACGCCGCACGTGACCATGGCGCGGCGCGTGCACTCCGAGCAGCTCGGCGACGTCGTGAACACACTCTCTCGGCCGACCGAGGGACTCCCCGCGACCATCACCGCGATCCGACGCTGGGACAGCGACCTGCGCACCACCACCATCGTCACCTCGCACGAGGGAAGTTCGAGAGCCTAATATTCGTGGGATGTCGACGCACCTCACCGATGCCACTCCGTCGATAGCCGCACGTCTCGATCGGCTACCAGTGGTCCGCACCCACCGGATCGCCACCGCTGTGGTCGGCCTCGCACTGTTCTTCGACCTCTACGAGAACTTCCTCGCCGCAACAATCTCCTCGGTCCTCACAACCGAACTCGACCTCTCGCGCACCGAACTGAACCTCATACTCGGGTCGGCGTTCTTCGGGCAGTTCGTCGGAGCGCTGGTGATGGGACGACTGTCCGACCGCATCGGTAGGCGGCCCGCGTTCATGATCAATCTGGGGATCTACTCGGTGTTCTCGCTCATCGCCGCGTTCAGTCCCAATGCCGCCTTCCTGATCGTCATGCGCTTTCTGGCAGGTGTCGGCATCGGCGCGGAGTTCGCCCTCGCCGACTCCTATCTCGCCGATCTCCTGCCGAAAGCTGTTCGCGGACGGTTCATCTCGTGGTCATACACAGTCGCATTCATCGGCGTACCGGTTGTCGGGCTCCTCGCGCGCTGGTTGGTTCCGCTGCATCCACTCGGCTTCGAGGGGTGGCGCTGGCTGTTCTTCCTCGGCGGACTCGGCGCCTTCGCCGTCTGGATCGTGCGTCGCCGACTCCCCGAATCACCGCGCTGGCTGGAAACCCATGGCCGTCATGAGGAGGCCGACGCCGTGTGCACCGCACTCGAGAACGAAGCGCGTGCGGCCGGGCATCGACTCGCCGAACCGGACACGACGTTGGAGGTGCAGAAGGCACACCAGATGCCGTTCTCGTCCCTGTTCGGCCACCGGCTTCGTAGGCGCACCGTCATGCTCTGGTTGCTGTCGATCCTCGAGGTGTTCGGCTACTACGGATTCGGGACGCTCGCGCCGCTGATATTGGTGGCCAAGGGATTCGACGTGCTCACCTCACTCGGCTACGTCACCGCGTCGTACATCGGCTACCCGCTGGGATCGCTCCTCGCGATCCCGATAGTGGAACGCGTGGAGCGAAAGTATCTGGTGATGGGATCGGCCGCGGCGATGGCGATCCTTGGCCTGTGGTTCGGATTCGCCACCAGTCCGGTCGCCATCGTGATCTCGGGCGTCGGCTACACGATGATCAGCAATCTGTTCTCGAACGCCTATCACGTCTATCTCGCGGACTCGTATCCGACGGCCATCCGAGCAACCGGTGCCGGTGCCGCATATTCACTGTCGAAGATCACCACAGGGCTACTGCCCTTCATCCTGCTGCCTCTCCTCGATGCGAGCGGCTCCGGCGCCGTGTTCGGCGTCGTCGCCTTCGCAATGCTGCTTCTGATCATCAACGTCGGAGTTCTCGGACATCGCACGACCGGCCGATCCGCCGACGCACTGGGCTAGACACACTGCATATGCGCGGGTCCTACACTCGTCGACGTGACCGACGACCAGATCCCACGCGCGCCTCGCGTGCTCGGCGACGAGACCCCACGCGCGCCTCGCGTGCTCGGCGACATCGACTCGCGGACAAGTGATGCCGCGAGCCGGTCCTGGTGGGACTCCGAGGCCGACGAGTATCACCGCGAGCACGGCGGCTTCCTCGGTTCCGACTCCCCTGGCGGCGAGTTCGTCTGGGGCCCGGAACGGTTGCGCGAAGCCGACGTTCACCTTCTCGGCGACATCGTCGACCGCGACATCCTCGAAATCGGTTGCGGCTCAGCACCGTGTTCACGTTGGCTTGCCACGCACGGGGCTCGCCCTGTCGGACTCGATCTGTCGCACCGGATGCTCGCCCACGGCCTCGCGACCATGGCGCGATTCGACGAACCACGTGTTCCGCTCATACAGGCGACAGCCGAATCGCTCCCCTTTGCCGACGAGAGCTTCGACATCGCGTTCTCGTCGTTCGGCGCGGTCCCGTTCGTCGCCGACCCTGCCGGGGTGATGGCCGAGGCGGCGCGCGTCATCAAACCCGGCGGGCGGTGGGTCTTCTCGGTCAATCACCCCATGCGCTGGATGTTTCCCGACGACCCCGGACCTGCCGGGTTGACCGTGACCATGCCGTACTTCAGTCGAACGCCCTACTCGGAAGTCGACGCCGACGGAACTGTGACCTACGTCGAGCATCACCGGACCATCGGCGATCGTGTGCGCGAGATCCGTGCCGCGGGGCTGATTCTCGACGACATCGTCGAGCCGGAGTGGCCCGACGACCTCGACGAGGAATGGGGGCAGTGGAGCCCGCTTCGTGGGCAATACTTCCCCGGAACGGCCGTGTTCTGCTGTGTCAAACCGCGTACGACTGCTCCGAATCACCGATAGGCGCGCACAGTCGTCGTCGAGACTTCTCCCTTCCCCGAATCGCCCCGACAGACGTGAAGGAATGCACCGGAGAGCGGGATCAACCCGCTGGCCTCGGAGTGGCCTGCTTCGGAGGCCGACGAGCAGGCGACGCTCGGGTTCTGCCGCACTCTTCCGTCCCAGCCGATCCGTGTCAGAACACTCGGTGCCCCGCCTAAGGCCACTTCCGGCTCGGCCGCGTCGCGGTTACTGAAAGTCTTACCGACCGCACCGAAGGCAGCGGTCAGCAGACCGTCTTTCGCGACGAACCAACGCTGATAACCGGGATCCGCGACAAACCATCCGACCGGGCCCATGCGTGTGATGGTGATTTCCCGCAGCGACGCAACATCGATCACGTTCCAGGAATAGTGCATCTGCTCGCCGCCAAACGCGACATCGTTCGTAGGTGGGAGTACCCCGACAGCCGGGCCCGGTTGGTCGATCTGACCCACGAGGGAGCGGGAGCTGTCGTCGGCGCGCGGACCGAGCACCGTTGTACCGCTTGGAAGATCGACGACCGACACATAGGAGTCGTTGCCGAGGTGGGCGGACATGGAGAATACTGCGACCCGATCACCTGCGATACCGACGATACCGGTCTGTCCCAGGCCTTCGGCCACACGATCAGCCCCGGGGAGACTGTGCGTGCCGTCTCTCCCGGTGTCGGCGTCGAGGACAACGAGCCGGTCCCCACACGTGTAGGCGAGATGGTGCGCGGTGGTGACGAACTGCGCTGCTCGTGAATCGCTTTCGAGGAAGCAGAGATCGCTCTTGATCGACCACTCGGGGGTTCCCGATCGTGGCTCGAGCGCGGTGAGTCGGCCCGGCGACACGATGGGCACAGCGTGTCCGACTATCTGTTGCTGCCCGACCACCAAGTGTTGTCCGAGGCGTGTCCACAGTCGTTGACCGGTCTGCGCATCGAGCGCGACGAGCACGTAGGTACCGGGTGCTTGCTGCGCACCCGGCATGAATGCTCCGTTCTCCCCTACCGTCGATGAACTGGCCGACGATCCGTCGACGAGGCAACTGACGAGCACCACTGCCTCAGCCGACACCCCGGTCGAGAACATGGCTCCCTGCCCGCACGTGCCGAACTCGCTCGCGACGTCGAAGGTCCACCGCGGCGCCTTGTGTGAGGAATCGTAGGAGTCGGGGCCGTACGCCTGCACCACCCCCGCGTCCCATACGACGTAACCCGCTGCTGCGGAAACGATCTCGACATCGCCATCGAATCGCTGTGGTACCCCTGCCCGCATCCCCACTGTCGCGGGAATCGGCGCAACCGACGACTCACGTGACGCTGAGGCCGATGTCGACTGCGGTACACGGAAGACAGCGCCGATCGCACTTCCACAAGCCACTGCGATCACGACGACGAAGACGACCCCGACGGCGATGGCATCGTGGCGGACCGTGTCGCCCGAACGTCGCGACGGCGCCCACTGGGCAATCACCAGTAGCGTTGTCGCGCACACCATCACAGTCGCGATCACGACCGTGATCCGATGCCCGGAGACGCCGACGAGACGATAAAACACGTTCTCCACCGTCGACGTACCAGCCACAACGGCGAACACCAGCCACCCCACCGCGAGCACGCACAGCAGCACGGCACCGACTTTCCGCATGCGCGAGAGGCCGAGTTGCCTTGCGGTGCGATAGGAGAGGGGTACCGCACGCGAATCCGAAGACAATCGTGATCGCCGGGAGCTGGTATACCCCGCGGGTCACATACCGCACCGCACCGTCGAGCTCGACTCCCGAGCCGGCGAACCATATCGCGGCGAGCACGGCGAGCACGACCGCTGCGAGCACCGCGCCCACCGATGCGGACAACCAATACCGTCGAGCACCCACTACCCTCACACTGCCACCCGCCACTCCGCCACCGTCTCGGACATCAAGCCGGGTCGACTATACCGACGTCGTTCACGCGACGAACGACCAGCAGCGTTGCGCTACAGCAGCTTCGACAAGAAGGTCTTCGTCCGCTCATGCTGTGGGTTGGCGAGGACCTCACGCGGATCGCCCTGTTCGACGACGACCCCACCGTCCATGAACACCAACTGATCAGCGACCTCGCGGGCGAAACCCATCTCGTGCGTGACCACCAGCATGGTCATGCCGGTCGAGGCGAGCTCGCGCATCACGCCGAGCACGTCACCGACGAGTTCCGGGTCGAGTGCCGATGTCGGTTCGTCGAAGAGCATCAGCTTCGGTTCCATGGCCAGCGCCCGGGCTATGGCGACGCGCTGCTGCTGCCCGCCCGACAACTGCGCCGGATACGACGACGCCTTGTCGGCCAACCCCACTCGGTCGAGCAGGTACTCCGCACGCTTCGCGGCGTCGGCTTTGCTCTCCCGCTTCACTTGCGTCGGTGCCTCGATCACGTTCTCGAGCACCGTCCTGTGCGGAAACAGGTTGAAGTGCTGGAAGACCATGCCGATGTCGCGACGTTGTTTCGCCGCGTCCTTCGGGCTCATCTCGTAGAGCTTTCCGCCGCGCTCGCGGTATCCGATGAGATCACCGTCGACGTAGAGTCGACCGGCGTTGACCTCCTCGAGGTGATTGACACAGCGCAGGAACGTCGACTTTCCCGAACCCGACGGACCGATGATGCAGAGCACTTCACCGCGGTGCACCTCGAGCGAGATCCCCTTGAGGACCTGGGTGGTACCGAAGCTCTTACAGACGCGGTCGGCGAGCACCATCGGCCGGTCAGCGGTAGCGTCGGCTGCTTCCGTCATAGTTGTCCACCCCCGCCATGCGGGGCACCTTTCGACTCCGTCAATGTCGCCTGAGCCTTCCGCTGCTTGTTCGTCATCGCCCGTGTCGCACCCTTGGCGTAATACCGCTCGAGGTAGTACTGGCCGACCATCAGGATGCTGGTGACCACGAGGTACCAGGTCGAGGCGACCATGAGCAGCGGGATCGGCTGGAAGATCACGCCTGAGATGTCGCGGGCACGTCCGTACAGTTCGAGACTGAACGGCACGGCCGCGACGAGGCTGGTGGTCTTCAGCATGCTGATGACTTCGTTGCCGGTCGGCGGGATGATGACCCGCATCGCCTGGGGCAGCACGGTTCTGCGCATGGTCTGCGACCACGTCATGCCCAGTGCCACCGACGCCTCGGTCTGTCCCTCACCCACCGAGGAGACTCCTGCACGCACGATCTCGGCCATGTATGCGGATTCGTTGAGCGCCAATCCGATCACCGCGAAAAGAAATGCCGCGTTCAGCGATTGGATGTCGAAGTGCGCGAACTGCACCGTGAACGGGATACCGAGATCGATACGCTTGTAGATCGACGGGAACAAACCCCAGAACACCAACTGCACGTACACCGGGGTGCCGCGGAAGATCCACAGATACACCCACGACGTCGCTCGCAGTACCGGATTCGGTGACAGACGCATGATGGCGAGCAGCACGCCCAGGATGATGGCGATCACCATCGACAGCACCGTCAATGCCAGCGTGTAGCCGACGCCCGACATGATCCGGGTGTCGAACAGGTACTTGGCGTAGGTGTCCCACGCATAGGCGTCGTTGGTGGCCGCACCGTAGATGAACAGTGCGACCAGGATCAGGACGATTGCGGCCGCGATCCATTGGCCTGGGTGTTTGAGGGGTACGGCTTTGATCGGGGTCGGCTCCACTTTCGCAGAGTCGGCCCCGACCGTGCCGTCAGACGGCGTCGTCACAGGTCAGCTGACCGCGCCGTTGATGACCGACTTCTGAATGGCGCCCGCCTCGACGCCCCAGTTCTCGGCGATCTGCTTGTACTGCCCGTTGTCGATCAGATGCTGCACCGCCTGCTGAAGAGCCTGCGTCAACGACGATCCCTTCTGCACCGGGTACCCGTAGGGCTGCGAGTCGAAGACGCCACCGGCTGCTTCTAGCTTGCCGTCGGAGCGCTTGATCGCGTACGCGGTGACCGGCGAGTCCGCGGACATCGCGTCGACCTTGCCCAACACCAGGGCATTGGTTGCCTCGTCCTGGCTGTCGAACTTGACCTTCTCGATCGCGGGCTTGCCCGCATCCGTGCACGCCTTGCTCTTCGCGGGCACCTCGTCGGTGTCCTCGACCGTGGTCGACTGCACCGCGACCCGCTTACCGCACGCGTTGTTCGGGTCGATGTTGCCACCCTTCTGCTGGGCCCACTGCACACCCGCGTTGTAGTAGGTGACGAAATCGACCTGCTTCTCGCGCTCCTTACTGTCGGTGAACGACGACATCCCGACGTTGTAGGTGCCCTGCTGAATGGCCGGAATGATCTTGTCGAAGTCGGCTTCCTTCAGATCGGCCTTGAGGCCGAGTACTCCGGCCACGGCTTTCATCAGGTCGACGTCGTAGCCGACGATGTTGCCGGAGGGGTCCTTGAACTCGTTGGGCGAGTACGGCACGTTCACGCCCACGACCAGCGTTCCCGAGTTACGGATGGGCTCAGGTACGAGCGCGGCGATCGAGTCGACCTTGGTCGCCTCCACCGCCTTCGAGGAACTCGCGGCGCCTCCATTTCCGCCTTCGTCGGATTCGTTGTTCGTACACCCGGCGAGCACCATCGCCATGATGGCCACCAGTGCGGCGAACACACCGCCGAACCGCCATGATCGAGTACGAGTCGATCGCTGAATTCGCATCGAGATTCCTTCCCCCGGCGCTTCTATGAGCGCCTCGAGACAACACGCCGACACACGTCGACACCCCGTGTAACTTACTGGCTTCAACCGGATTCCACAGGATAGTTACGAAGGATTAACCCTAGTTCGACGTCGGCCGGTGCTCAGTCGGGAGTGCGCGCTGTCGCAGTCGCGACCGCGTCGCCGAACTCGCGGGTGCTCGCGGTGCCGCCGAGGTCGGCGGTGCGAATGCCCGCAGCGAGCGTCGCCTCGACAGCGTTGTCGATTCTCGATGCGCACCGAGTCAGCGCATCATCGTCGCGATGTTCTCCCCACCACCGCAACATCATCGCCGTCGACGCGAGAATGCCGACGGGATCGGCGATTCCGCGGCCGGCGATGTCTGGGGCGGCGCCGTGACTGGCCTGCGCCATGGCCTTGGTGTCCGAGCAGTTGATCGACCCGGCCGTTCCCAGCGAACCCGCGAGCTCTGCCGCGAGATCGGACAAGATGTCGCCGAACAGATTCTCGGTGACGAGGACGTCGAAGTCCGCCGGCCTACGCACCAACAGTGCTGCCATGGCGTCGACATGCTGTTCGTCGACGACGACGTCGGGATACTCCGCAGCGACCTCTCGGCACGCATCGCGGAAGAGTCCGGTGCTCAAGCGGAGCACATTTGCCTTGTGCACGATCGTGACGTGTCGCGTGCGCTGTTGCGCGAGACGGAACGCCTCTCGAGCGATCCGTCGGCTCGCGTCGCGGGTGATGACCCCGACGGCCAGCGCGACGTCGGGTGTGGGCATGAACTCACCGCTGCCCACCTCCATGTTGCGGTCGGCGTAGAGCCCCTCGGAGTTCTCACGGGCGATCACCACGTCGATGTCGGGGGCGGTGGCCGCCACACCCCGATAGGCGCGGCACGGCCGGATGTTCGCATAGAGACCGAACCTCTTGCGGATCACGGCACCTGGCGTGAGGGCGGTTCTAAATTGCTCGGGGTAGCTCGCCGAATCGTGCGGTCCGAGTATCCACACGTCGAGTGAGTCGAGTGCCGCCAACGTCGACTCAGGCATCGGCGTCCCACACTCCGCGATCGCTTGGCTGCCGAGAGGTGCACGCTCCCAATCGAATTCGATTCCTTCACTCGCTGCCGCAGCGCTCGCCACGTCGACGGCAACCGGAACGATCTCCGGCCCGATCCCGTCGCCGTCGAGAACTCCGACCGACAGACGACGCACATGACTCATCGAATGAATATTGCCAGACCGCTTGACAACCGCATGGAGTGACCCCAGCATGACTACAAACCGAATTTGATTCGGTTTGGCTTTCAACGTCGCAGGCCAACACCGTTTTCTCTGACGACGCTCCCGAAAGGCCCAGCATGAGCACTGCAGACCCCTCTCGACTCGCCGCCGCGCAGGGCAGCTCCGAATCCCCGCTTCCCGTGGGCGTCGACTCCGCACCCCCTTCGGGCATCGACCTCAAACAGGACGCGCTCGGTGCCCCGTCGATCGCATTCATGGTGATCGCGGCGGCAGCCCCACTGACGGTGATGGCCGGTGTCGCACCGTTGGCACTGGCCATCGGCGGAGTGGGTGCTCCGGTCGCCTACCTCGCCGCGGGCGTCGCGTTCGCCGTGTTCGCGGTGGCATTCATGGCCATGACCCGCGCCACCGGAGGCAAGGGCGCGTTCTACTCGTACATCACACTCGGCCTCGGCCGGGTAGCCGGCCTGGCCTCCGGTTTTCTCGCCATCGTCTCGTACAACGCGCTGCAGATCGGTGTGTACGGGCTACTCGCGGTCCAGACACAGGATGCGATCTCGCGCCTGTTCGGCGTCGACATCCCGTGGCCGGTGCTCGCACTGGTGGCAATAGCGATCGTGTGGTTCGTCGGGCGGCGTGGGATCGACGTTGGCGCAAAGTTCCTCGGCGTGCTCTTGGCGCTCGAGACCGGAATCCTCGCAGTTCTCGCAGTCGCAATCCTGGTACAGGGCGGTGCACACGGCATCGAGTTCTCGACCTTCACGCCACACGCGGTGTTCGCGCCGGGAATGGCAGGGGTCCTTGCGTTCGCGTTCGCGGCCTTCATGGGTTTCGAATCCACCGCCCTCTACCGCTCGGAGGCTCGCGACCCGGACCGCTCGATCCCACGCGCCACGTACTGGGCTGTTGGCTTCATGGCCGTGTTCTACTGCTTCATCGTCTGGGCGATCGTGCAGGCTTTCGGCGCTGCGCAGGTGCAACAGGCAGCGGGTGAGAACGTCGCCGACCTCTTCTTCTCGGCGATGACGACCTACGTGGGAACGTGGGCCACGGACGTGATGTCGCTACTCATCGTCACCAGCGCACTTGCCTCCCAGCTCGCGTTCCACAACGCCATCAACCGCTACACCTACGCCCTCGCCCGCGACGGAGCACTCCCCCGCGTTCTCGACCGCACCCATCCCGTCTACAAGTCACCATCTCGCGCGGGAAACCTCCAGACGGCGATCGCGGCCGTGGTCGTCGTCGCGTTCGGGCTGGCGGGAGCGGACCCGTACTACCAGCTGCTGCTCGTTCTCAACACACCCGGAATCGTGGGAATCATTGCACTTCAGGTGATCACGTCCCTGGCGGTGGTTGCCTACTTCGTACGCAAGAAGTTCGTCCGCACCGAACGTGTCGGCGTGGTAGCGGGCGTGTTGAGCACGGTCCTTCTAGGACTCGCGCTCGGCCTCCTCGTCGGAAACATCGGGCTGCTGACAAGCATGGGAGCCGCGGCCAATGCTGCCCTCGTCGGCAGCGTCGCCGTGGTGTTCGTCCTGGGAGTTACTGCGGCACTGTACTTCCGCTTCCGTTCGCCCCACATCTATGCCCACATCGGCGGGCTCTACGACGACCCACACGCAACCATCGAACGCTGAGAGAAGAACATGACCTATCGAGCCGATACCGTGATCCTCGCCGACACGATCCACACGATGAGCGGCGAGCAGGGCAATACCGCAGTCGCCATCTCCGACGGACGGATTTGCGCGTTGGGCGATGCAGATTCCATCTCGCCGTACCTCGGAGCGTCGACGCGTGTCGTCGACCTCGGAAGCGCAACATTGACCCCGGGACTCATCGACGGGCACATCCACCCAGTCATGGGGCTCGACATCTCGGCAGGCGTCGACCTGTCCGTGGTCGACGATCTCGACCAGCTCGTCACCACGCTGCGGAGTGCCCCGGTGATCGACGGCTGGGTGCGGGGCTGGGGCCTGGATCCGAATTCCTTTGGAGGGCTGCCGATCACCAACGACATTCTGGTGACCGCGTTGGGCCCTGACCTGCCGGCCCTGATCTATCTCTTCGACGGTCATTCGGCATTGGCGACACCCGCAGCACTGCGTCGTGCCGGGGTCGACGGTCCACGCATGTTCTCGGGAAACGCTGAGATCGTCTGCCGCGACGGCCTTCCCACGGGACATCTACTGGAGCTCGAAGCCGTCACCATCGTCTCGGCGGTGGTACCACCCGAGTCGCCCGGTCAGCGTCGGCGGCGACTGGCAGATCTGCTCACCTCGATGGCTGCGGCGGGTCTGACGTCAGCCAATGCCATGGATTTCGAGGGCGACAGCGGCGAGCTCATCAGTGCCCTCGAAGATGACATCGACCTGCCCATGCGACTGCGTTTCGCACCGTTCTGTATGCCCGGTACCGATACCGAACAACTCGATCACATCGTCGACATGCAACGTCGGGGCGGCAGACGCTGGCGTGTCGACGGTGTGAAGTTCATGGTCGACGGCACCATCGACGGTGGTACCGCGTGGCTGGAGTTCCCTGACTCCCATGGCGAGTCCGCCGCGCCGCTGTGGCCCGATCCCGAGGAGTATCGACACGCTGTCCGGTATCTGGCCCGTCGCGGCGTGCCCACGGTCACCCACGCAATTGGCGATGCCGGAATCCGTTACGCGCTCGACAGTCTCGCCGAACTTCCCGACCTGCCGTCGGGCGCGCGGCACCGCATCGAACACATCGAGACACTCCCCGACGATCTCGTCGACAGGTTCGCTCGCCAAGGCGTGGTCGCGAGTATGCAGCCGACGCACTGCACGCACTACACACGCGCCGACCACACCGACAACTGGTCGGAGCGGCTCGGTACCGAACGCGCCGACCGCGCATTCCGTACGCGCGACATCCGTGACGCAGGCGCAACCCTTGCACTGGGGTCGGATTGGCCGATCGCACCCTTCGACGCCCGGTCGATCATGGCCGACGCTCAACTGCGTCGGCGCGCGGGCCGACCCGACGATGTACCCGTCCTCGCGGGGCAAGCGCTGACCGCACGCATGGCGCTCGAGGGCTATACCAGCCACGCCGCTCGAGCCCAAGGGTCTGCAGACGCGGGAACCATTGCCGTCGGGAAGCGCGCTGATCTCACGGCTTTCGCCGTCGACCCGCTGCGCTGCCCACCTGACGAACTCATCGAGGCGCCGATAGTGCTGACAACAGTCGGCGGCGACATCGTGCATCGCGGCGATCGGGTCGACGCGTAAGGAGCCTGCACACTCCTGCGATGGCGACTCGTTAGGCTTGCGGCATGCCACGCCCGCACACTCCGATCCTCGATCCGACGACGATTGCGCGAGCAGCTCTCGACGCCCTCGACGCCAACGGATCGTTCACGATGCCGGGCGTGGCGAAACGACTCGATGTCGCGGTGTCGTCGCTCTATCACCACGTCTCTGGTCGGGAGCAGCTACTCGAGCTGATCCGTGGTGTGATCGCAGAGGAGCTTTCGGCGAACATCGAGTGGCCCACTGACTGGCGCGAGGTGGTGCGCGAATGGTTGATTGGTTACCGCAACGGTTTCGGGGCGCACCCAGAATTGGTGCGCGCGCTGACCGCCCAGACGATCCGCGCCCCCGAGGTGTTGTACGGCTACGACCAGTTGGCGCAGAAGCTGGTCGACGCCGGGTTCCCGATCGATCGGGTGCTGCACGTCATCACGTTTCTCGACACGGTCGCGCTGGGGTCTGCGCTCGACCTCGGCGCGCCGGACGAAGTGTGGTCGGCCGATGAGCTACCTCCCGACAGCGCGCTCGCGCGCGCTTTGTCCGCCGCCCCCGTAGGTCGGGTTCGCGCAGACCAGGCATTCGAGTTGGCCGTCGAGTGGGCGGTCACCAGCCTCGAAAGTGAGCTCGCACGGGTACGTAGCTGAGTGCTTCGGTGTACAGCGTGAAGCGCTCCCGACGTATCACAGACGGATCGGGTCAGTGCGCCGCGTCGTCCCACGACCGCCCGAACCCCACCGACACCTCCAGCGGCACAGACAGATCGATTGCGTTACCCATTTCCTCACGGACGACCTTCTCTGCGACGTCCCGCTCTCCCTCTGCCACTTCGACGACCAGTTCGTCGTGCACCTGCAGCAGCATGCGGGAAGCAAGGTTCTCGGCGACGAGTCGTTTGTGGACATTGATCATCGCAACCTTGATGATGTCGGCAGCCGTGCCCTGAATGGGGGCGTTGAGTGCCATCCGCTCGGCAGCCTGCCGACGCTGCCAGTTGTCGCTGTTAAGGTCGGGGAGATAGCGTCGTCGACCGAAAAGCGTTGCGGTGTACTCATTTCGACGCGCTTCGAGCACCACGTCGTGCAGATAGTCACGCACGCCACCGAACCGGTCGAAGTAGGCCTCCATCTGTTCCTTGGCCTCATCGCGACTGATCCGCAGCTGCGCTGCGAGACCGAACGCCGACAGTCCGTACGCGAGACCGTACGACATCGCCTTCACTCGATGACGCATCTCGGTGGTCACCTCGTCGATCGGTACACCGAAGGCGCGCGAACCCACGAAGTTGTGCAGGTCCTCTCCGGTGTTGAACGCCTCGATGAGGCCTGCATCACCGGACAGATGGGCCATGATGCGCATCTCGATCTGGCTGTAGTCAGCCGTCATGAGGGTTTCATACGGCTTGCCCGATCCGCCGGGACCGTTGTCGTACCCGACGACAAAGCCGTGGCGGATCTCGCGGCCCGCTTCTGTCCGGACCGGGATGTTCTGCAGATTGGGTTCCGTGGATGACAGTCGGCCCGTCGCGGCAACTGTCTGGTTGAAGGTCGTGTGGATGCGGCCGTCGTCGGCGACCGACTTCAACAGTCCGTCGACGGTGACCTTCAGCCGGGTCGCATCACGGTGCTCGAGGAGGTAGGCGAGGAAGGGGTGCTCGGTCTTCTCGTAGAGCGTCTGCAGTGCGTCGGCGTCGGTGGTGTAACCGGTCTTGGTCTTCTTCGTCTTGGGCATGTCGAGCTTGTCGAACAACACCGTCTGCAGTTGCTTGGGCGAGCCGAGGTTGATCTGCTCACCGATCACCTCGTATGCGGACTCTGCGGCGGTACGAATGCGCTCGGAGAACGTCTCCTCGAGCTGCCCGAAGTGGTCGACGTCGACCGCGATGCCCGCGGCCTCGAGATCGGCCAGCACGAACAGCAGCGGCAGCTCCATGTCGGTGAGCAGCGGCTTGGAGTCGATGCGATCGAGCTCGGTGTCGAGTGTGTCGGCCAGTTCAGCGACTGCGCGGGCCTCGAGCATCGCCTGCTCGGCGATCTTGCCCGCACCCCCATCGTCGTCGAGGAGCGAGAGCTGACCGGAGTCAGCACCGTCGTCGGCACGCAGTTCTCGTCGCAGGTAGCGCAGGGCGAGGTCGTCGAGGTTGAAGGTTCGCTGACCTGGCCGCACGAGGTAGGCGGCCAGCGCGGTGTCGCTGGAGACCCCGGCGAGCGTCCACCCGCGCGACCGGAGCGCGTGGATGGCCCACTTCGTTTCGTGTAGCGCCTTGTCGATGGCCGGGTCGGCAAACCACTCGCCGAGCGCTTTCTCGTCGTCGGGCCCCAATGCGGTCACGTCGACGTAGCCCGACGTGCCATCGGCGGCAGCGATCGCCACCCCGGTTGCGTCGGCACCGACGACCTGGTGAGGTCCGGTCACGCTGAGTCCGCTGCGGCCGGTGCGGGCGTGCGCGTCGAGCCAGTCACGCACCTGGCCCTCCCCGAGAATCGATCCATCGAGTTCGAACCCTGATTCGGCCTCCGGTTCCACCGAACTGAGCGTCGAGAACAAACGATCACGGAGCACCCGGAACTCGAGGTCGTCGAAGAGCTGATGGATCCGGTCACGATCCCAGCCGACCATGGCGAGATCGTCGGGAGCGGCCGGCAACTGCATGTCGCGCACGAGTTCGGTGAGCTGCCGATTGGTCTGTACCGACGCCAGGTGGGCGCGCAATGCGTCGCCGACCTTCCCCTTGACCTCGTCGACGTGATCGATGAGCGCGGCCAGGGAGCCGTACTCACGAATCCACTTCGACGCCGTCTTCTCCCCCACGCCCGGAATGCCGGGAAGGTTGTCGCTGGGGTCGCCGCGCAGCGCCGCATAGTCGGGGTACTGGGTGGGGGTCAAACCGTACTTCTTCTCGACCTCTTCCGGAGTGAAGCGGGTCAGCTCCGACACGCCCTTACGCGGGTAGAGGACGGTCACCGAGTCGTCGACGAGTTGAAGGGAGTCGCGGTCGCCGGTGACGACAAGCACTTTGTAGCCCTCCGCCTCGGCCTGTGTCGCGAGCGTCGCGATGATGTCGTCGGCCTCATAGCCCTCGATCGCCATGACGGGGATTCCGAGCGCGTCGAGCACCTCCTTGGTCAGGTCGACCTGGCCGTTGAACTCGTCCGGCGACTTCGACCGTTGCGCCTTGTATTCGGGGAACATCTCCGAGCGGAACGTCTTGCGCGACACGTCGAATGCCGCCGCGACGTGCGTCGGCTCCTCGTCGCGGAGCAGGTTGATCAGCATGGACGTGAATCCGTACACGGCGTTGGTGGTCTGCCCGGTCGCCGTTTTGAAGTTCTCGGCGGGCAGCGCGAAAAAAGCACGGTAAGCCAGCGAATGTCCGTCGAGCAGCATCAACGTCGGCTGACGCTTGTTCTTGCCGCCCTTGCCACTCGACCGCGACGACGTCGAAGAAGACGACGCGGTCTCGGTGGAACTCTTCACGGGTGCACTCTGCGCGGGACTCACCCTGACGAGTCTAGTGACGCCCTGCGACAGATCTCAGCCCCCGGCGGCAGCGCGGTACATCGGCCACACCGAGGGCCCTCCGTCGGGCAATCTCACCTCTGCGGTCACGACGAAACCGAAGCGTTCGTAGAGGGGGATGTTGGCTTCGTTGGAACTCTCCAGATACGCCGGCCCGGTAACTGACTCCAGCCCCGTGCGCACCAGCGTGCTGCCGACGCCGCGTCCGTGGAGCGTCGCACCGACGAAGGCGAGATACCAGTGAGGCTCCTTGGGGCGGTACTCGGCGAACATCTCCTCGATCAGTTGACCGCGGCGATAACGGCCCCCAAGCGCGGCGATGAATCGCGGCACGGCAAGAAGTTGCCGACCGCCCGAGAGTCGGAACCCTGGCGGATCCCACACAGCGGCACCCACTGCACGGTCGCCGTCGAAGCACACGTCCATCCGGCCTCGTGATCCGTGGCCGGCCGTCAGCAGCGCTCGGTACAGAGCCGCATACTTCGAGGTGTCGGGCTGCAGCCAGCGCATCACCGGGTCGTCGATGAAGGCCTCGCCGAGAATCTCGCTGACGAGTCTCTTGTCCGAGCCGGAGGTGTCGATTCGGTAGTCGGTCACGGCGTCAGGCTACGCCGAGATAGGCCTCCCTCACGGCATCGTCGACGAGTAGATCCTTGCCCGGCCCCTCTTTGAGAATCGACCCGGTCTCCAGGATGTATCCACGATCTGACCGGCTCAGTGCCTGCTGTGCGTTCTGCTCCACGAGCAGGATGGTTGTGCCCTCCGCGTTGATCTGCGCGATGATCGAGAAGATCTGCTGGATCACCATGGGCGCGAGTCCCATGGACGGCTCGTCGAGCAGTAGCAGTTTGGGCCGTGCCATCAATCCACGCCCTATCGCGAGCATCTGCTGCTCACCGCCGGACATGGTGCCGCCGTACTGTTTGCGGCGTTCCTTCAGTCGCGGGAACAGCTCGAAAACCTGATCGAGGGCTTCACCGTAAGCCGCCTTGGATTCGAATTTTCTTCCGTAGCAACCCATGTCGAGATTCTCGAGCACCGTCATCCCGGGAAAGATGTGCCTGCCCTCCGGGACCTGGATGATGCCACGCGAGACGCGTTCGTGCGGCGCCAGTTTCGTGATCGATTCCCCGTGGAAGCAGATGTCGCCCTGACTGAGTTTGAGCAGGCCCGAGATTCCGCGCATGGTAGTCGATTTGCCTGCGCCGTTGGCGCCCAGAAGGGTCACCAACTCCCCCTCGTCCACACGCAGCGAGATGCCGTGAAGTGCCTGGATGCGACCGTAGTGGATCACCACGTCGGTCATCTCCAGGACAGGAGCTTTGCTCGACGTCCCCGGTGAACTCGTCTCGCCCGAAAGCTTGTCCGTATCAGGCGATCTGGTCATCAGGGACTCCAAGGTATGCGGCGATGACGGCGGGATTCTCGCGCACCTCGCGCGGGGTACCGTCGGCGATCTTGCGGCCGAACTCGAGGACGACGATGCGGTCGGTGACACCCATCACCAGACGCATGTCGTGTTCGATCAGCAGCACCGTGTAGCCGTCCTCACGTATTTTCTGGATCAGCTCCATCAACGCCGACTTCTCGCTCGGGTTGAAGCCCGCGGCCGGTTCGTCGAGGCACAGCAGTTTGGGCTCGGTCGCCAGTGCTCGGGCGATCTCGAGTCGACGTTGATCCCCATAGGGAAGATTCGACGCCTTCTCCGCGGCGCGGGCACCGATGCCGACGAACTCAAGCAGTGCCATGCCCCGGTCGACCGCGTCACGTTCCTCGCGGTAGAGCCGCGGCGTGCGCATGATCGCACCGAACACCGAGGTCTTGTGTCGTGCGTCGGTGCCGACCGAGACGTTCTCCAGTGCTGTCATCTCACCCCAGAGGCGCACGTTCTGAAACGTGCGGGCGATGCCCTTGCGGGTGATCTTGTGCTGCGACATCTTGCCGAGCGGCGCGCCGTCGAAGGTCACCGTTCCACGCGTAGGCCGGTACACACCGGTGATCGCGTTGAAGCACGTGGTCTTGCCTGCTCCGTTGGGCCCGATCAGCCCGAGGATCTCGCCGCGCTTGATGTCGAAGGTGACGTCGTCGAGAGCGGCGAGTCCACCGAACTCGACCGTCAGCCCCTCGACCTTGAGCAGCGGCTCTCCCTCGGCGGTTGCGATGTCACGTTGCGGCGCAACGGCTTCGGCTACGGCTTCCGGATCGGCGAGTTGTGCGTCCACTGCCGCCGGATCGACGACGGCCGTCGACTCGGGATCGGCGAGCACCTCCTCGATCTGCTCCGCGTTGTCCGGGCCGGAGTCGAGTCTGCCTGCATCGACCTCGTGGGAGTCGGTCCTCGGATCTGTGTTGCCAGCAGGGTCGTCTGGTGTCCGGTGCGTCATGCGTGCGCCTCCTCACTTCCCGACGGTAGCGGGTCGGGGTTGCGTCGCACAGCGGCGTACACCTTGCGCCCGAAGGTCAGTAATCGTGCTCGAGCCGGGAACAATCCCTGCGGGCGGAAGATCATCAACACCACGAGGGCGATGCCGAAGAACAGATACTTGAATTCGCTGAGCGACTGACCGCCGACCTCGATGCCCTGCACGCGTGCCGGCAGGTAGACGATGATGAACGCGCCGGCGATCACGCCGAGCTTGTTGCCCTGACCGCCCAGAACGACGGCGCATAGGAAGAGCATCGAGTTGATGACGGTGAATGCCTTCGGGTCGACGTACTGCACCTGGCCCGCGTAGATCGCGCCTGACAGGCCGCCGATGCCCGCGCCGATCACGAAGGCCCACAGCTTGTACTTGAAGGTCGGCACACCCATGATCTCGGCGGCGTCCTCGTCCTCTCGGATGGCCACCCACGACCGGCCCACCCTACTGCGCTCGAGATTGCCGATGATGATCAGCACGAGGATCACGGCGACGATGCCCAGCCAGTACCACCACACGCCGTAGTTGGCGGTCGGGCTGTTGTTGCCCACCGAGAACACGCCGTCGGGGTGCTTGTCCGACCGACCGAGTTCGGGAAACAGAACACCCTGCAATCCTGAGGCGCCGTTGGTGATGTCGGTCAGGTTGTCGGCGAGGAGACGCACGATCTCACCGAATCCGAGCGTCACGATGGCGAGGTAGTCGCCGCGGACACGAAGAGTCGGGGTACCGAGGACCATGCCGGTGATGCCCGTGATGATGATCGCGAGCGGCACGCATGCCAGCCATGCCCACGGTCCGGAGAAGAATCCGTGGTCCTCACTGCCCCACAGTGGGCTGGCCGGACTGGTCAACAAGGCGACGACGTACGCACCGACGGCATAGAAGCCCACGTAGCCGAGGTCGAGTAGACCGGTTTGTCCAACCACCACGTTGAGTCCGATCGCGATCAGCGCTGTCATCGCGAAGGTCGCCATGACGACGCCGAAGTTGGTCGCCGTGGTAGTGATCAGAGGTGGTTTGATGACGGGCAGCAACGCCAACAGGATGATCAGTGGGACGCCGAGTAACCACTGCTGGACGCGCGGGAGACTGTCCCACCAGGTTCTGATCCGGTCGCCGAGCCCACGCGGAGGCATGGCGGGCTGTCCCGAGTGGTTGTTCTTCGCCGACTGGGCGTCATCGGATGTCGTCATACCCTCGCCTTCCCCAGCTTCTCACCGAGAATTCCGGTGGGACGGAACATGAGGACGAGGATCAGGAGCACGAACGCGACCACATCCTTCCACTGGTTACCGAACAACACCGAGCCGTAGTTCTCCATGACACCGAGCAACAAGCCGCCGAGCAGTGCGCCGCGCACGTTGCCGATACCGCCGAGGACGGCAGCGCAGAATGCTTTGATCCCGAGAATGAATCCGCCGTTGTAGACGATGTTGGTCGGTACGCGCAGCGTGTAGAGCAGAGCTGCCGCACCGGCGAGAAGTCCGCCGATGAGGAACGTCACCAGGATTATCCGCTCGCGTGACACGCCCATCAGCAACGCGGCGTCGGAATCCTGTGCCACCGACCGGATGCCGCGTCCCAGACGCGTCTTGTTGATCATGAAGTCGACGCCGAGCGCCAGGATGAGTGCCGAGCCGATGATCACCATCGTCATGTTGAAGACCGGGGCGCCGAAGATCTTGAACTCCTCGACCGGCTCGACCAGACGAATGGTGGGCTGGGCGGTCGAACCGCCCAGCGGAGGATCGACGGGAAACTTCGGCAACACGTAGTGCACGAATTCCTGTAGCACGAAGGACATTCCGATGGCGGTGATGAGGAATGCGAGGGGCTTGGCGCCGCGGCGTCTAAGCGGACGATAGGCGACGAACTCGAGACCGACGGCGGCACCGCCCGCCACGATCATTCCGCAGAGTCCGGCGAGCACGAGGTAGACGATCGTCATGACCGTGCCCTCGGCGTACGTGTTACCCGAGGGACTGAAGCCTAGAAGCAGCAAGCCGATGTAGGTGCCGAACATACCGAGCATGAACACTTCGGAATGCGCGAAGTTGATCAGGCGCAGCACGCCGTAGACGAGGGTGTAGCCGACGGCGACAAGTGCGTACACCGAGCCGTAGGTCAGCCCTTCGATCGTCAGGCCCCAGAAACCGTTGACCAGCGAGTGGACGTCGAATCCGATCGTCGACGCCACTGCGGTCGACGTCTGCGCCACCAGGTACGTGGTGGTCATTCATCCCCCTCAGACTTCGGAAAGTCGCAGCACGAGCGCGCCCGGCCGCCGTGGTGACGGCCGGGCGCTCTCTTGTTCTCGTGAATTGCAGTGGTGCTGGTGATTACTTGACTTCGTACACCCAGATGAGCGACGTGGAGAGTTCACCCTTCGGGGTCCACGAGTACTTTCGCGCCAAGCCCGGTCCGTTGTACTTGCTGATGTATTCGAGGAGCTTCGGTCGCGTGTTGTTGCCCTCTTCGATGCCCTTCATCATGATTGCCGCGATGTCGTATGCCTCGACCGAGTACACGCCGGGCGCCTGGTTGAACGCGGCCTTGTAGTCGGCAGCGAACTTGTCGGGCGCCGGGCCACACGGGCACGACAGGACGGCACCCTTGGCGGAATCGCCTGCCTGCGCGGTGAACTGGGGATCGTTCGCACCGTCTCCCGAGACGAACAGAACGTTGGAGTCGGCAGACTTCAACTGCTGCGCGAGAGGCGCGGCCTCTGCGTAGTAACCCGCGTAGAATACCGCATCCGGTTGTGCCGCAGTGACCTTGGAGATGATGGCCGAGAAGTCGCGCTCGCCCTTCTTGACGTCGCCCGAGCAGTCTGCGTCTGCTGCGGAGCCCAACGCGCCGGTGACAGCCTTCGCGAGGCCCGCACCGTAATCGGTGTCATCCTTGATGACGCAGATCTTCTTCTTGCCCATCGTTCCGGTCAGGTACTTGGCCACTGCGGGCCCCTGGATGTCGTCGTTGGCCAGACCGCGGAAGAACGTCTTCCACCCGTTGTCGGTCAACGTCGGATTGGTCGCCGACGCGGTCACCGACACCAGACCTGCCTGGTTGAAGATTCCGCCGGTTGCCTTGGTCTCACCGGAGAACGCAGGCCCGATCAGTCCGATGATCGAATCATCATTGGTGATGGTGGGCGCCACCTGGGTGGCCTTCTGAGGATCGCCCTCGGTGTCGAAGCGCTTGAGTGTGATCTTGCAGTCCGGGTTGGCTTTGTTGTGCTGATCGACGGCAAGCTGAGCGCCGTCGACGATGTTGATACCGAGCGCAGCATCCGCGCCGGTCAATGCTCCCGCCATGGCGATCGTGGCAGGGTCGCACTTCTTGTCCCCGGGCGACGCCGGGTTGAGTGCGTCTGCTTCAGATGCCTTGGGTTGTTCCTTGCCCTCCGTATTGATCTGGGCGAGAGGCGAAATAGTCAGCCCCGACCCCGCCGAAGCCGACCCACTCGATGACGAATCCGAATCAGTCGACTTACTGCTACATGCCGAAACGGCGAGCACAGCTGCCAGGGTCACCCCGAGCGCTGCGGTCGTCACGCGACGATGCATCTTCACTACCTCTCGTCCAGCCACCCGACCCCCTGTGGCCGGGAGGTCTACTGAGGAGACCTTGAGAAAACATAGACCGAGATACGAGATCGCGCGGGGCAATGAAAGAGAAATCTGCTAGTCGACGTCGACTGATTTTCACAGATTTAACGCAGCCGACTCACGAGGTCAGTCGGTGGGACCCAGCGTCTCGACGACCACCTGTGCGACGGCCTTCATCGTGGTGCGACGATCCATCGCTGCGCGCTGAATCCACTTGAACGCCTCTGGTTCTGACAACGACTGCTTCTCCATGAGCAATCCCTTGGCGCGTTCGACCAGTTTGCGCGTTTCCAACCGGTCCTGCATTGTCGCAACTTCTTTTTCAAGCATCTTCAGTTCGTGATAACGACTGACCGCCACTTCGATGGCCGGAACGAGATCTGCTTTGGAGAACGGTTTGACCAGATATGCCATCGCTCCCGCGTCGCGCGCCTTTTCGATAAAGTCACGCTGACTGAACGCGGTCAACATCACCACGGGCGCGAGTCGCTTCTCGGCGATCTCGGTGGCTGCGTCGATCCCGTCGCGCACCGGCATCTTGATGTCCATGATCACCAGATCGGGCGAGAGTTTCTCAGTGAGGTCAACGGCAGCCTGACCGTTGGGTGCTTCTCCGACGACGTCGTAGCCCTCCTCGCGCAGCATCTCGATGAGGTCCATCCGGATCAGCGAATCGTCCTCGGCGACGAGCACCTTGTGCGCAACCTGCTTGTCCTCGGCCTGGGCCAGAACGTTCTCCACCACTGTCACCAATCCCTCCTCCACGTCGAGCTGACCACAATGGTCACGACCGATCGCATCCGCCTCACGTGCGACCAGCAACAATGCTCCGAAGAGTACCGGTTGACGCGGCATCCGGCCGATCATCTACAGTTGTCTGTTGCAGCTGCTACCCGCGGCGCACGCCCTCGTAGCCCAATTGGCAGAGGCAACGGATTCAAAACCCGTCCAGTGTGAGTTCGAGTCTCACCGAGGGCACCACGAAACCCCTGTTCAGCAGGGGTTTTCTGCTTTCCCGGCATGCCGTCAGGCGGTCGTGAACGGAGTGGGCACTCTCACTGTGCCGACCACCGCCAGAGATCTGAACAACCCAACCTCGTCTGATCAGTCTCGTGCGTACCGCGTCAGCATCTCGGCCAGTTCGTCGAGCGAGTACAGCCGCACATCGGCGACGCTCACCTGCGGCCTGTTCCCGTGAATGTGGCCCCACGGGCCGCGCCGCAGGAACGCCGTACGCAGACCCGCGGCATCTGCAGGCACGATGTCATTGTCGAGTCGATCACCGACGTACAACACCTCAGCCGGCGCAGCACCCGACGCCTGCACGACCCGCTCGAAGAACTCCGGCGAGGGCTTCGCCACCTGCCACCCGGCAGACGACGCCACGAAGTCGGCATCGACGCCGAGTGAGCGCAGACCAGCGACCGCCCCGGCCGGCTGATTGCCCGCGATACCAACGACGAACCCAGCAGCCCGCGCCGCCCGCAGACAGCCGACGGCGTCGGGATAGAGGTCGACGGAGGTAATGGGGGGCGTCGAAGGCGGAACAGCCATCCCGAGCTGCTGCCAGATCTGGCGATGGTCCTCGTCGCGTTCGATCAATGCACCGAGCATGCCCATCAGCGTGAACGGCGTAGTCCCCGCGTCGAGTGCGCGCTCGGCCCACATGCGCGATTCGTCGACCAACGTCTCACCGACGTCGAACACAACGGCACGCAAGCCAGCGGGCAGTCGCTCATCCACCCGTCGGCACGTCAAGCCGAAGTCCTCGCTGCCAGGGTCAGGAT
>NZ_BANR01000028.1 GCF_000332975.1 Gordonia aichiensis NBRC 108223 | reverse complement strand
CAGGCGGCTGTGCGGGCGCCGACGGCTGCGCGGGAGGCGCAGCGGGTGGATCGGCGGGCGCCATCGCCTGCCCCGCCATCGTCACGCCGACCACCATGGCGATCGTCGCCACTGCGGCAGCCGCGGCCCGCGTGACACCCCGCCGTCGCCAGTGCTCGTTCGTCACCCGATCCCCCTTCGCGCGATCAGCGCGTACCGCTCGACGCATTCGACTCCCACTCCTTCGCACCGTGGGCGGAGATCCGCGGTGCACACGTCTGCGCGCACCTCAGAAATCACAGCTATCCCACTAGTCACATTTAGCCTCAGGTGTTTCTTACCCTGTCGCGGGGCCGAATCCTGCGCGACGCGCTGGGACGGGTGAGATTTTTGTGACTTCTGATGCGAATGGGGTCGATGCCTGGTGGCGACGATGGCTGGTTGTCGCAGAAACGACGCAACCCCGGCCGGAGTCCCGGTCGGGGTTGCGTTCGAGTGATCGGTACTGATCAGGTCAGCGGAAGAAGCCTCGCTGGTAGGCGTTCCACACCATGTCCTGCCAGTAGCCCCACGCGTGGGTGCCGTTGGCGTCGTAGGTCATGAGGTTGATGCCCTGAGTAAAGGCCGCGAGTTCGAATGCCTTGCGCTGCGCGAGGGCGAGCACTTCGAGCGTCGAACCCTTGAAGAGATCGTCGAAGACGTTCGGCAGTGCGTTGTACCGGCCGAAGAGTCCGTTACCCGACCCGGTGAACACCTTCAGGTGATGCATCCGGTTGATCAGCATGAACGGGTCGTTGTCGTACCAGCGCTGATCCCACGGCGGGCCCCACATGGCGTCGACGTTCCACGGCTTGGGGTCGACGTCGAGCATCGCCAGGCGCAGCATGGTGTGCATTCCGGGGGCGCTGAGGAAGTCGTAACCCGACAGCGAGCCTGCCGCGTAGTAGAGGTCGGGGCGCTTGGCCGCGAGCACCAGAGCAGCGTTACCACCGGATGAGATGCCCATGATGGCGTACTTGCCACCCTTGCCCTTGAAGCCCTTCTGGCGCAGGGCGGGAGCGAGCTTGTCCTGGATCACGCATTCCCACATGTAACGACGCTGCTGGCCGTTGAAGTTACTGGGAGCGTTCCAGTTGGTGTAGAAGCTGGCAGGTCCGCCGATCGGCTCAACGACGTTGACGCCGTGGTTGACCAGTTCCTGCACGTTGGTGTTGATCTCCCAGCCCGAGAAGTCGTACTGGGCGCGCATGCCGTCGAGCAGGATCACGGTACGGTTGTTGCCCGGCTTGGACCAGGAACGCACCTTGACCATCCCGGGAGCCATCGACTTGTTGCCGAAGGCGCCATTGGTGGGCATCCCGCAGCCGTTGACCCACCACTCGCTCTTGCCCGCAGGGGTTCCGTTGACACGTGCGTCGGCGGTACCCGCGCCCGTGATGACCGAAGCGAGACCTGCGATCGTCATCAATGCGACGGTCACCGCCACCAACCGGCTACGCAGCCGCAAACCACCACGCCTACCGGATCCGGGTGTCACCGTTTCCGACCTCACCGCTACTCCCATCGACCAAACTCTCCTCTGTTACCAGTCCCCATGCGTCCCACCGGACACACCAGGCACCAGATCGTTACGTGCGCGATATCAACCCGACCGGCTCGAGTCCCCCTGGACGACCACGCTCGACCCGCGCGATTCCTCGCACGAACCGTGACACTGGCCACCTCGCGTGTGCACATGCACAACGTTTCGGCAGCCTATTGCATCGCCCAACACACTGACAATCAGTGTGACCGTCACCACATCCACAGTCTGTCGACGTGGACACTGTGCCGATCGACCAATATCGCTCGGTCGTATCTCTCATCGCTTTATCAGGCTTCGACGTTACCTATCCGATACATAACAGGACAAATCGATCGTGCACTCAGGCACCTCTCAGGCATGTGACCTGCACTGTCGCTACTCCGAGAGGTATCAGAATGTGACGCTCATCTCGGATGCAGACGCGGCGGGACAGGCAGCCCGCAGCGCTGGAGTTCGTACTCCGGATTGCGTTGGATGCGGTAGTCGGTGAAGCCGAACGACTCCGACAGATTCGACTTGAACCGCTCGAACGACCAGGTGCCCTTATACGACTCGATACGGTCGACGGTCTGCGAACAGGTAAGAGCCTCACGGGCCTGCGCGACCACGTCCTCGTCGAGGAACCCCGGAAGCACCGGCCATCTGGGGTAGGCACCCGACTCGGCGACAACCCACTCTGCCGGCAAATTCTTGTCGTGTCCGATGCGACCGTCCTCGAGACGTTCGGTGTGCGCCGCGATCGGGTAGGCGAGACCCATCTGATCGACCACGCGCACATCGAGCGGAGCATTCATGCTCGTCATTCCGAGGTTGAGGAAGTACACCGTCGCCTTGCGCTTGTCCTGCGGCGTGTTGTCGGGAAGTTTGGCCACGTACCACTCGTCGTAGTTGCCCGACGGCAGGATCACACCTCCCTGTGTGCGGTACTCGTTGATCCGCTCGACCATCGCGCGCATCCGCGGGTAGTCGAGATAGTCGGCCGCGGTGACGGGGTTCTCGTTGCCCATGTTGGTCACGTAGAACCGGCGTTCGTCGACGATCCCGCTGCGCCCGATGTCGATACCCGCGTTCGGGAGCACCTTCTCGTGGCAGACGATCGCCCACACGAGCGTCGTGATCCACAGCGCCGCCATCACCGTCGCACCGCCACACTGCACCAGGACACGACGTCGCCGACCTGTGTCCCTCGCTGCGTCGACGCCGCGGCCGAATGCAGTGCGAACGTCTGCGAGGGCGGGCAGCGAGAGTGGTACGACCATGACCGGGAGCAGGATCGTGAACAGCGGGGTCAGCAGAACACGTCCGTGCATGAAGTCACCGCCCTGACGCAGCCAGTAGACGCCGACGATGAGCCCCGCGACCGTGATGGTCACCGTCACCGCCTTGGGTGTCTGCAGACTCCACGACCACCGCGACAGGCGCTCACCGATCGTCGGTTTCGGGGCGTCGCTCGCCGAGCTTGGGGCCGCTGAGTCAGGGCCCGACGAGTCTGGGGCCGACGGGTCAGGGGCCGACGGGTCCGGGCCTTCGGTCGTGGCCGAGCCGCTCAGACGAATCCCCACGACGAGCAGAACCCCCGCGACGATCGCCATGACGGCGGGCAGGACCAACGTGTACGGCCCGAAGAGATTGCCGAGATAGATGAAACCCTGATGCCATTTGGACCCGCTCGCGTCCTTGGCGACCGCCGGGTTGGGTACCAGAAGCGCGTAGTAACCCATTCGCAAGATCTGGTAACCGACCGGCAGGACTGCCGCGCACAGCACAACACCCACACGCATCTTCCACGTCAGCGGCGCCAGGAAGACCAACACGAGCGCAATGCCGCCGATGACGGTGAGCTCCGGGCGGATCAGCGGAGCGAGGCCGGCCCAGAAGGCGAGAAACAGGGTTGCCGCTGTTGCCCGGGCACCACCGGCAGACCTTCGTCCTTCGGTGCCTTCTGGTTGTCGCTGCCTTGGTTGTCGCTGTCCGGGTTGTTGCTGTCCGGGTTGTTGCTGTACGGGTTGTTGCTGTACGGGTTGTTGCTGTACGGGCCGTCGACGCGCCCACGAGATGAGTAGGCACCACAGCACCGCAACCCAGAAGATGCACAGCCCGTTCTCCAGGCCGCTCGTGGCGAAATCGCGTGCGGGCGGGATTGCGATGTAGATGATCGCGCCCAGAGGCAGCAGCAGTGTGACGCCACTGGCCGCTGGTCCGCTGATGCGCGGGCCGAGCAGGCGTGCCGTGCCGTACATCGCGATCGGGATCGCGGACACCGAGAGCACCAGTGCCACCCAGAGCGCGACGTACTCGAGTTGGCCGTCGGTGACCCAAGCCCAGAACCACAGCAGATAGGTCCACGCGGTCGAGGTGTTGGCCTCGACACGCTCGCCCGCATTGAACACGGGGCCGTTGCCCGCGAACAGGTTTCGCAGTGTGCGCAACACGATCAAACCGTCGTCGGCGATCCACCGGCGCTGCCACGCGCCGATCGTGAAGAACGTCGTGACCGCGATGGCTCCGATCAGGAAGCTGATCGTCGCGGTCCACTGCCGCGGCCCCCACGACGACAGGAATCGTCGACGTCCCTGGTCCGTCGGCGGACCGCCGTCACCTGTGAGGGCAGCGGATTCGTCACCGCGGGCACCGACGTCCGCGGCTGAGGCGTCGGCATTGCCGTCGAATGCGCCACCAACCCCGTCGGCGCCGCCACGATCCCCGTCGACAGCAGCGATGACGACGGTGTCATCGATCGTGAGAGCGCGTGTATCCCCGTCGGCAACCGTGTCACCGGGGGTTTCGCGAAGTCTGTGCCGTCCCGCCCGAGCGGGCTCGTCCCGAACGTCAGACGGCATAGACCGCGACACCAACGCAGACGATCCATGCCAGCGCCAGGATCTGCAGGATGCGGTCCCCGAAGGCGATCTCCTCGGGCTCCCCCGCCGTCCCGCCGTCAACGACGACGGCATAGCGCAGGATCGCAATGGTGAACGGCACCATCGAGAGGGCATACCACACGTTGGTGTCGTGGCCGGAGTTCTTGTCGAACGCCCACAGCCCGTAGAACGCAACGACCAGCGTCGCCGACAGCGTCCACACGAAACGCAGGTAGCTCGTGGTGTAGTACTGCAGCGACTTACGGATCTTGGCGCCGGTGTGCTCGGCGAGCACGAGTTCGGCATAGCGCTTGCCCGCCGCCATGAACAGCGAACCGAACGCCATGACCAGCAGGAACCACTGCGAGAGCTTGATGTCGGTCGCAGTACCACCCGCAATCGCACGCAGCAGGAAGCCGGAGGAGACGATGCAGATGTCGATGACGGGCTGGTTCTTCAGCCCGAAGCAGTAGCCGAGCTGGATCACCAGATACACGGCGATGACCACTGCCGTCTGCCAGTTCGCCGAGTAGGCGATGAGCAACGACGCCACGCCGAGCACTACGGCGAGCACGTAGGCGAGCGTGACCGGCACCACGCCCGCGGCGATCGGGCGATACCGCTTGGTCGGGTGATTGCGGTCGGAGTCGACGTCGATGGCGTCGTTGATCAGATAAATGCACGACGACGCGAGGCAGAAAGCCACGAAGGCGATCCCGGCGCGGCCGAGCACATGGGCGTCGGTGATGCTGCCCGCAGCCAGCGGCGCGGCCAGGACCAGGACATTCTTCACCCACTGCCGGGGACGGAGTGCCTTGATCAAGCCGTCGACCCGGTTCTTCGGGGGGCCGACCTTCTTGCCGTGCTCGATGGGCTCCTCGCTCATGCCTCTCCTCGGTTCCTGATCACCCACGCGGCCGCTGTCCGTGCGGTCTGCCCGGGCACCGCGAAAGCACCGGCTCGAGCCGCCATGCGCGCGGTGCGCGTGGCACGCGGATGCCCGGCAGCCGACCGCGACGCACGCTCGATGAGCGTGTCACCCCCGACGACGGCCCCAGCACCCAGTGCACCGAGTGCGGCTCCCGCGGCGACGTCGCTCGGATAGTGGACACCGAGCACAAGTCGCGACGTGAGCATAGGCGGCACGAGGAGGGCCGGGAGCAGGTAGGGCGGCAATCCGGCAGCTCGACCGATCAGAATCGATGCCGCGGTCGTCGACGTCGCGTGCGACGACGGGAAGCTCAGCTTGCTCGGCGTCGACACCCCGATGCGGATTCGGGGGTCGTGCGGTCGGGGGCGTCGGACGATTCGCTTGATGACCACCGACGCCGCGTGCGTCCCGAATGCTCCGACGCCCGCCTCGATCCAGCGGCGTTGCGCAGCCCCGTCACCTCGTCGACGCGCTCTGACGTAGCCGAGTCCCGAGACCGCCAGCCAGCCGAGCGAGTGCTCGCCGAAGTGCGACAGCGCGCGCGCCGCCGGGAGCACACCGGGACGGTCGTAGAGCGCGTCCTGGATGGCGATCAGCGCGTCGACCTCTCGGCTCTCGTCGCGGCCGACCGTACTCGACGACGCGTCACTCGATCCCGCTTTACTCAATTCCCCGTCACTCGATACCGAAGACACCGGCCCAGCTCTCCTTACTGGTCAGCTCCTGGTGAGCGGCGCGGTAGCGCTCTGTCATCTCAGGAAACCGTTCGTTGAGTTCGCGCACGAGGGCTGCGGATTCACGTGCGAGCGCGACCATCTTGTCGCGGTCGCGCTGCCGATACACCACTCCCCTGCCATCCGCGGTGGTCACCGTGACGCCGTCGACACGTCCGAGTGAGAACCACCGGGCCTCGATGGGCGGGTAATTGGCTTGCGGCACTTCGTGGTGATGGGGATCGGCGGGACGCAGATTGTTGACCACCGACGCCGCAAGTGCTTTCAGCTTGCTGAACGGGTTGGTCGGGATGTTGACCCCGAGATGCGTTGCCTCTCCGCTGGTTCGGGGGAGCTCGGTGGCCGACGGCAGGACGACGGCGTCGGGGTACTGCTTGCGCATCTCGGCGACCTTGGGCAGCGCGGTCGGCAGCAGGTCGCGAATATGGTCGGGCCCGGCGAGAAAATCGCGGATCGCCTCATTCTGAATGGCCACCGTCGAATACTCAAGGCACAGAAGATGTTTCGCGGTCGCCTTGACCATCGACTGCAGAATACCCTTGATCGGTCCGTCGTGGTGGATCGCTGCGACGACGAGGCGGTTACGCAGGTGGAAGTACGCCTGCCAGTCGATGGCGTCGTCCTTGTCGCTCCACGCCATGTGCCAGATCGCGATTCCCGGGATCGTCGCCGTCGGATACCCGGCCTTGGCAGCACGCAGTGCGTACTCCCAGTCGTCCCATTTGATGAACAACGGCATCGGCAGGCCGATCTGCTCCGCGCACTCACGCGGGATCATGCACATCCACCAGCCGTTGCCCTCCACGTCGATGCGACGATGCAGGTTCTTTGAGTTCTCGCGGTCGCGGAGAGGGTATTTGGCGAAGTCGTGGTCGTAGTCGACGAACGGTGCAGCGGTCCACATGAAGGTGTGGTGATTGATCACCTCACCCATCGAGTGCAGGTGACTGCGATCCTGCAGATTCAGCATCTGACCGCCGACGAGCATCGGGGTCTTCGCGAACCGCGACATCGCCAACGCACGCAGGATGGAATCCGGCTCGATCGCGATGTCATCGTCCATGTAGAGGACGTACGGGCTGTCGGTCAGTCGCAGCGCCTCGTACATGATGCGCGCATAGCCGCCCGAACCACCGAGGTTGCCCTGGTTGAAGATATGCAGCCGGTCGCCCAGCGCGGCGGCGGCCTCGTCGTAGCCCGGCTCATCGACGACATTGCGGGTGCCCTGGTCGGGCATGAGCACGGCGTCGATCACCTCGTCCACCAACGGATCCGACGTGAGCGCGGCGAGCGCGTTGACCGCATCCGTCGGCCGGTTGAAGGTCGGGATGCCGACGGTGACACGCTTGGTCTCCGGTCCGGTTGCGGCCGCGACCGCCGAATACCAACCCGCCGAGACGATCTCGGTGTCGGTGTCGGTGGTCACGTCGAACCAGATCCAGCCGCCGTCCTCGAACGGCCCCAGATCGAGCTCGAATTCGATGACGCCGTAACCGTTGTCGTCGGTGGGCACCAGATCGCCACCGATACCGATCCGCGAGCCGTCGACCTTCGACCGGTACAGGTCGATGCGGCAGGTCCCGCGTACCTCGATGCGCAGCACCACAGAGGTCAAGACCGACCAGCGTCGCCAATACGACGCCGCGAACGCATTGAAGTACGTCTCGAAGCTGACCTCGGATTCGCCTGCGAGCAGCACCGACGTCCGAGTCGGGGCGTGGGCACGGCGCGTGTTGTTGTCCGACTCCACCTGGTAGAGCGAGCGCACGTCGATGGGCTCACCCGGCCGCGGGAAGATGACCCGCTGCAGCAGCTCGACGGCTTTCGAGTCGGGCGCGGTTTTCGTCTGCGCCGGGACCGGGCCGGGCGTCGCGCGCTTCTCGGTCGTGTCGTTGGAAACAGTCACACTCATCTACTCCGCCTCCGCGAGCGGCGCACCGTCGCTCAGGTGCGGCGCCAGCGTGTTCTCGAACATGGTGAGCGCACTCGCGATCGCCATGTGCATGTCCAGGTACTGATAGGTGCCGAGTCGTCCGCCGAACAGCACCTTGGCTTTCGCGGTCTCCGACTTGGCCAGTTCCCGGTAGGCCGCGACCTTCTCACGGTCTTCCGGGGTGTTGATGGGGTAATAGGGCTCGTCGTCGTCGTTCGCGAACCGGCTGAATTCGCGCATGATGACGGTCTTGTCCGTCGGGTAGTTCTTCCGTTCGGGGTGGAAGTGCCGGAACTCGTGGATACGTGTGAACGGGACGTCGGCGTCGTTGTAGTTCATCACCGGGGTGCCCTGGAAGTCGCCTGTCGGCAGCACCTCGGTCTCGAAGTCGAGGGTGCGCCAGCCCATACGTCCGGCGGAGTAGTCGAAGTACCGGTCCAATGGGCCGGTGTAGACGACGGGGGCGTCGGGGTTGGCCGCGCGGATCTCGTCGCGCACGGCGAACCAGTCGGTGTCCAGACGCACCTCAATGCGCTCGTCGGCCGCCATGTTCTCCAGCCACGCGGTGTAACCGTCAACCGGCAGACCCTCGTAGGTGTCGTTGAAGTAGCGGTTGTCGAAGGTGTAGCGCACCGGCAGGCGCGTGATATTCGACGCCGGCAGGTTCTTGGGGTCTGTCTGCCACTGTTTGGCCGTGTACGCCTTGATGAACGCCTCATAGAGCGGCCGACCGATCAGGCTGATCGCCTTCTCCTCGAGGTTCTTGGCGTCCTTCGTGTCGATCTCGCTGGCCTGCTCCGCAATCAGCGCGCGAGCCTCGTCGGGGCTGTAATACCGGCCGAAGAACTGTGAGACCAGGCCAAGTCCCATGGGGAACTGGTACGCCTGGCCGTCATGCAACGCGAACACCCGGTGCTGGTAGCCGGTGAAGTCGGTGAACTGGTTGACGTAGTCCCACACCTTCTTGTTCGACGTGTGGAACAGGTGCGCCCCATACTTGTGCACCTCGATGCCGGTCTCGGGCTCCGGCTCGGAGTAGGCGTTACCGCCGATGTGTGACCTGCGCTCGACCACGAGAACCCGCTTGTCGAGTTGTGTCGCCGCGCGCTCGGCAATGGTGAGACCGAAGAACCCGGACCCGACCACGATGAGATCAACCGTGGGGATCTGATCGGCGGCAGGGTTCGACGCGACGTTGCTATTGGTGGCCACGGGTGTTCAGGGTAACCGACCCGATGACGAGGTCATCGCCACACGCGGGGCTCCCGCCATGCCGATCGAGCACGGTTCGTCTCTGTGATGTGGGTCGACCGCCCGATCTCGGCTGGCCACGGCCCGTATACTCAGTGCACTGGGCTGTAGAGATCGGCTCGCTGAACACTGTGCAACGCAGCGTGTGCACCGCGGATTGCGCAACTCCCCCATAGGAGTCCGCCAATGACCTCTTCGTTCGTCACTCCACAAGGCCCGTCGCCGACCCTCTCGCAGGGTTCGCCGACCCCCGACGTCCCGATTCCTCCACGGACGCCGATGAAGCGCTTCTTTCCCGGCCCGACCCTGGGCCAGTCGCCCAGGTCCTTCGGTACCCCCGAACCGGAGTGGCTCAGCTGGCTGGCCTCTCAGTCCTGGCCAGAGGTGATTTTCGACATCGACCGCCTCGTCGTCGTCGCCGCTCATCCCGACGACGAGATCTTGGGGGCAGGAGGCCTCGTACACGCCGCAGCATCGCAGGGCATCGACGTGGTCACCATCTGCGCGTCCGACGGCCACGTGGCCCATCCCGGGTTACCCGAACAGTTGGCCAACCGTCGTCATCTCGAACTCGACACCGCCTCGGTGCTGCTCGGCCTCGATCTCCCACGATGGGGCGGCCTCCACTCGGGAACCCTCGACCAGTACCCCGAGCGCCTCGACACGATGATCGTCGACGCGCTCGGCGATCAGCCGGGCGCCCGCAACGGCATACTCGCCGTCTGGGATCACGACGGCGAGGCCGATCACGAAGCTGTCGGCCAGGCCGCCATGCGCATCGCCAAGCCACGCGGCATCCAACTGTGGATGTACCCGATCTGGCTGTGGTACTGGGCGCGGCCCGGTGAGCCGCAGGTGCCCTGGCACCGGGTACAGACCGTCGGCGTCTCGCCGACAGTGATGGCGGTGAAGAACGCCGCGGCGCGCTCGTTCGCAGATCAGAAGCGCCCACGCAACCAGGACGACAAACCCCAGCCCATTCTCGGGAGTTCCATCACCTCTCACCTGCTCCGACCGACGGAGTATGTTTTCGGCTGAGGCAACTGTCATGCGCCCTGTGTGGCGTGGAAGGCATGGGCCGCAACGAACAGCTGCGTGGAAGGAGTACACGTTGACCGACCTCACCTCGCAGGCGGATGCGCAACGCACCGCGCCGACCACGTGGACCGGTGCCGACATCGCACAGAAGAGCTCGGAGATCGCCCAGATCGTCAAGCAGTTGCAGGCCGAGAGCGCCGACACCGACATGCTGTTGCGACTGTTCACCAAGGCCGCCGCCGAAACCATCGGTTCCGACTACGCCAGCATCACCGTCGTCACGAACGGTCGCATCGAGACCCCCGTGATGATTGGCGAGATCGCTGCGCAGTCCGATGCACTCCAGCAGAGGTTCGGCGAGGGGCCGTGCATTCGGTCGGCCACCGACGACACCACGGTCTGGATCGACGACATGCGTCGAGAAGCACGGTGGCCGACGTTCTGCGCGGCTGCCGCCGACCTCGGAATCCGCTCGATGGCCTGCTTCTGTCTCTACATCGCGGGAGAAGAGCGCGGCGCCCTCAACCTGCACAGCACCGAGCTGGATGCGTTCGACGACGAAACGCGCGCGCTCGGCCAGTTGTTCGCCGCCCACACCGCAACGGTGTTCTCGGCGGTACGCGAGAAAGAACAGCTCCGCACAGCGCTGAGTTCGCGCGATCTGATCGGCCAGGCCAAGGGCATGCTGATGGAGCGGTACCGCCTCAGCCCCGACCAGGCGTTCAGTCTGTTGGCCCGACTCTCCCAGGACTCCAACACCAAGCTCGTCGACATCGCGCAGCGGGTCGTCGACGCCGGCCCCGAGTAGTCGGGCCGGGGTCGACGGCTCGGGTGGTTGGCTCGAAGCAGTTGGCTCGACGATCCGTATGACGTTTACCCCCGAAACCGGCCCCAACTGTCATACGGATCGAGACGCCACGCCGATGGGGTCGCCACACTGATCGACCACGGCCCGACCCGACCCGACCGCTCAGCGCAGCCGGTCGGCGCGCGGGAAGCCGAGCACCGGAACGCCGCCACGCTGTTGGAAGTCGGCCAGTCCTTTGCCCGCGAGCGCGTGAGCGCCGGTCTGCCGACTGAAGAACATCATGCCCTTCTGGAACAACTGGGTGACCCCCGCGCCGTCCGGCGTGAGTGTGGGGACACCGATGGCCTGCCCGAGCGGGCCGGTGATCCCACCGAGCTCGCCGACCCTGCCATTGATGGCATCCGTCGCGATGCCCAGGAGCTTCGACGACCCGGGCACCAGGTTGTCGGCAAGACCGGTCAGCGAATCGGGGATCAGCGATCCGAGGTCGACCGAACCCAGGCCTGCACCAGCACCCGGCGACGTCAGAGGCGCCACGATCTTCGGCTTGCTCGTCTGTCCCCGCACCGAGAACCACGACGACTTGAGTTGCAGTTTGGTCCGCACATCCTCGCCCGTCGCCTCGACAGTGGCCGACGATCCCGATATCCGCACCCGCAACGCACGACCATTCTCCGGACCGAGCCCGTTGGCCTCGATCACCTCGAAGCTACGCAGCGCGCCGACTCCGAACGCCGAAGCTATGCTCGCTGCACTCACGGTTGCGCTCCAATTATGTTCCGGCGCAATCGCATCGCCTTCATCGACGACAGCGGGGAACCGTCCGCCCGCGGTATATCCGCCCGTCGATGCCGAGAACTCGGTGAGCGCTGGCTGACCGTTCTGTCGCAGGATCTGGCCCGCCGTTGCGTCGGCAGCGCGGTTGGTTCGCGGATCCTCGCCCGCGACACCGCCGTACATCTGGGAGTTCTGCGTGTCGTCGATCTTCTTGCCACCCGCGATGGCTGCCAAGGCATAACTGCGCGCGACGACGGCCTGCGCCTTGAGCGCCTCCATCCCGCCGGAGTCGCCCCATCCGGGGATGCTCTCCTTGGCGATCACGCCCTTGACGTAATCGTCGATGTTCAGCTTGTTGACCACGCGCCCGCCGTCGAATCCGAGGGACCCGCGGTAGGCCGCATTCGATCCGCAGAACTTGAGCAGCTCGTTCGCCGGGCGGCCTGCAGCCGCATTGACCGGGTCGACGAACGTCGCGGGTACCGACCGCACAGCACCCCCGCCGCAGCCGTTGGTGATGGTCGCCGTCCCACCCGAGATGCTCACGGCCTGTCCCGGCTGCACCGCCACGTTCCCCACGCGCGCACCGGCATCGGCCCGTACATTGACCGTCGACTGCTTGCTCAGTCCGACGGTGATATCGGGCTTGTCGGTCTTGCCGAGCGTGGTGCCGCCATAGAAGTGCTGCAGGATCTTCGCCGCGGACCAGCCTCGCTTCGCATATCCGTACGCACCCCACTGGCCCATGCCGCGGCCGTGACCGTGGCCGTGGCCGATCAGCGCCACCTGGGAGTCTGCCGCGAGGCCGACGTCGGAGTGTGTCGAGAAGCCATCACCCGCGAATACCCCTCCCACCAGTAGCGCAGGGGCAACCGCGCAGACGACCAGGGACGATGTTCGACGACGTCGACTCCCCGGACGCGCCCGGGAGACGAACGGATTCGACAGTCGGATGTTCACGGCTGTCCGCACCTCCAGCGCGCAGTTGAACAGACACTCCCCGTCGAGGTCTGTTACGGATGTGACTAATGGGACTTATGTGACCATAGTGATTCTTCTTCCAAATACCAACCTCAGGGCGTAACAACCGCGTCACGAGTTGGTCGGCCTGCGTGGCCCGGTCGGGCCATGATCACCTCTCGCCATCGATCCGGCGTGGCGGGGTCAGCACGAACAGTTGCGCTCTCCGCAGTTCTTAACCTGTCGCTTCCTCGTGCCGCTCCTTACCGTTCGACGCACCGCCGCGGCACTCAGACATCGCCCACGGGACCAGGATTGGCCGACACCATCGCCGAAGTACGACCCACACACCCACACGCCAATGGAGACACCGCATGACACATACGCTCGACGCCTCGCCCGTTACTCAGATCTCGCGTCTGGACGTGCCCGAGATCGACGCGCTGCCCGACGAACTCCAGCGCCAGATCCGCGCCATCGAACGGCAGGTGGGCTACATCCCCAACTGGGTGCGCGCATTCGCACTCGGCGGAGCCCACGCCGCACGCTTCAACGAGTACATCCTCGCGCTGCTCGACCCGAATGCGGGCCTGCTCCCCTATGCCGACCGCGAGTTGATCGCCACGGTGAGTTCCGCCGAGAACGGTTGCTCCTACTGCCGCCTCAACCATGCCGTGAGCCTCGGAGATGCGCTCGGCGACAGAAAGCTCGGCACGAGGATCGCCGTCGACTATCGCGACGTGCGTGAACTCACGCCACGCCAGCGAATTCTCGCCGACTTCGCTGCCACCCTCTCGGTCCACCCCGGAGACGTCTCCGACGACGATCTGAGCGCTCTGCGCAACCTCGGCCTCGACGACGCCGCGATCTACGAGGCCATCCAGGTTGTCGCCGCATTCGCCGCGGCCAACCGATTCAGCATCGCGCTCCAGGTCCGGCCCGACGACCAGTTCTTCGACTGATCGAACCCGACGACACACAGCACTTCCCGCCCACGGCAGCACGTTGTGATGCCGACAGCACCACCTCACCCCTCGACAGCACCACCAAAGGAGCAACCGTGACCACCATCCAGCCCACAGACACGTGGGTAATCCCCGAGGACACCCTCGAGCGCTTCCGTGAACGCGCCGTCGCCCACGACCGCGACAACACCTTCTTCGCCGACGACCTGGCCGAGCTTTCCGAACTGGGTTACCTGCGTTCGACATTGCCCGTCGAGCGCGGCGGACTCGGACTCTCGCTGCACCGGTTCAATGCGGAGCAGCGTCGACTGGCGACGTTCGCACCGGCGACCGCACTCGGCATCAACATGCACCTCTACTGGGTCGGACCGATCACCGATCAACTCGCCCACGGCAACTCATCGGTGTCCTGGCTTGCCGACGAGGTTGCGGCGGGCAAGGTCATCGCGGCCGGACACGGCGAACCCGGCAACGACCTCGTGATCGATGACTCGACGACGATCGCGACGCCGGTCGACGGCGGCTACCTCATCAGCGGTCGCAAGATCTTCACCTCGCTCTCGCCTGCCTGGGATTGGCTCGGCGTGCACGCGCGTGACAACTCCGACCCCGACCACCCGAAGATCGTGCACACCTTCATCCCGCGCGGGGAATCCGGTGTTACCACGGTCGAGACCTGGGACACGTTGGGCGTGCGGGCAACCGCGAGTCACGACACCCTGCTCGACAACGTGTTCGTACCGCGCGAACGCACAGTGGGTATCGTCGAGATCGGCCAGCAGCCAACGGGTTACGTCGCCGGAATCTTTCCCTGGGTACTGCCGGCGCTGGGCAACATCTATGCCGGGATAGCCCGTCGCGCGCTGGATCTCGCGATCGCATCGGCTACGTCGCGTAGCGCCCTCAGCCTCGATGGACAAACGGTGGCGCACAAGCCGTTCACGCAGTATCACGTCGCAGAAGCCGAACTGGCACTTGAAGCAGTGACCGGATCACTCGACGACCTCACCACATCCCTCACCGCGGGAGAGGATCTCGGCGATCGCGCCCTGCTTCGACTGTTCGCCGCGAAGGAGAACGGCACCCGCGTCGCACGCCAGGTCACCGACCTCGCACTGGAAGTCGCCGGAGCGGGTGCGCTGCATCGCCGCAACGAACTCGAGAGACTGTATCGAGACGTGCGCGCAGGCAGCTTTCACCCGCCAAACTCCGACGCTGTGCGCACCTACATCGGCGCGTTCGCACTCGGCCTCACCTGAGACCGCCGCCTGGCTACGGGTGAAGACGCGCGCCCGTAGCCAGCCCATCCGGGCTGGAACGACACGGTCTCGTCAGCCGAACCACCGGGCCAGCACTCGCGCAACACCGTCCTCGTTGTTGCCCACGGTCACTTCGTCGGCCGCGGCGATGGCAGCGGGATGAGCGTGGCCCATCGCTACGCCGTGACCGGCCCAGTCGAGCATCTCGACATCGTTCGGCATGTCACCGAACGCCACGGTACGGTCCCCGGACAGCCCTGCGAGGTCGATGAGTTTCGTCAGCCCCGACGCTTTGTGGGTGTCGGGTACCGACAGTTCGATCAGCCCGTTGTCGGTGGAGTACGTCACCTGTGCCAGTCCATCGAGATCGGGCAGGAGTCGACGGGCCATCTCGCCGCTCGCCAGATCGGGCTGTCGCACAAGGAGTTTAACCACCGGTTCGGCGTAGACCTCGTCGTCGCCCACCTCGACGTGGTCGGGGTTGAGCCAGGCATGCCGGTAGCCGACCGTTGCGACGAACGGCGCTGTCGCAGCGTCGAACTGGGAGGAACCAACCCGCTCGCCCGCCACCCCTGCCGCGGGCAGTCGACGGGCGATCACCTCGCGGAGAACAGCGAGCCGATCGGTCTGCAGCAGCGACGAGTGCACGATCTCATCGTGCGCGACGTCGTAGATGATGGCCCCGTTGGCGCATACGGCGTATCGGACGTTCACGGCCGAGCCGGGGAACTGATCGGTGATCTCGGCAATCCATCGCGGTGGACGCCCGGTGGCCAGGACGAATTCGGCCCCCGCGCTACATGCCGATCCCAGCACGTCGATGGTGAAGGGCGACACCGTGTTCTGATCGTCGATCAACGTGCCATCGACATCACTGGCTATCAGCGTCGGCGGGCCGTCGAATCCTACGGTCGCCTTTCGGGACGACGCTGCGGATGTATCACTCACGGTTGGCCTTTCGTGCTCGGTCCGCAGCCTTGCGCTCTGCTTCTTCTTTCTCGATGACAGCGGCCTCGTCGGGCGTGGGCGCAGAACCGCCCAGCCGGTGCGGAACCCAGAACGCGTGCGGCGGATACGGACCGTACTCGTCTTGCACGTGAAACAGTAAGGTGCGCATGGTGTCCCGGAGTTCCGCGGTTGCCTGTTCCGGATTGGCGTCGGCCGCTACCGGGATCGGCGCACCGTAGCTGACCGAGACCGGTATGGCGCTGCGCCCCATGTCACGTGTGCCGCTCTTGGTCCATTGCCGTTGCGCTCCCCACACGATGGTGGGCACCAGGGGCACGCCGGCCTCGGCGGCCATGCGTACGGCGCCGGTCTTGAATTCCTTGAGTTCGAAGCTCCTGCTGATCGTTGCCTCGGGATACACCGCGACGATCTCACCGTTCCGCAGCGACGACACCGCTGCCTGGTATGCCGCAGAGCCCTGTGACCGGTCGACGGGCACTGTCCCGGTGTGGGTGATCAGGAATCGCATGATCGCGATGTCCATCATCTCGGACTTGATCATGAAGCGGGTCCGACGCCCGGCCTGGTAGACCCCGTACGCCGCCGGCAGGAAGTCGACGTAGCTCGTGTGGTTGATCACGAGAACGGCTCCCCCGTCGGCAGGGATGTTGTCGAGACCGTCGAGCCGGAGATCCATCTTCTGTGCGCGGACGATGCCCGTGGCAATCAACTCGAGAGCGCGGAAGACCGGCTCCCGACGACGCGAGCCGGGGGTCTGACCTATGGACTCGGAACTCACCCGCCCAGCCTATCGGGCGGTCGTCGGCTTCTCCGGTACCTACCGGGTCGACGAATCGCCCGGTGCAGCCCTGCGCGCCTCCCGCGCGGCCTTCTCCTCTGCGTCGAGGCGGTTGGCCTCCTCGAGTGTCGGGGCCGAGCCGCCCAGCCGCGCGGGCACCCAGAACTCGCCCTTGGGGTGTTCGCCGTAGGCATCCTGCAGCTCGAGCAGCTTCTCGCTCATCGACTTGTGCAGTTGTGCGGTCAGGGTCTCCGGGTCGCCGACCGGTTCGATCGGTTCGGCCACGCCGACCATGATCGTGAACCCGGTGCGCCCGAGCCGTTTGGGGAATCCCTTGGTCCATACGCGCTGGGCTCCCCAGATCACCGTCGGAATCAGCGGGGCGTTTGCTTCCAACGCCATGCGCGCCGCTCCGGTCTTGAACTCCTTGAGCTCGAAGCTCCGACTGATCGTCGCCTCCGGATACACCCCGACCAACTCGCCCTGCTTCAGGTAGTCGACGGCGGCGTGATAGCTCTCGGCGCCGTGCGAGCGGTCGACGGGGATGTGCTTGAGCGCGCGCATGATGGGCCCGGAGACCTTGTTGTCGAAGACCTCTTTCTTCGCCATGAAGCGCACATAGCGCTTGCCCTGCAGGTAAGCCGGGATGCCCGCGTAGGTGAAGTCCATGTAGCCCGTGTGATTGAGGGCGACGACGCCGGGACCGCTCTTCGGAACGTTCTCGACACCGGAGATCTTGAACTTCAAGCCCTCGGCCAGCCACAACAAACGCGCGGTGGTGATGACGGAGGCGTACACAGGTTCCATGTGACGAGCTTAGCGAGGGCTGCAACCTCCGCAGCGAGGGTCACATTCGGACGACGCGACTGTCTCCTCGGAACTCGGCCACGACCGTGTCACCACACGACACGGACACGTCATAGATGCCGTTGCGTCCGAATCGTCGCAGCTCGGTGGCCTGAGCGACCAGAACGTCTCCCTCCCGAGTCGGATGGAGGTAGCGGATGTCGCAGCGGGCCGCGACCGCGGACTCGTCGTGGCTGTTGCAGGCCAGCGCGAAGGTCGTATCGGCGAGCGCGAACACGAAGCCGCCATGCGTGATGGCGTGCCCGTTGACCATGTCGGCCGAGACGGTCATTCTGGTCGTCGCGCACCCGTCGCCGACTTCGAGTAGTTCGATACCGAGCCGACGCGACGCGACGTCGTCGGCGAACATACGACGCGCGATCGCGTGCCGACCCGACTCGACCGGCGCCGAGACCTGATCAGTCACCGAGAACCGACTCCTCGTCGTGGGTGAACATGGTCGCTCCACCGGTGGCGAAGTTCTGCACGTCGGCTCCCGCCACCCGCATCTCCTCCGAGGCAAGTCCCGCACGCATGGTCTCGGCGTCGGGGAAGTACAGGCTCGCAATCGCGTAATAGGGCGGTTCCGACCCGTCCAGCGACGACGCCTTACCCCACGTGAAGCCCGACAGTCCGGGAATCTTACGAGCGAGCGGGATGTGGACTCGTCGGTAATACTCGTCGAACGCTGCCGGGTCGGTCGGCGCGCCGTAGCAGACTGCAACACGTACTGTCATTGTCTCTCCTTGGTGGACGGTTCTCAGGGCTGGACGGTTTTCCAGGACTGGATTGTTTCCAGGGCTGCCGGACCAGTTCAGTTCTGCCCGACGATTGTCAGGGTTTCGCGACCAGCGTCAGGACGTCATAGCTCGCTACCGGGTCGTCATTCTGATTGGTTACCACGGCGTCCCACCGCACCTCACCGTAGTCAGCGTTCTGCCTTGGTGTGATCTGTTTGGCGGTCAACGTGACGGTCAGCGAATCGTCGGCCTTGACCGGGGTGAGGAATCGGAGGTTGTCGACGCCGAAGTTGGCCAGAACCGGTCCCGGTGCCGGGTCGACGAACAACCCGGCTGCCAGCGAGACGACGAGGTATCCGTGCGCGACTATCCCACCGAACAGCGGATTGGCTGCTGCGGCTTCGGGATCGGTGTGAGCGTAGAACGTGTCGCCGGTGAACTCGGCGAAGTGATCGATGTCGGCACGGGTGACCTGGCGGGGACCGCCGACGATTGTGTCACCAATAACCAACTCGCCCAGATCTTTTCGGAAGGGATGGACCTCGGGCTCGGTGCGCTGCGAGCCGACGACCCACCGATGGCCGACAGCCGTCACCATATCCGGGGAGCCCTGAACGGCCGTGCGCTGCATATGGTGGAACACGCCTCGGATGCCGCCGAGTTCCTCACCACCGCCGGCTCGGCCCGGTCCCCCGTGGACGAGTACCGGCAAGGGTGATCCGTGCCCTGTCGACTCACGGGCATCCTTCTCGTTCAGGACGAGCACGCGTCCGTGATACGGCGCAAGTCCGCGCACCATCTCGGCGGCGACCACGGCGTCCTTGGTCACGACCGAGGCGACGAGACTGCCCTTGCCGCGTGCCGCCAGCGACACGGCCTCGGCAGGATCGGTGTACCCGATCACCGTCGCGACTGGACCGAAGGCTTCGATGTCGTGCGGCTCTGGCGCGTCTTTGTCGTTGGCGCGCAGCAGGATCGGCGACATGAAGGCCCCCTTGGCGGGGTCTGCACCCACCACGTCGACGTGGTCCGGGTCGCCGAACACCACCTCTGCCGACTTGGTCAGTCCTCGAAGCGATTTCAGTACTTCGTCACGCTGTTCCACGCTCGCCAGAGCCCCCATGGTCACACCCTCGGCCTCGGGATCACCGACGACAACGCGACCAAGTCTGGTCGACGCCGCACCGATGACCGCGTCGACGAGGGACTCGGGCACGAGCGCCCGACGGATCGCCGTACACTTCTGACCCGCCTTGACAGTCATCTCCGTGACGAGTTGCTTGACGTACAGCTCGAACTCCGGATCATCTTCTGACACATCGGTTCCCAGAATCGATGCGTTCAGCGAGTCGGCTTCGGCGGTGAAGTGCAAACCGGTCCCCGTGACCGCTGGGTGCGCGCGGAGCATCGCAGCGGTGTCGGCAGAACCGGTGAACGCGACCGAATCCTGGCCACCGAGGTGGTCGAGAAGGTCGCGCGCACTGCCACACAGCAACTGAACAGAACCCTCGGGAAGAATTCCACTCTCGACGATCCGTCGGAACACCAACTCTGTGAGGTACGCGGTCTGACTCGCAGGCTTGACTATCGAGGGCACGCCCGCGATGAATGCCGGTGCGAGCTTCTCCAGGAATCCCCAGACGGGGAAGTTGAACGCATTGATCTGTACCGCGACTCCCCGGCGTGACGTGTAGATGTGCTGGCCGACGAACGTTCCCCTCTTGCCGAGTGGTTCGACATCCCCGTCGAGTGCGACCGTGTCGTTGGGCAACTCGCGACGCGCCTTGCTCGCATAGCTCAGCAGAGTTCCGAATCCGCCGTCGATGTCGACACCCGAATCACGGGCGGTGGCGCCGGTGTGCCGCGAGAGTTCGTAGAACTCGTCCTTGCCCGCCATGAGCACGAGGCCGAGTTGCTTGAGAAGGGCAGCCCGTTCGTGGAAGGTCAGTGCGGCCAATCCCGGGCCTCCGACCTCGCGTGCGTAGTCGGTCATCGCCCGCAGATCCAGACCGTTCGATGAGATGCGGGCAACCTCGTGAGCGTCCACCGCACTCAGCAGTGGGGTGCCCTCATCCTCCGCCGAGAACCATTTCCCACACGCATAGCTTTCCAGCACACCGCTCACACTTTTCTCCCTCTACCGTCCATTCGGTCGGTTATTACCATCACCAGAGGGCACGCGAAATGTCAAGAGCGGCGCCAGGAGGGGCCGCAGAGACCGGCTACTTGCGCCGCAGTCCGTCGAAGGTCATCGCCACGACCGCGTCGGCGAGCGCTTCCGAGGAGATCCCGGCCCGCGGGCGATACCACTCGATGAGCGAGTTCACCGTGCCGAACAGCAGGCGCGACACCAGTGCGGGGTCCGTTCCCTCGGCGATGTCACCCTCTCGCGCCGCGTCGACGACCAGATCGCCGACGAACTCGTCGAATTCTCGACGTCGAGCGAGTGCACGCTTCTCCACCGCGGTGTTCCCCCGCACCCGCAACAACAGGGTCACGTACGGCAGCTCGGTCGAGAGGATGTCGACACTGCGCCTGACCAGGTACTCGAGTCGGTCGATCGCACGCCCCTGCGTGGCTCCCGACTCCGTGGTCGCGGCGAAGAGCGCATTGAGCGCGCGATTGAGCGCCAACTCGAGCAGCTCCTGCTTTCCGGAGACGTGGTGATAGATCGACGACTTCGACAATCCCAGGCGCGCAGCCAACACATCCATGCTGGTGCCGTCGTAACCCTTCTCGTTGAACACCTTCACCGCCGCAGCGAGTAACGAATCCAGGTCGTAGCCGGGGCGGCCGACCTTCCCGGCCCGACGCGCAGTTCGTGAGGTCGTCATGGATCCATCCTCTCAGGAGCAGGGTCCGGTTTCGGCAAACACTTGCGAACCGACCAAACAGTCGGTTATTAATGAAGATGTCCACAACGTGAGGGAGATTCCGTATGTCACAGCAAGTGACTTGCGACACGCACGAGACTTCGGCCGCTGACTTCTCGCTGATCCGGGTAGAAGCCACCCGGGACCGCTATGTGGTGACACTGACACGACCGCAGCAACGCAACGCGATCAGCGGCGACATGATCGACGAACTCCACAGCGCATGCGCAGTCATCGAGCACGATCCCAAACCGGTCATCGTCGTCGGCGATGGTGACCATTTCGCGGGGGGTGCCGACATAGCCGAGTTGCGCGCACGCAATCGTGATGACGCACTCGCCGGTATCAATCGTCGCCTCTTCGACCGTGTCGCTCGGCTCCCGTTACCCACGGTCGCGGCGGTGTCGGGCTACGCACTCGGTGGCGGTGCAGAACTGGCGTACGCCTGCGACATCAGGATCGCTTCGTCCACCGCGGTGTTCGGCAACCCCGAGCCCGGTCTCGGCATCCTCGCGGCGGCGGGGGCGAGCTACCGCCTTCCCGACCTCGTCGGCATGTCGGTGGCGAAGCAGGTCCTGCTCGGCGGGCGCAACCTCGATGCCGACGCCGCATTGCGGTTCGGCCTCGTCATGGACGTCGTCGACGATCCGCTCAATGCGGCCCACGGCGTAGTCGATCGCATCACCCGTCAGGCCCCGCTCGCGGTCCGCTTGTCGAAAACGGTCATCGACGCGCCTGGCGATCACGCCTGGGCCACCGACGTCGCGCAGGCAGTGCTCTTCGAAACCGACGACAAGCGCACGCGCATGACCAACTTTTTGGAGAGGAAGAAATGAGCTCGCCCACTCCGTCTCGTGTCGCAGTGATCGGTGGCGGCCGCATGGGCGCGGGAATCGCCCAGGTCTTCGCCACCGCCGGCTCGTCGGTGACTGTCGCCGAAGCCGCCGATCGCGACGCGGCAGCCGAGCGTGTCCGCATCGGTCTCGATCGCGCAACCGAGCGTGACGCGCTCGGCGGACAGCCGGCGGCCGAGGTGCTCTCCCGGGTGACGTTTGTCGGCGCACCCGAGGACATCCCGTCCGACGCCGACCTCGTCGTCGAAGCAGTGCCGGAAGACCCGGTACTCAAGGTCGAGGTACTCGGCATCGTCGGCAAGACGGTGAGTGCCTCGACAATCATCGCCAGCAACACCAGCTCGTTGTCCATCAGTGAGCTCGGGACGGCACTCGAGGACCCCGCGCGGTTCATCGGCATGCACTTCTTCAACCCGGTGCCGGTATCCGATCTCGTCGAGATCGTGCGAGCACCGGCGACATCGGAGTCGACCACCGCCGCGGTTCGCACCTGGGTCCAAGGGCTCGGCAAGTCCGCGGTGGTCGTCAATGATTCACCCGGCTTCGCCACCAGCCGACTCGGTGTCTGCCTCGGACTCGAGGCGATCCGCATGGTCGAAGAAGGTGTTGCCGACGCCGAGTCCATCGACCGCGCCATGGAACTGGGTTATCGGCATCCGATGGGCCCGTTGCGTTCCACCGATCTCGTCGGTCTCGACGTCCGCCTGGCGATCGCCGAACATCTCGCGACGACGCTCGGCGATCGTTTCGCACCGCCACAGTTGCTGCGCGACAAGGTTGCTCGCGGCGAGCTGGGCCGAAAGTCCGGAAAGGGATTCTACGAATGGAACAGGTAATGACCACCGAGACCGTCACCACGTCCGTCGACGACGGTGTGCTGACCGTGACCCTCGCCCGGCCCGGTGCCCACAACGCTCTGGACCGCTCAACCAAGACGGCCTTGCGCGCGGCACTCGAATCCGCCGCCGACGATGACTCCGTTCGTGCACTACTTCTCCTCGCAGACGGCAAGAACTTCTGCGTCGGGCAGGATCTCGCGGAACACGTGAGCGCCCTGGAGGCGTCGCCGGCGTCTGCCATGGACACGGTCGTCGACGACTACAACCCACTAGTCCGAGCACTCACCGCGATCGACGTACCGGTGGTAGTCGGCATCCAGGGTGCTTGTGTAGGTGCGGGATTCGGTATCGCACTGGCCGGCGACATCCGCGTCGCAGGAGAATCGTCGAGCTTCGCCACCGCATTTGCGGGGATTGGCCTGGCCGCAGATTCCGGCTTGAGCTATCAACTCGTACGACTTCTCGGCCCAAGTCGCGCAACCGGACTGCTCATGCTCGGCGACCGCGTACCCGCAGCGCAGGCACTCGATTGGGGACTCGTCCATCGAGTGGTAGAGGACGACGCGGTACGTGCCACCGCAACAGAGCTCGCTAATCGGCTCGCGTCCGGACCCACGGCCGCATTCCGCGAGATCACCCGTCTGGTTCACGCACCCGATACCGGTCTCGACGATGCACTCGACCGCGAGGCAGCAGCGCAACGCATGCTCGGTCAGACCACCGATCATCGCGCGGCCGTGGAGGCGTTCCTCGCCAAAGAGAAGCCCCGGTTCGTCGGCCACTGACAGCACCACCAACGCCATTCGAGAACGCAGTTCGACTCCAGCCCAAGGAATCATCACCCATGACCACATCGCACGCGGACACCCCGACAGAGAACGAACTCCTCGCCGTTTTCGACCAGACGATCGCCGATGACCAGCGTATCGAGCCGCGCGACTGGATGCCTGACGGCTATCGCAAGACCCTCATCCGCCAGATTGCCCAGCACGCGCATTCGGAGATCATCGGGATGCAGCCGGAAGGCAACTGGCTGACGCGCGCACCATCGTTGCGGCGCAAGGCAATCCTGACCGCGAAGGTCCAGGACGAGGCAGGCCACGGGCTCTACCTCTACTCTGCCGCCGAGACACTCGGCGCCGACCGCGACGATCTCGTCGACAAACTGTTGTCGGGCAGGCAGAAATACTCGTCGATCTTCAACTATCCGACGCTGACCTTCGCCGATGTCGGTACCATCGGCTGGCTCGTCGACGGTGCGGCAATCTGCAACCAGGTTCCGCTGTGCCGCAGCTCTTTCGGTCCATATGGTCGCGCAATGATCCGGGTCTGCAAAGAGGAGTCCTTCCACCAGCGTCAAGGCTACGAACTACTGACCGTCATGATGGGCGGCACCGACGCCCAACGGGAAATGGTGCAGGAATCAGTCAACCGGTTCTGGTGGCCGGCGCTGATGATGTTCGGCCCGCCCGACGAACAGTCGCCGAACACAGAACAGTCGATGGCCTGGCACATCAAGCGACACAGCAACGATGAACTGCGCCAGCGCTTCGTCGACATGACCGTGCCGCAGGCACAGGCGCTCGGCGTCACACTCCCCGACCCCGACCTCACCTGGAACCCCGACCGCGAGTCCTATGACTTCGGTGAGCCGGACTGGAGTGAGTTCACCGCCGTGGTCAAAGGGGACGGGCCGCTCAACCATGAGCGCATCCGCGTACGTCGCGCAGCCCACGACAACGGTGCGTGGGTCCGCGAGGCCGCCGCGGCCTTCGCTGCCCGCCAACACCGCACCGACCACGAACAGGAGATGAGCAAATGAGTCAGATCAAAGCAGAGTGGCCGCTGTACGAGGTGTTCGTGCGGGGAAAGCGCGGACTCAACCACGTGCATGTCGGTTCACTGCACGCTGCAGATGATGAGATGGCCCTTCGGCATGCGCGCGACGTCTACACCCGCCGCAACGAGGGCGTCAGCATCTGGGTGGTCAGGTCCGCCGATATCACCGCGTCGAGTCCGTCGGAAAAGGACCCGTTCTTCGCGCCGAGCGGCGACAAGGTCTACCGGCATCCCACGTTCTACGACATCCCCGACAACGTCCCGCACATGTGAGAGCGATACGACGATGACAGATCACGACAACGCTTACCAGGGCCTCGTCGACACACACGACATCCCCGAAGACCAGCACGGACAGTGGGCTTTCGGCACGAGCTTCGACGACCCGCTCGCCGGTGTGGACACCACGGTCCCCGACGATGTCGACACCGCGGCCCTGGGCCGATACTGCCTCATGCTCGGCGACGACGCCCTTGTCGCCGCGCAGCGATTGACCGAATGGACCACCCACGCCCCGGAGCTCGAGGAAGAGGTGGCGATCGCCAATGTCGCGCTCGACCTCCTCGGTCAGACCCGCCTGCTCTTCGCGCGCGCAGCAGCGGCAGACGCCTCGCTCGTGCCCTTCATCACCCCGACATCGCCTGCGGCGCCCGAGGACGCTTTGGCGTTCTTCCGCGGTGAGAACGACTTCCGCAACGTACGCATTGCCGAGATCGAGAACGGAGACTTCGCACAGTCGATGGCCTGGCTGACAATTCTGTCGGCCTGGCGCCTGGCGCTGTTCGCCCGGCTACGCGACTCACGTGACCCCGTGCTGGCAGCGGTCGCGCGAAAGGGCGTCAAGGAGTTGACCTATCACCGCGACTACGCAGCGCGATGGTTGGTAACGTTCGGTTGCGGTACCGACGAATCGCGTCGTCGACTGATCGAAGGGCTGGAACGGATCTGGCCCTACGTGAACGAACTTTTCGAACCAACAACCGACGAGCTCGCACTCGACGCAGTCGGCGTCGGCGTCGATCCACGCACTCTCCGAACCGAATTCGACGACGTTCTCGAGCAGATCTTCTCGGCCGCGGGGATCGACGCCCCCGAGACTGCCACCGCGGGCAGGCTCGGAGGGCGTGCAGGCCGAGATGGCGCGCACACCGAGTTCCTCGGCCATCTGCTCGCCGAGATGCAGAGCGTTGCCCGTGCACATCCCGAAGGGTCGTGGTGAGATGACCAGCGCCACAACAGCTGACCTGTACACCTCGGCACCCGCGGAGATCGTCGGAGCGGTCCTCGATCCGGAGATGCCGATGGTCACTCTCGCCGACCTCGGTATCGTGCGCGACGTGACGGTGGCGAACGACCGTGTCAGAGTCGTCATCACTCCCACCTACTCCGGGTGCCCCGCCATGCTGACCATCCGATCTGACATCGAATCCGCGCTCGCCCGGCACGGCTACCGCGACGTCGAGATCATCACCCGGCTCGAACCTGCGTGGACGACCGACTGGATCACAGCAACCGGGCGCCGCAAGCTCGTTGCCGCCGGCTACTCCGCGCCGGGACCTGCCCCACGGCGCACAACCGGACCGATACCGCTCACGTTGACCCCTCGCCCCCGTGACGTCACATGTCCCCACTGCGGCTCGGCCGCAACGACTCTCGTTTCCGAGTTCGGCGCAACACTCTGTAAGGCGCACTACCGGTGCATGGAATGCGCGGAACCGTTTGACCACGTCAAGGAGATCTGACGATGTCCACCACCACCATGGCCACCGGGTCGGCACAAGCCAGGTCATCCGTGCGCTCACGAGACTTTCACACTCTCACCGTCGCCGACGTCGAGCAGCTGTGCGACGACGCCGCCGCCGTGACATTCGAGGTCCCCGCCGATCTCACCAAGCACTTCGCCTTCCGACCCGGCGAATCACTCACTCTCCGTAGGGTTGTCGACGGCGTCGAGCATCGCCGGTCGTACTCGATCTGCGCACCCGTCGGTACCGCGCCACGAGTCGGTGTCCGCGAAATCGATGGCGGCCTCTTCTCCTCGTGGCTCGTCCACGAGGTCCGCGCAGGCGACCAGATCGACGTGATGGCACCGAGCGGAACCTTCTACGCCGACCCGCACGCGGGTGGTAGACATCTACTGATCGCGGCAGGTTCGGGCATCACACCGATGCTCTCGATCGCGGCGTCATTGTTGGAACGCTCCGACGCGCAGGTCACCATCATCTACGTCAATCGTCGTACGCGATCGGTCATGTTCGCCGAGGAACTCGCCGACCTCAAGGACGAGTACGGCGCGCGGTTCGACATCATCCACGTGTTGTCCCGGGAACCGCGCGAAGTCGAACTGTTCAGCGGGCGTCTCGACCGCGAGCGCCTCAACTCGATCCTCGACACCGTGGTTCCCACTGACGATGTCGACGACTTCTGGCTCTGCGGGCCACTCGACATGGTCGAGGGTGCCAAGCACTCGCTGGCCGAACGTGGCGTAGACGCCGGTCGTATTCACAACGAGCTGTTCTACGTCGAAGCAGTTCCACCACCGGTCGCCCGCCACCGCGAGTCAACCGGTTCCGGACCCACGAGCGAGGTGACCCTCACGCTCGACGGACGATCGGTCACCGGCACACTTGCCCGCGACGAGACGATCCTCGAATCCGGAGAAACCCTGCGCGCAGACCTCCCGTTCGCGTGCAAGGGAGGCGTGTGCGGCACCTGCCGCGCAAAGATCACCTGCGGCGAGGTCGACATGGTGCGCAACTACGCGCTGGAGCAGTCCGAGGTCGACGCGGGGTTCGTCCTGACCTGTCAGACGTATCCGGTCAGTGACACCGTCGCCGTCGACTTCGACAGCTGACCCACGCCACTGTTCTCGCCCGGCTCAGCTCGATCCCACACAGTCCACAATCCTCACCACGGAGTCCACGATGACCACCACACTTCCGACCTCAACCGGCGGACACGACACGTCCGACATCGAGTTCGCTTCCCGCGACGAGATCAGCGCACTCCAGCTCGAGCGCCTGCGCTGGACGCTGCAGCACGCATACGACAACGTTCCCCACTATCGACAAGCGTTCGACTCCAAGGGTGTTCACCCGAACGACCTGAAGAGTCTCGGCGATCTCGCGCTCTTCCCGTTCACCGCAAAGGCCGACCTGCGCAACAACTATCCGTTCGGCATGTTCGCGGTTGCGCAGGACAAGATCTCCCGCCTGCACGCGTCGTCGGGAACCACCGGGCGACCCACCGTCGTCGGCTACACGAGTCGGGATCTCGACAACTGGGCCGACCTCGTTGCGCGCAGTCTGCGTGCGGCGGGAGTAAGACCGAGTGACAAGGTGCACGTTGCCTATGGCTATGGGCTGTTCACCGGCGGACTCGGCGCCCACTACGGTGCAGAACGTCTGGGCTGCACGGTGATCCCGATGTCGGGCGGTATGACCGAACGACAGATACAACTCATCGAGGACTTCCAACCCGACGCGATCATGGTGACGCCGTCGTACATGCTGACAATCGTCGACGCCATGCAGCGCCAGGGCATCGATCCCGCGAAAACATCGCTGCGCACAGGCGTGTTCGGAGCCGAGCCGTGGACCGAACAGATGCGGACAGAACTCGAAGCCACGCTCGCGATGGACGCCGTCGACATCTACGGCCTGTCGGAGGTCATGGGTCCCGGCGTTGCGCAGGAGTGCGTGGAAACGAAAGACGGGCTGCACATCTGGGAGGACCACTTCTACCCGGAGATCATCGACCCGATGACCGGTGAGGTCCTCCCGGACGGCGAGGAAGGTGAGCTGGTCTTCACCTCTCTCAGCAAAGAGGCCATGCCCATCATCAGATACCGCACCCGCGACCTCACCCGACTCCTCCCGGGAACTGCTCGCACCATGCGGCGGATGCAGAAGGTGACCGGCCGTACCGACGACATGATCATCCTGCGTGGCGTCAACCTCTTCCCCACACAGATCGAGGAATTGATCCTCACCGAAGCGGCACTGGCTCCACAATTCCAGTGTGTACTCGATCGCCCCGGTCGCATGGACACGTTGACCGTCCGCGTCGAGTACAGGCCCGACGTCGCCGAACACCACCGAGCCCCTGCCGCGGCAAACCTGAAACGACTCATCAAGAACCGCATCGGCGTTACCGTAGACGTCATGATCGCCGAGCCGGGCTCCCTGCAGCGTTCGACAGGGAAAGCGAAGCGACTGGTGGACAACCGACCCAAGGACTGACGACGATGCGGACCACTCGCGAACCCTTTCCCCAGATACTCCGGGATGCGGGGTTCGATGAATGGCGCGAGGCGATTTCGTCGGCATTCGTTCCGCTTGATGCCATCCCACTCCAGAGCACCGACGAGCCCTTCCACGGCGCGCTCTCCAGCGCGGACCTCGGTGAGCTCCAGATGTCCGGAGTGATCGGCTCCCGGGCGCGCATTCGGCGTTCGCCGATCACCATACGACGCGCCGACCCCGGCGTGATCAAGGTCGCCCTGCAGGTTCGCGGTCATTCGACCGTCACACAGCACGGTCGTGTCGCAGCACTCGGTCCCGGCGATATCGCGGTCTACGACACCAGCCATTGCTACGAGTTGTCGCTGAACGATTCTTTCGAGATGCTCGTCGCAGTGGTCGAGCGTGCGGCAATTCGCATCGGGGAGAACGAATTGCGCGATGCGACAGCCAGAACCATCGCATCGTCAACCGGAATCGGTGCACTGCTGCGGCCCGTACTCACCTCGCTCGATGAGCAGGTCCGACAGCCGCATTCGGATGCCACCGACAATCCGCTTGTCACCGAAGCAGTCGCCGACCTGGTCAGTGCGGCGCTACGCGCGGCCACACCCAACCACCTCGGCAGCGGAGAAACGGTGTTGATGTCGGCGCGCTCCTACATCGAGAGCACTCTCGGCGACGTCACCTTGTCGCCGGCCGCGGTGGCTGCAAAACATCACATTTCGGTCCGTCAGCTTCAGAAGCTCTTCGCGCACGATGGCCAGACGGTGGCGGGCTTCATCCGGCAACGGCGGCTGGCGCGCAGTCGACGCGATCTCGCCGATCCCCGTCAGGCTCACCGAAGCATCGGCGACATCGCTGCGTCGAATGGACTGGTCGACGCAGCCCACTTCTCCAAGCTCTTCAAAAGCACCTACGGGATGAGCCCGCGGGAGTATCGCGACAGGCAGTAGAGCATCTGTCGCACGCCGCGTTATGACCGCTTCATCCGCGGCGTGAACGGTCTGTTCACGCCGCGGATGCAGCGCACGGTTGTGTGAGATGACACTGAATCAGGCTGTCACACGCAGTATCTCGGCGCAGACAGCGTCGGCATCGTCGTACATGGGCACATGCCCGACGCCTGTGATGCTGCGACGCTCGGCCTTCGGCACCAGTTCGGCAAAGCGGGTGCCGAAGGTCGATTCCGGAATCAACACGTCCTCCGTCCCCCACGCGATGGTGACCGGCACATCGATCGGTCCCAATTCCGGAAGCGGCTCGGTGCGGAAGGCTGCGATGAGCGGGTGGAAGGCGCGACAGGCGAGGTTGTCGTCGATGATTCCTACCGCCGACACAGAATCCAGTTGATCGGTTCTGTGTATCACTCTGCCGAACAACATCTTCCGGGCAGTCCGTGACCTGGTCACGGCTGCTCCGACCGGGCCGACTGCACGGTACACCCGCCGACCCACCTCGAAACCCCGGAACACGGCCTCGACGTGTGCTCCTTTCAACCAACCGAAAGCAGGCGATAGACACACGACCGATCGGGCTCTCCCGCGCGCCGCGAGTTCGAGTGCGAGCCAGCCGCCGAGCGAATTCCCGACCAGATGCGCGTCACCGACACCGGCCGAATCCAGCTGCTGTTCGATGCCGTCCGCCAGCACGGACACTGCCGAGATACCCTCACGTGCAACGAAATCCGGGCCACCCCGGTGTCCGAGAATCGTCGGCGTGACAACCTGGTGGTAGTCCTCCACCGACCCCCGAATCGAATCCCAGTTTCGTGGACTTCCGGTCAGTCCGTGGAGACACACCAGCGGAGTTCGCAGTTCTGACATGAGAAGCTCCCACTCAGTACATGATCACGCCGCGGATGTTCTCGGCTCTACGCATGGCCGCGTATCCCTCGTTGACCTGATCGAGAGAGTAGGTGTGTGTGATCATCTCGTCGAGCTTGAGTTGGCCCTCCATGTACAGCCGCAGCAGGTGCGGGATGTCGAACCGAATGTTGGCGTTTCCGAACCACGCGCCCTTGAAAGTCTTTCGCATCGCGGTCAGATCGAAGAGGCTCATCGTGACATCTGTGGCGGTCAGATCGCCGACCGACACCTGAACGCAGACGCCGCCTTTCGCGACGAGGCTCATCGCCTGGCCGACGAGCTCGCCTCGGGCGACGTCCACCGTGATCAGCACTTTGTCGGCAAGCTGGCCCCAGGTGATCTCCTGCAGGAGTTCGAGCGCTTCATCGACGGTTGCCACCGCGTGCGTTGCCCCGAACACCTTGGCCTGTTCACGCTTGAAGGGTGACGGATCAACCAGAACGACGTGCCGTGCGCCTGCGAGCGCCGCACCCTGCACGGCACCGCAGCCGACGCCACCCATTCCCAGCACCACGACGGTTTCGCCTGCAGAGACACCTGCCGCGTATACCGAAGAACCCCAGCCTGTGGTCACACCGCAACCGACGAGTGCCGCCTTGTCGAGCGGGATGTCGTTGGTGAGTTTCACACACGAGGCCTCGTTGACGACGGTGACCGGCGCGAACGTGCCGAGCAGACACATCAGCCCCGCATCCTGGCCGTTGACGTGATGGCGTGCCGTGCCATCGGAGAGCTGGACCCCCGCAAGGAGGTTCGCACCGAGATCGCAGATGCTGGACATTCCCTTGGCGCACGACGGACAACGCCCGCACGCGGGGATGAACCCCAGCGCAACGTGATCGCCGACCTCGACGCTTTTGACTCCCGGGCCGATCTCCGTCACGACGCCGGCCCCCTCGTGACCGCCGATGTAGGGGTACATCCCGACCGGCACGCTGCCGTCGCGGACATGCTCGTCCGAGTGACACATACCCGATGCGGCGAGTTCGACCTTCACCTCACCCCACTGGGGAGCGTCGAGTTCGAGTTCCTCGATCTGCCAGTCCTGACCTGGCTCCCACAGTACTGCTGCTTGGGTTTTCATCGTTGATCCTCCCAGAATTGTTGTTGCAGTGTTTATTACAGAAACATCGACGTCGACATGACGTCACAGAACGACGGTGACGACCTTTTCCTCGGTGTTGGCGAGGATTCCCGCCCACCCGAGCTCGCGGCCGACCCCACTGGTCTTCATTCCTCCCCAGGGAAGCGCAGGATCTATTGCAGCCCAGCCATTAACCCACACCGCCCCGGCACGCACCCTGCCCGCCAGCGAGTGGGCGAGTGAAACATCGCGTGTCCAGATCGACGCCGCGAGACCGTAATCGGTGTCGTTGGCCATCGCGATGGCGTCATCCACGTCGTCGAAAGCGATCACGGTTCCCACGGGACCGAAGATCTCCTCACGAGCGATCTTCATGTCGTTGGTCGCATCGGCGAAAATGGTCGGGCGCACAAAGAATCCATCGCCGTCGGCCCGTTCGCCACCGGCCGCGAGGCGCGCACCCTGTTCCTTGCCACTCTCGATGTAGGAGAGCACGGTGTCGAGTTGCCGCGCATTCACCAGTGCCCCCATGGTGGTCGCAGGATCGAGCGGGTCGCCGACCACCTGCGCAGCCGCCGCAGCGGCCAAGCCCTCTACCACCTGGTCGTACACAGACCTGTGCACGAAGACCCTCGTGCCCGCGGCGCAGACCTCACCCTGGTTGAAGAACAGACCCATGGCCGTCCCGTTGATCGCGGCCTCCAGGTCGGCGTCGGCGAGGATGATCTGGGGCGACTTGCCGCCGAGTTCGAGAGTCACGCGCTTGAATGTCTCCGCCGCTGCGCGCGCAATGTGCTTGCCTACGCGTGGGCTACCGGTGAAGCTGACCTTGTCGACGTCGGGGTGGGTCACGATCGCTTCGCCCGTCACGTCGCCGAGTCCGGGAAGTACGTTGACCACGCCGGCGGGCAGTCCAGCCTCCTGCAGGAGGCCGGCGAGATGGAGAATCGACAATGGCGCATCCTCCGGCGGCTTGACCACCATCGTGTTGCCTGCCGCCAACGCCGGTGCGATCTTCCATGCCGCGATCATCAGCGGCGTGTTCCACGGGATGATCGCACCGATCACACCGACCGGTTCGCGCACGGTGTACGAGTGGGTGGGCTGACCGAAATAGCCCGCCGTCGGGATCGTTTCACCCGTGATCTTGTCGGCCCAGCCGGCGAAGTGACGGAAGGTCGCAGCCGCGTTGGGCACATCGAGCATCCCCGGCTGGCCGAGGGGCTTGCCGACGTCGAGCGCCTCCAGGTGGGCAAGCGTGTCGGCGTCACGGTCGATCAGATCCGCGATCCGGTTGAGGATGGCACCACGCACTGCGCCGGGCGTCGCACCCCACTCGCCCTCGAGGCTGGTCCGCGCTGCACGCACCGCATCGTCGACGTCGCGCGGGGTTGCCGCCGCGACACTGACCAACGCTGTCGCCGTTGCGGGATTCAGATCCTCGAAGGTCTCACCGCCAGCCGCGTCTCGCCAGGTCCCGTCCACGAGCAGTTGTGTTCTGGCTCCTGCCGACAACTCATGCCGGATCGTCTCGTCAACTGCGGTCATCGCGCATCCCCTCTGGTCGAACTGCATCTGGGCCGGCCACCCTTCGACGGTGTGACCGTTGACACAATCTTCTCCGGATAGAGGCGTCACTTACTTGCACTGATGCGCATGAATAGTTGTCAGATCGCGACCGTCGATGGTCGGGCCTTGAGGCCCACGACGCGAGTTGCGCCCACTCGATAGATTGGATGGTCGAGAGCTCCGCCGCGCGCACCAGCCACCGAGAACAGCTCGCGCGAACACGAAAGGCCCCACGTGCAGATCACCAGCATCGGACACGCCGGTTTCCACCTCCAGACCAACGCCGGTTCGATCCTCTGCGACCCATGGACCAATCCGACTTACTTCGCGTCGTGGGTGCCGTTTCCCGACAACTCCGAGCTCGACTGGAAGGCACTCGGTCAGTGCGACTACCTCTACGTCTCACACCTGCACCTCGACCACTTCGATGAGCGCAATCTGCGCGAGAACGTCAGCAAGGACGCCACCGTCCTGCTTCCCGACTACCCGGTGCCCGACCTCAAGCGCGAACTCGAGAAGCTCGGCTTCACGAAGTTCGTCGAGACCACCGATTCGGTCAAAACGACGGTCTCCGGCCCCAAGGGCGACCTCGACGTCATGATCATCGCCTTGCGGGCACCGGCCGACGGCCCGATCGGCGACTCCGGTCTCGTCGTCTCCGACGGCGAGACCACCGCCTTCAACATGAACGACGCCCGGCCCATCGACCTCGACGTCATCGCCGACCAGTTCGGCCACGTCGACGTCCACATGCTTCAGTACTCGGGCGCCATCTGGTATCCGATGGTCTACGACATCCCCAAACGCTCCAAGGCCAACTTCGCGGCGCAGAAGCGTCAACGCGGCATGGACCGCGCCCGCTCCTACATCGAGCAGGTCGGGGCCACCTGGGTTATCCCCTCTGCAGGGCCGCCCATGTTTCTCGACGACGACCTGTTCGCCCTGAACGACTTCGGCTCCGGGATCGACGATCCCTCCCAGAACGCCCGCCCGGGCGATGTCACGTCGATCTTCCCCGACCAGGAGACCTTCCTGGAGCAGATGCGCATCCACGGCACCGACGACGGCGAGCGCCATCGCGGTCTGATGATGGTGTCGGGGTCGACTGCCCGCTTCACCGGTTCGACGCTCGACGAGGTCAGCCACCCGTACGCGCCGCACGACGTCTTCGGCGAGAACAAGCAGGCGTACCTCGAGCGGATGAAGGAGAAGTTCGCACCGGTCATCGCGGCGCAGAAGCAGACCTGGGCCGTCGACGACAGCGAGTCGCTCCTCGAGCCGCTACGCGAGTTGTTCGAGCCGATCATGGCACAGTCGGATCTGATCTGCGATGGCATCGGATACCCGGTCGGCCTGGTGATCACGCCGGACTTCCACAGCAAGGACGGCGCCGATCACCCCCAGGCACAGACCGTCGTACTCGACTTCCCCAATCGCATCGTGCGTGAACCCAAGGAGGGAGAAGGCAAGTACCGCTACGGTTTTCGCATCGCCCCCGAGTTGGTGCGCACGGTGCTGCGCGATCAAGAGCCCGACTGGGTGAACACCATCTTCCTGTCGACGCGCTTCACCACCTGGCGCATCGGCGGTTACAACGAGTACCTCTACACCTTCTTCAAGTGCCTCACCGACGAACGGATCGCCTATGCCGACGGCTGGTTCTCCGAAGCCCACGACGACTCGGCGTCGATCGTCAAGGACGGCTGGGAGATTCAGCGCCGCTGCCCGCACCTCAAGGCCGACCTGTCGAAGTTCGGTGTGATCGAGGGCGAGAAGCTCACCTGCAATCTGCACGGCTGGCAGTGGGATCTCCCGTCGGGCCGCTGCCTGACGTCGAAGGGCCACGAGCTTCGGGCCAAGCACCTCGACGCCCCGACACAGTGATGCCCGACCTGTGCCAACCGAGCCGGTGACGACCGAACGGGCCCAGCGCACCTACGCCGGGCGTCCCATTGCCGATCGGCTCGCCGAGCGCCGTCGACGCTTCCTCGACGCCGCACTCGACGAGTTCGCCTCTACCGGTTACGCGGCGTCGTCTGTCACCTCGATATGTCGGGCCGCGGGGCTCTCCCGCCGTCAGTTCTATGAGCTGTTCTCCGACAGGGAAGAACTTCTCATCGCCGTCTACGACGAGATCCAGGGCGCAGCGCGCGATGCCGTCGCATCGGCATTGGCACAATCGCCATCGCAGGAGGTCCGCGACCTCTCCAACGCCGCGATGAACGCCTACATGCACTCCGTCGGCTCCGACCCCCGGCGCGCCGAGGTCTCATTCGTGCAGATCGTCGGCGTCAGCCCTCGGGTCGAGCAGCATCGACTCGACGGCCGGGATGAGTGGGTCGACTTCTTCGTCGGCGCGATGTCGACGTTCGCCGACCGCCCCGAGGACGTTCGCAGTCGGCAGCTCGGCATAGCCTTCGTTGGCGCTCTCACCGCAGTCGTCCACCGCTGGAGCCTTGCGCCTGAACCGGATTCACTCGATGTTGTGGTCGACGTACTCACCGACATCCTGCTCGCGTTTGCCGAGATCTGAGCCGCATTCACGAAAAACTGGTGTCAATTTGCCATCGTGAACTGTTGACCTTAGGCTACCGTGTGAGACGCGTTCGTCTCACAGAGAGGCTCGACCTCGCCCCATCACGCGCGCTCCTCCCCCAGGGCATCGCACGCGTCCACGAGGTCGAGCCTCTTCACTTCTGCACACTCACGTGATCCGCGCGATGAAACCTTGTGCTTGTGTCCTATGCCACAAGCCGTTACTCTCGACCAAATTATGAGACGTAACCGTCTCACACATCTCTTGCGGTCGAGAAAGGTCTTGCACACGTGGGTCGGGACAGAGTGCACACACAGCAGATATCTACACACGACGCCGAACAGGCGGACCGTCGAGCAGCCGCGGAACGGGTGCAGAGTCGGCGGGCACGCCGTCGTGGAGGGACCTTCGTCGGACTCGTCACCGCACTCTTCCTCGCCCTGTTCACCCTGGTGAGCACCGGCGCGGGGGATGCCGCCGCGGTGCCCGTCGCACCCGCACTCCCCTTCCCCGTCCCGCCCGCTATCCCCGAGTTCGACAAGACCTTCTACCAGCCGCCAGCCGCAACTGTCGCCGCGAAGAGGCCCGGTGAACTCATCGCAGCACGCCGCGTGAATCTCGCTGCGCTGTCCATCTTTCCGCTGAACGTCGACAGCTGGCAGTACTCGTTCCGCTCGACCAACACGCGCGGCGAACCGATCGCATCGGTCGCCACCGTGCTGCGACCCCGCGGACCGGTCAAGCCCGGACCCTCGAAGCTCGTCTCCTGGCAGTCTGCCGAGGACTCGACCGCGCAGTACTGTGCGCCGTCGTACGCGCTGCAGCAGGCGTCGATCCCGGGCAACCTGACCGGCTCGGTCGACTCCACCTTTGAGCTCCTACAGATCACATCGCTTGTCGCGGCGGGCTATTCGGTTGTCGTCCCGGACCATCAGGGCCCCGATTCAGCGTTCGCCGCTGGTCCGCTGGCCGGGCGCATCACCCTCGACGCTATCCGCGGCGCACGGAACTTCACTCCGCTCGGACTCAAGAAGGACCTCCGCGTCGGGCTGATGGGCTATTCGGGGGGTGCGATCGCCACCGGCTGGGCGTCGGAGCTCCATCGATCCTATGCACCGGAACTACCCATCGTCGGCGCCGCAGAAGGTGGCGTTCCCGCGAACATCCGTGCTCTGGTCGACCTGGCCAACAACAACGCTGCATCCGGTTTGATCCTCGCCGGCGTCATCGGCGTGAGCCGCGAGTACCCGGAACTGGCGGCTTTCCTTCGAGCGCACATGAATCCACTCGGCAAGGCGTTGATCGGAGCCAAGAATCCGCTCTGCCTGACCTATCAGGCCGCGCTGGCGCCTTTCCTCAATATCAAGGGGCTGATCAATGTGCCGGGCGACCCGCTCGACTATCCGACGCCCCGAAAAGTCCTGAACGAGTTGAAGATGGGGCGCACCACACCCGACTTCCCGATGTTCATCTACCAATCCAATCCCGACTGGATCGCGCCGGTGGGCCCCGTGAACACCTTGGTGAAGACCTACTGCAGCAAGCCCGGGGCCGACATCACCTACACACGCGACCACTTCAGCGAACACATCACGCTGGCCGTCGAGGGGTTCGCTCCTGCGGTGGTCTGGATGGCCGACAGACTTGACGGCAAGCCGGTTCGACGTGGCTGCAGTACCAGCGATCAGGGGACGATGGCGCTCAATCCGGACACCTGGCCCGCGTTCGTCAACCTGGTGGGGAACAACCTCGCCGCGCTGGTAGGTCAACAGCTCGGTCGAATCCCGGTGCATCCGTAGGGGTTCGGACGCATCGCAGCATGCGCGCCGACCTCTCCGTCGCGACCCGCGACAGAGAGGTCGGCGTGCCGCTCAGCACCGATGTGTGGGTCGCCCGGCGAACCGGTCGTTGAGATAGGCCAGCGCGTCGCCGGTCCAGGGCACGAGAGCTTCGGCGTGCGTGAGTCCGTGATAGACGTGCACCGCGGCCGGCAGTCCACGCGTGCAATAGGTGTGAGCCAATCCGACCACGTCAGCGGTGAGCATCACGCCGTCACCGCGCCCGTCGGCGTCACCGGCGCCGAGCATCATCGGTGCCCGAGGGGTACCGACGGTACCCATCACGTTCTTGCTCATCGCAGCGGGAATGCCCGGCACGTCCAGCAGCGACGGATACTGCGGCAACAGCAGGGACGAATCCGTGAGGTTGGGATACTTACCCAGGAAGTCGTTGATGCATTCGCCACGGATATCCGAGAGAACCTGGGTGCCCTTGGGTGACAGGAATTTCTCGATGCCGAGGTCGTAGATGTCGTCGTACACGCTCATCAGCGCCGGGATGACCGCAGACCACCGCGGGGCGCCGTTCACGTAGGCCAGGTTGTTGCGGGGGTTCACCAATACCCCACCGGCGGTTGCACCGATCAGATTCAGTTCTGGCGCATACGACGGCGCGAGTTCTGCCCCGAAGCCGGTGGGGATGGACCCGCCCGAGTAGCCATACAAGCCGACGGGCGTCGACGCAGATATGCGCAAGAACCGTTGAGCCGCGCGGATCCCGTCGAGCGCCGCGTGCGCCGACTCCTTGCCGATCGTCCACCTCAGATTGGGGCCCTCGTAATCGGGAACCACCACGGTGTAACCCGCGGCCACCATGGTCGCGATCATCGTCGTGTCGACGGCGCCGGCAGACGACCTGCCGCCGCGCAGTGTGTACGACGGATCGCACTGGCTGCCGAGCGCGTCGTAGAACTCGTGGTAGGAGATCATGCGTCGCGGGGTGCCACGACCTGCGCCAGGCGGCGAGATGATCGTGGTGACCGTCGACGACGGCGCCCCGAAGGCGTCGGTGGTGCGATAGAGCAGCTGGGTTCCGGTGGCGGGAAGACTCGTACCGTTCGTACCGAGCGCCACAACCCTCGAGCCGATCACCGCGCCGGGCGCCAACCCGCCGATCGGAACCCGCGGGGTGTAGAACGGATCATCAGTGGGCAGAACGCGTGGCGCCGCAGCAGGGCTCGGTGATATCGACTGTGCCGGAGGGGCCGCGGACGACACGCCGGCCGATACACCGAACAGCGCCACACACATGGCGATGACGCCGAACGCCACCCGCAGGCCCCCCGACCGATGAGTCACATCTGCTCTGCGCACCCGCTCAAACTAGACCAGCGCTCGGCTGCACGCAGGGCATTGTCCCGAAACCGTCCGTCAGACGGCTCCTCCGCGCGTCACCTCGAGGGCCCGCTGCTCGATGTCGGAGTCCGTCGCAGCCGACAGATCGATGGCGGCGACGCCGAGAACACGGTCATACACCGACTTGTCATGCTCGGCCAGCCACTTCGTGAACTGCTCCGCCACGTCGGCTTTGCCCTTGCCGTGCCCGAGCAGGACAAAAGACCTGTCGCCGAGATCGAGCTTGATCGCACCGGAGAGTTCTGTGAAGAAGGCATCGAGTTCGTTCTCGTCGTCGCGGCCGGTCTGCCGTTCGACGGTCCGCAGATGCCGCGCCACCGATTGCTTGTCGCGCACCTTCTCGCTGGAGTCGGTCACCTTCGTCTCGTCGAGCTCGAAGGTCAGTATGCGGGCCCCCTTGGCGTCGACGGTGACCACCGCGAGCGAACCCTCACCCTGATCCTTCGGCGTCGAAGCGAGGAGATGGCGAGCACGCTCGATGTCCTCGATCGAGACACGCCCGTTGTGCGGCCGGTGGAAGACCTCACGATGCCCGTTGAGCGACACCGACAAACGGTCACCGTGCTCCTGCTCGACGTCGTCGGCGACGTCCTCCCACATGTTGATGAACTGCGTCCATTCGACGTCGCGGGGCGCCGGGTGACCGAGGATCGCATCGCGTGTCTTGCGGTTGCGTGAGTTCACGTGTGTCAGTTCTCCTGAGCCGCACCGGATGCGGCGGGTTGTTGGGAATCGGCAGCAGTGTTCGTTGCGGAGTCGGCCGGAGCCTCGGCGAGCTCGTCCGCACGTTTCTCGGCAGCGGTGTTCTTCTCGATCGAGAGAGTCAGTCTCGGCTCGCCGGCGTCGACGACCACGGTGTCACCCGGTTCGACGGCACCCTTGAGCACAAGGTTGGACAATTCGTTGTCGAGTTGCTTCTGAATCAGCCTGCGCAGTGGGCGCGCACCGAACTCCGGCTGGTAACCCTCTTCGGCGAGTTGATCCTTGGCTGCGTCGGTGACCTCGAGTCCGATGCTCTGCGACTTGAGCATACGGCGGGTCCCGTCGAGCGTGAGATCGACGATCTGGCGCAATTGCGCCTTGTCGAGCCGGTCGAAGACGACGGTCTCGTCGATGCGGTTGAGGAACTCCGGCCGGAACCGTTGACGCAGCAGGTCCATCACGTCGGGTACCACCTTCTCCACGTCGCCGTCGGGGGCGTTGAGGATGAGGTCCGAACCGATGTTGCTCGTCATGATCACGAGGGTGTTCTTGAAGTCGACTGTGCGGCCCTGTCCGTCGGTCACCCGTCCGTCGTCGAGTAGCTGCAACAGCACGTTGAACACATCCGGGTGTGCCTTTTCGATCTCGTCGAACAGGATCACCGAATACGGCTGGCGACGAACCTTGTCGGTCAGCTGTCCGGCATCGTCGTAACCGACGTATCCGGGTGGAGCGCCGACGAGCCGGGCGACGTTGTGCTTCTCCTGGAACTCACTCATGTCGAAGCGGATCATGCGATCCTCGTCGCCGAAGACCGCTGCCGCAAGCGCCTTTGCGAGCTCAGTCTTGCCGACGCCGGTCGGCCCGAGGAACAGGAACGATCCGATGGGCCGGTTGGGATCCGACAGCCCCGCCCGCGCCCGACGCACCGCCTCGGCGACAGCGGTGACGGCCTTGTCCTGCCCGATCACCCTGTCGTGCAATGTATTCTCAAGACCGAGGAGCTTCTCGCGCTCTTCGGTGGTCAACTCAGACACGGGGATCCCGGTCTGACGTGACACCACCTCAGCAATATCCATGACGGTCACCTCGGGTGTCGGCGAGCGACCCTCCACACCCGCTTCGGTCCGCTTCTCGTCGATCTCGGTCTTGAGCTGGTTCGCGCGTTCGTAGTCCTCGTTGGCGACGGCCGACTCCTTCTCACGTTCGAGTCGCGCGATCTCCTCCTGGGATTCGCGGGTCTCGGGGTCGGGAGTCTTGGTACGCAACCGAACCCGGGCCCCGGCCTGGTCGATCACATCGATCGCCTTGTCGGGCATGAAGCGGTCGGTGACATACCGATCCGTCAATTCGGCTGCGGCAACCAGAGATTCCTTTGTGTACCGCACCTGGTGGTGTTCCTCGTACACGTCGGCAAGACCTTCGAGGATCTGGATCGTATCGTCGACGGACGGCTCGGAGATCATCACCGGCTGGAAACGACGCTCCAGCGCAGCATCCTTCTCGATGTACTTGCGGTACTCGTCGATCGTCGTCGCACCGATGGTGTGCAGTTCACCGCGGGCCAGCGCGGGCTTGAGCATGTTGCCCGCGTCCATCGACCCCTCGCCGCCCGAACCGGCTCCGACGATGGTGTGCAACTCGTCGATGAAGAGTACGAGTTCATCGGAGTGCTCCCGCACCTCGTCGAGCACCTTGGTCAGCCGCTCCTCGAACTCGCCGCGGTACTTGGCGCCCGCGACCATCGAACTCATGTCGAGCGCGATCACGCGTCGTCCGGCGAGCGTCGACGGTACGTCGCCGTTGACGATCCGCTGCGCAAGGCCCTCGACGATGGCCGTCTTGCCGACGCCAGGATCGCCGATGAGCACCGGGTTGTTCTTACGACGCCGCGAGAGAATCTCGATGGTCTCCTCGATCTCGTCATTGCGGCCGACCACCGGGTCGACGTTGCCCTCTCTGGCCTCCTCGGTCAGGTCGCGGCCGTACTCGTCGAGAGTCGGGGTGTCGGTCTGGGCGGGCTTGGCAGCATCGGCCTTGCGCCCCTCGTCGATTCCCGCCCCACCCTTCAGCACCCTGGCCGCGGGGATGTCCGAGGGCAGCATCGCGATTCCGAGCAACACGTGTTCGGGACCCACATAGCCCACATTCGCACGCGCTGCCTGCTGCTGGGCATTGCGCAACGCCTGCCGCGACGCCGGGCTCAGACCAGGGCTTTCGTCACCGGCTGCACCGCCGTCGACCGACGAGATCGCCTGCATCTGTGAGGCCACGGTTTCCGGGTCGAGTCCGGTCTGTTCGATGATCGAACGCGACGGCTCAACCTGGGTTGCCCCGTACAGCAGATGTTCAGGGGTGATCTCGGCGTTACCCCACTCGACGGCGGCCTGTGCGGCCACCGAGACGAGTCGTTTGGTGTCGTCACTGAACAACCTGTTGACGTCGACGCGCTGCACCTGTGGGCGGGTACCGCTGCTGCCGAAGAACCTGTTGAAGATATCGCCGAAAGCGTCGTTGCTGAATGGGTCGCTACCAAAGAATGACTCGGACAAGGCTTCCTCATTTCACTTGGGCACGCGCGGATTTCGTATGACCATGCGTCGTAAGACCATGCGTCGTAAGACCATGCGTTATAAGACCATGCGGGAATCCCGGCATCGGCCAAGTCGCTGATACCGAGACAACTATTCTTCCGGGACGTCGTTCGTCCGTCCCGGTCACGCGAAGAGGAACCTCGGTTTCGACGGTAGCCGCTTTGTCGAAGGTTCGCCACGAGATCCGCAATGCGCCTGGCATCGGCGCATATCGATCGGGTCTCGACGGTCAGACGTCGACGAGGGCGCGGCGCACCGCCGCCTGCCACCCGGCGGCTTCGCGTCGGCGACGCTGCGGGTCCATCGTGGGCGTCCACGATGCTGCGACGTGGCGGTTCTCCCGCAGGGAATCGAGGTCGTCCCAATACCCCACCGCGAGACCGGCCGCGTAGGCAGCACCCAGTGACACCGTCTCCGAGACGAAAGGCCTGACGACGGGAACATCGAGGACGTCGGCCACATGTTGCATCAGCAGGTTGTTGGCCGTCATTCCGCCGTCGACAGCCAACCGCTGTAGTTCGATACCCGCAACGTCGCGCATCGCTTCGACGACGTCGGCTGTCTGCCACGCGGTTGCCTCGAGCACCGCTCGCGCCAGATGTCCCTTGGTCACGTACGAGGTGAGTCCGGTGACAATTCCGCGTGCTTCGGAATTCCAGTGCGGTGCATACAGTCCGGAGAACGCTGGCACCACATAGCAGCCACCGTTGTCGTCGACGGTACGCGCGAGTGTCTCGATCTCCGGTGCAGAATCGATGAGGCCGAGTTGGTCCCGGCACCAGCCGACGAGCGACCCGGTCATGGCGATGGGACCTTCCAACGCGTACACGGGCGCCTCCCCCGGTAGGGCGTAGGCGATGGTCGGGACCAGGCCGCGTGCCGAGGCGACGATCGAGGTACCCACATTCATCAGCACGAAAGCGCCTGTCCCATAGGTGCATTTGACGTCGCCGGGATCGAAGCACGTCTGGCCGAACAGTGCCGCCTGCTGATCTCCGAGCGCACTGGCGATCGGCACGCCCGGTAGGACGCGGGCGCACGTGGCGTACACCTCGCTACTTCCGACGACGCGGGGCATCGTCGCCTCGGGGATGTCGAGGAGGCGAAGCATCCGTGAACTCCAGTCACGCCGCCGCAGGTCGAGAAGCAGTGTGCGACTGGCGTTGGTGACGTCGGTGATGTGGATACCGCCCTTCGGGCCACCGGTCAGGTTCCAGATCAGCCACGTCTCCAACGTCCCGAACAGCACGTGACCGTATTGGGCTGCGGCTTCGGCACCACCGATGTTGTCGAGCAGCCATCGCAGACGCGGAGCGGCAAAGTAGGTCGCGGGATCAAGCCCTGTGACGTCCCGGATCTCGCTCGCGTGCTCACCGAGTTGATCGACCATCGGTCCGGTCCTGGTGTCCTGCCAGGTGATGGCCGGTGCGAGTGGTCGCCCGGTACGTCGATCCCAGATGACAGTCGTCTCGCGTTGATTGGCAACCCCGAGTGCCGCAACATCCGACGGAGTGCGGCCGGCGAGTGCGAGCGCCTTGGGGACCACCTTCTGCACGTTGACCCACAACTCGTGAGCATTCTGCTCCACCCAGCCCGGCCGCGGGAACGACTGCTTCTGCTCGAGCTGGGCAATCGACACCATGCGGCCGTGCCGATCGAAGAGCATGCAGCGTGACGAAGTCGTCCCGACGTCGATGGCGGCGACCACCTTCGCTTCGTCGGTCGACCTACTCATCGCACCACACCCAACTCGCGGTCGATCGACGTCGCGGTCTGCCGCATCTGATCGATCACCGGATTGCGGGGCAACGTGCCCGACCGAAAGATCGACGACGGCGGACCGACGACAACGAGCGCGCCGATCTCGCCCGGCCTGCGTCCGCGCACGGGTACCGCCAGGGCAGCACTGCCACGTTCGTACTCGCCGTACTCGGTGGCCAGGCCCGACTGCCGTACAGTCGCGATCTCGGAGGCGAGGTCGGTTCGCGAGACGACGGTTTCTGCGGTGAACCTGTCGAGAACCATGTTGCGCAACAACCGGTTCCGATTCTGCGAGTAGGCGAGCAGCAGCTTTCCCCCGGCCGATGCGTGCAGCGGCAGACGCTCACCGACCCGCATCCGCTGAGGCGAATCGTCCGGCCGGAATACATGGTGGACAACGACGGCGGCGTCGAGCTCGAGTACCTCTAGCCAGACCTGCAGGTCGAGCATCGATGCAAGGGTGTCGCACCAACCCATGGCCGCCGACCGCAGCACGTTGCCATCGAGATTCGACGCCCCGCCGCCGTGGTGTGCAGCGGCCAGATAGGACCCGTCGTCTGCCTGGTCGACGTAGCCGATGTCGACCAGGGTGCCCAGGATTCCGTGGGCTGTCGCTTTGGGGAGGCCCAACTCGGTCGCGATCTCCCGCAGCGACAGCGGCCGCGGACTGCGCTCGAGGAGATCGAGGGCAGCGGCGGCACGTTGAATCGACTGTATGGGCCCCGGCACCCAGGCCTCCTCCCCGCGAGATGCGTCGTTGCTCGTCACAACGACTCTACGACCGTCTACACGCTGCACCCTCGTACACGGGCGACGACCGTTCGACATTGTCGAACGGCATTCATTGATCTGGGTCACACTCCCGGCCTACTTTTTCCTCCATCCGGCAGGTACCGATCACCCCCGAGGCGTCGAGCCGGTCACAAAGGAGTGAAACCATGACGAAGAAAATCCCCCTGGTGGGTGAACTCTCCGCGGAATGTCTGGGCACGATGATCCTCATTCTCTTCGGATGCGGTGTGGTGGCCCAGGTCATCGGCGGCGGGTTCCCCAAGGCGTTGGACGGCGGTGACCACAACTCGATCGCGTTCGCCTGGGGCTTCGGCGTCGCGCTCGGCGTCTACGTTGCGGGCCGGCTCAGCGGCGCGCACCTCAATCCCGCTGTCACCATCGCGCTCGCTGTCTTCAAGGGCTTCGATCGACGCAAGGTGCTGCCGTTCATCGGCGCCCAGTTCGTCGGAGCGTTCATCGGGGCGCTCATCGTGCGATACGCGTACTCGGACCAGATCAGGGCCATCGACCCCGATCACACCAAGGCCACACAGGGCATCTTCTCGACGTCTCCCGGCGCCGGCGTGTCGATGACCACGGCATTCATCGACCAGATCATCGGCACCGCGATCCTGGTCGCAGTGATCTTCGCGCTGACCAACGCCGTGAACAATCCGCCGTTGGGCAACATGGCACCGCTCATCATCGGCATCCTGGTCGTCGCGATCGGTATGGCCTGGGGCACCAACGCCGGCTATGCCATCAACCCGGCCCGCGATTTCGGTCCTCGGCTGGCATCGCTGGTCACCGGCTACGGCGACGCGATGTTCTCGGCGAACGGTCCCGAGTTGTACTTCTGGGTCCCCATCGTGGCGCCCATCATCGGCGGCATCCTCGGCGGAGCGATCTTCGTGTTCGGCATCGAGCGATTCCTGCCGTCGGAGTCCGACGACAGCCAGGAGATCGGTGTCAGCGAACCAACCGATTCCGAGCACGTCGGCGCGAGACACTGATCACGACAACAACCGCACACCCCCATCCCCGCGTCCACTGACGCATCAAGAACGAGAGAACAGTTCCATGCCAGATTTCGTCGGTTCCGTCGACCAGGGAACCACCAGCACGCGATTCATGATCTTCGACCACTCCGGCAACGAGGTGGCCCGCCATCAACTCGAGCACGAGCAGATCCTGCCCCGCGCCGGGTGGGTGGAACACAATCCCGTCGAGATCTGGGAGCGGACATCGGCGGTCATCCAGACCGCGCTCGGCAAGGCAGGACTCTCGTCGACCGACCTCGCTGCGCTCGGCATCACCAATCAGCGCGAGACCTCCGTGGTCTGGGACCGTCGTACGGGGCGCCCGTACTACAACGCGATCGTGTGGCAGGACACTCGCACCGACAAGATCGCCAGCGCGCTGGAACGAAACGGCCATGGCGACACCATCCGTCACAAGGCCGGACTTCCGCCTGCCACCTACTTCGCCGGCGGCAAGATCCAATGGATTCTGGAGAACGTGCCGGGCGTCCGCGAGGCGGCAGAACGCGGCGACGCCATCTTCGGGACCACCGACACCTGGCTCACCTGGCACCTCACCGGCGGATACCGCGGCGGCGAGCACGTCACCGACGTCACCAACGCGAGCCGAACCATGTTGATGAACCTCGAGACGCTCGACTGGGACGACGAACTGTTGTCGCTTTTCGACATACCCCGCGCGATGCTGCCCGACATCCTGCCCTCGTCGAGCCCCAAGGCGTTCGGCGTCACCGATTCCACCGGCCCGCTCGCGGGTGAGGTCCCGATCACCGGTGTACTCGGCGATCAGCAGGCAGCGACCGTCGGACAGGTGTGCTTTGCGCCGGGCGAAGCGAAGAACACCTACGGCACAGGCAATTTCATGCTGCTCAACACCGGCACCGACATCGTGCGGTCGACGTCCGGCCTCCTCACGACGGTCGCATACCAGCTCGGCGACGACAAGCCCGTGTACGCACTCGAGGGCTCCATCGCGGTCACCGGTTCGGCGGTCCAATGGCTCCGCGATCAGCTCGGAATCATCAGTGGCGCTTCACAGTCGGAAGCTCTCGCCCGCCAGGTCGAGGACAATGGCGGCGTCTACTTCGTGCCTGCGTTCTCCGGACTGTTCGCCCCCTACTGGCGTTCGGACGCCCGCGGCGCGATCGTCGGACTCTCCCGGTTCAACACGAACGCCCACCTGGCGAGGGCCACGCTGGAGTCCATCTGCTACCAGACGCGCGACGTCACCGAGGCGATGACCGCCGACTCCGGTGTCACGCTTGATGTTCTGAAGGTCGACGGCGGTGTCACGGCCAACGAACTGTGTATGCAGATCCAGGCAGACGTGCTCGGTGTGCCGGTCTCGCGCCCCGTCGTGGCCGAGACCACCGCGCTCGGTGCGGCGTACGCGGCCGGGCTGGCCGTCGGATTCTGGAAGAACACCGACGAACTGCGCGAGAACTGGAACGAGGCACGCCGGTGGGAGCCCGAATGGGACGAGAAACAGCGCGAGGCCGGCTACGCGCAGTGGCGTAAAGCCGTCGAGCGCACCCTCGACTGGGTGGACGTGGACTGAGATGGCCGAGCCCGGCTGCCGACTACCTGCGCTGGGTGTCGCGATGGATGAGCAGCCGGGCGAGGTTCTCGTCGAGCACGATGTCGGTGATGAGTCCGGCAGCGAAAGCGCCTTCCGTCGCAGCCGCTTTGGACTCTCCCGACACCACACAGATACGTCGGGGCACTGCGCGGATCACCGCGAGATCAGGGCCCGACGACCGCTTGTTCAGTTCGATACCGGAGTCGCTGCCGTCATGTCTGTAGAACATCGTCGCGACGTCCCCGACGACTCGCTCGGACCGCAGCGACGCGAAGTCAGCGGGCTCGAGGTAGCCGCCGGTGTAGACGTGACTGGGCACGTCGGCGTCGGGGGCACCGAGACCGAAGAGCGCAACGTCCATCGTCTGCTGGACGTCGAGAACCCGTCTCGTGCTTCGCTCGTGCCACAGGGCCACCTTCGTTCGCGGGTCGTCGAAGAATGCCGGCACCGGAAACTGTTCCACGCGAGCCGAATACGCTGTGGCGAAGCGTCGCAGGATCTCGCTGGCGTAGTCGATACCCGAACTCGTCGGGTTTCCAGCGCCGTTGAGTTGCACGATCTGCGTATTCCACAACTCCTTGGGCACCACATGCCTGCTGACGACGCTGACCGTGGCACCCCAGGCGATGCCGAGCGTTGTATTGGCTGCCAGCGCCCGACCGAGCCATCGTGCGGCCTCCTGACCGACCCGCTCGAGTCTGTCCGAATCCGACATCTGCGCGGTCGTCGGCACCACCGATGCGGTGACACCGAAGCGCCGTCCGAACTCGTCGGCGATCTCACCGGTTCTGCCTGCTGGGGCATGGATCGTGATGTCGACGAGGCCGGTCGCGCGGGCGAAGCTCAGCAACCGAGACACCGACGAGCGACTCATACCGAGTTCGCGACCGATGGCGGCCATGTCGAGGTCTTGCATGTAGTACAGATGCGCCGCGCGCACGGCGAGAGCGGTGCGCTTCGGGTCGTCGGCCGCGAGTCGTTCCACCCCACACGTTCTACCAGCACAATCCGACCGTGCACATACGTGCAGAAGTATTGCGCGTATGTGCAGTGACCTACAGGATGGAATCATGACCGAAAACACCACATCGACCGCACCGGTGCGGCCAGGCGTCACCGCGCTCACCGAGCGCCCGTCGGCGCAGGTCCTCGTCATCGGTGGCGGCATCAACGGCATCTCGACCTTCCGAGACCTCGCCCTGCAGGGCATCGACGTCGTGCTCGTCGAGCGCGACGACTGGGTCAGCGGCGCGTCGTCGGCGTCGAGTCACATGATCCACGGCGGAATCCGCTACCTCGAGAACGGCGAGTTCCGCCTTGTCCGTGAGTCGGTGCACGAGCGCAACGGACTGCTGGAGATCGCACCGCACTACGTCAAACCCCTCGAGACGACGGTCCCGATCTTCTCGACGTTCAGCGGAATCCTCAACGCTCCGAGACGGTTCCTCACCCACAACACCGGGAAGCCCAACGAGCGCGGCGCCGCGTTGATCAAGGCCGGACTGGTGATGTACGACGCCTTCTCCGGCGCCGGAAAGCGGCGCGTGCCGCGGCACAAGTTCCGCATCGGCAACAAGGCCCGCGCCGACATGCCGCGCCTCAACTCCGGAATCCGCTACACCGCAACCTACTTCGACGCCTCGGTGCATGATCCCGAGCGCCTGGCACTCGACGTCCTCAAGGACGGACTGGCCACCGGGCCGCACGCTCGCGCTGTCAACCACGTCGAGGCGATCGCCGTTCGCGACGGCGATGTGCTGCTGGCCGATCGCATCAGCGGAAAGCAGTTCACCGTCTCCGCCGAGGTCATCGTCAACGCCAGCGGCCCGTGGACCGACCTCACCAACGACGCGCTCGGCGGCGACACCCGCTACATGGGCGGCACCAAGGGTTCTCACATCGTGCTCGATCACCCCGATCTCGTCGAGGCCACCCGCGGCCGCGAGATCTTCTTCGAGCACTCCGACGGTCGTATCGTGCTCATCTATCCACTCAAGGACCGGGTCCTGGTGGGCACCACCGACATCGACGCCGACCCGAGTACACCGACGCGCTGCACCGACGACGAGATCGAGTACTTCTTCGATCTGATCAAGCACGTGTTCCCCGACATCGCCGTGTCACGCGACGACATCGTCTATTCCTTCTCCGGTATTCGCCCACTGCCGCGCCACGACGACACGACGCCCGGCTTCGTCTCGCGCGACTACAACGTCGAACGCACGCAGCTACCGGGTGTTTCGGTGCCGGTGCTCAGCCTGGTGGGCGGCAAGTGGACCACGTTCCGTGCCCTCGGCGAGCAGCTGTCCGACCGAATCATGGAGATACTCGGCGCGGCCCGTCAGGTCTCCACTGTCGGCCTGCCCATCGGCGGCGGTCGCGACTACCCGACCACGGACGCGCAGCGTCGAGCATGGGTGGCCAGCCGACGCGGCGACGTACCGGCCGAGCGCGCGGATCAGTTGCTCACCCGATACGGGACCCGCGCGAGCGAGGTCATTGACGCGATCTCCACTGGACCCGACACCCCGCTGCCCGCCAGCGGACTCTCGACGGCCGAACTGCGCTACATGGTCGAGGCCGAGCAGGCCGTGCACATCAGCGACATCCTGCTGCGCCGTACGGATCTGGCGTTCGTCGGCGACGTGACCGCGGCGGTGCTCACCGAACTCGGCGACGCCATGGCAGAAATCTGCGGGTGGGACAGCCAGCAGCGCGCGACCGAGATCGAGGCCGCCGTCGACAATCTCCGCGACGCCCACCGCGTCGAAGTGACCGCGAGCACCACGACCGTCTGATCGGCTCTCGAACCCGACCATCCACCTCGTCTGTGTCAGTTCACCTTTGGCAGTGCCGAAGGTGGGCACGCACAGACGAGGTGGATGTTTGCTGTGATGGTCAACCTATGGACTCTGTCGCTTCGACCGCTGACGACGTCGCGACGACGATCGCGCCGATGACAGCAGCGCCGAACGCGATCACCGTGACCACTTCCCACCCCGGACGCGTGGTGTCGCCGAGGAGCGCAATCCCCAGTGCGCCGGGAACCACGGTCTCTCCGACGACGATTGATGCCGCCGCGGCACTGACCGCCCCGGTCTGCAATGCGACGGTGAACAGATAGAAGCCGCCGACTCCGCAGATCACCACAGCGTAGGCGGCGGGATCGGCCAGTATCGCGCCGACGTCGAAAGGGTCGACGCCATCGAGGATCCGGATGGCGACAGCCATCAGACCGAACAGCGCACCACCGCCGAGGCCCGCGATCACCGCGACCCCCTTCGGAATCACTCTCGTCGCCGCGGTGACCACCGCGAACAGGCCGACTCCGACACCGAGCAATGCCCAATGAAGCCAGGTGTGATCACGGTGTCCCTCATCTCCCGCTCCGATACCGAGCACGATCAGCGCGACTACCACCACGCCGACGGCCGTCCACTCGCGGCGGCTGAGCCGCGCGTCGAGAACAATGGTCGCGAGCACCGCCGTGACCACCAGATTCGCGCTCACGATGGGCTGCGCGAGGAACAGCGGAATGAGCCTGTCGGCGACCAGGTTTCCGGCGAAACCGAGTCCGTCGAGCGCCAGGCCGAGCAGGAACGACACCGTGAGCATGGCGGTGATCGTCGAACGCAACGATGGTGCGGCGCCGTCCGAGTCGTCGTCGACGCTCTGCGCACCACGGGCCTGCAGAACCGACGCCGTGCCGTATGCGAATGCTGCGAGGAGCGCCGCAACGATGCCGATGACCATGCGGTTCAGTATTCATGACAGGTGCCGAGAGACTCGTCTTTGACCGTCTATTAGAGTGGCAAAGCGACAACGAGTGACGAGCAGCGTGGGCTCTCGCATAGCCCACTCGACGATGGGGGCATCGACATGTCGAGCGACCTCTCCCCGGTACCCGGCCCGCAACCGTCCGCAGCGCCGCAACCGTCACGGCAGGCTGACTTCAGCACGCAGGTTGCCACACAAACCTCACGTCCGCAGTCCACTGCCCCGCAGACACCACCTGGTCAGCAATCCCCCCAGCGGCAAGCGCCACCGACGAGCGGGGGTGGCGAATACATCCCCGACATTGTGCCGCCCGAGATCCTGTCAGCCGGCCGGGGACAGCAGCCAGCTGCTGAGAATCCCGCGCCGGTATCCGCTTTCGCAGGCGTCACTGTCAGAGGCTCTGCGATCGCGACCTCTGCATCGGGGACCGATCATTCTGCCCCACAGCCATCGAGCGCGCCGACAATCACGCTTGTCGACAACAAGACCCCGCCCCCCGCTGACGAACAAACTCCCGGTGGCCCTGGATCTGCTGATCCAGCGGTCGCGGAGGCGTCTCGACAGGCTCATGACGACGCGGTCCAGGTCAACGCAGGTAACGCCGTCCCTCCGCGCACGACTCAGACTGTTGATCGCGCCACTGCCGCAGCAACGCAACCCGGGGGCACAGTATCGGCGCCGGATCAGACGTACATCACGACATTCCTCGCGGCACTCGATTCGGCTTCATCCGGCGGTGTAGACCACGCTGTTGCCAGCTACCTCAACAACGGCGACACAGCGTCGCTGACCACGCTGGGCAATGCGGCCACGCTGGCATCCAATCACGATTACGGCGATCAGTTCGGTTCCCAAGGTGTGCCTGAGAGTCTGCGCCCACAGTTCGTCGGCACGGGGGCGAAGGACAAACCCCTGGTCAACCAGCGGCTTTCTTTCGGGACACGGATATATGGTCACGTCGACCCCCAACTTCAGCCGGGAGAGCAACTCGCACGCGATCTACTCCAGGTGTCCAGTGACCCCATCGCGCACAAAGAAGACTATTCATGGTCGAGTGGACCACCAGCTGTCACTCACACTCACGCTCCTGATCCTGAGATGGTCAAGCAACTTCCGGCCCTGATGACGCTTGGAGCGCGCAATCAGAAGGCCTCGCAGGCGCTCTGGGCAGGCGGCATCCCCGGTATCGACAAGAAGGACTTGGAGCGGGTCGCCCAATTCGACTGGCCTAACGACCCGAACGGCGAAGCTTTCGCATCAACATTGAACTGGATCGGTCCAGCGTTGGAAAGCCCTGATCCAGAAGTTCAGAAGCAAGGGTTCGCCGGATTTGCGGCAATGAACAGCATTCTTGGCGCGAAGAAGAGTGACGCCACGAATAAGTCGCTGTCGGAAGTCGCCGAAAACGCCGTGCGCAACAACCCCGCGCTCGCACGAGTAGTGGGCGACACCACGCTGGCTGCGGTTCCCTATCTGAATTTCGGTAACACCGGGAAACTCGGGCTACCGCTCGGGCAAAACCTAAACTCCTTGACAGTGGCAGCGCCGGGCGCCGCGCAAGCTCCGAGTTGGCTTCAAGGATATGGCGTGAGCACCGAATCACTGGCACGTCTCATGCAGTTTTCGACGCGCGGTAGCGCGGAGGATGCGATCATCTTTGCTGGCAGTATGCAGAACCGACTCGCACAGATCGATTCGCAAACCGCCGAAGCGTTTGTCAACAATCCAAGCGACCGCGCCGCCCTCGACGAACTCGGCAATCGCTATGCGGGGCTCAACGCCACGTTCGTTGCGGCATTGGGCACTTCCAAGGAAGGGCGATACCAAGAACTGCTTGATGATGCCAAGTCGCATTTGCGCGACTTCTCGTCGATACAAAAGAAAGAGAAGTTCATTGGCGCTGTCACGGGACTCAGCGGCCTCGGCGGGCTCAAGTCGAACACGGTTACCGCGGCTTCGGCACTGAAGACCCTCGGCAGCGTCGCGTATGGCAGCGGCAAGAAGGGCTACGCCGCGTTCGCAGAATCGGATATTGATAAGTACGTGAAGGAGCTGGAGACCAACCAGCAGTCGACACAAGAACTGATTGATGCCCTAGATCGCATCACACCCTCAACAATCTCCGAAGGAGATCCCGACGATACTACAGACGGTCGGGCCGGGCGTTGGGTCGCCGCGATCAAGAAGCAATGGCCCGACGCACAGTTCTCGAATCCAGACGGAACCACAAACCTTGACCAGAGTAACTTTCAACAGTTTCTGGAGCAGAAGTTTGGCGACGATTGGAAATACTTCCACAACCGACCGTGGGGCGTGGACGAACGAATAGCCGAAGGTGTAGGACAGTCGGTCAATGACGAATAGCAGAGCCCACGCACTTACGCCGTTTATTGTAGTTTCGCTTACGATTGTTGGCTTGATAACCGCCTGTAGTGGCACAACAGATTCCGGTAGCAGAGACACCACTGCCACACACATCACCAATGCTGCTGCGGCCGAACAGTTCCTCACCGGCACTTTGACCATCGACGGTCAGACCGTCAACCCCATACGCGCCGTACGATCCTGGCTCTCCGGCAACACCGACGACGACACTGCCGCCACCGCCCTCACCACCCTGACCACCACCGCCAACACCACCGACACCCAACGCCTCACCCTGGCCCGCACCCTCACCGACGCCGTCACCAACACCGACCGCAGCTGCCGCCAAGAATTCGTCCCCACCAACCCAGACGGCACCCTCCACACCCCCGCACCCCACACCCTGCAGGCACTGGCCACCAGCCTCCAACACTGGCTCTGGCCCCACATCGCCGGCGCACCCGACTGGTTTCTTCGGGGTGGCCAGTTCGCAGCACCAGAGAATCACGACACCGGACCCGTTCTCGGCCAACCCATCAGCAGCTGGTGGTGCCTGGCCCGCTGGATCCGCACCGACCCCGACGCCGCCCACACCCTCGCCGACACCGCCGAACACACCTACGCCGATCTCGAACTCCACCAAGCCCGCGACATCCTCAACACCCCCACCAACCAACCAGTCCGCATCACCGACCCCATCGTCGCCAACCCCACCCTCGGCATGACCCGCCTCCTGGTCCTCGTCCAAGACTCCACCCGACTCAACGTCGCACTCGACACACGCGCCGGACCACACATCACCCAAAGCACATGGATCGGCAAGTTCCCCGGAACAGACCGACTCGGCACACTCGGCCGCTGGGCCACCGCCGCCAACGAACGCTGGCACACCATCCCCGGCACCACCACACCCATCACCG
>NZ_BANR01000029.1 GCF_000332975.1 Gordonia aichiensis NBRC 108223 | reverse complement strand
GGGGCTTTCCTCGGCCATAAAGTGGCCGCTGGCCGTGGCCTGGTAGGTGAAGTCGGGTGCCCACGCGCGCCAGAGGGCCGAGGCATCGAAGCCGAGCTGTGCGCCCCAGTCCTGAGAGATGACGGCCGTGGGCATGGCCAGCTGGGCGCCGCGTTCACGGTCGGCGGTGTCCATGTCGAGGTCGATCTCCGCGGTGGCGCGGTAGTCGGCGACGATCGAGTCGGTGGACGCCATCGAGCTCTGCACGTAGTAGTCCCGCTCTTTCGGGGTGAAGGTGGTGCCGGTCGGGTCCCACGCGTCGAGGAAGGAGCCGTAGAACTCGGGCGCGACTGCGGCGATCATCTTCTCGGGCATCCCGGCGGGCTGCGCCATGAGATAGAGGTGCCAGGCCACCTTGGCGTGAACGCCCTGCAGGACCGACCAGGTGTCGAGGGTCGGCAAGACGTCGAGAATGCCGAGGAAGGACACCGCCTCAGGGTGATCGATGCCAGCGCGGACGGCGACCAAGGCCCCGCGGTCGTGGCCTACCAGCCCGAAGCGATCGAAGCCCAACTCGTGGGCAACAGCGACGACATCGTTGCCCATCGTGCGCTTGGAGTACGTGTCGGGGCTGCTGGCGGCAGGCTTGTCGCTGTCGCCGTAGCCGCGCAAGTCCGGGGCTATCACCGTGAACTGCGCTGCGAGCCGACGGGCGACATGCCGCCACATGTAATGCGTCTGCGGGAACCCGTGGAGCAGGACCACGACCGGTCCCTGACCGCCGACGGCGACGTTGAGGCGGAGACCGTCGGCGCCCACGACGGAGCGGTAGGTGAAGTCGTCGATCGTGAGGCTGGTCATGAGGTCTCTTGGAACGGGTTAGTAGCAGTGGTGGTCGCGGGGTGGCCAGAGAAGATGCCGGCGGGCAGCCCGGCGAGGGCGGGCGAGGCTGTCAGGGCGGGGATGATCACGGCGTCGACTAGCGACTGCAAGTAATCGTCGGTGATCGCGAGACCGTTCGCGCGACGCAGCAACAGGACCGCGCCCACGACTTCTTCGTACGCGAAGGGATCAACGACTGGAGGCAGCTCACCGCGGGCGACGGCAGCGTCGGTCACCGGTTGCGGCAGTCGGGCGCCCGTGGGGCCGACTGCCTCCTCGATGGCGTCGCACAGGTCGGGGTCTTCCAACCCGGCCTGCAACAACATGAGCGCCGTGCCGGTATCCGCGGCGCTCATAGGTAACGGTCGCTGGCGAACGTCCCCAGAGCGATGCGGGCGGGCGGGCGGACAAGGCCAGCGTGGTCGGCAGCCTGACCGGCGCGTCGGGCAGGGGTGGGCGAGCGGTCACAGGATCAGCATTGTGGCCATGGCAACCACCGATACGATGCTGGCGCCCAATTCCAGCCGCGGCAGCAGCCGCGGCGTCCGAATGATCTCGCGTGTGGCATACGCCGCCGCGCCGATGGCGACAACAAGTGCCGCGAGCGCCCAGCTCGACAGCCCATGTCCCGCGGCCGAGGTGACGTCGGTGGACATGCTGGTGTGGCGGGACAAGCCCATGTCCATCGACGCTGATGTTCCCGATGCCATTGTGTGGTTACCGGCGGCGGCGCTTGTTGATGACATTGTCGCGGACATGGCGGCGGTCAGGACGGCCATGACCATGATGGTGATGGCGCGGACAACGGTCAGGCGTGATCGGCTCGAGCGGGTGAGGGTTGCGACTACCGATCCTGCGAAGACAGCGATCCAGCCGGCGACGGGGAGCAGGTGATGGTCGAAGACCATGATGTCGGTCATGCCGACCAGCATCACCGCCATCACCAGCGTGTCGATGGCATCGATACGGCTGCGGTCGAGTCCGCAGCATCCCAGGCCGACCGCCATCGGCACCAGTGCGCCGATGATCAAGATCGTGTGCATCTCCCGGTGCTTACTGTCCGCAGGTGCACTCGCCGGGTGGGCAATGCGCGCACCCAATGGAGCTACAGTGGTCGGCGCTCAGATCGGGTACGTCGAGGGCCGGGTTCTTGTCGAAGAAGTTGTTGGGTACCAACATGAAGCTCGCGATCTCGGTGGGCATGACCGGCCAATCTTCCGACCGCGGGATATGGGTGACGCCCACGGTGTGCCATAGCACGACGTCGGTGTTCTCGACTGGACGGTTGGCGGCGGTCCACGCGGGCAGCCCGGCGCCGGCCCGATCCTGGTTGGGATGGTCACCGGCAGAATGCATTTCGTCGGGATGGTACGGAGTGACCCAGATGTTCTTGGTGGCGAAGCCCGCACGGGTGGCCATCAGCGACGGCTCCTGGGCAATGAGGGTGTCCGACGCCCATCCTGGCAGGAGCTTGTAGCCGACGGGCATCCCCCACTTGTTTGTCTTGTGGGGGTTGATCACCGACCAGTTACGCGCGGTCTGCGGGTTGGTCAGACCGTCGCCGTCATGCTCGTGCGCGATGAGGGCTTTGGTGACGGCGATTGCGTTTCCGTAGGGGTTGTCGGCGCCGACGGGTGCGGCGTCAACATCGTTCTGGTACACGGTGTTCTCCCACCCGTCGACCTCCATGTCGAGGCGGAAGGAGAACAAGTGCTGATGCCAGGTGGCAGCGAGGTTCTGGGCGATCGGGGTGGCATGGGCCGGGACCTCACCGGGCTCGGTGGCAATGGTCTGGACTATACCGAGCAGCTTGGTGTCGACTTCAATGTGCCCGTCCTGGAAGAAGTTCCAGTAGAAGCCGTAGTGATAGTTGCCGACGGTGGCGATGAAAGAGACCACCAGTTTTCGGGAGCGTCGGACGTCGACCTTACCGGTGACCCAGTCGGTGTGCTTCCAAAGGATGCCGGCGTCTTCTTCGTGGATGCAGATGGCGTTGTTGATCGTGGCTGGGTTGCCGTCGTCGTCGGCCATGACGGCGTCGAGGTAGGTGATCTCGCCGAGACAGTCACAGCCGAGCAGCAGCGAGTTGGCCATTCGGCCCAGCCCGTATTCTCCGGCGTCGAAGGCGCTGCGGAAGTAGTGTGCGCCTCTGGGTATGCCGTACGGGACCATCATCTCGGCGAGTGAGCCGCGGTGCATGACCGAGCGGTAGTGCTCACCGTCACGGTACTCGACACCGGTGAGAACCAGCCCGTCCAGCGGGTGCATGTTGATGCGGAATCGCCATTTCTGCCAGTTCATCTGGGGACCGTCGAGGGTGAAGCTCACGCCTTCGGGTTGGATGATGTCGAGTGGTTTGATGTCGGCGCGCAGCGGTTGGTTGTGGTCGGCGGTGTAGTTGTCGCAGGTCGGATTCATCGGTTTGACACCGTGGTCTTCGACGTCGAACACCTCGTTCTTGACGGTGTCGACGAGAACGATGACGCCTTCGATGACGTGCGCGTAGGCGTTGTCGTCAGGGAAATGGCGGTAGTAGCTCACGCACGCCCAGAGGCGGCGGCCGGTGAGGTCGATATCGCCACGATTGCCCACGCCGAACGGGTCGAGCTGCACCAGCTCCAGGTCGGTGATGCCGCGTTTGGCCAGAGCCTCGATGTAACGCGGGTCCGACTTCGCCAGCTCGTTGATGATCGGGATCTCCTCGGCGAGCATCTGCGCACCGCCCTCGGTGAGTTGGGTGGAGGAGACCACGGTTTCCTCGTCGAGGTCGACCAGCACGTCGAAGGTGGCCGCCGAGGTGCGGTCGAGGACTAGCGCGCGGGCTTGGCGAGTGACTGGGGTTCCGGCGCGCACCGCTGCCTTGTCGGGTTCCTGAGTAAAGACCGAGCCGAAACCTGGTCGCTCACCACCGATTCCGGCTTTGCGGATGATGGTGGAGGTGGCGCGGATTTCGTCGGCGGTCAGTGCGTCGAACAGGGGGCTGTGCATGGTAGTTTCCTTCCCCAGTCATCGGAGTTGGCTTCGACACCACACCCCGGTGGTGTGGTGCTTACCGTCTCGCTGCTGAGTGGATCGGCGGGAGATGTGGGTGTGATCGGGCGGTCAGTCGAGATTCATGAACACCGACTGGGATTCGGTGTACTCGTCGAGGGAGTAGGCCCCCATCTCGCGGCCCCAGCCGCTCTTTCCGAACCCACCCCACGGGGTGCCGGGATCGATGAGCGGCAGTTGGTTGACGAACACAGTGCCGGCGTGGATACGTTCGGGGAGACGGTGCGCGGTTTTGAGGTCCTGGGTCCAGACCACTGCCGCCAGGCCGTAGTCGGTGTTGTTGGCACGCGCAATGGCCTCATCGAGGTCGTCGTAGGGCATGATCGACAGGACCGGCCCGAAGATCTCCTCACGGGCGATGGTCATCTCGTCCTTGACCTCGGTGAACACCGTCGGCCGGTAGAAGAACCCATTCTCCAACGGCCCGCCCACGCGCTCACCGCCGGTCACCAGTTGCGCACCCTCGGACTTGCCGCCGGCCACGTAGCCGTCGACGCGGGCCAGGTGCTCGGCCGACACCAGTGGTCCGACAACGGTGTTCGGGTCGCTGCCGGGTCCGATGGTCAGGGAGTCGGCGGCGATGGCGATCTTGGTGGCGAACTCGTCGACGCGGGAGCGGTGGACGAAGAAGCGGGTGAACGCGCCACAGGCTTGCCCGGTGTTGAACAGCGCGCCTTGCAGGTTTCCGGCGACGGCGGCGTCGATGTCGGCGTCGCGGGCGACAATGCTGGGGGCCTTGCCGCCGAGTTCGAGACCGACCCGTTTGAGGGTGTCGGCGGCGGTGCGCACGATCTCCTGGCCAACTGCGGTCGAGCCGGTGAACGACACTTTGTCGACACCGGGGTGGGCGACGAGCGCCCGGCCGACCTCGGGGCCACCGGTCAGCAGGTTGACCACCCCGGTGGGGACGCCGGCTTCGAGTGCGAGTTCGACGAGCCGCACAGTCGACAGTGGCGTTTGTTCGGCCGGTTTGAGGATGGTCGCGTTGCCGGTGGCCAGCGCTGGCGCCAGTTTCCAGGCGGCGATGTCGAGGGGAAAGTTCCACGGCGTGATAAGGGCGGCGACACCGAGGGGCCGACGCTGTTGGTAGGTGAACTGGCCGGGTATCGACACCGGTGAGACCTTGCCCTCGAGCTTGGTAGCCCAGCCGGCGTAGTAGCGAAATGTTTGTGCGGCCAACGGGATCGACACGTTGGTGCTGACGAAGATCGGCTGGCCCTGATCAGCGGTCTCAAGAGCGGCCAGTTCCTCGGCGTTGCGTTCGATCAGCTCGGCAATCCTCCACAGGATTTTCCCGCGCGCATCGGCGGTCAGCGAGCGCCAGGCGGCGGACTCGAAACCGGCCCGTGCGGCGGCGACCGCGGCATCGACATCGGCGGCGCTGGCCTCGGCGAAGACGCCAAGCGCCTCACCGGTCGCCGGGTTGATCGTCTCGCCGGTGGCGCCGGTTGAGGCACCGACCCAATCGGGACCGATGAGCAGCTGAGTGGCCGGCATGGTGTGTCTCCTTCTATCGCGAGTTACGCAGAAGGTGCCACGCCGTCGGCGCTTTCACATCCTCATGGTTCGGTGACCGAACCGGCCGAGGGCAGCGGCTATCGGCCGGATGAAGAATTCTTGAGCAGCCGTAACAGATCTCGGATGCGGTCGAGGGTCCGTTCGGTTCGTTCGTCGGATTCGTAGATGGCGTGCTGCATGATCAGTCCGTCGACGGCACCCAGGATCATCGCCGCGATCGAACCGTCGGGATCATCGATGTCGAGGTCGTCGAGAGTCCCCGCGACCTGGCCGATGTAGAAGTCGTACAACGTGACCAGCCGGTCGAGGGGCACGCCACGACGCACCGCGCGCAACAGGTAGTCGTACTGCAGCATGCCCCGATTCCGTTCGCCGCCCATCACATCGAGCAAATCGACACCGAACTCCTCGATCGTGGCCGCCCGGATATGCGATTCCTCGACGTCAAGTTGCGCGGCGCGTTCGAGGGCGGCGGTGATCATCGCCTCTCCCGAGCCGAAGTAAAACCGGACCAGACTGTGCGAGAGCCCCGCCTGGGTCGCCACCGATCGATAGGTCACCTTGTCCAGGCCCTGGGTGCTGGCAATGTGGATGGCCGCGTCGAGGAGTCGGGTACGCGTATCGGGCGCCTCGAGATCACTGTCCTCGTCGCCGAGACTCGCCTCGCTCATCCTGATCCTCCATCTGCCCGCACACGGCCGCGCCGGGCTGTCGATGCTCCTACGCTATCTCCGATCGATCCCGGACCGGCACTCCGGACGCGTGCCCTGCCTCCTGGTCTGGTGAGCGGACTACGCCGCGCGGATTATGAGCGTCGAGCGTGCAGGCTGATCCCATCTATCCATGTACCGTCCCGAGAGGTTCCTGTATGCGCGCGGCAAGAGTGCACCGGTGGAATACCGCCCCGATCGTTGACACCGTCGCCGACCCGACTCGCGGTGACGGCCAGAGCATCGTCCGCATTGACGCGGCGACGGTGAGCCACCTCGACCTCACCGTCGCCACCGGTTCTTTCGATCTCGTACCACCGTTGCCGTATGTTCCGGGCTGCGAGGGCTCAGGTTCGGTGCTCGATTCCGACACGTATCCAGTTGGGACCCAGGTGATCTTCCGTGACGGGGCGGTGGGGCTCGATCGAGACGGAACGTGGCAGGAGCGGCTCGCGGTCGCCGATGACTCCCTCATCGTCCTCGACCAGCGGCTCGATGCGGCGGTCGCATCGACATTCTTTGTGCCGACGACTACCGCGTATGTGGCGGTCCATGATCTGGGGCACGTTCAGCAAGGTCAGACCGTGTTGGTCAGTGGTGCCACCGGCGCTGTCGGGTCCATGGTGGTGCAACTTGCACGTCGGGCCGGTGCGCATGTCATCGCGCTAGTGTCGCGGCGGACGCGGCTGCCCGCGCTGCCGCCGGGAGTGGAGGGCATCGCACTGGAGGACACAACTGCCACCGGGCGTCTGGCTCTGACCCGTCCGGGTCATGTGCTGATCGACACCATCGGGGGCCCCGATGTTGTCGAGCGTATCGGGTGGGTGCGACCCGGTGGTGCCGCGATCTGTGTGGGCTATACCGCCGGTGCCGAGGTCCGATTGGACCTGCCGAACTGGTTGTTCACCGATGTCGCGCTGGTGCCGGTCAACTTGATGAACTGCGAAGCCCGCGCATTGGAGATTGCGCGCAAGCTACTTCCGCAGATCGCGGCTGGGGATATCGCGATTGCCGTCGAAGAATTCGATCTCGAGCGGGTGGCCACCGCCGTCGATCGGGTGGCTCGCGGTGCAATCGCCGGCCGCGCAGTGATCCGATTCTGACGGCGCGGCCGGCGCAGCACACAACCACTCAGAGGCGATCCTTGATCTTGAAGTAGCCGCGGGCACCGGTGCGCACTACCCGGTCCGGAAGATGCAGCGGCGGCCAGGTGGTGTGGCGGTTGCCACGCAGCAGGTCGTAGGCGGCGTACTCGGGTGCGGTCGCGACCGCCGCGATCCGCCCTGCATTCCATGATGCGAGGACACCGTTGCTCGAGGTGACCACCGCGCTTGGCGCGATCCGCTCGAGCAACGGGGTTTCCTCCACAGTGGACGCGATGGCACCTTCCCATGCGCTCTGAAACGGAGCATCGCCCAGCGACGGAAACGTGTCACGCAGTTCGGCACGAATCTGTGTAGCCATGCCCGGCCCGGCGATCGTGTCGAACAGGGTGCTGATACCGAACAACAACCGATTGTCGGGCAGCCGCCGGAAATAGCGGGAGAAGGTCGCGATCTCGGAGGTGGAGTACCACGACGGCAGGACCGCATCGAGTGTGTCTTGCGGGATAGGTTCCGTGACGGCGATCTGCGAGTAGCCGGTGAACAGCAGATCCCGTATACGTGGCACCACCTGGCCCGTGCCGGTACCGGTGGCGACCACCAGCCGTTCAGCGTGCACCTCGCCGCCACCGGTGGATACAGTGACTGCCCCGCGACTCGTGCGGACACCGGTGACCGTGCTCTGCTCGGCGATCACCACGCCGAGTCTTTCGGCGTGGGCAGCGAGCCCTTCCAGAAGTTTGTGGGGGTTGAGGTTGATGTTGTCGCGCTCGAGGAGTCCAGCCACATAGCGATCGGACTGCAGATGCTCGGTGAGGGCGTCGCGATCGAGATAGGTTCGTCCGGCCCGTGCCTCTGCGGACCCGGCCGCAGCCGACTGCGCCAGTTGTGCGGCTTGACGTTTGGTGATCGCCAACCGGATCGACCCGCGCCGCAGGTCCGCGTCGATCCCGTTGTCCTCGATGAATGTGACGAACTCGGCGGCCGCCGCACCGAGAGACTCGTCAACGATGGCCGACTCGTCGGCATCGCCGAGATGGGTGCCCTCACTGAGCAGCAGAATCCCGCCGTTGCGTCCCGACGCGCCGGCCGCTACGTAATCCTTTTCGAGCACAACCACACTCATCCCAGATTCGGCGAATGTGGTGGCCGCGGAAATGCCGGCATATCCGGCGCCCACCACGACCGCATCGTAGGTGTGTGTGCCGGTCAGTGCCGGGCGTTCGGGGGTCACAAGGTCCAACGCGTAGTAGGTCGGGGGTGTGTTCTGCTTGCTCACGGCGCCGACGGTACGACAGGTGTGGTGCCGATGAGCAGGGCCGGGTCCGCTCACCGGTCCGTCAGGTGGAGGCTGCCCGGACGACGTCAAACACTGTGACCTGACAGGGAAGTCCAACCGAGGCGGGATTCGCACCGGACGGGACACACCCGTGACACGAACTCGTCTTGGCGACAACCGAGTTCACCCCATCGTCTGTCACATCAAAAGGAGAAACCGTGAAATTCGGGATCATTTCCGAGGCCCAGGTCAACCGGGGCATGTCCTACGGAGTGCGTCTTCGTGAAACCATCAAGGAGTTGGTGTTTGCCGAGGAGATGGGATTCGATTTCATCGGCACCTCCGAACAGCACTTCATGGAGGGCCAGTGGTCGGTCTCGGCGCCTGAGGTCGTCATGCCGATCCTCGCCGATCGCACCAGCAGCATCAGGGTGCGGCAGATGGCGATCACCTCGCTGGGCTTCAACCATCCGCTGCGGGTGGCCGAGCGGGTCGCCACCATGGACATCTTGTCCAATGGCCGCTTCGAGTTCGCGACGGCGCGATCGAACAACGAAAAGTACATGCGGGGCTTCGGGATCGACCCCAACAAGACGCGCGAGGAATGGCGTGAACACATCGAGATCGTGATTCGTGCGCTGACCCAGGAATCGGTTACTTTCCACGGCGAGTACTACGACATTGACGACGTCGCAATCAACCCGCGATTGGAGAGCCAGGATCTCCCGCCGATCTACGTGACCGCGACCAGCCCCGAAAGTCATTACAACGCTGGCAAACTCGGCCTCGGTGTAATGACCGCCGACAGCTATCTCGGCTGGGAGTACCAGCAGATGGTGATCGATGAGTACCGGCGTGGTCTCAAAGAGGCTGCACCGCTGGACAACCTGTATCCGGTCAATCCGCATGTCACCGGTTTCACCTTCCCGGCCTACTGTGCCGAGTCCACTGAGAAGGCCTTCGACGACGCAGCGGTCACCATGCGCGCGTTGCTCAAGAGCGTCGAAGACCTCGCGGCCGGACTGGCCGGCACCAACGCGCCGGGCTACCAGTACTGGCAGAAGCTGTATGAGAACATCCGCGATCGAGGTAACGACCTGCAGTACTTGAACGAGACCACCCCGATGCTGATGGTCGGCGATCCCGACTTCTTCGTCGAACGGTGTGAACGCCTGGAGGGCATGGGCATCGACGAGGTGGTCCTCAAGATCGACGGGTACGGCCACTCCAAGACACTCAAGACCATTGAGATGATCGGCAAGTACGTCATTCCACATTTCAAGGCGCGCAAGGGATCGATCCCCGAGAACGCCTTCACCCGCGTCGGCATCGAGGGCGTCGGGAAGTTCGAACTCTGATCACCCCCCCACCATCAGCGGTGTGCCGCCATCCGAACTACGGGTGGCGGCACACCGCTATCCCATCGGCCGATTGAGTGACGGAGCATACAACAACGACGACGTGGCCGCGACAGAAATCTGTCGCGGCCACGTCCGCAGGTGGGCGGGCTGATCAGTTGGTGTGACTGAGGGCGAGTATCCCGTCTGGGTCGTAGCGGCGACGAATCTCCCTCAGCCGCTGCGCCATAGCGTCGGGCCAGGCGCAGTCGACTGCGCCCGGGTCGTTCGACGGTCCGATATAGTTGGGGATCGTTCCAGCAGAGTGCAGGCGGGCGACCGCTCGGTGCAGGGTGCGGATCTGTTCGGGGATCACCGTGTCGATGACGTCTGGTTCGGCGCCGATGACGTGGAATGCGTACGCGGCATCGCGCCCGGTGACCGCATTGGCGGAGGACCGCGCTGTTGCCAACGCACCGCCAAGCAGTTGCAGCCCGACCGAGACCAGCGGCACCTGCGCGTAGGGGTGTTGGGGTCCGGCGAGGTCGAGGATCGCGTCGATGGCCGCGTCGTCGAGATCATCGAGATAGACCCCGCCATCGGAGACGACCATCGGCGGCAGGGTCTCCTCGCGCACCCGGCCCGGTTCATGAAACACCGGCTGCGCCAACTCGAGAAGAGGCGCCACCAGACTGCTGCCGTCGCGGGCGTCGCCGACATAGACGTGGATGAGTTCGAGCAACGTTTTGCCGCGGAGCTCTTGTGGTAGGTCCGGATCGTCGGGCATGCGCACGATGTGGGCGTAGGAGTTCATCTCGTCGGGCAAACGCACCGACCACCGCGCCCAGGCCCGCAGCATCGTCTCGATGTCGGTGCCCTCGTAGTACCACGCGTTGCCGTTGATGTGCTCTGCGGCAACCAGGCGCACGGTCATCGCGGTGACGATGCCCAATCCGTGGTTGCCACCACGCAGGGCCCAGAACAACTGCGGATGGTGCTCGTCGTCGACGGTCACCAGGACTCCCTCGCCGGTGACGACGTCGAAGGACACTACCGAGTCGGCGGCATAGCCGTAGGTGCGGCCCAGCGGGCCCAGTCCGCCGCCGAGCACATAGCCGACCGCCCCGACGCCGGCATCGGATCCGGCCAGCGGTGTCAGGCCGACGGGTTCGGCGGCGGCCACCACCTCCTGCCATCGCGTGCCGGCGCCGATCCGGGCCGTCGCGGCCGCCGCGTCGATCTCGACGCTGGCCAGTCCGCGGGTTTGCAGCAGGATGCCGTCGCTGATTCCGTAGTGGAATCCGTGGCCTTCGCCGAGCGCGGTGACCGGGAAGCCAGCCCGGCGGGCCACGGACACGACCGCGACGACGTCCTCAGCGTCGACGGGGCGGACTGCGATCGGTGGGGTGTGGGCGAACGCTTGATGAAAGCCATCCACCAGTGAGCGGTAAGCAGGGTCGGCGGGCCCGGCCACAATGCCCCGCACTGCACCACGCAGCGCCGTGGCGATGTCGGCGAAGCTGGTGACGTCGACGTCGTGGGAGGTCATCGCTTAGGCTCCTACTCCGTCAAGAAACGCTTCGACTGCCGACACCACATCGGCGGTCTTGTGCTCCATCACCGGCACAGTGCCACCGGCGATTTCAACGACCTCGACCGATTTCGCGTTCACATAGGCCTCCGCCACGCGGTCCGTGTGCGGGTAGGACACCGGGTCAGCGGTATTGGCCAGCAGCAACACAGGCGCCGTCACCAGCTCTACCCGCTCCTCCATCACATACCGGGCGCACGCCCGGTGGCCCTCGGCCGGGTCGACTCCAGGGGCGAGGGCGTCACGGATGTAGCGATTGAGGACATCGGGTCGCCCAGTCGGATACAGCGGGTAACGCTTAGCCCACAACGTCATCAAGTGTGAGCCGTCCTCCTGGATCGGTGCGACGTCGACATCGCCGGCCGCGCTGTCGGGATCGCCGTCGCCGCGCATCTCCCGGCTGACGGTGGCCCGAAACTCGTTATCGGCGTACTCGCCCGCCGAGAACACCGCTGCCGAGACCCGTGCAGGCGCCCTCGCGGCGACCTCCGACGCCACGAACATGCCGGTGTGGTGACCGAGCACCGCAAACGTGTCGAGCTCGAGTGCATCGGCCAACGCCATCGCTCCCTCGGCAAAGTTCTCGATGGTGTGCGCAGTTCCCGGTGCCGGTTTCGCCGACATGCCAAACCCGTACATGTCCATCGCGATCGCCCGACGGTGACGCCCCAGCAGAGGAAGGACCTCGCGGTATTCATCCCACGAACGGGGGGTCTGATGCAGCAGCAACACCGGTGACCCGCTACCGGCCTCGGCGTAGTGCAACTGGCCCAGCGGCGTCGGGGCATAGGCAAAGCGAATGTCTGGCTGGGTCACAGGGCACTCCTCGGGCCTGACGATCAACGATCACGGATGACTGCCCCGAACCCTCATCGACCCGGGTCGACAATTCAACGCGTCGGTTCGCTGATCGAACCCGACCCCGTGCCCAACGCCGTTGTCCAAATGGACAAATTTTCTTACCGGAAACAGAAAAGGGCACGTGTCAGTAACGTGATGGGCGCAGAATCATGTTGTCCAAATGGAAAACTTGCAGGTCCGACCGCAAAGGGCACACCATGGCTGTAGCACCCACAATCAATGCAAACGTCGGCGCGCCCGACGCGACAGCCGACTATCCGCTGTCTGTCCTCGGCAAAGCGCATCTACTTCTCGCTGCGTTCAGCACCGGCCCAGCGACCATGGGACTGACCGAGCTGAGCCGCCGATCCGGAGTGCCCAAGGCCAGCGCACACCGGCTCGCGATGGAACTTGCCACGCTCGGTCTCCTGGCACGGACACCGGATGGCTACCAACTCGGCTGGCGGATTTTCGAACTCGGTCAGCTCGTACCCGGACCGGCCAATCTGCGGTCTATCGCCCGACCGGCACTCATGGACCTGAGGGCCTCCACCCGAGGTGTAGCTCACCTTGCAGTCCCACAGGGCACCGAGTGCGTCTACCTTGAAAGATTCGCTGGACGTCGGGAAATGCGGCTTTTGGCTTCGGTCGAATACCGCGTGCCGATGCCCACCACCGCCTCAGGTCGCTTGTTCCTGTCCTACGCCGAACCACCGGCGCTGGCCGATCTCGATCACCAGGCGCTGACCAAGTTCGGGGTACACACCCGCAGCGAACTCGCCGTACGGCTCGCCTCCATTCGGGAGCGACGATTCTCCGAGGAGAACCAGACGTGCGTGTCCGGATTCAAGACGATTGCGGTCCCAGTGTTCTACCCCGGTCCCGAACAGGTCGTTGCGGCGATCTCGATCACCATGATGGCCGAGCGACGCGACGACCAGCAGGTGCTGCACGCGTTGTGGGCCGCAGCCACCGACATCACGCATGGGCTGCGCCGCACCTCCGGATGGTCAAACATGTGACTTTGCTGCCATCTAAGGGTCGCGTCGGCGGGCAAGCACCCGAGTCCGCTGGGTGGACCGGACACTTTTAGTCCCCGCTACGAGGGCTCGACACTGCATGTATGACCGCTACCGGCATCGACACCGCCCGCTTGCTTCAACGCCTCGAACGACTCGAAGCTGAAGCCGACATCCGACGCATCCAAGCGCGTTACATGTTCCTATGCGACACCCCGAATCCGGAATACGGAGTGCGTGACAACCAACATCGCATCGACCTGATCTTGGATCTCTACACCGATGATGCGATCTGGGAGGGCGTCGGTGAGTACTACAGCAACCAGTTCGGGCGGGCCGTCGGCAAAGGCCAGATCCGCGCCCATTTCAACCGGTTCTGGCCGGAGAAGCAAGATCCGGAACTCCTGATCAATGCACACTACCTAACCTCTGAGCAGATCCACGTGCATGCAGATGGCGAGTCAGCCGATGGGCAGTGGATTCACTTCCAGCCATGGCTGTTTGCCGATGGCAAGGGACTGATTCGAGGAAGCCGACTCAACAATCTGTTCCGCAAGGTCGACGGCGTCTGGAAGGTCGCCCGCACCCGCACCGAGAATGTCTGCATCATCCCCTTGCCGGACAACTTTGCCACCGACTTTCCTCGGACTTCAGTTCTGCTCGCGCCGTGACAGCCTGACGAAGCGCGGATGGGTCCAAGGGCTCGTTCGTTACGAAGCTCGGCTGTTTATGAGGTGAGCTGCGCCGGATTGTCGTGCCACTCGACGTCGGCTTCCCAGTAGTCAATACCGCTGGCTCCTCGATGGTATCGCCAATGCGAGGTACGCCTCAGAGTCGGCTCGATCAGTGCGGTTACCCGATCCGCGGCGGTCGGCCCATCCTCGGGCACACCCCAATGAACCCACCCTAGTTCGCGCCCGGTGGACACATCATGGACGAACAGATCCACATGTTTCCAACCCCACCCGTGAGTGTCGTTGTAACAGGTCAACGTCATGCGCACCGAGCTGTTGCCGTCCGCAGTCACGGTGCCCGTATTGGTCACGCGGGGACCGGACCGACGCCGTGAAATGCACGTTGGTAGTAGACCAGTCCACCGGAGTCGGCAGAGGTCGCCACCTCGTCGATTTCGACGAACAGCACCGAATGCGATCCCTGAAGGGAAACAGAACTGATCCGCCCGACGAGCGAGGCTGCGGCGCCGGAAAGGACCGGCACACCGAAGGTGTGCAGATCCCACCGCGGATCATCGAAGCGACGTTCACGTGGAATATCGGTCGCATTAGCGAAAACCAATGCCACACTTTGCTGTTCGTGGCCCAGGACATTGATACCGATGGTGTCGTTAGCTACGAACGCGTCGTGGCTTGTCGCTGACTTGTTGATACAGACCACCATCATCGGCGGCGTGTCGGTCACCGAGCACACCGCGGTGACCGTTGTGCCCGCCCGACCATGCCGGCCGTCGGTGGTGACGATGGTGACACCCGCAGACAGGTTCGCCATCGCCGCGCGGAACTCTCGCTGAGTGGGGGTCAGATTGGCGGTCATGTCGCTCACCGTTCTCCTCCTCGATCGACGTGGGCCGAGCTCGGTGCTCGGCGTCATGCAGCGACGGTAGGTCGTCCCAGTGACGCAGTGGCATGAGGAGGTTCACTCACCGGACCACTACGTGGTCCGGCGTTGGTGTCATCTCCGAACATGGCTATGCACCGCCGACGCAAGGAGCTTTGAGCACATGACCGAAACCCTGGAATCTGCAACGGAAGTCACGTGGGAATCCGTCCTCGCTGAACTCGCCGACAGGCGTTCGGAGTTCCACCAGCAAGGGTTTGTGCCACGTGATTTCATTGACAAGCTCAAGCCTTTGGGCGTCTACCGCGCGGCCGCACCCGCACGATTCGGCGGTGACCCGCTGCCTCCGGCAGACTTTCTGCGCATCATCGAAAAGGTCGCACGAGTCGACGGATCGGCCGGCTGGGTGGTGGCATTCGCCTCGGCGCTGACCTACCTCGCGGCACTGCCGATCGAGACCCAGGCGCAGCTCTACCGCAACGGACCCGACGTCGTGTTTGCCGGTGGACTGTTTCCGATGCAACCTGCGACCGAAACCAATCGTGGCTATCGGGTCAACGGACGGTGGAAGTTCGCCAGTGGCTGCATGGGTGCGGACTGGATCGGCGTCGGACTACTCGACGAGTCCGCCAGCGGCAAGCCGCGTACGGCAGTGCTCCCCGCATCACAGGTCGAAATCGTCAACGCGTGGGACGTCAGCGGCATGCGGGCCTCCGGGTCGTTCGACACCGTGGTCAGAGACGTAGACGTCGACCGCGAGTGGACTTTCGTACGAGGCGGTCCGTCGCAGATCACCGACGAACCCCTGTTCCGCTATCCGGTGATTGCCTACCAAGCGCAGATACACGCCGCGGTAGGGCTCGGTGTGGCCCAGGCCGCGCTGCAGTATGCCCTCGACAACGGGGCCTACACCGGCGTCACCGGCGCCGCCCCGGTCGGCGCACGGGCCTACTACCGTCTCGATGTCGCGAAGGCCTACGCGAAGCTCCAGTCCGCGCGCGCATGGTATTTCGACGTTGCCGACGAGGCGTGGGAGACCATCCTCGCCGGCGATGGCCTGCAGCCCGAACAGATCGCCCGAATCCGGTTGTCGGCGGTCAACATCTCGGATGTCTCCTCCAAGGTCGTCCACGACCTCGGTGCGATCTCCGGGGCCGCCATCATCCAGAACAGCCACCCGTTCAACTTACTTCGACTCGACGCGCAGGTACCCCAACTTCACGCCACCCTCAGCCAGGGCATGTACGACGCCGCCGGAGCGGTACTCATGGGCCTGGACCCGACCGTGCCGGGCTTTCTGTGAGTCGCACCCATCCTCGATCGACTGGAGACACCTCGATGACCGCCGAATTCACTGCGGACAATGTCTACACCCTGCCACCGGCTGATCTGGTGCTGCCCGACCGCGTGGCCGGCCGGATGTACACCGACCCGGAGATCTTCGACGACGAGATCACCAAAATCTTTGAAAAGACATGGATCTGGGTCGCCCACGAGTCCGAACTCCCCAAGGCCGGCAGCTTCAAATCGACCTACGTCGGCCGCCAACCGGTGATCGTCACCAAAGACCGCAAGGGCACCATCCACACTCTGCTCAACCGTTGCCGGCATCGCGGTGCCAGCGTCTGTGAGCAAAAGAAGGGCACCGCAAACGGATTCACCTGCCCATATCACGCCTGGTCCTACAGTCTGGATGGTCGCCTGCGCGGCATCCCCTACCCCGACGGCTACGAGGGGGTGATGGAGAAAGACGGCATGGGGCTGAGACGGCTGCGCACCGAAGCCTACGGTGGCATGATCTTCGCGACCTTCAACGGCGACGCCGAACCCCTCGACGCCTTCCTCGGCGATGCCAAGCTCTGGATCGACCGCTTCATGAAACAGGGCGGCGGCTACCCCATCAAGGTTCTCGGCACTCACCAGTTCAAATTCCGCGGCAACTGGAAGATCCAACTCGAGAACACCACCGACGGTTACCATTTTCCGATCGTGCACCGCTCCTGGATGGCATCGGTGGATGCCGAGACCGCCGACATGATGAGCTTCATGACCGACCCCGACTGCACCACCCACGATCTGGGCAATGGACATTCGGTGATGCAGATGGTCCCCGAGCACTCTGACCTCGACATCGACGACGGCGCCGAAGCGCTGCAAGCACGATTCGACCCGCTGGTGGCCGAACTCGCCGATCAAGGCCTCGACGATACCGCCGTCCGTAAGCTCGTGCGGGCCATGCACGGCACCGGGTTCAACCTCAACCTGTTCCCCAACGTGTCGATGTCGATCTCCTTCTTCCGGGTGTTGCGGCCGATCAGCGTCAACGAAACCTACATCGAGCACGTCGCTCTCGGCCCCGACGGACCACCCGAGATCGTCGGACCGGTTAACCGCGGCCGGCTGCGGGTGCACGAACACTTCCAGGGACCCTTCGGATTCGGCACCCCCGACGATGCCGAAGGCTGGGATCGGGTGCAGCGCGGCGCGCAGGCTGCGCCCGACATGCCGATCATGGTCAACCGCGGACTCAAACGCGAGGTCACCAGCCCGGAGGGCTGGCCCACCTCGCATGTCACCGACGAGACGGGCATGCGCGCCGCCTACGACAAGTGGAAGGAGATGATGAGCGATGACTGACACCATCAGCCGGATCAGCCCGATGACGGACGCACGCCTGGTGCGGGCCATCGAGTTGATCTGGAAGGAGGCCGACCTGCTCGACCGCAAGGACTACCAGAACTGGCAGCAGCTCTACACCGACGACGCCCTCTACATCGTTCCGATCGAGCGCGACAACGACGATTTCGTCAACAGTCTCAACATGATCTACGACGACGCGACAATGCGGCAGCTGCGCGTCGCCCGCATGACCGAGGGCTACGCGATAGCGGCGATCGACGCGGCCCAGACCATACGGACGGTCTCACGGTTCGTGCCGGTCGCGGTGTCCGACACCGAAGTCGTCGTGCGCTCGGCGCAGGTCATCGTCGCGTTCAAACGCGGTGTGCACGACCTGTGGGCCGGCGAGGTCACCCACGCGATCCGTCTGGCGCCCAGCGGAGATCAGATCGCCCAGAAGGTCATTCGGCTCATCGACGCCGAAGATGCCGTCCCGGCCGCCGGGTTCCTGCTGTGAGTGTGCTAGTCACGGTGGCCGAGGTGGTCTCCGAAACCGCCGCCATCCGCACCCTGCGTCTCGTTCGCCAGGACGGGAAACCCTTCTCGCCGTTTGAGGCCGGCGCGCACGTGGACGTCACCGGACCGACCGGGGTGCTGCGCCAATACTCATTGTGCAGCGCACCCCACGACCCGCAGTCGTTGCTGATCGCGGTCAAACGGGAACCGTACTCACGGGGCGGTTCGGCGGCGTTGCACACGGTGAGTACCGGTGACGTCCTCAAGGTCGGGCCGCCCCGCAACCTACTGTCGATTGCCGAGACCGCCGACCACCATCTGTTGGTCGCCGGCGGCATCGGGGTCACTCCGCTGCTGAGCATGGCCTACGAATTGCACAGTCGTGGTGGAAACTTCGGGCTCATCTACTTCGCCCGGTCCGAGGAGGAGATGGCCTTCGCGGACCTGCTGCGTCATCGCGTCGAGTTCCGGGACAAGGTCGTACTTTACGTCGGGGTGCCGCGCGCCGAGCAGCCAGAGCTGCTCGCCGGATTGCGTCCGCACCTGACTGCTGCCAGCCACGTCTACACCTGCGGGCCACAAGGCTTCATGGACCAGGTGGCAGCAGCGTTCGCACCCGTCGTGGGTGACAACCAGATCCACATCGAGCATTTCGTCGCCGGCGACATTGACACCAGCAACGACCGCCCCTTCGTCGTTGAGGTCGACGGCGAGACCTACCCGGTTCCCGCCGACAAATCGATCCTGGGAGTGCTCGAGGATAACGGTATCGAGGTGTTCAAATCGTGTGAGGAAGGCGTGTGCGGCTCGTGTGTCTCGGGCGTCATCGACGGCATCCCCGACCATCGCGATCACTGCCTATCCGCGGCCGACCGGGCGGCCAACAAGGAGATGGCACTGTGTGTTTCGCGGGCACTGTCGGACACACTGGTCATCGAACTGTACTGACCGAACCGGTCACAGATCACGCGGCAACGCCGGGTTGAATCGACCCGGCGTTGCCCCTTGTGGCGGCGCCGGACGTCGGACTCACCCCTCCAGAATGTCGACAACCCGCCGCGCCTCGCCAAGCCAATTCTCGATCTGCCGCCGTGTGGCGTGCGCTGGCAGCTGCGCCAGTCGCAGCGTCAACGAGTAGACGCCGCGTCGATCCCGGACCGGCACGACGATCGACCCCAGTTGGTACCTTTGGTCCTCGTCGAGTTCTTCGACCCGATAGTCGACCGACGAGTTGATCATGGCACTGCGAATGATGCGTTGCTGGGCGGGAGTCAGACGTCCCGAGGAGTAGAGTTCGGTTGCGTCGCGAATGATCTCATAGGCCGCTCTCCCTTGGTCTTCGGGAAGCCGGGAGTACAGATATCCATTCTCCCGCAAGTATGAAAGGCGTTGGCGGAAGGTCTCTTTCACCTCCGGGTCCGCGCCACGCAGACGCTCGATCCAGCGCTCCTGGCTCTCGGTGGGCTGATCGAAGAAGTAGGTATCTCCGATCGGCGGAATCATCGGCACCCGCCGAGCGAAATCACCCTCATGCCCCATTCCAGGTCCTGTCACCGACAACACCGTGGCCACCTCGTCCTCGCTGACCGAGGTGAAAATCGTTACTTCACAGCCGATTTGCTTGGCCAGATGTTCCACGATCGGCCGCGCGGCGTGCGCAGCATGGATCGCGGGCAGTATCTCGTGGTCCATTCGCGCCATCAGTGAGGTGCACACAAAGCTGCCATAGCCGCTCTGGAAATAGATCAGTGGAGACACCGGATTCTCCACCGCCATATCATGAACGGCGCACAGCACGATCCAGTGATCTCCCGCCTCGATTACATCGTCGATGCGGGTGTCGATCCATGCGACCGCATCCGCGAGCACCGGATCGCCGGACGGTGATGGGTGCCAGGCGATGCCGTCGAACTTGTTCTCCCACCGCTGCGCGATCGCGAAAACCACGTCTTCCTGTTCACCGGCCAGGATATTGATGCAGACCGAGGGACACTCACGCATCTTCGCGAAGGTCCGTGAGGTCTTCATCGGCATGAACGAAACCAGTGGCGGTTCCAGCGATACCGAGTTGAAGCTGCCCACCACCATCGCCAGCAACTCGCCCTCGGCATCCCTCCCGGTGACAACGACGACACCCGTCGGGTAGTGCCCGGTGACGTCTCGGAACAGCTGAGAATCGATAGTCGGAGTGGTCGGATCAGGCATCGGTTCTCCCGGGTCGAATGTGAAATGTCGGAGATGCCGGCGAAGTGGGGTCGTATCGTGACCGATGTGGTGGCGACGCGCTTCGCCCACACACGCATACAACCCGATGTCGCCTGGCCTGACCGAGACTGAGTCCGGTCAGTGAACCGCCCGATTCCGAAATGTGAGACCACCACACATCGTGGAAGGACCACATCGACGCACTCCGGGAGACACCATGACCGCCATGCTCAACCGTCCCACGACGACCTCCACCGGCGACTTCTTCGTGACCGTGCTGACCACAACACCGTCGGTGGCCAGCGACCTCGCCACCATCACCGAACTTCCCGTGCTCATCGATTGCGCGACCCTCTCGACCGCCCAACGCCAAGCACGACGGATGTCGCGTCAGACAGACGACGGTCACACTGTCGTTCCGGTCATCAAAGTCGAAGCGGCAGGCTCCCAAGCTGCCCGCACGCAAACGTGCGTCACCGTGATGCCCAGCGCGCGATCGATCGTCAGTTTCGCCATCGATATGCGGTTGCTCGACATCGCCCACGGCATCGTTGTCGTAGCGCCCGCCTGCGACGACCCGATTGCATTGCGCGACGACATCATTGCTGCACTCAACGCGGCGGGATGCCCCACCCGAACCCGCATCCCAGGCTGGTGTATAGCTCCCGCATCGTAATCACCGCCGACGAAGACGATCCAACGCGCGACACGGACACCGTAGCCGCACAACGACAGCGAGGGAGAAGACCGTGGACTACGCGACCCAGCCAGTCCGTGAGCAGACCGAAGCCATACATACTGGAGCCATCACCGCGGAGACGCTCGTACGGCAGACACGACTGTCCATCGAGCGGCAGGAACCAGGGCTGTCAGCATGGGTGGCGTTGGCGACCAACCACATTGACCACGCACGCACGGTCGACCAAACCCCAGACGCGGGACCGCTCAGCGGGCTCTCGATCGGTGTCAAGGATCTCATCGACGTCGCCGGCCTACCCACACGCGCCGGATCACCGGTCACACCAGCAGGTTCCGCCATCAGAGACGCGCCATGCGTCGCACGATTCCGTGACCTTGGCGCCATCGTGCAAGGCAAAACCGTCACCACCGAATTCGGCTACTTCGCGCCCGGACCGACACGAAACCCGCACGCACCCAACCACACACCCGGCGGATCCTCGAGCGGGTCAGCTGCTGCCGTCGGCGCAGGCACCATCCCGATCGCCCTCGGCACACAAACCGCAGGATCATTGACTCGACCCGCATCGTTCTGTGGGACAGCGGGAATGGTGCTCGCCCCCGGTGCAACGGACCTGCGCGGAGTCGCCGGCCTCAGCACCTCACTCGACTCCCTGGGACTACTCACCCGCACCGTCGCCGACCTACACTACGTGTACACCGCGTTCACCGGGAGCCCCACGCCTCCCACACCGGTCACCGAGCTATCCAGCGCGCTCATCTGGACAGGAAGCGATCTCGGCGAGCTTCACCCCGCAATGGCCGAACTACTCGCCACCGTTCCCGACCTCCTTCGCGCCGCCAACCTCGAACCCGAGAAGTTCGACGCCGACGACCACGTCCGTACCCTCACCGAAGACCATGCAACAGTGATGTCCTACGAAGCCGCGCACACTTTGCATGACATCTATAACCACCAGCGGGCCGCACTGAGTTCACCCCTGCGTGCACTGATCGAGCACGGCCTCGGCACACCCGGTATAGCCCACACCGCAGCTCTCACCCGCCGTGACCGGTCACGCGATCTTCTCACCACTCATCTCGGCCACAACACCGTCATCATCGGTCCCGCCGCACTCGGGCCCGCACCTGCAGGCCTCACCGCCACCGGATCGCCGATACTCAGCCGCGCCTGGCAACTACTGGGCTGCCCGGTGGTGATCATCCCCGGTGGACGCACCGCCGATGGACTACCACTAGGACTCCAATTGATCGGTCTCCCCGGCGACGAACCCGCACTGCTCACAACAGCAACCGAACTCGAGCACAATCTGCGCCGACAACCCTCGATGTCCCCGCCACCAGCCAACTAGGCCACATCCTTGCCTCGGCCGTGCGCATGCCATTCTTACCGTGGCTACACTCCCTCGACCTCGACTGGCCCGAACCCTGACGCCCGACACCGCGGGGCCGTGACAGGTTGCGATGTTGCGGTGGCGCGCAGGTCCGACCGTGACCGGCGGATCATTTAGCTGCGCTCATTATCAGAGATGCATCGCCGTGACCAGCGGGTTTGCAAGCAAGATGAACCAGCATCGGCGACACGCCCGAGATGACAAGGCGTGTGTCGGCGTGTCTGGTTCATGTTCCCTGCATTTCGTCATCGGTGAGCGTTGAAGAGTGCGTCTTGGAGTGCGTCGGCGGCGTCGTCGGGGTTGTTGAGAGTGCGGTAGGCGACGGCCCAGAGGCGTTCTTGGTGGCGTCGGATGAGGGTCGAGAAGGCGTGGAGGTCGCCGTCGAGGTGCGCGGCGAGCAGGTGCTCGTCGCTGTGTGTGTCGCTGGTTCCCCCTGGCATGGGTTGAGATTAGTGCAGCGCGGTGTCGCGTATGCCGGGTTGGCGTGTCGGCTGTGGAGGGATTCGGGTGTGGGGAGGGTGGCTGCCCCCGACACGCTGGGTGAGAGGCTTTGGTCGGTCGGCGGGGTGGACTCGTCCACACCCGTGCGAACCGTAATCGGCCCCAGGAGTATCCAGACATGACGAGTGACGACGAGTTCTTTCGTGATCTGCCCGATCCGCCTCCGTTCCGGTTCGCGTATATGCCCCGTGGTTCGGAGTGGCTGGCGGATCCGCCGCCGCGCATCAAAGACGGGCAGGTCGGTGTCGACTTCCGCCTGGTACGTGATCTTGCGCGGGTGGGCTACAAAACCTACTACCTAGACCCGCTCAGGTACTTATATAAGACGATGCCTGCTGCGGTGCCGGTGTTCACCGATTGGATCAAGCACATCGACGAGCGGTTGCCCGAGCCGCGCCACACGAAAGCCGAACGCAAACACAAAGACTCGATCTGGATGTGCCTGAATATCAATCTTATTGATCCAGCCGCCAAAGGTAACCGCGACACCATCGAAGCGTTGTTTGGGCAGTTCGATAAATCCTGGGCGCCGGAAGGTGTGCGATATCAGGCGGCGCGTGCGCTCGACTACATCGCGACCAGAGCCGACTACGATCGGATGGTTGCCCTCCTGCGAGATTCGAATAGTGGTGTCCGCAACGCGGTGACGCACTATCTGGGCACGATTCCGCACTGATCGTTCGCACGATCTGCTGGTGCACCTGCTTGCCACCGACCCAGAGGTCACCCAGGCCGCGATGACCGCGCTTGCCCGTATGAAACGGCCCGAGGACATCGAGGTCTTGGGCCATGGCTCGACGATCCGCGCGACCTCATCCAGCGTGACGCCAAACGCGCAATCGCGAAACTCGAGAAAGCTGCGCCGGCTGGGTGATCCCGCGCAGTCGGTCCGCGAAGCCGGGCGTGGTTGGTCACGCCGCGGGTACTATCGCCCGAGTTGTTGGAAGATGTGAGTGAGTCGAGGAAGCGCAACAATGATGGTGGCCGACTCTCCACGACGGCGTCGAGAGCAACGCGAAGTACTCGACGAACTGAACATTCGTGAAGCTCTCTTTCGATATGCGATTGCCGCGTACGTACTGATGTTCGGCATCGGTGGAGTTGCCTCCATATTCGTGACGGGCGGGCCGGGTCCCGGCGCTCCGAGAATCGTCACGATTGCCACCTGCGCGACGTGCATCCCCGTGAGCTTCATGGTCGCGCGGATGCATCTCGGGTCGGTGTGGTGGTCCAACAGGACCCGAATACGTTATGGGCCAGAGGTGTTCGTGATGTACGCCGACCTCGGCCTGCTGCTCGTGCTGGTCACATTCAGTAGTGGAGAGTTGGCCCTCTTCGGTACGGCGCTCTACGCGGTCACCGGCGCCTATGCAAGCCACTTCCTGCGAATAAGGGCGACGGTCGCCCACGTGGTGTTCAGTTCGGTCGTGATCTGTGCTCTCGCGGTCGCTGCCGTCGAACGCGGCGGTATGGATGTGGGTAACGGTGTACTGCGCGCCTGCGTGATGCTGTTCGTGGTGAACGGGACGGTGGTCCTGATCGGTGCGCACAGCGCCGATATCCGATTCGCTATCGGGCGCAGTTTCAGGATCTCGTCGACGGATCCCTTGACCGGGCTGGCGAACCGCCGCGCCTTCGAACGTCGGGCCCACCGATTGATCGAGTCGAGCCCCGGCATCGTTGCACTTCTCCTCATCGATATCGACCACTTCAAGGCAATCAACGACACCCTCGGTCACGGTGGAGGCGACGCAGTGTTGGTTGCCGCGGCAGGAGTTCTTCGAGAAGAAGTCTCGTATCCGATGATCTCAGCTCGCATCGGTGGCGATGAGTTCGTTGTGCTTGTTCCCGAGGCATCCGATGAACTCGTGAGGCGACTAGCGGACCGCCTCGAGCGCGCATTGGAGTCGGCAGCGGGAACGGGTGTGTCCGTCGGCTGGGCAACTGCACCCGGCGGCGACCAGGGCGAGGACCCTTCGGCGGTCTTGTCGACGTTGTTGACGCTGGCCGATGGCGCCCTGTACGCGACGAAGCGCAGCCGCAACCCAGGCGGCGAGTAGAACTCAGAGGCGATGCGAGACGCGGGCGGGCCCCCTAGCCTCCGAATCGCCACGCCAATGCGGCTCCGACAGCGCCGATGCCATTGACGGCCCAGTGCAGCGCGATCGGGGCGAGCAAGCTGTCGCTGCGCACGCGCAGCCAGCCGAAGAGCACACCCGAGACCGCGGTGATCCCGACAGCCCCGGCGACCCCGATCGCTTGCGCGAACACGCTGTGGCCGAACAGGTCGGACAGACCCGCGTTTCCTGCGGTGAGGCCGAGCGAGGTGATGACATGCCAGCAGCCGAAGAGCACTGCCTGGATGAGCAGGGCGCGCACAGGGGTCGTCAGTTGACGCAGTGAGCCCAACAGCACTCCCCGGAAGAACAGCTCCTCGGGAAGCACGGTCTGGAACGGGATCACGATGAACGCAGCGAGCAGTGCATGTCCGAGATCGCGATAGGCGTCGTTCTGGAACAGTTCGCGGGTCGGGGGAATGGCGACGCCGACGACCACGATGATCGCCACCGCAACCACGATGACCAGCGCGTATCGCCCGCCCTTACGCAGTCCGGCGCGTCCGAGCCCTAGGTCTTCGTGGGTGAGTCCCGCCGCGAGGGCGATGGAGACCGCCACCACTGCAGCGGCGGTCACCAACCAGTCGACGCCCGGGAAGTGAAGAAAGTGGGCGCACATCTGGGCGGTCACCATGATTGCAGCACCGATGACGGGCACCAACCAGATTCGACGCCGCTCCTGCGAAGTCGACGCGTCGGCGTCCTCTGCTGACGCAGGATCGTCGCGGCTCACCACGGTAGGGTCGCACAGGTTTAGGATTCACGAGTCACATCGATGTCCGACGACCCTGAAGGGTGCCCAGGTGCCAGAACATTCAGCGACCGGCTCCGAGCGCGATCCGTCGCCGACGGACAGTGCCCGCGACGAGACGCGACGTGATTCAGACGATTCCTCGCCGGAGACCACAGGCTCCCCCGCCGCATCCTCACCCGACACGTCGTCGGCAGAAGACTCTCCGCCCACCTCTGGAAAGTCTGCGAGGCTACGCCGCGCGGCATCTGACTATGCGCACCGGATCAGCTTTGCCGGGCTCATCTTCGGCACGATCTTCCTGTGGTTGTCGACGACGCCGTCACTACTCCCCCGCGGGCCACTGTTCCAAGGCATCGTGTCGGGTGGCGCAGCCGCCGTCGGGTACTGCGTCGGTGCCTTCATCGCGTGGCTGGTTCGGTTCATGTTGTCTCGATCGGAACGCTGGCCGTCGCCGAAGCGGAACTATTGGCTCGCACTGGGTTTCGTTTCGCTGATCGGAACTGTTGTGATGCTGTACTGGTACTCGAGGTGGCAGAACGAGATTCGTAATCTCATGGGCGTCGAAAATCTCTCCTGGACTGCGTATCCGATCATCGTGGTGTTCGCGCTGCTGGTCTTCGCGGTGCTGATGGTGATAGGGCAGGCATGGGCGAGTTTGCTGAAATGGTTGGTACGCCAACTCGACAAGATCGCTCCGCCACGTGTCGCGGCGGTCGCAGGCCTGCTCGTTGTCGCCCTGCTCACGGTTTTCATCCTCAACGGCGTCGTCGCAAAGTACTCGATGAGAGCGCTCAACAGCAGCTTTGCCAGCGCCAACGACGAGGTCCGACCCAATACCTCTCCCCCGACCTCCGGGTTACGCTCGGGTGGCCCGGGATCGCTGGTCACGTGGGAGTCTCTCGGTCGGGAGGGACGCGTGATCGTCTCCGGCGGGCCGGATGTCGCGGAGTTGTCGGAGTTCAACAAGCAGCCCGCGATGGAGCCGATCAGGGCATTCGTCGGACTCGGTTCGGGCGATGACCTGCGCGCCAACGCCGAGTTGGCCGCCGACGAACTCGTACGTACTGGCGGTCTGAAGCGCAAGGTGATCGCGGTGGGGTCGACGACCGGCTCGGGGTGGCTCAACAAGGTGACGATCGATTCGCTGGAGTACATGTACAACGGCGACGTCGCCACGGTGGCGATGCAGTACTCGTATCTGCCGAGCTGGATCTCATTTCTGGTCGACAAGGAGCGTGCACGGCAGGCGGGGACAGCGCTGTTCGAGGCGGTCGACGCGAAGGTGCGCGAATTGCCAGAAGCGGAGCGTCCGAAGCTGGTCGTCTTTGGGGAGAGCCTCGGATCCTTCGGCGCAGAAGCAGCTTTCGGCACCGTGCCGACGGTCACGGCGCGTACCGATGGCGCTCTGCTCTCGGGCCCGACGTTCAGCAACACGCTATGGAATGACGCGACCGCCGGCCGCGACAAGGGCTCACCGCAGTGGCTTCCGATCTATAACCACGGCAGGCAGGTGCGATTCATCGCCGAGCAGAAGGACCTCGCCCGGCCCGACGCACCGTGGGACTTCTCGCGCATGGTGTACCTGCAGCACGCGTCCGACCCGATTGCGTGGTGGTCGCCGCAACTCATTCTGCGCGAACCGGATTGGCTCAAAGAGCAGCGTGGCAGAGACGTCATCGGTGCGACACACTGGATTCCGTTCGTCACGTTCCTCCAGGTGTCGGCAGACATGGCCGTCTCGGTTGATGTGCCGGACGGACACGGACACAACTATCAGTCGGCGATTCCCTATGCGTGGTCGCGCATTCTGCAGCCGCCGGGGTGGACGGATGAGAAGACGCAGCAACTCGAGCCGCGACTGCACCGCGACGGCTGATCTCGATCAGTCGGCGACGTCGAAAGCGGCGATCACCTTGGTGGGGGTGAGCCGCCCGACGGCCTCACCGGGTACGGCGTTGCGCTTGCCGAACTGTTCGGCGAGTTCGGGGCCCATGTAGCGCTCGGCGATGGCAGTCGCGGTGCGGAGCAGGTCCGACGGGTCGTCGTCGAATGTCACAGTGCCCTGGACCTGCACGAACGAGAAGGGTGGCCGCTCGTCGTCGACCACGATCGTCGCACGTGGATCACGCTGCAGTGCACGCCCTTTCGACGTGTCCTCGCCGGTGTTGAACACCAGCGTGCCGTCTTCGACAATGAACCAGATCGGCGTGACCAGCGCTCGCCCGTCCTTGGCCACCCACGCGATCTTGCCTGTTCGTGTTCCGGTGGAGAGGAATTCGACGGCGCGGTCGGTCAGCTCAGCGGTGGACATGAGGCAGAATCCTTTCGTGCGGTGATGCCCGGCTCCGGTGGAGGTGGCAGGTCGCCATTCAGGGTAGGTCGGGTGTCAGGTCAATCGCTGATATGTCGCGATGAACATGTCGACGCAGACGTCCCGGATGTCGGAGACCTCCGCGGCGGGAGTTCCAGCATCCGTCGCGATGTACCAGTCGACGAGAAGCTGGGTGAGAGCCCCGATCAATCCGACCGCGGCGAGCCGGAATCGCGGAGGTCGCTGGTCGTCGCCGAATGCGACGTGCATGGCGAGCTCGGCCCACGCGTGGATGGCGTCCATACGCAGGCGCTCGAGCGAGGCGTCGACCCCGACGACCTCGACGAGCATGATGCGCGCCATCCGACGGTCGCCGGTGAGACAGCCCAGCAGGGCGTCGAGTGCGGCTCGGGTCAGCTCCACGAGGCGCTGATCGTGCTGCGCATCCGCATTGATCTCGGCGACCGCGACGATGCTCTCCCCCACTGCGGTACGGCAGATCTCGACGCAATGGTCGTACACCGCGGCCAGCAGCGCTGTGCGGTCGGAGAAGGATTCGTAGAAATACCGCTGGGTGAGGCCCGCCTCGTCGCACAATCGTTTGACAGACACCTGCCGAAAGCCGTCCCGCCCGAAGAGGTTCAGTCCTGCGTCGACAAACGCGGCTCGACGCCTGGCCTGCCGCTGCTCGGGTGCCGTACCGGCGTACAGCCGTCCGGAGGTTGTGGTCGCGGAGGTTGTGGTCGCGGAGGTCTCGAGGGTCACGGATTCCTCTCTGGTGGGCGGGCGCGTGTCGCGGCATGGACAGCGCTCTTCTGACACGATACTGTGTCAACATGAATCTGACACACGGTCGTGTCAGATGGCTGGACCGGAGGTGACACCACCATGCTCGACCTACTCCCCGATCCCATGAGAGAACCGACGGTTCTGGCCATTCCGTTCTTCGTGACGATGCTGGCCATCGAGTGGTTCGCGGCGTGGAAACTCGAGGACGCCGACGGCGATGGCCGTCCGCCCCGGGGCGCCTACGAGAAGCGCGACGCCAGGGCGAGTCTGTCGATGGGCGTCGTGTCGATCGCGACCAGCGCAGTCTGGAAGCTGCTGGGATTGCTGGTGTACACGGCAATCTTCGCCTATCTCGCACCGTGGCATCTCCCGGCCACCGCGTGGTACACGTGGGCCGTCGCCTTCCTCGGCGTCGACTTCCTGTTCTATTGGTCGCATCGTGTGTCGCATCGGGTCAGACTGGTGTGGGCAACGCATCAGGCGCATCACTCGAGCGAATACTTCAACTTTGCGACAGCGTTGCGCCAGAAGTGGAATATCAGTGCGGCGCTGGTGATGTGGTTGCCACTCCCCCTTCTCGGTGTGCCTCCGGCGTTGGTGTTCGCCTCGTATTCGCTGAACCTGGTCTACCAGTTCTGGATTCACACCGAGCGCATCGACAAGATGTGGCGCCCTTTCGAATTCGTGTTCAACACGCCGTCGCATCATCGAGTGCATCACGGTAGTGATCCGGAGTACCTCGACCGAAACTACGGCGGCACCCTCATCATCTGGGATCGGCTGTTCGGCTCGTTCCAACCCGAAATCCACCGCCCGACTTACGGACTCACCAAGCCCGTCGGCACGTACAATATCGTCACACTGCAGACCCATGAGTACGCGAGCATCGCTCGAGATGTGCGCAGCGCAGCTGGGTGGCGTGCGCGGCTGGGCTATGTGTTCGGGCCGCCGGGCTGGGCGCCGTCTGCTCAGGCGGCAGCCGCTGGAGAAGAGGCCGACGACACGAAGGTCAGCGCGACATCGTGACCTGGCCGATTTGCACCTGGTAGCTGCCATTGCCCGACGCGGGCAGCGAGGTGAGCCACACCATGACATAGCGACTGGGCTGTGGGTCCCCGACGGTCAGCGTGGTGCTGGCCGAATCGACTGTCCCCGAAGCGACTGTGGACGTCTGGGCCTGCGTCGGCGTTGCCGATGGCGCCGTGCGGATCTCGACGTTGAAACCCGGTGTGGGGGACTTGACGGTGACGGTCTTGACGCTCTGGTCACTGCCCAGATCGAACATGAGACCCATGCCGTTCTTGAGACCCCCGAACGCGGCTGAGCCGCGGTAGCTATCGCTACGCCATGGGGGAGCGGCACCGCTGATCACGTTCTGCAGATTGACGGAGTTGTCCGGCGGCTGGCCCGAGAAGTCGACGAGTGAGATCGCGTTGAGGGGGATGGCCGAACCGGCAGCTGCCGCCGGCGGCGCAGGGTTGCCCGGCGAGGCGGGCGCCGACGTGGTGGGAAGGATCGAATTGATGTTGGTGTCGCCATCGTCACCACCGAAAACGCCTGTGGCCCAGACAATCAGCGCGATGACGACGAACAGGGCGAGCAGGGCCGCGCCTGCGAGCAATCCGACGTTGCGTTTGCGGGCCGCCGAAGCCGTGGACGGTTCGTGCGTGCCGATCCGGACGGGCGGCTCGTCGTTGTTGATGGCCGGCAGCATGTCCGTCTGGAGATCGACGACCGTCGCCTGGTCGAGGACGTGCTGCACGGTACCCGCGGTGCGGATACCGCGGGCGCCGTCGAGTGCACGTGAGGCGACAGCGGAGATCTCGAATGGTATGTCGGACTTGACCTCTCGTGGATCGATCGGCTCGCCGTCGGGCCCGGGCGATGCGATGGGGAGCCCGCCGACGGGCGTCGTCGTGTCTGCAGTGGTGACCAGATCGTGTCCGGTCTGGCCGTCGAGCGGCCAGCGTGCGAGGAGCAGCGCATAGAGCACCGCGCCGAGGCCGCGCACGTCGGACGACTTGTCGTCGCCTGCAAGGGTTCCCGGGAAGGCGAGAACGGCGTTGCCGTCTGTGCTGATCCGAATCCGATCGGGGTGGTCGATGGAGAGAGCACCGCCGGATCGGTGTGCGGCTTCAGCGGCGGCGGCGAGTGCGCGAACCGCGCGTGCGGCGCCGATGGGGGAGGGACCCGAGCGTGCGACGTCGGCCAATGACGAGCCGGGGACCCATTCGGTGACCACGATGCCGCCGGACGATCCGCGCACGACGTCGAGGACGCGTGCGACGCCCGCGGAGCTGATCTGGCCGAGCCGCAGAGTGCGCGTGAGCACTCCCTGCGGGCCGGAATCGGTTGCGCTGGGCTGTTCTCCGCGCTCGGGCGGTGGTGCGAGTTGCTCGGCGTCGACGAATGTCAGACCGACCTCGCGGTCAAGGTTGATGTCCTGCGCGCGCCAGAACTGGAGTCCGCGCGTTCCCCCGTGCGTGTCGAGGAGGCGGTAGCGGCCACCGGCGACGGCGGCACCCGGCACGAGGCGCGGGCCGCGCCGCACGGGCGCTCCGATGAATTCGGGACGATCTGGGTCGGGCGCGGCCTCGCGGGCCGGGGACGCCGACCGTTCGTGTGCCGTGGCGGGTTCGTCCGGTCCGGGCCGCTCGTGTGCGTTGCCGGAGGGCGTCTCGGGCCGGTGGGTGGTCTCGAGAGCACTCTCGGTGACGTCGCCGTCGGTCACGTTGCTCTCAGTCACGCCGCTGTCAGTCACGCGTCGGACTCCTCTTCTCCGATACCGAATATCTCGTGGTTCACGCGGTTGCGAGGGGACCTCGAGACCCCGACCTCCGGCGGCACCTCCGCTGTGTACCGCGTACGACTGCCAGGTCGCGGTACCACGGTCGAATCGCCGGATCACCTGTACCTGACCAGAGTACGGGAGCGATTCGTCGGCAGTGACCCGCGGAAACTGAACCGTGATCGTCGGCGTCGATTCCGTGACCTCACCGGCAGGCGGTGCGAGCGCGGGGATGAACCGACCAAGCAGGCGCCGTACCGAATTGCCGATCGCAACGACGTCGGGCAGGCCCGCAGCGGACAGTCCGGCGTAGGTCACACCGAGTACGACGACGGCGGTGAGGACGAGGTAGACGAGCGAGCCGATCTTGCCCTCGGCGGTCCCCAGATAGTGCAGCCCCGACAGCTCGGCGATACCCCACACGATGGCAGCGACGCCGACGGACACGATCAGAGTCACGATCGTTGTGCGCGCAACACCTTCGAGGCGTCGGTAGGCGAGTCGTTTTCGGAGGAGGAAGTGGCCGACGATGGCGCCTGCGAGATATCCGAGACCATTGGACAGCGACAGCCACCGGATCACCAGGTGCGGATCGGAGAACAGGACAGGACCCAGATACGACGCCGCGACCTTGACGACGGTGATGCCGAGCGCGATCCACGTCGGCGTCCACGCATCCTGCGCGGCGTAGAAGACGCGCAATTGCACGAGCGTGATCGAATACGGGATGAGCGTGAAAGCGCCCCAGGCGAGTACAGAGCCGAGCTGGGACGACGCGGCGGCGTCGAACTTGCCGAAGTTGAAGATCGCGATGCCGATGGCCGGACCGAAGAACGTCATGAACGCGACGGTCGGAACCAGCGCGACCATCGTGAGACGCGAGGCGAGCGAGAGATCGTCGACGACGGCATCGCGGTTGTCGGCTGCCGCGTTGCGGGACAGCCTCGGCATGATCGCCGTCAGGATCGTCACGCCGAGGACGCCGTAGGGCAGCTGCAGCAACTGCCAATGAGTGTTGTAGATCGAAATGCCCGACGAGTCGGCGTGAGACGCGATCCGGTAGGTGATGAAGAGGCCCACCTGCAGTACCGCTACGTAGCCGACGATCGCGACGGCCTGACGGCCGAAGGCGCGCAGCCGCGCGTCGATGCCCCATTGGAGTTTCAGCTGCACCCCGGCACGGCGCAGCCAGGGGAGCAATACGGACGCCTGCAAGACAACGCCGAGCGTGGTGCCGATACCGAGGACGAGCAGCTTGGGCTCGGACATTCTGACCGGGTTGAGGGTCATCTCGCCCGGCATCAGCGCGTACAGGACGAGCGTGGCGATCTGCACGACGTTGTTCAGCACCGGCGCCCATGCACCGGGTTTGAACAGGCCCTTCATGTTCAGGATCGCGATGAACAGCGCCGAGAGCCCGTAGAAGAGGATCTCCGGCAGCAGCAGATAGGCGAGTGCTGTCGTCAGCGGTCTGTTGACATCCCCATCGCCGACATTGAGGTAGGTGAGCAGGGGAGCGGCGATCAGCGCGATCACCGTCGCGGCGCCCAGTGTGCACAGCGCCAGCGTGAAGATGCGGTTGATGAAGCCGCGACCGCCGTCGGGGTCCTCGGCCTCCGCACGGACAAGGGTCGGGATCACGATCGCGGTCAGCACTGCGCCGAGTACGACCTCGGCGATCATGTTCGGCAGCACGTACGCCGCCTGGAACGCCGAGGCTATCGCGGGACCGAGCATCGCCAACACCAGAACGGTGCGGACGAAACCGGTGACGCGGCTGGTCAGAGTGGCGAGCGCGATGGAGCCGGAGGTCTTGACGATGCTCTCGTCGGAGTCGCGCGCGAGGCCCGTCGGCGACGACGAGGCGTCGTTCGGGCGAGAGGCGTCGGTCGAGCTGCCGGCGCTACGCGGCACGGTCGCGGTGGGCGTCCGGCCGCGGGCCGCCTGGGGGTTTGGCGGAACCTCCCTGCGCGCATCAGACCGCCGTGACGTCGTCGACGGTTTGGCCTCGCGCAGGGGGCGTCCCGGGCGCACAGGTTCGGTGCCGCGGCGCGGTTGGGCGCCACGTCGCGGCTGAGCACCCGGCTGAGGCGCGTTGTCGCGGGGCCGCTCGTGCGCGCTGTCACGGTGCGGGGGTAGATCACGGGACGGGCGCGGGTCGCGCGGCGTCGAACGCGGGATGTCGGAGCGTGTCGGCGGGATCACGCGGGGAGCGGCGCGACCCGACAGCGGCGGACGCGCGCCGACCGGCCCGTTCAATGGCGCAGGACCCACCCCGGGATCGCGCATGCCGGGATCGCGGGGGGCGCGTGGGTCTCGGCCGTCGCCTCGTTGTCCTCGATCGCTCATGCACCCGTCCTGTCCGTGCCGCTGTCCTTTGCCGTCCCGCTGTCTTTCGCCGTCTCGGTACCTGGCTGCTCCCCGCCTACCCGGTTCTTCTCGTTCTCGTAGCCCTCGTTGTGGTCGCCGGCCAACTCGGCCCGGCCGGTTTCGGGGGTCTCCCCGTCGGGCAGTTCACCCGCGAGCCTGTCACCGTCACGCGGTTCGGTCGCCTCGATGAGTGCTTCCTCTTGTTGGAGGGTACGGCGCCGTTGCTGGTACGTGCTCGCGGCGAGCATGCGTTCGAGCTCGTCGGGCTCGGGTCTGTCCTCGTCGGCGGGGTCCGGCCTGCCGCGGAACCGCCGCCACAACCGGCGTGCCGTGAGCAGGATCAGCGCGACGGCTGCGCAGATCGTGACGATGAACAGCGGTTTCCCGTAGGCGTTGGAGTACACCGAGAGTTTGATGGGCGCACCGAGTGTCACGCCGGTCACCGTCGACATGCCGATCGTCACCGTCATCGCCTCGGATGACTGCGCATGCGTCGGCAACTGGATCTGCCGGGTGCCGCGGGCGGGGATCTCGACGACCCCGACGTCTCCGATCTCGAGATCCTTCGGGGCCGTCGTGGTGATCCGGACCCTGATCGGTAGTGCGAGGTCGTTGCGCACGACGAGCAGCAGCGGACTGCGCTCCGAGGCGAGCGTGTATCGGCCGCCGGGATCGAGGATGTCGACCGAACCGTGCATTCGGTCGAGAGTCGCGCGCACCGCGGCGATCCGCTGCTGACGTTCTCGGGCGAGCCGCGTTCTGGTGGTCGAATTGTTCTCGTCGGGCGAGCGGATCGAGCGGAGAAGATCCTCACGCAACTGGGACATGTATCGCTCCGGGCTGGCGTCGACGTCGGTCGAATCGACCAGCGCTCCCTGAAGGCGCCATGATTCGTCTGCCGCAGACCGGATCGAGTCGATGGTTCGATCGGTGAGCGCGGGTCCTATCTGCGATATCGGGCCGACGCCGGGCGGATCGATCAGGCGCGCGGGTGCCGACGCCGCGCCGAGTCGATTCACCAGGTCGTCCAACGGGGCGGGGGTGGCCGCGCGCGAGCCGAACAGGACCGTCGCCGTGGAGAACAGAGCGTTGGCGTCGTCGGCGGTGGCAGACCAGTAGGTCGGCGGCATGACGACCTCTGCGCGGCCGGCTGTGTTCGTCACCGGTGTGTTCGTCGTTGCGGTGTTCGTGGTTGCGGTGCCGGCATCGGTTCCATCGCCTGCGCTCGATCCGGGTGTCGCGATCGACCGGAACGCCAGCGCAGCGACGGCGGCCTGGCGTCTGCTGGTCGGTGACTCGTCGGCAAGATCGACCTGCTGGCTCGGCGGCGTGAGCGCGGTGACCAGCGGACCCGTGCCCACCGCGCCGAGTGCGGCGCTGACCGACGAGTCGTAGGTCTGAGCTTGCAGACCGCCCGCGTTGTAGAGGCCGGACGCAGTGGGAGCGCCGGTCGGATCGACCGACGAACCGGCGACGAGCACTCTGGGATGCCCCGACCGGCGCAGCAACTCACTTCCGGACTGATCGACGGCACCGAGCGCGGGGATGGTCAGTCCCCGCACACTGCGGACTCCGAGGATTGCGTCGACGACGTCGGCGGGGGTGTCGAGTGTGGCCGAGGTCAGCCCGGAACGGTCGATGCGGGCCAGCGAGGCCAGATCTGCCTGGCTGAACGGTAGGGCGACGACACAGGTCCGTGCCGCGACACCACGAAGGTCGGTGAGCCACTGGGAGGCGGCGTCACTCCCGGTGCCGGGCGTGGTCCGCGACGTGGGGTCGGACGGATCGCTGGCCACCACGTAGCCCATCGACATTGCGCGAATGGTCACCAACAGATCGGGATCGACGGCAAGACACATGCTTCGTTGCAGGTCGGAGGTCGGGGCTGCACCGGATGTCGTCGACGACTCCCCGGGCCCCGCCGCGGCGGGACCCGGCGTCCCGGCCTCCGATGAGCCTGCGCCCTGTGTTTGTGCTCCCGATGCGCCCGTTCCGGAACCCGGCGTGCCCGAGTCCGATGTCTGTGAACCGGAACCGCTCGACGACGCGCCGGCGTTTGCGCCACCGGCGTCGTCCTGCCCGGCATCGGAATCGGAGGTGCCGATCGCATTCTTGGCGGATTCGAGCAGCTCATGCAGCCGGCCGCCATCTCGAAGGGAGCGCGCCATGTCGTCACTGATCAGGCGCACGGGCTCGGTTCCGCCGCCCAACCCGCCTGCCGCGAGTTGTGGGGGTGCTGCCAGGGGCCAGAGCATGGTGATACGCGCGGGGTCAGAGGTATCGGCCGAGACCGCACCGTCGGCCCCGAGACCACCATTGCTGCCCGACGTCGAATCCGGTCCCGTCGAACCGAGTCCCGTCCCGTCGAGCCCCGATGAGTCGAATTGGGCCGCGCGGTCCTTATCGGGCGGTAGAGAGAGGACGGGGAGAAGGGTCCGTGATCCGGCTACCTGCGCCATCGATCCGTAGTCGGGGACACCGTTGACGTTGACCTGCAGCGGGTACACGCCGGTCTGCGAAATCTGCATGCCCGACTCGCCCGAGAGGGACATGTTGAGTCGGAACGAGACCTCGGCACCGGGAGCGAGCTCGTCGGTGAGGGCGCGGAAGCGACCGGCGACGGCGATCGGCGGATGAGCCACGGCGAGACTGCTCCGCAGCCCGGCGGCGTCACGCACGGCGTCGCCGCGTTCGAGACGGATGCTGAGGTCTTTGATCGAGCGCGAACTGGTGTTGCGTACGTGCCCCTCGATGGTGAGATCAGGGCCCGATGTGGTGGTGACCAACGACGGGGTCAGCGTGTCGATCACGACGGAGGCGAAACGCTGGTCGTCTGACGACGACGCTGCGCCATCCGAGGTTCCCGTACCGGGTGCGGCGGACGCTGGGGCAGCGCACAGTGCCGCCAGGATGACCACGCCGACGAGAGCGAGCAGAACGCGCGCACGGGTGACGACAGAGGCACGCGGGCGCCGTGAAACACCAGTACGCAGGACGTCACGCATCCCCGGACGCAGGACGCCGTGGACGCCTGCGCCGTCGGCGCGGCCGCGCCTGGGGCTGGCTGTCCGTGCGGCGCTTGACCTCCGAGCGATGCCCGACGTCGTTGCGTCGCTGATTACGTGCGGCTGCGGCTCTCTCATATGCGTTCGGTTCGGTGCGGCTGCTCTCGGCCTCGGATTGGGCCAACCGCGCAGGGTCGGCGGCGAGATCGGCGATCACGCCGCGCGCCATCCGGGCCAATCGCCGCTCGTCAGAGTACGTGAGCTTCCGCGGCAACTCGTGCAACGGCACCCAGGCGACCTCGCTGACCTCGTAATCGGCGTCGGAGAGTTCGCCGCCGACGCTGCGCAGCAGATAGTGGTGCACCGTCTTGTGGATGCGTTTGCCTTCGCTGACGAACCAGTAGTCGATCTTGCCGAGTGGCGCCACCACCGTGCCCTGGATGCCGGTCTCCTCCGCGACCTCGCGGATCGCGGTCTGCTCGGCGGTCTCGCCGGTCTCGATGTGCCCCTTCGGCAGCGACCACATCAGCCTGCCGCGTCTGTCGACACGACCGATCAGCGCCGCGGACAGCTCGTCGACGGGCAGCTCGAGGTCGGAGATCACGAGCCCGCCGGCAGACGTCTCGCGGACGGTCTGCAAGCGGTCGGGGCTGCCACCGCGTTCGCCGGTGCGGGCGGTGCGTCGTCGATTGCGGTTCTGACCCGGCTTGGGACCGTTCGACGCGTGGGCCAGGCCGGTCTTGGTGATCTGTGCACTGACGACCGCGATGTCGGACGGCTTGGGCGGCGTGACCTTGGCGTGGGCGCCCTCGATCGACGTCTCCGCGTCACAATCGGCGGGCTCGGCATCTGCCAGACCGGCTTCGACGCGGTGTGAACGGGATGTGGCGCGAGCGACATCTGCCGGAGACGGTGCACGTTTGCGCTGGCGGTCTCGCTGCGTGTCGGGGTTCTTGCCGTTCGGGTTCTTGGCGTTCGGGTTCTTGGGGTTCGGGTTCTTGGCACTGTGAGCGGGCTCGATGCCCGCACGGTGATCGGTCCCGGAGTTCTCGGTGCGGCGGTTGTCCTGGGCGCGTCGTCGGCGACGGCCTCGACGCGACCGGCGCGACGGCCCGGGTTTGCCGGCGGAGCCGGCTGCCGGGTTGCCTACGGATTTCCCCGCCGGATCGGCGCCCGCTCTACCGGGGGAGTTTCCCGTCGAAGGACCGCCCTGACCAGCCGAAGAGACGTCGCCTGAGACGTCTGCACGGTTGGTCGGGGACTCGGTGGACACAGACTCGATGCTAGCCGCTGGTCACCTGCCGTTTGCCCACAGCCGCCGGGCGAGCCGGGAACGGGACCGGTCAGAAGGCTGTTCGGCGTGGGTGCCGAGATGTTTGTGCGGCGGCCGCGCCGGTAGGCTGGCGTGCCGTGACCGACCCGACCGCATCGAACGCGCGCATCGAGCGCCGCACCAGGCTGCTCGCCGCTGCCGCGGTCTCGTTGCAGGGACTTTCCGACGTCCTCGCGCCGCTGGGCGAGCGGTTCGCGACCGCAGGCCACGAGTTGTACCTGGTGGGAGGGTCGGTTCGCGACGCCGTCCTCGGGCGGCTCGGCAACGACCTCGACTTCACCACCGACGCGCGGCCGGAAGAGATCACGCGCCTGCTGACCGGGTGGGCCGACGCGATCTGGGACACCGGTATCGAGTTCGGGACGATCTCGGCACGTAAGGGCGACGTGATGATCGAGATCACGACGTTTCGTGCCGATCAGTACGACCGGGTCGGCCGAAATCCCGAGGTGACGTTCGGCGATTCACTCGAAGCCGATCTGGTGCGCCGCGATTTCACGATGAACGCGATGGCGGTCGCGATCGGTCCCACCGGGCCGGCGGAGTTCCACGATCCGCTCGACGGAATGACCGCACTGCTCGCCGGGATCATCGACACCCCGGCGACGCCGCAGGAGTCGTTCAACGACGACCCGCTGCGGATGCTGCGGGCGGTGCGGTTCGTGTCCCAGCTCGGGTTCCGGCTCGCGCCACGGGTTTTCGACGCGATCACCGAGATGGCCGACGAGATCAACCGCATCACCGCCGAGCGTGTGCGCACCGAACTCGACAAGCTCATCCTCGGTGAGCATCCGATCGAGGCGATCGACGTGATGGTCGAGACCGGGCTCGCGCAGCGCGTGCTCCCCGAGGTCCCGGGCATGAAGCTCACCATCGACGAGCACCATCAGCACAAGGACGTCTACCAGCACTCGCTGACGGTGCTGCAGCAGGCGATCGACCTCGAGCAGGGCGACCCCGACCTCATACTGCGCTGGGCGGCGCTGCTCCATGACATCGGCAAACCCGCGACGCGACGCCACGAGCCCGACGGCGGGGTGAGCTTTCACCATCACGAGGTCGTCGGCGCGAAAATGGTGCGCAAACGTATGCGCGCACTGAAGTACCCGAAGGCCGTCGTCGAAGATGTGGCAACGCTGGTGTTCCTGCACCTGCGCTTCCATGGCTACGGGGAGGGACGGTGGACTGATTCGGCTGTCCGCCGCTACGTCACCGACGCCGGTCCGCTGCTCGATCGCCTCAACAAGCTGGTGCGTGCCGACTGCACCACGCGCAACAAGCGCAGAGCGCGTCGTCTGCAGGAGAACTACGACAGCCTCGAGGAGCGGATCGCCGCGTTGGCTGCAGCCGAAGACCTCGAACGCGTGCGACCCGATCTGGACGGCAACGCGATCATGGAGATCCTCCAGATACCCGCCGGGCCGATCGTCGGCCAGGCATGGCGGTATCTCAAGGAGTTGCGCCTTGATCGCGGTCCCCTCTCGCACGAGGAGGCCGTCGCCGCGCTGCGCGAGTGGTGGGCCGAGCGCGGGGAGGCCTGACCGCCCGTCCGGTCTGCGTTGCCGGAGATGTGCCCAGATCTCAGTGCGGCGCGAAGACGTCGATGGCCTCGGCGACGACGTCGAAGACACCGGGCAGCGAGCCGACGATCTCGCCGTCGAGCGACACATCCGCCTGCGGATCGCAGTAGAGCTCTACTTCCCGCCCCCGCATGTCTGTGAACAGCGGGTTCTTCTCGACGCTGCCGTAGAGCAGCTGTGCCAAACCGCGGAGGAGTGCGAGTCGGGGCAGGCGGCGGGGGTGAGCGCCCATCACGATGTCGAAGAGCCCGTCGTCGACCTTGGCGTGGGGTGCGATCCGCATGCCTGCCCCGTAGGTCGGACTGTTGGCGATCGCGGTGAATGCGGCGTCGGTTTCGACCTCGACGTCGTCGACACGCACCTGGTAGTGGTGGCGGTTGAGCTTGGGTAGTTGCCGTAGGGCTGCCAGCGCGAAGAGTGCTCGGCCGCTCGGCCAGGAGATCTCCCCGGCACGTTCGGCGACAGCGGCGTCGAATCCCGTTGCGGCGATGGTGCAGAACAGTTCCTCGGTGCCGTCGGAGAACGACGCGCGGCCGAGGTCGATTCGACGGGTGTGGCCGTCGAGAATGAGCCCGACCGCTCGGGCCACGTCGTCGACGGGGATGTCGAGCATCCGCGCGGCATCGTTTCCGCTGCCTGCGGGGATGATGCCGAGGGGCAGCCGGCGACTGGAGACAGCGCGCAGAACAGTCTGCACCGTTCCGTCACCACCCACGACGACGAGGGCGTCCGCCTTGCGTTCGGCAGCGCTTTCGGCGAGTTGTGCGCTCTGCTGGCGGGAGTCGCCGATGAGGACCTCGTGGCTGACGCCATGTCCGCGCAGGACGGCCGTGGCGGCCTCCAGCACGCGCTGTGCCGAACCGTGACCCGACGTCGGATTGGCAACGATCGCGAGGTGACCGACGGTGCTCGTGCTCTCTCGGCGCGCAGACATCGAGAAACAGTCTGACACATCGGTGTGGAGCAAAGGGGCAGGTCACACCGGTGGGTCGCCAGACCGACTTCAGCGCATCGTGCAAGTGCTCGCGCGCCGGGTCCGGCGTTCGGTCACCTGCGCGCCGCGCTCGATAGCTCGGGCGCCGCGCTCAGTAACCCATCGTGCGAAGGGCGTCGGCAAGCCGGTCGAGTTGTTCGCGCGTCACGTCGAGGTGCGGACTGATCCGCAGTACTGACGACTCGCCGGCCAGCGGTGCGCGCCACGAGTCGGCTGCGGTCACCAGCAGTCCGAGTTCGAACAGTTTGTCGCGTGCCTGGTGGACGTCGGCACGCTGGAAGCCCGGCGGCGGGGCGAGGGTGACGATGGCCGACGGTTCGTCGATCGGCTCGAGGACCTGCCAACTGCCGATTCCGTCGAGCCGCTCACGGGTGGCCCGGCCGATCCCGGCGAGTTCGCGAAACACCCGCTGCTGACCGATCTGGAGCACCTCCGACACCGCGACGCCCAGGCCGAGCATGCCCGCGATGAACGACTGCGAGGCGTCGACCTCCACCGGGCGCAGCGAGTCACGGCGTACGGCAAGGAACCCGACGCCGCGCGGGCCGGTCAGCCATTTGCGGCTGGTGCCATAGACGACGTCGGCGCCGGTGACCGTCGGTACGTGACCGACGGCCTGCGCCATGTCGGCGACGACCGGGACCCCGACCTGATGTGCGATCTCGACGATGCGGGCCACGGGCTGCACCGCACCAGACATGGAGCCGACATGGCAGACGTGGATGAAATCGGGCTGCTCGAACTGCAGCATGTTCTCGAGGGCGTCGGTGTCCACGTGCCCGTACACGTCGCCGTCGGGGAGTGGCCGGACCGCGTAGCCGCGCCGCTCGAACTCCACGAGATTGGGCCCGAACTCGTTCTTGGCCACCCAGACCGTCGACGCCATCGGCAGGCTCCACGAGGTCAGCAGCGTGCGCAGTGCGGCACGAGCGCTCTCGCGGTAGGTCAGTTCGTCGGGTGTGTGGCCGATAAGTTGCGCGATGTCGCGTTTGTCCCGTGCGATCTCGGCGGCGCGGTCGTCGGCCGCGACATACGACCCGCGCTCGGCCTCGCGCCAGAGGTGCGCCGACACCGTCCCGATGACAGCGTTCGACGATCGCCCGGCCGATGCGGCGTCGAGATGTGTGATCGCCGGTTCGAGACGAGCGCGGTGGAACTGCTCTCCCAGCTCGCTCACATACATGAACAAAACGTACCGTGCCACGAACTCGGAAAGGATCGCGGGAAGTGCGAACGGGGTAGTCGCGGCGCGCGCCGAGATCGATCGCAGGGGATGGAACCCCAGAGCATTCGAGAACGTCTGATGACGCGTGGATTCCTTGATCGAGTACGTGTTCGGACCCGGCGATGGCACGTTGAGCCGCTGGTCGAGTCGCGCGGATCTCGATCTCGATTCCGATGGCACACACGACGCGGTCAGTATCGACTTCGACGGCGACGGGCGCGCCGACGATGCGCTGTGGGATGTCGACGGCGACGGCCGCGCCGATGTCGCCGCTCTCGACGTCGACAACGACGGCCGACCGGAACGGCTGTATCGCGACTCGGGCCGCGGTCTGTGGGATGTCGCGGTCGATCAGGGCGGGGTGGACGGCGGCGGGGTGGACGGCAGCAAGACGGACGGCGCATCAGAATCCGGTGGCGAGGACGAGCCGTTACCGCGCGCAGGTCGCCAACCGTCGTCCGGGCGGCTCGACCTCGACGGAGACGGCAAGATCGACGCCGAGGTGTCGGCGTCGGGAACGCGGCGTCGGCTCTACGTGGATTCCGACGGTGACGGCGATTTCGACACCGTGCTCGTCGACTCCGACGGAGACGGTCTCGCCGACGCGGCCTACGGTGCCGACGCGCCTGAGTTCGGGAGGTGAGAGTCGGAGTGCTGTTCTGGCTGACGTTCGTCGCGCGGGTGCTCCGCGGCATGGTGGCTCGCACCGAGCAGCTCGTCGCGCCCGGGATGCACCAGACGCACGACGACGATACCCGCCACATAGATCAGCACGGCGACGACGACGAGCGCGGGGGTCCGGCCATCGGGCGCGATCGTGGTGGCGGCGATGGCGATCGCCGCGACATAAGCGATGTTGAAGACTGCGTCCTGAACTGAGAAGACCTGGCCTCGGACGGCGTCGTCGATGTCGACCTGCATCGACACGTCGCCGCACAGCTTCGCGACCTGTCCGATGAGCCCGAGTACGACCGCGCAGATACAGAAGACGACGGGCGCGAACGACAACAACGACACCTCGGCGACGGCTCCGACCGACAGCGCGGTGATGAGCGTCGCCTTGCGGCCGAACCGGTCGACGGCGACCGGCGTGATGAAGGCTGCGGCCAACGCGCCTGCCGCGGTGCACGCGACGACGGCGCCGACACGGTCGAGGCCGTCGCCCGATCCCGAATGCCGCGCGAGGACGAGCAGCATCAGCGTGTTGATGCCGAACACCACGCGGTGCGCGCCGATCGCCGACAGCGCGGCGGCCACCGGCCTACAGCGCGCGACGGCGATCGCACCGTGCTGCAGACCGACGGCGACAGCGTGCACCGCAGACCGGCCGGGATCGTCGGGATGGTCGGGACCGAGTTGGAGGCGCGGAAAGCCCCGCGCCAGGAACGCCGCGACAATTGCGATCACGACAGCCGCAATCATGGTCGTCGCGCTGCCTGTGTTGTCGGAGCCTGCGAGGAGGCGTACCCCCATCGCGAGGACGGCACCCACCGACAACATGAAGCCGCCGAGAGTCGTGAACAGTGCGTTGGTCGCGACAATGACGTCCTGCGACGCGACGTGGGGAAGTCCTGCCGACAATCCGGACGCGACGAAGCGGCTGGCGCCGGTCACTGCGAGCGCGCCGATCAGCACGACGCTGTCGGGACTCCCGGTCGCAATGGCCACTGCGACCAGGGTGATCATCAGACCGCGAATCAGGTTGGCGTACAACAGAACCGCTCGACGATCCCAGTGGTCGAGCAGTGCTCCCGCGAACGGCCCGATGATCGAGTAGGGGAGCAGCAGCACCGCCATACCGCCTGCGACGGCGAGCGGGTCGGCATGGCGCTCGGGATTGAACAGCACACCGCCGACGAGTGCCGCCTGGAACACGCCATCGGTCAATTGGCTCGCAAGGCGTACGGAGAGCAGCCGCCCGAGCCCGGGCGATCGGCGCAACGAGTCGAGGAGATCGCGCCACGCAGCACGCACGGAACGGCCGTCGCGCGCAGTGGAGCTCACCGATCAAGAGTACCGACCTGCGCGCACGTGGCATGAGATGATGGTCACCGTGGGTGGTGACAGCGCGGACGATTTCTCACCCGAGAACTCTGACGGAACCGAGGGCGGCAGCGGCATCCCCGGTGCCCGCGACATGGAATCGGCAAACAGTGTGCGGCCCGGTACGTTGCTGCTCGCGTCGACGGACCTGACCGAGCCCACGTTCGCCCGTTCGGTCATCTATGTCATCGAGCACAACGATGGCGGCAGCCTCGGGGTGATCCTCAACCGGATGAGTCAGACCGCGGTCCACAACATTCTTCCGCAGTGGACCGATCTCGCGGCGTCGCCGCAGGCACTCTTCATCGGGGGGCCGGTCAAGCAAGACGCCGCGTTGTGCCTCGGTGTCGCGAAACACGGCGTGGAGATCGAGGCGTTCGAGGGGCTGCGTCCGGTCGACGGTCGAGTGGTTCTCGTCGACCTTGACGCGGATGAAGAGCTCCTTGCAGAAGTCCTCGAAGGTGTCCGTATCTTCGCCGGGTACGCAGGCTGGGGGATCGGGCAGCTCGACGCCGAGTTGGCGCAGGACAGCTGGTTGCTGGCCTCGGCTCTTCCGCGAGATCTCCTGGCTCCTCCGACCGTCGACGTGTGGGCCGACGTGCTGCGTCGCCAGCCCTGGCCGATGCCCTTGCTCGCGACGCATCCGATCGACGTCGAGCAGAACTGATCGCTTGCGCGCTCGGGTTCGGGCTTGCAGAGGTCCGCGACGGAGCGCGGCTACGGGGCCGAAAGTGACCTGGGCCACAGCGGGCTGATAGTCTGCGACGCGTTCGTCTCACAATGCGTTCAACGGTCAGGGGTCCCGGTGGTCGGTCGGTTGCGAAGTGTGTCAGGTTCGACGGGGTGGGGTGCGGTGATCGCCGTGCTCTCGGCGGCGGTGCTGGTGTTGGCCGGGCCGGGTGTCGCGGACGCGTCGACGCCCGACGGCGGTCGGGCGGCAGCACGCTGGCAGGCGTCACACGACGGCGCCCATCCGTACGCCGGTGTGGCAACCCAATGGGACGTCCCGATTCGCATGAGCGATGGAACCGTGCTCCGCGCCAATGTCTATCGGCCTGCGAACGCTCACGGGAGGGCTGTCGCGACGCGTACACCCGTCGTGGTGAACATGACTCCGTACACGAAGCTCGTGACCGCCGTCGCGTCGGAGGCGCTTCAGCATCCGGTTCTTGCCCCCTACGCGATGCAACTCGCGAAGGCCATCAATCTGCGTGGAACGCCGATCGACGGGATCAACCAGTTGGCGAGAACCGTCAGCGACGGCGGGACGCGTAACTTCTCGGCCGACTTCGATCTGGTGCGCAGCGGTTACACAGTGGTGGTCGTCGATGTCAGAGGTACCGGCTTTTCCCAGGGCGTCTGGGACGTATTCCAGAGCCGTGAGCAGCAGGACACCACCGAGGTGATCGACTGGGCCGCCAAGCAACGCTGGTCGAACGGCAGGATCGGCATGGCGGGCGTGTCGTACTCGGCGATCAATCAGATCCAGGCAGCCAACAAACGCCCCGCGGCGTTGAAGGCGATCTTCCCCGTCGAACCCGGTGGCGACCTCATCCGCGATATTGTCGCTCCCGGCGGAGCGCTCGGAGCGGGCTTTCTGCCGTTGTGGCTGACCCTCGTCAACGGCACCAAGATGATTCCCAACGTCGCATCGATGCTCAACGGCACATTCGACTGGAAGTGGCTGGCAGACAGGGTGAAAGACCCGTTGACCTTCTATCCCGAGCTCATCGCGGGGCTCACCACCCCCGACATCCCGTCGGTTCCCCCGTATTTGAAGGACCTACTGACAACCGGTTCGGAGCCCCGGCAATCGTGGCTAGACCATGCCGAGCGCATCACCACGCCCACGTTCATCTACGGCGGGTGGTTCGATCTGTTCACCAACAGCGAGGTGCGGATGTACAACAAGATCCCGCTCTCGCCCGGACGTAAACAGCTGGTGATGGGCGACGGCTACCACATGACGATCGGTGGCGGGCAGGGTCGGCCGGGCACCCCACCGCGACTCGACGTCTTGCAGAAGGCGTGGTTCGACAAGTGGCTCAAGGGAATCGACAACGGGATCGACTCGTACGGGCCTGTCAACCTGAAGCAGGTGGGCGACAGCTGGATCAGCGCGTCACAGTTCCCGCGTGACGGTATGACCCGGCAGCGGTTGTATCTGTCGAACCGTCGCAGCGGAACTGCGCCCCACGCGCAGGGCGACGGCACCCTGACACCTGCAGCCACCGGGGCCCGGGGTTCGATGACCGTATCTCCGACATTGTGGACGCTGTGTTCGCGTGACTCCGCCCAGCAGATGGCAGGTCTGACCGCGGTGTTCCAGGGTTGCTCAGACGATGCAAGGACCTCGGAGCGGGGAGCACTTTCGTTCACCACAGCTCCGCTGAACAGCACCCGTCAGGTGTCGGGCTACAGCAGCCTGCACCTCAATACCGTCATGGATGCCACCGACGGCTACTGGACGGCGACGCTGAACGACGTCGCACCAGACGGGACCTCGAAGGTGATCAGTTCGGGCCAGGTGATGGCGTCGCTGCGGGGTTACAACCGGGCGGAATCGCAGTTCGCGCCGAACGGTGATGTCATCGACCCGATGTACACGATGACTCTTGCTGCGCGCCAACGGGTCACGCCGGGCAAGCCGGTCACCCTCGACGTCGGACTACTCCCAACCGAAGCGCGAATCCCGGCCGGTCATCGACTACGTATCGACGTGTTCGCCATGAACATGCCGCGTGGCCTTCCCCTCCGCCCGCTGTTGAACGAGTCGGGCCTGAAACCACAGCACATCATGCTCGACCCTGCGCAGCCGAGCTTCGTGAATCTTCCAGTGTCGGCTGGTATCTGAGGCTGACATCGGGTACGAGGTGGGCAACCACCGGTGCCCCGCCACGTGGAGTGGTGGCGGGGTGTGGGGTGGTCCGTGGCTCGATGGGGCAGGTCGGGTCTGTCAGGCGGCGTCGGGTAGGGGCGGGTCGACGCTGCCGGGTGGTTCGCCGCCGGGTGGATCGCCGCCAGGAGGTGGGTCGGGGTCGAGGTCGAGTGGTCGGGGCGGGTTCCAGGTGATGTCGACGCGCCGGTCATCGGCGTGCTCGGGTGTGGTGTCGAGCAGCGTTGTCAGGAGTCGGTGATCGACGACGCTGATCGCTGTGGGCGTCGCCGGGTTGCCGGGATTGCCACGTCCTCCACTCCGACCGGCCGACGCGGTCACGTCGCCGCGATCGACACTCTCCCGCACAGCAGCACCGACAGCATCGGCCCCTGTGTCAGCATCTGTGTCTGTTCGTGTGTGTCGGCGGCGTCGGTCGGAGAGGTGGGTGATGGTGCCGGCCGCGGCGGTAGACGCTTGGGCGCGTGTGGTGGCGAGGTGGTCGCGGAAGTCGGTGGCGACGTCCGCGGCGCGGTTGATGTGTTCGGGGTTGGGTGGCATGCCGGGCGCGGTGTTCAACCGCCAGGCGACGCGTCCGGTGTCGGGGCCGTCGGTGATGATGCGGGTCGTGTACTGGCCGGGCTTGGGTCCGACCCGGTTGTTGTGCACATCGCAGGCGGGGGCCAACTGGTCGATGTCGGTGCGCCCACCCTGGGCCCAGTCCTTGGCGGCGTGGTGCATCGCCACCCGGCTGGCTGGTTGGGTACAACCGGGTGCTGAACACATCCGCCCACCCGCCGACGCGAACGACGCCAACCGTTGTCCCTGCGAGGCGAGTCGTTTCGACCGCCCCAAATACAAGGGCACGCTGGTGTGCTCGGCGAACACCGCCAGGAACGGTTGCACCCCGCTCGCCGAGTGCGCGGCCATCGCGATCAGATCCGGGATCGGTAACAGGGTGCCGGATGCGGTCTGCGCGATCCCGGCCTGTGCCTGCAGCTCGGCCAGGGTGGTGGTGGCGATGACCTGGATCGGCAGGCCACGATGTGAGCGGCCGAGTACACCGGCATCAACCACCTGCGACAGCAACGCTGATACGGCATCATGGTTGCGTTGGGCTTGTGAGCGTTGATCACGTGCGGCTGCCTGCGCCACCACCTCAGCGTCAGCCT
>NZ_BANR01000030.1 GCF_000332975.1 Gordonia aichiensis NBRC 108223 | reverse complement strand
CCCCCCAACCGTTTCGACCGCCCCAAATACAGGGGCACGCTGGTGTGCTCGGCGAACACCGCCAAGAACGGTTGCACCCCGCTTGCCGAGCGGGCGGCCATCGCGATCAGATCCGGGACCGGTACCAGGGTCCCGGATGCGGTCTGCGCCACCCCGGCGTGTGCCTGCAACTCGGCCAGCGTGGCCGTGGCGATGACCTGGATCGGCAGCCCACGATGCGAGCGGCCGAGTACACCGGCATCAACCACCTGCGACAGCAACGCCGACACCGCGTCATGGTTGCGTTGGGCTTGTGAGCGTTGATCACGTGCGGCTGCCTGCGCCACCACCTCGGCATCAGCCTCGCCCACCGGCCCTGCCGGTGAGGTGTCGTCGTCGGGGTTGTTCATGCCGGGTGTCGCCCACGCATCCAGCACCACATCCAGGCGGGCGCGGGTCGCCGGGTCGAGATCAGCAGTCAACCTGGACATCAGATCCGCACCTTGGCGGTTCACCCACAACCGGCGACGCCGCCTGCGGTCGGTGTCGTCGGTGACCGTGCCATCGGGATCGAGATGTGCCATCAACCGGGTACCCAGAGTGGTGATTTCTTTCGGCGTGAACTGCACCCCATAACCAGCCATCTGCGCCTCGGCCGCCGCACACACCTCAGCCGGAATCTGATGCGGAATCTGGCCCAACACCTCCAACACGGCCCGTGCGCGGGCCGGCGCTATCAGCCCCTGCCCCCAATACTGTGCCAACGTCGGGCAGCGTGGTTGCTCTTTCTCACCCACGATCGACGTGAACGAACCGGTCGCCGAGATGAGTTGATGTCGTGCCGCCGGGTCCCCGACACCCAACCGGTGGGCCAGAAAGTCCCGCACATCCCGGTAGCCGAGCGCGCGTGGCAGAGTACGATCCGATGCCTCGACCACCAGCCGATCAGTGACCGCTGCCGCGGTGCGCCGCGCCAACCGCTCAGCCACCTGCGCCGCCTCCACCACACCCGCATCCGAGAGCTGCGACACATCACAGCCGGCCAACTCATCGACCACCTCAGCAAGACGCGTCAACGCCTCCGCCACCCGCGCATCAGCAGACCCCGCCACCGCACAACCCAACCCGGCAGCATCCAACAAGGCTGGTGCACACAATGTTTCACCGACACCCGGACCGTCGTTGCCGCTGTCGTGCTCGCTACTCATTCCGTGTCACCCCCACCCTCCCGGAACATCTCGATCGAATATGCGTTCTACGCTAGCCGACGCCACCGACAAATTCCGTCGCACGCTTTCCGGACATCGGTGACGCGCTACCAGCAGCTGGATGGAACCGACCTTGTGTGACCGGCGGGCGTGCGTTCGTCATCCCGTCAATCTCTCCCTCCCGTCAATCTCGGCGGTAGCATGGCGCGTATGCGAAGGCATCCGCTCGGCGCCTCGGCGCGCCTGCTCGTTGTTGCCATTGCGGTGCTCGTGATCATTTTCCTCGTACCGCTTCCGACGTGGCTGGTTGTAGCGCTGTCTGGATTCGGTCTCGTTCTCATCGGTGCGACAGTTGCCGACATGACCGCACGCCGACCGGTCGAGTAGGGCATCAGCTGACAAGACCTCATGCGTCAGCGTGATGGCGCGGCGGGTCAGTGGCTGGCTGAGCAGACGTGAAACGTGCTGTCCACCGTGGGCTTGTGGCGTGGTGCGTGGCGGTGTCGGCGCGTTCGAGCACGACGCTCTGAGAAATGGGTGGAATGCGGTCTTCGGCACGGCCGCAGCGGTAGGTTCGCTCGAGGATCCACGCCGGTGGGGCTGCTCGAAACCGACAGCCCGGCTGCTCCTCCGGGATTCGAGCGCTGGGAAAGGGACTCCGAGGTGGCCCTGCGAGGGTCGCGTCGCCTGAGGCTGGGCGGACCGCATTCGGAAAGCAGTGGTGCCGACACATATCCTTGACGGGTAAACCCGACCGATCAGGAGACACCCATGCTCGCCCGAACCGACCTGCGCGGTACCTCGCCGACGCTCGCTGAGCTGCGTCGCGCGTTGCCCCGTGGGGGCACCGACGTCAACGCCGTTCTGGACACGGTGGCGCCGGTGGTGCATGCGATCGCCGACCGCGGCGTCGAGGCGGCACTGGAGTATGGCGAGAAGTTCGACGGCGTGCGTCCGTCGAGCGTTCGGGTACCCGCGGCCGTGATCTCCGATGCCCTCGAACAGCTCGACCCCGCCGTCGCCGACGCGCTCCGCGAATCGATCACCCGCGCACGCCTCGTGCACGCCGATCAACGACGCACGACGACCCGCACGCAGGTCGTCGACGGGGGAGCGGTCAGCGAGAAGTGGATTCCTGTTCGTCGTGTCGGCCTGTATGTCCCCGGCGGCAACGCGGTCTACCCGTCGTCGGTGATCATGAATGTCGTGCCCGCCCAGGAAGCTGGTGTCGGCTCACTCGTCGTCGCATCGCCTCCGCAGAAGGACTTCGGGGGATGGCCGCACCCGACCATCCTTGCGGCGTGTGCACTCCTCGGCGTCGACGAGGTGTGGGCGGTTGGCGGCGCACAGGGTGTGGCGCTGCTGACCTACGGTGGCGTCGACACAGACGGTGCCGTTCTCGACCCCGTCGACCTCATCACCGGTCCCGGAAACATCTATGTCACGGCAGCCAAGCGCCTCTGCCGCGGACTCGTCGGCATCGACGCCGAGGCAGGTCCCACCGAGATCGCCATACTCGCCGACAACACTGCCAACGCGTCCTTTGTCGCAGCCGACCTCATCAGTCAGGCCGAGCACGACGTTCTCGCGGCATCGGTGCTGGTGACCGACAGCGTCGAACTCGCCGACGCCGTCGACGCAGAGCTCGATCGCCAGGTGTCCGAAACCACACACCGCGAACGCGTCACCACCGCACTCAGCGGCAAGCAGTCGGGCGTCGTGTTGGTCGACGACATCGACGCAGGCCTCGCCGTAGTCGACGCCTACGCGGCAGAACACCTCGAGATACAGACCCGCGACGCAGCGCGTGTGGCCGACCGCGTGCACAACGCCGGGGCCATCTTCGTCGGTGATTTCGCGCCGGTCAGTCTCGGCGACTACTGCGCCGGCTCGAATCACGTTCTGCCGACGTCGGGTTCGGCGCGCTTCGCATCGGGACTGTCGGTGCAGACCTTCCTTCGCGGCGTGCACGTCATCGACTATGACGAGAACGCCCTTCGAGATGTCTCCGCCCAGGTCGTCACCCTCGCCCGGGCCGAAGACCTTCCGGCGCACGGTGATGCGATCACCCGTCGATTCGCCGTCGAGGTAGCGAAGTGACGCCCATGAACGCCCCCAGCCCGTCGATCCCGGGCACCTCGGTGACGGTCGATGATCTGCCGATCCGCGAGAATCTGCGTGGCAAAACCGCTTACGGCGCACCGCAATTGAAGGTTCCGGTGGTTCTCAACACCAATGAGAACCCGCACCCGCCCTCGGCCGAGCTGATTGCCGACGTCGCCGAAGCCGCCAGGGCGGCTGCAGCCGAACTGCACCGTTACCCCGACCGCGACGCCGTGGCCCTGCGTACCGATCTCGCCGCATACCTCAGCGCGGCGACCGGGACGTACCTCGGCGTCGAGAACCTCTGGGCGGCAAACGGTTCCAACGAGATCCTGCAGCAACTCCTGATGGCGTTCGGCGGTCCTGGCCGTAGCGCGGTCGGCTTCGTGCCCAGCTACTCGATGCATCCGATCATCTCCGACGGCACCGACACCACCTGGCTCGAGTGCAAACGGAACGCCGACTTCTCCCTCGACATCGACTACGCGGTCGGGGAGATCACCGCGCGACGCCCCGACGTCGTTTTCGTGACATCGCCCAACAACCCGACCGGTGCGTCGATCCCGAACGAGGGACTGCGAGCGATCGTCGACGCCGCTCCGGGCATCGTGATCGTCGACGAGGCTTACGGGGAGTTCTCCGAACAGCCCAGTGCGGTGGAGCTGATCGATGAGTTCCCGGCGAAGGTCGTGGTCAGCCGGACGATGAGCAAGGCGTTCGCCTTCGCGGGCGGGCGGCTCGGGTATCTCGCGGCGTCTCCCGCGATCGTCGACGCGCTGCAGTTGGTGCGTCTGCCGTATCACCTCTCGGTGCTGACACAAGCCGCGGCGCGTGCGGCCCTGCGCCACAGCGAGGAAACACTCGGCGGGGTCGCAAAGATCATCGCCGAGCGCAAACGTGTCGTAGCCGAACTGGAGAAATCCGGTTTCGACGTCGTGGATTCCGACGCGAACTTCGTGCTCTTCGGACGCTTCGCCGACGCCCCGGCGTCGTGGCAGCGGTATCTCGACGACGGCGTGTTGATCCGCGATGTCGGAATTCCCGCGCACCTGCGTGTCACGATCGGTTTGGTCGACGAGAACGACGCGTTCCTCGACGTCAGCAGAAGACTTGCCACCACAGATCTGGAGAACACACAGTGACCACCCCGGCACCGCGGATCGCGCGCGTCGAACGCACGACCAAGGAGTCGTCGATCGTCGTCGAACTCAATCTCGACGGCACCGGCGCGACCGCCATCTCGACGGGTATCCCGTTCTTCGACCACATGCTGACGGCATTCGGTGCGCACGGCAGCTTCGATCTGACAGTCGAGGCGAAGGGCGACGTCGAGGTCGAGGGGCACCACACCATCGAGGACACCGCGATCTTGCTCGGGCAGGCGCTCGGTCAGGCACTCGGCGACAAGAAGGGCATTCGACGCTTCGGTGACTCGTTCATTCCGATGGACGAGACACTGGCACATGCCGTCGTCGACGTCTCCGGACGGCCGTACTGCGTGCATACCGGCGAACCCGAACACATGCTGACGGCGGTGATCGGCGGCTATCCCGGCGTCCCGTATTCGACGGTCATCAATCGACACGTCTTCGAATCGATCGCGCTCAATGCGCGCATCGCGCTGCACGTGCGTGTGCTCTACGGTCGCGATCAGCACCACATCACCGAGGCCGAGTTCAAGGCAGTCGCGCGCGCACTGCGGGCAGCCACCGAGGCCGACCCAAGGGTGAGTGGCGTGCCATCCACCAAGGGCGCCCTATGAGTTCGACGGGCATCGTCGTCCTCGATTACGGGTCGGGCAATCTGCGTTCCGCGCAACGCGCGTTGGAACGCACGGGCGCCGATGTCACCGTGACCAGCGACTTCACAACGGCGCTGGAGGCCGACGGCCTCGTGGTACCGGGCGTCGGGGCCTTCGCCGCCTGCATGGAGGGCCTGCGCGCGGTGAAGGGCGACCGGATCATCGGAAGACGGCTGGCCGGCGGGCGCCCGGTCCTCGGCATCTGCGTCGGCATGCAGATCCTGTTCGAGCGCGGCGTCGAATTCGGTGTGGAAGCCGATGGCTGCGGGCAGTGGCCGGGAACCGTGTCGCGACTCGACGCTCCCGTCCTTCCACACATGGGGTGGAACACCGTCGACGCACCTGCCGACTCCACGCTCTTCACGGGGATCGACGCGGGCACGCGCTTCTACTTCGTCCACTCGTATGCGGCGCAGTCGTGGGAGATGGACAACGTCGGCTCACCGCTGGCCGCTCCGAAGTTGACGTGGGCACAACACGGCAGTCGCTTCCTCGCGGCGGTCGAGAACGGCGCACTGAGCGCCACTCAGTTCCACCCGGAGAAGTCCGGGGACGCAGGAGCCGAGCTACTTCGCAATTGGGTCGGGAGCATCGCATGAGTACACCGGGCGAGCCATCACGACGACCGCACTTCTCCTACGGGCGGTTCGTCACGCTCGTCCTCGGGTCGGGTGTGCTGGTGTTGGTGGTCGGTACGCCCATCATCCTCGCGCTGGCACACTGGTCACCGATAGCCGGTCTGGTTGCGGCGCTGGTCGTGGTCATCGCGATGGTCGCGGTGATCGGCTGGATCGCGCGCCGCATCATCGGCTCGTACGAACGCAGGGTTCGCGACCTCGAGGAGGGGACCGCGAACCCCTGACCGCACGCAGACCGCCCACAGCGCACGCGACGAATACAGGACCGCGACGAATACAGGACCGCGACGAATACAGGACCGCGACGAATACAGGACAAGGAAGACATCACGTCATGGGGAAGACCCTCGAACTACTACCAGCCGTCGACGTCGCCGATGGACAGGCCGTTCGGCTCGTCCGCGGCGCGGCGGGCACCGAAACCGCCTACGGCTCACCCCGTGAGGCAGCGCTGGCATGGCAACGTGACGGCGCCGAGTGGATTCACCTCGTCGACCTCGACGCCGCGTTCGGCCGCGGCAACAACCGTGAGCTGCTCGCCGGCGTCGTCGGCGAACTCGACGTCAAGGTCGAGTTGTCGGGCGGTATCCGCGACGACGACTCCCTCGAAGCCGCTTTGTCGACGGGCTGCACGCGCGTCAACCTCGGTACCGCGGCACTGGAGAATCCCGAATGGTGCAGGCGGGCAATCGCGACCTACGGCGACCGGATCGCAGTGGGACTCGACGTCATCGCCGACGGCGACTCGTACCGCCTGCGCGGACGGGGATGGGTTACCGACGGGGGCGACCTATGGGAGGTCCTCGCCCGACTCGATGGTGACGGGTGCGCGCGCTACGTGGTCACCGACGTCAGCAAGGACGGCACTCTGGGCGGCCCGAATCTCGAACTACTCTCGGAGGTCACCAGGGCCACCGATGCCCCCGTCGTCGCGTCGGGTGGCGTGTCCGCCCTCGGCGATCTGATCGCCATCGCGAGTCTGACCGACCAGGGCGTCGAGGGTGCGATCGTCGGAAAGGCGCTCTACGCCGAACGTTTCACCCTGCCCGACGCACTGGCGGCGGTCGGTAACCTGTGACCTCCCGTCCTGACCTGGATCCGTCCGCGCTCCTCGAGATCGCGGGCGGCATCCTCGACGGTGTCTCCGCTGAGTTCACCGCAGGGCTCGGTGCACCCAGCGCCGTGGCGAAGGGAGGGACAGACTTCGCCACCCAGGTCGACCTCGATCTCGAGCAACGCATCCGACGCGAACTCACCGATCGCACCGGGATCGCCGTGCACGGTGAGGAATTCGGCGGTCCCTCGGTCACCGAGGGCGCGGTGTGGGTACTCGACCCGGTCGACGGGACCTACAACTATTCGACCGGGATGCCGCTGACGGGGATTCTGCTGGGCCTGCTCGTCGACGGCGAGGCGGTGCTCGGTCTCACCTGGTTGCCGCTGACCGGGACACGCTACGCAGGCCACGTGGCAGGACCGTTGTATCGCAACGGCATTCCGATGGCACCGAATCCCCCGGCAATTCTCGCGCAGACCGCAGTGGCGTTCGGGCCGTTCAACGTCAGCCACGGCGGGAGATACCCGGGCACACACCGTGCACAACTACTCGAAGCGCTGAGCGTGCGTGCAGCGCGGCTGCGCATGACGGGCAGTACCGGAGTCGACATGGCCTATGTCGCAGCCGGGATCTTCGGCGCCGCAATCGCTTTCGGAGCGCACGCGTGGGACAACGCGGCGGGTGCGGCCCTGGTCCGTGCTGCCGGGGGAGTGGCCACCGACCTCGCGGGCAACCCCTGGACGGTGACGTCGCCGTCCCTGGTGACGGCGATGCCTGACGTCCACCGCGAACTGATGGCCGTGATCGACGACGTAATCGGCGACGAGAGGACTTCCCGATGACCCTCGCGACCCGTGTGATTGTCTGCCTCGACTGTGTTGTCGAGGACGCCTCGGCAGGGAGGACTTCCCGATGACCCTCGCGACCCGCGTGATTCCCTGCCTCGACGTGGACGACGGTCGTGTGGTGAAGGGCGTCAACTTCCAGAATCTCCGCGACGCGGGCGACCCCGTCGAACTCGCTGCGCGATACGACGCCGAGGGCGCCGACGAGCTGACCTTTCTCGACGTGACCGCATCGAGTTCGGGCCGTGCCACCATGATCGAGGTGGTGCACCGGACCGCCGATGCCATCTTCATCCCGCTGACCGTCGGCGGTGGCATTCGCACGGTCGACGATGTCGACGCGATGCTGCGTGCCGGAGCCGACAAGGTGAGCGTGAACACCGCCGCGATCTCCCGGCCCGAGGTGCTCGCCGAGATGAGCCGACGGTACGGATCGCAGTGCATCGTGCTGTCCGTCGACGCGCGAACCGTTCCCGACGATGCCGAGCCGACGCCGTCGGGCTGGGAGGTCACCACGCACGGCGGCCGCACGGGTACCGGAATCGACGCCGTCGAGTGGGCTCGGCGCGGACAAGAGCTCGGCGTCGGGGAGATACTGCTGAACTCCATGGACGCCGACGGCACCAAGCAGGGCTTCGACTTGCGGATGCTTGCCGCGGTCCGCGAGGTCGTCGACGTCCCGGTGATCGCCAGCGGCGGCGCCGGCCGGGCCGCCGACTTCGCGCCCGCGGTGCAGGCAGGAGCCGACGCCGTTCTCGCCGCGTCGGTGTTCCACTTCGGCGAACTCACCATTCCCGAGGTCAAGGGTGCGATGGCGGCCGAAGGCATCGTCGTGCGCACCGAACGCGACACGGAAGGGCAGGTGTGATCGCATGGCTCTCGACCCGGAGCTCACCGCACAGCTCAAGCGCAATGACGACGGACTCTTCGCCGCAGTGGCACAGGAGCGATCCACCGGACAGGTACTGATGGTCGCGTGGATGGACGACGCCGCCCTCGAGCGCACCCTGGCCACCCGACGCGCCACCTACTATTCACGCTCCCGTCAGGAGTACTGGGTCAAGGGCGAGACCAGCGGGCACACCCAGTACGTGCACGACGCCCGTCTCGATTGCGATGGCGACACCATTCTGCTGGTCGTCGACCAGGTAGGCGCGGCGTGTCACACCGGCAACCACAGTTGTTTCGACACCCCGTCGCTGTCATTTGAGATCGATGACGGGCAGACACGTGAGGAACAGGCGCAGGCGCGTCCCGGCGCGGCAGGTGCTGCATCGAGTTGATGCCCGGGCCAACCGGTCGAGTTGAGGCCTGGGACAATCGACCGCAGACACACTCCATGAGGATTCGCACTGTCGAGTTCGTAGGCCGTTTCAGCGTTCGGTCGGTGAACTCGACGCGGACCAGCAGACGGAAGGCGGTGACGCAGTCATGCCACTGATCCAGATCTCCCAGACCCCGGGTCTGTCCGATCGGGTCAAGCGCGAGACCATCGCGGCGGTGACCGAGGCGTACGCGAAGGCAACCGGCAAGAACCCGGATTCGGTGTGGGTCACGATCACCGAGGTGCCCCGCTCGCAGTGGGGCGTCGGCGGCGAGCCGCTGGGATGAGCGGCGAACACACGCTGACGGTGACCACCGACAGCGACTCGCATCACCGCGCGCCGTCGGCGACCACCGCAGGCACGACGACGCTCGAGGAGTTCCTCGATCTCGCATCCGACCATCGTGTCGTCCCGGTGACGCGCAAGGTACTCGCCGATTCGGAAACACCGCTGTCTGCATATCGGAAACTCGCCGGTGAGCGCGAAGGCACCTTCCTCCTCGAATCTGCCGAGAACGGAAGGTCGTGGTCGCGGTGGTCGTTCATCGGCGTGGGCGCTCCGTCGGCGCTCACCGTCGTCGACGGTAAGGCGGCCTGGTGGGGAACTGTGCCCGCGGGTGCGCCCGTCGACGGCGACCCGCTCACTGTGCTGGCGGAGTCGCTGCGTCTGCTCGCCACCGATCCCTTGCCCGATATGCCACCGCTGACGGGCGGCTTCGTGGGCTTCATGGCCTACGACATGGTGCGCAGGCTTGAACGGCTCCCCGAGACGACGGTCGACGATCTCGGTCTGCCCGATCTCATGATGCTGCTGGCCACGGATCTGGCCGCAGTCGATCACCACGAGGGCACCATCACACTCATCGCGAACGCGGTGAACTGGGACGGTAGTGCCGAACGCGCCGAGGAGGCCTACGCCGATGCCGTCGCGCGACTCGACACGATGACCAACGCGCTCGCCGCGCCCGCGCCGTCGACGGTGTCGCGATTCGACAGGCCGACACCCGACTTCCGGGTGCAGCGCAGCCGCGAGGAGTACGGCGAGATCGTGACCGGGCTCGTCCGCGAGATCGAGGCGGGTGAGGCGTTCCAGGTGGTGCCGTCGATGCGCTTCGAGATCGACACCGACGCCGATCCACTCGACGTGTACCGCATCCTGCGTGCCTCCAACCCGAGCCCGTACATGTACCTCCTACGGATGCCCGGCGTCGGCACCGACGACGATGGTCATCCGCGCACGCCGTTCACCATCGTCGGATCGAGTCCCGAGGCGCTGGTCACGGTCACCGACCGCGTGGCGACGACACACCCGATCGCCGGCACACGCTGGCGTGGAGCCACCGAGGAAGAAGACCAGCTCCTCGGCAAGGAGCTCACCGAGGACGAGAAGGAGAACGCCGAGCATCTGATGCTCGTCGATCTGGGCCGTAACGACCTCGGACGTGTCTGCGCTCCGGGGACCGTGAAGGTCAGCGACTACCGGCACATCGAGCGGTACAGCCACGTGATGCATCTGGTGTCGACTGTGTCGGGCACCCTGCGTGACGACAAGCACGCGCTCGACGCGGTCACCGCGTGCTTCCCGGCGGGAACGCTGACCGGTGCACCCAAGGTGCGAGCGATGGAACTGATCGAGGCCAACGAGAAGACACGACGCGGTCTCTACGGCGGCATCGTCGGCTACCTCGACTTCGCGGGTAACGCCGACACCGCCATCGCGATCCGCACCGCGTTGATGCGTCGAGGCATCGCCTACGTGCAGTCCGGTGGCGGAGTCGTGGCCGACAGCGAACCCGACTACGAGTACAACGAGGCCCGCAACAAGGCCACCGCAGTACTCAACGCGATAGCGGCGGCCACGACGATGCAGCGCGTCGGCACGGACAATCACGACACGGACAATGACGACACGGACAATGACGGCACGGACAATGACGGCACGGGTAGTGCCAGAGCGGAAAGTGGCGAATGAGTACCCAGGACCCCGACCGGAGTCCCGGCACCGATGCGCCGGTCGATACCGACGGTGACAAGCAGGCGGCGCGGGCGCAGCGTCGAACCAAGCTTCTCGGATCGATCCTGCTCGCCGCCGCAGCGCTCGCGTTCTGGATCGCATCGCGACTGACGTGGGCCAAGGTCCTCGCAGCTGACGGGCTCTCGCCGGCACGCACATTCGAGGTGAAGGGCAGCGACTGGAGTCCGTGGCTGACTCCGCTCGCCCTGGTACTGCTCGCCGCGATCCTGGCCGCGATGTCCCTACGCGGTTGGGGCCTGCGGATAGTGGCCCTCCTCGTCGCCGCAGCGGGTGTCCTTGCTGCGTTCCCGGCGATCTCGCTCGTCATGGGCGGCACCAACGACACCTACGCCGCGACTGCCGCCGGACTCAACGACAGGTATGTCGTGCAGTTGGTGACCACCAACAACTGGGTCGCCGCTGTGGTGCTCGTGGGTTCGCTGTGTGCCGTCGCCGCGGGCGTGCTGCTCATGCGGGTCGCATCCGGTGCAGGGATGTCGTCGAAGTACAAGACGCCCGCTGCGCGACGCGAGGAGCTCGAACGCGAGATCTTCGCCGAACACAAGAAGCGTCAGTCGGATGGGGCGTCGGGAACCGCGCCGAGTTCTGCACCCGACAACTCCGCGACGACTGGAACGGCGGGGTCGTCGCCGGCGCAACCGGCAGGGCAGAAGGGCTCGACAGCGGACGGCGCGACCACATCCGACGCCTTGTCGGGAGACCCGGGCGAGGTGCACGACGCACCCAACGAACGCATGCTCTGGGACGCCCTCGACACCGGGATCGATCCGACGGATCAACGATGACGAAAAGCACAACCCGCTCCCGGTGCACCGAACACGGCCGTCTACCCTGAGAGCACGAACAGAAAGGGAGCCAGCTGTCGTGAGCACGCCCACCGTCCTCGACTCGATTCTCGAGGGAGTGAGAGCCGACGTAGCCGCACGCGAAGCGGTCGTCGACTTTGCGGCCGTCAAAAAGGCGTCCGTTGCCGCGCCGGCTCCTCGCGATGCGATGGCTGCCCTGCGCAAGACCGGAATCGGTGTCATCGCGGAGGTGAAGCGGGCCAGCCCTTCCAAGGGAGAACTCGCCGACATCCCCGACCCCGCCGATCTCGCCGCCGCATACGAGGCGGGTGGTGCACGCATCATCAGTGTGCTCACCGAAGAACGTCGGTTCCGCGGCTCCCTCGCCGATCTCGACTCCGTGCGCGCCCGGGTAGATATCCCGGTGCTGCGCAAGGATTTCATCGTCGGGCCGTATCAGATCCACGAGGCGCGCGCGCACGGCGCCGACGTCATTCTGCTGATCGTGGCGGCGCTCGAGCAGAATGTGCTCGCCTCGTTGCTCGACCGCACCGAGAGCCTGGGGATGACCGCACTCGTCGAGGTGCACACAGAAGAAGAAGCCGATCGCGCGCTCGAAGCCGGCGCATCGGTCATCGGAGTCAACAACCGTAATCTGAAGACCCTCGAGGTCGACCGCGACACATTCGCCCGGATCGCACCCGGCCTGCCCACCGAGACGATCAGGGTGGCCGAATCCGGGGTACGGGGTACCGCGGATCTGCTGGCATTCGCCGGCGCGGGCGCCGATGCGGTACTCGTGGGAGAAGGCCTGGTCACCAGTGGTGACCCGCGGACCGCCGTCTCCGAGCTGGTAACCGCAGGCACCCATCCTTCCTGCCCGAAACCCGTTCGCTGACACCTGCTTTCGATCTAGCGTCGACTTGCGTGTCACGGACGACGAGACGTCTGTGAGAGTTCCGTGACCACCGAATCCCGATCCGCCGATCAATTCGCGAACGAGTTGCCGACCGCGAGCGTCGGTGTCAGCACGCGTACCTCGTCGGAACCCGACGCCCACGGACACTTCGGTGTCTACGGCGGACGTCACGTTCCCGAGGCACTGATGGCGGTCATTGACGACGTCACCGCGGCGTACGAGAAGATGCGCACCGACGACGAGTTTCTCGGCGAACTCGACCGCCTGCAGCGTGATTACGTCGGCCGTCCGTCTCCGCTCTATGAAGCCACACGTCTGAGTGAATTCGCCGGGGGCGCACGGATCTTCCTCAAGCGCGAAGATCTCAACCACACCGGTTCGCACAAGATCAACAACGTGCTCGGACAGCTATTGCTTGCCAAGCGGATGGGCAAGACACGCATCATCGCCGAGACCGGTGCGGGTCAGCACGGCGTCGCCACGGCGACCGGCTGTGCGCTGTTCGGCATGGAGTGCATTGTCTACATGGGCCGCGTCGACACCGACCGTCAGGCGCTCAACGTCGCGCGCATGCGACTGCTCGGCGCTCAGGTCGTCGCAGTGGACAACGGCTCGGCGACCCTCAAAGACGCGATCAACGAGGCGCTGCGTGACTGGGTCACGAACGCGCACAACACCTATTACTGTTTCGGGACCGCGGCCGGTCCGCACCCGTTCCCGATGATGGTGCGTGACCTGCAGCGCATCGTCGGACTCGAAGCCCGCGTACAGATCCTCGACAAGGCGGGGCGCCTGCCCGACGCTGTCACCGCGTGCGTCGGCGGCGGGTCGAATGCCATCGGTATCTTCCACCCCTTCCTCGACGACCGCGAGGTGCGTCTGGTCGGCTTCGAGGCCGCGGGCGACGGCGTCGAGACCGGCCGTCACGCCGCGACGTTCACCGGCGGCACGCCCGGCGCCTTCCAGGGCGCCTACTCGTACCTGCTCCAGGACGACGACGGCCAGACCATCGAGTCGCATTCCATCTCAGCGGGCTTGGACTACCCGGGCGTCGGACCCGAGCACGCCTACCTCAAGGACACAGGTCGCGCCGAATACCGTCCCATCACCGACACCGAGGCGATGGACGCACTCGCGTTGCTCAGCCGTCGTGAGGGGATCATCCCGGCCATCGAATCGGCGCACGCACTCGCAGGTGCACTCACACTGGGCAAGGAACTGGGGGAGGGTGCGATCGTGCTGGTCAGCCTGTCCGGACGAGGTGACAAGGACGTCGATACCGCGGCGCGCTGGTTCCACCTCTTCGACCCACCGCCCTCGGAGAACGAGGTCGGCGTGACGACCGGCACAGAAGCAACCACAGAAGCAACCGGCGCAGAAGCAACCGGGACAGAAACAACCGGCGCAGAAACGACGAACGCGGGGGACGTGCGATGACACACGCGAGGACGCCCGTACACGCTGGCCCGTCGAAGCTCGGCCCTGTGTTCCAGACGTGCCGCGACGAGCGACGTGCCGCACTCATCGGATATCTGCCCGTCGGCTTCCCGACCGTCGAGAAGTCCATCGAGTCCTTCGAGACGATGGTTCGCGCCGGCTGCGACATCATCGAAGTCGGTGTGCCGTACTCGGACCCGGTCATGGACGGGCCGACCATCCAGGAAGCCGCCGACCTAGCCCTCACCAACGGGGTCAGGGTCCGCGATGTGTTCCGCGCAGTCGAGGCGATCACGGCAGCGGGAGGCAACGCCGTCGTGATGAGCTATTGGAACCCCGTCCTGCAGTACGGCGTCGAGAAGTTCGCCCGGGATCTGTCCGAGGCTGGTGGCGCCGGCGTGATCACGCCCAACCTGATTCCCGAAGAGGGCGCCGCCTGGCATGCGGCGTCCGATGAGTTCGATCTCGACCGCATCTACCTCGTCGCGCCGTCCTCGACCACAGAGCGACTTGCGCTGACCGTCGACGCGTCGCGCGGATTCGTCTACGTCGCCTCGACAATGGGCGTGACCGGTGCGCGCGACGCGGTCTCCGACGCCGCTCCCGAGTTGTGCGCTCGCGTGCGTGAGTATTCCGACATACCGCTCGGCGTGGGACTCGGCGTCCGCAATCGCGAGCAGGCCTCGCAGATCGCGAGCTACGCAGACGGTGTGATCGTCGGGTCAGCGCTGGTCACGGCGGCCAAAGCGGGTCAGGATCACCTCGCCGAGCTGGTCACGGAACTCGCGAGCGGTGTCCGCGAACCGCGAGCAGACCTCTGATCGCCCCGAAGCGGAGCCGACGCTTCGCCGTCTGCGCGTGCCCGTCCGTTAGGGTGGCACCGTGACAGCGCCGACGACGACGATGCTCGCCTACATCCCCAGCCCGCCTCAGGGCGTGTGGTACATCGGTTCGTTCCCATTGCGGGCGTACGCGTTGTGCATCATCGTCGGCATCATCGTCGCCGTCTGGTGGGGAAACCGTCGCTGGATTGCCCGCGGTGGCCGGTCGGGCGAGGTTCTCGACGTCGCGATCTGGGCCGTTCCGTTCGGGCTGATCGGCGGACGTATCTACCACGTACTGACCGACTGGCAGATCTATTTCGGAGACGGCGGCAAGACTCCGATCGATGCGCTCAAGATCTGGGACGGCGGTCTCGGTATCTGGGGTGCCGTGCTGTTCGGAGGTCTCGGCGCATGGATCGGCGCGAGGCGTATGGGTATCAAGCTCCCGCCGTTCGCCGACGCCATCGCCCCGCCGATTCTGCTCGCGCAGGCCATCGGACGACTCGGCAACTACTTCAATCAGGAGCTGTACGGTCGGCCCACCGACGTTCCGTGGGGCCTCAAGATCTACGAGCGCGTCGATGCGTCGGGGCAGGCTGATCCGGGCTTGATCACGGGTGTGTCGAACGGGCACGTGGTGGCGATCGTGCACCCGACATTCCTGTACGAACTGTTGTGGAATCTGCTCGTCGTCGTGATCCTCGTGCTCGTCGACCGATACTTCCGCATCGGCCACGGACGTCTGTTCGCGCTCTACGTCGTCGGGTACTGCATCGGTCGGTTCGGGGTCGAACTCATGCGCTCCGACCCCGCGTTCACCCACATCGCGGGCGTGCGCATCAACGTGTTCACCGCTGCGCTGGGCATCGTCTGCGGTGCGATCTACTTCATCGTCGCGCCGAAGGGCCGCGAGCAGGGCCTGGAGGTGTACTGGCCTGAGCGGGCCGCCGAACTCGCCGAGCTGGGGCACACCGGTGCCCTCGTCGACGACGTGGATGACGACGACGAATATGACGACGTGGATGACGACGGCGAGAATGACGACGGCGAGGATGAGAACGAACACTTCTTCGACGACGAACCGGACGCCGACGGAGATGATGGAGCTGAGCACCTCGACGGCTCCGAACCGGACGACTCCGATCTCGAACCCGACCAGCGCATCGAGCCGCAGGCGGCATCGACGGCCTCGTCTACCGGCGGTGGGGTTGCCGCCGCGGGCGCAGCTCTCGCCGGCGTGGCCGTAGCGGGCACCGCAGCCGGCCGTGATGATCGCGAGAGCGACGATCACGAGGACGCAGGCCACGAGGACACAGGTGACGAGGACACAGACGGCGAGGGTGCAGACCACGAGGTCGACGATCACGGCCGCGAGGCCGCCGTCGATGCGTCTGATAGTGATGACGCCGACGCGCCCAGCGACGAGGGCGTTGACGCCGAGACGAGCGACGAGGGCGTCGAGGACGAGGTCGTGGAGGACGGTGCCGCCGGGCCTGCCGAAGCCGAATCCGACGGGACCGAATCTGACGGGACCGAACCCGCTGATTCCGAACCCGCTGATTCCGAACCCGCTGATGCCGAACCCGCTGATTCCGAACCCACCGATGCCGGCACCGCCGGTGACGAAACCGTGGAGGATGGAGGGGAGTCCACCGATACGGCGGGCGATCACACCGACGAAGGGGTTTCGATGAGTAGCGCCGCAGAGGGAATCGGCCCGGAGGAGATCGCCGAGGGAGTGTCCGAGGATATCGAGGACATGGTCGACGACGAGGGTGATACCAGCGCGTCCGGCGTCGACGAGGACGAGGCCGAACTCGCCGACGGCCAGGAGATCAACGCGGGCGGACCCGACCCGGTTCTCGACGAGAACGAAGAGATCGTGTCGAAGATCATTCCGGGCACCGGCGAATCGGCCGATGCGAAGCCTTGGGACCCGGAAGACGACCCGGCACGTCCAGAGGGTGTCACCACGGAGTCGGAGATCCTCGAGGAGTCCGATTCGGATTCGGACACCGATCCCGGCGACACGGCAGACGTCGATGCCGCGGACATCGAAGAGGGCATTGCCGAAGAAGCCGAGGACGCCGAGGTCGACGACGGCCCCACGGGCGCTGACGGCGTCGACGAGGACGAGGGTGCCCTTGCGGACGGGCAGATGGACAACGCGGGTGGTCCCGATCCCGTCGCCGACGACGATTACGTCGAGAGGGACAAGAAGATCATTCCCGGCACCGGTGAATCCGCCGACGCGAAGCCCTGGAAGCCGGGGGATCAGGCGTAGTCAGCGAGCAAACGGCACCGGGCCCGGTCCCAGTGCGGACTGTCGGCGCAGCGTCGAAAACCGCGTTGCGCCTCATGGTCGGATAGAGTGAGATTTCACCTGGGGTACGCGCCTTCAGCGGCGTTGTGTCCTGACACCTGCTCCACGGGCCAGCGTTGTCCCTGAGGACTTCAGCATTTGATTCACGCGAATCGAGTGGAGGCTCTTGATGTTGTTTTCTGCGCTCCCGGCCAAGCAGGGCCTGTACGACCCCGACACGGAAGTGGACTCGTGCGGCGTCGCGATGGTCTCCGACATCTACGGCCGCCGGTCGCATGCGATCGTCGCCGACGGTCTGTTGGCGCTCGAGAACCTCGAACACCGCGGTGCTGCGGGCGCCGAGCAGAACAGTGGTGACGGAGCGGGCATCCTGATCCAGCTTCCCGACGAATTGTTCCGCGGCACTGTTGATTTCCAGCTTCCCGAGCCGTCGCCTAACGGTGCCAACACGTATGCGGCAGGTACATGCTTCCTGCCGATGGACCAGGCGGCTCGACGCGAGGCGATGGATCGGATCGCGACCCTCGCGGACGCCGAGGGCATCACGATCCTCGGGTGGCGGGATCTGCCGGTCGACGTCGAGGGCGCCGACATCGGCGAGACCGCGGTGGGGTGCATGCCCTTCATGGCGCAGTTGTTCGTCACCGTCGATCCGTCCGACGGCGCGGCTCGGCTCGGCGGCATTGACCTCGATCGCTACATCTATCCGTTTCGCAAGCAGGCCGAACGCATCACTCCGGACGTCGACGAGAGCGGTACGGGATTGTATTTCGCCTCACTGTCGAGTCGGACCATGGTCTACAAGGGCATGCTCACGACGATGCAGTTGCCCCTCTACTACCCGGATCTGCGTGACGACCGGTGTGTGAGCGCGATCGCCATCGTCCACTCGCGCTTTTCCACCAACACCTTTCCGTCATGGCCGCTCGCGCACCCGTTCCGGTTCGTCGCGCACAACGGCGAGATCAACACCGTGCGAGGGAACCGCAATCGTATGCGTGCGCGTGAGGCGCTCCTCGAGACCGACCTGATCCCCGGCGACCTCGCCCGTGCGTTCCCGATCTGTACTCCCGAGGCTTCCGACTCGGCCTCGCTCGACGAGGTGCTCGAACTCCTGCACCTCGGCGGCCGCAGTGTGCCGCACGCCGTGATGCTGATGGTCCCCGAGGCGTGGGAGAACGTGCCGTCGATGGATCCCAAACGCCGCGCATTCCTGCAGTTCAACGGGTCATTGATGGAGGCATGGGACGGCCCGGCCTGTGTGACGTTCACCGACGGAACCGTTGTCGGTGCTGTTCTCGACCGCAACGGACTGCGCCCAGGACGTTGGTGGCAGACGCGCGACGGTCGAGTGATTCTCGCCTCGGAGGCCGGTGTGCTCGACGTCCCGGTCGACGACGTGGTCTCCAAGGGCAGACTCGAGCCGGGACGGATGTTCCTCGTCGACACCGCACATGGCCGGATCATCCCCGACGAGGAGATCAAGGGCGACCTCATGCGGTCGGAGCCCTACGACGAATGGCTGCACGCGGGACTCCTCGACATCGCTACGCTTCCGCCGCGGCCGGTGTACAAGCCGAACCACGACACCGTCGTCCGCAGGCAGGTGTCCTTCGGCTACACCGAGGAGGACCTACGTGTGCTGCTGACCCCGATGGCTGCCTCGGGCTATGAGCCACTCGGCTCGATGGGTACCGACACTCCGGTCGCGGTCATGTCGCAGCGGTCCCGGTTGCTCTACGACTACTTCGTCGAACTGTTCGCGCAGGTGACCAATCCGCCGCTCGACGCCATCCGCGAGGAGATCGTCACCTCGATGGCGCGTGTGATGGGTCCCGAGCAGAATCTCCTCGCCCCGACGGCGGCGTCGTGCAGGCAGATACTGCTGCACTGGCCCGTCATCGACAACGACGACCTCGCCAAGCTCGTCCACATCAACGACGACGGCGACAATCCCGGACTGTCGGCGAAGGTTCTGCATGGTCTCTATGAGGTCGCCCGTGGCGGTGAGGGCCTGGCAGAAGCACTCGACGATCTTCGACGCCGCGCCAGCCAGGCGATCGCCGAGGGACACAGCACACTTGTCGTGTCCGATCGACACTCCGACCGCGAGCACGCTCCCATCCCGTCGCTGTTGGCGGCGTCTGCGGTGCATCACCATCTCGTGCGCACCAAGGAGCGAACGAAGATCGCGCTGATCGTCGAGTCCGGCGATGCACGCGAAGTGCACCACATCGCGCTGCTCATCGGTTTCGGTGCGGCTGCGGTCAATCCGTATCTCGCACTCGAGTCGATCGAGGACCTGATCGCCGAGGGTGAGCTGACGGGTGTCACACCGTCGAAGGCCAAGCGCAACTACATCGAGGCGCTCGGCAAGGGCGTGCTCAAGGTGATGAGCAAGATGGGCATCTCGACCATCAGCTCATACACGGCGTCGCAGGCCTTCGAAGCGGTCGGGCTGTCGTCGGCTGTGGTGAAGGAGTACTTCACGCGGACCGTCTCGCGGATCGAAGGCGTCGGCCTCGACGAACTCGCAGAGGAAGTCCGCATCCGGCATCATCGCGCGTTTCCGCACAATCCGACAGAGCAGGTGTATCGGCGTCTCGAGGTGGGTGGCGAGTACCAATACCGCCGTGAGGGTGAACTGCACATGTTCACCCCGGAAACGGTGTTCCTGCTGCAACACGCCACCAAGACCGGCCGCGACGAGGTGTTCGCCGCGTACTCGGAGAAGGTCGACGAGCAGTCGCGCAAGGGCGGTACGCTGCGCGGTCTGTTCGAACTCGACTTCTCCGGCCGGGATCCCGTGCCGCTCGACGAGGTCGAGCCTGTCGAATCGATCATGACGCGATTCAACACCGGCGCAATGAGTTACGGCTCCATCTCCGCCGAGGCGCACGAGACCATCGCGATCGCGATGAACCGGATCGGCGGGCGCTCCAACTCGGGCGAGGGCGGTGAGGACACCGACCGTCTCTACGATCCGGAGCGACGCAGCGCCGTCAAACAGGTTGCATCGGGCCGGTTCGGCGTCACAAGCGATTACCTGATCAACGCCACCGACATCCAGATCAAGATGGCCCAGGGCGCCAAGCCCGGTGAGGGCGGACAGCTTCCCGCCTACAAGGTGTATCCCTGGATCGCCAAGACCAGGCACTCGACGCCCGGTGTCGCACTGATCTCGCCGCCACCGCACCACGACATCTATTCGATCGAGGATCTCGCCCAGTTGATCCACGACCTGAAGAACGCCAACTCCGACGCGCGTGTCCACGTCAAGCTCGTCAGCGCCGTCGGTGTCGGGACCGTCGCCACCGGTGTCTCCAAGGCGCACGCCGACGTCGTCCTCATCTCCGGATACGACGGCGGAACCGGAGCCTCCCCGCTCACGTCGCTCAAGCACGCAGGCACGCCGTGGGAGATCGGACTCGCCGACGCCCAGCAGACCCTCATGCTCAACGGCCTGCGCGACCGGATCACCGTCCAGTGCGACGGTGCACTCCGTACGGGTCGCGACGTCATCATGGCGGCCCTGCTCGGCGCGGAGGAATACGGTTTCTCCACGGCACCGCTGATCGTGTCCGGGTGCATCATGATGCGGGTCTGCCACCTCGACACCTGCCCGGTGGGTGTGGCGACGCAGAATCCGGTGCTGCGGTCACGGTTCACCGGGCAGGCAGAGCACATCGTCAACTTCTTCCGGTTCGTCGCCGAGGATGTCCGAAAGTATCTGGCACAGTTGGGATATCGCACACTCGACGAAGCCATCGGGCAGTCGCAGCGGCTGCACACCGATACCGCGGTCGCGCACTGGAAGAGCAAGGGACTCGACCTGAGCCCGATCTTCCGTCGCATCGAGGACAAGGGGCCGACCCGACGCGTTCGCGGTCAGGACCACGGACTCGACAAGGCCTTGGACCAGACTCTCATCCAGCTCGCGGAGGGTGCGCTCGAGGACGCACATCCGGTGACGCTTGAACTACCGGTCCGCAACGTCAACCGCACGGTCGGCACCCTACTCGGCTCCGAGGTGACCCGACGCTACGGCGCGGAGGGACTCGCGGAGGACACCATCACCGTCGAATTGACGGGGTCGGCAGGACAGTCACTCGGCGCGTTCCTACCGCCAGGTATCACCATCAAGCTCACCGGCGATACCAACGACTACGTCGGTAAGGGGCTGTGTGGCGGCAAGATCGTGGTCACCCCGCATCCCGATGCGTGGTTCATCGCCGAGGACCAGGTGATCGCGGGCAACACGATCCTCTACGGGGCCACGTCGGGCGAGGTCTATCTGCGCGGCAAGGTCGGCGAGCGGTTCTCCGTGCGCAACTCGGGCGCCACCGCAGTGGTGGAGGGCGTCGGCGATCATGCCTGCGAGTACATGACGGGCGGTCGTGTGGTGATACTCGGTCCTACCGGCCGCAACATGGCCGCGGGTATGTCTGGCGGGATCGCCTATGTCTACGACCTCGACGAGACAAAGGTCAACGGAGCCATGGTGGAGTTGCTGCGGCCCGATCCCGACGATCTGCGGTGGTTGCACGAGCACATCACCAAACACACCCGGCTCACCGGCTCGGCCATCGGCGCGTCGATGCTCGCCGACTGGCCGAGGCGATGCCTCGCCTTCACGAAGGTGATGCCCACCGATTACAAGCGTGTCCTCGACGCGGCCCGGATGGCCGAAGCCGAAGGGCGCGACGTCGATTCAGCGATCATGGAGGCGGCACGTGGCTGACCCGCGCGGATTCCTGGAAGTTGGGAAGAAAGAAGCGAAATACCGTCCTGTTGCCGAGCGCGTGCAGGACTGGGACGACGTGTATGCGCACGGATTCGATCCCGTCGCCTCGCTCAACGAGGTGTCCGAACAGGCTCGACGGTGCATGGATTGCGGAATTCCCTTCTGCCACTCCGGAACTGCCGGTTGCCCGTTGGGCAACCTGATTCCGGAGTGGAACGATCTCGTCCGGCGAGGCCGGTGGGATGCAGCGAGCGCCCGACTTCACGCGACCAACAACTTCCCCGAGTTCACCGGAATGGTGTGTCCCGCTCCATGCGAGGCGGCGTGCGTGTTGTCGATCTCCGAGCCGACGACCGGCGGCAGCGTCACGATCAAACGGATCGAGAAGACGATCGCCTACGAGTCGTGGGCTGAGGGGATCATCGGGCCCGAGGCGCCGGACGCGAGATCGGGCAAGTCGGTCGCCGTTGTCGGTTCCGGTCCCGCGGGGCTTGCCGCCGCGCAGCAGTTGACCCGCGCTGGTCATGACGTGACGGTCTACGAGAAGGACGACCGTGTCGGCGGTCTGCTGCGGTACGGCATCCCCGAGTACAAGCTCCAGAAGTCCGATATCGAACGGCGCATCGCCCAGATGCGCGCGGAAGGAACACAATTCGTCGTCAACTGCGACGTCGGAATCGATCTCACCGTCGAGGAACTGCGCAGCAGGCACGACGCCGTCGTGCTCGCGATCGGAGCCATGAAGCCGCGTGACAATCCGGTCCCGGGGCGGGAACTCAGGGGTGTGCACCTCGCGATGGAGCACCTCGTTCCGGCGAACAAGGAATGTGAAGGCGACGGACCGTCGCCGATCACCGCGGCGGGCAAGCACGTCGTGATCATCGGCGGTGGCGACACCGGCGCCGACTGCCTCGGTACCGCGCACCGACAGGGGGCGGCGTCGGTGGTGCAACTCGACTACAACGCCGAGTTGCCCAGCGATCGCGACGACAACCGCTCGCCGTGGCCCACCTGGCCGCTCGTCATGCGGACGTCGAGCGCGCACGCCGAAGGCGGCGAGCGCAAATATCAGGTCGCGGTGCAACGATTCGTGGGCGACGCCGATGGCAACGTGACGACAATGGTGCTCGCCGAGGTGAAGGTGGTACGCGAACCCGACGGTCGCCGGGTGATCACCCCGGTCAGTGACGAGTTCGAAATACCTTGCGAGTTGGCGCTTTTCGCCATCGGGTTCGAGGGTGTGCGCGAGACGAGTCTGCTCACCGACCTCGGCATCGAGCCGAATCGTCGTGGGAACATCTCGTGCGGAAGCGACTGGCAGACCGACGCGCCGGGCGTGTTCGTCTGCGGTGACGCACATCGCGGTGCGTCGCTCGTGGTGTGGGCGATCGCCGAAGGACGGTCCACCGCACGCGCCGTCGACGAATTCCTCATGGGCGCCTCCGATTTGCCGTCTCCGGTGAAACCGGCGCAACTTCCGCTCTCGGTTCGCTGACGCTCGTCGGCCACCGCGAGCAGCAACGCGACGTTGACGTCCGATGACAACTCAGGTGTAACGATGGCTATGCCGAAACGAGCGGACTAAGGTGAGCACAGTGGAACGCCGAACCAAGATCGTGTGCACCCTGGGTCCAGCCACCAACAGCGAGGAGAGGCTCAAAGAACTCGTTGATGCCGGAATGGATGTCGCCAGGCTGAACTTCAGCCACGGCACCCACGACGACCACAAAGTGGTCTACGAGCGAGTTCGTAAGGCCAGCGACAACGCTGAGAAGGCCGTCGGCATCCTCGCCGACCTGCAGGGCCCCAAGATCCGGCTCGGCAAGTTCGAGGACGACGGCGCGCTCAACGGCGAGGTCATGTGGAACACCGGTGAGACGGTGCGCATCACCACCGACGACATCATCGGAAACCACGACCGTGTCTCGACCACGTACAAGCGTCTCGCCGACGACGCTGTCCCCGGCGACCGCCTGCTCGTCGACGACGGCAAGGTCGGCCTTGTGGTGACCGATGTCGAGGGCAACGACGTCGTGTGCACCGTGACCGAGGGCGGTCCGGTGTCCAACAACAAGGGACTCTCGCTTCCCGGTATGAACGTCTCGGTCCCGGCGATGAGCGAAAAGGACATCGCCGACCTCGAGTTCGCGCTCGGCCTCGGAGTCGACATGGTGGCCCTGTCCTTCGTGCGTAGCCCCGCCGACATCGAACTGGTCCACGAGGTGATGGACCGCGTCGGCCGACGGGTACCCGTCATCGCCAAGCTGGAGAAGCCCGAGGCCATCGACAACCTCGAGGCCATCGTCCTCGCCTTCGATGCGATCATGGTCGCCCGCGGCGACCTCGGCGTCGAGTTACCGCTCGAAGAAGTGCCGTTGGTGCAGAAGCGGGCCATCCAGATGGCTCGCGAGAACGCGAAGCCCGTGATCGTGGCAACCCAGATGCTCGACTCCATGATCGAGAACTCGCGACCGACGCGTGCCGAGGCCTCCGACGTCGCCAACGCCGTGCTCGATGGTGCCGACGCTGTGATGTTGTCCGGCGAAACATCGGTGGGCAAGTGGCCGATCGAAGTGGTGCGCACCATGAATCGCATCTGTAAGGCCGTCGAAGGCAGCTCGCGCGATGTGCCCCCGCTGTCGCACGTCCCACGGACCAAGCGGGGGATCATCTCGTATGCCGCCCGCGATATCGGCGAACGACTCGAGGTCAAAGCTCTTGTCGCTTTCACCCAGTCCGGCGACACCGTCCGCCGTCTCGCGCGCCTGCATTCGCGGCTTCCGCTTCTCGCCTTCACACCCACGCAGGCCGTGCGAAGCCAGCTCGCACTGAGCTGGGGCACCGAGACCTTCATCGTCGACCGCGTCGACACCACCGACAACATGATCGACCAGGTCGACCAGCAGTTGCTGCGGATCGGCAGGCTGCGCGACGGCGACGTCGTCGTCATCGTCGCGGGCGCACCCCCCGGAACCGTCGGCTCGACCAACCTCATCCACGTGCACCGGATCGGCGAGCAGGATCACTGAGTTTCGTACGCCGCTCCGGTGGCTGCGATGCAGCCACCGGCCTCACCGCATCCGCGGCTGACCACATAGGGTGATCCGCATGACAACCGACGTATCCGAGGATCTCGCCAAACTCCTCGACCTACTCGACGTCGAACGGCGCGACGACGACCTGTTCATCGGGCAGCACCCCGAGCAGAAGACGGCGCGCACCTTCGGTGGCCAGATGCTCGGGCAGGGGGTCGTCGCCGCTGGGCGCACACTGACACGGGGTAATCCGCCCGTCCACGCCCTGCACGCGCATTTCATCCGTGGCGGTGATGTGACCAAGCCCATCGAGTACCACGTCGCGCGCTACCGCGACGGCAAGTCCTTCGCCAACCGCCAGGTGAATGCGATCCAGGACGACGAGGTCATCTTCACGATGTTGGTCGCGTTCCAGGACAACTCCGCGGGACTCGAACATGCCGTCGAGATCCCTCAGGTCCCGTACCCGGAAGAGTTGCCACCGCTCGGCGAGCACTTCAAGGGCTTCGAAGACCGCATCGCCACGTTCGTCAATGCGTTGCACCCCATCGACATCCGCTTCGCCAACGACCCGTCGTGGAAGATGCGCGAGGCCGGAGAGACGTTGCGCGACAACAGGGTATGGATGAAGACCGACGGTGCCATGCCCGACGACCCGCTGCTGCATGTCGCGGCGATGTGCTACGCATCCGACACCACTGTCCTCGACTCGGTCATCACCACCCACGGCCTGTCGTGGGGCATCGACCGACTGTTCGCGGCAACCGTCAACCATTCGATGTGGTTTCACCGCGACTTCCGCTTCGACGAATGGATGCTTTACGCGACCCGGTCGCCGGTTGCCACCGGGTCGCGCGGGATGGGCTCAGGTCGTTTCTGGAAGCGGGACGGAACACTGGCCACGTCCGTCACGCAGGAAGCCCTGATCAAATACTTCCCTCCGAAGGAGTGACACGTGGTGCATCCGCAACAGGGACCATGGTCGGCACAACACGTGCCGCGGATACAGACACACTCCGAGACCCCGCAAGAGACCATGATGCGGCAGCCGACCGACGCGGCGCCGGGAACGACGGAGTTCTGGCTCGACTCGGGAGCCCCACTGCCTCGACGCATGTGGCAGCACCGCACGCGCGTACCGATCATCGTCGGGACGTCGATCGCGATGGTGGTGTTCGCGGCCCTCGCACTGTTCGCGATCCTGCTCGGCATCGGCAACACACAGCAGTTCACCGCACTCGGAGGTGTGCCGGTGAGCTGCGACACGTGGGAAACCGCGGCCACAGGAGGGACCATTTCCGACCGGGCGGCCGTCACCATTTACAGCGAGACGGGCGACAAGCTCGCAACGACGCCGCTCGAACGATATCGGACACACGACGGACAGTGCGTGCTGAAGTTCTCCGTGGACGTCGACGCGGGCCGCAGCGGCTACGTGGTGCATGTGGGAGATGGTTTCGCGCAACCGGTGTCGCCGGCTGCGTTGCAGAGTGGCGTGGTGCTGCGCCCGACATCCTGACCACACGACTGCCGTCGGATGGTCACCGTCGCCAGTACCCCGTCAGACCAGACCACCCGAGCGTTCGACTTGAGATCCCGAGTGCCATCCGCACCGAACCGAGGAATGGGAACACCGAATGAGCACGACAATCGCGCCGTTGACCGAGGATGATCGGAAGGACTGGGACCCGCTGTGGGCCGGGTATCTGACGTTCTACGAGCACGACCTGGCCCAGGCACAGAACGATCTGACCTTCGCACGAATGCTCGATCCCGAGTACCCGATGTACGGTGCCATGGCGCGCGACGAGACCGGGCGCGCTATCGGCATCGTGCACTGGTTGACACATGCCTCGACGTGGAGCGACAAGCCCTACACCTACCTCGAGGACCTGTTCGTGGCTCCAGACGTTCGTCGCAGCGGAGCCGGACGGGCGCTCATCGATCACGTCCTCGACTGGACACGCGACCAAGGGCTACCGAAGGTCTATTGGCAGACCGCGCGAGACAACGCGACGGCCCGCTCGCTGTACGACACGATCGCCACGAACGACTTCGTCGTCTACGAGGTGGAGCTCACCTGACCCGGCACGCCTGAGGAGTCGCGGGCAGGGGCGGGTGCGCGTTGAGTGCACACCGAGAAGCCCCAGAGCACCAGCCACACCGACATGCCCCCGACCTGGATGCGCTGCGCCAATCCGAGGTAGTAATCGCCGTGCAGGTTGTCGGCGATCAGCATCCAGGCCGTGGTCACCGCGACGATGACCAGCACACCGAGGCCTGCTGTCCGGAGCAGTGGCCAGATCCGTGGTTGTTGCCGATATGCCGCCAGTACGCCCGCGATCATGGTGATGAAGATGGCGAACACGGCGACCGTGCTGGTCAGTGCGTGTATGTGATGTAGCTGCGGGAGCAGGCCGCTTGGTTCGTACGGGCAGTCGGGGTCGATCCCTGGGATGCAATCGATCGGGGCGAGCGCATCTGCGAGGGTCGCTGCACCGAACACGCCGAAGGATGTCACAGCGACCCGCGCATAGAGACCGCTCACGATCGGGCGTGGGAGAAACAGGATCAGCGCCGATCCCACGGCGAGAATCGACGTCACGATGTCGCCGATCTCGTAGATATCCCGGTGCGGGCGGTGGGCAGCGTCGAGTTCGCTGAGGAAGCTGTTCAGTGGGTCCAGGGGACTCGACCAGAAGAATTCCAGAACCCACGACGAATAGCAGATGCCTGCCAGTGCGATGAGGATTCCCGCGATGACTCGGCGGGCGGTCGACAACGATGGCATCCGATCAGATTAGTCCACCGAACGTCCACCACCCGAAGGCTCACCCACCGGGTGGCTGACCTTCCGCAGAGGCCCCGAAGTCGAGGACTGGAGTCGTCACGCCGACGGCGCGCGGTGCGTGTCGACGATCGTGTGCGTCCTCGTCACCAGTGCGCGGGTCGTGCGCCGGAGCGCGTCCTCGAGATCGTCTGCGCGACCCGACGACAACAACCTCGAACGCCTGGCCGATCCCGTGTCCGGGATGATCACGAGCACGTCGTCGGTGCCGGCCAACTCGGCCACATAGTCGACGACGGAGTCGTCGTCGGGAGCCCGCAGTTCGATCAGGTGCGAGAGCGGGTGGAAGCGCCGCCACTCCGACTCGAAGTCGTCTCGTGCGGGGGCAGGCTCGCCGGTGTTCTCCCGCGTGCCGATGCTGCGCCGGTTGTCATCGACGACGACGTGCACTGCTCTGACCTCGCGACCGAATGCCCGTGCCGCGCGGAGCGCGTCGTTGGTTGCGCAGCACAGGGGCGACGAGACCGGCACGACGGCGAGGCCCTGGCCCGCGAACGAGTGTCGAGGATGGTCCCCGGGATGCGATGTGTCGCCCGCGGTACGTATATCGAGTTCCCTTGTGCGTCGGTAGCTGTGGGCCATCAACTCCATCGCGACCACCAGCAGTGCCAAGACGAGCACGACCCACAACGACCCCTCGTCGGCCTTCATCACGGTGACGACCACGGCTGCCGTGCCGGTGAGCGCGGCGCCGACACTGTTGAGTGAGGCACGAGCTCTCCAGTGACGCGTGCGCGAAGTCGACCAGTGACGCACCAGTCCGAGCTGAGCCAGAGTGAACCCGATGAACACACAGATGGCGAACAGCGGGACGAGCGCATTCACGTCACCCCCGGAGACGACGATCAGCAGAGCAGAGGCGACTGCAAGAATGAGCACGCCGTTTCGGTAGACACCGTTGTCGGTTCGGCGGACGAGACGATGCGGCAGATGGTCGTCACTCGCGACGACCTTCATCAGCTGCGGCAACCCGCCGAACGACGTGTTCGCGGCCAGCGCAAGCAGCACGATCGTGGATACCTGTACCACGTAATACAGTGCGCCACGGCCGAATACGCTTTCGGTGAGTTGAGACAGCACGGTGACGCCCTCCCGTGGCTGGATATGCAGATGCTGCACAAGCGCCGCGATACCCAGCATCATCATTCCGAGGAGCACACCAAGTGCGGCCTCGGCGCGCTGAGCGCGACGTATCCGGTTCTCTCGGAACTGCGGCGTCGCGTTGGCAATGGCCTCGACGCCGGTGAGTGCCGCGCACCCGTTCGAGAATGCCTTGAGTATCAACAGAATTCCGACCGTCCCGACCGCTGGTGAATCGACCTGCGCAACATCGTGACCGCCACCGTGCAGAAGGCCGACGACGATCACCGACAGGATGCTCACCACGAAGACTGCGGTCGGTGTGATGAAAGCTCTGGCGCTGCTGACGATTCCGTGCAGGTTGACCGCCGTGATCAGGGCGAGCGTGGCGAGTGCGATCAGGACGGTATGGCGGCCTGCCGCAGGAAACGCTGATGTGAGCGCGGCGGTTCCCGCAGTCACCGACACCGCGACGTTGAGGACGTAGTCGATCAGCAGAGATGCGGCGGCAACGAGGGATGCGCGGCGCCCGAGATGGGCTTTCGCGACGGCATAGGCGCCGCCTCCGTCGGGGAACGCAGCGATCAACTGCCGGTAGGAGAGTACGAGAACCGCGAGGAGGACGACGATCGCGGCACTGATGGGGAGGGTGAGTCCCAGTGCGTTGCCGCCCGCCGCCGCGAGTACGAGGACGATCGCCTCGGGTCCGTAGGCAACCGACGCCATCGCATCGAGCGAGAGCGCCGCGAGCCCGGTCGTAGCGGTCAGACGACGCTTCTCGCGTATCCGTGATCCGTGTGTGCGTGGATCGGCGGTGCGCCTCACGCGCGAGGTTGTCGAGTTCGAAGTCGAAGTCGGTGCAGCGGTCGATGTCTTGTCAAGTGTCCGCGCTCGCGCCACGGTGCCGGGTGATACCACGAAGGACGTTGTATCGCCGGACGATCGGGTTGTGTGCGCTTCTTACGCATCTTTGACGCTGCTCGACCAGATGTTGACACGGCCCTATCGGCGACGCCCTCGGCATCGGCGCTGTCAGGCGGCGTGTCGGTCGGCTGCGCGCACATCCGAGAGCAATCCGCCCGGATCGACGACCATGATCACCGGCCCGAGCATCTCGCCGGCACGCTCGATGACGGCATCGATCTGCGCGGGGTCGGCAGGATCGGCAATGACTGTCAGTACCCTGCCACGCACACCCGCGTCGACAAAGGGGACGAGATCGTGACACCGGGTACCCGCGATGGCCAGGTTCTTGCCGTGATCGAGGATCTGACTGGCTATGTCGTGCGCACGAACGCTGCCGTCCATGATCAGCAGGACGGTGTCGGCGCGCGTGCTCGGGGCGGCAGTGGGGGATGAGGCTGTGGGGGATGAGGCGGGGGGAAATGAGGAAGGGGCGGAGGAGGTGATCGTTGTCATGTGACCATCACAGACTTCGACACTGCTATCGGCATGGGCACGCGCTGGCAGTCGGCTGGGACCCCTGCTCGTCGCAGCATAGGCTGAGCCGCCATGAGCGAAATGATCAACGACGAGTCGCGCTGTCCGTGCGGGACCGGCCTGACCTTTGCCGAGTGTTGCGGGCCGATTCTGCTCGGACGGCGACGCGCTCCCACCGCCGAGGCGTTGATGCGGTCGCGATTCAGCGCGTTCGCTGTCGGCGACAGCGACCACCTGCTGCGCAGTTGGCATCCCGACACCCGGCCGCAGGACCTTATCCTCGATGATGGCATGCGCTGGCTGCGTCTCGACGTCGAATCGGTGACCGGCGGCGGGCCGTTCGACACTGCCGGAACCGTCGAGTTCACAGCGATGTATCGCGCCGATGGACACCGCGGACAGCTGCACGAGATCTCGTCGTTCACTCGCTACGAGGGTGCGTGGGTCTACGTCGACGGAACGGTCTGAGGCATGGAGTGCGCAGGCGTCGATTCGCAGCGGTGTGGGAATGTTCGCAGCGGTGTAGGGATGTTCAAGGCCGAGTACCGTTCACGCGAGAGCGTGTCGGATGAGCCAGTCGACGAGAGGCCGGGTCGCGCGCCAATCGTCGCGCACCCGCTCGAGAAGCTCGCCGGTATGGATGATCCCGTCGAACCCGTAGTCGCGGGATACCGTCAACGTCTTGTGGCGCAGCAACTCGATGCGTTGATGGTTGATGTCCCAGCCGCGCGGGGCCGTCTTCAGGCGGTCCCCGCCCACCTCGAATCCCGCATCGTGTAGACGGCGCACGATCAACTCGAGTTCTCCGCCCCGCCGGTCGTCGTCGATCGCCGTGCGCAGAGCCGCCAGGCGGTCGGCGGTTGCGTCGTAGAAACCCGCGCCGACCATCACCCCGGGGGCGCTGATCTGTACGTAGTAGCCAGTGGCCGAGGCGACGGGAACGTAGGCGCCCTGATGCGTCTTGTAGGGCGACTTGTCCTTGGAGAACCTGACGTCGCGGTACGGACGGAACAACTTCGCCTCGCCGAACTCGTCGGCGAGGGCATCGGTGAGAGCGCGCATCGGTGTGACCACTGCGCGTTCATAGATCTCTTTGTGTTGCTCCCAGAAGGCTTTGGTGTTGTCGATCTCGAGGTCGTCGTAGAAGTCGAGGGCGGCTTCCGGGAAACCGTCGAAGCTCATGGGTGCAGCGTACGACGAGACCTGCGCTCGTCATGTGCTCGAACCGCGCCGAGCGGTCGCCATGGATGGCACGATGTCTCGAATGGCGCAACTGACCTACGAACAGTTCGGCCGCAGGTTCTTCGAGGTCGCGGTGACCGAGGAGCGCGTGGGGTCGGCGTTCTCGTCGCTCACCGGTGAGTCCTTCGATGTCGGGCCGATCCCATCGGGGCCCGGCGGGATCGCGCGCGTGACAGCGCACGTCGAGATCGGCGAACCAGACATCACACGCACGGTGGGGGAGTTGATCACCTTCACGGTCGAGATCATGCTCAATGTCGGACTCGTGGTGGATCTACGGGTCGACCGTATCCGATACGACGTCGACGGGCTGATCACCTTGCCGCTGACCGTGCGCGCGGCCGAGCCGCTCGAACTGCGGATCGATGTCACGCCTCCGCGGCCGCGAGACGTCATCGTCGACGTCGCCGCGCACAACCTGCGCGGCGAGTTCATTCGCGCAGTAGGGCAGGTGGACAGCGAGATCAAGAGATTTATCGCACAGCACGTCGCCGACGAGATCGAGAAGCCGGAGGTCCGCGCGGCGCGCATCATCGATGTCGGCGCCGAGCTCGGACGTGCTTTCGAGAACATGTGATGTCGCCGCTGTCGCTGTCATTTCTTGGTGAGCGACGACTCCTTGTGCGCGGCCCGTGCTCCGGTCTTCGACGATTCGACGATCCAATAGGGGTCGTCGTCGCTGGCGTTGAACTTCTGACCGTCGAACGTGAACGGTGTTGTGCGCTTCTCGGTAGTCTTTCCGCGGGTCGGTCCCTGGGAGGTGTTCCACTCGACGGTGTCGTTCTTGTTGATTCCCATCACTCGAGCATGAGCGATTGTCGACGTCGTTGACGCGCGCCGAGGGAGGTGACGCGTGCTCGAGATGTGGCCGATCGTGGACCGAGACCGGGTCACGGTCAGATTGCGGCGCCGTGGCCGATGGTGAGTGAGTCAAGATCGAACTGGCGCACGCGCCCGGTGACGGTCGCCTCGCACATGGAGAACAGCGGCTCGGAGAATTCTTCGATGAGCACCACGTCGATGGGTGCGCCATCGCCGACCAGGCGTACGCGGATGCGACCGTCGAGGTGCGCGACATCGATGGGCGCGAACGATTCGATGCGGTCGTCTCCGGTTTCGACGCGGGCGAAGTGCTGCGCCGCCTGCACGGCATGAGGGAGCGACGTGCGTCCGCGAAGTAGCGAATCATCAAGTCGCCCTTGTGTGTACAGCTCCACGACCGTGGCTGGGTCGGTGGCGGTGTCAAGTCTGCCATAGCAGAGTCCGTGCGGAAGGATCAGCCCCGTGGCGGCAAATCGGTCGCCGCCGAGGTGCGAACACTCCCACGTCCACTCCGGATACGCCGACGCTATCGCCGCAGTCGCTGCGCGGCCTCGCACTGCACAGCACTGATCGTGCTTTCCGTGCGCACACACGGCGACGAGGGGCTCTGTCGTGGCCTGACCGTCGGATCCGTCGAGTGCGAGATCGAGATATCCTGCAGGACCATCGACTTCGCCGGTGTGGACGCTTTCTGCTCCGGGTTCGGCGTTCACGATGAACCAGCGCCACCGAGGTGTCGGTGGTCGTCGTCCCGGCCGTCGAATCGCCACGATGCGCATGCGTTGCTTTTCGACGCGGCGCACGATCCGAAGGCCGAGATCGTGATCGATGATCGAAGGGGACTGAAGAAAAGCCGAATGTCCCCAACCGCCGCCGAGTTCGAGCAGAACCCACGCCGTGCCTGCCGATGCGGTGCCGTAGATCGGATCACCGCGTTCTGCAGATTGCGTACTACACGGAGGTCGACGGATCATTCGGCGAGGTCCGATCGGTGAGCGGGTGCTCGGTGATCGGGCACGAGGACGCCTTCTCGAAGAAGGCGTCGGATCAGCACCAGGCCGTCGGCGGTGTCGAGTTCGGGCAATGTGCCCGCGCAGACGATGTCGCCGGACACGATGTCGTGTAGCGCGGCGGTGCAGTGGTCGGGGAAGCTGATCGTTCGGTCCTGTAGACGGATTTCTGTGCGCGTGGCCGACCGGCCGATCTCGGTCACCAGCCCGTGGCGCAGGCGGACCGCCGTACGTTCGTCGAGCGCGTCGATGGCGTCGAGAGTTGCGAGCGGTCGCACCGCCGCAGGGCGGGTGCGTTCGGCGTGGACGGCAGACATTCGAGACGCGACCGTCTCGGCGAGATCTGCTGTGCGGTCCTGTAATACGTCGATAACGGTGGCGATGGTCTTGGTGGCCAATGCTGCTGTCTCGTCACGATCGGTGAAGTCGCTGCCCATCGGTAGCGAGGCGCGTAGGGCGTCGACTGTCCCCAGCTGATCCAGGACAGCCCGGACGAGATCGTAAGCGGTCACTGCCGACACGCCGACCGTGAGGTGAATCGACGTGTCGCCGAGGGCCTCTGCCGAGTGGATCCAGCCGCGCGGCAGGTAAAGAGCGTCGCCGGGTTCGAGGAGCGTGTCGATCACCGGGCTGTCGGCGCTGCGCGCTGCGATGGCTTCGCGGTGGTCGGTCCACGGCTGCGTCGACAGTGGATTGTCGTGCACGGGTGCGTGAACCCGCCAGTGCTTGCGTCCTGAGATCTGCAGCACGAAGACGTCGTGCACGTCGTAGTGCGGATCGAACCCACGATTGGCAGGAGGAGTGATGTAGGCGTTGGCCTGGACCGGATGGCCGAGATCGTCGACCATCCCGCGGACGAAATCGATGACCGGTGGCCACAATCGGTGCAGTCCTTGCAGGACGATGGTCGCGCCCGTCGCGAACTGTGTGAGGACCTTTGCCGAGTCGACCTGGTCGGGCATCTCGGCTCCGAAGCCCGCCGAGCCGAGATAGCTGTCCTTACCGATCAGACCGCCTTCTTTGGCCATACGGATGAACGGCGCACGCACCCCGCGCTCGGCGATCAACTCGTCGACGCTGTGCGGCGAGAGCAGATCGTCGAAGTCACGGGGTAGCGCGGCCGAGCGGCTGAGCAGCGGCTGCCGACCCCAGTGCTCGCGTGCAAACACCTCGGGGTCGGCGGTGACGCATCGACTCAGCGAACTCATCATTCAGGCGGTGCCGTCTGCGCCGCCGTCGTGTCCACCGGGGTTGGAGCCGCCGTCGGCGGGACCTTCGCCGGGTGATGCGGTGCCGTCTGCGCCGCCGTCGTGACCATCGGGGTTGGAGCCGCCGTCGGCGGGACCTTCGCCGGGTGATGCGGTGCCGTCTGCGCCGCCGTCGTGACCGCCGGGGTTGGAGCCGCCGTCGGCCGGACCTTCACCCCCGGGGCTGGAGGTGGTGATGTCGTCATCATCGAGTGCCATGGGAAAACCCTTTCCTCGTCGGGAGCCGCGCGGTCGCGAACTCCACTCTCCACTATGTCGACGTGACGCGACGTTGACGAGGTGTCTCAGCCACGATGGCGATTTCGTTATCGGGGCGAGACAGCGATTCCGGCGCGGTCACGACGTCGACATAGGCTGCGGGGGTGAGTGAAGAATCGGAGCGCGACGAGCACGCGGACGAGACGTGGTTCGACGCCGCGAGCGACACTGCCGAGCGCTGCTGGAACGGCTTCCTGGCGGTGCTCGACGATCTGTCCGACGATGACCTCAATCGACGGCTTTCCGCACCGGGCTCGAACGCTCCGTATGCGCTCGTCCACCACTGCATCGAGATGACCCGCTGGTGGCTGGGGACATTCGGCTGCGGTCTCGACATACCGCGCGACCGGGCGGGCGAGTTCGAGGCCACCGGTACGCGCGCCGATCTCGTCGAACGACTTGCTCAGGTTCGCCGGGACGCCGATGTCTGGGCGCCGCGCATGCTCCGCGATGGCATCGCCGGTCGCGCCGCCCGCGGTACAAATGCCGATGTCGATCTCGACACCGTCACGCCGCAATGGGTTGTGCTGCATGTCGTACACGAACTCGCACAGCACCTCGGGCAGCTCCAGGTCACTCGTGATCTGCTGAACTCGCCGGTGTCGAAGGGCTGAGTCGGAGGGGTTGACAGGGCCTACTCGGAAGCGTTGAGGCGAAGGCGCCAGAACTTGTCGGTGGCGTCGGCTAGCGTAGAACGCATATTCGATCGAGACGTTCCGGGAGGGTGGGGGGTGACACGGAATGAGTAGCGAGCACGACAGCGGCAACGACGGTCCGGGTGTCGGTGAAACATTGTGTGCACCAGCCTTGTTGGATGCTGCCGGGTTGGGTTGTGCGGTGGCGGGGTCGGTGGATGCTCGGGTGGCGGAGGCGTTGACGCGGGTGGCGTCGGCGTTGGACGAGTTGGCGGGCCTCGAGCTGGCGGGGCTGTCGGATGCGGGTGTGGTGGAGGCGGCGCAGGTGGCTGAGCGGTTGGCGCGGCGCACCGCGGCAGCGGTGACTGATCGGCTGGTGGTCGAGGCATCGGATCGTACTCTGCCACGCGCGCTCGGGTATCGGGATGTGCGGGACTTTCTGGCCCACCGGTTGGGTGTCGGGGACCCGGCGGCACGACATCAACTCATCTCGGCGACCGGTTCGTTCACGTCGATCGTGGGTGAGAAAGAGCAACCACGCTGCCCGACGTTGGCACAGTATTGGGGGCAGGGGCTGATAGCGCCGGCCCGCGCACGGGCCGTGTTGGAGGTGTTGGGCCAGATTCCGCATCAGATTCCGGCTGAGGTGTGTGCGGCGGCCGAGGCGCAGATGGCTGGTTATGGGGTGCAGTTCACGCCGAAAGAGATCACCACTCTGGGTACCCGGTTGATGGCACATCTCGATCCCGATGGCACGGTCACCGACGACACCGACCGCAGGCGGCGTCGCCGGTTGTGGGTGAACCGCCAAGGTGCTGATCTGATGTCCAGGTTGACTGCTGATCTCGACCCGGCTACCCGCGCCCGCCTGGATGTGGTGCTGGATGCGTGGGCGACACCCGGCATGAACAACCCCGACGACGACACCTCACCGGCAGGGCCGGTGGGCGAGGCTGACGCTGAGGTGGTGGCGCAGGCAGCCGCACGTGATCAACGCTCACAAGCCCAACGCAACCATGACGCCGTATCAGCGTTGCTGTCGCAGGTGGTTGATGCCGGTGTACTCGGCCGCTCACATCGTGGCCTGCCGATCCAGGTCATCGCCACCACCACCCTGGCCGAGCTGCAGGCACACGCCGGGATCGCGCAGACCGCATCCGGCACCCTGTTACCGATCCCCGATCTGATCGCGATGGCCGCGCACTCGGCAAGCGGGGTGCAACCGTTCCTGGCGGTGTTCGCCGAGCACACCAGCGTCCCCTTGTATTTGGGGCGGTCGAAACGGTTGGCCTCGCAGGGGCAACGGTTGGCGTCGTTCGCGTCGGCGGGTGGGCGGATGTGTTCGGCACCCGGTTGTACCCAACCAGCCAGCCGGGTGGCGATGCACCACGCCGCCAAGGATTGGGCCCAGGGTGGGCTCACCGACATCGACCAACTGGTACCGGCGTGCGATGTGCACAACAACCGGGTCGGACCCAAGCCCGGCCAGTACACGACCCGCATCATCACCGACGGCCCCGACACCGGACGCGTCGCCTGGCGGTTGAACACCGCTACCGGTATGCCACCCAATCCTGAACACATCAACCGCGCCGCGGACGTCGCCACCGACTTCCGCGACCACCTCGCCGAGGCTCGCGCCCAGGCGTCTACCACCGCGGGCGGCACCATCACCCACCTCTCCGACCACCGCCGCCGACACACACCTGCAGACACAGATGCTGACACAGGGGCCGATGCTGTCGGTGCTGCTGTGCGGGAGAGTGTCGATCGCGGCGGCGTGACCGCGTCGGCCGGTCGGAGTGAAGGACGTGGCAATCCCGGCAACCCGGCGACGCCCACAGCGATCAGCGTCGTCGATCACCGACTCCTGACGACGCTGCTCGACACCACACCCGAGCACGCAGGCGAGCGCCGCGTCGACATCACCTGGAACCCACCCCGACCACTCGACCTCGACCCCGACCCCGACCCACCACCCGGCGACCCACCACCCGGCAGCGAACCACCCGGCAGCGTCGACCCGCCCCTAGCTGACGCCGCCTGACAGACGCATTTTTCGCCGCCACCCCACCCCGCCACCACACCAGGTGGCGGGGCAGGAGTGGTCGCCGAGCGTCGTGCTCACCAAGAAAGCTCGCCCGGTCGTTCAGATGCCGCCGACCACCACGTACTGACCGGTCGCAACGCCACTGGCCGTCGTTGCAACGGCCATCACGATAGCTCCGTAAGGCAGACGCCATTGGGAATGCTGGCGGCGGAGTTCGATCGCGGGGATCTCGACCGAGGCGGAGAATTTGTCGCCGTCGCGGTCGAATGCAACTGCCTCTCCGTTGACGAACAGTTGCAACAGGGTGCCGTCGGATGAGCCGGTGATGTCGATGACGGCGGTCTGGGTGTCGGAACCCGTAGCGGCACTGAGTTCGATTGCGGTAGCGGTAGCTTCGCCAACTGCTTGCCCGGCCACGCTGCTTTGCGGCACCTCGCTCTGGCGCTGCAGAGGTGGCAGCTCGGGCGTCGTAGGAGGGGCGACCCGTCGTCTGGACAGCTGTTCGTACGCCCACCCGTACGCAAGCAGTGCGTTGTCGTCGTAAGCGCGCCCGGCGAAGGTGAGGTTCACCGGCATACCGATATCAGCCATCGTCCCCATGGTGACGTTGACCGTCGGGATACCGTAGTGGCGGATCATCGTGTTTCCGGTCGACACCCACACGCCGTTGGCCATTGCACGCTCGTGCGAGGTGGAATTCACATCTGCATCGGCTGCGCCGACGTCCAGCGCGGAAGGGCAGACGAGTGCATCGAGTCCCAGTTCGTCGAGCCAGTCCTCGAGATCGATGCGACGCAATTCCTCCAGCCCACGAACTCCGGCGGCGAGGTCGGGGATGTCATCAAACTCCCGAATGCCGTCGGCTGCCCGTTGCGGATACTGGCTGATGTCGAGGTTGTAGCGCGCGTAATATCCGTGCAACTCATCGGGAATGGTGCCGTCGGCGAGTGGGAAGATCAGTGAACCGTCGACATCCACGAGACGGTTCAGCGCCGGATCGTCATTGGCCTGGAGGAAGTCGTTCCACGACCACATTGTCAGGTCCCACATCTCGGCGTCGAAGAACCCTTCGGGCAGGATTCCCCGCGCGTAACCGTCCCGAGCGTCGGCGCGGTCGAGTTCGTAGTTGGTGAGGGCAGGAAAATCAACGTCGACGACTTCTGCTCCTGCAGTTTCGAGGTCGGCGCGGGCGCGATTCCACAATTCGATGACCGACGGGCGTGGTGTGATCGGCCAGCCGGCGTCGGGGTCGTCGCCGAGGATCACGCGTGGTACCCCGAACCGTTTGCCCTGCAGCGCATGCTGATCGCGCAGATCCAGATACGACGCCGGGCGCACCGAAGACGCCGTGGGCAACTCGACCCACGGCTGTGTGCGCCAGAAATCACCGCGCGTGTCGAGGTCGTCGGCGACGAGAACGTCGAGCAGGGCGAGCATGTCGTCGACGGTTCGAGTATGCGGCACAACCACATCCATCGTTGGTGTGAGCGGCCAGTTGCCTCTCACCGAGATGACCCCACGCGATGGTGTGTATGCGATCAAGGCATTGTTCGATGCCGGGGAGCGGCCACTCGACCATGTCTCCTCGCCCAGACCGAATGCCGCCATGCTCGCCGCAGTGGAGGCGCCGGAGCCGTTTGACGAACCCGACAGGTAGGCAGCTGCCAGATATTCGCTGTTGTAGGGGCTCTCGGCGCGCCCGTAGACGCCACGTTGCATCCCACCGTTGGCCATTGGCGGCATGTTGGTCAGACCGAGACAGATCGCTCCCGCCTCGCGCAAGCGCTCGACGGCGAAGGCATCTGACCCGGCAACCAGGTGAGCGAACGCGGGCGATCCCGACGACACAGTGAGTCCGCGCACGCGGTAGCTGTCCTTGGCGGTGTAAGGAATGCCGTCGAGCGGTCCACGCGTCTCGCCACGGGCGCGACGTTCGTCGGAGGCACGAGCCTCGTCGAACATGGCGGGGTTCAGGACCGGAATCGCGTTGAGTGCCAAGCTGTGTCGGTCGTAGCGAGCAATGCGGTTCAGGTATCCTGCGACGAGCTCGACGCTGGTGACCGCACCCGTTTCCAAAGCCTCGCTCAGCTCGGCGATCGACGCTTCGACCAGCGGCGGAGTGCTCGTGACCGCGGTCATGACCGGCTGCCGACGGCTGGTTGTTGCTGAGTGATGCAGTGGATTCCGCCGCCGCGCGCGAGGATCTCGCGCGCATCGATTGTTACCACCCGGCGTCCGGGATAGACCGACTCGAGGATCTCGGCTGCTTGTGCGTCGGCCTCAGGTTCGCCGTAGCCGCACGCGACGACACCGCCGTTGACGACGAGGTGATTGATGTAGCTGTAGTCGACGAAGCCTTCTGAGTCGCGGATCGTCGCGGGCGCAGGAAGGTCGACGATGTTCCACGTGCGTCCGGCCGCGTCGGTCGTATGCGCGAAGAACTCGCGAAGTCCTTTGGTGACGGCATGGTCGGGATGGTCGGGATTCGGTTGGTGGTGGAGGAGCAGCGTGCCGGGGGAGGGAATCGTCGCGACCATGTCGATGTGCCCACGAGTACCGAACCGTTCGTAGTCCCGCGTCAGGCCGCGGGGGACCCAGATGACCTTTTGTGCGCCGAGTGTCCGTTCAAGTTCTGCCTCGATTGTCTGATGTGTGGCGTAGGGGTTGCGATAAGGGTCGAGTTGCACCGTCTCGGTGACCAGCACCGTTCCCTCTCCGTCGACGTGGATGGCACCGCCCTCCTGGACCAGCATGGAACTGACGACGGGCACGCCCGCCTGTCCCGCAACGAACCGGCCGATCTGACGATCATTGGTCCACTCGGCCCACTCCTGTGCACCCCAGCCGTTGAAAGTCCATGCGACAGCACCGAGTTGGCCGTTCTCGTCCACGACGAAGGTTGGCCCGATATCGCGCATCCACGCGTCGTCGAGCGGTGCCTCGACGATCGTGACCTCGCCAGAGAGCAGGGCACGGGCGCGCGCGACCTCTGTCGGGTCGACGACGATCGTGACCGGCTCGAACTCGGCGACCGTGTTGGCCACCGTGCTCCACGCCGCGTACGCCGTCTCCGCATCGGCGGCGCTTTCGGCCAGGGTTGTATTGGCACGGGGAAAGGCCATCCACACTCGTTCGTGCGGAGCGGTCTCGGCGGGCATCGTCCAGGGCATGGTGTGGCCTCTCGTTATTGATCAGACAATCAATAGCTAAACGGTAAGCGGTCCAGGAGGCGTGGTCAAGCGGAACGTCAAAATTATTGAGCGCACGATCAATAGCCGTTGACTACGTGATCAACAGGCGTGATGATCGCAGGGTGATGGTCTCGAAGAGTCGTGCGCGAGCACCCCGCAAGTCTCCGCAGGAGCGTGCCGCCGAGATCCGTTCCGCTGCAGTTCAGGTAGCACGCACCGACGGGCTTCCCGCGCTTACGCTGCGGTCCATCGGGGCGCGGGCCGACGTTGCACCGGCGCTCGTTGCGCATTATGCGCCGAGTATGGACGAACTCGTCGCGTCGACGTTCACTGTCATCACCGGCGCGGAGATCGAGGAGATCGCGGATCTCTTGTCGAGTGACCCGTCCGCCATCGGCAAACTGCGGCGTTTGATCCAGACCCTCACCGAGCCGGGGCGCGACGACGTCACGATTGCATGGGCGGACGCTTTCAGCCTCGGTCGTGTCAACCAGTCACTGGCCGCAGCAGTGCGCGAGGTGATGGGCGACTGGCAGGTGCTGGTGCAGAACCTCATCGCCGAAGGGGTCGAGACCGGTGAGTTCTCGACAGACGATGCCGCCGACGTCGCGTGGCAGTTTCTCGGAATGATCGACGGCGTCAATTCACATGCGTTGGTGCACTACGCCGGCGCGCCCGATCGAGGTCGCCTCGTGCGTCGTGCGATGGAGAACGAACTCGGTCTTGCACGTGGCGCTCTGCAGTAGTGATTGTCGGTCCTCGCGACTCGGCGATTCGTCAGTCGTCGAGTCGTCCCGACAGCCGTTCGACGCCGCGGAACAGTGCGCTGTGGTCGAGTCCGCCGTCCCCGTTCGCTCGAGCCGACGCCATCAACGTTGCTACGAGTGAACTGATCGGGAGAGCGAGTCCCGCGTCTCGAGCGGCAGAGGCGACGATTCCGAGATCCTTGTGGTGCAGGTCGATCCGACCTCCGGGATGGAAATCACGATCGATCATGCGTTGTGCCTTGTGGTCCAGAACGGCGGATCCCGCGAGGCCCCCGGAGAGCACTCGCACGGCCTTCGTCGTCTCGACGTCGTGCGCCTCGAGGAAGACGATCGCCTCGGCGAGTGCTTCGATGTTGGCAGCGACGATCAGTTGATTCGCTGCCTTGACCAATTGTCCACTGCCACTTGGGCCGACATGCACAATGGTGGAGCCGACGGCGTCGAACAGCGGTGCTGCCTTGGTGAATGCCTCGTCGGAGCCGCCGACCATGATCGACAGGTCGCCGTTGATCGCACCCTCCTCGCCGCCCGAGACCGGCGCGTCGAGAAAAGCCTGCCCACCGTCGTCGGCGAACTGCGCCATTCGACGGGCGACGTCAGGTTGGATCGTGGAGAAATCGACCACGACGGTTCCGGGCGCAGCGTGCGCGAATACGCCGTCAGGGGCGGTCAGTGCCTTCTCGACGTCGGGGGAGTCGGGCAACACCGTGGCCACGATGTCTGCGTCCGCGACGGCGTCGGCGATCGAGTCCGCAGCCCGACCACCGGCGTCGACGAGGGCAGCAGCGCGTGAGGGTGTGCGGTTGTATCCGACGACGCGATGCCCCGCGCGGACGGCGTTGATCGACATCGGACTGCCCATCACGCCGAGACCGATGAACGCGATACGTGTCATGAGTTCTGCCCTTCATGTGGTGTGGATTCACCGCGGCTCGATCGCGAAGCCTGCGAGCCATCCGAACGGGTCGGGCAGCGTGCGGCGATATTCGAGACTCAGCCATCCGGTGTAGCCGGCGTCGTCGAGTGTGTGCAGATGCCGACCGAGATCGATTGTGCCGGTGCCGGGTTCACCACGGCCAGGGGCGTCGGCGAGCTGCACGTGGCCGATCCGGTCAGCGTGCTGGGCGAGTGCTCGATCGAGATCCTCGCCGTTGACCGCCAGGTGATAGAGATCGGCGAGCAGCAAGACGTTGTCGATGCCGTGATCGCCGAGAACCCGGTGCGCGACGGCGATCGCGTCGTCGGCGCTACGGAGCGGATAGTCGGGAATCGCGCTGAGCGGCTCGATGAGGATGTCGGCGCCGATGGTGGCAGCCGCACGGGCGGCGAATGCCAGGTTCTCGGTGGCGATCGCGTCCTGTCTCGCAGAGTCGAGACCGTCGACTCGGTTGCCGTACAACGCATTGAAACCCACAGTGCCGAGCCGTTGTCCGATCCCGACGGCGACCTCGACGCTGTCCCTGAACTCGCCGGACGTGTCGGGATGGGAGAGCAATCCTCGCTCTCCCGCCGACAGATCACCCGCCGCGAAATTGAGGTGAGTCAGCCGAACCCCGGCGTCCTGCACGGCGGCGATGAACGCGGCTACATCGGAGTCCGACGGAACCGCGGCGCCGAACGGCCACCAGAACTCGACGGCGTCGAAGCCGGCGTCGCGCGCTGCCTGCGGCCGGCGCAGGAGCGGGAGTTCAGTGAAGAGGATCGAGCAGTTCACCGTCAGCCGTCTGGTGTCCACCGGGTTCACTCCTGTCGTGCCGATGCTTCGCACAGGGTAGTCGGTGCGCTGGCCGTCGCGTGAGGGTGATCCGGGTGTCGCAGGAGCTTGTCGCCTTTGCACGCCGGTGGTGGCATGCGATAACCGGGTGACGTGCGGTGGGGGTGGGCTGGACCTGTGTTTGTCGGAGAACAGGAGCGTACGTCTCGTCGTGGCGGAACATCTTGAGAGTTCTCTCTGGGAACTTTCGAGTACCTCCTGGGCCTCGGGTTGGTCCGGCCTGTCTGATTTGTGCAAAGCAGTGTCGGTGGCGTGAACGGGCGGCGATAGTCCTTGAGGTCTGACGACCTTCGGAGGTTATGGTTCCAATGTCCATTCTCGGGTTATCGCAGCAACAGGGGGATAATCCGAACACAAATACAACGTGCTGACGAATCAATAGTAAATCACCAGGTCTACTGCTATTCGTCCTTCCTGGCTTACGGGTGGATCGGTATCGCTTTACGTGATGCGGCTACCTGTTGTGTGAATTGAGGTTCGTAACCAATATGTGCTGCTCGTGCAATGCAGTCTTCTCGCAAAACAATTCGATTGCGGACGAGGCTCACACCTCCGTGGCGCAGTTAAGTAGGCGTTCGGTAGTCGCCGGACTGGGCGGTCTGGCGGCCATTGGTGGTTTCGCAGCGTGCGCTTCATCGAGTACGACGACTGTTACCACGGCTGCGCCGGCGTCGAAACCTTCGACGGAAGATGTAAAGTTGGGAGCTGTGCTGCTCGGTACACAAGCGGGACCTCCACCGAGTCCGACGCGCACCGGCATCTCGACCGCCGTGACTGTCGAGGGCAAAACCTACATTGTCGACTGTGGGCGTGGAGCCACAACGCAGTATGTGCGTTCAGGACTACGATTTCGATCCCTGCAAGCAATCTTTCTGACTCATCTCCATGCTGACCATCTTGCCGACTACTTCAACTTCTTCCTGCTGGCGGGAAATGTTCCTAATCGAGCCCATGACGACAATCTCGGTGAGACGATCAGGGTTTACGGACCGGGCGGCGCTGGTGGATTACCGCCAGCGTTTGGTGGCTC
>NZ_BANR01000031.1 GCF_000332975.1 Gordonia aichiensis NBRC 108223 | reverse complement strand
TCGGGGATGCGTGACAAGCTTTAATGTTTGCAAGTTCAAATGTCGGCTTTCGGAGAGTTGAATGACTTCACAAGGGACGGATAAGCCCACGGGCGACGCCGGTAGGGGTGGGTTCGACGAGCGCTCCGCGTCCGTCGATCCAGGTTTGTTTGCTCGACGGCTCGAAGAGCTCTTTCGGACGGTTCCCGGACCCAACGGTCGGGCATACAGTGCCAAGGCGATCGCTGCGCGCAGTACGGAACGAGGTTTCAGGCTGGGCGAGTCCTACCTCAGCCAGCTCCGTTCGGGTAAGGCCAAGTCGCCGTCGTTCCGCACGGTCGAGGGAATCGCTGCTGCTTTCGGGGTGGATGTCCACTACTTCCTCGAGGACCGTGCAGCACAGCGCACCCGCGACGAGATCGATCTGATGCGGTTGCAGGCCGACACCGACGTTCAGCTCGCCGCTTTCCGGCTCGCCGGGCTGTCGAGCGATTCGGTCACCGTGGTCAACGAGCTGATCAAGGTGCTGCGTGAACAGCAGGGCCTGCCGAAGGATCCGCCGGACGTCGTCGCTGCAGGTCTGACGGAGGATGAGGCCGACGCCATCGAGGCGCGGCTGCGTGTTGTCGGCATGTCCAACGACGACTAGTGCCGCGTCGGCATGCATCCGTGACAACGACAGGGCCGATCGACGCCGAGGATTCGCCACGCGGTCAGCGGGCGCTGTGGGCACTCGCTCGTCGTTCACTCGAGGGGCTCGACCTCGACCTCCCGCTCGACGTCGAGCAACTGTGTGAGCGCTACGGACGGCGGCGCGGGCGCCCGATCAAGCCACTCCCGTACGCGCTGCCCGCAGGCATGCCCAATGGCGTCTGGCTCGCCGCCAAGGACGCCGACTACTTCTTCTTCCAGGAGAACACCTCCCGGCTGCATCGCGACCAGATCATCGTGCACGAGTTCGGTCACCTCATCGCCGGACACCAGATGCTCGGTGAAACCTCGCTGACCGCACCTGCGAGCGCTTCGGGCGACGAATCCGACGCCGCGTTGCGTCGAACGTGCTACTCCGACGCACGCGAGTGGGAAGCCGAGACGCTGGCTTCTATGATCCTCACGTGGGCCCAATCGGCGGGTAACAGTGTCGGACGGACGGCCGACAATCCAGAAGTACGTGGTCTCCAACGCCTACTCGGGGGACACAAAGGCTGGCTGTGAGGTGACTTGAGATGCCCGAGATCATCAATCTCGTCGCGCTCGTCGTCTTCGTTCTGGCGCTGTGCTGGCGGTTGGATCGCATCAGGCGCGGCAACGGAGGCCTGCAAGCCCTCGCGATGACCGTCGCGATCGCCGCGATGACGTTGGCCTTCGTGGTCAGCGCCAAGACCAGCGCACACGTTCTCGACGAGTACGTCTACGTCGGCGTCTCCCGATGGCTGTTCTATGCGCTGCTCGCGCTCGGAGTTGCTGCGCTGATCGTGGTGTTCTTCTTCCCCAGGGCCGGCGCAACCCGCGAGCGGCGCGCGGGTCACGAGGCTCTGCCGCTCGTCGTCGCGCTGATCGGTCTGCAGGTGGCCTTGCTGGTCACACCCAGTTCACTGCGCACGTCATCGCTCAGCGAGTGGAGCGCCAAGAATTGGGGATTCGCGCTCTTCTACGTCATCGCCAGCGCGTACCTCGCGTACGGCTTCGGCGCGTGTGTGCACAACGTGCGCAAGTTCTATCGCATGGCGCAGGGTTATCTGCGGTTCTCACTCGCACTGCTCATTCTCGGGTTCGCGTTGCTCGCCGTTGCCTCGGTGCTTCAGGTGCTCGCGGTGGTGGGGAGTGTGAGTGGCCTTGTGCAGGGAGTCAATCAATTGATCGCGGTGCGCACCCTCGACATTGTCGGTGTGGTCGCATTCCTGGTGGGGATCAGCTTTCCGATGCTGCACTCGCGCTGGACGGGGTTGGCGGCGCGACGTCGTCATCGACGCGACGCGACAGCGCTGGAACCGTTGTGGGAGTTGGTGACCGCCGCGATACCCGAGGTCGTGCTGCCCACCGAGAGCAGTAGCCCCACGCAGCGGCTGCACCGGGAAGTCGTCGAGATCAGGGATGCACTCACGCAGTTGAGCCCGCTGGTGCCCGAGGAGTTCGACGACGTCGACGACGAGGTGAAGGTCGCGATGCTGCGCGATGCCGTCGACGCGTACCGCGACGAGGGCGGAGCGTCGGGCCCGGTGCGGCCCATGGTTCCCGCCGACGGCGCCGGCCTCGATGCCGAGGCTGCGCCACTGATCCGATTGTCCCGCTGTGTCGCGGTCGAGGACGCGAGCGTGGATTCGGCGGCCTGAACCCCTCGCGAGCGCGGTCGCACCGGGTTCATGGTGCGCGTGAGGGGGCAGCGCTCACGAGGGGTCGGCGCTCGTGAGCGTGGCGCTCACGAGGTTCGGACGCTCAGCGCGGGGCCATGCGCAGTGCGCCGTCCATCCGGATGGTCTCGCCGTTGAGGTAGTTGTGCGTGACGATGAACTCCGCGAGTTCGGCGTACTCTGCCGGCTCGCCGAGGCGGTGCGGGAAGGGGATGGCCTCCGCAAGCGTCTTCTGGAACTCGGGTGTGATGCCTGCGAGCATCGGGGTGCTGATGGTTCCGGGCGCGATCGTGCAGACCCGGACGCCGACGCGGGCCAGATCGCGTGCTGCCGAGATGGTCATCGCGTGGACTCCGCCCTTCGACGCCGCGTAGGCGATCTGGCCGATCTGTCCTTCGAACGCGGCGACCGATGCGGTGTTGACGATGACACCCCGTTGCCCGTCGTCGTCGACGACAGGTTCGTCCTTCATCTGGTTCGCTGCCAGCCGCAGCACGTTGAAGGTGCCGACGAGGTTGATGTCGATGATCTTGCGGAAGAGATCGAGATCGTGAGGGCCCTCCTTGGTCAGGATGCGCGACGCCCACCCGACGCCTGCGCAGTTGACGGCAACCCGGAGCGGTCGGCCCGAATCGGCGATCTGACCGATTGCAGCGCCCACCTGCGCTTCGTCGGTGACGTCGGTCGGGATGAGGGTGACACCGTCGATCCTGTCGGCTTTGTCGATCGACGGCTGCAGGTCGAGGCCGAACACCGTGGCGCCTGCTGCGGCGAAACGCGTGGCGGTGGCAGCGCCGAGGCCTGACGCGGCACCGGTGACGAGTACTGAGGAGCCGGAGATGTCCATCGGGTGAGAGTCCTTTCGATCGGCAGGTCGGTGTGCATCACCATAAAGGGGGCCGCGCCGCCGGATAGAAGGAACCCCTAGTAAAACCGACCGATCGCTCGGGAAACAGGGGGAGCGCGCAGTATTACTGCAGCTCAGAACCCGATCCGGTCCGGACCTCGTCTGAATCGGGTGTCTCGGCGTCGGAGCGCGCCCGATGCACGCGCTGGATGTAGTACGAGCCGATACCGACGATGGCCACCACGGCAGACACCGTCGCGATGACGATGACCGATGACGAGTCGCGCAGTCCCTCGAAGAGCAACCACGCGGCGAACCCGAAGAACAACACGGACGCGCCGATGGCGATGGTCCGCTCGGGTAGGTGCTTGCCGAGCAGGGCGCCGACGGCGATGGCCAGTGCGTCTGCGGCCACCATGCCGATGGTCGAGCCGATCCACACGCCGAGCCAGTTGCTGTGCGCCGAGAGGGTGATGGTGGCCAGCATGGTCTTGTCACCGAGTTCGGCGAGGAAGAACGACGACATCACCGCGAGGAACACCGACGTGCCGACGCGGTCCGCCTTGCCTTGCTCGTCGTCGTCGAGACTGTCTCCGCGAAGCGTCCACAGGCCGAAGATGAGCATGGCGATGCCCGCCACGATCGACATGACGTTCGACGGGATCGAGAGACCGAGGAAATGTCCGAAGAACACGGACACGGCATGCACCGCGGTGGTTGCCACGGTGATGGCGAGAAGGACGACCCACCACTTGTAGCGCAGTGCGTAGGTCATGGCCATCAGCTGCGACTTGTCGCCGAGTTCGGCGACGAAGATCACGCCGAAACTCAGCAGAAGGGCAGCAATCATGGGTTCGAGGTTAGCCAGACCTCACCGGCGATTGCAACAGATCGCAAACCCGCATCCATGCAGGTAGGAGGCACAAAACCTGAAGTTCGGGGACCCGTAGAAGAGTCCTCCTGGTGGTCTCAGGCGATCAGCAGCATGGCGAGGACCGCGGTATCGGGGTCGGCGTTGGGATCTATCCCGACCTTGTTGCGCAGGGTGACCACTGTGCCGTCGGCCTCTGCCTCTGCCCACCCCGCGCGATGCTCGAGACCCAATTCGGGAAGCCCGGGCAGCAACACGCAGCCCGACGCGACGTCGGCGCACTCGGGAAGCGACGGTCGCGTGCGCGACGGCGGATGCAGCATCACCAGCGCCGGCGGGTTGCTGTCGAGACGACCGGCTTCGACGAAGCTGTCGTCGATGACGTTGCCGACGGCCACCATCATGCCGACAGCGGGTTCGTCGAGGTCGTCGGGACGGTCCTCGACCACCCGGAAGATCGTCGTGGTCGGCAGGAATCCGGGGCGACATGCGATCCGCACGGAGGCCACGAGCGTCTGGGTCCATTCGAGCGTCGACTCCGGCCAGCGCCCGGAAATGACGATTCCATTCAGATGCCCGTGCTGATGAACCGGTGTGAGCCCGATCGGTACAGAGGATTGCATGTTCTGACCTCCCTGTTCGTGACATGAGAATCCACCAGTGGCGCGGCGTCGTCCAGCCGAAGCGCCGTGTTGTGACGCTTCGTTTACACGGTGTAACGACAGGTGCGGCACAGGCATGGTCGGAGCGGCCAGGCACTATGGATACGTGCACTCAACGTCCGAAATGCCAGGCGCGAGGACTCGCGGCGCGTTACGCCCGCTCGAGATCGCCTGGATAGCGATCTTCGGCGGCCTCGCGGTCGCGGCGGTCGTCATCGGTTCGGTCATCCCTCTGGCAGGTGCTGTTCGTGTGCTCGCCCCGGTTCCGCTCGCGCTGATAGGGGCGCGCACGAGGCCGCGCGCGATGGTGGCAGCCTCGGTCTCCACCGCGGCGGTGAGCTTTGCAATGGCCGGCTGGAAGGCGGCGCTCGCACTCATCGGCGCAGCCCTGGTCGGAGGCATCGTTGGCGAGATCAAGCGGCGCGGACACGGTTGGCCGACGCTGTTGATCGTCTCGATCATCACGGCGCCGGTCATCGGCGGTGTGTCCGTGGTGGTGCTGTTGATCCTGAAGCCGTTGCGCGAGTTGGCGCTGACCGCGATGTCGAACACTCTCGGCGGAGTGGCGAAGTGGGTGGGCAAGATTCCGTCAGCCCACTCGTTGGCCGACGGCATCAACGGGCTGCGAGACAACCTGGTGACGTACTGGTGGGTCTGGATGTGGGCGACGGGTGCGGCGGGCACGTTGATCACGATGGTGGTCGGCTGGTGGATCCTCAGCGCAGTGATCGACCGACTCGCCGACATCCCCAGCGAGGACACGCTCGACGATTCCGACGCGGACGACGTCGACCGGCGGGTGGAGCCCTTGCCGTTGGCACTCGAGCATGTCGGGTTCTCCTATCAGCCCGGTGGACCCCAGATCCTCTCCGACATCGACCTCCGGATCGAGCCAGGGGAGTTCATCGCGGTCGTCGGAGCCAATGGGTCGGGCAAGTCGACGCTGTCGAAGATCCTGGCGGGCAGGCGGCCGACGACCGGGGTCGTGCACCGGCCGGGTGCCGCGGGGCTCGGCAGGCGCGGCGGAACCGCCATGGTGCTCCAACGCCCGGAGACCCAGATGCTCGGCGCGCGCGTCGCCGACGACGTCGTGTGGGGTCTCCCGGAGGGAACCGAGGTCGACGTCGACGCCCTGCTCGCCGAGGTCGGGCTGGCCGGCCTCGCCGGCCGTGAGACCTCCGACCTGTCCGGCGGCCAGCAGCAGAGACTGTCCATCGCGGCCGCCCTGGCTCGCGATCCCGCGTTGCTCATCGCCGACGAGGTGACCTCGATGGTCGATCCCGCGGGCCGCGCCGAACTACTCGAAGTGCTCCGCGCGCTTCCGCGTACCCGCGGGATCGCCGTCGTGATGATCACCCACCGGGCGATCGAGGCCGTCGCAGCTGATCGGATCGTGCATCTTGTCGAGGGTCGGATCGTGCCCTACAGCCCGGATTGGCTGGCGGAACTGCACGCGACAGATACTGCTGCCGGAGGGGGATACGCGCTCGACGCGTCGTGGCACGAGGCGTCGAGCGGTGACGTGGTGTCCGGTCCGGAACCGACGAGCGAACCCGTACTGTCACTGAGCGGCGTCGGACACACGTATCTGCGCGGATCTCCCTGGGAGGTGAGCGCGCTGCATGACGTGAATCTCACCGTGCACCGCGGTGAAGGATTGTTGATCGTCGGCGGAAACGGTTCCGGCAAAACAACTCTCGCATGGATCATGGCCGGTCTCATCAAGCCGACCGACGGTAGTTGCCTGCTCTACCTACCCGAACGCCCCGGGCGGGGTGAGCCGGTCAGCGATCACGTCGGCGAGGTCGGGCTCGCGTTCCAGCACGCACGTCTGCAACTGCAGAAGCAGAACGTCGGCGACGACATCATGGCTGTCGGCGGCCTCAAGATCGGGACGGTCGAGGTCGCGCACACACTCGAATCCGTCGGGCTCCCCAGGACGATGGCGATCCGCCGGATCGACGCGCTCAGCGGTGGCCAGATGAGGCGCGTCGTACTCGCGGGCCTCATCGCACGGGCACCTCAGGTCATGATTCTCGACGAGCCCCTCGCCGGGCTCGATCCCGTTGCGCGTGATGAGGTCGTTGGCCTGCTTGCCAAGCTGCGTGCCGACGGCATGACCATCGTGATCATCTCGCATGACTTCGCCTCGCTCGGACAACTCTGCACGCGGCGGGTGCGTCTGGCCGGCGGAACACTGGTTCCCGACACCCAACCCGCCGGCCCCGCGCCCGCCGATTCCCACCCCGCCAACCCCTACCCCGACGATGTTCGGCCCGCAGACGACGCGATTCGCAGGAGGACGCCATGAGCGTGCGCACTGTCCCGCTGCGGCAGGTACCCGGGGATTCGCCGATCCACCGGCTGTGGGCGGGAACCAAGTTGATCGGTGTGTTCGTGCTGGGGCTGATGACCGTGGTCCTGCCGACCTGGCCGTCACTCGGCCTGGTCACCGGTGTCATGCTGGTCACCGCCCTCGTCGCCGGGATCCCCCTCGGCGCGGTGCCGCGGCCGCCCTGGTGGTTCTGGGGGCTGATCGCGGTCGGCGTCGCAGTGAACGCTTCGTTCGGTCTTGCCGCGGCGATCGTATTCCTCCGCGCGATCGCACTTGCTCTCGTTCTCGTGGCCAGTTCGGTCGTGGTGATCTGGACGACGCCGATGGCTGAGGTCGCTCCGGCAGTCACTCGGTTGATGCGGCCGCTGCGCGCACTGCGTATGCCGGTTGACGAGTGGGCCGTGTGCATCGCGCTGTGCTTGCGCGGGCTGCCGCTGTTGATCGAGGAGATCCGACTGCTCGTCGCGGTCCACCGACTACGTCCCACGTCGGGCCGGTCGGATCACCCATCGGCCGAGATGGGGATCATGGACATGGTGATCGCCGCGATGTCGTCGGCGCTACGACGAAGCTCGGAAATGGCTGAGGCGATCACCGCGCGTGGCGGAACAGGCCGACTCACCGCAACCACGTCCCGCCCGCATCGTCGCGACGCGGTCGCACTCGTGTTGCTCGCGATCGTCTGCGTTGTGGCCATCACGCTGTCGGTGGTGCTCTAGTCGTCGGACGAGGTTTTCTACTCGTCGGTTCACACCCGCACACAACGCAACGCGGCGGCCACCCGGAGGTGACCGCCGCGTCGTGAATCTGCGGAGAGATCAGGCAGGAACCACCAGGCCGGGACCCTGCTTGGTCGCGGTGGCGAAACGCTCGGCCGCATCGGCCCAGTTCACGACGTTCCACCACGCCTTGACATAGTCGGGCTTGACGTTCTGGTAGTCGAGGTAGAAGGCGTGCTCCCACATGTCGAGCATCACGATCGGGATGATCGCCGCGGGGATGTTGCCGCTCTGATCGGTGAGCTGCAGGATCACCAGATTGCCTGCGATGGTGTCGTAACCGAGGATCGCCCAACCACTGCCCTGAAGCGTGGTGGCCGCGCTCGTGAAGTGCGACTGGAACTTGTCGAAGCTGCCGAACTGCGCGTCGATCGCGGCTGCGAGATCGCCCTCGGGCTTGTCGCCGCCGTCCGGCGAGAGGTTCTTCCAGAAGATGGAGTGGTTGGTGTGTCCACCGAGATGGAAGGCGAGGGTCGCCGACAGTCCGTAGACCTTGCCTGCGATGCTGCCATCCTCACGGGCCTCGGCCAGCTTGGCGAGGGTGTCGTTGGCGCCCTTGACGTAGGTCGCGTGGTGCTTGTCGTGGTGGAGCTCCATGATCCTGCCGGAGATGTGCGGCTCCAGCGCCGCATAGTCGTACGGAAGATCCGGCAAGGTGTATTCAGCCACGGTTTTCCTCTCTCTGTGCTCAAACCTTCGAGTCTGTGCTCAACCTTCGAGCGTTCATACCGTCGGGTACTGCTTCGGCTACTGCTCTTGGTCTCGCGCGAGCCCATTCCGGAGAGTCGTGGACGCTCGCGCGGGTAGTTCCAGCCTTCCGCAGACGATGGGGGAATGCAACAATCCCGACTCAACTAACCTCAAGTGCGGTTGAGGTATCGCTGCGGGTTCGACAGTGGGCTCGGCGCGAGACGTTCTGTTGCTCAGCGTCTTTGGTGTCAGATGAGAATGAGTGCGAAGAACAGAACCAGCAATGCGACGACGCTGAGTCCGATCGTGAGGCACGAGTGTCGGATGTTGTAGACCGCGGCCGGAACGCCGGGTCGCTGCGATGCGGTCCGTGTGTGCCCCGAAGCGTTGACGGCCATGAAGAACCTCGTCCCGAGTTGTCGGTGCGTCGTGATCGGTGTTCCGACAGCACCCCGGAGAGTGACTGACATCACAGCGATGTGCGGTTAGCGAGAATAATAGACACACTGCTGGCTATGACTCAAATCACGGCGCGACAGGCCAACCGGACCCTGCTGTCCCGTCAACACCTGTTGAGCCGAGTCGACGAGGACGCCATCGAGGTCATCGACCGCGTCGTCGGTCTGCAATCGCAGGATCCGTCCAGCGCTTTCTATGCTCTCGCCTCCCGGATCGACGGGTTCCGGTCCGAGGAACTCGATGCGCTGCTCACGGATCGGGAAGTGGTTCGAATCGCGCTGTTGCGCAGCACCGTCTTTCTGCTCGACGGCCTCGACGCACGGTGGATTCGTGGCCTGGCCCAGGAGACGATCGAGGCCGGAGTGCGGGCCAATCGCCAGTACTCGCTCGTATCCACGACGCCCGATGAGATCAAAGCCGAGACGGCAGGCCTGCTCGATGGGCGCGCAATGAGTGTCGCTGACCTCAAACGCGCTCTGGCGCAACGGTACTCAGCAGAGGATCCCGCCGCGCTGGTCGCGCATGCGCGGTGCGCCCTACCTCTCGTCCAGATACCGCCCCGTGGTCTGTGGAAGGGCAGCGGCGCGCCGACCTACCGCCTCCTCGACGACTGGATCGGTCCCGGTCAACCGGCACTCATTGGTGATGAAGCGCGAAAGGAGCTGATACGCCTGTATCTGCGCGGGTTCGGCCCCGCGTCGGCGAAGGCGATCGCGACGTGGTCGGGCCTGACCGGCCTGCGCCCACTCCTCGACGAGATGCTTGCGGACTGGGAACTGGTGCAATTCGAGGGGCCCTCGGGTGAGGTCCTTGTCGACCTCGACGGTCTCGGACTCGCCGACCCCGACCAGCCGGCGCCCGTGCGGCTGATCGCGCCCTTCGACCACATCCTCGTGGCGCAGGCCGACCGCTACCGCATCGCTGCCGACGCCGCATACCGACGAACCGTGACGCCGAACGGCCGATCGCCGGGATTCGTCCTCGTCGACGGTCTGCTCGCCGGGACGTGGCGGCCCGGCAGGGGCCCCGACATCGATGTCGAGTTGTATTCCGAATTGACCCGCGCGCAGACCGCGGAGCTCGACGCAGAGGTCGAGCGGCTCCGTGTGTTCCGCGCGAGCCGCTGACCCATCGCGGTCAGTCGCCGGTACGTGGATTGCGTGACGTGATGCAGTACGGCCGGCCGACTGGATCGGTCATCACGGTCCAGTCGTCATGATGTTCGACGACCCGCGCGCCCCAGTCCTCGTGGCGGGCCACCTCCTGCGTCACCGAGTTGGCTGCGAGGTCGACGTGCCCGGTGGCCGACGCGGCATCGTCGGAGTCGGTGCGTTGCAGCAGGATTCCGACAGCCAGATTCGGATCGCGCTGCAGCCGAACGAATTCGGGGTGAGTACCTGCTTGTATCCGCCAGCCGGTGAGTCGTGTCCAGAACTCGAGCTCACGGTCGAACAGGCGCGGCGGGACGTCGATGCTCACCTGGTCGATGATGCTGATCGTGTCGTCTGGCCACCGGATCGGTCGCGATCGCGACGATTCGCCGGTCCACTCGACGAGGCAGAAGACGAACCCGGCCGGAGACTCGAGTACGAGCAGCGGGCCCCGGTCGTCGCGGACGGTTGCGCCGAGTTCGACCGCCTCGGCGGCCGATGTCCGGGGTTCGTCGACATGGAGATCGAGATGCACACCGCCCGGGCCGGAGCCGAGACGTTGGACGCGGAGGTGCGGATCCCCGCTGAACGGCTCGAGGGTTGCGAACTCGCGGTGCTCGCCACGTGGCGGTGACACGGTACTGCCCGCGATCGCCCGCCAGAAGGTGACCTCGTCGCCGAACTGAGCGGCAGGAAAATCCAGAAACGCCGTGAGCCACCGGATGTCCACGTCTGCGAGTCTACGGTTGCCCGGCAGCACCGGGGCCGGACTGTCGGATACGCGCACTAGACTCGATCCAATGAACGGGCCCATCGGCGAGATCGTCAAGAAGTTCCAGCACTCCCGCGCTGACAAGGTCGCAGTGGTGCGCCTCGACGGCACGATAGGACATGTCGGGGCGGGTCGCGGATTGAACATCGACTCGGTGGAGCCGGTCCTCAAACGGGCCTTCGAGACCGAACACGTCAAGGCCGTCGTGATCGTCATCAACTCACCGGGCGGATCGCCCGCGCAGTCGGAGTACATCGCGGAGCGCATCAGGCAGCTCTCGTCGGAGAAAGGCGTTCCGGTCCTCGCGTTCTGTGAGGACATCGCTGCATCGGGCGGTTACTGGATCGCGTGCGCTGCCGACGAGATCTTCGCCGCGCACACCTCACTTGTCGGATCGATCGGTGTCGTCTCGTCTGGCTTCGGCTTCAACGAGGTGCTTGACCGACTCGGTGTGCAGCGCCGTCTCTATACCGCGGGCGACAACAAGGCCAGACTCGACGCCTTCTCACCCGAGAACGCCGACGACGTCGAGTGGCTGAAGGGGATGCAAGCCGAGCTGCACCAGGCATTCATCGCCTGGGTCAAGCAGCGCCGCGGAAAGAAGCTCGTCGGTACCGACGCCGAACTGTTCAACGGCGACATCTGGATCGGTGAGAAGGCCCGCGACGCCGGCCTCGTCGACGGCATCGGCGTGATGCGCTCGGTGGTCGCCGAACGCTACCCCGACGTCGAGATCACGGTGATCGCCGCACCGAAACCGCTTCTCACCCGCCTGCTCAACGGCCCGTCGGGGGCATCTGCGCTCGCTGATGCCCTCGTCTCCGGCGCGCTATCCGCTGTGGAGAAAACCCAGCGGATTGGGTTCCGCTGATCGATTCATCCACAGTTGTCCCCACGTTATCCACAGGGTTTGTGATATCGGTGACAACGTCCGCGACAGCGCCGACAAGTTCACTGTGGTGAACAGAATATGCTGATTGACCTGCGATTTAGTGACTGGCATCACACGGGGTGAACACAATCGGGCAAGTTGTCCACAAATTCACAGCCTCATTCACAGGTTGACACTCGAGCGAGTTGCCTAAAGCGACGCTTGTCAAACTGGCATGTGGATAGCATTATGCAGACATACATAAAGCGCTGTGGATGCTCGGTGAGCGTTCGGTTGGGTGTCAAATTGCGCGTCGTGCATACGGACCATGCGCCGTCGACAGCTGTCCGCGAGATGGTAGGCGGGATCGTGACTCCCCGGATCGAACCTGTCGCAGTGTTCGGGCAAGGTCGCGGTTCTGGGCTCGCGCGGTGTGCCAACATGGGGACGTGAGCATGGGCGATATTCCAAAGGTACCGGTGACCGAGTTGCCGGACGACTTCACCGACGAATCCGGCCGCGTTCTACTCGATGTACGTGAGGATGACGAATGGAACGCGGGCCACGTCCGAGGCGCTCTGCACATCCCGCTTGGTGAGATCCCTGCGCGACTGGACGAGATCGACCTGGATTCCGATCTGCTCGTCATCTGCCACTCCAGCGGGCGCTCGATGCGGGTTCTCCAGTACCTCGCACAGATGGGCATCGACGGTTCGTGCGTGCGCGGCGGCATGCTCGCCTGGCTCGAGAACAGCAAGCCGGTGCAGACCGGACCGGCCGACGCGGACTCAGTTCCGGACGTGAAGTAGCGGCGGTTTCGATGTACGACATGTGTCCGCGGTGCCGCATCCAGGCGCCGCATCGGGACGGGCGCGAGCACTGCCCTCGGTGCGGTGGCAACCTCGTGGTCGTCGCGTCGCCCCAGGCGGCCGCACGGGTACCGCGCCCTACCGGTCCTGCTCCCGCTCCCGGACCCGCTGCCACCCCCGGCGGACGGCCCGTTCTCCGACGCACGGCACCTCCGCCGACACCGCGACAAGCTGCCGCACGGGGCCAGGGTCCTCGCATGTATCGCAGTCGCAACGTGCGCTGGGTGGCGAGGCGACCGCCGGAGTCGTTTCCCCCGCGTCTGGGCCAGGTGTATCGCGGACCTCGACTGATCCCCCGCTACACCTACCTCCCGCGATGGGGACTGCGCGATGCGCCCGTCGACGAGCATCGTCTCGACGCCCCGGCCGAGCACGCTTCCGAGACCCTGCGGGCCGCTCTGATGATGTGTGCAGGTGCCCTCGGTGCGTCGGCTCTTGTTCACCTCTTCCGGTACATCCTGTTGGTGATCAATCGGGACACCCCACTGCCGAGCTGGCTGATCGTCGCGAGCTCCGTATTGGTCATCCTCGGCGGTCTCCTCGCGCTGATCGCAGTCGTGAGCGCCCTCGTCGTCGCGGTTCGCTGGCTGATCGCAGTGCGTGCGCAGGCCTATCGACACCGCGGTCGCCGCGAACCCCGCCCCCTGTGGCAGATCATCGTGCTGGCAGGAATTCCGGTGGTCAACGTGGTCGGTGCCCCCCTGTTGCTGCATGAAGCCGCGAATGCGTCGGCGCAGGAGTGGCGCGAGCGCGGTGTCGACGGCGTGACCCGTGCTGCCCTCGATCGGCTCTGGGTCGCGTGGGCGCTCGTCAACGCGCTGGCGCTGTGGGCGGCGATCACCTGGGCGGTCTCGGTGTCCTCTGGTTCGATCCAGACCGGTGCGGACGCACTCGCACTGATCACGGTCAGCGCAGCGGTGTCGGCCGTGTTCGCGTTCTGGGCCTCCCGACATCTTCCGGGTGTTCTCGTGTCCGACGACGCGCCCGTCGTCAAGAAACGGTGGGTGGCGGTCGCGTGAGCGTCGACAAGGTCTCGCGTTCGGGGAAGCCGGCCGTCGTCGCACACCGTGGTGCCTCGTCGCAGGCGCCCGAACACACCCTTGCCGCATATGAACTGGCGCTCGACCAGGGGGCCGACGGTCTCGAGTGCGATGTGCGGCTCACCGCCGACCACGAGTTGGTCTGTGTCCACGACAGGACGGTCGACCGGACGTCGAACGGTTCCGGCGTGGTCAGCGAGATGACGCTCGCGCAGCTACGCGAACTCGACTTCGGCAGCTGGCACGACGCCGACACCCCCGCTGCGGTGCTCACGCTTCGGGAGCTGCTCACACTCACCCTCGATTGGCGACGCCCCGTGCGGTTGTTCATCGAGACCAAGCACCCCGTCCGGTACGGCAGCCTCGTCGAGCAGGAACTGCTCGAGGTGCTGCACGAGTTCGGTGTCGCCACACCACCGTCGGCCGATCACAGTCGTGCCGTGGTCATCTCGTTCTCGTCGGCGGGGGTGTGGCGGATTCGACGCCACGCGCCCATGCTGCCGACGATCCTGCTCGGCGACACCGCGCGGGTGCTCGGGGGGTCGGCGGCGACCGCGGTCGGCGCGACCGGAATCGGGCCATCGGTCGAGACGTTGCGCATGCATCCCGAGATCGTGGACAAGGCCGCTGCGGCCGGACGTGTCACCTACTGCTGGACCGTCGACGAGCAGGCCGATGTCCAGCTGTGCGCCGACCTGGGGGTGCGCTGGGTCGCCACCAATCGACCGGCCAAGGTGCGTGACTGGTTGGTGACCGTCGACTGATCGGTACGTGAGAGGGTGGACCCATGGCCAAGAAGAGCAAACGAGGATCCGGTCCGCGTCCGGGAAGCAACCGGGCCGAGCGTGTCGCCGCGCGGAAGGCGCGTGCCGCAGCCACTCTCGCACCATCCCCACGCCCGTTCGCCGGACTCGCAGCCGAGTGTGATCTCGTCGCACTGAGGTCGTTCGTCAACTCCGCGACTGCGGTACTCGACCTCGTCGAGCCGGGCCCGACATTCCCCGAACCCACGTCGGTGATGCCCGACGACGCCCGGCGACCCGCGCCGGCACCAGGTGAACGCAACGAGGTGCTCCTGGCGACGATCCTCCCCGGTGCCATCTCCGCGCTCGTTCGCGAGTTCCGTGGCGCCCCACAGGGAGTCGCGGCGACGCAGACCGATCCGGAGCCGGAAGACGTCAACTCCGCCCTCGCACAGTCGATCTCGTGGGCAGCGCACGCCAAGCTCGGTGACGACTATCGGGGGCCGGACGCCGACGCCGACTCCGACACATCGCTCGCCGATGTGCTGAAAGTCGATGCTCCGCTGGACATCATCGTGCACGACGACTTCTCCTGGTGGTTCCCCGACGGCGCTGAGGTGCCTGCCGAGATCGCGCCGATGGTCGAGCGCGCAAGCGATACGGTGCTGCCCACGGCGCGGTTGCGGCCCAAGAGCGGCATCGGTGCGCCCTGGTGGGTCGACGCGGGCGAGCGTGCCCACCTGCGGTGGGTGCGTCCTGAGCCCGAGGACGAATTGATGAACGCGTTGGCGCGCCTGCATGCCGCCGGGCGTCTCACACTCGGCGACGGTTCACGGTACGCGGGCTCGTTCCGAACGCACGGATTGCTGGTGCCCGTCTTCGACCTCGACAATGAGATGCACCACGAGGAGTGGTACGCCGGGCTCGATCAGTTCGACGCGTGGCTCTCCGAAGCGCTGAGTGCCACAAGTGATCTGACCATCGACGAGCGCAGCTCACGCGACGGTCTGCGGACCCGTCAGGTCACGATCCGCTGAGCACTCAGTTGGCGTTCTGATCGGCCTTCGTCAGGATCACGTACTGGGCTGCGGCCTGCTGGTAGAGATCCTTGCGATCGGTGGATGAGACGACCGCCGCGTAGCGACCCACGTGAATCCAGCACGAGGGTTTGGCGAACGCATCCCCGGCGTCCTTGTCGTAGCAGCGTACGTCCGGCAGGTGTGGCGGCGCGGCAACGGCCTGTCTGCCGTCCGTTCTCGCGCCGTTGTACTTGCTGTCGATGATCGACTGTGCCCCATCAGATGTCGTTGCCCGGTACACCGTCGACCTGTCGACCGCATTGGCAGTCGACCCGACCTTCGTCAACAGGGCGAGCGTGTCGGGCGACTGGCTGTCGTACAGCGCCATGCCCCGGGCTCCGAGCACCGTGCCGCTGCTCGTCGGATCGGACCCGGGGAGTGCGTAGACGAGAATGTGATGCGGATCGAATTCCTGATGATGCTCGGGCAGGTGCTTGGCCTGGGCCTCCGCCTTCGTCGGTGTCGGCACAAACTTGTCGATGAGGGCAGACTGCTTCGAGATCGCTTCGCGTAGAGCCGGTTCGAGTAGGTCCTTGTCCTTGCCGGCGACCCCGTACCAGGTGTAGAGCACCCACCCTCCATGCGCCGTGTACGCCGACAATGACGGCGAGTCCTTTGCGGTCTCGCCGGAACTTGCGAACACGCGACTGCCCGGGAAACCCGACGGATGGACCTCGGCGTTCAGCCCGTCTTTGAGGGTGGCGTCACCCATCTGTTTCACGGCTGCAGCGGCCGATTCGGGGGTGTCGTAGCGCAGTACCGTGTTGTCCAGCTGCCGCCTGTTGCCCTCTCGGATAGCGGAGGTCGGCGTCGTTGCGCTGGCGTTGAAGCCGTAGAGCACATGGTCGTTGGCGGGGACGTTGACGATGTCCGGAATATTGAGGTCCGCGATGCCTTCTCGTCCCTGGCCCATGGGCTTGGTCGCCGCAATGCCCTTCGTCACCTCAGGGTCGATCTCGAACGGCGCGACGATGTAATCGGTCAGGCGGGACAATTCGAGCGACCCGATGGTATCGGCTGTCGCATTGCCGAATGTCGGCCTCGGAGCCGTCGGGTATTTGCCCGTGTCGAGCGCGTTGATGTCAACCGAGTGGTCGGCAGTACTGACGGCTGTGCCGTCGACGGAACAACCCGCGAGTGCTGCAGCGGCTACCATGGCCAGTGAAACAGTCTGTGCGGCAAACCTTTTACTTCGCACGAAGAATCCTTCCCAATGTCAGTTGGCTTTCTGATCAGCCTTGGTGAAGATCGCGTACTGTGCAGCGGTCTGCTGGTAGACGTCCTTCGGATCGGTACCGATCAATTCGGCAACGTAGCGGCCCAACTGAACCTCGCACCAGTAGCCGGTGATGTTGTCGGTGACCTCGCTCAAGCAGCGCGCCACAGGCAGATTCGGTGGGGCCGGTACGGGTTTCATGCCGCGGCCGCGTTGAAGGTTCTCGAACGTGTTCATGATCTTCTTGGCGCCGTCGGGAGTCTTGGCGCGGTAAACGGTCGCGCGGTCCATCGCGTTCGCCGTGGAACCCACATCGTTGAGGAGATTGAACATGCCCGCCGGATCGACGGCGAAGAACGACATCGACCTCGGTCCATACACCGCACGCACGTCGCCGGGGTTGGGAGTCTTGACGTGAGCGTTCTTGATCTCGTCGTCGGTGTAGGGCAGTGCGTACATCAGAATGTGGTTCTGATCGATGATCATCGGTTTCTTCGGAATGTTCCGTGCTTCCCGTTCGTCCTTGGTCGGCGTGGCGGGGAACTGGTCGATCAGCGCGCTCTGCAGGCTCGCTGCCTTCTTGATGGCCGGCTCGAGCTTGTCCTTCTGTGCATCTGTCGCCTGGTAGTAGGTGTAGAGCACATACGTGTTGTGTGCGGTGATCGACACCATCGCTGAGGTGCCGTCGGTATTTCCCGGCATCGCGATGACACGGCTACCCGACATTCCGTCGGGGCGGACCGTCGTGGTCTTCGGGCGTTTGAGATACGCGTCCGCCATCTGGTTGGCGGCGGCGGTGGCATCGGCAGCGGTCAGATACCGCGTCACGAAGTTGTTCAGTTCGCGTTTCGTTCCGGCGCGAATGGTCTCGTCCGGGGTGGACGCCGAGACGACGTAGCCGTAGATGACGGAATCGTTGGCCTTCACGTTCGCGACATCGTCGCCGACGATGGGTCGCAGGTTGCTCGAGCGGCTCCAGAGGACCTGAGTCGGCAAGCCCATGTTGGTCAGGTCGCTGTCGATCTCGAACGGCGCGACGATGAACTGCGCCATGCGCTGCGCTTCGTAGGGTATGACCTGGTCCTCGGTCGCTTCACCGAACGGCTTTCGTGGTTCGGTCGGGTATTTGCCGGTGTCGAGTGACTTGACGTCGATTGTCGCACTGGCTGCGGGGTCTGCGTCGCTCACCGCATTCCCGTCGACCGAGCAACCGCTGACCACGATGAGTGCCGCGAATCCGCTCGCAAGTAATGTCCTGGCTCCCGGTCGCCTGCCCGTCATGGTGCCTCTCGCCTTCGTCAATGGTGCGCATTGATACCCAGTGCTGCGTATTCGCACTTTCGGTGACCCTTTCGGGCGCTTCGCTCAGGAGGCTATTACACGACCTCCGTGGACGGGATACCGGCGTCATTCACGTCGTCTAGTTGACGCGGTCCAGGGGGCGGGACGTTAGACTCACGCCCTGTCGGGTCCGGAGCCACTTCTGATGGCACTCCGATCCGGCTATGCGGGTGCCGTTGCGCGCCGAATACGAGACGAATCGGAGAATGAGACGGCGATGGGTGCACAAGCGCGCAATGCCGCGGACGGCCAGGCCGCCGCGGGTGACGCGTCTGCCATTGTCGAAGCCGCCTGCACCGTGCTGCGCGCCTACAAGATGGACGCCCTCGCCGATGTGGCGGCCACCAAACTCGCGCGCGACCGCCAGACGCGGACGGTCGTCGTGGTGGGCGAAGTTCAGCGCGGCAAGAGTTCGCTGGTCAACGCGTTGGTCGGACAGCGCGACCTGTGTCCCGTCGGCGTCGAGGTCACCTCGTCGGCAGCCGTATCCGTCACCGTCGATTCCGGCCTCGACGTCGAAGAAACCGCCGAACTGTTCTTCCCGTCCGGGACGACGCGGACGACACCTGTCGACGAACTCGCGCAGTGGGTGACCACCGACGGTGCGAAGGTCCGTGACTCTCAGGTCGAGGAGTTGCCGACGTCGGCCGCGGTGGCGGTACGGGCCGCGCGCGTGTCCGACATGACGTTGGTCGACACCCCGGGAGTCGGCGGCCTCGACGTCGGACTGGCCAAACTGGCAGCCCAGTCGGCGCAGCAGGCGTGTGTGCTGGTGCTGGTGTGCGATGCGTCGTCGCCCTTGACGGCACCGGAGATGGAGTTCGTGCGAGAGGCGTCGTCGACTGTCGATTCGGTGATCGTGGTGGTGACCAAGACAGACAAGCACCTTCGGCGCTGGCGCGAGATCGTGGGCGAGAACGAGCGTCTGCTCACCCGCGAGATCGGACGTCCATTCCCGGTATTCGGAGTGTCGAGCCTTCTCGCGTCGATCTCCGCCGAGCTCTCCGACCACGGCGAACGTGAGCGTCTCGAGGACGAGAGCGGTATCGCGTCATTGCGCAGCGAGCTTGCACGCAGGCTCGACGCCGCGGCTGCCCTGCCGGAGGTCGACGCTGTGCGGACCTGTCTCGAGGGACTGAAAGTGGTACGCGGGAGAATCTCCCGAGAACTCGACGCGGTTCAGGCAGGCGCCGAGGCGCTTCCCGACCTCACGGCCGAGCGTGACCGGCTCACCGAACTACAGGAGCAGGCGCGTGAGTGGGAACAGTATCTCGCACGCGATCTCACGCTGCTGCGTCAGCAAGCGGTCGACGATCTCGAGCGGCGTCTCGACGACGTGCGCGACAAGTGGACGCTCTACGTCAACAAGCATGGCATGCAGGTGCTGCGCCGCAGCGAGCAGAAGTTCACCGCCGACATGCACGCCGACCTGCAGTTGGCGATGGCTCAGACACTCGCCGACTTCCTCCAGCGTCTGCACGACACCGTGATCTCACCCCGGTTCGCGGACGATCCAACGGTGTGGGAAGAGTTGCGCACGCAGATCGTCGAGTCCATGCAGGACAAGCGAATTGAAACCCACCAGGTCGCGAGCAAACGTCACGGTCTGCTGGATCCGACCTTGCTGACGATGGGCGTCGTCGGGTCGTCGACGCTCGGCGGAATACTCGGCCTCAGTGCCCTCATGGGTGTCGGGGTCGTCGTCGGCACGGTGTGGGTCGGTGTCAACCTCGGATTCCGCGCGATCCGGGCGGGTAAGGCCAACCTGCTCACCTGGTTGCGGGAAACCATTGCAGCGACCAAGGCGGCGACGGGCAGGCTCCTCGACAGTGCTGTCGCGCAGTCTCGCCCTGAGATCGTCATCCGTTACCGAAACTATCTGCGGGAGAACATCGAGACCCTGCAGAACACGATCAACGAGGTCCAGAAGACAGCGAAAGCCGACGCCGCCTCCAGGGAGAAGACGGTGACCCGTCTGACGTCGAATCTCGAGGTCGTCGACAAGCGGATCGCATCGGCCGAGAAGTACCTCGACGGAGTCAGACGATGACCGCCCAATCGGGCAACGACCCGGTGCACGCAGTCCTCGATCGCGGTCTGCGTCAGCTCGCCGGGCTCGGTGGTGACCTCGTTGAACACGCGAACTCCATCGGGACCATTCTGTGGTCACCGCCCCGAGTGGTGATCGTCGGACGGTTGAAGGCAGGTAAGTCGACGCTGGTCAACGCGTTGATTGGCGCGCCCGTCGCCGAGACGGCCGCGCTCGAGGCCACCAACGTGGTGACCGTGTATTCCGACGGCAGCCCGTCGCGTGCAGAGATCGTCGGGATCGACGGTCGACGCCATCGGGTCGCCGTACACGCACATCAGCCTGTGGAGCTCCCGCTGCCCTCGTCGGAGATCCAGTTCGTCGAGCGCTGGATGCCGTCGGCCTCGCTACGCCAGTTGACACTCATCGACACCCCGGGACTGTCGACGCTGACCGCAGAGAACGACACGGCGACTCGGCGTGCGGTGATCGACGGATTCGAGCAGACGCGCACCGCGTCGGTCGATGCCGATGCGGCGGTCTTCCTGTTCGACGCGGCGCCACGCACCGACGAGATCGAGTTTCTCTCCCAGTTACCCTTCACCCCGCTCAACATGCTCGGTGTCCTCTCACGCGCCGATTCGTTCGGCGAGGGTGCGCTCGGTCGACGTGACCCGATCCCGCACGCCGCCGAGCATGCACGAGTTCTGGCGAAGCAGCTGTCGGAGACAGTCAGTGACGTCCTGCCGATTTCCGGACTGATGGCGCAGACGAGCCACACGGGGATGCTGACCGAAGAACTGGCCGCGGCGCTGGCCCGGCTCACCCCTCTGTCGCGTCTCGACGTGGTGCGCACGTTCGACAACGACGACGTCCGCAGTGAGCTGCCGCCGCACGTCCGTGCACGCCTCCTGGGGCTGCTCGGGGAGTACGGCGTTCTCAACGGCAGAAGCGTCGCCGCACGCGGAGCAGCGGAACTCAACGCATGGTTGACCTCGTTGTCGGGTGTCGACCAACTGCGTCGGGCATTGAGCACGTCGACAGCCCGATTCGCGGTCCTGCACCGGGCACACCGTATCCTTGCCCGGCTCGATCAGTTGGCCTTCACCCATCCGGCCAGGGACCACATCCGGACCCTGACAATGGGGCTTCGCAACACACCCGAGTTGCATCTGGTCACCGTGCTCGAGGACTACCAGCGCATGCTCCGCACCGATCCTCATGCCCCGGTGACCGAGGAACTGCACACCATCCTGCGTGCAACCTCGGTGCCGGGCAGAGTCGGACTGCCCGCGACAGCGCCGTCGCACGCCGTCGCCGCGGAAGCGCAGCGTCGACTGGCGATGGCCCATCAGCGGTCGTTGGCGACCAGTTCGGCGGCGGAGGACGCTGCGCTCGTCACTCTCATCCGCAGCTACACCCCCTTGACCACACCGACAACCACCAGGTGAGCATCCGGCTCACCGAGCAGCACACAGGACACCCCCACGCATATGTCACCGACCTGGATTCTGGCCATCGACTTCGGCACGTCGAATTCCGCTGCCGCTCACTCGGGCGCGACGAGTGGAAGCATCGAGACGTTGTCGCTCTCGCACACCAGCAACTTGATGCCGTCGAGTGTCTATGTCGCTGCGCCTGACCGGATATCGGTGGGCGAACCCGCCCGTAATCTCGCTCAGCAGAATCCGACCGGGTTCGTCGCCTCTCCCAAGCGCCTGATCACAGGCGCGCCGACGACGGTGATCGCCGGGTACACGCTGCCGTCGGCGTTGCCGGTCGCTGCCGTGATGTCGGCGATCATCGGTCGCGGCAAGGCCGCGCACGCCGGAACGCTACCGGCGCAAGTGGTTCTCACCCATCCCGAGGCGTGGGCACCGCAACAGGTCGGCGTGCTGGTCGAGGCGGCGATGCGGGCGGGAATCGACCGGTCGCGAATCAGCACGATCTCCGAACCTCGTGCTGCCGCGGCGCATTACAGCCGTTCGCATGCGATGCAGCCCGGTGCTCGGATCGCGGTCTTCGACTTCGGTGGCGGCACCCTCGACATCGCTGTGCTGACCGTGACCGGGCCCAACGCCTTCCAGGTGATCGCTGCGCGGGGCGACAACGGTCTGGGTGGCAAGAACATCGACGCGCTCATCCAGCGGTGGGTGGAGCAACGACTCGCAGACCGCGACCCGGAACTCGTCGAGTGGCTGCGTCGGCGGGCCCCCGTCGACGTGGTGCAGAGTCTGCAGGAGTCCATCAGGAGTGCCAAGGAACTGCTGTCCGAGGCGCCCTCGGCAACCATCACGATCAACAACACCCCGCAGGGGCGTCAAACCCTGCAGATCACCCGCGACGAGTTCGACGAACTGATCGCCCCAGCGGCCGAGCAGGCGCTTCGGCTGACCAGGGCAACGCTTCTCGACGCGGGTATCACCCAACCGGACCAGTTGACCGCGCTCTACCTCACCGGCGGTTCGTCACGCATTCCACTGATCCAGCAGCGGCTCGGCGAGGTCGGACCGGTCGCGACCCTCGACGATCCGAAAACCGTTGTCGCACAAGGCGCGTTGGTGACGGCTGTGGGTGATCGCGGTGGTGACACCCGTGAACGCCCGACGGCGCCGAGCGCCTCGGAGCTGCTCGCTCCGACGTCACCGCAGGCGAGCCGCGGGTACCAGCCCGGTCCGGCACAACCGGCGTCGGATCACCAGCGTGTCGCGGGCACACCCCCGCCACAGCAGTCCTCATCGGGTGGACGGAAGTGGGGTCGACTGGCACTGGCCGGGGTGGCCGTCGTCGCCCTGGTGGGCATCGTGATCGGGGGTGTCGCTCTGGCGAACCGTGGTGGTGGCGATGACGAGCCGGATCAAGCCGGCGGCAGTTCGACGGCCGCTGCACAGACAGCCGCGAACGGGAGCGCGATCGTCACCGATGAGAAACAGCTCTACTCGATGTTGCCGTCAGGGTTGCAGAACGGCGTTGAGAACTGCCGCAAGAGCGACTTCACGGAGAGCGGCGCACTCGACATGATGTGCAACATCAAGAAGGACGGCCCGCTTGCGCCGTTCTTCGTGACGGAGTCATACGGAATCAACGGCTTCATCAGCTTCTACTCCGACTCGACGAAGGTGGGCAGCACCATCACCTCGTTGCGGAACGGAACGATGAGTGACGGCAAGGGGACTCTCGTGGAGGACTCGGCGCGTGTGTCCGCGGCGGAGATAGAGGCGGGGACCGGCACCAAGTCCTACACCGCCTCGTACGCGAACACGTCGACCAACCTGGGTATGACCGTCTTCGGACTCAAGTCGATCGACGACGGCAAGACGTTTCTGAGCAGGTCCGGATTGATTTCCTGACCCGCGGAACATTTTCCGTACGTGGTTGCATCCAATCCCTGAACGCAACAAGCAAGCCCGGCAGGCGCAGAACTCAGACGCACGGGCACGAAGAGAAAGAGATCTGACATGAGCGGCACACCCGATCCCAAGCTGGCTGGACTCGACGTCGAGGGCAACCTCACCACCGATTCGGTCGAGGACACCAACCACGACGGCGTTCCCGAGACCGTCCACATGCACGACGACGCCGGCAACAAGATCGACGCGGTCATCGGTGACAACGGCGACGTGACCTTCACCGAGAACGGCAAGCCCGCAGGCACCGTCAGCGGAGAAGACCTCGGCGCGACCGCGTCCGCATCCGATCCGTCCGCATCCGATCCGTCCGCATCCAATCCGTCCGCATCCGCCGCGGACTCGGGCCAGACCCCCGCTGACGCACAGGCGCCGACCAGTACGCAGGTCCCGGAGAACGACTCGGCCCCCGCCGACGCGCAGGCACCGACCCCGGCGTCGGATCAGGATGCCAAGCCGAACATCAGCCCCGACGAGCCCTACGAAGAGAAGTCGGATCAGCAGAACCAGGCGAGCCCTGCCGACGCGCACTCAGACAACTCACCGGAGGCTGCCGCACCCGGTGACGCGCCGGCTCCCAGTGCTGCCCCAAACGAGGCTGCGGCTCCGAGTGAGGCTGCGGCTCCGAGTGAGGCTGCAGCCCCTGAGGCTGCTGCACCCACGCCGACGTCGGCGCCCGAGCAGACGCCCGCCGAGTCCGAGAGTGGCCTGCACGCGGATTCCGCGGTGGACACCGATGGTGACGGCAAGGCCGACGTCGTCCACCTCACCGACGATGCGGGTAATCATCTGAATGCCTACCTCGACGATTCGGGCAACGTGACGTTGGTCGAAGGTGACGCCGACGGTGACGGCACGATGGACACCGTCGCCTACGCCGGGCAGGACGGCACCACCGTCGTCGAATCCGATTCGGATGGCGACGGGCATGCAGACCTGCGTGCGATCCTCGACCCCGCCGGCGAGGTCCGCGAGGTCGACACCCTTGATGCAGACGGCAAGGTCACGAGCGCGACGCTCGACCTGAACCAGGACGGCACTCCCGACGTCAAGCTCATCGACAGCGATCACGACGGACGCTTCGACACCACGGTCCTCGACGTCGACCATGACGGTGTGCCCGACACCGTGCTCACCGACACGGACGGCGACGGCAACGCGGACACCGTGAGCTACATCTACGGCGGCCCCGACGGCGCCACCGACCCGTCGGCACATGACGAGTCGGCTGCGCCGCACGAGACGTACGGCACCGACGCGGACGCCTACGAGGATCACGGAGCGCAGACGGACGCGCACGCCGACGTGCACGGAGACACCTCGGTCTAGGTCGCGCTACTCGCGAAGCAACCATCGTTCAACCCCACACCGGGCGGTAGCCTCACTGCGGATCGCGGAGGCCACCGCCCGGTGGTCGTTGCGGCGTGGACACGCGCAGCGCTCTTTCGAGAAGGCGGATCGGTCATGACCACCACTGCTCCCATTCGCGGCAGCGTGAGCGTCGAATCGCGTGTGTACGCGCTCGGGGACGCCGCGCGGATCACGGTGGGCTCCGCGCAGGACAACGACATCGTCGTCGATCACAGTGACGTGCGTGAACATCACCTGGTGATCGAATGGATTTGCGACACATGGCATCTCGTCAGTGTGGACGCAGCGATGATCGTCTCGTCCGGGGCAATGGTGGTGGATCTCCCGATCACGTCCACGGCGGTGGTGCACCTCGGTTCTCCTGCGACGGCGCCGGTGCTGGTTGTGTCGCTGGCGTCCGATGAGCCGACCCCGGTTCCGTCGGAATGGGAGGAGTGCCCGCCTGCCGCGATCGACGAGCCATCCGTGACCGGCGACGTCGGGTTCGGCGCCGCGCGGGTGACACTCATCGGCCGCGCACCCGGCAGTGATCTCGTCGTCGACGACGTGCTGGTGTCGCGACGGCATGCGCGGTTCGTTGCCGGACCGGATGCGTTACACCTCGAGGATCTCGGCAGCGTCAACGGCACGTTCGTGAACGGGGTAAGGATTGGTCGGGCTGCAGTTGCCGACGGCGACGTGGTCACCGTCGGCAACACAGACCTTGTCGTTCGCGGCGCCGGTCTCGTCTCGGCTGGGGCGGTCACCGCCGGAGGAGGGCTGCAGGTCGAGAGTGTCAGGCTCGTCGTCGATCGTGACAAGGAGTTGCTCCACGACGTCGATCTCGCCGCTGGGCCCGGTACACTGACCGCACTCATCGGCCCGTCCGGAGCGGGCAAGTCGACGCTGTCGACGGTCGTCGCAGGCCTGAGTGTGCCGACCGCGGGCCGGGTGTTGTACGACGGGCACGACGTCCACGCAGAGTACGAGTCGTTGCGCACCCGCATCGGCATGGTTCCGCAGCACGACGTGCTGCATCGGAAACTGACTCTGCGCCAGGCGCTTCGGTTCGCTGCTGAACTCCGCCTGCCCGAGGATCTCACCACAGCCGATCGCGATCATGTGATCGCAGGAGTGCTCGACGAACTGCAGTTGTCCGAGCATCTCGACACCCGCGTCGACGCACTCTCCGGCGGACAGCGCAAAAGGGCGTCTGTGGCGATGGAATTACTCACCGGTCCCTCACTTCTCATCCTCGACGAGCCGACATCGGGTCTTGATCCCGCGCTCGACCGCCAGGTGATGCTCACCCTGCGTCGGCTGGCCGACGCAGGCCGCACCGTGGTCGTCGTCACGCATTCGCTGACACACCTCGCGCTGTGCGATCAGGTGTTGTTGCTCGCGCCTGGCGGTAAGACCGCGTTCTGCGGACGCCCGACCGACGTGACGCCCGCGCTCGGCAGCAGCGACTGGGCCGAGATCTTCGCCTATGTGGCAAGCCATCCCGATGATGCGCACCGCAGGCACCTGGCGCGAACCGAGGGACGAACCTCCCGCCGGCGTCGATCGACTGCACGAGCGTCGGTCCTACCCCCGCCCCAGACCAGTGCACAGCGGCAGGCGAGCACAATCGCCCGCCGACAGACGAGACTGATCCTCGCCGACCCGGGATATCTCACCTTTCTCGGGGTGATGCCACTCGTGCTGGGGCTGCTCACGCTGGTCATTCCCGGCAGCGCGGGATTCAACGTCAACAAGACCCCAGACACCGCGGGCGAGTCGCTGCAGATTCTCGTGATCCTGGTGATCGGCGCCTGCTTCATGGGCACCGCGCTGACAGTGCGTGATCTGGTCGGCGAACGCGACATCTTCGAACGCGAGCGCGCTGTCGGACTGCGTCCCGGCGCGTACCTGACCGCCAAGATCGGTGTCTACTTCGGTGCGGCGATCGCGCAATCGATGGTGATGGTGGTGATCTGTTACCTGGGAAAGGGGTTGCCGTCGGGAGGGGTTCTGGGGGTGGCGCCGATCGAGCTACTCGGCGCGGTAGCAGCCATCGCGTGTGTGAGTGTGCTTGTCGGACTGTCTATCTCGGCTACCGTTAGGTCCAACGAGCAGACCATGCCGCCGTTGGTCATCCTCGTCATCTCGCAGTTGGTGTTCTGCGGTGGGCTCTTTCGGCTCGACGCGCCGGTCCTGTCTCAGTTCGCGTGGCTCTTCCCGTCGTACTGGGGGTACGCGGCCTCGGCGATGGCTGTCGATCTGCGGGCGATCGCTCCGCTGGCCCCGCAGACTCGTGGAGCCCACCTCTGGGAGCCCGCTTTCGGAAACGCGCTCCTGGCGACCAGCGTGCTCGCGCTACTCGGTGTGGTGCTCATCGGGTACACCGCATCGAAACTGCAGTTGAAACGTCGACCGTGCCAGTGATGCAGGTCACAAAGAATGTTCGACGACGCGGGGCACATTCGGGTGTTCTCGCCGCATCCAATCTCTGACAGCGCACAAGGCGCCGAACAACCGAGGAGAGCACGATGTACGCGAATCAGAACCAGCCGATGCCCGCCTTCCGCGCCACCCAGGCCGGACCTGACGGACGCACCACCGTCATGCGGACCTCCGGACGAGAAATGAATGCTGCGCCCACCCAACGTCCGGCGCAGCAGCCCGACGCGACGTCGTCCACCGTCCCGGTCACCTGCCCGTCGTCGAACATGGGGTGGGCCGCTGCGGCGCTGATCTTCTTCTGGCCGCTGGCCTTTGCGGCATTCGGACATGCAGGCAACGTCACGACGTTGTGGCTCTCGGGCGACCGGGCAGGTGCGCAGCACGCGTCTGACCAGGTCAAGAGGCTCGGAAAGTATGCTCTGATCGCGTTCGCGGTGCTGTTCGTGATCTCGATCGTGCTCTATGTCGCGGTGATCGCGTCAGCGGTGTCGTCGATGGCGGCGTATACCGGCTGAAGCCCACCTGGCAGCATCTAATCGAGAAAGCTGGCATGCGACCTCGTCACGGGTCGCCCGCCACCAACGAAGGAGACACGGATGAGCGCTGACGACGACTCCATCCTGACTGCGCTGGGCATCTCGCCCGACGACGTGCAGGCACCTCCGGCCGGTGTGTTCGAGCACGCCCTGTCCGATGCGTTCGCATCGGATGCGCCGGCAGACGACAGCACCGTTCCGGTCATGGACGATGAGCCCGCGGTGCCCGACGACGATCTCGTCGTCGACGACGGCGTACACCACGAGGGCCCTGACGAGGGTCACGACGGCGGGACCGATCACGACGGGGATGCGATCCCGGCCGACCCTGCGGTCCTGCATGGCAACGACGATCCGACGCTGCAGCACGACGAAGCGAGCGGTGGCCACGAGGTTGACCTCGCCGACCACGACTACGGTGATCACGACGGTAGTGGATTTCATGACGGGGGCGACTACCACCTGTGAGAGCTCGATGAGCACAATGCTGAAGATCGCACACAGTCTGCGCACCGGTGACGCGTCCGTCACCGGTGCGTCGGTGCATGACTGATCGGGAGAATCTGTGGACGAAGCCGTACTCGTGATGCAGGCGCGTGATGGCGACCAGCGCGCATTCGCCGACCTCGTCAACGGTCATCGAAACCAGATCTGGGCGGTGTGCCTGCAGATCTGCGGAAACCAGCACGATGCTGAGGATGCGTTGCAGGCGACGCTGCTCGCCGCCTGGCGCAACCTCGACAAGTTCCGTGGTGAGGCGAGATTCTCGACATGGATGCACCGCATCGCCGCCAACAACGCACTCGCACTGATCCGCAAGCGCAAGGCGAACACCACGCTGACGGACTTCAGCGATCCAGAGCAGCCGGTGACACTCGACGCAGACGATTCGGCGCCCCGATTCGACGAGCAGATAGCACTTCGCGACGCATTACGCGAAGCGCTACAACAACTTTCCGACGACATCCGCGAGGCAGTCGTCTTACGCGAGTTCGGTGATTTCAGTTACGCCGACATCGCCGAGCATCAGGGTGTCGGCGTGCAGACGGTGAAGTCGAGGCTCAATCGGGGGCGCTCGCAACTGGCAGAGCTGTTGCGCGGTCGATTGGCAGTGAATTGATCGAGCGAGCGACATCGATCAACGCCGTACGTCGAGGCGACGAAGGTTGCGTTACCGTTCAAGAGTCAACGGAGTGAATACACCTGACCACATCAATACTGACTCCGTGCGGTTGACCGGCATTCGCGATGCCGACCACTACATGAGGACAAAGGGCATCGGGCTGATGCTCATGGTGGCCGGGGCCACGTACTTCATCACGATGCTGATCATCGGCGTCGCAACGATGAACGGATATATCGGTTACGCTGGCGCGGCAGTGTGTACTGCGATCTTCACGCCCGCCATGTACGTCCGTAAACGGAATCAACTGCGCCGACGGTTCCGTGAACAGACGCTTGACCTCTCGTCGTGGGGGATTGTCCGTGCCGACGACTGCATGCGGGTGGAGATGGCCTGGGGCGACATCGCCCGACTCCAACAGCATGATTCGACGATCAAGACGGGTGGCATGGGCGTCGCGGGAGAAGCAGTCGCCGCAGTGGCGAACGCGACCAAGCGCGATGTGTCGCTGGCGATCGTAGGACGTGGGCGAGTGTCGCCCGTCCCGGGAGCACCGCGGGGCGTGCTCCGCGGGCATGACCGCATGACCGGATCGAATCTACGCAAGGGTGAGAGCACGGTACGTGACACCGCAGTCATCTTTCCTGCGGAGTACGAGGACAACTGGAGCCAAGGGGTCGTGGGCTCGTGGGTTCGCGCATATCGACCGGACTTGTTTGCCTGACCCCCTGAAGACGTCGTGGACTACGCTGCCACAATGCGAGAAATGGACGCGTCGAGAACGGAGCCGAGGCCGCGCGGATCGGGTTTTCGCGCATGGTTGATGACGAGGGTCGTTCGCAGGATTCTGCGTCTGCTGGCGGCATTCCGAGTGGTCCACGTACAGGTTGTCAATCGAGAGGTCGTGCCGCGCTCAGGGCCCGTCATTCTCGCCAGCAATCACATCTCGATGCTCGATGGCGTGTTTCTCTGGGGCGCGCTGCGACGACGCGCGATCGCCATCGCAATGGCTGAGCTGTGGCGTTGGCCGGTTGTCGGCTGGCTAGTCCGGAAACTCGACTTCGTGCCGGTGGACCGTTCGGACAAGATATCCGGAAGCCGCGCGCTTGAGCGACTTGAAACAGCGCTGAGGTTCAACGGTGCGGTGATCATCTACCCCGAGGGGCGGTGCGTACCGCCCGGCGAGACAGTGCGCTATAGACCCGGGGTCGCAGTCTTGTCGTTCCGCACCAAAACGCCGGTCGTTCCAGTCAAGATCATTGGCTCGAATGATGTGCTGCCGTTGCGCAAGTACCGCCGCAACGGCGTGTCCTTCGATCGGCGACGGCAGGTGAAACTCGTCTTCGGTGCTCCATTGGACCCGGAGGACTTCCGTACGCCGGGCGACATGATGCGCGACATCCGTTGGGGCATAGACTCTTTGGAGTGAACCGCACAGTGGTTGTTCGCCGTGTGCACCGCGTCGTGGCAGAGAACGGTCGCTAGGGGTCAGTTTTCAGGCGTCGACAAAGGCCACAATTGAATAGCGACTTGGATGGAATACAGATCTGGTGGAACTGTGGCCTGGTCTTCGTCGATGACTGTTTCCTGGTGCCACAAGGTTGCCCGCAGGTGGTACGTTCCTGGCGCGATGTCAAGTGTCCCAAACACTGGATCATCTTCCGGCCCGACTGGGTCAATTCCCATACGCCAGAGGCGAGGTGGTTTGGTAAAGGTCACTACTGCTTCATGCGTGTACGTCCTGGTCGTCTCGTGCGGTGCAAGAGGGTGCACTGCGACGAGCGGGTGTTGAGGTTCAACGGGCAGCGGGGCCGCGGCACGGAGTTCGATGCGTAGACCGATGTAGGAGGCGTCTCGCATGAGCACAACCCAGGCAGTCTCCACCCCGGTGGTCATGATTGTGTAGTCGGACGAGGTCACTGGTGCCGGGGACAGTTCCTCGTCGAAATCGAAGTCCCCGCGCATGAACACCCCACCACCGTCATATATGGGAAATGATCCGATCCAAGCCTTATCTTTCGAGCTAGTGCTCATATCAGCACACGGAAGGTTTCGTTATCCATCACCATTCCGCCTCGTTTTGCATTCTCGTGAGTGCCGGGCACCACTTGTATCCGCCTGGTTCCTGGCTGTCGGCGGTAGTCGATTTCGCGAATACTCCCGCGTCGAACACACGCCGAGCCCACATCAGATCTGCCATGGTCGCCGGTCTTCTAATGAAGTCCTGGCTCGTCGCTCGCCAGGGCGAAATCCTCCGCGACGGTCGCTGCAAGTTCGACGAACGCACGACGAGTTGCCTTGTCGAGTAATTCGAGATCTACCTCTGCGCCCTCGGCGAGGTGATCGTCGTACGGAATAATCTGTACCGCACGGGTTCTCGCGAGGAAGTGTTGCGCGAGCTGATCGACGTCGATCTTCGTCGAGTCTTTCCGTGGGCCGCTCAGAACGACGACCGCTCGCGAAACCAGGTGTTGATACCCGTGCGTCTGCAGCCAGTCCAGTGTTGCGCTTGCGCTGCGCGCGCCGTCGAGTGCGGGGGTTGACACCAGTATCAACGACTGTGCCAGATCGAGCACTCCGTTCATCGCCGAGTGAGACAAACCTGTGCCGCAGTCGGTGAGGATGATGTTGTAGTACCGCTGCAGGGTCTTCATCACCGTGCGATAGTCCTGCTCGTTGAACGTCTCGGCTGTGGCCGGATCTCGTTCGGAGGCAAGGACTTCCAGCCTACTGCTTGACTGCGAGGTGTGCCGTCGCACATCGGAGTAACGGTAGATGGCCTTATCGAGGAGTAGATCGCGAACCGTCGACGGCGTTTGCACCTGCACGCGCTGCGAGAGTGTTCCGAGGTCGGGGTTGGCGTCGACGGCGATGATCCGGTCGCCGCGCAGGCTGGCGAATGTCGATCCCAAACCGACCGTCGTCGTCGTCTTACCCACACCGCCCTTGAGTGAGAGCACCGCGATCCGGAAGTCGCCGCGTACCGGTGCGTTCGCCTGTCGTACGAGGTCGTCGTAGTAGACGGTCTGTTGGGATTCGCCGGGGTTGACGCGGCCGCCGGTTATTCGGTGAACAGTACGACGCCAGCCGGAACGCGGAGCGCGACGTGCCCTGCGCAGCAGTGCGGCCGATTCGAGACCGTCGCCGGGCTGTGTGGGGCTGAATCCGGTTGGCGCGCTGTGACTGTTCTGGAACTCAGGGCGGTACCCGGGCGCGGGCGGGGCGGCGTGGTGCTGGTTGAGTGGTGGGCCATAGCCGGCCCCCGGTGGTGGTGGGTACGGCCCATTCAGGACCGGCCCCGGCGCATGGTGGCTCGGATACGACGGCTCGTTGGCGCTCGGGTAGGGCGCCACCGGGGCGTTCGGGTACGTCGGTCCGTGCGGGGCAGGGTACGGCGACGGCTCCCAGGCTGGGCTGGCGTGTGGGTCTTCGGGCTCTGGGACCCATTGCGGGCGCGGTGCATTCGGCGGCAGCGGAGCCGGAGCCTGATCATTGGCCGGTCCGCTCGGTTCTCCGTGTTCGCGGGTCGCGGGATGGCCTGTCGCAGGTCCCCCCGCGACAGGTTTTCCCGCACCAGGGCCTCCAGCACCAGGGTCTGCAGCCACAGGGCCTGCGGCTACCTGCCCGGCTGGGGGTGTAGAGATCGGCGGTTGCGCCTCGGATGCTGGAGAGTTCACGTCATCACCGGTCGCGTTGTCCGGTGACGGTGGCGGCACAGGTGCGCCTCCTCCGGTGAGCCACGGCGGCGCTGCAGGCACTCGATTGTGGTCGAACGTCACGTCTGTCCTCGCAATCCCCGGTGTGCAGCCCCATGGTCCAATCCCCGACGATACAACCGGTAGTGAGAAAATACGGAATCGTCTGCTGTCCGAATGGCTCCGTCGGGAGCATGGTGGGAACTCAACCGTGCTCGACGATCGAGAATATGATTCGGTCCTCAACGCCGAGACCCCGGTCGGTGGAGAGCGTCGTGTAGCTGCTCCGCAAGGGGCCTTACCCGATCGCGCCGCCCTGATTCGAGAGCAGTTCCTTGGGGATCTCCTTGCCGCTCCGGATGGCGTCGAAGAACTGTGTCGTGTTGTCGCCGACCGCGAGTGAGTCGCCGTCGTTGGTCTGTTCCGAACCGGCCGTCGGCGTCGTGGTTGTGATCGGGTCGTCACTGAGCCACCACGCGAGCATGCCGAGATGCCACAGGTGGGTGCTGTTGTCGACGGTCAGGCCGTCGACGGCTCCGCTGATGAACGGGAACAGGCGGAACGGATTGAGGAGCACGCCGGGGCTGGTGGCCTTCGACATCAACGCCGACAGGAATTTTCGCTGGTTGACCACGCGCTCGAGGTCGGCGTTGGGGAATGCGCGGGTGCGGACAAGGCCGAGCGCCTGCTGACCGTTGAGGTCGTGGCAGCCCTTCGTGAGCTTGAGTCCCGCCTTGGGATCGTTCAGTGACTGGTCGATGCAGATGTTCACGCCGCCGACGGCGTCGACGAGGGTGTCGAAACCCCCGAATCCGATCTCGGCGTAGTGATCGATCCGAATGCCGGTGAGCTGCTCGATGGTCTGGGCGAGCAGCTGCGGACCGCCGAAGTTGTAGGCGGCGTTGATCTTGTGGTTGCCCTGCCCGGGGATGGGCACGTAGAGGTCGCGCGGGATGCTGATCAGCGCGGCCTTACCGCTGCGTGCCTTGTAGGCGAGCATGATGGTGTCGGTACGCGATCCGTCGCTGTCGCCGGTGGCCAGATTGTCCTTCTGCTGCTGGGTCAAGCCCTCGCGTGAGTCGCTGCCGACGATCAGCCAGGTGGTCCCGGGAGTATCGGTCGGGCGTCCGGCATAGCCGGGCAGAGCGTCGACGCGGTGCAGCTTGCTGTCGTAATAGAAGAACAGCCCCACCGATCCGAGAACGATCACCAGCAGGACAACCAGGATGATTCTGCCGATGCGTCGCGGTCGTCCGAGCCTGGGCCGACGCAGGCCCGGGATTCGGCGTCGGGCCGGCGACTCCGGAGCCGCACCACGGCCGCGATCGGGGCGCCGAGGTGGGGATGCGCCGCCGCGACCCGGCCGCTGGTTGTTTCGGGAGATCGGCTCCGGCTTCTGCGTCGGTGCGTATGCCCGGGCGGCGTCCGCGCCCGCTGCGGCTCCGACGGCTGCGGGTGCACGTCCTGCGTGGTCTCGGTCTCGCGGACCGGCGGGATCCCGGTCCCGCTGAGCAGGCTGGCGTGGGGCGTGGGGCGGTGACGGTGCGGGGCGTCGAGGCCCTGGCTGCGCCCGGTTCGGGGTCGCCGACCATGCCAGGGGCGGTTGGTACTCTCCGACCCGACGCGCCCGATCGTTCTGGGCGGCGCCGCCCACGTGGCGGGTCGGATCGTCGGTGTTCGGCGGTGCGGGGCGTCGGGGTTGTTGTCCGTGTGGTCGCGGATCGGGTCGCCTGCCCGGCGGTTGTCGGGACGGATTGTCTGGCCGTTGTCCGCCAGGCGGCGGTGGTGCCGGATTGCGTCGCTGACCAGCAGGAGCGTCGTCTCGTCGCGGTGGCGTGGGTGCCGGATTCCGCGGCTGCTGATCGCGCGGCGACGGACTGCCGCGGCGCCGCATGTAGCGCGGATCTGGCTCGTTCATCAGATCAAATGTACGCAACGTGGTGCGCCCGAGCGTCATTCACGTGGTGCACAGCGTCGAGTCGCCGTCGAGGTGACGCAGAATCTCAGCCCACCCACGACAGATGGTCGTGGAGCAGCGCGTATCCGAGGAACGCGACGACGTCGATCACCGCATGCGCGATGACCAGCGGCCATACCCTGTTCGTCAGCTGGTAATAGCGACCGAACACCAGCCCCATCGCGACGTTCCCGATGCCTGCGCCGACGCCTTGGTATAGGTGGTAGCCGCCACGTAGGACGGCACTGGCCGCGAGCGACACGTTCTCCGACGCTCCGAGTTGGCGCAACCGCGTGATGAAGTAGGCGACCACGATGATCTCCTCGGCGGCCGCGTTGCCGACGGCGATCAGGATCAGGACCGGCCACCGCCACCACGGGCCGTCGACCTCGCTCGGGACGAGATGGGCGTTCATCCCGAGTGCGCGTGCTGCGGCGACGAGTGCCAGACCCGGCAGCCCGATCGCCGCTGCGAGTACCAGACCCGGCGGGACGTCACGGCCTGCCGGACGAGCGAGCCCGATCATGCGCGGTCCGCACCCCGATCGCCACAGGAGATAGACGCCGAGCCCGGCGATGGCGAACAGTCGTACCGCACTCATGACCTGGCGAATGAAGTCGATCAATGCCACCGACGACCGGCTCGGGTTCAGCGCGACCGTCGCGTTGCCGATGCCGCTGGTCAGTTGCACTTCGATCAGCGAGAGGATCGCCGAGAGCGCCGAGAATCCGAAGGTCAGTACGCCGACGATGGCGAGCTCAATGACCAGTGCGCGCCGCTCGCGGCGGTCAGCGACCACGTCGAAGATCTGTTGGAGTCCTGGCCGTACCAGCGTCGCGATCCCGCGCCTCACGTCGACCATGGCCGACAGCCTACGGCTGCTGGGTCTGCTGGTTGCACCGAGTTGAGTCGGGCGCGCGGCCGGGCAGCCCTCCCGGCCGCGCACCCTGGCAATCCAGCCGTTTCTCGGACGAGGGGACCTCCGATCCGACTGGGCGGGGTGGTCTTGTTCAGTCCGGCAGGCTGTTCATGTACGGGCAGCCCGCCAGGTTGCGCAGTGCGCGTGACAGCTCGCTGACGTCGTTCACCGGATGCGGGAATGGGAGCCGGACGTCGGAATCTCCCGCCGAGCCCTCCACTCGGAACCGGAGCCCGAAGCGGTCGATGCCGAGTGGCCGCACCCGGCCCTGCCGCAGGTGACGCGGGAGCCTGCGTGCGAGTTGTCCGACGATGTCGGCGTGCGCGGCGTCGAGGTGGCTGATCCAGTCGTTTTCGTACTCCCAGAAGGGGTCGGGTTCTGCGCCGGCCAGTTCGTCGGCGCTCACCGATGCTGCACCTGCGCCACACGCCACGACTGCGGTCTCGACCTGCAGCCGCATCATCGACCGACCGTGCCCGATGTCGAGGAGGCCCTCATCGGGGTGCTCGGTGGCGATCTCGACGGCAAGGTCGCGTTCGAGGTTGGCGGGGATGTGGTGCAGGCGTCCGTTGAGCCAGATCAGCGAGCGGACCCGCTCACGCAGGTCGATGGGCGCGCAGTCGGTGATCTCGACCATCGCCGGAAGCCCGTCGGGGCTCTCGGCGGCAGCGCGCATGGCCGGCCCGGCAGTGGGGACCAGCAGGAATGCCTGCGTGTCGAAGAGGTGAACCAGATCGACCTGGGTCGGCGTGGCGAGGTCGGCGGCGTGGCCGGTGCGCTCCTCCTGCGACGTGCCGACGGGTGATTCGACGGCCAGCATCGCGCTTCCCGCCCTGCGACATGCGGTGGCGATGACCTCGGCGTCCGTCGGTCGGTCGGTGACGGCTCGTGTCATGCGGTGCTCACTCCCGGTCGGCTGATGTGCTGCCCAACTCATAGTAGGTAACCCTAACCTAAAGTCGATTCGGGGGATCGTCAATGGTTCGGCTCGCGGGGAGTCTGACCCACCGTGCCCGGGGATCGTCGAGGGCCGCGTAAGCGCCTGGCCTGGGGATGCGGATGTTGTGTCCGACGTCGACTGCTTGTCCGCGCAGGTCAGGCCGACGTTCACTCGGCGTCGACTAAGCTCTTGTCGTGTCAGTGTTCGCGTACTTCGGTCCGGCAGGGACCTTCACCGAGATGGCGTTGGACAAGATCCTCGCGACCGAGACGGGTGCCGCGGGGGTTCCTCGTCGCGACGATCGCGATGAGGTGACCAAGGTGGCGGCGCCCAGTCCGGCCGCCGCCATCGCGCTGGTCCGCTCGGGGGATGCCGACTTCGCGTGTGTCCCCATCGAGAGTTCACTCGAGGGATCGGTGCCCGCGACGATGGATGCGCTCGTGCCGGATGGTTCGAAGCGGGTACAGGTGGTTGCTGAAACGGTGGTCGACGTCGCATTCGCGATCGCCGCCCGGACCGCCATCGATGCGTCGGAGGTGACCCGGATAGCGGCGTACCCCGTCGCGTCGGCCCAGGTTCGTACCTCCGTCGAAAAGCTCTACCCCGGTGCGGAGTTCGTCATTGCGTCGTCGAACGCCGGTGCGGCACAGGATGTTGCGGAGGGGAAGGCCGATGCGGCGGTGACCACCCGGCTGGCAGCAGAGCTGTCGGGGCTGACCGTGATCGCGGACGAGGTGTCCGACGCAGTTGACGCCACGACGCGATTCCTGCTCGTCGGACGCCCGGTGTCACCGCCGCCGCGCACCGGCGCCGACCGTACCGCTGTGATCCTCGAACTTCCCAATGAACCCGGTAGCCTGATGTCGGCCATGAACCAATTCGCCTCGCGCGGAATAGATCTCACGAGGATCGAATCCCGCCCGAGGCGCGACCCGGCCACCGGTGAATCGAATCCGGGGCAGTATCGGTTTTTCCTCGACGCCGTCGGACACATCGACGACGACGCTGTCGCCGAGGCTCTCGAAGCGCTCTACCGCGAAGCCGAACACGTCGTGTATCTCGGATCGTGGACGGCGCGCGGGGGGATCGGCTCGCCGCCGCCGGACCACCGGCCCGGGATGGAGTGGGTGTCGGCGATGCGTCGAGGAGTGGGAGATGGTGACGACGTCGAGGATGGTGATGACTGATGGCCCGTCTGTATCTGGTCCGGCACGGCGAGACCACGTCGAACGTGATGCGTCGACTCGATACCGCGCTACCCGGTGCTGCACTGACCGATTTCGGTGTGCGACAGGCGGTTAGATACGGTCTGGAGAACCGGGCGGATCGTCGTGAGGAGTCCGACCCCGGACCGGTGCTGCTGAGTTCGCAGGCGACGCGCGCACAACAGACCGCCGAGGTCATCGGGTCTGTGTGGGGCGCCGACGCCGAGGTCGTTTCCGGCGTGTACGAGGTGCAGGCCGGAGAGCTCGAGGACCGCACCGACGACGAGGCCCACGGCGTGTTCCGCGACATTCTCGACCGGTGGTACTCGGGCGACCCCGACGCCCCGATCCCCGGCGGCGAATCGCTGACGATGGTGCTCGAGCGCTATCTCCCCGCGGTCACCGACCTCGCCCAGCGCTACCTCACCGGCCCGGATGCACGCGACGTCTACCTGGTGAGCCACGGCGCAGCCATCCGACTGGTCGCAGCGCACCTCGCGGGGATCGACGGAAAGTTCGCGGCCGCAACACATCTGCCCAACACCGGGTCCGTCGAACTGGAGTACACCGACGGGCTGTGGGTCCCGCACCGCTGGGGCGCCACCCGCGCCCCGTTCCAGCTCGTCGACGAGCCCCTCGTCGCCGACCCGATGGGGTAGTCGGCGCGGAGGCCTGGGGGCCGACGCGGGCGCAGAAACCAGGGGAGGAGTGGCGGCCGGGGCGCCGGATCTGGCGGAGGAGTGGCGGCCGGGGTGCGGAATCCAGCGGAGGAGTCGGGCCGGAACGCCGAAACTAGCGGAAGAGCCGCGCCGGGGTGCAGAAACTCGCGGAAGGAGTCTTTCCGCTGGTTCTCGACGTTTCCGCGGGTTGTTTCGCGGGGAAAGGCACGAGAGTAGGGGAAGAGCCGCGCCGGAGTGCCGAAACTAGCGGAAGTGTCGCGCTGGGGCCGCCGAATCTAGCGGAAGAGCCGCGCCGGGGTGCAGAACCTAGGGGAGGAGTCGGGCCGGAGCGCAGAAACTAGCGGAAGGGCCGCGCCGGGGTGCAGAACCTAGGGGAGGAGTCGCGCCGGGCCGCGGAGCTTAGCGGGAGACCCGCGCCGGGGTGCAGAAACTAGCGGAAGGAGCTTTTCCGCTGGTTCTCGACGTTTCCGCGGGTTATTTCGCGGGGAAAGGCACGAGAGTAGGGGAAGAGTCGGGCCGGAGTGCCGAAACTAGCGGAAAGAGTCCCGCCAGGGCCGCAGAAACCAGCGGAAGAGCGGGTCCGGGCGCAGAAAGTAGCGGAAGAGCCCCGCCAGGGCCGCAGAAACCTGCGGAAGGCGTCGCCCCCGGGTGCCGGCTCCAGGGCGGAGCAACCCGCCCCCCAGGTTTTCGACCCTTCGGCGCAGGAATCACCGGAGCCCGCACCACAGGAGAACCCCCGAATCCGACGACCCTCAGCCCCAGCCGTGGGCGTGCAGCCAGGCGTCGTCGATGCCGAAATGGTGAGCGATCTCGTGGATCACCGTGACCGCGACTTCGTGGACGACCTGATCGCGGGTGTGGCACATCCCGAGGATCGGTTCGCGGTAGATGGTGATCGTGTCGGGGAGGAAGCCGCCGTAATCGTGGTCCCTGCTGGTCAGGGCGACGCCCGAATACAGTCCCAGAATGTCCGGCGACTCCGGGTTGCTGGGTTCGACGAGGATCACCACGTTGTCGATCGCGTCGGTCAATTCCTTCGGGATGGTGTCGAGTGCATCGGACACCAGGCCCTCGAACTCGTCGTCGGACATGGCGACGGGCATGGGTGTTTCTCCTGATCAGCCGACGGGCGCCGGGACCTCTTCGGGGTTCGGTTGGATGCCGGGTGGCAGCGGGACGGGCGTGGGAAGCACGCGACCCGGCGGCGCCTGCGGGGGCGGTACCGGGAGCTTGCCGTTGATCAGCAGCGTCTGGCGTGCGTCTCCGACGAGCGTCGCGAATCCACCTCGGTCGGGCAGCCCGATGTAGCAGACCACCTTGCGGCTGCCGGCGAGCCAGCTCGGTTCACTGATCACCGACCACTGGGTGTTGAGCGTGGTGGCGTCCAGCTTTTCTTTGCCACCGAGGAATCGCTGTGCCTGCGCGGGACATATCCCGGCCAAGAACTTGTTCTGGTCGGCGATCTCCGGCCACGGCTTGCCCGACGTTCGGTTGCCGAATTTCGCAGACAGGTCGACGATGCCTGTGGTCTGGAAGGCGTGCGGTTCACTGCATCCGACGACGGTCGCGGGCACCGTGGGGCGTCGAGTCTGCTGATCGATGCCGATGCACGTGCCCGGGGGCCACGAGAACGACTGATCGTTGTCGACGAGACGGCCGGTCACCTGGTCGGGCTGGCCGCCCTTGCCGGTCTGCTGCAGTCCGCAGCGCAGTTCGCGCGCGCCCTTGTCCCACTGCGCTTGCGAGGGGAACATCATTCCGACGGAGTAACGTCCCTGTGGGTCGAGCTTGCCCTGCAGGTAGTCGTCGACGATGACGGGGCACTGCTCGTCGCGGATCGCCGCGAAGCGCTCCGTCCCAGGCCATGCGGCCGAGTCGCCGAACTCCGCACCCGGAAGTACCGCGGTGTTGAGCGGCCCTGCGACCTCGAAGCGATGCGGCTGATCGCACGCGACCTTCGACGGTTGACCGGGCTGGCCGTCGGGCCAGTCGAGGCAGTCACCGGCAACCGAGCGTGTGAACGCGTTCTGGGCCAGTCGCTCGTTCTCGCCGATGTCGGTGGTCCCGACGTTTCCGTTGTCGGTGAATGTGCCGAGCGCGAATGCGATACCGCCCGCGACGATCGCGCCGACAACGACCGCAGCAAGCACCACCCGCATCGGGTTCGCGGCCAGAGCGCCGGTCACTCCGCCGCGGCGTCGTGAGGACTCCGTCGCGGACGTCTGAGCTGTATCAGCTTCCGGGAATTCGGCTTCGTCTGCGTCGTCATCTGCGACGACGGGCTCGAGCTGTTCGGTGATCGGCTCGAACTCCTCGGTCGCGTCCTCGGCGTCGACGACGCGCGCGGCGTCGGTGGATGTCCTGGCGCCGTCGGGTGTCGCCCCGGTTGCCGCGGGCTCGGGCGTCTCGTCGGCGTCTGGCGCCTTCTCGGGATCGTCGTTCATCGGCATCCATCATGCACTTTCCGACGGCCGGGGTGAGCCGATACCTGTGCCTACACTCGGGACGGTGAGCGAGAACGACACGCAACCGAGCCCGGATCTGCAAGAACTCGCCGGGCGACTCTTCGATATGGCGCGTTCGGGTGACACCGCCACCCTCGCCGCGTATATCGACGCAGGAGTGCCCGTTGACCTGCGTAATCAGTCGGGCGACACGTTTGTCATGCTCGCGGCCTACCACGGCAATGCCGAGACGGTCACAGCTCTCGTCGAGCGCGGCGCCGACGTCGACCTCGCGAACGACAAGGGCCAAACCCCGCTGGCCGGCGCGGTGTTCAAGGGAGTCGACGACGTCGTCGCGGTGCTGGTGAACGCCGGGGCCGACCCATTCGCGGGAACACCGAGCGCCGACGATGCGGCGTCGATGTTCGGTAGAGCCGACTATCGCGAACGCTGGCACTAGCCGCACAACGTCCGACGATCCGCCCGATCGGCGCTCCAGTATCGTTGACAGGCGTGATCGACCTCAAAATCGTCCGCGACGACCCCGACCTCGTCCGCGCATCTCAGCGCGTCCGCGGAGAAGACCCCGGCCTCGTCGACGTTCTGCTTGACGCCGACTCCGCGCGTCGAGCGGCAATCGTCGACGCCGACTCGCTGCGTTCGGAGCAGAAGGCGCTGGGTAAGCAGGTCGGCAAGGCCTCCGGCGACGAGAAGGCGGCGCTGCTGTCCAAGGGCAAAGAGCTCGCCGAGCAGGTCAAGGCTGCCGTCGCACGGCAGAACGAGGCCGACGACGCGGCGTCGAACGCGCAACGCGCGATCTCCAACATCGTCGAGGGTGCACCTCCCGGCGGCGAGGACGACTACGTCGTGCTCGAGTACGTCGGTCAGCCGCGCGAGATCGAGAACCCCAAGGACCACCTCGAGCTCGGCGAGTCGCTCGGCCTCATCGACATGGAGCGTGGCGCGAAGGTGTCGGGTTCGCGCTTCTACTTCCTCACCGGTCAGGGCGCGATGCTGCAGCTCGGCCTGCTCACGATGGCCGCGCAGAAGGCCACGGCCAATGGGTTCACGTTGATGATCCCGCCGGTGCTCGTCCGGCCGGAGGTCATGGGCGGCACCGGGTTCCTCGGCGCACACGCCGATGAGGTCTACCACCTCGACAAAGAGGACGACCTCTACCTCGTCGGCACCTCGGAGGTCCCGCTCGCCGGCTACCACATGGACGAGATCATCGACCTCTCCGACGGCCCGAAGCGCTATGCAGGGTGGTCAACGTGTTTCAGGCGCGAGGCGGGCAGCTACGGCAAGGACACCCGCGGCATCATCCGTGTGCACCAGTTCGACAAGGTCGAGGGCTTCGTCTACTGCAAGCCCGAGGACGCCGCGGCCGAACACCAGAAACTACTGGGCTGGGAAAAGGAGATGCTCGCTGCTATCGACGTCCCGTATCGGGTCATCGACGTCGCGGGCGGCGATCTTGGATCGTCGGCCGCTCGCAAATTCGACTGTGAGGCATGGGTTCCCACGCAGCAGACGTATAGAGAACTGACCTCGACGTCGAACTGCACGACGTTCCAGGCGCGTCGCCTGTCGATCCGGTACCGCGATGACTCGGGCAAGCCGCAGATCGCCGCAACGCTGAACGGGACACTCGCCACCACGCGGTGGATCGTCGCGATCCTCGAAAACCATCAGCAGGCTGACGGTTCGGTCGTGCTGCCAGACGAACTCGCGCGGTACGTCGGCACCGACGTGCTCAAGCCCCACGCGCTCAAGACTCAGTAGCGTCGTATGACGCGTGGTGTGCCGTCGAGTAGTTCGCGGTGGGTTCGGGTGGCGCGATGACTCTCGGAATCATCATCGCGGTGATCGGTGCGCTCTCCTTCGCCGCGGCGTCGGTGTTGCAGGCGCTCGGCGCCGAACGAGTGGCGCAACGTGCCGAACACCGCGACGAACTACGGTCCAACACACCGCATCCGACGTTGCGCTCGACCGCCGCGACGATGCTGACCGTGCCGTTCCTCGTCGGATTCGTCTTCGACATCATCGGTTTTGTCGCCACCATCGTGTCTGCGCGTCTGATCCCGCTCTTTCTCTCGCAGACCATCATCTCCGCGCGAATGGTTGCGACCGCGGTACTCGCCGCGATCGTGCTGAAGGTGAGTTTGACCTGGCGGGAATGGGTGTCGGGCGCCGTGGTCATCCTGTCGCTGATACTGCTCGCGGTGTCCGCGGGGCGTGAGGGCTCCGACTACGACGCATGGATGGGGTGGGCGACGCTGGTTGCCGGACCACTGCTCATCGTCATCGGAATCGCGGGGGCCCGCGTACTCAGACGACGGATCGCTGCGTTCGCGGGACTGATCGCAGGTGCGATCTTCGGCGTGATGGCCGTGGCTTCCCGCGTTCTGACCGGCGTCTCGCCGCTGCAGCCCGGAGTGCTGTTCACCGACCCGGCACTGTATGCGCTGCTGATCAGCGGCATCGGTGGCTTCTACCTGTTCACCGTTGCGCTGCAAACGGGTTCAGTCAACGGCGCGGCCGCCGCGCTGGTCGTCGGACAGACTGTGCTGCCCGGTGCCGTCGGGATCATCTTTCTCGGTGACGTCACGCGGTCCGGCTGGGGTCCGGCAGCGATCGTGGCCTTCGTGGCGGCCGTTGTCGGCGGCGTGATCCTGGCCTCGTCTGGCGCGGTGACAGCGGTGGAGAAGGCCGAGTCGGTCAACCTGCCCGCGGGTTACGGGCACCGCGGCTGACGAAATCCGCCCGCTTGCCGAGCGTCCGTCGCGTTGATACCGAGGAACGCTGTGCTCACGACTCCGTGGATGGGGCCTCGACGGCCGTGCTCACGGGGTCGGTGTGGTCGTTGCTGTCGGAATGCGTTGCACCACAGGCGGTGAGCGGGAGCCCGCTGGTGATGAGAAAGATTGCGGGCGATACTTTCACAGCGGAGACCCGGTGGCATCGCGCAGCTGGTCATTCATGACCAGCTGCATCGCTCCCTGAG
>NZ_BANR01000032.1 GCF_000332975.1 Gordonia aichiensis NBRC 108223 | reverse complement strand
TTCGATGCCGGTGTAGTAACACTTCAGTGTGAAGACGGCGCCTACTACATGCGTCACACGCTGCTAGCTACTCGGCTTGATGCCGATAGCCTGAAAATGCTGGGAGCCGACCGGAGTGTTATCCCACACGGTCGGCTCCCAGTAGAGCAGAACGATCGGCCTGATCCGAGATACCTCGAATTGCTTTATGCCGACTTGGGAGTTTCGTTTCCCGAGGCGACCTGACCCGCCAGTAGCTCTTTGCCCATCACATCAACGATTCGCTGTCCTATCCACTCGGCGACGGGCACCGAGACGGCGTTGCCGCACGCGTGGTATCGCGCCGAATCGAGCGTGTTCTCGTTAGGCATATCGTGCGTGGGGATGGTCCAGTTATCAGGGAAGCCCTGTAGCCGCTCTGTCTCCAATGGAGTAAGCCGGCGAACGCGGCCCTCGGGGTACGAGACGTAGTTTCGTGACCAGTCTGTTCCAGTGTGGCGAGCAGATTCCGCATAGAGGCAGTGCGCTAGCTTTTTGACGAACCCTTGCTTAGGATTTCCAACGCTGATCGCAAAGGGGGAAACAGATTTCTTCCCATCCGGTCGGCTCTTCTCAGAATCCCGGTCGCCGCATTCGGGCTCAAAAAGTACCTGTCCGGGACCGGCTGGGTCTCCAAGAGATCCGACAATGAAGACTCTTGTGCGACTTTGGGGGACGCCGAAGTGTCGACTGTCAAGTACCCGCCAGGCAACGCTATACCCGATGTCGGCCAGCGTCCGTATGATGACCGCAAAATCTCGTCCTTCGTGGGAAGAGAGGAGAGCCGCAACGTTTTCGAGGACAACAACTTTGGGGCGGCGCTCTTTAATAAGCTCCGCAAAGTCGTAGAAGAGTCCTGACTGCTTCCCTCGGAGCCCGCTTCGGGGTCCCATGCGTGCGAGGCTGACGTCTTGACACGGGAAGCCGCCTGCCCAGATTTCTGCTTCGGGGATGTCATTTGCTTTCACCTGCTGGATGTCGGTAGCTCGGGGAACATTCGGCCAGTGCTTTTCGAGGATGTCGAGACAGAATTCTTTCTTCTCGCATTGCCACACCGTCTCCATCATCTCGGAGTTCTCGAAGCCGAGGTCGAAGCCGCCGATGCCCGCGAAGAAGCTCGCGACTCGCACCTTGTTCGTCGTGGAGTCTGCGCCAGGCTTCGGTAGTGTTCTCACAGTGCCGCCGCTCATCGGTGTTCTGCCGTCCTTTCCGGCCACTGTCGGTGGTCGCGGCACACTCTACGGTCAGGGTCCGACAACCGTGCCAACGGTGGCACACGTCCTAGGGGCAGACGATACGGTGTGGCGCGCGTCGGACGGTGTATCGACACGCATTGGTCAACAAACGGCCAGGTCATCGGGCGTCACGCACGGCACGTTCGATCTCGTCGGCCACTTCGGTGGGTGAAGAGTGTTCCCAGAATCGAAGAACTTTCCAGCCTGTGGCGATGAGCCGCGCCGTCGTGTCAGCATCGCGGTTGACGTTGCGAGCAATCTTTGCCGACCAATAGTTTGCGTTCGTATGGAATTCCCGCGACCCGTGGTCGGGGCAGCCATGCCAGAAGCAGCCGTCTATGAATACGGCGACGAGCTGTCTTGTAAAGACGATGTCAGCTCTACGGCGCAGCTCGGGAACCGGCCTGACATCGACACGGTAGCGGAGCCCTCGCGCGTGCAAGAGCCGTCTGACCAGCAATTCCGGCTGAGTGTCTCGATGTCGGTTGGCCTGCATATTGCGCCTGCGGGCCGGAGTCGACGCCCACGATTCGGTCATACTTCCAGCGTAGAACGCCTTTCGATCGGTGGACATTGCGACCGGCCGACCGGGCATCCGATGGTCCTACCGGAGCTGAACTCCCGCACGTCGAAGGTTGCGAGCGACGGTGCTGCCAGCGACACCGTACTGTCGGCCAAGGGCTTCGGTGGAGCGGCCAGCTTGATACTCGGAGATGAGGCGTTCGAGTCGAGCACCCTCGAAAGATCGCAAGTTGCGGGTCTGCTCTCCGCTGCGTTGGATGTGCTTGGCAACCGTCAGCCGGTGGATGCCGTAGGAGGTAGCCAGGTCGCTCGCGGTGGCGCCGGCGCGGTAGTCGCGTACCAGCGACTCGATCTGCTTGGGCGAGAGTCTGCGTTGCTGGCGTGACACTGTTGCCGCCCGAGAGTGTGCGGTGAGCTGCGGATTTGTCGGTACAACCGGTGTTGGAGCAACTTCGATCAACCGCGTGAACCCTTTGGGCGGGCTTGAAAGAGATTCACGCAGGCGCACTGTCACATCCTCGCCGAATCCAGTCGGAGTGCGCCCATCGTGGTGTAGGCGACTGCCGCAGGCGCCTTTCTCCTACCGTCTCTCCTACCATCCGTGTATCCGCCCCGGCATCGCTGCCCGCTCGTCGTGTTGCTCGTACGGTGACATCCGTGTCCGACGTAGAGTCGCGCTACCGGACCGACGTCGGCGTGACGGCCTTGGCGGCCGCGCTGATCCTGTGGAGAGGAACGTGCCGTGGAATGGAACTTTCAGAGACTGTCCGGCGGTACATGGCAACCGCCTTTGGTCGGATCATTCTTCGCCGACGCCGGACTGTGCGGAGTCTCTGGCAACGGGGGACTTCTGCGGTTCCACGACGACAGTTCCGGACCTGTATCACAGCAGTTCGTCGACTCGGCGTTCGGCAGCAGGGGTGTGCATGCTGATGTGTTCGCATTCGACTGGCGGGCACGTCAATTCGCGCTGAGTGACAGTTTCGGTGTCGACGGCAGCTACACCAGCAAAGGCGGCGTGCCGATGATCGTGACCCTCGATCCCTTCGACATGGTGTATGCGTGACCTTTACCGATCAACTATGGAAACACGCGCAACATCAGCAACCGGGCGATCCCGCGCCCTATGTCCGTCTGACACCGTAGGACGCTGTCACTCCGGCTGGAACCCCGATTCCGCGTCGTCGGCAAGCCCCACGTAGAGGCGTCTCCACGGAACGTCGCCGAGCAACTCCCATCGATGGCCGGTGCCGTCGGTGTCCTCGGCCACCAGCACTGTGCCGGGCTCCAAGCGGAACGTCTCGGCGTCGCGGGTGACGAAGTCGAGCACACCGGCGAGCGTGATCACATACTGACGCCGCGGCGCGGTGTGCCAGGCAAACGAACCGCCCTCGGCGGTTTCCTGGAACGCAGCGGTGGTTGTCGCCGCCTCGGCAGACCGCAGAGTGTGCGCGTCGAGCGAGATCGAGCCGTGCTCGACATGGGACCGGCCGTCGCTGTCATTCCAGAGTCGTATCGCAGGGATCACGCTTCACAACTCTACGATTCACCAGGCAGTTGTGGCTTGCCGAAGCGGGGCCAATAGGATGATGACCTGTGACTCCCGCCGATCTCGCCGCATTGTTGAGCACCGTGACCCGGACCGTCGTGTCCGATCGCGGACTCGACACGTCTCTGGTGCCCGAATCCGTGGTCGTCGAGCGTCCTCGCCACGCCGATCACGGCGATTACTCAACCAACGTCGCGCTCCAGCTCGGCAAGAAGCTGGGGGTCAACCCGCGTGAACTCGCAGGGTGGCTCGTGGAGGCGTTCTCCGCTGCGGATGGTATCGAGAAGGCCGAGGTCGCGGGGCCTGGTTTCGTCAACATCTGGCTGGCTGCCGCCGCGCAGAACAGCGTTATCGAGACGGTGCTCACCCAGACGACCGAGTACGGCAAGGGTGACGAGTTCAGCGACAAGACCATCAACCTCGAGTTCGTCTCGGCCAACCCGACCGGGCCGATCCACCTCGGCGGTACCCGATGGGCGGCCGTCGGAGACGCGCTCGGCCGAGTGCTGGCAGCGCGCGGCGCAAAGGTCACCCGCGAGTACTACTTCAACGACCACGGCTCGCAGATCGACAAGTTCGCACGCTCCCTGGAGGCATCCGCACTCGGTGAGCCGACGCCCGACGACGGATACGCCGGTGAGTACATCGTCGAGATCGCGAACAAGGTGATCGAGGCGGTTCCCGACGTTTTCTCGCAGCCGCAGGAGCAACGTCGTGAGACGTTCCGGTCGGTGGGCGTTGAGTTGATGTTCGACCACATCAAGTCGAGCCTTCACGAGTTCGGCACCGACTTCGACGTCTTCACCCACGAGAACTCGATGTTCACCTCGGGTCTGGTGGAGGAGTGCATCGCCGAACTTCGCGCGAACGGCAATCTCTACGAGTCTGACGGCGCGTGGTGGCTGCGCACGACGAGTTTCGGCGACGACAAAGACCGCGTCGTCATCAAGAGCGACGGCGAGGCCGCCTACATCGCAGGTGACATCGCGTACTACCGAGACAAGCGCAATCGCGGCTTCAACCTGTGCATGTACATGCTCGGTGCCGACCACCACGGCTACATCAAGCGCCTCAAGGCAGCCGCCGCTGCGCTGGGCGACGACCCCGACACCGTCGAGGTTCTCATCGGACAGATGGTCAACCTCGTCCGTGACGGCGTACCGGTACGGATGAGCAAGCGTGCGGGCACCGTCATCACACTCGACGACCTCGTCGACGCGGTCGGGGTCGACGCAGCGCGCTACGCGCTGATCCGCTCGTCGATCGACGTCAACATCGATATCGATCTCGACCTGCTGGCCAAGCAGTCCAACGACAATCCGGTGTACTACGTGCAGTACGCGCACGCCCGGTTGTCGGCTATCGCGCGCAACGCCGACGAGCTGGGTCTGAAACCGCGCCTCGAGCACGTCGACCTCCTCGACTCGGACACCGAAGGCGATCTGATCCGCACGATCGGCGACTTCGACGAAGTCGTGGCGACGGCCGCGCAACTGCGTGAACCGCATCGCATCTCGCGATATCTGGAGTCCCTCGCCGGGGCCTACCACCGCTTCTACGCACACAATCGCGTGCTGCCGCAGGGCGACGAGGAGCCCGGCGACATTCATGGTGCGAGGCTCGCGCTCTGCGCCGCAACCCGTCAGGTGCTGCGCAACGGACTCGACCTCATCGGCGTCAGCGCCCAGGAGCGGATGTGAACGCGCATCCGGCCGGACCGCGCCACGCGGAGATCGCCGCCGCGCCACACCTGGCGCAGCAGCCCAGCGACCCAGCCGCGGTGGCCAGAATTCCGGCAAACGTCTTCCCACGCAACGCTGTACGCGCCGAATCCGGTGAGCTGACCATCGCGGGCGTCGGCGTAGGGGAGCTGGCAGAGACATTCGGCACGCCACTGTTTGTGCTCGACGAGGACGATTTCCGCTCCCGATGCCGTGACATGATGGCCGCCTTCGGCCCGTACGGTCGGGTGCACTACGCCTCGAAAGCGTTTCTGTGCAGCGAGATCGCTCGCTGGGTGGATCAAGAGGGACTCTCCCTGGATGTCTGCTCCGGCGGTGAGCTCGCGATTGCGCTGCACGCGGGTTTCCCTGCGGAGCGAATCGCGCTGCACGGCAACAACAAGAGCATCGACGAGTTGGGTGCGGCACTCGACGCCGGTGTTGGGCACATCGTGCTGGATTCGATGATCGAGATCGAACGGCTCGACAGGCTCGCGGGCGAACGCGGCGTGGTGGCCGACGTCCTCATCCGCGTGACCGTGGGCGTCGAAGCGCACACCCATGAATTCATCGCTACGGCACACGAGGACCAGAAATTCGGATTCGCGTTGTCGGGCGGCGTCGCCATGGATGCGGTTCGTGCGGTGTTCGCCACCGACAATCTCCGCCTCGTGGGACTGCACAGCCACATCGGCTCGCAGATCTTCGACATGGACGGCTTCGAGCTCGCGGCACACCGCGTCCTCGGGCTGCTGCGCGATGTCGTCGCCGAGTTCGGTGTCGACAAGACGTCGCAGATGTCGATTGTCGATCTGGGCGGGGGACTGGGTATCTCGTACCTACCGGACGAGGATCCGCTGCCTGTCTCCGACGTCGCCGAGACCCTGGCGGGCATCGTTCGTCGCGAGTCGGAAGCGGTGGGGTTACCGATGCCGACCATCGCCGTCGAGCCCGGACGTGCGATAGCAGGCCCCGGCACCATCACGCTGTACCGGGTGGGAACCATCAAGGACATCGAACTCGGTGGTGGATCGGTACGCCGCTACGTGTCCGTCGACGGCGGCATGAGCGACAACATCCGCACTGTGCTGTACCAGGCCGAATACGACGTCCGGTTGGTCTCTCGAGTGTCCGACGCCGAGCCGGTCGTCAGCCGCGTCGTCGGAAAGCACTGCGAGAGTGGCGATATCGTCATTCGTGACTGTTGGTTGCCCGGCGATCTGGGCCCCGGGGACCTCATCGCGGTCGCGGCGACTGGCGCTTACTGCTACTCGATGTCGAGTCGATACAACATGGTGATGAGGCCTGCCGTGGTCGCGGTGGCCGACGGAACGGCGAGGGTGATCCTTCGTCGCGAAACTCTCGACGACTATTTGCGGCTGGAGGTGAGCTGAATGAGCGAGAAGAAGACGATCGGCATCGCGGTGCTCGGTATGGGCAACGTCGGCGCAGAGGTGGTCAGGATCATCGAGGAGAACGCCGCGGATCTGCGCGCCCGTGTTGGCGCCCCGGTCGAACTGCGCGGCGTGGCAGTCCGCGATCTGAGCCGTCCGCGCAAGATTGCGCAGGAATTGATCACCGACGATCCTGCGGGCCTGGTCGCACGCGACGATGTCGACATCGTCGTCGAACTCATGGGCGGTATCGATCCCGCGCGTGAATTGATCCGCACCGCACTGGAATCGGGCAAGTCGGTGGTGACGGCGAACAAGGCTTTGCTTGCCGAGTACACGGGCGAACTCGCCACCGCCGCAGCGCAGGCGAAGGTTGACCTCTACTTCGAGGCTGCCGTCGCCGGTGCGATCCCAGTGGTGCGTCCGCTGATGCAGTCACTCGCAGGCGACACCGTCGAGCGGGTCGCGGGAATCGTCAACGGCACCACCAACTTCATCCTCTCGGCCATGGCCGAGACCGGTGCAGCCTACGACGAAACGCTCGCAGAGGCAGGACGTCTCGGTTACGCGGAGGCAGATCCGACTGCGGACGTCGAAGGCTATGACGCGGCGGCGAAGGCCGCGATCCTTGCGTCGATCGCCTTCCACACCCGCGTAACCGCTGCCGATGTCTATCGCGAGGGCATCACGCACGTGACGCCGGACGACCTCGCTGCCGCACGGAAGTTCGACTGCACGGTGAAACTGCTCTCGATCTGTGAGCGCGTTCGTGGCGACGACGGTTCGCAGCGCGTCTCCGCGCGCGTCTACCCCGCACTCATCCCGCTGTCGCACCCGCTCGCGACCGTCAACGGCGCGTTCAACGCCGTCGTGGTGGAAGCAGAGAACGCAGGCAGGCTCATGTTCTACGGGCAGGGAGCGGGCGGCGCGCCCACGGCATCGGCCGTGCTCGGCGACATGGTGATGGCCGCGCGCAACAAGGTCCACGGCGGACGCGGTCCCCTGGAGTCGACCTATGCCTCGTTGCCGATCGCCTCGATCGACGAGGTACCGACGCGGTATTACGTCTCGATGCGAGTCGCCGACAAGCCCGGTGTACTCTCGCAGGTCGCCAACGAATTCTCGAAGAGATCCGTGAGTATCGCCGCCGTGCGCCAGGAGGGCGCGGGCGACGACGCGCGGCTCATTGTCGTGACACACCGCGCACCCGATAGAGCGCAGTCGGAATGCGTTGCAGCACTTGAAGACATGGACTCCGTGACCACGGTGTCGAGCGTTCTTCGATTGGAAGGAACCGATGACTGACGCCACCAACGCACCCGCGCACGCTGCCGTGCATGCAGGCTGGCCGGGGCTGATCGAAGCGTACCGGTCCCGACTGCCCGTCGGTGACGACTGGACGGTGGTGACGCTCCTCGAGGGCGCGACACCACTGGTGCCTGCGCGCCACCTCTCGGAGCTGACCGGCTGCGACGTCTACCTCAAGGTGGAGGGCCTCAACCCCACCGGCTCGTTCAAAGACCGTGGCATGACCATGGCGGTGAGCAATGCGGTCAACAACGGCAAGACCGCGGTGCTGTGTGCCTCGACCGGCAACACGTCGGCGTCGGCAGCCGCCTACGCCACCCGTGCCGGGATCACCTGCGCGGTGCTCATCCCCGAGGGCAAGATCGCGATGGGCAAGCTCGCCCAGGCCGTGATGAGCGGCGCCAAGATCATTCAGGTGCAGGGCAACTTCGACGACTGTCTCGAACTCGCACGCAAGGCGACCGCGGAGTTCACCGAGATCGAACTGGTCAACTCGGTCAACCCGGCTCGCATCGAGGGGCAGAAGACCGCAGCGTTCGAGATCGTCGACGTGCTCGGCCGTGCGCCCGATGTGCACGTGTTGCCCGTCGGGAACGCCGGCAACATCACCGCGTACTGGAAGGGCTACCGCGAGTACCACGCCGACGGCATCAGCGATCTGCCCCGGATGCTGGGAGTTCAAGCAGCTGGTGCCGCTCCGCTCGTCAACGGCGCGCCCGTGAAGGACCCGGAGACGATCGCCACGGCGATCCGCATCGGATCGCCCGCGAGTTGGAATCAGGCGGTGGCCGCCAAGGAGGAGTCCGGCGGACAGTTCCGTGCGGCCACCGACGAGAAGCTCCTCGAGGCGTATCGACTCGTGGCGGGCACGGAAGGGGTCTTCGTCGAACCCGCCTCGGCGGCAAGCGTTGCCGGCCTTCTCTCCGCCCACGCCGACGGCTGGATCACGCCGGGGCAGACCGTCGTCTGCACGGTGACCGGCAACGGCCTCAAGGATCCCGACACAGCGCTGCTCGGGATGCCCGAGGTCGAGGCCATTCCGGTCGATCCAGTGGCGGTCGCCGATGCGCTCGGCGTCGCCTGAATCCGGGACGGCCCGACGAATGGTCAGCCCGGATACGGTGTATCGGCAACTGCCGGAAGGACTTTCGGCGAGAGTGCGGGTGCCCGCCTCGAGTGCGAACCTCGGCCCGGGGTTCGACTCCCTCGGTATCTCGCTCGGCCTGTACGACGAGGTGATCGTCTCCACCACGGCCGCAGGGATCGACGTCGACGTCGCGGGCGAGTCTGCAGACGACGTCCCGCGCGATGCCAACCACCTCGTCGTCCGTGCGCTCCTCGCGGGCCTCGCACATGCGGGCGTGTCGGCAGGCGGGCTGCATCTGAAGACGGTCAACGCCATCCCACACTCGCGTGGGCTCGGATCGTCGGCGTCGGCTGCGGTCTCCGGGCTCGCGGCGGCGTCGGCCCTCGTTGTCGCCGCAGGATTCGGCGGTCGGATCTCCGACGCGGACCTGGTGCAACTGGCCAGCGCATTCGAAGGTCACCCGGACAACGCTGCCGCCAGCATCCTCGGTTCAGCAGTCGTGACCTGGATCGAACCCGGAGAGCATCCGGCATACGGCGCGCGCCGCCTCGATGTTCATCCCGATATCGGTGCCACGGTGTTCGTGCCGGCAACTGAATCGTCGACGTCCTACACGCGTGGGCTGCTACCCGACTCTGTGCCGCGCACCGACGCGATCTTCAACGTCAGCCGCGCGGCGCTCGCCGTCGTGGCGTTGACGTCGGATCCCCGCTGCTTGTTCGCTGCCACCGACGATAGGCTGCATCAGCCCTATCGCGCCGCTGCGATGCCGGAGACAGCGCGTCTCGTTGCCGATCTCCGCACCAGGGGATATGCCGCAACGGTGTCCGGTGCGGGTCCGAGCGTACTGGTTCTCGGCACCCGGTCGGTTGACGCCGCCACCCGCGAACTGGCCTCCGAGCAGGGATTTCGTGTTGCTCAACTGGAGATCGCCGGCGGCGTCGCGGTCTGCTGAATCTCCTCATGCGGATTCGGCGTGTTGCCGGTACCATGCCTGGGGGGTTATCATAAACTGGTCTAGCCGCGCAGGCTCGTGCAGCCGTGCTTCTCAACGATCTCTGATCATCATCCGGTCGGCTCCCGGGTGCGTATATGAGCAGTCACCGATCTGGGGCATCGCGCAATCCGCGAGTCGGCAGTGTTGCTCGAGGGCCCACATGTTCTCGGGGGCACAACAGTTGTCGAGAGCGCAGCAGTTGTCCAGAGCACAGCAGTTCAGGAGTGACACACCGCAGCGGGACCACAATCCTGTCCGCCGGTTCAGAACGGACGGCGGTCATTTCCTCTGAAGGTTGACGAGGCGTCGAACCGATCTGGCGTCGTCGGACACCTCAGTAGGCGACATCACGACCTCATGCAGCATCTGACTGCGGAGGAACGAAAGGACATCCGTGACTGATACGGACCTGATCACCGCGCCAAGCGTCGCCGACGACAAAGGCGCACCCAAGACCAAGACCCGCACGGGACTCTCCGGCATGGTGCTGACCGAACTCCGTTCACTCGCAGGTGAGCTGGGGATCAAGGGCACGTCCGGGATGCGCAAGGGCGATCTGATCGCCGCTATCAAAGAGCGTCAGGGCGCGGCAGCTACCGCTGCCGACGCTCCCACGGCGACGTCTGCGAAGGCGGAGACATCTGCTGCCGAGGCCCCCAGGGCCACCCGCGGCGCAGTACGTCGCACGAAGAACCCTGCCTCCGCCGAGACGGCGCCCGAGCAGATGACGATCACCTCCGAGAGCAGTGCCGCGCCGCGCGCAGAGGCATCCGCCGACAACGCGGCGAATGGCGCGACGGGGGAGCCGAGCGGGCAGAACGAGAGCGCCCGCGCGAAGAGCGAGAGCCCCACCACTGACCACAGCGAGAACGCTCGCGGCGACAATGACCGCGGTGACAACGCTCGAGGTGACAACGCTCGAGGTGACAACGACAACTCGTCACACCAGGGCGGCGGAAACAACCGCAACCGTAACCGTAACCGCAATGGCGGCCAGGGCGGGTCGAACGCGAACGGCTCCAACGGAGCGCAGCAGGGCGGCAACCAGGGCGGTGGCGGCAACCAGGGCGAGGGCAACCAGCAGGGCAGCAACAAGAACCAGGGCCCGAACAACAATCGCGACAACAACAACCGTGATGACGACGGCGAGGGCGGTGGCCGCGGACGTCGAGGTCGTCGGTTCCGCGAACGCCGCCGTGGGCGCGATCGTGACGGTTCGGGTGGAGGAGAGCCCCAGATCTCCGAGGACGACGTGCTGCAGCCTGTCGCAGGCATCCTCGACGTCCTCGACAACTACGCCTTCGTGCGCACCTCCGGTTACCTCGCAGGCCCGAACGACGTGTACGTGTCGATGAATCTCGTGCGCAAGAACGGATTGCGACGAGGCGACGCGATCACCGGCGCGGTCAAGGTACCGCGCGAGGGGGAGCAGCAGAATCAGCGCCAGAAGTTCAATCCGCTGGTACGACTCGACTCGGTCAACGGCATGGATGTCGACGCCGCTCGTAAGCGTCCCGATTTCAACAAACTGACTCCGCTCTACCCGAATCAGCGACTGCGTCTCGAAACGGGTAAGGAACAGCTCGACACCCGGGTCATCGACCTCATCATGCCGATCGGCAAGGGGCAGCGCGCCCTGATCGTGTCGCCGCCGAAGGCCGGTAAGACGACGATTCTTCAGGACATCGCCAACGCGATCGCGACCAACAATCCCGAATGCCACCTGATGGTCGTTCTTGTTGACGAGCGACCTGAAGAAGTCACCGACATGCAGCGTTCGGTCAAGGGTGAGGTCATCGCCTCGACCTTCGACCGTCCGCCGTCAGATCACACCTCGGTGTCCGAACTCGCGATCGAGCGCGCCAAGCGACTCGTCGAGCAGGGCAAGGACGTCGTGGTGCTGCTCGACTCGATCACCCGCCTGGGCCGCGCGTACAACAACGCCTCACCCGCGTCGGGTCGCATCCTGTCCGGTGGTGTCGATTCGACGGCCCTCTATCCGCCGAAGCGATTCCTGGGCGCCGCCCGCAACATCGAGAACGGCGGCTCGCTGACCATCATCGCCTCAGCGTTGGTGGAGACCGGCTCGACCGGCGACACGGTGATCTTCGAGGAGTTCAAGGGCACCAGTAACGCCGAGCTCAAGCTCGATCGCAAGATCGCTGATCGTCGTGTGTTCCCGGCCGTCGACGTCAATCAGTCGAGCACCCGTAAGGATGAACTGCTGATGTCGGCCGAGGAGTTCGGCATCATGCACAAGCTGCGTCGGGTCTTGAGCGGACTCGATTCGCAACAGGCGATCGATTTGTTGATCAGCCAGCTCAAGAAGACCAAGAACAACTACGAGTTCTTGCTGCAGGTGCAGTCCAATGCCCCCGGCGCCATGAAAGACGACTGACCGCAAGACGACTGACCGCAAGACGACTGACCGCAAGACGACTGACTATCTCGTCGTTGTGTGCCCGCCTCGGCCCGCTCGGGTGTGTCCGGCGCGATGGCGGCGCACTGCGGCCCGGTTCGCACATGCGGGCGAGCAGTAGCGCTGCCGTCCGTTGCGCGACGTGTCGGCGAAGACGTGAGTGCATTCGTCGAGTTCGCATGCCCCCATGCGGTCGATTCCACGGCCGGTGAGATGCAAAGCGGTGGCGGCAGAGATCAACACACAGATCTGTTGCCAGCCCGCGACATCGTCATCGCGAAAGTGCAGATGCCATCCGGAGCCGGCGTGGTTGGTGAGTCGAGGGGCTGCTGCATGGCGTACGAGCAATTCGTTCAGGAGATCTGCGCGGGTCTGCTCGTCGGTGGCTCGGGCGACGTCACGCCAGTGTTCGAGGTAGTCGACGGTCTTGCGTAGGTCGTCGAGGCCGATGTCGTCGGAGTCGAACACGAATCCGGCTGCGTCACACCTGGCGACGAGTTCGTCCGGATCGGTGGGAGGGCGGTTGGCCAGATCGACGGCCAGCGCTACGGCATCCCGTCCGTAATGGTTGAAATGCATAATGCCATTACAGCACAGTGGGGGCATGTCGCTCTCATGCCGTGCTCACGTCCATTGCTGGACCACCGCGTCCCGCCATCTCATCTCTACGGGTGTCGTTGTCTACCAACGTTGTTCGTGTGGTGCGCAGCGGGTCGTCGAACACGACCTCCCGGCCGCCGGACCCACGCGCCCGGATCGGCAAGAGGTCAGTAGACGTCACGCACGTATCGCTTGTCCTTCTTGAGTCGGGACAGGATGTCGCGCGCCTCGTCCGGGTTATGCCCGCCGTGTTCGGCGATGATGTCGAGCAGTGCGCCCTCGACGTCGGGCGCCATGCGCCCAGCGTCGCCGCAGACGAACAGGTACGCGCCGTCGTCGAGCCAGCGGAAGAGCTCGGCTCCTCGGGCGCGCATCCTGTCCTGCACATAAACCTTGTGCTGCTGGTCGCGGGAAAATGCGACGTCGAGATGGTCGAGGAGTCCGTCGGACACGAACCGCTCCAGCTCGTCGCGGTAGATGTGGTCGTATTGCTCGCGCTGATCGCCGAAGAACAGCCAGTTCTGGCCCGATGCGCCGCGTTCGGCTCGCTCGTGCAGGAATGCACGAAACGGTGCGACCCCGGTGCCCGGACCGACCATGATGACCTTTGCGTCGTCGGCCGGCAGTCGGAAGTACCTGTTGGGGGTCACGAAGATTCCGACCGTATCGGCGTCGGCGATCCGGTCGGCGAGGTGCGTCGAGCACACGCCGCCGCGATCACGCCCGCCCGAGCGGTAGCGGACGGTCGACATCGTGAGATGAATGGTGCCCGGGTGTGCACGAGGACTCGACGAGATGGAGTAGACGCGATGCGCCAGTGGTTGCAGTTCGGCCAGCAACTCGTCGGGGCTGATGCTCAGCGACGCATCGACGTTGAGGAGGTCGAGGACGTCTTTACCTCGCAGCCACGCGTCGATGGCCGTGCGATCGCCGGTCGAGGCCAGACCGGTGAGTTCGGCATCACCGCAACGCGCGGCGATGTAGTCGACGAGATACGTTGTGGCAGAAGCTAGCTCGTAGCGGTTGAGTAGCACATCCCGTAGCGGGCGCTGTTCGGTGCGATCAGCGACCGGGGTGTCGGGGGCGACGCCGAGTCTTTCGATGATGTGATCGACGAGCGCGGGATCATTGCGTGGCACCACGCTCAGCGAATCGCCGGGTTCGTAGGTGATGCCGCTGTCGCCCAGCGAGATCACCAGGTGCCGGATCTCCTTCGCCGAACCCGCCCCCGAGATGACCGTGTTGGCGATCACCGTCGCCGGGTAGGGGTTCTTTCGATTCCACGTCGGCGTGCGGGCGGGCTTCGCCGACCTTCGTCTGGTGAGCGGACGGTCGGGGTGGGTATGCGTTGTGTGCATGTCATCGGCGTCTTCGTGAGAGAGGTGGGGGGTGATGTCGTCGTCGGCCTCGATCCGCTGGGGAGCAGTCGCCGACAAGCGATCGGCACGGTCGGTCGGCTTCGGGGCCGATTCGACCCTCGAGGACTATAACCGAGGTAACCCTAAGTAAAGCAAGGCTCACCTGTAGATGCGCCTGTGGTCGGGGGAATGAATGCGGGAGGGCCTGTGTTGAGGCGGGTGGCAGACAGTAGGCCGAGTGGGTTTCCTCGGACAGTATCGCGGCCGCGAGGCCACGATTTCCGTGCGGACCCGGCGTGATGGCATACTGATCGGTCGAGTCCGGTACCGGTTCACACCGCCGAATCGCGGCGGTGACCCGGCGACCACGAGAAAGGGACACCAGAGATGAAGCAGGGCATTCACCCCGATTACCACGTGACCACGGTCGTCTGCGGCTGTGGCAACACCTTCGAGACCCGTAGCACCGCCGAGAACGGTCGGATCAACGTCGAAGTCTGCTCGCAGTGCCACCCGTTCTACACGGGCAAGCAGAAGATCCTCGACACCGGCGGTCGTGTTGCGCGCTTCGAAAAGCGCTACGGCAAGCGCACCAAGAACGCAGACGCCAAGTAGCTTTCCCGACGACGCCCGCCCGGTCACACAGACCGGGTCGGGCGTCGTTTGTGTTTGCGAAGACGTGTATGTGCCGCGATGTGCAACGACCAGCGGGCTGCGGAGTGACGATGCGATGAGGAGAATGAGCGGTGCATAAAGGCGCACACACGCGCGACGCGGGAGGCGGCGCCAACAATGGGGCCATCGACGACATCCTCGCTGAGCATGCGGGCCTTGAGCAGCAGCTCTCCGATCCCGCATTGCACGACGACCCGGCAACCGCACGTCGCGTCGGCAAGCGGTTCGCGCAGCTGGCCCCCATCATGGCGACCTACACGAGGCTGGTGAGTGCGCGCGACGACCTCGCCGCGGCGCAGGAGCTGGCCGCCGACGACGCCGCGTTCGCCGAGGAGATTCCAGGACTACAGGCGTCGGTTGATGAGCTGGACGCCACGCTGACCGATCTGCTGGCACCACGCGACCCGCATGACTCCGACGATGTCGTGCTGGAGATCAAATCCGGGGCCGGTGGCGAAGAGTCGGCGTTGTTCGCCTCCGACCTCGCACGGATGTATCTGAAGTACTGCGAGCGCCACGGGTGGAAGGCGCAGGTGCTCGGCGTCACGGAATCGGATCTCGGCGGATACAAAGAGGCCACGCTCTCGATCAAGGGGCGCGAACCCTCGCGCGACGGTGTGTGGTCGCGGTTGAAGTTCGAGGGCGGCGTGCATCGTGTGCAGCGGGTTCCCGTGACCGAGTCGCAGGGCCGCATTCACACGTCAGCTGCTGGCGTCCTGATCTATCCGGAGCCCGAGGAGGTCGAGGAGGTCGAGATCGACGAGTCCGATCTGCGGATCGACGTCTACCGCTCTTCGGGCAAGGGCGGGCAGGGGGTCAACACCACCGACTCGGCCGTCCGGATCACTCATCTGCCGACGGGAATCGTCGTGACGTGCCAGAACGAGCGATCGCAGCTGCAGAACAAGGCGCGTGCCATGCAGGTCCTGGCCGCGCGGTTGCAGTCTGCGGCCGAGGAGGAGGCCGAGGCAACGGCCGCCGAAGGACGGGCGGCGCAGATCCGCACCGTTGATCGTTCCGAACGCATTCGTACCTACAACTTTCCGGAGAACCGGATCACCGATCACCGGATCGGTTACAAGGCGAACAACCTCGACGCCGTGCTCAGCGGCGACATGGATGCGTTACTCGACGCACTTGTGGCCGCCGATCGTCAGGCACGTCTCGAGGCCGAGTGAGGCCGATGTCGTGAGAAGTGATCAGATGACGTCGGTCACCTCGGAGGTGGCCGCGGCGTCAGTGCTGCTCGCTGACGCTGGAATCGACTCGGCGCGCGGCGATGCGGAATGGTTGCTGGCGCATGTCCTCGACGTCGATCGCGGTTCCCTGGCGTTCCGCGATGAACTCGACGACGGTGCGCGGCAGCGATACCGCGAGTTGGTGGCACAGCGCGCGCGTCGGATTCCGCTGCAGCACATCGTCGGTCGCGCCGCCTTCGGTCCGATCGAGGTAGCCGTCGGCCCCGGGGTGTTCGTGCCCCGCCCGGAGACAGAGCTGATGCTCGAGTGGGCCGTCGACTCTCTCACGGGTGCCTCGCATCCCCTGGTCGCAGACCTGTGCAGCGGCAGCGGGGCGCTCGCGATCGCGATAGCGGTGTCGGTGCCCGCTGCGCGTGTGGTTGCCGTCGAGAAGTCGACGTCGGCTCTGCTGTGGCTTCGGCGTAACGTCGCCAATCTCGGCGTCGGCGATCGCGTGGCGGTTCTGGGCGCCGATGTCGCCGATCACGCTCAACTGCGCGACCACATCCCCGACGGCTCGCTCGACCTCATCGTGGCCAATCCTCCGTACGTACCCTCGGACACCGATGTCTCACCCGAGGTCGACGCAGACCCGGCCGAGGCTGTATTCGCCGGAGAGGACGGTATGAGTGTGATCACGCCGCTGTCCGACCTCGCGGCCCGGCTCCTGGCGCCCGGCGGGCGGCTCGGCATCGAGCACGACGATTCGACGTCGTCTCTGGTCGTGGGGACCCTCGGGGCTGCCGGCGCATTCGACGACATTCTGGCGCGGCGTGACCTGGCCGGACGCCCCCGGTTCGTGACCGCGCGTCGTCGGCCGTGAGCCGATGGTGGGCGAGCGTCGTGAAAGGATGAACACGTGAGCACCGTTTTCGATTGCACTGACGAGGAGACCCGTTCCGCGGGCATCCAGGCGGCCGTGGGTGCCGCCAAGGCCGGCCGGCTGATCGTCACGCCGACGGATACGGTCTACGGCATCGGGTGCAACGCGTTCGACGCCGAGGCCGTCACAGATCTCCTTGCCGCCAAACACCGCGGTCGTGACATGCCGGTGCCGGTGCTGGTCGGTTCCTGGCATTCCATCGACGGACTCGTCCTGTCGGTGTCGGCCGCCGCGCGCAGCCTCGTCGAGGCTTTCTGGCCGGGCAGTGTGAGCCTCGTCGTCGAGCAGGCTCCGTCGCTCGCCTGGGATCTCGGCGACACGTCGGGCACCGTGATGTTGAGGATGCCGCTGCATCCGGTTGCCATCGAGGTGTTGCGCGCTGTGGGGCCGATGGCGGTCTCGAGCGCCAATGTGTCCGGTCGACCGCCCGCGATCACCTGCGACGAGGCGCTCGAACAACTGGGCGATTCGGTATCGGTCTACCTCGACGGTGGGCGTGCCCCCAAGGGGCAACCGTCGACCATCGTCGACATCACCGGTGCGTCACCACGTGTCCTGCGCGAAGGTGCCGTGACCACGGCAGAGGTCGCCGAGGTGCTCGACGTCGATCCGGCCAGCCTGGTCGACTGATGCTCGAGCCCGTCACCGGTGGGAGCATGGTCGTCGCGGACGTGCTGTCGGCCGAGTCCGGTTCCGGCGGCGCCGGTGTTCCGCTTCGCGAGTTGTTGCTGGTCGGACTGACTGCAGCCGCGATCACGTACTTGCTGACGTCCCTCGTGCGGGTCGTCGCTATTCGGGTGGGCGCTGTCGCGGTCCCGCGCGTACGAGACGTGCACACCATTCCGACACCGCGCCTCGGCGGCGTCGGGATGTTCGCGGGAGTGGTGGCAGCGATTGTTCTGGCTGCAAATCTCCCCGCACTCAATCGGGGATTCGCCTATACCAACGACATGGGCGCCGTGGTGACCGCGGGAGCCGTCATCGTCATCGTCGGGATCATCGACGACCGGTGGGGCCTCGACGCGTTGACCAAGTTCGTCGGACAGCTCACTGCGGCGGGCGTCATGGTCGTGATGGGGGTGAGCTGGCTGCAGGTGCCGGTTCCGTTCGGGAACATCGGGACCATTGTCCTCGACCCGTTCCAGTCAGGGCTCCTGACTGTCGTGATCACCGTCGCCACGATCAATGCCGTCAATTTCATCGACGGACTCGACGGACTCGCAGCCGGACTCGGTCTCATCTCGGCGTCGGCGATCTGCATGTTCTCGCTCGGCCTGCTGCGCGACCAGGGTGGCGACGTCAGCTACTACCCGCCCGCACTGATCTCGGTCGCACTTGCGGGTGCGTGCCTGGGATTTCTTCCCCACAATTTCTCCCCGGCCAGGATCTTCATGGGAGATTCGGGCGCGATGCTCATCGGTTTGATGCTGGCCGCGGCGTCGACGAGTGCGTCGGGACGTATCGCGGTGAACGCCTACGGTCCCGCCGACGTGTTCACCCTGCTGTCGCCGTTGATCCTGGTGGCGGCCGTCGTCTTCATACCGATGCTCGACATGTTGATGGCGGTGGTGCGACGCACCCGCGCAGGTGTCGGGTTCTATACCCCGGACAAACTGCACCTTCATCACCGACTGCTCGAACTCGGGCACTCGCAGCGGCGCGTCGCACTCATCATCTATCTCTGGGTAGGGATTCTCGCCTTCTCCGTGGCTGCCAGCACGATCTTCCCGGTGTCGGTGGTGGTGCCCGCATTCGCAGCAGGGCTCGTCGTCGCCATGTTGGCGACGATGGCACCCCGGTTGCAGCGACGGATCGCCGAAGTGCGGACCGCGCGCGCCCTGCGATGACGTAGGAACCGGGGGAGGGGCCTTCTGTCCAGGTCATACGTCATCCGAGGGGGCAGGTGCCTCCCGGACGGGCGGATAGGTAACCAGACAGTAAAATCGTGTACTATCAGCTGTAGTACTTGAGGGGGACGCATATTTCGCACCGGCGGTGCGGCGTGCTCCCAGCCTCGGGAGGTCGACACATTCTGCGGGGACACCCCCCGGTGACCGTGGGAAATCGTGTTGATAAGGTCACTGCAAATGCAGAGCGTACGCTCGGCGGTCAGCCGCGAAGACGCACGCTCGTTGCCTGATGCCCTAGGCATGAGGTGTTTCACGTGAGGAGAGGCAATGGCGACGTCCGCCCCTGACTCGGCTCCCGTGTATTACCCGCCCGCGCCGACAGGCCTTCGCCGTCCGGCAATCATCGCCGGTGTGCTCACCGTCGTCGTCGCGGTCATCGCGGTTTTCCTCGGGAGCTGGCTGTTCCCGTTGTTCTTCGCGATCGGTGTGGTCGCCGTCTTCATCAACACCAAGATGGTCATGATTTCCGTCGAACGTGTTGCCGCCGAAGAGAATCCACGAAAGAAACTGCTCGCCGTCAACTCTGCCGCACGCCTCGGAGCCATCACTGTGCTCGCGTTGGCGGCGGCTTTCCTGTTCCGGCCCGAAGGGCTGGGCGTGATGTTCGGACTCGCTCTCGGCCAGGTTGTCCTGGTGCTGAACACGGTGATTCCGGTGATGAAAGGACTTCGTAAGCAGCTATGATCGCATCGACTTACGGCGCCGACACCCTCGTGCTGGCCGAGGCCCAGATCGAGGTCGGCCACCACAAGCAGGTGGAATGGCTGGGCATGACGTGGAACATCGACACGATCATCGCCACCGCCATCGCGGCAGTGATCGTGATCGCGCTCGCGTTCTTCGTGCGCTCGCGGATGACGTCCAAGCGCCCTAACTCGGTGCAGCTGTTCTTCGAGGCCGTCACCACGCAGATGCGTAGCCAGATCGAGAACTCGATGGGCATGAAGGTCGGCGGCTTCGTCCTACCTCTTGCAGTCACTCTCTTCACGTTCATCCTCATCGCGAACTGGCTGTCGGTACTGCCGTTGCAGTACGCCGACTCCGAGGGCAAGAGCGCCGAGGTGTTCGCGCCTGCGGCCAGCGATGTCAACTTCTGCTACGCCCTCGCGTTGTTCGTTTTCGTCTGGTACATGGCTGCCGGAATCCGACGTCGCGGACCGATCGGTCACTTCAAGCGTCTGGTCAAGGGCCACGTCGCATTCCTGGCCCCGATCAACATCATCGAGGAGATCGCGAAGCCCGTCTCGCTCTCTCTCCGTCTTTTCGGCAACATGTTCGCAGGCAGCATCATGGTCGCGTTGATCGCGCTGTTCCCGGCGTATGTCATGTGGGCGCCGAACGCGATCTGGAAGTCGTTCGACCTGTTCGTCGGCCTCATCCAGGCATTCATCTTCTCCCTGCTGACCGTGCTGTACTTCAGCCAGGCCATGGAGACGGACGAAGACCACTAGCAAGTCCGACCCCGGCCGGCACCGCGTCGGTCGGACCTTAGACCTGGCAATCCGATTGCCAGTATCACCCGAAAGGAAAGTTCTCAATGGATCCGAATCTGATTGGTCTGGGCGCGTTGATCGGTGGCGGCCTCATCATGGGTGGCGGCGCGATCGGTGCCGGCGTCGGTGACGGTATCGCCGGTTCCGCCTTGATCTCCGGCATCGCACGTCAGCCGGAGGCACAGGGCCGTCTGTTCACTCCGTTCTTCATCACCGTCGGTCTGGTCGAGGCCGCGTACTTCATCAACCTCGCGTTCATGGCGCTGTTCGTGTTCGCCACCCCGATTTCCGGCCAGTCCTGATCTTCCCGGTTTTAGTCGGGTTCCTCGAACAACAAGGGACATCTGAACCATGAATCTCGCCGCAGAGAACTTCTTGATCCCCAATGGCACGTTCTTCGCGTGTCTGCTGATCTTCGTCGTCGTGCTGATCGTGATCCGCGCGTGGATCGTGCCACCGATCGTCAAGGTGCTCGACGAACGGCAGGCACGGGTCGCGAAGACTGCTGAGGACAACAATGCCGCTGCGGCGAGCTACGAGGACGCCGACCGGGAGTATCAGGCCCGAATGAAGGAAGCCCGCGCCGACGCGACCGGAATCCGGGACGAAGCGCGGGCCAAGGGGAACGAGGAGTTGTCGGATGCGAAGCGGCGTGCGACGGATGAAGCCGACGCCGCTCTCGCGAAGATCTCCGCAGACCTCAAGGTCGAGGCCGACAACGCCGTGACCGAGGCCAAGCGCGACGTCGACTCACTGTCGCGGACGCTTGCTGACCGCGTTCTCGGCACACAGGGTGCCGGCGTGCAAAGTTCAGGGGCGACGACCGCCTCGCCAGAGACTGAGACGGTGAAGTAGCAGTGGACGTATTTATCGGACAGCTTGTCGGCTTTCTGCTCATCATTGCGCTGTTGTGGAAGTTCGTCGTGCCGTTCTTGCGGAAGACCGTGAAGAGCGCACAGGACGTCGTCGACCAGCAGGTGGCCGAGAGTGATGCGGCCAAGGCCCGCCTCGAGGACGCCAAGGTGGCACACGAGCGCTCGATCGAGCAGGCCAAGGTCGAGGCCAAACAACTCCACGAGGGCGCGATCGAAGATGCCAAGGGCATCGCCGACGACCTGCACAAGCAGGCCGACGTCGAGGTCAAGCGCATCTCCGAGCACGGCAAGGCGCAGGGTGAGTTGACGCGCACGTCGATGGTTCGTCAGTTGCGTAGCGAGCTCGGGCTCACCGCGGTCGATGGCGCAGGCAAGATCGTGCGCGATCACCTCGCCGACCCGACCAACCAGTCGGAGACCGTCGATCGGGTCATCGACGAGCTCGCAGCCATGTCGCGGGGCGGACAGCCCTCGACCGGAGTCCCGAGTTCCAGCGAACTGATCGGGCTGCACTCGATGCACGCCGCCAGCCGTGACGCGGCACGCGCCGTCGCCCGCGAGTTCAGCACCAACACTGAAGGCAAGACTCCGCAGGAACTGCTCGCGGCCAGCGAGGATCTCACCCAGATCATCGACTTCCTCCAGCACCACCCGGTGCTGCGGAAGAAGTTCACCGAGGACGAGGATTTCCCGGCGCTCAAGAAGCAGTTGGTGCACAGTCTGTTCGACGGCAAGGCATCGCCGATCGCGGTCGAGGTCGTTGCGTCCGCCGTTGCACAGCACTGGTCGCAGCCCAACGACATCCTGGTCGCGTTGCGCAGGCAGAACGCTCTGGTGGTACTCACTGCGGCCGAGCGTGACGGGCAGATCGAGCAGGTCGAGGATGAACTGTTCCGGGTGAGCCGTCTTCTCGAGGCGAACCCGACTCTCGCCTCGCTGCTGACCGACTTCACCAAGCCCGCGGAGAAGCGCAACGGCCTGCTCACCGGGCTGCTGGGGAGCCAGATCGGCAATTACACCGCGCACCTGCTCACCCAGACGATCAGCCTTCTCCACGGACAGCCCGCGGAGTCCGCTGTCGACCAACTCGCGCAATTGGCAGCGGCCATGCGTGGCGAAACCGTCGCCCATGTGGTGTCTGCAGCCGAATTGAGCGATGCTCAGAAGCAACGTCTCGGTGGCGTGCTCGCCGAGATCTACCACCGCAAGATCTCGGTGCAGACCGAGATCGACCCGTCGATCATCGGCGGACTGCGTATCGGTGTCGGAGACGAGGTCATCGAGGCCGACATCGCGACACGCCTGGCAAAAGCAGCGGAGACACTGCCGAGGTAGCCGCGTCTCGCAGTCGCGAACGACACCTCACCACCACGACTCACTCACACCGACCGACATCAAGAAAGACGAGAACCCATGGCGGAGTTGACGATCTCAGCAGACGAGATTAAGGGAGCGATCGAGCAGTACGTCTCGTCGTTCGAAGCCGAAGCCTCGCGCGACGAGGTCGGCACGATCACCGACACGGCTGACGGCATCGCCCACGTCAGCGGCCTTCCGGGCGCAATGGCCAACGAGCTGTTGCAGTTCCCCGGCGGCATCCAGGGTGTGGCACTGAACCTCGATGAGGACGAGATCGGCGCGGTCATCCTCGGTGACTACGAGGATCTCGAAGAAGGCGGCCAGGTCAGCCGCACCGGTGAGGTGCTCTCGGTGCCCGTCGGCGACAAGTTCCTCGGTCGCGTCGTGGACCCGCTGGGCGCTCCGATCGACGGGCTCGGCGACATCGAGGCCGAGGACAACCGTGTCCTCGAACTCCAGGCTGCCACCGTGCTCGAGCGTCAGCCCGTCGAGGAATCGCTGGCGACCGGCATCAAGGCCATCGACGCCATGACCGCGATCGGTCGCGGACAGCGTCAGCTCATCATCGGCGACCGCAAGACCGGTAAGACCGCCGTGTGTGTCGACGCGATCCTGAACCAGAAGGACAACTGGGCAACCGGCGACCCGAGCAAGCAGGTTCGGTGTATCTACGTCGCGATCGGTCAGAAGGGCTCGACCATCGCGGGCGTGAAGACGGCACTCGAAGAGGCCGGCGCAATGGAGTACACCACCATCGTCGCCGCACCCGCTTCTGACTCGGCAGGCTTCAAGTGGCTGGCACCGTACACCGGTTCGGCACTCGGCCAGCACTGGATGTACCAGGGCAAGCACGTTCTCGTGGTCTTCGACGACCTCACCAAGCAGGCCGAGGCCTACCGCGCCATCTCGCTGCTGCTGCGTCGTCCGCCGGGCCGCGAGGCTTACCCCGGTGACGTCTTCTACCTGCACTCGCGTCTGCTCGAGCGCGCGGCGAAGCTCTCCGACGAGCTCGGTGGCGGCTCGATGACCGCGCTGCCGATCATCGAGACCAAGGCCAACGACGTGTCGGCGTTCATTCCGACCAACGTCATCTCGATCACCGACGGTCAGGTCTTTCTCGAGTCCGACCTGTTCAACAAGGGCGTTCGTCCCGCGATCAACGTCGGTACGTCGGTCTCGCGCGTTGGTGGTGCCGCTCAGACGAAGGGCCTCAAGAAGGTCTCCGGCTCGCTGCGTCTCGAGCTCGCGCAGTTCCGCGAACTGGAAGCCTTCGCCGCCTTCGCCTCCGACCTCGACGCAGCGTCGAAGGCGCAGCTCGAGCGCGGTGCCCGGTGGGTCGAGATGCTCAAGCAGGATCAGTACAGCCCCTACTCGGTCGAGGACGAGATCGTTTCGATCTACCTCTGCGGTGAGGGCCACTACGACTCGGTGCCGGTCGACGACGTCCGGAACTTCGAGACCCAGCTGCTCAGCCACCTGCACCACAACGCGACCGGCGTCTACGACTCGATCGCGGGCGGCCAGGTGCTCACCGACGACCAGGCAGAGGCACTCGTCGCCGAGACCAACAAGTTCAAGAACAGCTACCTCACCCACGATGGCAAGCGCGTCGTCAACGAGGCAGAGGCAGCCGCGATGGACGCCGACGACGTCGAGCAAGAACAGATCAAGATCCGGAAGTGATCGCGTGTCCGTCCGTGCCCGCATCGGGCGTATCCGTGCCAAGGAAGAAGGGGTGAGGGCTCATGGCCAGCATTCGTGAGCTGCGCTCACGCATCCGGTCGGTCCAGTCGACGAAGAAGATCACCAAGGCGCAGGAGCTGATCGCGACGTCGCGTATCACCAAGGCTCAGGCCCGGGTGGCGGCAGCGAAGCCGTACTCGGAAGAGATGACCAAGGTGCTCTCCGAGCTGGCCAGCAGCGCCGGGTCGCTCGACCATCCGCTGCTCAAGGAGCGCGAGAATCCCAAGCGCGCCGCGATTCTGGTGATCACCAGCGACCGCGGCATGGCCGGCGGTTACAACGCGAACGTGTTGCGGTCATCGCGCGAGCTCATCTCGCTCATCCGTGAGGAGGGCAAGGAACCGGTGCTCTTCGTCATGGGCACCAAGGGCGTGAACTACTTCACCTTCCGCGGCATGGATGTCGCGACGTCGTGGACCGGATTCTCACAGTCGCCCGAGTACGCGGACGCTGCGCAGGCGAGCAACTTCCTTGTCGACCTCTTCGTGGCGGGGTCGGGGGAGAGCATCGATCTGCCGGACGGCGAGGGAACCATCGAGGGCGTCGACGAATTGCACATCGTCTACACCCGGTTCGTCACGATGCTCACCCAGACGCCGGAAGTTCGTCGCATGGCACCGCTGGTGGTGACCGAGAACGACAATCCCGATCACGGGGAGGTCGAGGTCGACGACGAGTCGCGCAACTACAGCTTCGAACCGAGCGCAGAGACTCTGCTCGAGGCGCTGTTGCCGAAGTATGTCGCCACGCGCGTCTACGCGGCGCTACTGGACTCGGCCGCATCCGAGTCGGCCGCACGTCGCACGGCGATGAAGGCAGCGACAGACAACGCCGAGGAACTGTCCAAGACGTTGTCGCGTGAGGCCAACCAGCTCCGCCAGGCCCAGATCACCCAGGAAATCAGCGAGATCGTCGGCGGATCGAGCGCCCTCGCCAACTGACGCCGATCCCACCCAAACTTCGATCAAAAGGAAGTGACCCAAGCATCATGACCGCAACTGTAGAGACACCCTCGTCGCAGTCGGCGGGGACCACCGAGGGCCGCGTTGTCCGCATCATCGGCCCCGTCGTCGACGTCGAGTTCCCCCGCGGCTCGATCCCAGACCTGTTCAACGCCCTGCACACCGAGGTGACACTCGAGGCTGTCGCCAAGACGCTGACCCTCGAGGTCGCACAGCACCTCGGCGACAACCTGGTGCGCACCATCTCGATGCAGCCCACCGACGGCCTCGTCCGCGGCGCGATCGTGACCGACTCGGGCTATCCGATCCGCGTGCCTGTCGGCGACCAGGTCAAGGGCCACGTGTTCAACGCCCTCGGTGACTGCCTCGACAGCCCCGGCCTCGGTCGCGACGGCGAGCAGTGGGGTATCCACCGCAAGCCGCCGGCCTTCGACGAGCTCGAGGGCAAGACCGAAATCCTCGAGACCGGCATCAAGGTCATCGACCTGCTGACCCCGTACGTCAAGGGCGGCAAGATCGGCCTGTTCGGCGGCGCCGGCGTGGGCAAGACCGTTCTCATCCAGGAGATGATCACCCGTATCGCCCGTGAGTTCTCCGGTACCTCGGTGTTCGCGGGCGTGGGTGAGCGGACCCGTGAGGGAACCGACCTCATCATGGAAATGGAAGAGATGGGCGTCCTCCAGGACACGGCCCTCGTCTTCGGCCAGATGGACGAGCCGCCGGGCACGCGTATGCGCGTCGCCCTCTCGGCCCTCACCATGGCCGAGTACTTCCGCGACGTGAAGCACCAGGACGTGCTTCTGTTCATCGACAACATCTTCCGATTCACCCAGGCAGGCTCCGAGGTCTCGACCCTGCTCGGTCGTATGCCGTCTGCGGTGGGATACCAGCCGACGCTGGCCGACGAGATGGGTGAGCTGCAGGAGCGCATCACCTCGACCAAGGGTCGCTCGATCACCTCGCTGCAGGCGATCTACGTGCCCGCGGACGACTACACCGACCCCGCGCCCGCCACGACGTTCGCGCATCTCGATGCGACGACCGAGCTCTCGCGTCCGATCTCGCAGCTCGGTATCTACCCCGCTGTGGATCCGCTGACCTCGACCTCGCGCATTCTCGAGGCCTCGATCGTCGGTGACGAGCACTTCCGCGTCGCCAACGAGGTGAAGAGCATCCTGCAGAAGTACAAGGAGCTCCAGGACATCATCGCCATCCTCGGTATGGACGAGCTGTCCGAAGAGGACAAGGTGACGGTGCAGCGCGCACGTCGTATCCAGAAGTTCCTCGGCCAGAACTTCCTTGTCGCCGAGAAGTTCACCGGCCAGCCCGGATCGGTCGTGCCGCTCGCCGACACCATCGAGGCGTTCGACCGCATCTGCAAGGGCGAGTTCGACGCTTACCCGGAGCAGGCGTTCAACAGCTGCGGTGGCCTCGACGACGTGGAGGCAGCCGCCGCCAAGCTCGCCGGAAAGTAGCGGTACGCCATGGCTGAGAAGTCCTTCCACGTCGAGGTCGTGTCCGCCGACGCCGAGCTGTACTCGGGTGAGGCCACGTTCGTCATCGCGCAGACCACGGTCGGCGAGATGGGTGTGCTGGCCAATCACGAGCCGCTGCTCGGGCAGCTCGTGCCCGGCGGGTTCGTGGTCATCGTCGAGGAGAGCGGAACACGCAAGGCGGCCGCCGTCGAGGGCGGTTTCATCTCGGTGACCGGAGCGTCGGTGACGATCCTTGCAGAGGCTGCCGAATGGGCCGACGGCGTCGACGTCAACGCGGAGAAGTCCGCGCTCGATTCGGCCGAGCCGGGAACGCCGGAGTACAACCGCGCACACGCTCGGCTGCGCGCCGCCGAGCAGATCGCCTGATCGAGACCGAACCGGCGTCGTGGACGAGTGTTGCACGCGTCCGAGTTCCCTTGGTTCACAACTGAATGCGAGTCGTCACCGCGACTCGGTTGTCGTCATCCAGCCACCCGCACATCGCGGGTGGCTGGATGCGTCATACGGTCGACTGGCATGCTGGAGACAGCCATCGCCGGAACAGCCCCGTCGACAGCCCGCCGACATCTCGGTGATGGAACCCACGCGAGGGAGGTACGCCGCGTGACCGTTGTGGTCGTCCTGCTGATTCTGCTTGTGGTAGCGCTGGTCGTCTGCGGCCTGCTGGGCTACCGGCTACAGCAGTTGCGGAGCGCAGGCATGCCCGCGCTCATGCGTGATCTGCCCGCCGACGTCGATGAGGGTTGGCGTCACGGCACCGTCCACTACGGCGACGACTCGCTCCGGTACTTCCGTCTCAGTTCACTTCGCCCGGGGCCATCCCGCAATCTCGCCCGCCACAGCATCGAGATCGTCAGCCGACGGTGCCCTGCGGGCAGCGAGGGCGTGATCCTCGACGGTATGACGATCGTGCACGTACGGGAGCATCGCGACCATGACGAGCCCCGTGAGTACGAACTGGCGCTGACCCCTGATGGTGTGACCGCTTTTCAGGCGTGGCTCGAGGCAGGTGCTCCGCAACGGTCTCAACGTCGACGAAGCGCTTGAGTTCAACGGTGGCGGTAGCGCCGCTGGGGTCACGGGCGGTGTCGATCCCCGCCGGGTCGCCAGGTGATGTCTCCGGCTCCGCTCGGACCGCGATTGGCCACGCGGGACAAGATGAACAACAGATCCGACAATCGGTTCAGATACCGTGCGGGCAGAGCGGACGTCCTCTCCGGGTCGGCGTCGACGGCAGCCCAGGCCGAGCGCTCGGCTCGACGGGTCACGGCGCGAGCCTGGTGGAGCAGCGCGGCAAACGGTGTACCACCGGGTAGGACGAAGGAATCGAGTGCTGGTAGGTCGGCTCCGAACGCGTCGCACCAGGTTTCGAGCGCATCGATGTATCCCTGCTCGATGCGCAGCGGAGGGTACTTCGGATCCTCGACAACCGGGGTCGACAGGTCGGCGCCTGCGTCGAAGAGGTCGTTCTGGATGGTCGTGAGCACGGCAGCAATGTCGTCGGGGACGTCGTCACCGAGTGCGAGCGCGGCGCCGATACAGGTGTTGGCCTCGTCGCAGTCTGCGTAGGCGACGACGCGCGGATCCGTCTTGGACACACGCGAGAAGTCGCTCAGGCCGGTGGTGCCGTCGTCGCCGGTTCGGGTGTATATGCGGGTCAGATGCACGGCCATGACCCAAATGTAACCGCAGCGCGGCGTTGTGGTCCGCAGTACACCTCGGGCACGGGAGACGGACGGGGGCGGATAAGGTATCTGACGTGAGTGATCGGTTTCTGGTGTCCGGGGGAGCGCGCCTGCATGGCGAGGTGTCGGTCGGTGGGGCCAAGAACAGTGTCCTCAAACTGATGGCAGCCTCCTTGCTCGCCGAGGGCACCACGACGTTGACCAATTCGCCTGAGATCGCCGACGTTCCGCTCATGGCAGACGTACTGCGCGGGCTCGGGGCCGTCGTCGAGATCAACGGTGAGACTGTGACGATCGAGGCACCCGCGGAGCCGAAGTACCACGCCGACTTCGACGCGGTGAAGCAGTTCCGGGCGTCGGTGTGTGTTCTCGGACCATTGATGGCGCGGTGTCGGCGGGCAGTCGTCGCACTACCGGGTGGTGATGCGATCGGTTCCCGCCCTCTCGACATGCACCAGGCCGGGCTGCGAGCACTCGGTGCTCACAGCTCGATCGAGCACGGGTGTGTTGTCGCCGAGGCCGATGCGCTGGTCGGTGCTCCGATTGCGCTGGAGTTCCCCTCCGTCGGTGCCACCGAGAACATCCTGATGGCTGCAGTGCTCGCCGAGGGGGAGACGGTCATCGACAACGCCGCGCGGGAGCCCGAGATCGTCGACCTGTGCGTCATGCTGCAGCAGATGGGCGCGCGCATCGAGGGTGCAGGCACATCGACGTTGACCGTCACCGGGGTCGAGCGGCTGCATCCGACCACGCACCGGGTCGTCGGCGACCGGATCGTCGGCGCGACGTGGGGAATCGCTGCAGTGATGACCCGTGGCGATGTGACGGTCAACGGCGTCAACCCCCACCACCTGCAGTTGGTGCTGAACAAACTCGTCGATACCGGCGCCCGCGTCGAAACACATCCGAACGGTTTCCGTGTCAGCCACGATCGCAGGCCCACCGCCGTGAACGTCTCCACACTGCCCTTCCCCGGTTTTCCGACCGACCTGCAGCCGATGGCGATCGGCTGGGCGTCGATCGCCGACGGGATGTCGGTGATCACCGAGAACGTCTTCGAGGCGCGCTTCCGTTTCGTCGAGGAGATGGTCCGCCTCGGTGCGGATGCGCGTACCGACGGGCATCACGCGGTCATCCGCGGCGTCGAGAAGCTCTCCAGCGCGCCCGTATGGAGTTCGGACATCCGCGCCGGGGCCGGCCTGGTGCTGGCCGGCCTGGTCGCCGACGGTGTGACAGAAGTGCACGACGTCGAGCACATCGACCGCGGCTACCCGCACTTCGTCGAGAATCTGCGGAGTCTCGGTGGCGTGATCGAACGGGTGTCGGGGTAGCGGCGATGCCCGACGCCACACCCGGGGACCAGTCGTCCGATACTCCGAGCGCACACCCGCACGGTCACGCCCACGGGGCAGGCGACGTCGATATCGCCGAGTGGTCGACGCGATTCGATCTGCTGTCGGACCCTCATCGGCTCGAGATCCTGCTGCTCCTGCATCGTCACCCGGGCATCATCGTCGGCGATATCGCCGCAGAGGTGGGGCGCACCGAGACGGCGGTGTCACAGGCGCTGCGCGTGCTGCGTCATCAGGGATGGGTCACGTCGACGCGTGTCGGGCGATCGGTGAGCTATCGTCTCGCCGACGAGACGGTGCACGATCTACTGCACTGGATCGGCGCCGGTCACAATCCACCGTCGTAGGCCACCGGCCAACCGGATACAGCCCGTTCCGCTGTGGTCAGGGTCACACCTGACCCTTCGGATAGTCTGACGGCTTCAACATCTGAATAAGTGGACAGATATGGGAGCCGGTCCTATCGTTCCTCTCATCGTGTGACCGCGAGTCGCCGCGGCCGCATTCGCGTACACCGCAGAAGGGACACCAGTTCATGTCCACCACTGTCGTCGCCATGCATATGAGTGACGGAATCATCAACGCGCAGACGTCGATTCTGTTCGGAGTCGTTGCCATCGCTGGACTCGCGTTCTGCGCGTGGCGCGCTCGCGCCGACCTCGACGAGAAGGCCGTACCGATGGCCGGACTTGTTGCAGCGTTCATCTTCGCCGTGCAGATGATCAACTTTCCGATCCTGCCCGGCGTGAGCGGTCACCTCCTCGGCGGTGCGCTCGCGGCGATTCTGGTCGGCCCGTACACCGGCGCTCTGTGCATCGCGATCGTGCTCGTTGTCCAGTGCCTGCTCTTCGCCGATGGCGGGGTCACCGCACTGGGCGCCAACATCACGAACATGGCGCTGATCTCCACGTTCGTCGGTTACGGCGTCGCAGTGGTGCTCTATCGCCTGGTGCGAGCGCGACGCGACAGGCTGCCCGGTCTCGCCGTCGTTGCCTTCGTTTCGGCACTGTGTGGAACAGTCGCTGCTGCAACAGGTTTCGTTATCGAATATGCGATAGGAGGTGCTGCGACGACCTCGCTGTCGACGGTGGCGGGCTACATGTGGGGCACCCATGTCCTGATCGGGATCGGTGAAGGGCTCATCACCGCGGTGACGGTGGTGGCCGTGGCTCGCGCCCGTCCCGACCTGGTGTATCTCCTCCGTCGCACCCACGTCGGCGCAGACAAGATCGAGGTGTCCGTATGAGTATCGCCGCTTCCCAGCAGCCGCGCCGCCATGTGCGGCGGCGCACTTTCCTCATCGGGTTCGGCGTGATCGCCCTGTTGATCGCGGGCGTCGTGTCCTACATCGCAAGCAGTTCGCCCGATGGTCTCGACTCCGCGACGCAGCAGGGCTGCCAGACCGTCACCGTCAACGGCACCGAGGAACTGACGGGGTCGTGCATCGCACAGCACGCCACCGACCATGCGATGTCGTCGTCGCCGCTCGCCGAGTACGCAGTGAAGGGCGCGCAGTACACCAACGGCATCGCAGGCATCATCGGGGTCATCGTCACCCTCGCGCTCGCGGTCGGCGCCTTCTGGCTGATCGCACGTGGTCGTCGCGGGCCTGACAACGATGCTGCGGTTCCGGATTCTGTCCCGGCGGGCGACTGAGCATGGGAGCCGGGCACGCACATCCGCTCTACCGCGACGTCACCTCGCGCGTGCACCGTGCACCTACCGAGGTCAAACTGGTCTGTCTGGTGGTGTTCGTCTTCGCGGTCGTTGCCACGCCACGCGAGATGTTCTGGCCGTACCTCGTCTTCGCCCTGATCCTGCTCGGCGTCTGGCGACTCGCACGGGTTCCCGTCGCCTGGATCGTGCCACGGATGCTGATCGAAGCCCCCTTCGTCGTGCTCGCGGTGCTCCTGCCATTCGCCGAGGGCGGCCGACGGATCGACGTCGTCGGGATGTCGCTCTCGGTCGCAGGCCTGTACGCGGCGTGGGGGATCGTCATCAAGGGCACGCTCGGGGTCGCGGCGTCGCTGACTTTCGCCGCGACGACGCCCGCGCGTGAGCTGCCGGTCGCGTTGAGCAGACTCGGCGTCCCGCGCACCATCACGCCTGTCTTCGTGATGATGCTGCGATACGTCGACCTGCTGTCCGCCGAGGTCAAGCGTATGCAGATCGCGCGAGCAGCCCGCGGGGACTCTCCTCGGATGTTGCACCAGGCCAAAGCCGTTGCCGTCAGCGTCGGATCGGTCTTCTTACGCTCCTACGAGCGGGGCGAGCGCGTCCATCTGGCGATGATGTCACGCGGATTCACCGGCACCATCCCCGAGATGCCGGGAGTGGCGACCTCGGCGCGCGCGACGCCTGCGCAGTGGGCACTCGTCTCACTTCCCGCAGCGGCTGCGGTGGTCGTGGCAGCCACGGCGTGGGGGGTGCGATGAACGCCATCGACATCCGTGGACTCCGATTCGCCTATCCCGACGGCCATCTCGCGCTTGACGGCGTCGACCTCTCGGTGGCAGAGGGCGAGCGCGTCGCGCTCCTCGGACCGAACGGAGCGGGAAAGACGACGCTGATGCTGCAGCTCAACGGCGTCCTGCTGCCCACGTCGGGGTCGGTGTCGATCCACGGCTCGCCGGTGGGGAAGTCGACGCTGCGGGATGTGCGTCGGCGGGTGGGTCTGGTGTTCCAGGATCCCGACGATCAGTTGTTCATGCCGACCCTCGCGGAGGATGTCGCGTTCGGGCCCGCCAATTTCGGTGTCATGCAGCCTGAGCTCGCGAACCGCGTTGCCGAAGCGCTCGCGGCGGTGTCGATGACTCAGCACGCAGACCGCAGCCCACACCACCTGTCCGGCGGACAGCGTCGTCGAGGTGCTCTGGCTACCGTATTAGCGTGCCGCCCAGACATTCTGGTGCTCGACGAGCCGTCGGCGAATCTCGACCCGGTGGCCCGACGCGAACTCGCCGACACGCTGCTCGGACTCGATACGACCATGCTCGTGGTGACACATGACCTGCCCTATGCGGCACAACTGTGCGACCGCGCGGTCATTGTCGACGGCGGGCGCATCGTCGCCGACGACTCGGTTGACGCCATTCTCGCTGACGCGCAACTGCTCGCGGCTCATCGGCTCGAGTTGCCCTGGGGGTTCGAGCCCGAAGCTCTGACCCGTGCGAAGTCACGCCAACGCTCTGGGCGCCGGACCGCATCGGGTGGCGTGCGGGTCGACTGACATCGCGGGTGAGTACCTACCCGACCGGACAGGTGCTCACCCGACCCGAGGTCAGTACTCGAGGCTGTATCGGACGGTTCGGTCGCAAACCACTTCTGATGCCCACTGTGACGCGCGTAACGTCTCGATCGCTCACCCACTCCCGACGACGTGTGCGTCGGCAGCATCGAGAAGGTCAGGTCGAAAATGCAGGTAGACGAACTACTCAAGCCGTTCCCCATCAAGGAGTTCCACCCGTTCCCGCGCGCCATGATGGGTCCCGGCGCGCACGAGATGATCGGACCCGAGGCGCTCAAACTGGGCTTCAAGAAGACGCTCATCATGACGACCGGCCTCCGCGGTAGCGACACGGTCCACAAGATCGTCGAGTCGTGCAAGTACCACGGACTCGAGGTCGTGCTCTATGACCAGGTCGAGTCCAACCCCAAGGACTACAACGTCATGGATGCGGTCTCGCTGTACAACTCCGAGCAGTGTGACTCGTTCATCTCGATCGGCGGTGGCTCGGCGCACGACGCTTGCAAGGGTGCGCGCATCTCGGTTGCGCACGACGGCCGCAGCGTCAACGAGTTCGAGGGTTTCAACAAGAGCGAGAACCCCAAGAACCCGCCGCACATCGCCGTGTCCACCACTGCCGGAACGGGTTCGGAGACGTCGTGGGCCTACGTCATCACCGATACCACCACCGATCCGGAGAAGCCGCACAAGTATGTTGCCTTCGACGATGCGGCCGTCACGACCCTGGCGATCGACGACCCGGTGCTCTACTACGATTGCCCGGTTGCCTTCACCGCTCAGTGCGGATTCGACGTTCTCGCGCACGCCTCTGAGCCGTACGTCTCGCGACTGAACTTCCCTCCGTCGATGGGCAACGCGCTCTATGCGGTCAAGATGACCGCGGAGAACCTTCGCGAAGCCACCTGGAACGGTGTCGACCTGAAGGGCCGCGAGGGAATGATGTACGCGCAGTACATCGCGGCCCAGGCATTCAACTCCGGCGGACTCGGCATCATCCACTCGATCAGCCACGCGGTGTCGGCGTTTTTCGATACGCACCACGGCTTGAACAACGCCATCGCGCTGCCGCGTGTGTGGGCCTTCAACATGCCCGTGATGTACGAGCGCTACGCCGATATGGCCGCGGCGATGGGTGTGGACACGCACGGCATGACGAAGGTGCAGGCCGCCGATGCCGCGCTCGAGGCCGCGATCCGTCTGCTCCGTGACGTCGGCATCGTCGAGCGTTTCGCCGATGTGAAGCAGGACTCGTATCCGAAGAACCGGCTGGGCCAGGGCCCGACCAAGTACTACGAGGGTCGACCCGACATCACGACCGATGCCGCGACGATCGATGCGCTGACCAACCACGTCCTCGGCGACGCCTGCACCCCGGGTAACCCCAAGGAGTGCACGTTCGAGACGGTCCGCCCGGTCGTCGAGCACTGCATGCTCGGCGACCTCGACGAGCTGCTGCCGTAGCTCGGGAGAACCCCGCACGGGCACCCGTGCGCGTATGACCCCGGATGGCGGATTCCGCTGCCCTATAGCGGGATTCGCCATCCGGCTCCATTCCAGACCAGACGACGCACGTCCCGTGACCGATCCCACCCTCTCAGCACAGGAGACGCCGATGTCCGTGCACTACGCCGCGACAGACGACACCACATCCGCCACGGGCGACAGTCCCGCAGATCCCTCATACTTCGCCGACGTCGATGACGTGCGTGCGCGTTTCGCCGACGCCGGCTACCTCGCCGACGAACGCCTGGCGACCACGGTGTTCTTGCAGTCCAGACTCGGCAAACCCGTACTGCTCGAGGGGCCCGCCGGTGTCGGGAAGACCCAGTTGGCGAAGACGCTCGCCGACGTCACAGGTCGAGAGTTGCTGCGGCTGCAGTGCTATGAGGGCCAGGACGAGACGACGGCCCTCTACGAGTGGGACTACGGCAAGCAGCTCCTCTACACACAGGTACTACGCGAGAAGATCAGTCAGGTCGTCGCCGACGCCGATTCCTTGTCCGAGGCGGTTGATCGCATCGGTGCGGAGGAAAGCGTGTTCTTCTCCGAGCGCTTCCTCGCCCCGCGGCCGCTGCTCGAGGCCGTGCGGTCCGAGACGCCCGTCGTGCTGTTGATCGACGAGGTCGACCGCGCCGATGAAGCGCTCGAAGCTGTCTTGCTCGAGTTGCTCGCCGAGTACCAGGTGTCGGTGCCCGAGATCGGTACCTTCGTGGCGACGCATCAGCCCATGATCGTGTTGACCTCCAACAACACCCGGGATCTGTCGGCAGCACTCAAGCGACGCTGCCTGCACCTGTCGCTCGACTATCCCGACGCCGCGCGTGAACTCGACATCATCAGATCCAAGGACACCGGACTCGCGGATACCCTGGCCGCCAAACTCGTCGATATCGTCCGCGGGCTGCGGGATCTCGATCTGCGCAAGGCGCCGAGCATTTCCGAGGCCATCGACTGGGCGCGCACGCTGGCGGTGCTCGGAGCCGACGAGCTCAGTGCGGATGTCTTGTCGCAGACGGCAAACGTCGTGGTGAAGTACGACCGCGACCTCACCCGCGCGCTCGACGCGTTACCGCGCCTCGTTGACCCGAATGCCGAGGTACCCGATCATCTTCACTCCCATGGGCATTCGCATGATCACTCGCACGGCCATTCTCACGGGCCGGGCCACTCGCACGATCATGATCACGCCGATCAGGAGAGCGCATCGACCAACTCCGGCAAGGCGCGTCGGGCGGCCAAGGACGAACCGGGGCGCCACAGCGACGACTACTACGGCTCGCCCGGCTCGAAGAGCGACGCGGGTACACGTGCCGTGAGCGCGTCGCAGGGAAGCCGATCGTTCAAGGCGCGGGGCGCACGTAAGCGTCCGGTCTAGCGGGGGAGTCGATCATGGAAGGCGCCGTACACCGGTTCATCCGTCTGCTGCGACTACACGGCGTGCGCATCGGGGTCTCGGAGGCGATGGACGCGATGGCCGCGACCGCCACGGCCGAGATTCTCGACGATCGTGAACTGCTGCGGTCCGCGCTGCTGGCGTGCCTGATCAAGGATCGTCGGGACGAGGCGACCTTCGACAGGGTCTTCGACCGGTTCTTCGCGCTGCGCCCGGTGGTGGAAGACGATGGTGGGCAGGGACATTCGCACACCCACGACGACCTGTCCGACGAGGGCGAGCTCGAGGAGTACACGCTCTCGGATGAGGTCAGCAAAACCCCGGCGCAGGGGCACAGCCACGGACCGCCGTCGAACATCCGGCAGTACTTCGATCCAGAGGATCTGGCCGAGCAGTACAACCTGCACCAGGAGTCCAACAAGCTCGATATGGCGTCGTTGACCGACGAGATCGTTCTCTCGTCCGACTCGGTGCCGAACTCCGAGCAGGCCGCGCGGGTGCAACTCACGGTGTCACGCCTGCACAACCCGGGCAGGCCGGGAGAGTTGGTGAGCGGCAACGCCACCCAGCTCGACGCCGAGTTGTCGGTCGCCCAGGAGATGGCCTTGCTCGACTGGCTCGACGATCCCGACGCGTTCAACGCAGAGCAACCCGATCCGGACGAGCTGGCGGCACTGCGCAGTGCTCTCGCAGGACTGCTCGACGGGCTGCCGGAGAAGCTGCGCGATCACCTCGAGCAACTGATGGCGACCGATCACGCACTCGAGGACCGCGAGATCACGGCGACGGTACGCGACGCGATCGGCGAGCAGGAGCGTGCCAGTCTCGAGGAATCCGTCCGACGACTGATCCGCAGCCTGCACGGCGCCCCGCGCTCGCGACGCAAGGTCGCGGCGAGAGGGACGGTCGACGCGGCCCGGACCATGCGTGCCAATCTCCGGTTCGACGGCGTTCCGTTCCGCCCTGTCACGGTCGCGAAGGTCGAGGACAGGCCGAGTCTGCTCATCCTCGCCGACGTGTCGCTGTCGGTGCGGGCCACGACACGGTTCACCCTGCAACTCGTGCACGGACTGCAGAGCATGGTCGCGCACGTGCGTTCGTTCGCCTTCGTGTCCGACCTCGTCGAGATCACCGACCTGTTCGCCGAACACCCGGCGGAGGAGGCGTTGTCGCTGGTGGTGTCCGGACTGCCGGCGGGTGGCGTCCTCGACGTCGACGCCGATTCCGACTACGGGAACGCACTGCAGACGTTTCTCGACGAATACGGTGGCGCAGTCACGAGGCGCACGACGGTCATCGTGCTCGGTGATGGCCGCAACAATGGCCGGGACCCCAATCTTGCTGCGTTCGAGGAGATCTCCCGTCGCGCGCGCGAGACCATCTGGCTGACGCCCGAGCCGTCGTACTCCTGGGGTCTGGGTTCGTGCGATCTGCCCGCGTACGCCACGTACTGCGATCGCGTGAACGTCGTACATGATCTGGCCGAGTTGGAGCAGGTCTCGGTCGCGGCTTCCGGCGCGTGAGCGGTGCCATCGCGCGTAGGATTCACGCGAAAGCGACCACTGCGATGATCGGTGCGGTGCCGAGGAGCCGAGTAGTGCTCTGCCGTTCCGACACGCTGCGATGGGCAGGTGATCCGCGTGCGGACTGATGTCGCCGAGGCCGGTCGGGTTGCGGCACCCCGCGACCGTGACCCGGTGCAGGAACGAGCGAGGTCGGCCGGGAGAGCCGAGGGCGTCCACGTCGCCAAGTTCCATACCCCCGAGATCATCATCGGGCGTGGGTCGCTCGCCGAGGTGCCGCGAGCCGCAGCCGGCCTGGGTATGCGCCGCCTGTTGATCGTCTCCGACCGCGGATTGGTCGCGACACCGTGGTATTCGCAACTGGCACAGGCACTTCACGCTGAGCGGCTCTCGGTGTCGTCGTTCACCGGTGTCTCGGCGAACCCACGTGCTCCCGAGATCGTTGCGGGCTTCACGCGCTACGAGGAGACCAGCGCCGACGGCATCGTCGCGCTGGGCGGTGGATCGGTGATCGACGCCGCCAAGGGAATCGCGATTCTGGCCGCGAACGGTGGACACATCCTCGAGTACGAGGGGATCGATCGCGCCAGGCGGCCGTTGCCTCCGTTGATCGCGGCACCGACGACGGCGGGGAGCGGTTCGGACGTCTCGCAGTTCTGCATCGTCAATGATGTCGACCGGATGACCAAGGTGACCATCATCGGTCGTGGGCTCGTGCCCGACGTCTCGGTGGTCGATCCGCGTACTCTGGCGTCGCTGCCCGCCGACGTCGCGGCGCAGTCGGGCATGGATGCCATCGCTCACTGTCTCGAGGCCTACGCGTCGCTCGCGCACAACCGCCTCAGCGATCGTGCCGCGTTGAGTTCGATCGGCACGGCATGGCGCAGTATCGAGAGGTTCGTCGACGACCCATCGGATCCCGACGCCGGAACCGACATGGCATACGCGGCGCTGGAGGCGGGTATGGCGTTCACGAATGCGATCCTCGGTGCGACGCACGCGATGAGCCACCCCGTCGGAGGTCTGTGCGACGCTGCGCATGGCGCGATCAACGCCGTACTGCTGCCACACGTCATCAGGTTCAACGCGCAGGCCGACCCGATGCCGTATGTCGAACTCGCTGATGCGGTGGGGATTCGTGGTGGCTCACCGCACTCGGTCGCCGAACGCCTCGCAGACGAGGTCGCGTCGCTGTCGCGCAGGGTCGGACTACCCGGTGACCTCAGGTCGCTCGGCGTACGCGACGAACACGTCTCCGTACTGACCGGCAATGCGCTGCTCGACGCCTGCATGACGACGAACCCACGCAAACCGACAGCCGACGACGTCGCGCGGATCTATCGCGAGGCGCTGTGACCGGTACACGCTCCGACAGATACGAATCCGAGCAATTCCCGCCGGAGCTGGACTCGCTGGTCGGGTTGCATTCGGTCAAGGGCTCGCACTACGCGCAGTATCGGGGCGTCGAGCAGCGCCTGACGCGGGTGGTCGGCGCCCTCGACCGCATCTCACGTGCGCTCGTCCAGACCGCAGAGGGACCGGAGAACCTGGTGCTCTCAGTGGTTCGCGCCGTGCGTGAACACCTCGATGCGCAATGGGTGGTCTTCGCGCTGAGCGACGGCGAACTCGAGCGCACGGGACCGCGACATCTGATGATGAACGGCGACGGAACGATCTATGCGTTCGAGGGCGTGCAGGCCGCACGCACGCCGAGCCACCTTCCCGACGAGGTGCTCAACAGGCTCAACGACGTCTTGCGCAATCAGATGGGCGAACTGGCTCGCCCTGTGGTCGCTGAGCACCACCTGCATGTGCCCGTGCATCTCGATGGCCGCGTCGTCGGGGGACTCTCGGCCTGGACGCCCGATCATCACGTCGTCGATTCCGCCGACCTCGTCGTGATGCGCATTCTGGCCAGCCAGGCGATGGTCGCCCTCCTCAATGCCTCCTTGCTCGAGGAGAGTCGCCATCAGCTCGCACGAGCGGAGGACGCCTACGCCAAGGCTCGTGAACAGGCGACCGATCTCGCCGTCCGAAACGCCGAACTCCAACGGACACAACGGGAGTTGTCGGCGGTGATGCGCCAGCGACTCGTGACGGAGGAGCGCGAACGCATCGCGCGCGAACTACACGATTCCGTGACGCAGTCCGTGCTCTCGGCAGGCGTTCAAATCGAGGTGTGCCGGATGGACTCCGACGCGGCAACGGCTGAGCGTCTCGAAGTGGCCGGAAAACTGACCCGCGACGCGGTCGAGCAGCTGCGATCAGTCATCTACGCACTCAATCAGTCGCCGTCGGTGGAGGGACTGAGTCTCGGCGAGGTCCTCGACGAGCTGTGTTCGATGCACATGCCCGCCGATCTGGACACAGATGTGCGGGTGGTCGGGCGCCCGCGCGACGTTCCCGACGACGTGCAGCACGCGGTATTGCGGATCGCGGGCGAAGCGCTGTTCAATACCGCGGTACATGCCGAGGCCGGGACGGCGCGCGTCGTCCTCACCTACGCGGACGACCATGTCGGACTCACCATCGACGACGACGGCGGGGGAGACCCGGGGCATCTCCGACGAGTGATGCGCGCGGCGATGCTCGGCGATCTCGCCGGTCGGCACAGGGGTTTGGCCAACATGGCCACTCGCGCGGGTCAGTTGGGCGGGGAGCTCCGTGTGCGCCGCTCGCGGCTCGGCGGGATACGCATTGCCGCAGTGCTGCCCGACGCCGGATCAGCGTCGACAGGTCGTTCGCCGACCATGCCGGGGTCACGTCACGAGGAGGTTGTCCGATGAATTCCGCCGAGGTCACCACCGGTTCCATCCGGACCATGCTCGTCGACGATCACGCCCTGTTGCGAGCGGGCATTCGGTCACTGCTCGAGCGCGAAGAAACGATATCCGTTGTGGGAGAAGCGGGTTCGTTCGACCACGCGCTCGCCGAGGTCGCGCGGTGCAGCCCAGACGTCGTCGTCGTCGACCTCAAGTTGACGGCGGGAACCGAGTACGAGGGTCTGCGACTCATCACCGAGATCGCTCGACGTCATGGCGACGTCGCCAGTCTCGTTCTCACCACGTTCCTCGACGATGATCTCGTTGTTCGCGCTGTGAAGGCGGGGGCTCGCGGATACGTGGTCAAGGACGTCGACACCACCGAACTGGTGCGGGCGATTCAAGCCGTGTCCGGCGGGGGTAGCGCATTCGATCCGCGCAGCGCCGCGATCGTGCTGCGGACGGTGTCGGGAGGAGGGGAGAGCCCTGAGGCGTTGACCGAGCGCGAACGTGAGGTGCTCCGGCTGTTGGCCGACGGACTGAGCAACAAGAAGATCGGCGAGACGCTCTTCATCTCCGAGTCGACGGTGAAATTCCACATCCGCAACATCATCCGCAAGCTCGGGGTCAGCAAACGTACCGACGCGGTGTACATCGCAAGCAAGCGCGGTCTGATCTGACCGTCGCCAGGCGAGGGGACGTGCCGCGGTCGCGTCTCTCAGCGGCCCCGCGGTATCCGCGGCGTCAGGACCAACCAGCCGCCATGATCGTCGAGGATGCGCGCTCTCGCATGGTCGACGTGTGCCGCCCACTCGACGAGGTCGCGTTCGCGCAGGCAGGTCAGGTGCCCGAAGTGCGGACTCGGTACATCCTCGTAGGGAACGGCAACGACGACACGCTGCCGGGCTACCCGCATAGCCTCGGCGAGCGCCTGTGATCTTTCGTCACGTGACAGATGCTCCAGCAAGTGGATCAGGGTCACGGTGTCCACCGAGTCGTCGGCGAACGGGAGGTCGACCGCGTTGGCCACGACGGCGTCGACCTGTGACCCGCGTCGGCCGGCCGCCGCTCGCAGGAGGTTGATCGCACCCCGCGAGATGTCACAGGCGCTGACGCTGAGTCCGGCTTCGGCGCACTGGAGCGCGAAGAGGCCGAAGCAGCAACCGACCTCCAGGACGCTGCTGCCGGACACCAGGCTGCGAGCCCGGTGATGAACCGGGCTGAAGGATGCAATACCTGCGACAAGGTCGCGCAGAGAGTTGTCGTAGAAGGACGACCACGCGACGGCTTCGGAGGACGCGGATGACCGGATGAGTCCCACCGCGGCCTCCTCGAACTCCCACTGGCCGACCAGCGCGCCGTCCTCGACCAGGCCGACCAGCGCCGACACCATGACGTCGTCGGAGATCAGGTCACTGGTGAGACGGTGACGGATCTGGACGCTCGTGCTGCCATCAGGTGCGGTGCTTCGACGCCAGGACAGCGAGCCGCACCGTCGGAACCCCACCGCGTCGAGCTCGCCTCGACGAACGTTGACGGTGCCGGCAGTGGGGATGCCTGCGCTTCTGGTTTCAGCGACCATGGACATAACTCGAACGCTAGAAGGCGGCGACTCCGCAGGTAACTGACCTGTCGGGCCTCCCCACTGCCCGAAAGGATGGGGTTCCGGGCCTACCGGCGTGTGGTCTAAACGCCTGGTGGGGTGCCTGTCCACAACGGTTGGCGCAACTGGGCGAAACCGCCGACGATCCGGAATGGCACAGATCACACTATGCGAAGTGGCGTCTGACGCTCGAAATCGGCAGCGCAACCACGGGTAGGACCTGCATTCACCTGCGAAAACGCTGAAAGGACATGCGCTGACCAGGCGATTTGACCCGGGCGAACTCGTTGCGTAACTTTCTTCGAGTCAGCGCGCCACGGCGCCGCCCCGGACGGCCTCCCGAGAGGGAAGGTACCGGGGAAGGGAAACCGGGTTCAGCGCAGACCAACCCCCGAGAAATCACACCGGGTGCCTCGTGCGCCTGGAGCGAGATGGCGGGAACCAGATGACTCCCCGACGAGAAACAACACGGAGTTGCGGACCGCAGAGAGCGTCTGGTAGGCTGGAAGAGTTGCTCCGGAGACGGGGTTAACATCCTCCAAACGGAACAAGCTTGCTGGTCAAGCCCTTTTCGGGGTGGCGCTGGTGGGTGTGCGTTCTTTGAGAACTCGATAGTGTGTGATG
>NZ_BANR01000033.1 GCF_000332975.1 Gordonia aichiensis NBRC 108223 | reverse complement strand
TGCCTCAACCGCAACTGCTGGCCGACGTTGCTCGAGGCCCGTGTAGTCATCGCCGACTTCAAAGACGACCACAACCATCGGCACCGCCACTCGGCACTGGGCTACCAGACCCCGGCCGAGTACAGTGCCGGATGCACCCACCGGCATCACCCCGTGGGCTGCGAGATCGACTGATCAACTGCAAGTTAGGAACTGGCTCTAGAACTGACTGGACCGGTTATCGGGGACCTGCCAACTCGAGCTCGGTCACATCGTCCAAGACGCGTCCCTCCAAGAAGCTGGACAAGTATGGACACCCGGTTCTCGATGGATGGCCGCGACGCCTGGTTCTTCTGGTCCAGTACACCGTCGACTGACATTCGAGCCGTGCGTGTCGTCGTGGTCGGCGCGTCCGACCTTTGCGGGGTCTGGTCACCCTGCCCGTCGGTACGGACCACGCCTAGTCTAGGGCCGGGCGAACCTGAGTCCGCTAGCGACCGACGAACACAGACACCCAAGGACACGTTTCCCGCAGCCGCGGCCTGACCCCCCTTGTCCCTGTTGTACGCAAGTGGGCGCAAGCATTGCTGCAGTAGTTGCAACCGGCACGTTTGTCAACCGGACCCGTGCCTGGCGCCGCCGTTAACCACCGTGCCGTCCTCTCGGCTCCAACCGCTACAGGGCCTGGTAGCACCGGCACATACCGTCAGGCGTTACCTCATCGGTTGTCGACAACAGATAAGGCGACCTACTGGCTTGCGGGAAGGCCAGTAGGTCCCCATCCGGAAGCCATGAGGCGGCTGGGTTATCCGTGACCAGCGATCCGGATAGTCTTGTTTTGCACGATGATGCTGCATCGCTCGCGTCGACAGTTTCGGCACCGTGGCGCGCGGGCTGCGGCGGCGAAGCATCCGGGATGTAACCGCCCCAATAGGAATGGCACTCACGTCGCCGGACTCATCCGGACCGACACCTCAGGTAGCGGACCAGTGCCGGCCCCACCGGCACTGTTGACCCGGATCGCGCGCATCCTCACCACCGCAGCCGAGCACACAAGCAACACCGACCTGGCCGCAACGCTGCGCCGCGATGTCATGCGCGCCTCGGGCTAGTGGGTGGCGTGTAGCCGCGTAGTGAGGCTACAATCGGAGCCGCAGCCAGCCCATTGCGGTGGGTTTGGAAGTGAGCCACAGGATTACTCGCCGGACGACGAGGCCTGTGGCTCGCGGTCTTTTAGGGGCCGATGGTGTGTATTTCGACACCGGCGCCGAGTATGTCGAGATAGTCCCCGCGGCCGCACCGCTGTTGCACCACGGCACCGCACACGATGTCGGCAACCCACAGCGCCGGTTCGTGACGGCCGATAGCGTGGTCAATTCGCAGAGTCGGGGCGACGGCTTGTCGGGCGCGGAGCTTTTGCAGCATGTCCATGTCGCTTGCGTCCTGTTGGCCTCGGGATTCCAGCGTGATCGTGGCGCAAGGCATGTCGGCCAGGTGCGGCAGTAGGAACTCCATGCATTTGCATCGGTGCCAGCGATCCGAGGATTCCTTGTCGACGTGCACGACGACGAACCCTGTCAGGGGTAGTTCGGCGATCGCGGTGACGAGTTCGGTTCGTCGTTGCTCGCTGCTGCCGTGCCAGTGCACCTTCGGCTCGGCCAAGCGCAGCGCTTCCATAGCTGCGCGGAGGGTGTCGACGTCGTCTTCGTCGCAGAGGGCTGCGGACATCAGGTACGCGCCGGGGTCCATGTCCGGGCGCGACCCGCTCTCGTCTGCCCACGCCGTCAACATGATGGAACACCCTATTGGTCTGGTACGACTCGACAGGGCTCAGGGGACACACATGGACGGCTTTCTGAGCCCCTCCTCTCGCTCAAACGTCACCACTCCGCTCATGTGGCAACCGACCGCGGGGAGGGCGGCAGCGCAGCGCAGCGGAGAAGCTGTTTGTGACTATTGGAGCCGGTCGGCCTGTCCCCCGGTCTGATCGGCGTACGCCTGGGCTTCGTCGAGCTCGTTGGCGGTGTAGGTGCGGATGCCGGCGGGTTGGCCGGCCGGACGCACGATGAGCGTCAGGTCAGGCAACTCGACGCGGCCGCGTTTGGGTGCGACGCGGTTGGTGGGGCCTGCCCCCGTGTCATTGTTGTCAGTCATTGCGGTGCTGGGCCCTCTCGCGGTTGCAGTGCTTCGGGCGGCACCCACATGGTGATGGTGGCCGAGGAGACGCGGTTGGCGCTCTCGACTGGCATCTGACATATCCCGCGCCAGAGGCCGTTTGAGGTTTGGAGCCACGCTAATAGCAGTGCGGGCATGGTCGGCTCGATCCGGGCTCCGAATGCGCGGACTCGCAGTGACACTCCCCCGCCGGCCGCATAGGAGCGGCCGCACGAGGGGGCCGCGATCGCGATGTCGACAACAACGGGCTTCGGCGGGTCGAACACGCGCAGTGTTCGGGTGTCGGGGCCAGTGGTCGAACATGCACAGAGTGTCATCTCGCAAGACATCGGTGACAGTTCTGCATCAGGCCATAGGTGACAGAGTGAGGGGTCTTGGTGGTGACACTTCTTCATTTGGTTTCCGCCACGCACCGCTATGTGCCTTGCGTTGCGTGGCGCGGTTGCCTATGAGGGGGGCCTGACGCAGGTGCTCAACTGACCGCGCCTGCGACGGTTCAGCAGCACCCCGTGATGGCGCTGAGAACGCTGCGCAGCGCTTCCAACGACTCTGGCCGGGCACGGTAGTAGACGGGTGATAGAGCTGCAGCCTTGTTGATCGCGCTGATCGTGGAGGGGGTCAAATCGATTCTCGGAACAGCCTGGGCGGCGATCCGCGCGGTAGCCGCCTGAACTTTCTTCGAGGAGTCGGTACTATCGCTCTCCGACGGACTCATGTCGCCCCCTTCAGTAGCCCTCCTGACTAGCCTACTGGGCAGTTCCGCCACACCCGGAGATTATGTGCGCCGCTGGCGATGCTTGCCACGCCTGCCTCGTCGGTGAGGTCGATTCTGGTGGCACCGATCCGCTCGCAGAGAGTCTCGACGTCGGGACAGCCGTCCCAGATCAGGTAGTAGCACTCGTCAGGGGTGGTGGTGTGACGGGTCAGATGTGTCATCGCGACACCGATCTGCCAGATCTCTGAGGGGCCGGGCTCGCCGAAGTCAGGGATGTGCGCCTCACTTTCCTTCTGACCTATGACCGGGGCCGACAGAACGCAAACGGCTCGATGCGGACTGGCAGTCTCTGTATCGTCGATCGAGGTTTCGCAGCGTTAGCCGACTGCGTGTCAGCCTGCCCCATGTTTTCTCAGGCGATCGGAGGGTTGTCGATCAATGACTGCTGCAGCGCGCTTCTGGGCAGTTGATCTGCACGTTCACACGCCCGGTTCTAGCGACGCCAAGGACGAGCATTACGGCACGCCCGGAGACATTGTCGAGGCCGCGCTTGCCGCCGGCCTTGACGCTATCGCCATCACAGACCACAACACGGTCTCCTGGTGTAGTCACATCGCCGACGCAGCGGTCGGCACTCCACTCGTCGTCCTGCCCGGGGTCGAGATCAGCACCAACGAGGGCCATCTGCTCGCCATCTGGGAGCAAGGAACTGACCCGGCGCTGATCGAAGAGGTCCTGGTGAAGCTCAACATCGGCCAAGCAGACCGCGGCAAATTGGACATCAGCGCCAACGCTGGCTTCGCCGACGCCGCGACGAAGATCGCAGCCTCCGGTGGGTTGGCCATACCTGCCCACATCGAGAAGGACAAAGGGCTGATGCGGTTGACGGTTCCGGCTCACGTCAGGGAGATCTTGCTGCACGACGACGTCTGCGCCGTTGAGATCGTTCACCTCGACACCGCAGACGACGTCCGTAACAAACTCGGCGAGCAACGAAACATGGCCTTCGTCCGCGGATCGGACACCTGGGACAAGGACGAAAGCCATCATGCGCTGTCCGGAATCGGTGCGCGCCGCACCTGGATAAAGGCCAGCCGCCCGGATCTGATTGGACTCCGCCACGCGCTCGCCGACCCGCAGTTGCGCGTCTTGCTGCAGCAGCCAGCTCCGACCACCTACACCCGCATCGAAGACATTGAGTTCCTGGGTGGATTCCTCGGCGGCGAACGCATCCGCTTCTCGCCAGACTTAAATTGCCTTCTTGGCGGCACGGGGGCGGGCAAGTCTTTGGTACTGGAGGCGATTCGATTCGTTCTGAGCCAGCAGGTCGACGCCATCGCTTTTCCTCACATTCGAACCGAGATCGACTCGCGGATGGACAAGGCGCTGATGAACAACAGCACGGTCGTCGTGCATGTCGCCGGCGACGGCGTGCGATACCGGATGGAGCGGACGTACAACGCCGGCGGATCGCCAGCTGCCCGCGTCCTGCAACAGACCGGAAGCGACTGGGCTGAAATCAACGACGACCCCGCCCTCATCTGCCCGATCGCGGCGTTCTCGCAAGGAGAGATCCTCGAGTACTCCCGAGAGCCGGTTGGTCGCATGGCCCTGGTTGACGCGTCGATCGACCTGGAGGCGGTCAACGCCTCCATCGAAGCCGCGATCGGGGGCCTGCGGGTCAACGCCGGAAAACTGATCGCGGCTCGGCAACGCGTCCAGCGATTAGAATCCGAGACCGCTGGCGGGGCGGAACTTGGCGAACAAGTTCGCCAACTCGAGGAACTGTTCAAAACCGAGACGGTGAAGGAGCAGTCGGGGTGGACCGCAGAGCAGACCAGCTTGCACGGCACACGGAACGACCTCGCCGACCTCGACGCGCCCGCGTTCAATCTGCCCGAAGCCGAATTGCACGAGTCAGTGGGCGAGAACGCTGGCTTGTTCCTCGAAGCCAATGCCGTGCTGGCACTTCTACGCGAACGCCTCGACACGGGACGCACGCAGATTCTCGAAGCGATCGCCGAGGCTGCGAAGGCCATGGCGCGCATTGAGGGTCAGTGGAGAACGCGGTTCGACGAGTTCAAGATCCGCCTCGATGAAGAACTCGACAAGATTGATCCGGAAGCATCTCTTACGGCTTTGCGCGCGAGCCTCGAACAGTTGCAGTCCAAACTCACTCAACTCCAGGCTGCCAGGGCCGCGCTTGAACATCGCGCTCGGCCCGATCTGGCTCGACTGGAGCAGGAAAGACATGACCTCACCGACGCCCTTCACGCTGCGCGACGCACACGGCGGGACATGCGCCGGGCGCGGGTCATAGACCTCAACGCGAAGGCGGCTGGCTTCGTCAAGCTCGACGTTCCCAACCAAGGGGACCAGTCTGAGTTTCGCCGTGCGCTCGACCTGATCAAGGTGGGCTCACGGGTCAGGGAGGACTTCCTGAATGAACTCGCGCTTCGGACGCATCCGCTGAGGTTCGTCCGCTCAATGTGGTCGCATAACCTCGCCGAACTCGTAGATATCGATCATGGAATCGACATGGCGAGTCTCGCCAAGCTGCTCACGAACATCGACGAACGCAATTTGTGGGAGGACCTACTGAATCTGCAGGCCATCGACCGTCCCGATGTCCTCACCATCAAGTTCAAGAAGCCCGGCGACCAAACCTACACGGCGATCGAACAACTCGCTCATGGCCAGCGATGCACGGCCATCCTGGTCATTTTGCTCGCCGACGGTGACACACCGGTGCTCGTCGATCAACCAGAGGATGCGCTGCACGCCCCGTGGATCGAGGAGTACCTCGTCGATCGTCTACGTTCGCTGCGCAGCAGCCGCCAATATCTGTTTGCCACCCGCAGTCCGGGCATAGTCGTGAGCGGCGATGCGGAGCAGATCGTGACGATGAAAGCAACCGCCGGACATGGCCAGATCGAAGCGGTGGGTTCACTCGAGCGGTACGAACTTAACGCCTTGGCGTTGGAACACCTTGAGGGAGGCCGGGTCCCATTCAGTAGACGTACGTTGAAGTTGAAAGTGTCCGTCGACCCACCAACGCCCTAAAGCAACCGTGCCCCGTCGAACTCGACCGGTTGCACCACGTCGATGCGTTCGATCCCGTGATTCCGGCACACTTTCGTCACTGGTGACGAAACATATTGCAGTGCAAAGCAATTCGCCGATAACGTATCTTATGTCAAGTAAGCCCCTGCATATTGCATCAGATGCAACACGTGGCCTGAGATCCGTCATTTGGATGTCAGTTGGCGACCTGGGGATTCGTCACTCGTGTCAGTAGCGCTCGTCACCGGAGTCATCTACCCGTGCGTATCTCGAGCGCGCACCGCCACCCTGACTCTCGATCTGTAGATCAGCGGATGCCTTCGGCCGCCAGGCCCTCGCGCTGCTGGGTGGCGTCGATGCTGAATGCGCCGCCGTGGATCAGCTCACCGAGGCCACTACCGAGGCATTCCAGCAGTACCCCGACTACGCGGTGATCACCAGTTTTCCTGGCCTGGCTGACCTCTCCGGCGCTCGGGTGCTCGGCGAGATCGGCGACGACCGCGAGCGGTTCACCGACGCCCGTTCGCTGAAGGACCTACGCCGGTTCTGTGCTGATCACGCGGGCCTCCGGGCGCAGCATCTCGATTACCCGCCGCGTGGTGAAGAACAACCGACTCAACGCTGCAGGATTCCTTTGGGCGTTCGCCGCGATGGCGAAAGCCGGCGCACCCCAAGACCATTAACGCCGAGGACGCGACCGCGGCGATCGGCACGCCGCTGCGCTTCGGCACCTCTTCGACCGCTTGCTCGGGCAGCTCCACTACTGCTTGCCAAACCGGTCAGCACTACGACCCGATCAAGGCGTTCGGGCCCGCTCAGGACGCGTCCTTCGAGATCGCGGCTTGACCTCTTGGTGTGATCGGAGGTCTTCTTCGGCGCGTTCAAGACCGATATCGACGCCGAACTCGCCCAGCTCGGCCCGACCGGGTACCGGCCCTTGTGGGTGCGCGACACCCTGTTCTGAGTCAGCAGCACGGCGCCTCGCCGGCCGGGTCGATGAGCGCCTCGGCCAGTGGGCGTGCGAGCTGGGTGTAGGCGTCGGCGACCGGTAGCACGGTCATCCCAGGATGCTCGGATCGCCACTGCTCGGCGGCGTCGGGAGTGGCCAGGAACATCTGCGGATTGCAGCAGGTGGCGCGGACCTGCCCGCCCCGGATCCCGGCGGGGTCGACGAAGGCCACCATCGCGGCGGCCGGTTGCAGGTCGGTGACTCCCGTGACTGGATCGACGGTCAATCGCACGGCGCTGACGGTAACCGGGCACTCGGATTCGACGTGTGCGCTCGCCCCGATCACGGCGGGGAAGACGAGCGTGTCGGGCGCACACCAGGTGTAGAGCTGATGGCCTGCGACGGTGAATCGGTGCGGGGTCGGATTCAGGGTCAATCCCCACCCGAGGACCCGGCCCTGCTCGTCGTATTCGATGTCGGCGCCGATCGGTGTCTCTTCGAGATCTCCGGCGTCGACACCGGCTGCGGCCGCCAACTCCGTGACGGTGACCGGCGCTCCGTGGGCCAGCAGCCGCAGCGCGGCCCGCAGCAGCGCCCGGTCACGGTCGGCTGGTGCGATCGTGGCGAAAACGTCGGCGGGAATGGAGTCGGTGCTCATGAGAGTCAGCCTTTCCGAGAATGCGTCGGGTGCGATGTCGATGACGGTAGGGTCTGCCCCCGGGGGCAGAGTCAAGCCCGCGTCGGGCATCGGCACGGACCTCGGTCCAGCACACATCGTCGGCGGCCCACCGCGCACGGTGGATGCTGGTGAAGTCGTCGATGCGGTCGAGGATCTGCTGGGCGTCGCTGATCCGGCGGTGCAGCCGCTGTCGCGACCGCTCCAGTAGCTCGGCCAGACGCGCGCCGACCGCTCCGTCTCCACTATCGACGGCGTCATCGGTGAGCTGGCAGATCTCGGCGATGGTGAGCCCAAGCCCGCGCAGCTCGCCGATGAACCGCACACACCACAGTGCGTCATCGGTGTACAGGCGGTAGCCGGCCGCGCTGCGCCCCAGGGTGTGGATGAGCCCGAGGTCGGTGTATTCACGCAACGCCTTCACCCTCACCCCGGTCCGCGCCGACAACACGCCGATCGTCATGTGCCCGTTCATCTCGGCCTTTCCTGGAGGAGATCGTCAGCCTGCGCAGCAGGACAGTTTCGTCACGTCGGTGGTGAAGGTCTGGGCGGTCAGTTTCAACGCTTCGGCCATGGTCAGATACGGCGCCCAGCTGTGGGCGAGCCGGTCGACGGTCATACCCGCGGTCATCGCGTATCCGGCGGCGGTGATCAGGTCTCCGGCACCCTCGGCCAGCGCGTGCACGCCCAAGATCCGGCCGGTATCGGCGTCGGCGACGATCTTGGCCAGGCCACGGGTATCGCGATTGACCAGCGCCCGCGCCACACTCGACAACGCCAGCGTCCGGCACCGGCACCGGTATCCGGCCGTCACCGCCTCGGCCTCGGTGAGCCCCACGGCGGCGATGGCGGGGCTGGTGAACGTCAGCCGCGGCACTGTGGCGTAGTCCAGGACCCGATCCGCGTCGGCGAACGCGTTGTCGGCCACCAGCGTTCCCTGCGCGGCGGCCACATACACGAACTGCGGGCCCCCGGCCACGTCCCCGGCCGCCCAGATCCGGGCATTGTCGGTGCGCTGACGGTCATCGACGATCACCGCGCCGCGCCCGTCGACACCGACCCCGACCGCCTCCAGGCCCAGCCCCGCGGTGTTCGGGCGGCGACCGGTCGCGACCAACACGTGTTCGGCCCGCAGCTCGCTGACCCTGGCCCGAGTGCGCACGCTCACCAGCTTGTGGCCGCCACCGGCCAGGACCTTCTCGACGGTGGCCGCGGTCAACACGGCGATATGCTCATCGGCGAAGACAGCCTCGATCGCGGCCGAGATTTCCGGTTCCTCGCCCGGCGCCAGCCGCCCCAGGGCCTCGATCACCGTCACCCGGGTGCCGAGGCGGGCGAACAACTGGGCTTGTTCGAGCCCGACAGTGTTGCCGCCGATCACGATCAGCGACTCCGGGAGCCGCTTCAGGTCCATGGCGGTGGTCGAGGTCAGATACCCGGCCTCGACCAGACCGTCGATCGGCGGGATCCACGGCGTCGCACCGGTCGCGATCAGGTAATGGCCAGCCTCGATCACCCGGGTCCCGCCGTCGTTCGCTCCGACCCGCAACCCCGGCGCCGCACTCGTGCCGTCGAACACTGCCGTGCCGGAGACGATCTCCCACCCGTACTCGCCCGCCAGCTCGATGTACTTGTTTGCCCGCAGCTGCGCGACCAGCGCGTCCTTACCGGCGATCAGGCCCGGAAAATCCAGCGGCACCGCAGCGGCACCCAGGCCGGGAAACCGGTCGGCGGCGGCTGCGGCGTGGCGGGCCTCCGCGGCGGCCAGCAACGTCTTCGACGGCACACACCCGACGTTCACGCAGGTGCCACCGACGGTGTCGCGCTCGATCATCACCACGGACCTGCCGTGGCCGACCGCGGCGATAGCGGCGGCGAACGCCGCCGAACCGGACCCGACGATCGCCAGATCCGGACGGGATTGTGTCGTGGCCACGCCTGCCTCCTGAGGGGTTGAGCAACCGCGTCGCCAGCCAACGGCTGCTATTCGCATTGACGAATACCTACAGGGCTCATACTATGCGCTTAAGCGAATAGTTCAAGTGGTGTGGAGGTGCCCCATGTCCCGGTCCACGACCGCCGTGCCCGGCGACGAGCTGGCGTGCACACATCTGGATACGACGGCGAAGTTCTTTCGCGCCCTGTCGGATCCGACCCGGTTGAAGCTGCTGGAATACATCCTCGCCGGCGAACGCACCTCGGCCGACTGCGTCGCCCACGCCGGCATCTCCCAGCCGCGGGTGTCGGTGCACCTGTCGTGTCTGGCCGATTGCGGATACATCGTCGCGCGCCGCGACGGCAAGAAGCTGCGGTACACGGTCGGAGACCCGCGCGTGGCCGAACTGGTGCTGCTCGCCCGGTTGCTCGCGGCCGACAACGCCGCCGCCCTGACGTGCTGCACCCGCATCGACCAGGTACCGGACGGTGACCGGACATGAACGCCCTCGACAGCCCTCACGTCTCGGCAGCCGCTCACCGTCGGCGGGTTCACCGCGGCTGGGACTGGGTGTCAAGCTCGCCGAGGTCGATGCCGAGCTCGCCGAACTCACCGCGGTCCGGCGACACCCTGGCCGCCGCGCTGGCGGCCGGACGCGAAGACCTGCTCGAGCGCAGCGAATCCCCCTGCTGCCCTGTCCCATCGACACCGAACCCAGCGCCAGGCAGCGGTGGCTCGGCGAGCTGCGGGGGAGGCCGTTGTGGCTGCTGCGACCTAGACACGCCGCTGGCGGGCTTGCATCGGGACCGCGGCACTGCTGCCTGGGCTGTTGCGCGGTGGTGCCCCGCTGCTGATCGCGGCCGTAGCACTGAGCAGCGGCACGCTGCTGGTGAGCCTGTCATGGCTCCAACCGCTCGGATTCGCCCATCGGACTCGGGCTCCTCGGACTGATCTGGTCCCGCCAATGACTCGCGCCCGCGGCTGCGATGAGGGCTGCGCAGCCACACCTTCCGGCGACGCGGGCACTCCGGCCCGCACCACCGCCGCGACCTGGCTCAGGCCGTCACCGAGTTTGGCGCCTGCGAGGCCACCACGGTGATCAGCACCGTAGCCATCAACGGCGCCATCGCCGGTGCTCACCGCGCGCCGAGACCCGCTGCCCGGTCCCGGCGCGCGGTACACCTGGGGTGAGCCACGCCAGCGTCAGTGGGATGACGATCAACACGAGGAACGCTTCCAGGAACGGTCCGGCCTCCACGAACTCGGCCAGATCCGACGTAGAGCCGCAGCTGGTGGCAGGGACACCGCTCCGCCGCGCCAGCTGGGTAATACGCATCATCACCACCCCGCGACCCTGAACCTTCGACTCGACTCGAAGGTCAGACCGGCCGTGACGGTTGCCCCCGAGGGCGGTGTGGCCCCGGCGGCCGGTCCCGTGTCCGCGACGAATCAACCTGGTCTGATCGCCGCGCTACTCAGCGGCGGCCCGTGGTGCGCGAGTGTTGGGTGGGCGAAACCTGAGGGCGGGCAGCCACCAGTTCCAGCCGCCGAGCAGGCGCATGAGGGCGGGGACGAGGACGAGGCGGATGAGGACGGCGTCGATGGCGACGGCGACGGCAAGGGCGAGTCCGAGTTGTTTGAGTTCGAGGATGTCGGCGGTGAGGAAGCTTGCGAAGATGGCGATCATGATCGCGGCGGCCGCGGTGATGGGGCGTGCGGTGTGGGTGAGCCCGGCCGCGACGGCGCGCTGGTTGTCGCCGCTGGCGTCCCAGTATTCGCGGATGCGACGAATCAGGAACACCTCGTAGTCCATCGAGAGCCCGAACAGTAGCGCGAACACCACGGTGGGTAGGTAGACCTGCACGAATCCGGGGCTGGTGAAGTCGAGGACGTTCTCGCCCAGACCCCACTGGAACACCGCGACGGTGATACCGAGGGCGGCGCCGGTGGCGAGCAGGTTCATCGCGATGGCCTTGAGGGGTAAGGCGATACTGCGGAAAGCGGCGATGAGGAAGACCAGCGAGGCGGTCAGCACCAGGGCTACGACCAGCGGAAGTTTGGTGGTCATTTCGTCGGAGAGATCGACGAATTCGGCGGTGCTGCCGCCGATGCGGATCTCGGCTCCGGCTGCGCCGGCGGCTGTGTTGCGCAGGTCGCGGACGAGGTCGGTGGCGGCCATCGAGTCGAAGGTGACCGAGGGGATCGCCATCGCGAGCATTCGACCGTCATTGAGCTGGGCGGGCAGGACGGTGTCGATGCGGGCGTCGCCGTCGATCTCGGTCAGGAATCGGTTGACCCGTGCTTCGGCGTCTGCGGTGAGTGGGGTGTCGCTGGGGCCGGTGGCGATGATCTCGACCGGGGAGAGTGCTCCGGGCGGGAAGTTGGTGTTCAATGCGGTGCTGGCGCGTCCGGTCGGGGTGTCGTCGAGGGCGGTGGTGCCCATGTCGAGGCCGTAGCGGATCCCGAATACCGGCAGCGCGGCGAGGACCAGCACCGCTGCGGCCGCGGTGCCGAAGAGGACGGGTCGGCGCATGACGAGATACGCCCAGCGCGCCCAGCGGCCACCGAGAACGCCGGGAGCGTCGGTGGCGCTGTCGGCAGGGCGCCAGCGGGCCGGGAGACTACCGCGGTTGACAGCCGGGCCCAAGGCGGCGAGCAGGGCGGGTAGCAGGGTGACGGCGACGGTGAGCATACTGGTGACGGCGGTGGCGACGCCGATGGCGATGCCACGGAAGATCGGTGCCTGGATGATGATCAACGCGCACAGCGAGATCATCACCACCAAGCCCGAGACCAGAATCGTTTTGCCTGCTGTGGCGAGGGAGCGACCGACGGCGCCGCTGATCGCGGCATGGTCTGGCCCGGTGTGGTGGGTGAGTTCTTCGCGGAAGCGGCTGACGATGAACATCGCGTAGTCGATACCGACGCCGAGGCCCACCATGGTGGCCATGGCCACGGTCAGCGAATCGAACGCGGTCACAGCAGTGAGGGTGAACAACACTCCGACCGCGGTCAGCATCCCGGCGATGGCCACTGCGATCGGGACCGCCGCTGCGGCCAGGGCGCCGAGGGCGAGGACGAGCAGGACCAGCGCGACCGGGATGCCGATTGCCTCGGCGCGGGCCAGGTCGGCGTTCTGCAGTTCGGTGGCCGCGTTCTGTACCGCCGAGTACCCGGTGACCCCTACGTCGATGGAATCGTCGCCGGTGGTGGCGATGGCGTCTTGCAGGTCGCGCGCGACTTTCGCGCGTTCGGCCATGTCGCCGTCCATGCCGGCGAGCGCGATCGCGACGTGACCGTCGGCCGAGATCTGGGATCAGATCCGGGCAGCCCGTCGTAGGGGCCGACGACGTCGACCACGCCCTCGACCGCGGTGGCGGCGGTGATCGTGCGAGCCACCGCTGCACGGAACTCGGCGTCGGTGGCGGTGACCGCGCCAGACTGCAGCACGATGACCGCCTGTTCCGTACCGAACTGCGGGAAGTGCCGGGCAACCAGGCGATCCACCTCGGTGGACTCCGAGCCCTCGACACCGAAATCCATCGCACCGAGCCGGTTCTCGAGCAGCGGGTAGGCCACCGCGCACACCACCAGCAGCAGTCCCCAGACCGCCAGGACCGCACGTCTGCGCCGGGCCATCAGAACGCCCCACCGATATAGCACTCCGGGCGAGCCCGGCGGCGATGGTTGCTGAGGCGAGTTCTCGACGACGGCGGACTTCTGCTGGTTCACGCGTTCTCCCTCCGTAGCGACCACGAATTGATCGCCATATCACGATGTAATCGTTGAAACGAGATTAATCACACTCTCACTCGATATCAATAGCTTTCGCCGCTATCATCGCTTTATGGCGATTAATGACGGCGGGGGTTGCCTCGTCGAGACGCAGGGGTTGGATCCGGCGGTGGCCCTGTTCCACAGCCTCTCCGATGCGACACGGTTGGCGATCGTGCACCGGCTGGCGTGCGGGGAAGCGCGGGTCTTGGACCTGATGGCCGGGCTCGGACTGGCTCAGTCAACGGTATCGGCGCACGTAGCGTGCCTGCGCGACTGCGGGCTGGTCGTGGGCCGCCCGCAAGGGCGGCAGGTGTTCTACAGCCTGGCCCGCCCGGAGTTGATGGACCTACTCGCCTCGGCAGAGACCTTGCTCGCGGCGACAGGCAATGCGGTGGCGTTGTGCCCGAACTACGGCACCGACTCCACCACCGAGACGGAGAGCGCGGAGGTACGAGCATGAGCGACGCATGCGGCTGCGGCCACGACGAACCCGCCGGTGACGGCGAGGCCGAGGAACGCGAACCCGAAAAGCTCTGGGAAGTCAGTGAACTGCGCGTCGCCGCGGTCGCCGGAGTGCTGCTGGTCGCGGCACTGATCGTCGGCTGGACCGGCGGCCCACGCGCCGTCGAGTTGGGGTTGGAGATCGCCGCACTGCTCGTCGGTGCATACACCTTCGTCCCCTCCACGCTCAAACGGCTGGCCAAGGGCAAGATCGGTGTCGGCACGCTGATGACGATCGCCGCGATCGGCGCGGTGATCCTCGGCGAGGTCGGCGAAGCCGCCATGCTGGCGTTCCTGTTCTCCATCAGCGAGGGCCTCGAGGAGTACGCGGTCGCGCGCACCCGCCGCGGGCTGCGCGCCCTGTTGAACCTGGTACCGGACCGGGCCACCGTGCTACGCGACGGCACCGAAACCGTCATCGCCCCTGCCGAGCTGCGCGTCGGGGATCGGATGCTGGTGCGCCCCGGTGAGCGGGTCGCGACCGACGGGGTGATCGTCGACGGGCGTAGCGCGCTGGATGTTTCGGCGATCACCGGCGAATCGGTACCGGTGGAAGCCGGGCCGGGCGCGGAGGTGTTCGCCGGGGCGATCAACGGCACCGGTGTGCTGACCGTCGAGGTCACCACGACCGCCGAGGACAACTCCCTGGCACGGATCGTGCGGATCGTGGAGGCCGAGCAGGCCCGCAAGGGCGACGCTCAACGCTTGGCCGACAAGATCGCCAAACCGCTGGTGCCCGGCATCATGATCGCCGCCACAGCCATCGCGGTGATTGGCGCGCTCTTCGGGGATCCGGTCACCTGGATCGAACGTGCGCTGGTGGTGCTGGTCGCCGCCTCACCGTGCGCGCTGGCGATCTCGGTGCCGGTGACCGTGGTCGCCGCGATCGGTGCGGCGAGCAAGCTGGGTGTGCTGGTCAAGGGCGGTGCCGCACTCGAGGCGATGGGCCGGGTGCGCGAGGTCGCGCTGGACAAGACCGGCACGCTGACGGCGAACAAGCCTGCCGTCGTCGAGATCGCCGCCACCGGCGGTGTGCACGGGGACCGGGTGCTGGCGGTCGCGGCCGCGCTGGAATCGCGCAGTGAACATCCCCTCGCCCGCGCCATCCTCGCCGCCGTCGACACCGTCACTCCCGCCACCGACGTCGAGGCGGTCACCGGTGCCGGGTTGACCGGCCGCGTCGACGGACGCCGGGCGCGGCTGGGCCGTCCGGGCTGGATCGAACCGGGTGTTCTGGCCGCCGATGTGGAACGGATGCAGCACGCGGGGGCGACCGCGGTGCTGATCGAGCTCGACGGCCAGGTGATCGGTGCGATCGCTGTGCGCGACGAACTGCGGCCCGAGGCACACGAGGTCATCGACCGATTGCACGCGCTGGGAATCCGGGTCTCGATGCTCACCGGTGACAACGCCCGCACCGCCGCCGCTCTGGCCGCTGAGGCGGGGATCGAGGACGTGCACGCGGATCTGCGCCCGGAGGACAAGGCCCACATCGTGGGCGAACTGCGCAGCGACCGGTTCACCGCGATGGTCGGCGACGGCGTCAACGACGCCCCCGCACTGGCAACCGCCGACCTCGGTGTGGCGATGGGCGCGATGGGCACCGATGTCGCTATCGAAACCGCGGATGTGGCGTTGATGGGTGAGGACCTGCGGCACCTGCCGCGGGCTCTCGAGCACGCTCGTCGGGCTCGCCGGATCATGTTGCAAAACGTCGGTTTGTCGTTGGGGTTGATCACGATCTTGATCCCGCTCGCGCTGTTCGGGATTCTCGGGTTGGCGGCGGTGGTGCTGGTGCACGAACTCGCCGAGATCGTCGTCATCGCCAACGGTGTCCGCGCCGGACGCACCAAACCCCTGGCCTCGCTGACCGATTCGGCGGCAAAGCCCGCACCGGTACTGGCCGGAGCGCCCGCGTGACCGCCACCGCGTCGTCTGCTCCCACCGTGTCGCGGTGGGGGCGGCGACTGCGGTGGGTCGCTGCCGCGGCCGCGCTGGCCGGTATCGACCTCACGCTCAAAGCGTGGGCGCAGACCACGCTGGCCGGGGCCCCGATCGAGGCGGGTCCGGTGGACCTTAAGTTGGCGTTCAACCCGGGAGCGGCGTTCTCGATCGCCGCCGACGCACCGAGCTGGGTGATGCTCACGCTCACCACGGTGATCACCACCGCGGTCGCGGTCGGCGGATGGGTGGTCGCGCCGCGCGCGAACCTGCTCACCCGCGTCGCGCTCGCCGCGATCCTGGGCGGTGCCGCCGCCAACGTCATCGACCGGGCCCCCGACGGTGTGGTCACCGACTACCTGCACACCGGCTGGTGGCCCACCTTCAACCTCGCCGACACCTTCATCGTGCTCGGCGCGACCGCCCTCATCATCGCCACTCTGATCGGAAACTCCGATGAGCGAGAACCACTCTCACCCGAACACCACGCCGACGACCGGGACTGAGCCGGGCCCGTCACGTCGGTGGGCAGGGCTGGCGGCGCTGGTCGTCGCCCTGCTCACCGTCGGGCTGGACCTGATGGTTCTCAACGTCGCCCTGCCCACCCTGGCCCAAGACCTCGGCGCGAGCACCACCCAGTTGCAGTGGATCGTCAACGCCTACACCCTGGTCTTCGCCGCGCTCATGCTGCCCGCCGGCGGCTTCGGTGACCGCTACGGTCGCAAACGGCTGCTGCTGATAGGTTTGGTCGCCTTCGTCGCCGCCTCGGCCTGGGCCGCTTTCAGCGGGTCCACCGGCTCGCTGATCGCCGCCCGCGCGGTCATGGGCATCGGGGCCGCGATCATCGTGCCGCTGTCGCTGGGGATCCTGCCGACCCTGTTCGGCCCCGACCAGCGTCGCCGCGCGATCGCGGTGTGGGTCGGTGCACTGGGTGTCGGGTTGCCGCTGGGGCCGATCGTCGGTGGCTGGCTGCTGCAGCATTTCTGGTGGGGCTCGGTGTTTCTGATCAACGTCCCGGTCGGTGTCGCCGCCCTGGTTGCCTGTGTGGTGCTGTTGCCCGAATCGGTCGACCCGCATGCACCGGCGTTGGACTGGCTCGGGATCCTCACCGCCGTGCCCGGTACGGCGGCGCTGGTATTCGGCATCATCCAGGCTCCCGCGTACGGGTGGACCGATCCCGTCGTGCTCGCGGCTCTGGCGGCCGGTGTGTGGCTGATCGCGGGATTTCTGGTGTGGGAAAGCCGTGCCCGCGACCCATTGGTCGATCTGGCACTGTTCACCAATCCGGCCTTCACCTGGCCCACCCTGGCCGCAACCGCGGGCACCTTCACCCTGGTCGGCGTGCTGTTCGTGCTGCCGCAATACCTGCAGATACTGCGCTACCACGACGCCTTCGGCACCGGCCTGCGCTTGGTGCCTCTGGTGCTGGCGATCATCGTCGCCGCAGCCGCTGTGGACAAGATCGTGACCCGACTCGGCGCCAAAATCCCGATCGCCACCGGCATGGTGATCGCCGCGGCCGGATTCGTGCTCGCATCCCGCATCACCGTCGACTCCGGCTACGGCTTCGTCGCGGTGTGCCTGGCGACCGTGGGCCTGGGAGCCGGGCTGGCGTTGGCGCCGGCTGTCGACGCGGTCATGGCGAGCCTGCCCGAGCATCGCAGCGCCGCAGGAGCTGGGTTGCTGATGGCCATTCGACAGGTCGGTGCCGCGTTCAGCGTCGCGATCCTGGGCACCCTGCTCACCGTCGTTTACACCCGCGACCTCGACCCCCACCTGAGCGGCCTGCCCGAACCAGTGGTCAGCGCGGCGCGTGACAACATCGCCGGAGCGCAACTTGCCGCGACCCAGATTCCCGGCCCAGCGGGCGCCGATCTGGCCGCGTCCAGCGCCCACGCCTACAGCCACGCCATGTCCGCAGTGTTCCTTGCCAGCGCCGCCATCAGCGCACTACTGGCCGCGGCCATCGCCGCCAAACTCCCCAACCACACTCCTGCGCCCGCGCCGACATCACCGGCGCGTGATCGAAACTGAAATAGCCACTCCCATGACAGCGGCTACGGCACGCGACACAACTGCGTGTCAGCCGAGCAGCAGTGCACTCCCAGAGAAAGGGCATCCGCCGGAATGGTTACCTCGATCCTGCAGGCCATCGGACTCTTCCTGGTGACCAACATCGACGACATCATCGTGCTTTCGCTGTTCTTCGCCCGCGGCGCGGGAACCCGCGGAACAACGGCCGCCATCGCGACCGGACAATATCTCGGTTTCGGAGCGATCCTCGCCGCGTCGGTCCTCGTAGCGCTGGGAGTCACGGCGCTGCTGCCCGAAGAAGCCATCGCCTACTTCGGGCTCATTCCTCTGCTGCTCGGTCTGCTCGCCGCCTGGAGAGCATGGCGCAACAACGGCGACGACGATGAACGGTTCGAGGGCAAGAAGGTCGCGGTCTGGACGGTGGCGGCGGTGACCTTCGCCAACGGCGGCGACAACATCGGCGTCTACGTCCCGGTCTTCGCGACCGTGGGTACAGCGGCGATCGTCGCCTACTCGGTCGTGTTCCTGCTCTTGGTCGCCGTGCTGGTGTTCACCGCGAAGTTCCTCACCACCCGCAAGGCCATCGCCGAGATCTTGGAACGGTGGGAACACATCCTGTTCCCGCTCGTGCTGATCGTTCTCGGAATCGTCATCCTCGTCAGCGGCGGCGCATTCGGCCTCTGACCGTCGTCCCGGTCTGCACGGCCCAGATCACGGAGGACAGCGGCGATCGGCTCCAAAGAATGAAGTGCTATTCGAGGCCGTAACCGGTAGACAGCCGTCCTTCGGTTGGTCCATGGTTGTGCTCAGGGGCGCTGCACCGTTGTGGCACTACTACCACTGTGGCACTACTACCATCGACGTAGTTCAAGGCCTCCGGCAACGTGGGGCTTCTACCGCGCCTAGCGGCGGCCGAACGATGATCGTCGTCGGCCGTCGGCCGAGATTGTCGGCTGGTTGTTGCGGTGCGATTGCGCCAGCCGGTCCAGTTCCGCGGTGTCGACCTGGACCGATCCGGTGCAGTGGGCGCGGGTGCCCTCAGCGTCCCTCGAGGACCTCGCCCGGCATCGCGTGTTCGCCCCCGACAGCGACGTCGATGCCGACGATCGGCCTGAGGTCGCGGAGGCCGCACGCGCGGTGTGGCAGCGTGACCATCTCGACCCTCTCGATGTCGAGGCCGAGATCCGCGCCGCCGCGGATGCCCGCAGGGAGGCTGACGCGCGACTCGACGTCGCGGTGGCTAGGGCTCGCCGTTTGGGCCGGTCATGGGCTGACATCGGGGCAGCGGCCGGGATGACACGGCAGTCGGCGAACGAGCGCTGGAGGGACAGGGTGTGACAAGCCTTCACGGCGTCGGGCGTGGGTGGCGTGTAGCCACGTAGTGAGGCTACAATCGGAGCCGTAGCCAGCCCATTGCGGTGGGTTTGGAAGTGAGCCACAGGATTACTCGCCGGACGACGAGGCCTGTGGCTCGCGGTCTTTTAGGGGCCGATGGTGTGTATTTCGACTCCGGCGCCGAGTATGTCGAGGTAGTCCCCGCGGCCGCAGCGATGTTGCACGACGGCGCCGCACACGATATCGGCAACCCACAGGGCCGGTTCGTTACGACCGACAGCATGATCGATCCGCAGTGTCGAGGCCACGGCGCGTTGCGCGCGGAGCTTTTGCAGCATGTCCATATCGCTGGCGTCCTGTTGACCGCGTGATTCGAGAGTGATCGTGGAGCACGGCATATCAGCGAGATGTGGGAGTAGGAACTCCATACACTTTCGTCGGTGTCGCCGATCCGAGGAGTCCTTGTCAACGTGCACAACAACGAACCCGGTCAGAGGGAGCTGCGCGACCGCAGTGACGAGCTCAGTTCGGCGTTGTTCGCTGCTGCCGTGCCAGTGCACTTTAGGCTCGGCTAGGCGTAGAGCTTCCATCCTGTGACGGAGGGCGTCTACGTCTTCTTCATCGCACAGGGCGGCCGACATCAAGTACGCGCCGGGGTCCATGTCCGGCCGCGACCCGCTTTCGTCGGCCCAGGCTGTCAGCATGGGGAACAACCTTATGCGAGGGGTCCGACGCGGCCTGAAAACGTCGAGACGGCTACCGGACGTGACGACGCCACTTCTGCGGCAACCGACCGTCGAGGGAGGGCGGCAGAGCGCACCGGAGACGGGTTTACGACTTACGCGAGCCGGTCGACCCGTCCTCCGGTCTGGTCGGCGTGCGCCTGGGCCTGGGCCTGGGCCTCGTCGAGCTCATCAGCGGTGTAGTACGGAGCTCCCGGCGGGTTGGCCGGGTGGCCGCCCGCACGATGAGGGCCAGGTCGCCAGCTCGACGCGGCCGCGTTGCCGAGGTTCCCACCGCAACACGATCCCGCCGCCTCTACATCAGCTACGGATCGGCGACCGGCTCCTCGCACTGATAGCGAGTCGCGAAGCGCACCGCCGGACGCCTACATGCCCAATCCGCCGGGTTACCAACGCCGGATCGACAGAAATCTGAGATCACCTCAATGGTCTTGTCGCGAAACAAGCGACTACGCGTATCTGCAAAATCGAGGTGTGGCATCTCGCATCAGCGTCGCATAAGTGTCGCACTTAGCATCGCATTAAGTATCGCATTCCCTATGAGATGGAACGGCACCGCAATCGGCAGGCTTCCGATCCGGATTCGATAGGTTCCCGTTTCGTGGCAAGCTGACGCTCATGGACAAGCAAATTCCGGCGTCTGGATCTGGCACGGTCCCCTCGCCTCCCCCACCCGCACCGAGCCCAGGTGCGACGCGGGAGAAGTTGCTCTCTTGGTCGCCGCGCAGGTACTCAGTCAACCGGTTTGTCCTCGTCCAACAGCCTGATGAGACGAAGCCGCGGCCGAGCACGGTGGGCGTGCTGACGAAGGGTCGGCATCACCGCGCGCTGGTCCTCTATCTGCTGCTGCTGACGTGGTGGCCGTGGCTCTCCTTGCGACACACTCCGCTGGCGGCCGAGGTGTGGGTTCGCGCACTGACCGCGGAGGGGCCGGGGACAGCGAACGCGCTCACCTGGTCGCCGTCTACGTTGTCGCGAACGTGGGGCGAGCTCGAGGAACTGGGACTGGTCGAACGTAAAAGGGAAGGGCGACTGACCCGCATCGTCCCGCGTCGCGAGGACGGGAAGGACGACTACGTTGCACCGGCTGGTCAGAAGAAGGATTGGTACAACGCCTACTTCACCCTCCCTCATGAGTTCTGGACAGAGCAGCACTTCGCGACGCTGAGTCCTGCCGCCCTCGCGGTGCTGCTGATCGTCTTGAAGGAGACAACGAAGAAGCCTGACGTCGAGCTCCTCCGGGAGAAGATGCAGGACTGGTACGGGATCTCAGGCAAGACGGTGACAAAGGGTATCCAGGAGCTGATGGCCGCTGGCCTGATAGAGGAGCGACTGCGGTGGGAGGAAGACCTGTCCGCGAAGCTCGGGTACGTCAAGCATCACCACTATGGGTTGACGGGTGTTTTCAGCACCGAGGAGAGGGCGGCGCGACGACGCGTAGCGCGGCGCAAGCGCAGGTTGAACGAACGCAAGAAGTCCAAAAAGGCTGCCCAGGAGGCGAAATCATGACTGCGAGCACACCGCCACCGTGGCCGCCGCACACGTGGTCGAAGTACGCATGGAAAACGATCGGCCAGGCGATGCGGTCGACGGCCACAACCGTCCGTTTCGTGGCGATCTTGGCAGCGATCTTCGTGCTGCCCAGCGTTGCCGCTGCGATCTCGTTCGTGATCGTCCGTTCCGTGTACTTCTAGGACTGGAACCGATGACGCTGATCCGGGGTGCTGATCGAGTGAGCTGGAGAGCTTCGAATGAGTAGTTATGAGGAGCGGTTCGAGGCCGGGCTCGCGCATCTGCATCGCTACGTCGCCGCGCACGGTTCGAGCTCGCCGCCGCACGGTTCGACGATCGACGGATTTCTGATCGGGAGTTGGGTCGGCAGCCGGCGCACCGAGTACCGCAGGGGCCGGTTATCGGCCGAGCGGATCCGCCGTATCGAGACCGAGTTCCCGGACTGGCGGTGGAACGTACGGGAGGCGATGTTCGACGTCGGCCTGGCGCATCTGCGCCGCTACGTCGCCACCCATGGGACGAGCCGCGTGGGTTACGACGAGGTGGTCGACGGATTCCCGTTGGGGCAGTGGACGAGGGATCGTCGCGCCGACTTCCGCACAGGCCGACTGTCTGCGGAGCGGATCGAGGTGTTTGAGCGCGAATTCCCTGACTGGCAATGGACCCCTCAGACCGCAGTATTCGCGGCCGCGTTCGAGACCGGGATCGGGCACCTGCATCGGTATGTCGCCGCGCACGGCACCCCCAACGCCCCCCGGCGTGATGTGATCGACGGATTCCCGATCGGCACCTGGATCCAGAGCCGCCGCGCCGACTACCGCAAAGGCCGGTTGTCGGCCGAGCGGATCCGCCGTATCGAGACCGAGTTCCCGGACTGGCAGTGGACCATCCGAACCAGCTCGACTCAGGGCACGATCGGTGGCCTGTAATGGGTGGTCCTGATGACCGACGGTTCGAGGTCGGGCTCGCGCATCTGCATCGCTACGTCGCCGCACAGGGTTCGAGCTCTCCCCCGCGCGGCGCAAGGATCGACGGGTTCCCGATCGACGTGTGGGTGGCCAGCAGACGCACCGACTACCGCAAGGGCCGACTGTCGGCCGAGCGGATCGAACGGCTCGCGACCGAGTTCCCGGACTGGCAGTGGAGTGTGCGCGACGCGCAGTTCGACGTCGGCCTGGCGCATCTGCGCCGCTACGTCGCCGCACATGGGACGAGCACCGTGAGTCAGCATGAGGTGTTCGACGGATTCGCCCTCGGACAGTGGGTGACGAATCGTCGCGCCGACTACCGCAAAGGCCGACTGTCGGCGGAGCGGATCGAGGTGTTTGAGCGCGAGTTTCCTGACTGGCAGTGGTCGCCTCAGGCCACGGCGGCGGCCGCCGCATTCGAGGTCGGGATCGCGCACCTGCATCGGTATGTCGCCGCGCACGGCACCAGCAACGCCCGAAATCGGGCGGTGATCGAAGGATTCGCGATCGGACAGTGGGTCGCCAACCGCCGCGCCGACTACCGTAGAGGTCAGCTCGCCACCGAGCGGATCCGCCGCATCGAGGCCGAGTTCCCGGACTGGCAGTGGACCGCACAACGCCGCTCCTGATCCGACATACGGCGCGCGGTGAGGCAACGGATTCAAAACCCGTCCAGTGTCAGTTCGAGTCTGACCGGGGGCACCAGGGCCCTCGCAGGCAAGCGCACATCGCTCGCACCAAATTCTCCTGGGAAACCTATTGATCTCCGGCATGTGACGTGCTAAGTTTCACATCCCTCTTTCTATGAGGGCTTCCCTCCAACTCTGAGGGTCTGATTGTGGTCACAGGTCCAGGCGGAGCTATATCCGCACCCAGGGCCCACGTGGTTCAGCCACTCAGACCTTCGGAAGGGGGTGAAAATGGAAGCGATGGTCATCCTCGGGATCATCCAGATCCTCATCGCAACAGCCCATCTCGTTGTAGACATCCTCAGCTAGCCCCAGCGAGGGGGCCGGGCACTCGCCCGGCCCCTCGCCTCGCCTGGCGGCATCCTTCGTGGAAAGGCTTGCGTACCGACAAAACCCCGGGCTGCGAATCGCCCACCTGCACAACGCAACCACGATGGCCCTGTGGCAACCGACCCGCCGGGGAGGGCGGCAGCGCAGCGCCAGCGGAGTCAGCTCGTGGCTTCCCCGAGTCGTTCGACCTGTCCGCCAACCTCGTCGGCGTACGCCTGAGCCTCGGTCGCCTCATTGTCGGTGTAGACCCGGACGTCTGCCGGCCTACCGGCCGGCCGCACGATCAACGTCAGCTCCCCTATCGCGACGCGACCGCGTTTAGGTGCGACGCGATTGGTGGGCCCGGCCCCGGCATCGTTGTTCTCGGTCATCGCTCGGCGGCGTCCTGTCTCGGTTGCAGCGCCTCGGGCGGCACCCACATGGTGATCGTGGCCGAGGAGACGCGGTTGGCGCTCTCGACTGGCATCTGACATATCCCGCGCCAGAGGCCGTTTGAAGTTTGGAGCCACGCTAAGAGAAGCGCGTTCATGGTGGGTTCGATCCGGGCACCGGATGCGCGGACTCGCAGTGACACTCCCCCACCGGCGGCATACGAGCGTCCGCAGGACGGGTCAGCGATCGCCATGTCGATCAGCACGGGCCTCGGTGGGTCGACCACGCGTAGTGTTCGGGTGTCGGGCCAGTGGTCGAACATGCCATCAGTGTCATCTCGCAAGACATCGGTGACAGTTCTGCATCAGGCCATAGGTGACAGAGTGAGGGGTCTTGGTGGTGACACTTCTTCATTTGGTTTCCGCCACGCACCGCTATGTGCCTTGCGTTGCGTGGCGCGGTTGCCTATGAGGGGGGCCTGACGCAGGTGCTCAACTGACCGCGCCTGCGACGGTTCAGCAGCACCCCGTGATGGCGCTGAGAACGCTGCGCAGCGCTTCCAACGACTCTGGCCGGGCACGGTAGTAGACGTTCATCCCTCGTCGGTCAGGTGCGACCATGCCGGCCTTGCGGAGCTGCCCCAGGTGGTGGCTCGTGGTGGCCTCGGTGAGGCTGACCGCGGTCGCGAGGTCGCAGGTGCAGATCCCCTCACCGGTGTCAGTGAGCAGAATCGAGACGAGTTTGATCCGGACCGGATCGGCCAGCGCCTTGAGCCGCAGAGCGATTTCTAGGGCGGTGTCGTCATCGAGAGGGGCCGCCGACACGGGCGCACAGCAGATCGGGGCACTGATGTCGACCATCGGCAGGGCCTTCGGCATGACCCGACCATACCCTGGTACTTGACATATGTCGAAAAGGTGGCACCCTGCAGGTGTCAGTAGTTCGATATATGTCTCACAGGTGAAGGTGATGGTCATGTCCCGTATGCAGCTCGCGCTCAATGTCGATGATCTCGATACCGCGATCGAGTTCTACTCCAAGCTGTTCAACACCACCCCGGCCAAGCGCAAGCCGGGATACGCCAACTTCGCGATCGTCGAGCCGCCACTGAAGCTGGTGCTGCTGGAGAATCCCGGCCAGGGCGGCACGATCAACCATCTCGGCGTCGAGGTCGAGTCGAGCGAGAAGGTGCACGCCGAGATCGCCCGGTTGTCCGGGGAGGGTCTGTTCACCCAGGAGGAGATCAACTCCACCTGTTGTTTCGCGACGCAGGACAAGGTGTGGGTGACCGGGCCGGCGAAGGAGAAGTGGGAGGTCTACACCGTGCTGGCTGACTCCGAGACGTTCGGGACCAGCCCGAAACTGTTGGAACAGAACGCCACCGAGGACGCCGAGCAGGGTTCGGTGTGCTGCGGCGGCAACGCCGCAGACCAGGCCGAGGCGCGCACAGCCTGCTGCTGACAGCCTCGGTTCGCGTTCTCGCCTACCGCGCGATGCGGTCGGCGAGGGCGCGGATCCGGTTGGTGATGTCGTCGCGGATCAGCCGCATTCGTTCGATACCGTCGATGCCCCGTCCGGAGGGTTCGTCGGTGTCCCACACTTCGAGGGCGACGCCGTCGGGTGGGGTGACCTCGGCGGTGCCGACCACCACGACCAGGTCCACGGCTTGCATCAGTTCATCGGTGAGTTGCCGCGGCTGATGTCCGACGACGTCGGCGCCGACTTCGGCGAGTACCTGGGCGGACAGTTCGTTGACCTGGCCGCCGATTTTCGCGTTGGTGCCGGCTGAGGATGGGGTGATCCGGTCGGTGACTGTCGGTGTGAGGTGTTCGGCCATCACCGATTTGCCGCGGTTGGACACGCACACGAACAACACCTGCGGTGGTGTGCTCATTGGCCGACCTGCTGGTCGGCGGGTACCAGTTCGTCGAGGAGGTTCGCGACGAGTCCGCGGATCTGATCGCGGATGGGGCGGACCGCGTCGATGCCTTGGCCGGCTGGGTCGTCGAGAGCCCAGTCCCGGTAGCTGACGCCGGGGAACACCGGGCACGCATCGCCACAGCCCATGGTGATCACGACGTCGGAGGATTCGACGGTGTCGGGGGTGAGGATCTTCGGTGACTGTGCGGAGATGTCGATACCGACTTCAGCCATCGCCTCGACCGCGGCCGGGTTGATGGAGTCGGCGGGAGCAGATCCGGCGGAGCGGACCTCGACGCTGCCCTGGCTCAAGGCGGTGAGGAAACCGGCGGCCATCTGCGAGCGGCCAGCGTTGTGGACACACACAAATAGCACCCTAGGTCGAGATGTAGACATGAGACACAAGCCCTTTCAGCTGTGAAGGAACATCAGATACGTCACACACGTTCGGTGGTGAGTTCGGTGAGAAGACCACGAACTCGGGCGTCAAGATCGTCGCGGATCGCGCGAACCTCGTCGAGGGGACGGCCCTGGGGGTCCGCGACCGTCCAGTCCAGATAGCGTTTGCCGGGATAGATCGGACACGCGTCGCCGCAACCCATGGCTACGACCACGTCGGCGGCGGCGACTACATCGTCGGTGAGCGGTTTGGGGTACTGCGTGCCCATGTCGACGCCGATCTCGGTCATTGCTTCGACGACGGTCGGGTTGATCGAGTGCGCGGGGGCTGACCCGGCGGAGCGCACGTGTACCCGCCCGGCGGCGTGGTGGGTCAACAATCCGGCGGCCATCTGTGAGCGGCCGGCGTTCTGGACGCAGACGAACAGAACTTCGGGCACATCCTTGGGCACCGATCCATCGGACTGGGCCAGGGCGCGTAACCGATCAGCCGCGAACCTGCCCGCCAAGGTCGTCAGGTGCGCATGCACCCGGGAGGTGCGCCGTAAGGCGGTGTAGGACTCGAACACACAGCGTTCCACCGTCTGGCGAGACACCACCCCCTCATACTTGGCGGCCAGGTCAGCGGCGGTACGGGCGAGCACGGCATGGGGCATCAACAGTTCGGGCTGCGCGCGGTGTTCACTGCGACTTAGCTGCTCGTCCAACAGATCCTCAGGCATCGCGAGCCGGCTCCTTCGACACATCCGGGCTGGAGGCAGTGGTTGGGGTGGTGAAGCGTTTCCGCAGTGCCAGGGACACGTACACGAGGGCGACGAGGACGGGGACCTCGATGAGTGGTCCGATGACTCCGGCCAGGGCCTGGCCGGATGTTGCACCGTAGGTGGCGATCGCGACGGCGATGGCGAGCTCGAAGTTGTTGCCCGCGGCGGTGAACGCCAGCGTGGTGGTTCGCGCATACCCCAGCCCCATCGCGGCCCCGAGCACGAACCCACCGCCCCACATCACCGCGAAGTAGATCAGCAGCGGCAGAGCGATCCGCACGACGTCCCACGGCTGCGACGTGATCTGCTCACCTTGCAACGCGAACAGGATGACGATGGTGAACAGCAACCCGTAAAGGGCCCACGGCCCGAGACGCGGCAGGAACGAGGACTCGTACCAGTCGCGGCCTTTGGTTCGCTCGCCGATGCGGCGGGTGAGGAAGCCTGCGACCAGGGGTATACCGAGGAAGATCAGCACCGACTTCGCGATCTGCCACGGCGAGGTGTCGATGGTGGTCTGCTCCAGGCCCAGCCATCCGGGCAACACCGAGAGGTAGAACCAACCCAGCACGGCGAACATGACCACCTGGAACACCGAGTTCAGTGCGACGAGAACAGCAGCGGCTTCGCGGTCGCCGCACGCCAGGTCGTTCCAGATGATGACCATCGCGATGCATCGGGCCAGGCCGACGATGATCAGTCCGGTCCGGTACTCCGGCAGATCCGGGAGCAGGAGCCAGGCCAGCGCGAACATCAACGCCGGTCCGATGATCCAGTTCAACGCCAACGACCCGAGTAGCAGGCGACGATCACCGGTGACCGAGTCGAGTCGGTCGTAGCGCACCTTGGCCAGCACCGGATACATCATGATCAGCAATCCGAGGGCGATCGGCAGCGAGATGCCGTCGAGCTCGACCGCCGCCAAAGTGTCACCCAGGCCGGGGACGACTCGACCGAGCAGCAGTCCGGCGACCATCGCGGCGCCGATCCACACCGGCAGAAACCGGTCCAGCGTCGACAACTTGCCCGCGACCGCGGTGTCGGTGGCGGTCACTGGTCGGCCTCACACGACCGCGTTTCCCCCACGACCGTGGCGAGATCGCCCAGCAGGCCCGACAGTTGTTGCAGCGCTTCGGTGTTCACCCGGTAGTACACCCAGGTCGCGCGGCGCTCGCTGGTCACCAGACCCGCCTGGCGCAGCACCTTCAGATGGTGCGAGATCGTCGGCTGCGACAGCTCGAACGGCCCGGAGATGTCGCACACGCACGCCTCGCCGCCCGGATGCGCAGCGACCTCCGACAGCAACCGCAGTCGAACCGGATCAGCGAGTGCCTTCAACAGTGGGGTGACAGCCTCGGTCTCGTCGCTACTGAGGCCGCGGCCGGGTGGCAGCAGGAGATTCTTATTCGACACGCGTCAATATTGACACACGTCGATGCAGGCGACAAGGTGGCCGACCTGGAAGCAGGCTTGCGCTTTCGCGTTGGTGTCCACGACAAGCAACCGGTTGGGCTCCGATCGAACCGCCATCCTCGGGTCAGCTCACGTGCCGCATTCAACGCTCAGACGGTGGCTGTTAATGAACCTATCGACCCTGTCGTCCGGCTAGCTATCTCGCAGTGGCCTGATGATGCACCCCGCGGAGCGGTCTCAACATTCTGCGTCGAACACGGAATTTCTCGAAAGTCGTTCTACGAGCTGCGTAAACGCGCCAAAGTCGAGGGGCCCGCGGCAGCCCTCGAACCGCGGACCCGCCGCCCAAAGTCGAGCCCGTCAGCGCTCAGTGACGAGGTCAAGTCACAAGCGGTGGCGGTGCGCGCCGCCTTGGAAAGGTCGGGTCTGGACCACGGACCGATCAGCGTGCACGACAAGATGCGGTCGATGGGCATGGCACAGGTCCCCTCGACAGCATCGCTGGCCCGCATCTTCCGCGATGCCGGAGTAGCCCGGCGTGAACCGAAAAAGAAGCCCCGCTCGGCGTGGCGGCGGTTCGTCTATCCCGCACCGAATGCGTGCTGGCAACTCGACGGCACCGAATACGTTCTGACCGGCGGACGTACGTGCGTCATCCTGCAACTGATCGACGATCACTCTCGCTACGCCGTGGGCTCCCACGTGGCCGCCGGTGAGACCTCCGACGCCGCGATCGCGGTGTTCGACAAGGCGGTGACCGCTCACGGCGTGCCCCAGCGACTCCTCACCGACAACGGGCCCGCTTTCAACCCCTCACGCCGCGGCCGCATCGGTCAACTCGTCGAACACGCCCACGCGCTCGGAGTCGAAACAATCACCGGCAAGCCCTACAAGCCCACCACGCAGGGCAAGAACGAACGCTTCCACCAGACACTGTTCCGCTACCTGGACAAACAGCCACTTGCCGACACCCTGGCCGAGTTGCAGGCCCAGGTCGACGCGTTCGACCACATCTACAACACCGAGCGGCCTCACCAAGGACTGCCCGGGCGGGTCACACCGTTGACCGCCTGGCAGGCAACACCGAAAGCCGACGCGCCACACCCCAAATTCGGTCGGCCGTTGCTCGATCCGCCGACACCACGCCCTCGGCCCGCACAGCGGCAACCCACCGACCTACCCGACGGCGTCCTGGCCAGAACTGTCAGCACCTCCGGCACCATCAGCGTGGACGCAGTCACCTACATGGTCGATGTGGACCACGCCTTCGACCAGGTCCTCGTTGTCACCGACGACAACACAATCGTCATCGCCAACACCGAAGGCGAAGTCCTCGTCGAACACCCCCGACCCGCCCCAGGAATCACCTACGTCGGAAATCGACAACCCCGCGGCCCACGCCCCACCAAGAAGACCGCACCGTCACCGAAGTCCTGACACACCAAGTGTCACCAATGTCCAGATGCAGAAACGTCACCGATGTCCCGATACATCACACGAACATGCACAGAGTCTAACCCCGGTTCTCGAATGGGTGTTCGATGCATGTGTAGTCTGTTCGGGTAGGTGGGGGTGTGCCTGGAACGGGAAGTCTGGGACCACACGCACCCCCGCCGACTCATGTATTCACGGCGTACTCACGAGACGATTGCCTGGCGTGCTCAGTGGGCGTGGGCGAGTGCGGGCTGATCCGCTGTGTGCACACGCTCGCTGCGCGGCGACGCGTCGGCGGTGCACTCGGCCGCGAGGTCGCGCCAACGGCCGATCGTGGTTCTGTGCACGCCGGTGAGGTCGGCGGTCTGCTCGCGGTGGACTCGGAGTCGTTCGGCGACGAGTACGCGCGCGACCACACGGTCGTCGTTGCGACCTCGGCTGCACACGAGTCGGGCCAGGTCGAGGTCGGAGTCGGTGATCTGTGCGTCGAGGTCCGTGAGGCTCAGTGGCGAGGTGTCTGCGTCGTCCTGTGCATTGTTGTGTTGCGGGTGCGGCTCTGTCGGTGCGCTGACCTGCGGGTGTGCATGGGGTGCACTGTCCACAGGGTCATGCTCGACGTCCGGCGTCCGGTTGTGCGCGGTTACTCCCCCGCCGGCCCAGACGTGCATGACCAGGCCGTGGATGCTTGCCAGCAGGGCCAGGGGCGCCACGATGGCGATGGCCACGGCCATCAGGCCGTGCATGACCCCTGGTCGCTGGCCAGGAATGCGTGGCCGGCATTGCCGGCGACACTGACTGTGCTGGAGATCGCCAGCATCGCGAAGTGGTATCGCTTGCCGGCGTCGTCGCGGCGTAGACGCACCAGGTGGCTTGCAGAATGAAGACGTCGATCACGACGGGTAGGAGCCAGGTCAGGCGGTCCGGGATGGCCCCGGACATGCGGGCGAGGTCGCTCAGTGCTGTGAAGCTCAGGGTGAATGAGGCCGCAACGACGATGATGACGGCGC
>NZ_BANR01000034.1 GCF_000332975.1 Gordonia aichiensis NBRC 108223 | reverse complement strand
GAGCCCTGTTGACGTTGTGGCGATGGTGCCACGGTTCTTCCAAATCCATTCGTCTGAGCGATATTCGGCGCAATCACGTCTTTTTCGTAGTGGCCAGGATTGTCAGTACGGTCGTCGATCATCAAAGTCATCAAAAACCTCGACCATCGGCCTCGTTCAGAGTATCGAAGACTACCTCGACCTCGCGGTGGCGCCTGAACAGGTTGGTTACGTCGGTAGCTTCGTCAGTGTCGCTTTGGCCTGCTCCAACAGCCGAATTCGCTTGTTCGCTTCCCGCAGCTTCGCGAACTGCCCGGCGTCATCCCCGGCTTGTTGCCCTCGTCGGTATCGGCGCGGTGCAACCATATCCGCGGGAGTGTCACGACGATGTGGTTCGGGTGGCCCGTGAGCCGGGGGTAACGCTCGGGCAGATCGCGAAGAACTTCGGAATCTATGAGATGACCTTGCAGAACTTCGGCACGATAGCCATCCTTCCAGGCCCACCCTCCCAGGCGAGCCAGCTCAGATGTCACCCATTCGTGCAGCAGTCCACGGGCCGATACTCTGTTCGCCGACAACTCAGGTGCGTCACGCAGCGCTCACGTGAGACCGAGTTGGCCGAGGAAGTCGAGCTGATCGAAATACAGGTGCTCGGACATCAGCTGTCCATCATTTACCTGGTAGGTGGCACTCCACCGGAACGACACAGTCTTTCCAGAAGGATCGACGATCCCCGCCGGACTGTGCAGCGGACCGTCGTGCACGCCGTCGAAGAATCCTTCAACCGATCCCCGTCCAGTGTCGTCATCGAGCACGCACGACGCTACGATGAGCTTGCCGTCGGGGAAGGCCTGCTGGAACACCGACAAGAATCCCAATACTTCGTCCCGGCCGATGAACGTGCCACCAGGTGAGATGAGTTCCGCGTCCTCAGACCACGGCTCGTCGTCGGGCATGCGGGTGTTGAACGCGGCGACATGGATGTCGATGACTGATCGAATATCACTCATGGTCGTTGTGCTCCTTCATGATTGACCGTCGGCGGACGGGTCACCGCAGGGTGTAGGTGGCTTGTGAGTTGGGGCCGAATCGGGTGATTCGAGCGATGTTGTACGAGTCCTTGGAGGCGTGGGTCTGGCCAAGGGTGGTGAAACCCAGAGCCCACACCAACTCGGACTGGTAGCGATGGTGCGCCAACCGGTAGTTCCAGGTGTAGGTGACCGACGCCGACATGAGTCCCGGATTCGCCGACCAGGCACGAACGACCTCGATACCACCGCGCGGCACCACACGCGCCGGCGGATCGATCCAGCGCGTTGGCGATGAACTACCGCCCCACCTGTCGGTCGACGGCCAGCCGCTCAGAGTCAGGTCTCAGCCGGTCTTGTTGACGATGGTCATAGTCACCATCGAGTCCGGCGGCGGCGGCGCTGGATGCGCGTGCGCCGGTGCCGCGGCGACACCCGCCCCGACGGAGATCATAAGGGCCGCCAGGACGGCCGCGATGGTGGAACCGATCGTTGTAGCACGCATTGTCTTTCTCCTCGAATTATCTTGTATTGACTGAAACTTCAGGAAAGGTGGATCGAACAGCAGCGCGACTACGCCTTGACTGCCGGCGACGCGACGCCCTCACCGCCGGAGGAAGCGGTACGACGGGGGTTCAGAGGCTGTGCGCGCCGCCAGAGGTACTGCGCCTGGACCGCAACCATCACGCCAATCATCACGACGACCTCACCGAACCCGCCGTGGGTGGTGATGTGCAGGAAGTAGGCGCCGAAGCCCATCGCGAACTTGACCACGATCATCGCGACGAACAGACCGATGGTGAGCCGGTTGCCCTTCACATAGACGCCGCCGTCGCTGGCCCACATGTCCGTGTAGCGTCCGCGGGCGAGGCCGACGATGAGGCTCAAGGCGATGCTGCTTGCCAGCAACACCCACCCCTGCCATTCCTGCGGTGGGTGCAGCCCGCCGATCACCACACCTGCGACGATGTAGATGATTGCCAGCTTGAATCTGCCGGAACCGATCAATTCATGCGGACGAGACTGCCGATAGACGGCGAAGATGATCAGGGCCACGATGGCCAGCAAGTCGATGGGGCTCATTGCTCGCACGCTCCTTCTCGAGAGACGCCGACCGTGCGTCGGCTTTCACTCTTGAAGGCGTTCGATCGGCGCGCCGAAATGTTCGACGCGAACGAACACTGGTGTTCACAACTGCCAGGCGACCGGTGTCTGCGGCTGATACACGCACTGCGTGCCGGTGATGACCGCTTCGTTCAGGTGAGCGGTGAGTTCAGGACATTGGGCTTCGATGCGTGTGATGGCGTCACGGAGAGTGCGAGTGACATTCAGCCGCGCTCGTTCGACCTCGGAACCGGCCCGCCGCGTGCGTCCACCGAGCCCGGTGGCGCGGCTCAGCTCAGCGATCAGTGCGGCCCGCTCGTCATCCGCTGCGCGCATGCGGTCGGCATCGCCGGTCCGGTCCGCGAGGTCGCACTCGGCCTCGAGCTCGTCCAGTCGACGACGGTAGGCGCGCAACGCTGCGTCGTCGAGCATGGGACCGGCGTCCGTGTCTTCTCGACGGAGCCCGTCGGCCAACCCGGCCAAGGTCAGGGCGGATACCGGTTGATGCGGGCGCGACAACAACGCGTGCAGGTGCCGCACGCCTTTGGCATCGGCGAGATGGCCTTGTTCATCACCGAATGCCACGGTCCAGCCCGAGCCGTCGCGGCGCAGTCGTGCCGCCGTCGGCGTCTCATCGAGCACATCTGCAAGGGTGCGGCACGCGTCCAGCGTTTCGGCGTCACGCATCTGCTCGGCCACCGGGACGGCCTCGGCGAGCGCTGCCCGGGCTGCCTCGCGATCACCGGCGGCGACGCTCACCCGGGCTACCGCCAACAGGGATCTGGCCAGCGACCCGTGCACGTAACCGAGCCGGACCGCCCCCAATTCCTGGCGCATCTGCAGCGCCTGCCCGAACAGTTCGAGAGCCCGGTCGAAGTCGCCGCGATGCTCGGCCAATTCGCCAAGACTGTTGAGCCCGATCATGAGTTCGAGTCGACTGCCGTGCTCGGTCTGGATGGCGACCATCCGCTCATAGCACTCCTGCGCACCAGCCAGATCACCCGCGAGTTGCAGGACATGTCCCACGTTCCACACCGCGAAGGCCTGTCCCCACGGATCCGGTTGATCGTCGAGAATGGCCAGACCGCGACGCGTCGCAGCGATCGCCGACTCGTACTGGCCGGCAACCGAATCAGCCTCGCCACGCAGACACAACAGGTAGCCGAGGATCGGGGGTGGCGCATCGTCGTCGACCAGTGCGATCCCCTGGTCGAGATACTCGGTGGACCCGGCCCAATCGTCGGTGTCGTGAGCCCACAGGAAGCCCAGCCCGAAGAGCGCGGCCGCACGCAGTTCCGGCGGAGCGTCCTCGGCGCGTTCCAGCCCTTGCCGCAGCCAGCCGATGCCTTCCCGGTGCTGACTGCGCAACCACCAGAACAGCGGCATCACTGCTGCCGCGGCCAATGCACTGAGAGGCTCATTCTCCAGCGCCCAGGCCAAGGCGATGCGGATGTTGTCCTCGGCAGCGGTCATCCGCTGCACCCACTCCCGTTCCGGGCCCGCGGACAGCCCCGCTCCGGCCTCCACGGCCAACGCCAGGTACCAGCGTGCATGAGCCTGCGCGAGACGATCGGCCTCCTCAAGCCTGTTTGTCGCGAACTGCCGAATGGTCTCAAGCATCGAAAAGCGTTCGCCTGCAACGTCATGCACCAACAACGACCGCTCAACTAGTCTGGCCAGCGCATCCTCGACGTCGTCGACCGGCCATCCGGCCGCGGCCAGCACACCCGCCGCAGCGTCGATGTCGAAGCCACCAGCGAACAATGAGAGCCTGCGAAGCAGGACGCGCTCGGACTCGTCGAGTAGTGATTCACTCCACTCGAAGACCGACATCAGCGTGGTGTGCCGCTCGTCGACACCCCGCATGCGGCCCGACAGCGGGCGGCCCTGAGCCAACCGTTCGGCCACCGTGTCGAGTCCGATCGCAGCCACCCGCCCGGCAGCGAGTTCGAGTGCCAGCGGCAATCCGTCCAGACGACGGCAGATCTCGGCCACCGTCAGCCACCGCTCGCCGTCGACCTCGAATCGCTGGTCGCGGGCGTGTGCGCGGTCGACAAAAAGCGAGACGCTCGAATACGCGGGAATCTCTTCAGGCGAAGCATCCTTCGGTGGTACCGGCAAGGGCGTCAGCCACACCACCGACTCCCCCGGAAGCGACAATGGTTCACGACTGGTGGTGAGCATCTGTAGTCCCGGCGCCGAGCGCAAGAGCTCCCGGGCGAGAACGGCCACCCGGGACAGCACATGTTCGCAGTTGTCCAACACGATCAGGAGATCGGTATGGTCGGCGATCCAATCTGTCAAGGCGCCCAACCGATCTCGGCCGCCGGTGCGTGGCAGCCCAACAGCCGAGCAGATCTCCTCCACCACCAACGAAGAATCGCGCAGCGCGGCCAGTTCGACGATGCGTACGCCGTCGGCGTAACGGTCGGCGACGGCCGCGACTGTCTCGGTCGCCAGCAGAGTCTTGCCGACCCCACCGGGGCCAACGACACTGACGAGGCGATGCGCGCTCAGCAAATCGGTGAGCACCGCTACATCGTCATCCCGCCCGATCATCGGCGCGAGCGGCGCATACCAGATATTCACCACCATCAGTCGAGCCCTTAATCGAAGCCGTCGGCGATACTCAATGCTGACTTTACAAAGCACAACCCGTGCCGGGTTCTGATTTCGCATTATCGGGCGAATCTCGGCCGCCCGGTCACCTGGAGGAATCCTTCCCAACGCTCATGCGGAACACCTCGAATTGCAGCCGCCACCGCCGTCCTCACTTACAGAGTGGAGGGAGAGAAGCCTGCGGAAGGGTAAGACTGGATCGTGCACGGAGGGAGACGATCGCCATGACACAGAGTGTGTTGTCCGACGACGAGATTGCGGAACTCACCGTCGACGAACGTCGAGAGTTGATCGCTCGACTGTCGCGCCCGCTCGACGGCATCGCGCCGAGCCCGATCGTGCGTAATCGTCTGCGTGCGGTGCGTATCGGGCTGATGGCGGGCGGTGCGATCGCACTGATCCCGTGGATCGTGTTCCTGGGGTTCACGCTGCCCGTCGATTACGTGGCGCATAACTGGTCGGTCACGTGGATCGGCTTCGACGTTCTGCTGGTCGCGATGATGGCGGCCACCGCGGTCCTGGGCATCATGCGCAGACAATTGTTGGTGCTCGCGGGTTTCACCACGGGGGTGCTGCTCATCTGCGACGCCTGGTTCGACATCATGACCGCCGCGTCCGACGACCGGTGGGTCTCACTGCTCACCGCATTTCTGGCCGAACTCCCGCTCGCGGCACTGTTGATCCTCGGCACAACACGCATCATCCGCCTCAACGCGGTGCGGCAATGGCAACTGGAACCGCATGCGCCGCTGTGGCGATTGCCGGTGATGTTGGGGTGAGCGACGGTAACGCTCAGGAGATACCGGCGGCCCGCAGCCCGGCTGCCACTCCTGCGGCCAGCAGGATGACGACGATCAGCGGAGCGCGCAGGGCCGCGGCCAGTACGCCCGCTGCCACGCCCGCTGGTCTGGCCCACCCGGCGAGGTCCTGACCGGCGTAAAGCGCGCCGGTGGCCGCGACGGCGACCAGCAGGACCAGTGCGGCGCGGTCGATCACACCGCGCACGCGGTCGGAGACGGTGACCCGCGAACGCAGCAGGGGGCCGGCCAAACGGAGTGCATAGGTGCCCGCAGCCAACACCGCGACGGCGATGAAGAGTTGAGTTCCGTGCGTCATGACGTACGCCCCACGCGTGGCACCGCACTGTCGACGGTTGACGGTGCACTGCCGACGGTTGACGGTGCACTACTGACAGCTGCAAGCGCACTGTCGACGGTTGCGTGCGCACTGTCGTCGGTGCCGCGGCGCGGGACGAGCAGCCCGGCGCCGAGACCTACGAGCGCCAGCAGCACCGGAACCCCGGCGGGAACGTACGGCGTTACGGCGACGGCGATCACGGCGCCGACGACCAGTGAGGCGCCGAGTCGACCGCGCTCCGACCGCTGCCCGCGCAGTGCCGAGATCGCCAGCGCGCCAAGCAGTGCGGGGAACGCGGCGTCGAGTCCCAGTGTTTCAGGGCTCGAGATGACCTGTCCCGCAGCAGAACCCAGGGCTGCACCTGCCGGCCAAGAGACAAGTACCCCGATGCCGCACCAGAGGAACGCTGCGCGTGCACGCTCGGCGTCGGAGGCACCCGCGGTCAGCGCTGCGGTCTCGTCGTTCACCATGTGCGCACCGATGAGGCGACGCACACCGGAGCCGAGGTAGGGGCCGACGGACAGTCCGTACCCGAGGTTGCGGGTGTTCACGAGCAACCCGGCGAGTGCCCCGACGATGGGCAGGCCTCCGGTGGCGAGGATGCCGACGAACACGAACTCGCTCGAACCGGCCATCACCACGCACGCGATGGTGACGATCTGCCACCAACTAAGCCCGGCGCTGTGCCCGGCGACACCGTAGGAGCATCCGATGACGAACACAGAGAGCGCCATCACTGCCACGCTGCGTAGCGTGTCGTAGCCAAGTGTTTCCCGTGACGAACGCATGACCACTATGATGAACATATGGCTACTGTTCGTCAAGATGAACACCCGGACGATATGCCGAACGGCGATACTGCCGATCATCTAGGCCGGTCGGTGGAGGCTCAAGGTGCCGACGGGACGTCGTCGGGTCCCACCGCGATCATCGCGGCCGCGCTCAAGCGGGAGCGTGCGCGTGTCGGTCTCTCGATCGGCGAGCTCGCGCGCCGTGCAGGGATCGGAAAGTCAACGTTGTCGCAGCTCGAGCAGGGTCTGGGCAATCCGAGCATCGAGACGGTGTGGGCATTGAGCGAGGCGCTCGGCCTCACCTTCTCCGACCTGGTCGACACCCCGCCACGTCGCGTGGAGGTGGTCAGATACGGGGACGGACCGGGCATTCCCTCCGCAACGGCCGAATACATTTCGACGCTGCTGTCGGCGGCCTCGCCGTCGGCGCGGCGAGACATCTTCTTGCTCCGTGCCGAGCCGGGGGAGCCGAAGGTGTCGCGGCCGCACGCGCGCGGCGTCGTCGAACATGTGGTTCTGGCTGCGGGTCGGGCGCTGGTCGGTCCGCTCGATGCGCCCGTTGAACTCGCGCCCGGCGACTACATCTCGTATCCCGGCGACGCCGACCACGTCTTCGACGCACTCGAGTCGGGGACGTTTGCAGTGCTGGTCAGCGAGGCTTTCTGAGCGAGGTCCCAGCGATCTCGTCCGCCGCGACGACGTGACCGTGCTCACCTTGATTCGACCGCATTGTCGACGGTCGCGTACGGTGTACCTATTGGCGTGCCCAGGCATTGCCAAAGCGTCGTAGATCGCAATTCTCGCGGCGGGTCCCCCGATACAGTTCAGGGGTCGACCTCCGCTCTTTGACTTCATACGGCGAAACGACTTCGCGCACCCGCGATTTCGCCACCACAGCACAGGCCGACGAGCCTTCAGTGCTGATGAGCACGTAGAGAGAACTTTTCACATGACTACATTTGCCGAACTCGGTGTACCCGCCGAGATCGTGAAAGTGCTTGCCGCGGACGGAAAAACCGAGGCATTCCCCATCCAGACCGATACTCTGCCGGTGACGCTCGACGGCGGTGACGTCCTCGGTCGTGGTCGCACGGGTTCCGGTAAGACACTTGCGTTTTCGATCCCGCTCGTGGCCGGGCTCGCCGAGCTCGACGTCGACCGCGTTCCTGGCGCACCGACCGGCCTCATCCTCGCTCCGACTCGCGAGCTGGCCACACAGATCGCCACCGCGGTCGCGCCGCTCGCGAAGGCCGTCGGCCTGACCGTGACGACGATCTTCGGCGGGGTCAAGCAGGCCCGCCAGGAGCGGGCGCTCGGGCGCGGCGTCGACATCGTCGTCGCATGCCCCGGACGGCTCGAGGACCTGATGCAGCAGCGCATCGTCCGCTTGGACAACGTCGAGATCACCGTTATCGACGAGGCTGACCACATGGCAGATCTCGGCTTCCTCCCCGGCGTCACCCGCATCCTCGCCGCAACGCCGGCCGACGGTCAGCGCATGCTGTTCTCGGCCACCCTGGATCGCGGCGTCGACAAGCTGGCCAAGCGCTTCCTCGACAATCCGACGATGCACTCGGTCGACGAGGCCACCTCGCCCGTCGAGGCCATGACGCACCACGTCTTCGAGATCGAGCACGCCGACAAGAACGCGATGATCGCCGAGCTCGCATCGGGCGCGGGTCGTCGAATCCTGTTCACGCGCACCAAGCACCAGGCGCGCAAGCTCGCCAAGAAGCTCACCTCCGACGGCATCCCCGCTGTCGACCTGCATGGCAATCTGTCTCAGCCGCAACGTGATCGCAATCTGAAGGCGTTCGGTGAAGGCGGCGTGCGAGTGCTCGTTGCCACCGACGTGGCTGCGCGCGGTGTGCACGTCGACGGCATCGAGCTCGTCGTCCACGTCGACCCGCCTGCCGAGCACAAGGCGTACCTGCACCGTTCGGGCCGTACGGCACGTGCGGGCAACGCAGGCGACGTCGTCACGCTGTGTCTGCCCGATCAGCGCCGCGATGTCGCGGGCCTGCTCGGCAAGGCGGCCATCAAGGTCAAGCCCGTTCGCGTGCGCCCGAGTTCGACCGAGGTCGACGACCTCGTCGGCGCGCGGGCCGAGCGCATCGAGCCGACACCGGAACCCGCTCGTCCGGCCGGACAGTCCCGACAGGGCGCTGCCGGTGGACGCGGTCGTGGTGGCTCCAACGGTTCACGACGCCGTGGTGGCGCGTCGCGCGACGCACGCGGCCAGCAGAGTTCACGTGGCTCGGGCCAGCGCGGTTCGGGACACGAGGGTTCGGGTCGCGGAGCGTCGAGTACACGCGGTTCGGGTCAGCGCGGTTCAGGCCAGGCACGCGGCGGTCAGTCGCGCGGCCAGCAGGGCGCCAACGCGCAGGGGCGCGGACAGCAGCGTGGCGGTCGTGTTAGGCATCAAGCGGCGCGAACCGCTTGACGAGATGGGTAGCGAGCCATGGACTGGTACCCCAGGCCATGGCTCGTCCCGTCAGTAACGCGCGGACGGGCGACATCCGGCCATAGCCGATCAATACCCCCGCGGCGGGCTTGACGCTCACATAGAGATCGGGGTCGGCGTGCTCGCCGGGATTGATCTCGAGGTGTCCGTCGGTGAACTGATAGACGAAGCGCTCGTCGGTTCCGCGGAACCGGATCTCGACCGTGGCGTCGGGCGACGACCCGGTGAGGTTGTCGTTCCAGCAGGGGAGCAGTTGATGTCTGCCCCGGGCGACCAGTGGCGCGACCTCGGGATCGAGCTCCCAGCGAGCGCCGATGGCCCGCGCGATGTCGTGGCCGTGCACGGTCATCTTGCCGATCAGAATGCCCAGTGCGGAGTCGGCGCGGACGCCCCGACCATCACCCTCGACAGCCATGACCGGTACGCGTGCACCGAAATGGCAGACCAGATTCAATAGCTCGTCGAGATCGTCGGCGAGTTTCTCCGCGAGTTTGTGAACGTCGCGGGTGGGTAGATTCGCGATCTGCTTGGCGTAGATGTCCTTGAGGTCGCACGCCTGGTTCGGCCAGGCCGTGGCGCCGCGGACGAGGTCGAGGTACCGGGCGGGCTCGCTGGCCACGTGCCCGACACAATCGGCGACGGTCCACGTCGAGCGTCTGCTGAGCGACACATCGGGGTTGTCGATGCCGCGCACGAGGTCGACGAAGCTCTGGGCTGTCGCGCGTGCGGCGTCGATATAGGCAAAGCGTGAAAGCGTGTTGTTCATCCCTGAAGCCACCCCCATCGCGGGATGACGATACTCGCGGGCGTATGACTATGCGACGTCCAAGCGGGGTCATTCAAACGGTGGAAACCGAATTGTGACATTGCGTCGATTCAGATACCGACGGTTTCGATGCGCGACCAGCGATAGTGCAGGTCACCGCAATTTTGCAGCTGACTCGCCGCGTCGGCGCGGCTTGCGTCGAATGACTAAGCAGCACCGAGGACTGCGGTGCGCACCGCAGCGAAGCAGTCATCGGCTTCGGGCTCTGGTCCGAGTCCGACACGGCAGGCAGTGCCCAATGGACCGTCCTCAGGAAAGCCCGACACCGTGAACCCGCGCTCGGCGGGATCGGCCGAAAGGGTGTCCGTCGGCGTCAGCGTGGCCTGTGCCAGCGGCACAGAGCTCACGACGACCCCTTTGCTCGACCCCACCACTTCGACGATCAGATGGCGTGGGGTCAGCACGACGAGCGTCCCGAAATCGGTGTCGTCGGTGTCGGGTTCTGAGCTCGGGGGCGCCAGTGGTCCCGGCGTCGCCGACTGCGAACTGCGGGTGACCCACGCGGGGGACTGGTCGTCGAGTTCGAGTCCCGCGTCCTTGACGTACTCACGGAGTCCCAAACGCATCTCCGTCGCGAGCAGCGGCAGGTTGGCTTCGGTGGTCGTGCGGTTGTACTCGGCCTGCTGAGTGGGTTTCGCGGGGGTCATACCGCGAATCTACCGGTCAGCGACCGGCCCGGAGCAGCGTTGCGCGGGGCTTGCGCGTCGGCCGCGACAGTAGGCCCGCCTCGAGATCTGCCAGCAACGACGCCACCGTCTCACCGGAATCGGTCTTGTTGGTGCCGATGAAGCCCGACGGTCCGCGCTTGATCCACCCGGTCACGTACATGCCGGCAACGGGACGGTCGGCGTCGACGACGCGTCCGGCGACGTGCGGGATGACCCCGCGCGCGGTGTCGAACGGAAGGCCATCGACGGGCCGGCCGCGGTAGCCGACCGAGGTGAGGATCAGGCCAGCGGGCAGAGTGGCGACGCCACCGTCAGGGCGTGTGACGACCAGTCCGTGTGCGGCGCCGGAGTTGTCGACCGATACGGCCTGCGGTGTCCGGTGGAACGCGAGTCGGATGTGCCGACCCGATACCGGCTCGGTGGTGGCGAGCTCGGCGAGAAGCTCGATCTTGGTGCGTGTGACGGGATCGAGGTCGAGGTCGCGAGTGCCAGCGAGGTCGTCGGGATCGGTGACCACCCGCACGCCGTTGTCGACGAGTCCGACGAGTTCGGGCAATGTGAAGGCCGCATGTGCGGGTCCGCGGCGTCCGAGGACGGTGATCTGCTCGATGGACGACGAGCGCAGCGCTTCGAGTGCGCGCGGCGTGATGGACGTGCCGACCAGATCGGCCGGGTCCTTGGCCAGGATGCGGGCGACGTCGAGGGCGACATTGCCGTTGCCGACGACGACCGCCGCGCGGTGCGAGAGATCGGGTCGCAGCGATGCGAAATCGGGGTGCCCGTTGTACCAGCCGACGAACGACGTGGCCGAGCCGACGCCCGGAGCGTCGACGTTGTCTATGTCGAGTCGACGATCCGTCGGCGCGCCGCCTGCCCAGATCACCGCATGATGCCGGGCCTGCAGGTCGTCGAGTGTCAGGTCGCGGCCGATCTCGGTGCCGAGCAGGATCTCGACGCGCGGATGGCGCGCGATGTCGTCGAAGAGATCCATGACACGTCGGGTACGCGTGTGGTCGGGTGCGACGCCATACCGTGCGAGACCGAATGGCTCGCGGAGTCGCTCGTACATCGTCACCGATACCGCGCTGTGTCGGAGCAGATCGTCGGCGGCGTACATGGCCGACGGACCCGATCCGACGATGCCCACTGACACCTGTTCGCTGACACCGAGCGCCCGGGGATGGTCGATCGGTGCGAGCGGGAGTCGCCGAACCGGGTTCACGGGGAATCGTGCATCGGTGAGGCCGAATTCTCCGTCTGCCGCGTACGCGAGGGCATTGATCTCCGCGAAACGCTCCTGGCCTGCGGGGATGCGGTGCGAGGGCACGATCGCCCCGACGGGGCACGCGCTGACACATGCGCCGCAGTCGACGCAGGTCGCCGGGTCGATATAGAGCATCTCCGAGGTGCCGAAGTCGGGTTCGTCTGGGGTCGGGTGGATGCAGTTGACCGGGCATGCGTAGACGCACGAGGCGTCGCCGCAGCACGACTGGGTCACGACGTGGGGCATGGGTGGCTGGTGCTCTCGGTGTCTGGGGCGTCGAGGTGGTCGGCTGTGGTGTCGAGGTGGTGGCGCGTCAGGCCGCGGTGTAGGTCGGCTCGCTGCGGAACCGCGACGACCGGCCCGAGATGCCCAGCATCCGCCACGCCACGCGTGAGACCGGATTCATCAGGCCGCACTGCTGCGCGAGCATGCGAACATCGCCGAAGACGTTGCGACGCACACGCTTCGACGACTCCGCGCGCCAGAAGATGTCGCGCATGACCTCGCGCGGGACGTCGAACTCATGCATGAAACTGCGAGGCGGGACCATGATCGCGCCCAGCAGGATGCGCATCGCCAGCGGGAACACGAGTGAGAGCACGAAGCGCTGGAACCGCCCCTTGCGGGCGACGTTCTCGCGGAGATGGTGATGTGCGAAGGAGATGTGCCGGGCCTCTTCGGCGACGTGTAGCTGCATGACGGCGGCCATGGCGGGGTGCAGGTCGGACCGCATGCGCAGGAAGTCTTTCTGCAGGTGGTCGATCGGCTCCTCGCCGCCGAGAATGCCGAAGAAGAAGACAGTGGGGAACGTCGTCGAGACGAGCGGTACCAGCGGGGAGATCAGCCGGTAGCCGAGCTTGGCCCCCGGTACGTCCATGCCGATCCGATTGACCAGTTCCTGGAACATCAGCGTGTGATTGCACTCCTCTTTCGATTCGTGCGTGGTGTAGCGAAACTCCTTGGCGCCGTTGGGGAGTTTGAAGCTGTACTGCATCAGTCCGCGGATCAGGATGGACTCGAACTGCAGCCCGACCTTGGCGACGTTCGCCTGCCGCCACATCCCGATGCGGATCTGCTTCTCCAGAGGCTGCTGCTGGTACCAGGGATGACGTCCGATCGGATCGACCTCGTAGTTGAGCACCCAGCGCGGATCGTCGGGGACGACGGCCATCTCGGGGGCGTCCCAGTCGATGTCGAGGTAGGGGTCGAAGTTGCGGTGCACCGACGCCGACGAGAGGTCGTCGAGGACCACCTCGTATTCGGCACGATCGAACCCGGGAGTGGTCTTTTCCGACGAAGCGGACTCGCTCGGGGTGTACCTCAATGCCTTCGTCATGGCTGTCGCCTTCCGCACAGTTGGTGGTCGTCTCGGCCGCTGACGTGACGTGTGGGCCGGAACACGTCGTAGGCTTTCGACGGTAAAGCGGCACGAATATGTTGTCAATACTCAATGGCACAATCCCGGATGGGACTGTGGCGGCGGGTGCGAGAGGAGGCGAGAGCTGCCATGGAGAAACTGCTGATCGTCGTCGCAGCAGTCCTGTTCATCGCGCTCGTCACAGACCTCGCTCCGCGTATCCGCGTTCCGGCGCCGCTGGTGCTGGTGTTCGTCGGAGCAGTCATCGGCATCATGCCGTTCGTCCCGGCGTTCCACGTCGACCCGGAATGGATCCTCGTCGGCGTGCTGCCGCCACTGCTGTACTCGGCGGCGATCGGTATGCCGACGATGGACTTCCGTCGTGACTTCACCGCGATCAGCACCCTGTCGGTGGTGTTGGTGATCATCTCCGCGCTGATCGTCGGGTGGTTCATCACGCTGGTCATCCCCGGGGTCACGCTGGCCACCGGCGTAGCGCTCGGCGCAATCGTGAGTCCCACCGATGCCGTGGCGACGTCGATCGCCAAACGCATGGGCGTGCCGCCGCGGGTCGTCGCGGTCCTCGAGGGCGAGAGCATGCTCAACGACGCATCTGCGCTGGTGCTGCTGCGTGCGGCGATCGCGGCGACCGCCACGACGATCTCGTTCTGGGGCGTCGCGCTGAACTTCGTGTGGGCGGTCGCCGGCGCCGTGGCAATCGGTGCGGCTGTCGGTGTGGCGAACCTGTGGGTGCGGTCGCGGATGCGTGACGCGACCGCGAACACGGTCATCTCGTTCACGGTTCCCTACATCGCCTACGTTCCCGCAGAGGCGATCGGCGCATCAGGGCTCGTGGCCGCCGTGACGGCGGGACTGATCACCGGCGCGGGGGCTGTGCGGTTCCTGACTCCACAGCACCGGATCTCCGACATGCAGAACTGGCGTGTCGTCGAATTGATCGCCGAGGGCGCAGTCTTCCTGCTGATGGGCCTCGAGCTCTTCACTCTCATGTCGGACGTGCACAACGACCACGAGGGCGTGCCCAACGCGGTGTGGATCGGATTGTCGGTGCTCGGCGTCGTGTTGGTGGTGCGTGCGCTGTACGTGGTCCCACTGGCGTGGTGGCTCGACCGCAAGCGACGCCGCGGTGACCGGATACGTCCCATGCTGGCCGATTTCACCGTCACACCCAGCGACGAGGTGGAACGTGGTGAGGACCATCGCGTTCGTCGCTGGTGGCGGAGGGCCTTTCGACGTCGGCGCCCGCGGGATGCCGCGCGACTCGCCAACGGAGACATGCCGCCGGTCTCCACCGACACCGCCGCACGGATCAATTCGCGGATCACCCGCACGCTCGCCGACATCGACTACTACGCCGAGGCGCCGCTCGGGCCGAAGGAGTCGACGATCATCGTGTGGGCCGGCATGCGAGGTGTCGTCACGGTCGCGGCAGCTCAGACGTTGCCGCTCGACACTCCCGGTCGGCCGTTGCTGGTGCTGGTGGCGTTCGTCGTCGCTGCGGCGTCGTTGCTCATCCAGGGGGGCACGTTGCCGTGGTTGATCCGAACACTCCGCATCAGCAACAACTCCGAGGAGGTACTCGCCGAGCGACGCCGACTCCGTGCCGAACTCGACGCCACGGCGCAGCAGGTGATGAGCGAGTCCGACACGGTCAGGCAGATTCCGTGGTTACGTCCTCGCCTCGAGCAGGCCAGTCGTGAGGCGGACGAGGACGCCGAGGCCGACGCGGTGACCGATCCCGACGACGCGCCCGGAGGGTCCGGGGCCGCGGCGGCCGGAGTGGTCCCCGGGGGCGCCAGTACCCCGTACGGGCTGAGCTTCGAGGAGCGGGTCCAGATCCGCAGGATGCGTCGCGAGATCATCGCGGCCCAACGCACGAGACTGCTGAGATTGCGCAGTCAGGGCGCCTACAGCTCATCTGCGTTGAGTCGCGCGCTCGGGCAGCTCGATGCCGAGGAGATCAGCCTCGACATGCAGCGGGGTTCGTGAGTTGGTCGGACTCGCTCGCCCGATTTCAGTCATCTCGACGAGCGCTCGGCGACAAAGTCGCAGGTCACGCCCGGACGTGTCGGGAAAAATGACTGAAAACGGGCGAGACGGTTGTCCGTGGACCGTTTTCGGTGGTCAGCGTCGAGAAATGAACGGCAGCAATGCCATCTCACGCGCGTTGCGGATGGCGGTGGCCACCTGGCGCTGTTGCTGCGGGGTCAGACCGGTGACGCGTCGACTCCGGATCTTGCCGCGGTCGGACAAGAACTTACGCAGCAGGTTGACGTCCTTGTAGTCGACCTCGGTCACGCCGAGCGCGTTGAGTTGGTTGCGCGTCTGCTTCGGCTTGGTGTCGGCACCAGGCCGGGGACGGCGCGGAGTTCGCTTCGCCATCTGCTCGAATCCTCTGTAGTGAACGGTTGTTCGGTGAACCTTGTGGTGGTGAATCGCGGAGGTGTCACCATCGGGGGCGACGACGCCGTGTGAGCGTCGTACACCCTCGACGGTACTCACCAACTCGACTTGTGGATGCCCGGTAGTTCGCCGCGGTGGGCGAGTTCACGGAACCGGACCCGCGATACGCCTGCCTTACCGACGTAGCCTCGCGGTCGCCCGTCGACGACGTCACGGTTGCGGACGCGCGTCGGGCTGGCATTGCGGGGGAGTGCCTGCAGATCGCGCTGGGCCTGCGCGCGCTGCTCGGGCGTCGCAGCGGGGTCGACGATCGTGCGCTTCAGCGCGGAGCGTCGTTCGGCGAAGCGGGCAACGGTCTCACGACGCTGCTCGTTGCGGATGATCTTGGACTTCTTCGCCATCAGCGATCCTCACGGAACTCGGTGTGTCGCTTGGCGATCGGATCGTACTTGCGGATCACCATGCGGTCGGGATCATTGCGGCGGTTCTTGCGGGTGACATAGGTGTACCCGGTTCCGGCCGTCGACCGGAGTTTGACTATGGGGCGGATCTCGTTGCGAGCCATCAGACTTTCTCTCCTCGTGCGCGAATCTGTGCGACCACGGCATCGATGCCCTTGTGGTCGATGGTCTTGATGCCCTTGGCGCTCACGTCGAGCGTCACGAAACGGCGTTCGCTGGGCAGGTAGTAGCGGCGTCGCTGAATGTTGGGGTTCCAGCGGCGTGAGGTCCTTCGGTGTGAGTGCGACACCTGTTTGCCGAATCCCGGTGCTCTCCCGGTGACCTGACATCGTGCGGCCACGACACAACCTCCTTGTTGAGAACGATTGGCATTAGTGCGGTATTCCACGCTATCGTGGCGAGAGAGTAAATGGAAATCGTTGCCAATAATCTGGTCGAAGAGGAGATGGTTGTGCAGGCCGATTCAACTGGTGGTCGACGCGGCGGACCGGTGCCGTCGAGGCCGCGTACGCCGATGACGCTGGTCACCGGACTCGACAGGGAGGCGGTGGCGCGCACCGCCGACGCGCTCGCGATGGCAGGCACCACGCTGGTCCACCATGACCTCTCATCGCTGCCCAGTGGGCGGGTGATGCGCACGACGCGCTCGATCGACTTCGACGGCGTCGAGCGTTGCGATATCCGGGAGATCTCGCTCGAGCACGGTTGTGTGTCGTGCACGCTGCGCATCGATCTACTGCCGCTGCTGCGCCGTCTGCACCAACGGACGACGGTCGAACGCATTGTGCTGCAGCTCGATCCGCTCATCGAGCCGGAGGCCCTGTGCTGGGCGATCGAGCATGTCGTCTGCTCCGACATGCCGGGCTTTCTCGACGCCCCGGCAGGCGATGACGTGGTCGTCGACGCGACGATCGCGTGCGTCTCGGAGATGGACTGGCTCGGTGCTGCGAGCGGTGACGTCACGCTCGATGAGGCTGGTGTCGCCGACGTCGAGGATGAACGCACTCTCGCCCAGGTCGCGGTCGGACAGGTCGCGTTCGCCGACGCGTTGGTGCTCGCGGGTGCCGATCCGACGTTTCGCGACGCGTGGACATCGGCGCGACTGATGGAGGTGCTGCGTCGCCTCGCACCATCGGCACCGATAGTGATGGAGTTGCCCCAGCGGCCGATCAGGCCGGGCATCGTGATGCAGCTGCTGCGAGCGATCGGCCCGACGGCACGTCGAGGCGCGATCTACGGACCGCATGATCCGTTGCTAAGCGGCGCTCCACCGCTGACCACCGAATGTGGCGTGACGCTCGCGCTGTTCGAGAGCGACCGCCCGTTCCACCCCGCACGGCTGCATGACGCTCTCGATCACCTGCTCGAAGGCGTCATCTGCTCACGCGGTCGCCTGTGGCTGGCAACCCGATCCGACGACGTGTTCTGGCTGGAGTCTGCCGGGGGCGCACTCCATGTCGAGGAGGCGGGGCGCTGGCTCGCGGCGATGTCGGCCGACGAGCGAGCCGAGGTTGACCCGGAGCGCCTCGCCCATGCGGCTGTGAGGTGGGACGAGCGCTTCGGCGACCGACACAGTGCGATGACGATTCTCGCGCACCGCGCGGACACTACCGAGATCGTGCAGACGCTGAAGGCTGCCACGCTCACCGACGCCGAGATGTCGGCGGGGCCCGATGCGTGGCGTAACTATGCAGACCCGTTCGGGACATGGCACGAGGAGCCATGCGCCGACACCGTCGCGCCCGACCCCGGGTTGTTGTCGATCACCGACCGACTCGAGGCCGAGGGCAACGCGCCCGACGACCGTCACTCCGATTCCGAGAAGGGGGATCATTCATGAAACCAGGCATCCATCCCGACTACCATCCGGTGGTCTTCTGCGACGCTGCGACGGGCACTCAGTTCCTGACGCGATCGACCGCGACGTCGTCGCAGACCGTGGAATGGACTGACGGTCAACACTATCCGTTGATCGTCGTCGACATCACGAGTGCGTCGCACCCACTGTGGACCGGCACCGCCCGCGTCGTCGACACCGAAGGGCGGGTCGAACGCTTCCGTCGTAAGTACGCGGGGCGGGGTAGTTTTCGCGGATAGTGCTGGCGGACAGGATAACTGGAGGGTGTGACATCTGTGTGAGCCTTCTTGAGGCAGTGTCCCCGGATTGATGGACAGTGTCCGATTAGTCGGGTAGTGTAGAACACATATTCGAGCGGCCGATCCGACGCTCAGCAGCGAGAAGTCATGGGGGTGACGACGCATGAGTATCGGTCATGGCGATGCGGACAGCCGCCCAGGTGTTTCTGAGAGTGATTGCGCGCCTTCGTTGTTGGCTGGCGAGTTGTTGGATGCTGCCGGGTTGGGTTGTGCGGTGGCGGGGTCTGCTGATGCGCGGGTGGCGGATGCGTTGACTCGTCTTGCTGAGGTGGTCGATGAGTTGGCCGGCTGTGATGTGTCGCAGCTGTCGGATACGGGTGTGGTGGAGGCGGCGCAGGTGGCTGAGCGGTTGGCGCGGCGCACCGCGGCAGCGGTCACCGATCGGCTGGTGGTGGAGGCATCGGATCGCACTCTGCCACGCGCGCTCGGCTACCGCGATGTGCGGGACTTCCTGGCCCACCGGTTGGGTGTCGGGGACCCGGCGGCACGACATCAACTCATCGCGGCGACGGGTTCGTTCACGTCGATCGTCGGTGAGAAAGAGCAACCACGCTGCCCGACGTTGGCACGGTATTGGGTTGATGGGCTGATAGCGCCGGCCCGCGCCCGGGCGGTGTTGGAGGTGTTGGGCCAGATCCCTCATCAGATCCCGGCCGATGTGCGGGCCGCTGCGGAAGCGCAGATGGCTGACTATGGGGTGCAGTTCACGCCGAAAGAAATCACCACTCTCGGTACCCGGTTGATGGCACATCTCGATCCCGATGGCACGGTCACCGACGACACCGACCGCAGGCGGCGTCGCCGGTTGTGGGTGAACCGCCAAGGTGCGGATCTGATGTCCCGGCTGACCGCTGATCTCGACCCGGCGACCCGCGCCCGCCTGGATGTGGTGCTGGATGCGTGGGCGGCACCCGGCATGAACAACCCCGACGACGACACCTCACCGGCCGGGCCGGTGGGCGAGGCTGACGCCGAACAGGTCGCCGAGGCAGCCGCACGTGATCAACGCTCACAAGCCCAACGCAATCACGACGCCGTATCGGCGTTGCTGTCGCAGGTGGTTGATGCCGGTGTACTCGGCCGCACACACCGTGGCCTGCCGATCCAGGTCATCGCCACCACCACCCTGGCCGAACTGCAGGCACACGCCGGGATCGCGCAGACCGCATCCGGGACCCTGTTACCGATCCCGGATCTGATCGCGATGGCCGCGCACTCGGCGAGCGGGGTGCACCCGTTCCTGGCGGTGTTCGCCGAGCACACCAGCGTGCCCTTGTATTTGGGGCGGTCAAAACGACTCGCCTCGCAGGGACAACGGTTGGCGTCGTTCGCGTCGGCGGGTGGTCGCATGTGTTCAGCACCCGGTTGTACCCAACCAGCCAGCCGGGTGGCGATGCACCACGCCGCCAAGGACTGGGCCCAGGGTGGGCGCACCGACATCGACCAACTGGCCCCCGCCTGCGATGTGCACAACAACCGGGTCGGACCCAAGCCCGGCCAGTACACGACCCGCATCATCACCGACGGCCCCGACACCGGACGGGTGGCGTGGCGGTTGAACACCGCTCCCGGTATGCCACCCAATCCTGAACACATCAACCGCGCCGCGGACGTCGCCACCGACTTCCGCGACCACCTCGCCACCACACGCGCCCAGGCGTCTACCGCCGCGGCCGGCACCATCACCCACCTCTCCGACCACCGCCGCCGACACACACGAACAGACACAGCTACAGATGCTGCGGGCGCTGGTGCGGTAGTCGATACAGGCACAGGTGCAGATGCTGCGGGTACAGGTGCTGCGCTATCGATCAGCGTCGTCGATCACCGACTCCTGACCGCGCTGCTCGACACCACGCCCGAGCACGCGGGTGACCGGCGCGTCGACATCACCTGGAACCCGCCCCGACCACTCGACCTCGACCCCGACCCACCTCCTGGCGGTGAACCACCCGGCAGCGAACCACCCGGCAGCGTCGACCCGCCCCTACCCGACGCCGCCTGACAGACCCGACCTGCCCCATCGAGCCACGGACCACCCCACACCCCGCCACCACACCACGTGGCGGGGCAGGAGTGCTTGTAGCAGCGGTGATCGTGATGGCGGCTGTAGCTGCCGGGAAAACGGGAAAGTCCTGCTCGCGCTGAATGATTCATGTCCGACGGCGCGGTGAGAGTGGCCCCAGTCCCTCAGTACCCCAGTCCCTCAGTCCCTCGGTACCTCAGTTCGTCAGCCCGTCAGTTCATCAGCAGTGGGGCGGTGCTGAACAGCACGATGATGAAGAAGGCGAGTTCGAACCACATCGCGCCCTGCCAGATCTGCCAGCGGCCTCCGGCGCGCCAGACCCGGTACGTCCGAACCGCTGTCGCGAGTCCTGCGATCAGCACCACGATCGGAGCGAGGATGAGCAGCAGAGTCCGGAGTCCGCCCGACGACGCTGCCGCGACCAGCACGATGGCGACCGCGAAGAACACGGTGACGACCACAGAGGTCACTGCGCGGCGAAAGTCACTCGGCTCGGAGGGCGTCGGGCTGCCAGTCGACTCGCTGTCACTGCCGGCAGGTTGATCGCCGGGCGAATTGTCTTGTGGCCCAGTCACTATCGGGTCACCACCAATCGGTTGGAGAGAAGGTCGCGGCTGTTCGCGATGCGGGCGGCGGTTCATCCACCGTACATCCGCCGGTCATCGCCGGGCAGCGGTCGACACGGTTGGGACCTTCTTCCATTGCCCTCGCAACTGTCGACGGGCACGATGGAAGGTGAGGGTAACTGAGCAGACTGTGTGAGGAGTTGGAGTACAGATGAACGCGATTCTCGTCGGCGTCGACGGTTCCGAGGCGGCAACGGCAGCGGTCCGTTGGGCGGCAAAGGAAGCCGAGCTCGAACATCTCGACCTCAAGTTGGTCGGGGTGTACGACGCAAGCACGAGTGACTACGCGCCAGGACTGATCATCCCGCAGGATGTCATCGACGCGATCCGCCAAGACGCCACAGACGCGGTGCAGAGCGCGGCCGCCGCAGCGAAAGAGACCGCCCCCGATGTCACGGTGCACACCTCGATCGTCGACGGTGACGCTGCCCGCGTGCTGCTCGAACTCGGCAAGGACGCATCGATGATCGTCGTCGGTACGCGCAAGCTCGGCAGTGTCCGTGGGCTGTTCCTCGGCTCTGTGAGTATCACCGTCGCAGCGCACCACCACGGGCGTGTCGTGGTGATCGACGGCGAGGGCAGTGCGGATGGTCCGGTCGTTGTGGGTATCGACGACTCGCCGGTGAGCGACGCCGCAATCAAGGAGGCGTTCCGGCAGGCGTCGCTGCGCAACGTCCCGCTCGTCGCCGTGCACACCTGGACCCCGCTCGACGTCGACGCTCTGCATGGCTACGGCATCGACCCCGACGAGGTCACCAGGATGTCGCAGGATGCGGTCGAGGCCCTCGCCGAGCGCCTCGCGGGCTTCGCCTCGGACTACCCGGACGTCACGATCGACCGGAAGGTGATCCCAGAGGATCCTGCCAAGGCCGTGCTCGACGCCGCGGACGACAAGGCGTCGCTGATCGTCGTGGGTAGTCGCGGCCGCGGCGGGTTCAAGGGCCTGTTGCTCGGCTCGACCAGCCAGAAGGTGCTGCGTGAGGCCAACGCCCCGGTGATGGTCGTTCGGAACTGATGTGATCGGCAGCTGATCGAGAGCCCGATATCGGGGCTCGGTAACGAGCTGACTCGCGGATAGGCGACTTCAAGTGAACTTGAAGTCGCCTATCCTCGTTGTATGGGCCTCAAGAAGATCGAACTGTCCGTCGGAGAACTGGCTCAGCGCGCGGGTATCGCACCGTCGGCCGTGCGGTTCTACGAGGACCAGGGGCTCATCTTCTCTCGACGTACCTCCGGCAACCAGCGGCGTTATCACCGCGCGATGCTTCGGCGGGTGGCGTTCATCCGTGCCTCGCAGGCCGCGGGGATCCCGCTCGCGGTGATCGGCGAGGTGTTCGACGAACTCGGCGATCACGAGTCACCATCACGTGCGATGTGGGAGGCCGCGTCGCAGCGGTGGATCGCCGACATCAATCACCGGATCGACCTACTCGAGACCATGCGCGACATGATCGGCTCGTGTGTGGGCTGCGGCTGTCTCTCGCTGGGAGCATGCCATCTGCTCAACCCTGGTGACGAACTCAATCGGCAGGGCGCGGGGCCGCGTCGGCTTCCGATCGACTGACGCATGCGGCGTCGGACCTCATCGTTAGGCTGAAGATCATGGCAAGACCGTCTCGCGTGGCGCTCGCTCTGGGCAGTGGGGGAGCTCGCGGTTACGCGCACATCGGGGTCATGAACGAGCTCGACGCCCGCGGGTACGAGATTGTCAGCGTCGCCGGGTCGTCGATGGGGGCACTGGTCGGCGGACTCTACTGCGCCGGTCATCTCGACGACTACGTCGACTGGATCAGTGGACTATCCCAACTCGACGTGATGCGGTTGCTCGACGTCTCCCTGTCCAAACCGGGCGGCATGATCGGCGCCGAGCGCATCCTGGCTCGGGTCCGGGAGATTCTCGGCGACACGATGATCGACGATCTCGAGGTCCCGTTCACCGCGGTCGCCACCGATCTCGCGGCCGGACGGCCCGTGTGGTTCCAGAAGGGCAGTCTTGTCGACGCGATCCGGGCATCGATCGCGATCCCCGGGGTGATCCGGCCACACGAGGTCGACGGCCGACTACTCGCCGACGGCGGTATCCTCGATCCGCTTCCCGTGGCCCCGACCTCAGCGGTCAGCAGTGACGTGACGATCGGCGTGGTGCTCGACGCCGACGACGGAGCCGAACACGGCGCGAGCCGCGCGCCCAAGACGAAAGGTGTGATCCGCCGCAACATCACCCCGCTGCTCGAGAACGACTGGGTGCGGTCAGTACGCGAACGCTTCGGTACCGAGGCCGACGGCACAGGACTCGACGACCAGGGCGAGGCAGGCGGGGCGCCCGACGGCGAGACGCAGTCGGGGGCAGTTGAGGTGGACGACGACTCCGGTGCCAGGGCGGCGCCCATGGGCAGGATCGAGATCCTGCTGCGGTCCCTCGACATCATGTCGATCGCATTGACGCGCTATCAGATCGCAGGCTATCCGCCCGACATCCTGATTCGCGTGCCACGGAAAGCCGTGCGCACATTGGACTTCCACAAGGCGACGGAGATGATCGAGCTCGGTCGCGCACTGACCGCCGAAGCGCTCGACAAGCTGCCGGAGGAGCCGTGATCGAGTGAAGCAGATTCCTCGCGGAATCTGGGTGCTGCTGGCTGCGAACGTGGTCATCGCGCTCGGGTTCGGTCTCATCGCGCCCGCGCTCCCGTCCTTTGCTCGCAGCTTCGACGTCGGATACACGGCGGTCTCGGCTGTGGTGTCGGCGTTCGCGGTGATGCGGCTGATCTTCGCGCCTGCCACGGGCCGCCTGGTCACGGTCCTCGGCGAGCGCCGCATCTACCTGACAGGGCTGCTGATCGTCGCGGCCAGCACTCTGGCATGTGCGTTCGCGCAGAACTATGTTCAGCTCCTGCTGTTCCGTGGTGCGGGCGGTATCGGGTCGACGATGTTCACGGTCTCGGCCATGGCGCTCCTGATCAGGCTGTCGCCCAACGAGATTCGTGGCCGAGTATCCGGCTTCTTCTCCGCGGGCTTTCTGATCGGCAACATCACCGGGCCACTGATCGGCAGCGCGCTGGTCGGGTTCGGACTGCGCATGCCGTTCGTGGTGTACGCGATAGCGCTGCTGATCGCCTCGGCCGTCGTCGCCACGCAATTGCGCGACACCGCACAACCCGAGGCTTCCGACGTTCCGCAGCAGGGCGCCATGTCGTTGCGAACCGCATTGCACGACAGCGCCTACCGCGCGATCATTGCGTCGAATTTCACGCAGGGCTGGGCGTCGATGGGCGTGCGTGTCGCTGTGGTCCCGCTGTTCATCACCGAGGGGCTCGACGAATCGGCCTCGATGACCGGCGTCGTACTCGCTGTCTACGCGGCGGGAAACGTCGCGGCTATCCTGATCGCGGGCAGGTTGTCCGACCGACTCGGTCGTCGACCCGTCATGCTGCCCGGCCTTGCGATCATGGCGATCTCGACGGCGCTGCTCGGGTTCTCGCCCAACATCATCGTCGCGTTGGTGCTGTCGTTGTTCGCCGGTGTGGGGTCGGGCCTGTTCGCCCCGACACATCAGGCCGCCCTCGCCGACGTCCTCGGCGCGCGGCGCCAGGGTGGCTCGGCGCTCGCGGCCTACAGCATGTCGTCGGATCTCGGTGCTGTGACCGGTCCGATCGTCGTCGGCTTCGTCGCGGGGAGCGTCGGATTCGGTCCGGCATTCGTGTTGACGGGAGCGGTGGCGGCCGTCGCGTTCGTGGTCTGGCTGTTCGCGCGTGAGACCGCACCAGACGTGGTCGGCGCGAGTGCGCGTCTGCGTCCCGCGGACGACATCGACCCCGACGCTCCCTGAGGCGCGGTGCCGAGCGTGCTCGGTACTCGGCGACTAGATTTGATACATGCCTGCGTCGACTGCCAGCGGTGATTACACCCTCGGTTCGAACACCGAGGTCGGCCGACTACGTGCGGTGATGCTGCACCGCCCCGGCGACGAACTGCTCCGCCTCACCCCACGCAACAGCGACCAACTGCTGTTCGACGGATTGCCCTGGGTCGCCCGCGCTCAGGAGGAGCACGACGAGTTCGCCGCTGCACTCACCGCGCGCGGCGTCGACGTCTTCCTCCTCGGCGACCTCCTCACCGAGACTCTCGACCACAGCGGGGCAGCGCGCATCCAGGGCATCGCGGCTGCGGTCAACTCCCGACTGCTCGGACCGCATCTTGCCGAAGAACTGGCCGGGTACCTGCGGGGACTGTCGGCGCCCGAACTCGCCGATGTGCTGACCGCGGGTATGACATTCGACGAACTCCCGTTGACTCCGGCCGCCGAGTCGTCGTCGCTGGTACGTCGAATGCATGTGGGTCCGGAGTTCGCGATCGCGCCGCTGCCGAATCTGCTTTTCACCCGCGACAGTTCGTTCTGGATCGGGCCCCGGTTCGCGATCACCTCGCTCGCGTTGCCCGCTCGGGTGCGCGAGACCTCGCTGACCGACCTCATCTACGCACACCACCCGCTCTTCACGGGTGCGCGGCGCGCATACGAATCGCAGGTCGCGCCGGTCGAGGGCGGCGACGTGCTGCTGCTCGCACCCGGTGTGGTCGCCGTCGGCGTCGGTGAGCGCACGACACCTTCAGGCGCAGAAGCCCTGGCGCGCAGCCTGTTCGCCGACGGACTGGCGCACACCGCGCTCGCCGTGCCGATCGAGCAGCAGCGTGCCTTCATGCACCTCGACACCGTCTGCACCATGGTCGACGCCGATGCCGTGGTGATGTACCCGAACATCCGCGACAGCATGTCGGCGTTCACGTTGCGCGATCTCGGCGACGGAGACGTCGACGTGAGTGGCCCACGACCGTTTGTCGACGCGGCAGCAGAGGCCATGGGCATCGGCAAACTCCGCGTCATCGACACGGGACTCGACCCGGTCACCGCAGAACGCGAGCAGTGGGACGACGGCAACAACACTCTCGCCGTCGAACCGGGCGTGGTGGTCTCCTATAACCGCAACGTCGAGACCAACCGTCGACTCGTCGATTCGGGTATCGAGGTGATCGAGATCGAGGGTCGTGAACTCGGTTCGGGCCGCGGCGGTCCGCGGTGTATGTCGTGCCCGCTGTCGCGGGATGCGCTCTGAGGTCGACGATGGAACTCGCTGCGAGACTCCGCATCGACCCCGCCGCCGATCGCGCGCCATTCGAACAGATCCGCGTGGGCGTCATCGACCTCGTGTCGCGCGGTGAATTGCTTGTCGGAGAACGACTTCCGACGGTGCGCGCGTTGGCTGCGGACCTCGACCTCGCTCCGAACACCGTTGCCCGCAGCTATCGCGAACTGGAGGCCGCGGGGATCATCGAGACCAGGGGACGTCGCGGTTCGTTCATCCGGGCGGGCTCGAACACCACACTCGACGACGCGCAGCGCGCCACCGTCGAGCACGTCGCTGCGTTGCGCGCCATGGGGATCGACGACGCGACGATCGTCAACCTCGTTCGACGGTCCGTCGGCGACGACGACGCCGGTTGAGCGGACCCGCTGCCGATACTCGCCGACGCCGCTCTGCTGGTGAGCTCAACCCCAGCTCGGCAGCCAGATCTGCTGATGCCACTGCTCGGGCGAAATGGGGCTCGCGGTGAGGATGGGCCACAGCCAGGCGAAGTTCGCGACGACCAGCCCGATGTAGATCGCCACGACGATGATGCCGAGCACCTGCCGCTCCGGTCTGGGTCTCTCGGGCGACGATCGGGTCGCGCGCAGGATATCGCCGCAACACAGTGCCAGACCCATCACGAGGAACGGCGCGAGGACAGTCGCGTAGAAGAAGTACATCTGTCGGTCGAGTTCGGCGAACCACGGCACAAACCCTGCCGCGTACCCGACGACGACCGCCGCGTAGCGCCAGTCGCGTCGGATCAGCCAGGCCCACAGACCCCACAACAGCATCGGAATTGCCAGCCACCACATCGCCGGTGATCCGATCAGCATCTGTGCACGGACGCATTGGCCGCCACCGCACTGATCGGGTCCGTTTTCGAGGGCGTAGAGCATGGGACGCAGGCTCATCGGCCACGTCCACGGCTTCGACTCCCACGGGTGGTGGTTTCCTGCCGAGTTCGTCAGCCCCGCGTGGAACTTGAGCACGCCCGCCTCGTAATACCAGAGCGATCGCCACGCACCCGGAACCCAGGCGAACGGACCGCCGGTGCCGATTGTGTTGCCGACCTGATATCGATACACCGATGTCTCGCTGGTGAACCACGGGACGAAACTCGCGAAGTAGATGGCGATCGGCATGACGGCGAGGCTGGCCACTCCCGGCACGGCGTCGCGGACTAGCGTGCCGGCCCAGGGGCGTCGAACGTGGTACGCCTTGCGCGCGGCGACGTCGAATCCGATCACCAGCAGGCCGAAGAAGATGATGTAGTAGATCCCCGACCACTTCGTCGCGCAGGTCAGACCGAGCATCACGCCCGCGGTGAAGCGGTACCAGCGGAAGCCCAGGCGGGGACCGAACGCGGAGTCGTTGATGCGTCCGTCGAGGTAGACGTTGAACATTCGTTCACGAACCTGGTCGCGGTCGGCGATGATCGCGGTGAATGCGGCGACGACGAACAGGCACTGGAAGATGTCGAGCATGCCCATGCGTGACTGCACGAACAGCACACCGTCGCAGATCGCGAACACCCCGGCGATCGCTCCGACGAGTGTCGAGCGCGCCATCCGACGCACGACGCGATAGATCATCACCACGATCGCGACGCCTGCGATCGCGGACATGACCCGCCAGCCGAGCGGGGAGTATCCGAACATCCACTCACCGACGGCCAGCAGCCACTTCCCGACGGGCGGATGTACGACGAGGCCGTATGCCGGGTTGTCCTCGATCCAGTTGCCGCCGGTGAGCACCTGCCAGCCCTGCGGCACGTAATGCTTCTCGTCGAAGACCGGTGTGCCCTGGTCGGTCGGGTGGTTCAGGCCCCAGAAGCGGGTGCCGATCGCCACCAGCGTGATGATCAGACCGACGATCAGCCCCCGCGCGCGATCGGGTGCGCCGAAGAGCGGCAGCTCGATCTCGGGGTCCGGACGCACCCGCGTCGACCGCAGTGCGGCCACCTTGAGCAGGCGTCTTGGAGGTGGCGACGGATCGGCGGCGGGCGCAGCGATGGGTCCGTCGACGATGGTCACCCGGCCCATCGTAATGTGCCGCTCGTACAGTGACTCGCATGAATGCCGCTCCGGAGCCGTCCGACACCGAGCCGGGCACCGGTCGACTCGTGCTCGCCGCGACCCCGATGGGACAGGTCGACGATGCGTCCTCGCGGCTTCGGCAGGCACTGGCGAGCGCCGACATCGTCGCCGCCGAGGACACTCGACGCACCCGCGCGCTGGCCCAATCGCTCGGCGTCACGATCACCGGGAACGTCGTCAGCTACTACGACCAGGTCGAGGCCGCACGCACCCCCGCTCTTCTCGACGCCATCCGCGAGGGCCGCACCGTGCTGTTGGTCACCGATGCGGGGATGCCGTCGGTCAGCGACCCCGGACACAAGATCGTTGCCGCCTGTGCCGCGGCCGGGCTCCGGGTCACTGCGTTACCCGGACCGTCGGCGGTCACGACCGCGCTCGCCGTGTCGGGCCTGCCGTCGGATCGGTTCTGCTTCGAAGGCTTCGCGCCCCGCAAGCATCAGGCGCGGTTCGACTGGCTGACCCAGCTCGTCGACGAACCGCGCACCGTGGTGTTCTTCGATTCGCCGCATCGCCTCGCCGACACCCTCGCCGACGCCGTCGAAGTTCTCGGACCTGACCGCGATGCCGCAGTCTGCCGGGAGCTGACCAAAACCTACGAGGAGATCCGCCGCGGTTCGCTCGCGGAGCTCGCGCAGTGGGCCGCCGCGGGCGTGCGGGGCGAGATCACCGTCGTGTTGGCGCCGGGGGAGCGTCGAACTCCCGCCGTCGACGACCTCGTCGAGCAGGCCGAACAACTCGTCGCCGAAGGGCTACGACTCAAAGAGGCCTGCGCGCAGGTCACCGAGGGAACCGGCGTCTCGCGCCGCGACGTCTACGAGGCCGTGCTCGCCGCGCGCTCGGAGACCGACTGAGAGCTGCGGCGGCGCGTCGACGCTTCGGCGCGAGAAGTAGGGGAAGGGTGCGCGGCGGGGGTTTCCGCGTGTTGTTGACGTTTCCCCGGGAGGTTTCGCGGGGAAGGGTGTGAGGGTAGGGGAAGGGTTTCTTCCGCTGGTTTCTGCGCCGCGG
>NZ_BANR01000035.1 GCF_000332975.1 Gordonia aichiensis NBRC 108223 | reverse complement strand
ATCCGTGGTGCGGGGCATGACTGCATTCTGAGGCAATTTTTCTTTCGGACTTCCGGTGGCGCCATTGTGTCGGGCTGTCGGATTCCGCCGAGAGGCCTGTCAGGGCCTAGATTGAGAACCATGAACGATCGCGATCGGGGACAACAGGCACGGCGCGGACGCGGCCGAGGTAGCGCAGAGAGTCGGCCCGCGGGGCCGCCACTGCCCGATGACGTCGCCGCGTCGGATCTTGACCCGGAGGTCAGACGGGACCTTCTGACGCTCGACAAGGCTAATGCCGATCGGGTGGCGCGCCACTTGGTCATGGCGGCCCAGCTTCTCGACTCCGATCCGGAACTGGCGCTGGCGCACGCTCGTGCTGCGCGTGAACGCGCCTCGAGGGTCGGGCTGGTTCGCGAGACAGCGGGTATCGCCGCGTACAACGCCGGTGAGTGGCAGGAAGCGCTCACCGAATTGCGTGCGGCTCGCAGAATCAACGGGGGTACTGCACTCCTGCCTCTGATCGCCGACGCGGAGCGTGGGCTCGGACGGCCGGAACGGGCCATTGAGATCGCGCGCAGCGAGGAAGGGCGTTCGCTGACCGGCGACGAGGCCACCGAGATGCGCATCGTCGAGGCCGGTGCTCGTATCGATGCGGGCGAACCGGCGAAAGCCTTGGTGACGCTGCAGGCGGAGGATCTTGCGCCCGGTCGGACCGGCACGATGGCTGCGCGACTGTTCTACGCCTACGCGTCCGCGCTGCTCGCAGCCGACCGACGCGACGACGCCGTTACCTGGTACATGAACGCTGCAGCGGCTGATGTCGACGATGCGACAGATGCCGAGTTCCGCTTGATGGAACTGTCGGGGGAGATGAATCCCGCTCCAGAGTCCGACGCGGGAGCAGGTCCGCAGCCAGACAGACAGAACCCCGTTGACCTGAAGGGTGCCCTCGAGGAAGCATCCGTCGACGAGAGCGCTGCAGTCGAGACAGATGGCGCTGTCGGTGACAAATCCATCCGGGAGAGCGTTCCTGACGTCGGTCACGATGCAGATGCTCGTGTCGAGCGTGGCGTTGACAACTCGGGGCCGGGAGCGAGTGAACACCACGCGTCGGCTGAGTCCGCCGCCGAGGCGCCGGTGTCGAGCGAACGGGAATCGTCCGGTGTCGAGCCGCAGGCACCGCCGGAAGGCGCCCTTGCCGATCGCTACGAGGCTCTTCTCCTCGATCTCGACGGCACGGTGTTCGCGGGTAAGCAGCCGACGCATGGTGCTCGAGAAACCCTCGACGCGCTCGATCTGCCGCAGATCTTTGTGACGAACAACGCGAGTAGACGGCCGAGTGAGGTTGCGGCGCATCTGGATTCGATGGGATTCTCGGCGAGTCCGGACCAAGTGGTGACGAGCGCGCAAAGCGCTGCCCGTTTGCTGGCCGAACACGTGGAGCCGGGATCGCGTGCACTCGTGCTCGGTACGGACGGGCTTGCTCAGGAAGTACGCGAGGTCGGCGTCGGAGTCGCGAGGAGCGCCGACGACCGTCCGGCAGCCGTCATCCAGGGATTCTCGCCCGACACCACCTGGTCGTCGTTGTCGGAGGCCGCGCTTGCGATCCGCGCGGGGGCCCTGTGGATCGCCACCAACACCGACGCCACCCTGCCCTCCGAGCGTGGGCTCCTGGTCGGAAACGGGTCGCTCGTCGCCGCGGTGGCGAACGCCACCGGCGCAGAGCCTCTGGTTGCGGGCAAGCCGGCCGCGCCACTGATGTCGGATGCGATGAAGCGCAGCGGTGTCACCAACCCACTGGTGGTCGGCGACCGGCTCGACACCGACATCCAGGGTGCTCACTCGGTGGGTCTCGACAGTGCGCTTGTCCTGACCGGTGTGAGCACTCCGAAGGATCTTCTCCTCGCACCACCCGAACAGCGTCCTTCGCACGTGATCGATGATCTGACCGGACTGCTCGACGCTGAGGAGAGGGTCCGCATCGCCGCCCAGCCGGGCTGGAGCGTCGAAGTATCGGGTTCGACGATCACAATCGACACACATCGAGACGAACCCGAGTACACGTCGATGCTGCCGGCTCTCGCCCATGCGACGTGGGCGCTACTCGATGGCCACGACGTCGACTCGGAGTCGGTCGACGCCGCCGATGTGACCATTACCAGCGACAATGCACACGTTCGAGCACACATCGGCACACTCGGTGTCGGTGACCTGCGCTAGCGTGGTCGTGTCATGAACAGCCAGCAACAGCGCCCCCCGGTACCCGGTCCACACCTCATGCCCGGAACGCGTCCGACGGCACCCGACGCGCCTCCCGCGCCGCAGATACCGGTCGCGGAGACGGTTCAACCGCTGCTCGACGAGGTCGACCGTATTCGTCAGCAGGCTGGAGACACTTTCGATCTGGCCGCGTTGGCCCGACAGAGCGAATTGCTCGAGAAGGCCCATGATGTCCTCACCGCCGCGTTGGCCGAGGTCGATCCCCGATGATGGGTCGAGCGTCAATGCTCGCCGACCGTCCGAAGGTGCGCTGAGTGGCTACTCGCGCCAGGCTGGACGCCGAGTTGGTCCGCCGAAAACTCGCTCGCTCGCGTGAGCAGGCTCGTGAGCTGATAGAGGCTGGTCAGGTCAGCGTCAACGGGGTGCTCGCGGCAAAACCGGCCACAAACGTATCCCGCGACACCCCCATAATCGTCGCCGACGACGTGCACCGCGACGATTGGGCGTCACGCGGAGCGCACAAACTCCTCGGTGCACTCGAACGATTCGAGCCGCAGGGCCTGACCATCGCGGGCAAGCGGTGCCTCGACGCCGGCGCGTCGACCGGGGGTTTCACCGATGTCCTTCTCCGCCGTGGAGCGGTTCAGGTCGTTGCGGTTGATGTCGGCTATGGGCAGCTTGTGTGGCGGCTGCAAAGTGATGAGCGGGTCGATGTGCACGACCGCACCAACGTTCGGCACCTGAGTGCCGCCGACATCGGCGGGCCTGTCGACATCGTCGTCGCCGACCTCTCGTTCATCTCGCTGTCGTTGGTGCTGCCTGCATTTGCCGCCAGTGTCCGACCTGGCGCCGACCTGCTACCCATGGTCAAACCACAGTTCGAGGTCGGGAAGGACAGAGTCGGTACCGGTGGTGTCGTGCGCGATCCCGAGCTGCGGGCAGAAGCCGTTCACCGTGTCGCACGCGATGCCGCGTCGCTGGGCCTTGTGACGAAGGGGGTGGTCGCGAGTCCATTGCCAGGACCATCGGGCAACGTCGAGTACTTCTTGTGGCTCACCTACCAGCCCACCGACCACCACACACGGCCCGATACCTCTCCGAACGATACTGTCGAGGAGAATGGTGAAGGTGCAGACGATGTCGCCGGGCCGCCCGACGATGCCCAGCCTGACGGTGCCCAGCCCGACGATGCACGGTTGTGGGGGATGATCCACCGTGCCGTCGACGAAGGACCTCGCTGAACGCCCCCTATCGGGAACTGTGAAAGGAACAAGGTGATCGACGAATCGGTGGTCGCCACGTCCGGTCAGCGCGAGTTCATGGTGGTGGCGCATACCGGACGCGCGGTGGTGACCCGCACGGTCGAATCGATTGCACGCCACTGTGCTGCGGCGGGCGTCGGGCTGCGCATCATCGACCACGACCTCACGGCCGACAATCCTGCGACCGAAGACGACGTCGACCAGGGCGAGCGAAATGACGAGACTGATCACAAGGGCACCTCGCATGGCGATGCTGCTGATGGCGACCGGGGTCGGAGGCGGCCGCCGAGTCACCCGCTCGACATCGAGGGGCTTCGCGAACTCGGTGCCGACGTCACTGTCGCGCACGGGGAGCCGGAGTCGGCCGTCGGGTGTGAGGTGGTCATCGTTCTCGGCGGCGACGGTACATTCCTGCGTGCGGCAGAACTCGCGTATCCGGCAGGCGTCCCGGTACTCGGGATCAACCTCGGACACATCGGCTTTCTCGCCGAGGCGGAAGCCAATCGCATCGACGACGTGATGGCGCAGCTCATCTCGCGCGACTACCGCGTCGAACCGCGAATGACGCTCGACATCTCGATCAGTCACCCGGCCCGACCCGGGGAGGTGCGTCGCAGCTGGGCGCTCAACGAGGTCGCGGTCCTCAATCGAACGAACAACGGCGTGCTCGAGCTGGTGACCGAGGTCGATGGTCGGCCCGTGTCGGCTTTCGGAGCTGACGGCGTACTCGTGTCGACGCCGACGGGGTCGACAGCCTATGCCTTCTCCGCCGGCGGACCCGTGATGTGGCCCGATCTCGAAGCGATACTGGTCGTCCCCAGCAATGCCCACGCGTTGTTCGCCCGACCGATGGTCACCAGCCCGCGTTCGCAGATCGCGGTGGAGATCGACAAGCAGGGACGGTCGGCGATCGCACTGTGCGACGGCCGACGCCAGATCTTCGTCCCGGCAGGCGGACGTGTCGAAGTGGTCCGCAGCGACCGTTCGGTGCTGTGGGTACGTATCGATTCAGACCCGTTCGCCGACCGGCTCGTGACGAAATTCGACCTGCCGGTGACCGGCTGGCGCGGACGACAGGGTGAGGGGAAGTAGTGCTCGAAGAGCTGTCGATCTCGGGCCTGGGTGTCATCGACAAGGCTTCTGCACAGTTCAGTCCTGGTTTCACCGTCCTGACCGGCGAGACCGGTGCTGGCAAGACGATGATCGTCACCAGCCTGCGTCTGCTGTCGGGCGCGCGAGCCGACGCCGGGCGGGTGCGTTCGGGGAGTCAGAAGGCAACCGTCGAAGGTCGTTTCCGTGTCGCCGAGTCCGCGGACGACTCCACGCGCGCCGCAGTCGCCGAAATCGTCGAATCCGCCGGGGCAGAACTCGACGACGACGGTTCGGCCATCGCGGTGCGCACCGTCGGATCCGATGGTCGCTCGCGTGCGCATCTCGGCGGCCGATCGGTACCGGTCGGTGTCATGGGCAGGTTCACCGGCGCGCTGTTGACGATCCACGGCCAGAACGATCAGTTACGTCTACTGCGGCCCGACCATCAACGCGAGGCACTCGACAGCTTTGCGGGCGACAAGGCGGCGACGGCGCTGGGCCGCTACCGCACAGCGCGTGAGAAGTGGGTCGCAACACTCGACGAACTCGACGCTCGACGCGCCAACCATCGTGAGCTCGCACAGGAAGCCGACCGACTGCGTTTCGGCATCGATGAGATCGCAGCCGTCGACCCGCAGCCCGGCGAGGACGACGCGCTCGCCGACACCATTCGTCGGCTCTCGGATCTCGAGTCGATCCGCTCCGCCGCCGCCGGATCACACGATGTGGTCGCAGGCGACGCCGGCTCACTGATCGACGGGCTCGGGCAGGTTCGCTCCCTGCTCGAGTCCGCGGGCGACGCACAACTACGAACACTGGCCGGACGGGTGTCAGAGACACTGACCGTCGTCACCGACATCGGCGACGAACTCTCATCGTTTCTGTCCGGGCTGCCCACCGATGCCGACGAACTCGAGAAACTACTCGCCCGCCAGGGTGAGCTGAAGGCTCTCGTCCGCAAGTACGCCCCGGACATCGACGGCGTCATCGAATGGCGCGCAACGGCCGAAAGCCGACTTGCCGAGATCGATGATCCGCAGGGGTCGATCGACGAGCTCGAGGCCGCCGCAGCCTCGGCGCGGGCCGACGTTGAGTCGGCCGCATCGACCCTCCGATCCGTTCGTCGCAAAGCGGCCAAATCCATGTCGGTCAAGGTCTCGGCCGAACTCGCGGGTCTGGCGATGGGCGATGCCGCACTGTCGGTGAACGTCACCGACGACACCGCGGGTGTTGAGGACCGATTGGCCATCACCGTCGATGGCGTCACCTCTCACGCGGGTGCAGAAGGCGCGGACCGCGTCGAATTCGCACTCGTCGCGCACACGGGAGCCGACCCCCTGCCGATCGCGAAGTCGGCGTCGGGTGGCGAACTGTCTCGCTTGATGTTGGGGCTTGAAGTGGTCCTCGCGGAGCCGACCTCGGGATCGGTCATGGTCTTCGATGAGGTCGACGCGGGGGTCGGTGGCCGGGCTGCGGTTGAGATCGGGCGTCGGCTCGCCGGTCTCGCACGGGCGCACCAGGTCATCGTCGTGACCCATCTCCCGCAGGTTGCCGCCTTCGCCGACAACCACCTGGTGATCGGAAAGACGTCGAAATCCGGGGAGCGGGCGCAGACCAGTACGGTTCGACCGCTCGATCGCGACGCCCGCATCGCCGAATTGGCTCGCATGCTGGCAGGACTCGGCGAATCCGACACCGGACGGGCCCACGCAGAGGAATTGCTCGCCACAGCCGAGTCGGAGAAGGCGCAGGTTTCCGAGCCGGCGGGCAAAGCTGCACCTGGGAAGGGCACCCGAAAGAAACGCTGAAACCGGTGATACTCATGTGACAAAAGTTGCTCGTGTTGCGGCGCGCCTCCCCGTCGTGACGCTGCACACGGTCAATCATGTGGTGCATGAAGATGCCCGCACTGCTCGCACGTAACTCCGAAGAACTGCCTGGCGTGTCCGGTATCGCCAGGATCGACAAGAACACCCGCCGTCTCCTCGATCGAGTCGGACCGGGCGACATCGCCATCCTCGACGAGGTCGATCTCGACCGCGTCACCGCCGACGCCCTCGTCGAGGCCAACGTCGGCGCTGTCGTCAACGCGTCTCGCTCGATCAGCGGCCGGTATCCCAACCTCGGCCCCGAGGTCCTCGTGGCGTCGGGCATCGTGCTCGTCGACGAGGTCGGTCCCGAGGTGTTCAAGCGTGTCAAAGACGGCGCAAAGCTGAGGGTCGACGACGGCAAGGTGTTCGTCGGCGAGCGACGCCTCGCGCGCGGCACCACACTCGACGAGCACGAGATCGCCGACATGATGATCGAAGCGAAGACCGGACTCGTCGATCACCTCGAAGCCTTCTCCGGCAACACGATCGAGTTCATCCGTAGCGAATCACCGCTGCTGATCGACGGTGTCGGCGTACCCGACATCGACGTCTCGTTGGTCGGCAAGCACGTCGTGATCGTGGGGGACGGGCCCGATCGAGCGACCGATCTTCGCGCACTCAAGCCGTTCATCAAGGAGTACTCGCCGGTGATCATCGGTGTCGGCGCGGGGGCGGACACCCTGACGAAGGCGGGCTACAAGCCGTCGCTGATCGTCGGTGATCCGGAGGAGATGAAGATCGCAACACTCAAATGTGGTGCGCAACTGGTGCTTCCGGCCGATACCGATGGGCATGCGACGGGGCTCGAGCGCATTCAGGACCTCGGCATCGGGGCAACGACATTCCCGGCCGCGGGCTCGGCGTCGGATCTCGCTCTGCTGCTCGCCGACTACCACGGTGCCGACCTCATCGTCACCGTCGGATACGGCGGGACCCTCGACGACTTCTTCGACCGCTCCCGTCGGGAGAGTAATCCGTCGACCTTCCTCACCCGTATGAAGGTCGGTCCCAAGCTCGTGGATGCGAAAGCCGTTGCGACGCTGTACCGCAGTCGGGTGTCGGGGGCGGCCGTCGCATTCGTCGTCCTCGCAGCACTCATCGCCGTGATCGCGGCGGTCATGTTGTCCAGCGCGGGTGGCGAGGTGACCGACTGGGTCGTCGCGCAGTGGGATCAGCTCGTTGAATGGGCCCGCGGGGTCTGGAACAGGTAGGCAATGATTTCGGTTCGGCAGCATGCGATCTCGCTCGCCGCGGTGTTTCTGGCACTCGCGGTGGGTCTGTTCATCGGCTCCGGGTTCGTGGGCGACAGGATGAACTCGTTGACCGGCACCAGTCGCGATCGCATAGGGGCGTTGCAGGACGAGCGTGACCAACTCAACGATCAGCTCAACAGCGCCAACAGTTTTGACACCGCGATCACCGGACGCGTGATCGGCGACACGTTGCGTGGACAATCGGTGCTGGTCGTGACTGCGCCCGGCGCGGCGGACGCCGACGTGGCCGCGGTGAAGGATGCCATCGGGGCCGCGGGCGCCAAGGTGTCCGGTCAGATCGGCCTGACGCAGCAGTTCGTCGCCGATCAGAAGTCTGAACAACTCTCGACCATCATCGATCAGACGATCCCGCCGGGGGCGACGCTTCGCGCCGAACTCGTCGACTCGGGTGGCCGCGCAGGAGACCTCCTCGGTGCGCTGGCCCTCGATCGTGGTGGGAAGGGGGCGGCGTCGTCCGACGACCGCCGGACAGGACTTCAGGCGCTACGCGACGGCGGGTTCATCGACTACGACGGTGCGGGCGCGGCCCCCGCCGACCTCGCAGTCGTGGTGACCGGTGGCGGTTATCCCGAGGATTCGGGGGCACAGGGACAGCTCGTCGCCCGCTTCGCCGCAGCGTTGTCGGGTCGTGGCGACGGCGGGGCGCTGCTCGGCCGTACAGGCTCCACCTCAGGCGGCTCGCCGATCGCGGTGGTTCGCGCGGACCCGGGTCTGAGCAACGCCGTCTCGACCGTGGACAACGTCGACCAGCAGACCGGCCGTATCACGTCGATCCTGGTGCTACAGGAAGAGAAGGACGGACGTAGCGGCGCCTATGGCACGGGGGCGGGGGCCAAGGCCATCACCGTCGGGGCCAAGCCCGCCGACCGGCCGTCGACCTGACGACTGGTCGGGGGATGGGTGTGGCGGCTGCGCCGGGCGGTGCAGAGCACGACGAGCATCACACCGCGCGCGATACCGCTCCCGGTGTGGCGACGCGAGGAACCGTCGATGGGTGTTACCCTGGAGTCCCGTAGGTCAACAGGTTTTCCGGCCTGATCCAGCCGACGGGAGAGACGGGTTTTGCGACCACTTCGCCACGTGCATGAAGGCACGAAGCACATATTCGTAACAGGCGGCGTCGCATCGTCGCTCGGAAAAGGTCTGACGGCGTCGAGCCTCGGCCAACTTCTCACAGCGCGCGGTCTGCGCGTGACCATGCAGAAACTGGATCCGTATCTGAATGTGGATCCCGGCACGATGAATCCCTTCCAGCACGGCGAGGTCTTCGTCACCGAGGACGGTGCCGAGACCGACCTCGACGTCGGACATTACGAGCGGTTCCTCGACCGCAACCTGTCCCAATCGGCGAATGTCACCACCGGGCAGGTTTATTCGACGGTGATCGCCAAGGAACGCCGCGGCGAGTACCTCGGCGAGACCGTTCAGGTGATCCCGCACATCACCGACGAACTGAAATCCCGAGTGCTGGCGATGCGTGCTCCCGGCGACGACGGTGAGGCGCCCGACGTGGTGATCACCGAGATCGGCGGGACCGTCGGCGACATCGAGTCCCTCCCGTTCATCGAGGCCGCTCGCCAGATCCGCCACGACGTCGGTCGCGACAACGTCTTCTTCATCCACGTCTCACTCGTGCCGTATCTCGCGCCGTCAGGTGAGCTCAAGACCAAGCCGACCCAGCACTCGGTAGCCGCACTGCGCAACGTCGGTATCCAGCCGGACGCGTTGATCCTCCGCTGCGACCGCGACGTTCCCGAGGGGCTCAAGAAGAAGATCGCGTTGATGTGCGACGTCGACATCGACGGCGTCATCTCCACACCCGACGCCCCGTCGATCTACGACATCCCCAAGGTCCTGCACTCCGAGCAACTCGACGCCTACGTCGTGCGCAAGCTCGGGCTACCGTTCCGCGACGTCGACTGGACCGTGTGGGGTGAACTCCTCAACCGGGTGCACGAGCCGCGCGAAACCGTACGAATCGCGTTGGTGGGCAAGTACGTCGACCTGCCCGACGCCTATCTGTCGGTCACTGAGGCGATCCGCGCGGGCGGGTTCGCGTGGCGGGCGAAGACCGAGATCAAGTGGGTCCCTTCCGACGAGTGTGCGACCGAAGCCGGTGCACAGGCGGCTCTCGGCGACGTCGACGGTGTGCTCGTGCCCGGGGGTTTCGGTATCCGCGGGATCGAGGGAAAGCTCGGCGCCATCAGCTATGCGAGGCGGCGCGGAATTCCTCTGCTCGGGCTGTGTCTCGGACTCCAGTGCATTGTCATCGAAGCCGCGCGCTCGGTAGGGCTCGAGGACGCGAGTTCGACCGAGTTCGATCCCGATACCCCGTTCCCGGTCATTTCGACGATGGCCGACCAGACCGACGTCGTTGCCGGAGAAGCGGATCTCGGCGGCACCATGCGACTGGGCGCCTACCCGGCGACACTCAAGCCCGACACCATCGTCGCCGAGGCGTACGGTTCGACGGAGGTCTCCGAGCGGCACCGACACCGCTTCGAGGTCAACAACACTTATCGCGACAAGATCGCGGCATCGGGTCTCGTGTTCTCCGGGACCTCACCGGACGGCCATCTCGTCGAGTTCGTCGAATACCCCACGTCGATCCACCCCTTCCTGGTGGGCACACAGGCACATCCCGAGCTCAAGAGTCGGCCGACGCGGCCACACCCGCTGTTCCGTTCCTTCATCGACGCGTCGCTGAAATACAAAGCAGCCGAGCGGCTTCCGGTCGACCTCGGCGACTATGATCCGCCGCCTGCCGCAGCGGTCGCCGGCGACGTCGACGACGTGGCCGTCACCGGTGTCGAGGTCGAGGAACAAGACGCTTGAGTGAGAGCACCGGGCCGGGTGCCCACCACTTCGAGGTGCGATCGAGCCGTGTCGTGTACGACGGAGCGATCCTCGCGCTGCGCCTCGACGAGGTGGAGATGCCCGGCGGACGGGTGGCCGAGCGGGAGGTCGTCGAGCATTTCGGGGCCGTCGCCGTCGTCGCGCGCGACGAGGACGGCAGAATCGCGATGGTGCGCCAATACCGGCATCCCATCGGACGCCGCCTGCTCGAGATCCCCGCGGGGCTGCTCGACAAGGGCGCCGAGGAATCGGCGCTGACTGCTGCCCAGCGCGAGCTCGCGGAGGAAACCGATCTACGCGCCGCGCGGTGGCAGGTCCTGGTCGATCTCGCGCTGTCACCTGGGTTCACCGACGAGGCATTGCGTGTCTATCTCGCCGAGGGCATCTCGCAGCACCATGTCGCCGAGCGCGAGGACGAAGAAGCCGATATGTCGTTGGAGTGGATCGCGCTCGACGACGCCGTCGCCATGGTCCTCGCAGGCGAGATCGTGAATGCGACTGCCGTGTCGGGCATCCTCGCGGTCGCGGCCGCCGACCGCAGCGACGTGCCCTTGCGGACACCCGAGTCGCCGTGGCGCGATCAACCCCACGCCTTCGCCGACCGCAAGGCGGGTCGGGCGTCGACGTGACCGGCACGGGGACGAGTGTGGACGACGTGGTGTCGAGGTACCTCGATCACCTCACCGTCGAACGTGGCATGGCGCCCAACACGCTTGTCTCCTACGGGCGCGACCTCGATCGGTATCGCCGATACCTCGCCGACCGCGGGATCGGTGATCTCGCCGAGGTCACCGAGAACGACGTGCGGGAGTTTCTCGTCGACCTGCGACGCGGCGACGAACAGGCCGGAACACTACCGCTCGCCGACAGCTCCGTCGCACGAACTCTGGTGGCCACCAGGGGTTTTCACAAGTTCGCCGCCGCCGAGGGTGTCGTGCATGCCGATGTGGCCCACGGGGTACGGCCGCCACGTCCGGCCCGACGACTTCCCAAGGCACTACCCGTCGACGATGTCATCGCGATTTTGGAGACGGCCGGATCGGGTGATCATCCGCGTGCGCTACGCGACCGCGCACTCCTCGAACTGCTCTACAGCTGCGGAGCGCGCATCTCCGAGGCGACGTCGCTCGACGTCGACGATCTCGACACCGAGTCGCGCACCGCGGTGCTGCGAGGCAAGGGCGGCAAGGAACGGCTCGTGCCCGTCGGAGGACCTGCCATCGAGGCGATCGATGCGTATCTGGTGCGTGGCAGGCCTGCGCTGGTGAGACGCTCGACGCCCGCGCTGTTCCTCAATGCGCGTGGTGGCAGATTGACGAGGCAGGGCGCATGGCAGGTGCTCGCCGACACCGCGGAGCGCGCGGGGATCGGGACGGCCGTGTCGCCGCACACTCTGCGGCACTCGTTCGCGACGCATCTGCTCGACGGCGGCGCCGACGTGCGAGTCGTCCAGGAGCTGCTCGGACATGCGTCGGTGACGACGACGCAGGTCTACACCCTCGTCACGGTGAACACCATGCGAGAGGTCTATGCGACGGCGCATCCGAGAGCGCGCTGAGTGTCGGAGAGATGCCCGTGCGGCGATGCTCCACGGCAACGGTGCAGTGACCTACTAGGCTGACAAGCGGCGTCGATGCGTCGAATAGGTGAGAGCGGATGACTTCGACCAGGCCGACATACCTGCCGGCGCGGCGATGACCAGTGAGAATGCATGACCAGCGAGAAAGGCGGGTACGTGAGCACACCGAGTACGCCGCGGTCGGGAGGTCATGCCGACAATCAGTACCGCCTCCACGTGACGCCCGGTGCTGATATCGACGAGGCCGACCATCCCGATGACGAGATCGGTCCCACCGGCAGGCCCTACCGGGATGTTCCGACGCCCGCGCCACTCGACCGACACGGTCCCGCAACCGTGATCGCCGTGTGTAACCAGAAGGGCGGCGTCGGTAAGACGACGTCGACGATCAACCTCGGTGCCGCGCTCGCCGAGTACGGGCGGCGCGTGCTTCTGGTTGATCTCGATCCTCAGGGAGCGCTCTCTGCGGGGCTGGGCGTGCCGCATCACCAACTCGACGAGACCGTGTACAACCTGTTGGTTCCTCCGCACGCGTCCATCGAGGACGTGCTGATGCGCACCCGCGTCGAGAACCTCGACCTTTTGCCGTCGAACATCGACTTGTCGGCGGCGGAGATCCAGCTCGTGAGTGAGGTCGGGCGTGAGCAGGCCCTTGGCCGCGCATTGCATCCGGTCCTCGACCGCTACGACGTCGTGCTGATCGACTGCCAGCCGTCACTCGGGCTGCTCACGGTGAACGCACTGGCGTGTGCCGACACCGTGATCATTCCCATGGAGTGCGAATACTTCAGTCTGCGGGGTCTTGCGCTGCTGACCGACACCATCGAGAAGGTGCGCGACCGCTTGAACTTCCGCCTGACCCTCGGCGGCATCCTGGTCACCATGTTCGACGCGCGCACCCTGCATTCGCGTGAGGTGATGGCGCGCGTCGTCGAGGTGTTCGGTGACGCCGTGTACGACACGGTCATCGCACGCACCGTGCGGTTCCCAGAAACCAGTGTCGCGGGAGAACCGATCACCTCGTGGGCACCGAAGTCGGCGGGCGCCAAGGCGTACCGTGCGCTGGCCCGCGAGGTCATCGCACGCAACGTCAAGCAGGCATGACCGAGACCGGCACCGCCGGCGTCGAAGCTTCGGACGCCGAGGCCAAAGAAGTCGAAGCCCCAGACGCCGCGGCCGCGGAGACCGACCAGCAGGGCTTCCGGGTCAAGCTGGCCAACTTCGAGGGGCCGTTCGATCTGCTGCTGAACCTGATCAGCCAGCACCGGCTCGACGTCACCGAGGTTGCCCTGCATGCGGTGACCGATGAGTTCATCGCCTACACGCGGGAGATGGGTGCAGAACTCGGACTCGAGCAGACCACCGAGTTCCTGGTCATCGCCGCGACCCTTCTCGACCTCAAGGCTGCGCGATTGCTGCCGACCGGCGAGGTCGACGACCCGGAAGACCTGGCGTTGCTCGAAGCACGCGATCTACTGTTTGCGCGACTCTTGCAGTACCGCGCCTACAAGCAGGTCGCCGCGCTGTTCGGCGAACTCGAGGCCGCGGCTCTACAGCGCTACCCGCGTGCGGTGTCACTGGAACAGCGGTTCACCGCTCTTCTGCCCGAGGTGACACTCGGCGTCGACGCGAACGGGTTCGCCGAGGTTGCCGTTGCAGCACTCACACCACGCCCGGTGCCCACGGTCGGGCTCGATCACCTCCACGACATGCACAATGTGTCGGTGCCCGGGCAGGCGCGCCGGATGGCGACCCTGCTCTCGGCGCAGCCGGGAGTGTGGCTGACATTCCGCGACCTCGTCGCCGACTGTGTGAACGGCCTCGAAGTCGTCGGCAGTTTCCTCGGACTGCTCGAATTGTTCCGGGAGCGCGCCGTCGTCTTCGAGCAGCCTGAAGCACTCGGTGAGCTCCAGGTGTCGTGGACAGGCGAGCGTGAGACCGATGACCTGAGTATGGAGAAAGCCGAGGATTACGAATGACCGACATCGACGAGGAGTCGGGCTCCACGGACGCCGTCGAGCCGACGGATCCAGGGCAGACAGCGCTCGACGTCGGCGGTGGTGACGTAGACGGGGGCGGCGTCGACGAAGGTGGCGTCGATGGAGGCGGGACCGAGGAGGTCGAGACCGACGCCGCCCTCGACGACGATCGGCTCCGTGCTGCGCTCGAAGCGGTGCTGCTCGTCGTCGACACGCCGGTCACCGCTGACGAACTCGCGACAGCTGTCGGCGACGAACGGTCGCGTGTCCACGCAATGCTCACCGCCATGGCGGCCGACCTGACCGATGCCCGGAGCGGCTTCGACCTTCGCTTCGCAGGCGACGGCTGGCGGTTTTACACGCGCGCCGAATACGCGCCGTACGTCGAACGGTTGCTGCTCGACGGGGCGCGATCGAAACTCACCCGTGCAGCCCTCGAGACACTCGCAGTCGTCGCCTACCGACAGCCCGTCAGCCGAGCACGTGTGAGCGCCATCCGAGGAGTCAACGTCGACGGTGTGATCCGCACGCTCGTGGCCCGCGGCCTCATCAACGAGGTGGGTTCCGACCCCGCATCCGGTGCCACGACATACGGCACCACCGAGCTGTTCCTGGAACGTCTGGGTCTCGCCTCGCTCGGTGAACTACCCGATCTGGCCCCACTGCTACCCGACGTCGACGTCATCGACGACCTCGACGAGGAGCTCTCGTCCGACCCGCGATTCGCCAAACTGAGCGGTGGACGGTCAGACTCAAAGGGGGACGACCTACCCGACACCTCGTCGGGAGCCACCATCGACGACCAGGAATGACAAATGGCATCCGCTAGCCGTGACGGCACACCGGGCGACCGCAGGAGAAATGCGGGACGCACCGATCGAAAGAACACCGACCGAAAGAACACCGACCGAAAGAACACCGACCGAAAGAGCGCCGCAAGCGACGATCCGCGCGGCCAACGGTCGACAGGCGCCAAGGGCGGCTCGGGCCGCGCCTCCGGCAGGACAGCCGCAGGCAAGGCGGGAAGCGGACGAGGCGCCTCGGGTCGATCTGCCAGTGGCCGCAGCATCCCCGCCGGTACTGGCCGAGGCCAGCAGCCCTCCGCGAAGAAGCAGCATCGGAAGGGTCGCTCGACGCCCGACGTCGAAGCTGGTCGTATCAGGCTGAACAACGCCCGTCCCGCCCGCCACCAGATCGGCGCCGATGAGAGCGGTCACGCCACCTACGTCGACGACGGTGTCCGCTTGCAGAAGGTGCTCGCGCAGGCAGGCGTTGCGTCGCGGCGGGGTGCCGAGGAGATGATCGCTGCCGGTCGCGTCGAGGTCGACGGCGAGATCGTGACCGAGCAGGGTTTGCGCATCGATCCCGACACCGCCGTCATCCGCGTCGACGGCGCCCGCGTGATCATCGACGAGACCAAGCAGTACCTCGCACTCAACAAGCCCAAGGGCTGGCAGTCGACCATGGCCGACGATCAGGGCCGACCGTGTGTCGGAGACATCGTGGCCGAGCGTGTCATGTCAGGGCAGCGGCTATTTCACGTCGGCAGACTCGACGCGGAGACCGAGGGGCTGCTGCTGCTGACCAACGACGGTGAGCTCGCACACCGGCTGATGCACCCGTCTTACGAGGTGCCGAAGACCTATCTCGCGACGGTCAAGGGCGAGGTTCACCGCGGTCTGGCACGCACACTGCGTGACGGCGTCGAACTCGACGACGGGCCCGTCGCCGTCGACGGGTTCACCGTGATGGACGTCAATGAAGGCCAGTCGCTCGTGCGGATCACCCTGCACGAGGGACGCAACAGGATCGTGCGTCGGCTCATGGAATCGGTCGGATTCCCGGTCACGTCGCTGGTACGGACTCACATCGGCACTGTGGCCCTCGGCGAGCAGCGGCCCGGCACCCTCCGGGTGCTCGGTCGCGACGAGGTCGGCTCGCTCTACAAGGCGGTGGGATTGTGAGCGAGTCCGAGGCCGCTCGCGTCATCGCGATCGACGGCCCTGCGGGGACCGGAAAGTCCAGTGTGTCCAAGCGTCTCGCGGCACGGGTGGGTGCGCACTATCTGGACACCGGTGCGATGTATCGAGCGGCGACGCTTGCGGTGCAACGTGCGGGTGTATCCCTGGACGCGGCCGAGGCCATCGCGTCGGTGGTGTCCGGCGCGCAGATAGAACTCCGCGCCGACGGCTCCGGAGGCTCCCGGGTGTTCCTCGACGGTGAGGACGTGTCGACGCCGATCCGCACCGACGAGGTGACCAATGCGGTGTCGGCGGTGTCGGCGGTGCCGGCTGTCCGTACGAAGATGGTTGCGCTGCAACGACTTCACGCAGTCGACGATTTCGTCGTGGTCGAGGGCCGTGACATCGGGACCGTGGTGTTCCCCGGCGCGCAGGTCAAGATCTTTCTCACCGCAACACCCGAAGCGCGCGCACTGCGTCGACACCGACAGAACCTGGCCGCCGGACGCGACAGCGATCTCGACCAGGTTCTCGACAGCGTGAACCGTCGTGATCATCTCGACTCGACGCGCACCGTATCGCCACTCCGTCCAGCAGACGATGCGGTCATCGTCGACACCAGCGACCTGTCGCTCGACGAGGTCCTCGACGAACTCACCGGACTGGTCAAGACACGAACCGGAGGTGCCGTGTGACCGAGCACGATGACTTCACAACAACCGACGTGACCGCACAGCCGGGAGACGGCATCTGGTCCGACGAATCCGATTGGGATATCAGCGAATTCGATCTCGACGGAGAAGGTGGCGAAGCAGAACGCCTGCCGGTGGTCGCGATCGTCGGTCGTCCGAACGTGGGCAAGTCGACGTTGGTCAACCGCATCCTCGGCCGCAGAGAGGCCGTCGTCGAGGACATTCCCGGTGTGACCCGCGACCGCGTGTCGTATTCCGCGTCGTGGTCGGGACACCGGTTCACCGTCGTCGACACGGGCGGGTGGGAACCGGATGCCAAGGGGCTGCAGCAGGCCGTTGCCAGGCAGGCGGAGTCGGCGATGGAGACGGCTGACGTGATCGTCGTCGTGGTCGACGCCACCGTCGGAGCCACCTCGACGGACGAGGCGGTCGCACGGGTTCTGCGCCGGTCGAAGACTCCGGTGATCCTGGTGGCCAACAAGGTCGACAGTGAGAAGCTCGAAGCCGAAGCGGCATCGTTGTGGTCCTTGGGACTCGGTGAGCCGCATACGGTGTCTGCTGCGCACGGCAGGGGAGCGGGCGACTTGCTCGACGTGATCCTGGAGAAGATGCCGGAGACCCCGCGCGATACCGCGCCGGCGTTCGGCGGTCCGCGACGCGTCGCACTGGTGGGTAAGCCGAACGTCGGTAAGAGTTCGCTGCTGAACAAGCTCGCGGGCTCCGACCGTTCGGTGGTCGACAACGTCGCGGGCACAACCGTCGACCCGGTCGACGAACTCGTCGAGCTCGACGGAAGGCCGTGGCTGTTCGTCGACACCGCAGGCCTGCGCCGCAAGGTGCATACCGCGAGCGGGCACGAATACTATGCGTCGCTGCGCACGCGGTCGGCTCTTGAGGCGGCCGAGGTCGCGATCCTGCTGATCGATGCGTCGCAGCCGATCACCGAACAGGACCTGCGCGTGCTCTCGCTGATCATCGAGACTGGGCGGGCGTTGGTGATCGCCTTCAACAAGTGGGATCTGGTGGACGAGGATCGCCGCTACCAACTCGACAAGGAGATCGACCGCGAACTGGCCCGGGTGCCGTGGGCGCGCCGGGTGAACATCTCGGCGATGACCGGACGCGCGGTGCAGAAGCTGGTGCCCGCACTCGAAGGTGCGTTGGAATCGTGGGACAAGCGTGTCTCCACCGGTCAGCTCAACAACTGGCTCAAGGACGTCATCGCGTCGAATCCGCCCCCACTGCGCGGCGGACGACAGCCGCGCGTGCTGTTCGCCACCCAGGCGTCGGTGCGGCCCCCGACCTTCGTCCTGTTCACCACGGGGTTCCTCGAGGCGGGGTATCGGCGCTTCTTGGAGCGACGGCTGCGCGAGGAGTTCAACTTCGACGGCTCGCCCGTGCGGATCAACGTGCGCGTGCGCGACAAGCGAGACCGCCGCAAGCGTTGAGCGAAGGGCGCGGGGTGTTGTGGTCGAGCCGCCGCGGCCGGGTTTCTTCACCTCATCCGTGTGCCGCTACCTTCAGCACTGCCGAAGGTAGCGGCACACAGATGAGGTGGCTGGCGGTGGGATCGAGTGGTACGACGCTCCGACCAGGCGATTAGCGTCGAACCGTCGGTGTCCGCTAATGTTGTCGAGGCCCTCGCGAGAGGGCAACGGGCTGTGGCGCAGTTTGGTAGCGCACTTGACTGGGGGTCAAGTGGTCGCAGGTTCAAATCCTGTCAGCCCGACCATCTGACCAGCACTTATGTGCTGGATCAGGGTCACCGCGCAATAACCGCGCAATAGTCGGATATGACGAACGCCCCGCCGGATGGATGGCGGGGCGTTCTACCGATGAGAACTAGAGCCCGTGGAGGACTCCTCAATCTCACCTCTGATTCTACGCGGTGACCGTGCGACTTACCTGGACCTCGTAGTGGTGGGTTCGGCCGTTGACCTTGTAGGGCATGGCCGCGCCCTCCAGCGTGAACACTTGGGTCCCGATCAGGACCTTGGTCACGCTCTCCACGCGGGCGTCGGTGAGGACGAGGCGATAGACCACCGTCCGGCCCGAGGCGTCACGTGCGTATTGGGTATCGCCGGAGACCGGGATCACCGAGGCCCGGACGGCTACGTCCACCGTGGGGATCGGGTCCCCGTCCTGATTCTTGCCGCCACCGGTGCGCAGCTTCACCGTGTCCCGTAGGAGTAGGCGCGGCATTATGCGGCCCGCCGGCGGTAGCGGTTGAGGACGCCGAGCTCGGCCAGGGTGAACCCGGTGAACGCCTCGGAGAAGTTGACGACGCCGGTGGCGTAGCGCAGACCCTCCGGGTTGGCCAACATGCGGGCGGCGGCCATCTGGACCACCGCGTCCACGCCGGGGCGGTTCTGGCCCGAGGCGAAGCGGTGAGCCCCGCGGCAGTAGGCGTCCACCACGGCCTCGGCCATGGTGATGGCCTGGCCGGCCTGGGCCACGAGCTCGGTATCGGTGGTGAGCTGGCCCAACCATTTGACGAGATCCGTTGGCGTTACTGCCATCTCATCCTCCTAAATGGAAGTGACCGGCCTGGGAAACCGTGACGAAACCCAGGCCGGCCACGATTGTGGGGGCCGATCAGGCGGCGGTCAGAACCGTGACGGCCTCGGGATGGAGCAGACCGAGGTCATAGCGGGTCACCACGCGGATGGCCTGCTCGTCGTAGTCGGCGTATCGCTCCGAGAGGATGGTCACCGACGGCTGGAGGTCTCGGACCACGGCCACGTTGGTCATGTCCACCAACGCCGCCTTGCCCTCGGCCAGCTTGTTGGTGACGACCACCGGCACGCCGAACAGGACCTTGCGGCCCTCGGCGGTGAGATCCGGCTGGATCAGGTAACGGCCGTCGGCGTCCTTGATCTTGGACAGCGCGTAGAAGTCGGCGCCCGAGAGGAACCAGTGGGTCGGGGTGACCTCGTTGGCCGCTGCCAACGCCAGGGCGTCGATCAGGGAGTCGGGCTCGGTGACGTCCAGAACGCCGGTCTCCACGCCGGCCTGGGCGATGAGGCCCCGAACCGTGTTGCTGGCGCCGGTGCCGGCCAGGAGCGCGTCGTCCAGCTTGTTCGCCACGTCGGTGACGAGCCGCTGGCGCAGAACCGCGTCCAGGCCCACGACGGACTGGCGGGCCAGCTCGTTCGAGAACCGGATCAGGGTCTTGATCGACTTGAGCGTGGACGGCATGAGGTTGATCTCATCGAACTGGACGTCGGCCTCGGGGATGAGCTCGGACTCACCGACCCAACCGGGCGCCGAGCCGGCGGCGATACGCGGGATGCGCAGCGGCTCCGAGGAGTCGAAGATCTTCGGGCCAGCGGCCAGGACGACCGAGGCCGCCTCAAGTGGCTGGACGAGGAGGGACGCTACCTGTTCCTTGAGGAGCGCGCCGTTGGTTGCAGTGGTTTCAGCCATGGTGATATGTCTCCAAAGTGATTGTGTTTCAACAGTGTTCGCACTTTGGGCACCTGGCCACCTCGGCGGTCAATCATCTCGGCACCTGGCCGATATGTCCCACTATATGGGACGGTCCCCGTCCTCGGCAATGAGGACGGGGACCGTTGGGTGGCTCGGTCTATGCGTTCTGGCGGAGGATTCCGAGGAGGTCCACGCCTCCCGAGGTGCCGTTCTTGGCGCCCTGGGCGGCCCCACCAGGCGCGAACTGGCGCGCCTTGAGGTGAGGTTTGGCCTCCACCAACGCCGCGATGGCGACCTGGAGTGCCTCGGGGTCCTCCAGGTGCGCGGCCGAGAACGGGAGGTCGGCCGGATCGGCCAGGAGTCCGGTAGCGCGGACGAGCTCGGAGTGGAGCCGCTCCTGGGCCGCGCGGAGCTGAGTCCGGTAACCGGCCGACTCCGAGCGGAGATCCTCCACGTAGGCCCGAGGGAACGAGTCCCCCTCGGGCTCGGCGGGGGCCTCGGCGCCGGCGTCGGTCGGCTCCTGGCCCTCGGTGGGTGCCGATGCCGTGGTGGCGTCGGTGGTCTCCTCGGTGCCGGCCGGCGCCTCGGTCTGGGCCTCGTCGGTGGTCTCGGTGGTCTTGTCGTCGGTCATGCCGCGTCTCCTGTCACGGTTGTGGTGGGTGCCGGTTTCGGACCGGCGGCCGGGTTCTCGATGCCCAGGCGTTCGCGGGCCTCCTCGGTGGTGAGGATGCCGGCGGCGTGGAGCTTGGTCACCGCGTCGGCCTCCTGGGCGGCCGAGCGGGTAGCGGGATCGGCCCACCGGACGCGGACGTCGTAGTCGGAGACCTCTCCGCCGTTCTCGACGGCCAGGATGAGCCGGCCGACCTGTTCCCAGGCCCTCCCGAACACGGCCTGGCGGGCCTCGGCGCGTGCGGTGAGCGCGGCCTCGGCGGCCCGGATGGCGTCGGCCGATGCCGGAACGCTGGTCGAGATCCCCAAATAGTGAGCCGGCAAACCCGAGACGGCCGACGCCTGTTGTAACAGGACCCGGACCGCCGTGTCGTAGCCGGTGAGGTCGGCGCCGGCCAGTTGGCCGAACTTGCCCTCGGGCGCCTCGTTGACCATCATTCGGTCGTTGTCGCCCACCGGGTTGGTGACGTCCAGGATCTCCTCCCCGTCCTCGTCCAGGACCGGGTTACCGTCCTCGTCGCGGCGGACCTCCTCGGCCAGCTCCAGGCCGGTGGCCCACCGACGCGGGCGGGCGCCGAACTCCGAGGCCGTGAGCATGTCGGCGGTGAGCTTGTTGATTCCGTCCACCACGGGGATGAGGTCGGAGAACTCCGAGACGCCGAACGTGTCCAGCGGTCGGTCCGAATTAGTCAGTGGCACAACGGGAACCGCCAGGAGTGGGTTGTCCACGGTCTGCACGACCCTGGCGGCGGTGATCTGGGCGCCGTCCCCGATCAGGTGCTCGATCCGGTCGGGCCGGTAGATGACCCACCGCGTGGCGCCCCCTGTGCCGTCGGGGCGGAGCTCGGTCCAGCGTTTGACCGCTGCCAGGACCTCGTGAGAGCCGGCGTCACGGTAGACCGCGACCTGGGCGCCCGACTCCACCGACGCAACGGCCTTGCCGGCGGCGTTGGCCCAGACGATCACCGAGGACTCACCGGTGGCCAATGCCTCCCGGTGGGCCTGGGGACTGGTCTGGTCCAGGTCCGAGCGAACCCATGCCGCCCAGAGCTCGGTCAGGCGTTGGCCGTCGGCGCCGGCGAACCCGGTCACGCGCAACCGCTCCGCGATGGCCGAGACCGCCAGACGGGGGAGGTTGACCGCGATTCTGTCGAACCGCTGGCCGATGGCCTTACGTGCCTCCGGGGAGAGGTAGGCCAACGGTTGTTGGCCGGAGTAATACTGGCCGAGCCGGTGCAGGGCCGGCGCCCGGACGTTGAGAGCCTGGTCCAGCTCGGCGTTGGTTGGGTCTGTCATGATGCGAAACTCCTTACGCGCCTTCGGTTTTTCTTGGTTGTGTGGTGTGCGGCCCGGTCCAAGGCCACGATGGCGGCCACGGCCGCGTCGATCTTTCGCGGTGAGCCGCGCTTGTCCTTGGCGATGAGGTCGCCTTGGGGCGTGGACTTGGCCACCGCGTTGCCGAGGTGGACCGCCAACTCCTCGGCGCCGTCGTGGGTCAGGCCGCCGGTCGTGACGGCCGCGTAGAACCGGTCCGTGGCCGGCGCCATGCGTTGGGCTAGGGCCGTGTTCCACTGGAGGACCCGACGCTCCCCATGCCGTGCCGCCCACGTCTCGATCTCCGAACGCCAACCCCACGGGTCGGCGGCCAGCTCCACGACGTCGTAGCGGTCGAACATCTCCCGGACCTTGGCGTCCACCTCGGAGCGGGGGACCCGCCAGCGTGGATCTCCCGGGTTCTGCCAGATGCCGGCCAGGAATACGTGCGGCCGAGGCCCCAGCGTGGCGCCGACGAGCGCGGTGGAGTCTCCCGAGGCCGACCCGTCGAACGCCAACACGACCCGCTGACGCGGCGCCACGCTGACCTCGGGGGCCGCCAGCTCCTCCCAGGCCCCCCACGGGAGCCACCGATCCACCTGGCCAACCCACTGGCCGAGGCGCAACTGGCGGAACACGGGCTCACGCAACGTCTGGCGGGCCGCCTCCATGCCGTCCTCGGCCAGGAACGGCCGCTCACACGCCAACGCCGGGTTGGCCGTGCGCCACGCCTGGCGGTCGTCGGTCTCGCAACCCTCGGGCGCGGTGAACTCCTTGAGCGCGAACGCAGGGTCATTGCCGGCGCGGCCGTGGGCCACGAGCTTCCACATGATCGAATCGGTAGAGCTGGCCGGCGTAGAGATAGCCAGCGTGAGCGACTCCGGACGCTTACCGGTGACCGACGAGACGGCCTCCCAGACCTCGGCGGTGACCACGTGGAGCTCGTCCACGACCAACAACGACGGGTCATGCCCGTGCAACGCTCCGGGCTCGGCCGGTAGCGGCGTGAGCGTGGCGTCATTCTGGGGGACCTCGATACGGTCCCGGAAGATCTGCGCCCGCTCGGCCAACTCCGGGGTGAGCTCGATCATGCGCTTGGCCATGCGCAAGGTGATGTTGGCCTGGCGTTGGTCCGAGGCCACCACGAGCACCTCGGCCGAGGCCGGCCCGACGAACAGTTCGGCCACCGCCAGCATGGCCGCCAGCGCGGTCTTGCCGTTGGCCCGAGGGATCGACACGAGGCCGGTACGGACCCCAGGCCGGAACACCTCCCGGATGATCTCGCGCTGGAACGTGCGCAGCCTCACCGGCTCAAGGGCGCCAACGCCCTTGGGCACGACGAGGTACTGGCCGATGAACCGCTCCCGACGCCGCGCCGGGTCCTTCGGGTAGCCCTTAAACGTCAACGGATCGGCCGTGATCGTCCCTTTTGGTCCGGCCCTCATGAGATCATCTCCGGATGACCGCACCGACGCCCCAGGAACAACGCGCTCTCTTCAACCGAGCAATCGAGATTCTCCAGGATGAGGCCGACGACTACGACGCCTTTGCCCATAAGGTGGCCGGCCACATGCAGCCCTTGCTTGACAAGGCGAACGCCGGGAAGGCCACTGAGCAGGACGTCGTAAAGCTCACCGGTCTGGCGATGAAGAACTCCACTGAGATCATCGCGGGACTGGTGCTCGTCGTGAACGCGCTCACCGCACTTCGCCAGCACGAGGTCGGTCCGGAGAAGGCCGAGACGCTGGAGCACGTCAAGAATGTGGCCGCGTTCCGTTCTGATTGGAACTAGCAAGGTTCACCTCCTGGAACCATCGTCTCACTATGTGAGATGTGAAACGCAAACTCTGACTCACCTGCGGGTGGCCTGGGCCTCTGACCAGGGGTAACCCCCCTGGGCGCTGAGTCGCCCGTGTGCGGCTTGGCGCGGCCCCGGCGGCTATTGCATGGCCGGCACACGACCTCGACGTCCTGGAGGCGTATGGACAGGCCCCGAGCTCGTCGCGCCCACGCCTCCGGGGAGTGGTCCGCGGTCAGGTCCTCGGCGGTCCCGCAATCAGTGCAGAACCGCTGGAGCCGGCGGGCGCGCTCGGAGAGCCGACGCCATCGCTTGTCGTAGCCGCGTTGTTCACGGGTAGGCCGGCCGGTGGTGCGCTCGTGCTCTGCCTTGCACTCCGGGCACCTCGTACCGTCGGCCGGTTCACCACAACCGAGGCAGACACTAAGAGGCATGACGGCCTCCTCGGGAGAGCTCGGTCTCGGCTCGGTACTCGCGCGCCTGCGCCAGCTCGGATCGGGCCTCGGCCTGGGCCTCACGGCCGGCCAGCCACTCGTCGCAGAGGTTGCGCAACTCCTCGGCCCACTCAGCGATGGCCAGCACCTCACGGGCGGCCGGGTCACTGCTCAGACGCTCGGCCACCTGCTCGGGCGTGCGTATGCCTGGCTTGGGCCTCACCACTCATCAGCTCCTCTCGTGAGATCCAGGCCGAGGGCGTCGTCCAGGCCCCGCCGATCCACGCCGAGGTTGCGCTCGGTCGTGCGCTTGTCGGCCGGGAGCGGGTTCTGTGTACGGTGGCGCGCCTCGCCGTTGATCCGGGCCGACGCCACTACTGACTTGCTCATGGGGGACTCCTCTGTCGTTGGGAGTCCTACCGGCGGGTTGGTTGCGGTGGTCATGGGTCAGATCCCGAGGTCCTTGTCGAGCTCCTCCCGCATGACTTCTCGCGTCTCCCGATGGGTCAGCGGCTCGTCGTCCACGAGGAGCTCGGTTGTGGCGTAGGCGTCCGGATCGGTGATCGCTTGGAGTCGGTCCCCAAGCCACACAATCGGGCGGACCTCCTCGTGATCGCCATAGCTGACCAAAGCCCAACCGGCCACCATGAGCCCTTCTCGGTCGGCGTTGTTGAACGTCCAGGCGTTCGTCCGAGGGTTGCCCTCAAACATCTGGATCTGCTGAATCTTCGGTCGTGTTGCCACGGTTTCCTCCTAGTTGTTGCGGTGGGTTGTTGGTCTGGACGAGTTGGGTAGCCCAGGCCCCGATATGGCAGAAATCCGTCCGGGACGAGCTCTCAAATCAGGTGCTAATGACCTGGGCTTTCTCACCCGTCCCCTCGTCCCGGTACAGAGACCGGGACGAGCGGACGAGTGGAGTGAGAACTCGTCCGGGACGACCTCAGGACGAGTTGGGACGAGGGACGAGTTAGCGGTCATCGGGTGGCCTTGGTGGGCTCCGCGTCAACCACTTGCAACGGCCTGGGACCGTTCGGCCGGCGGTACTCCTTGACGAACCGGAACCGGGCTTTGGTGGCCTCGATGTAGCCCTCGTTCGCCAGGGTCTTGACGTGCTCACGAACGGTCGCGGATCGGCCTCTGACGGACTTCTCGATCTCGTCCATGGAGAACCGGAACGACGCGGGTTCGTGCCGGTCGTCCTCGTCCAGCCATGCGTTGCGTCGGCGGACGATCTCCTCGGAGATCCGCTCCATGAGGTCCTCGTTCCGAGGCGTGCCCTTGGACGTGAGCGGACCGTCCTCGGCCATCTTCTCCGGGAGCTTGAGAGTCACCGAGAGCGAGTCGAACGTGGAATCCACCACGACCTCGGCGGCGACTTGCATGTTGCCGCTGGAGCCCTCAGCGCACCGAGGGCGCACATACCCGGGCCGGTCCTTGCCGATCCGCAGCCGTAGCTTGCCGATGCCGCCCCGCTTGGGATGCTTGACGACCTCCAGCGTGTATGCCGCGCCGGTAATGTCGGCCATCTTGGCCTGGGCGCCGATGGCCCACCGACCTCGGCCGTTGTCGGACTTGGTGACGTGATCGACCATGACCAGCGGGGCGCCGGTTGCCTCGGCCAGCTTGCGCGGGAGTATCCGCGTCCACTTGTTCACCTCGTCGTTGTTCATGCCCGAGAGGTCGAACGTGCCCAGGGAAGCGGTCACGCCGTCGATCACGATGAGGGCGTAGTCGGTGGCCAGGATCTCGGCCCATGCCTCCGTTGAGGCATCCGGCCGACTCTCGGGCCGGCGGTAGTCGAACCGTCCGATGATGGCCTCGGAGGTGGCGCCGAGCTCCCGTAGACGCGACACGACCGAGTGCTGGTCCGACTCGTAATCCAGGAACAGGACCCGTCCGCCGGCGTTGACGGTCTCGGCCGCAAGTGCTTGCAACACAAGGGACTTGCCCGACTCAGACTCGCCGTGAACCGAGTGCGTGTGGCCCGGGTAGAGCATGAACAAGCCGTCGTCTCGGCGCCAGGTCGTCGGCGTGATCGGTGGCTCGTCGCCGTTGACGATCCCCGCGAGGTCGATCCGGCCCCACGAGACGGCGTGCTGACGCTGCTCCTCGCGCGCCTCGTCCATAACCTCGCCTACGCGCCGAGGGCGTAGCCGCTCGTTCTCCTTCTCCGCAAGATCTAGGGCGCTCTGGAGCGTCTCGATCTCGTCGGCAACGTCGTCGTTCTCGATTACGACCGATTGTTCAGTCACCGACAGGGTGACCGTCCTGCTCATCGGGCGCCACCTCGGACGAGGTAGCCGATGCCCAGGCCGGCAACCCAGGAGAGGGAGGCCAGGCCGATGGTGGCCAGGAATGCGAATATCGTTGTCACGGTTTGGAACTCCAGCTCGGAGGGGCGGGGCGCGGTCCTACATGGGTTGGTGAGTGCGTCCCGCGTCACGCGGCGGAGTTGGGGCCGATATTGCGCGCGGCCTGGGAGACGAACCGGTCAACCTCGGCCGTGTCGATCCGGATGCACCGCGCCGAGAGGCGAACGGCAGTCAGGCGTCCCTCGGAGATCCAGCGGCGGACGGTTCGCGCGTCCACGCCGAGGTCCTCGGCAACGCGGGAGGGGGAGACGTAAGTGGGTTTCTTGGTGGTGGCCATGATGGCGTGTGCTCCAGTGGTCGGGGTCGGTGGACCCGCCAGTTAGGGAGCAGCTCCCCGCCGGGAGTGCCGTGCTGAGTATCCCTGGCGGAGCATCTCAGTCACGGTTTTTGTGCGTAGTGAGCAATGTAGGCGATAGGTCCGTTGCCTGTCAACCATGACTAACGTCGAAAACCGTTGCGCCCGTGTTGACTTGGTTTGTCAACACGGGCGCGAACAGGACCTATTCCGTCCACAAACCCTGAACGAGCCCGCGTGTCCGGGACTCTGTGGAGTGTGTGTAGCGGGCGCTCATCGCGGCCGAGGTGTGGCCCATGAGGACCATATGGTCGGCCAGGGTCGCGCCGGCCTGGGCGAACAGTGTGGCGGCCGAGTGGCGCAACCCGTGGGGCGTCAGCTCGGGCTTGCCGATGGCCTTGGCGGCGCGTTGGAACGAGTAGCGGAACGTGGAGGCGAACATCATCGCCCCGGTGCTCGTCGGGAACAGGAGCCCGTCGCGGCCGGGGAGTGCGTAGGTCTTGAGGTGCTCGGCCAGCGCCGGCCGCAGCCCCTCGGGGAGTGGCACGGTCCGCAGCGCGGCCCGCGACTTGGGCCGGTCCACGACGAACTCCCCGTCTACGCGGGTCACCGCTCGGGCCACCGTGACGGCCAGACCGTCCTTGCTCATGTCGAGATCCGAGCGGCGGAGCGCGGTCAGCTCACCGAACCGGAGCCCAGAGAACCCGGCCAGGAGAACCCACGCCCGATAGCGCGGCGTGATGGCGTCGGCCAAGGCCCGGATCTCAGCGGGGGACAGGGCCACCGGCTCGGACTTGCGGTGCTTCACGGCGCCGCGCTTCACCCGAGCCGGGTTGGCGGCCAGGATCTCGTCGTCCACGGCTTGGTTGAGAATCGTCCGTAACAGGCTGTAGGCGTTGGCATTCCGAGTCGGGTAGTCCTCCAGGCCGGCGAACCACTCCCGGATCTCGGCCACGGTCAGGCCCTTGAGCGAGCGATCACCGAGGCCCGGATAGATCACGTTGTCCAGGTAGCCGCGATTGAGCGCGCGGGTCCTCGGCTTGTGACGGTTGGCGGTCTCGGCGTGCCACTTCTCGGCGTAGGTCCGCAGCGTGAGGCCCTGGACGGCCTTGGCGGCCTCGCGCTCGGTCGGCGTCGTCCACGTCTCCAGGTCGATCTTGCGTTTCTCCAGAGCCAGCCAGCCCTCGGCGTCCTCCTTGGCCGCGTAAGTAGCCGGCGCGATGTAGACGTTGCCGTCGGGTCCGGTGTAGCTGGCCTGCCATCGGCCGCTCCTGAACTGGCGAATACGTCCGAACCCACGCCGCTTGCGTGCCATCCCTGCCTCCTCGTATTGCGCGCAATAAACGCGCAATACAAGGGTACATTCCCGGGTCTAACGTGCGCTTATGTCCGATCGGAGTTTTGGCATTCATGCATGTAATGGCGCCAGTCCGTGCAGGTCAAGGCCGGTTTCTGGTCCGCGAAACGCTACAGGTTCAAATCCTGTCAGCCCGACGTCATGACCAGCACTTAGGTGCTGGTCATTCGTTTTCGTGCGATGGGTGTGCGGCCCCTCACCGTCGCTGCGCCTTAAGGTTAGAGCCTCCGGAATTCGAACACTCAAACCCCACCGATGAAGTCTGCAGAGGCATGAACGACAGACCCCGGCCGCGTTCGTCAGCTCGTGGATCCAGTGCGGACGCGGCGTGGGCGTCCAGCTTTCTCTCGACGCTGCCCACGAACGCGCAAGAGGAGCTGCGATCGACTGCACTGACGATGACGATTGCTCCCGGCCGGACCGTATACCGTGCGTTCGACCAGCCACGTTTCGTGCTCCTGGTGTCCGGACTCGCTCGCGTTGTTGCTTCGTCGGCCGAAGGCCGCAAAGCGACGATCCGCTACGCACGCAGCGGCGACGTGGTGGGCGCGGTAGCTGTGGTGACCGATC
>NZ_BANR01000036.1 GCF_000332975.1 Gordonia aichiensis NBRC 108223 | reverse complement strand
CCCCATTCGGCTTTGCGTGCGTTTGCAGCCTTCTGGGCAGGAATCGAGTAACCATCAGGGTCACCGTCACGTTCGGCTTGCTCTTTGGTGGAGACGCGCACGTAGGAGACGGCCGTTTTGGATGTTGACGGTCGTACGGCAACATCGTCAGTCTCGGTCGCGTGGGTCATGGTCAGCACTCCTTCGGTGCACAGGGACATTGTGGGCAGTGAGTGCTGCGTTGCGGGCAGCTCGCGGTGGTGGACAGGCGGTAGTCGCCTCGTGTGCGACCGGCCCGTTTGGACCGCAGGTCGTCGACGTAGTGCTCGGCCTCTTCGACCGCAGACTCCGGCAGATCGGCAAACTTGGCGTTGAGGTACGTACCGAGGTCCGGTAGGTCGTCAGCGGTGAGCCAGCCGACCGTGGTGAACAGTTGCATCGGGCTGATGCCAAGTACTTTCGCTATGGCGATCAGACTCTCGACTCGCGGCTTGGCGATCATGCCCTGCTCAATGCGCCAGACGGTTCCGGTGTCGACGCCGGCGCGACGAGCGACTTCGTTGACGCTCAATTTCAACTCATTACGCTTGCCTGTCAGCAGGTTGATGAGTTTCACTGTTTGATCTGGCATCATTTCTATTAATTCCCCTTCTATTTCCCATTGTATAACGAGGCATTGATTAAAATCAATAGAAATGCGCAATATAACGCCTGCTTTGTTCGCAATTTCCAAACGGACTATTTCGGAAAATTTGCAGTCCTGAGACGGCGCAATGTGTGGGTTATATGTTTGCATTGAATAGCCAGACTCCGCCCTCGGGGTCGTCGATGCTCGCAATATCGCCGCTGGCTTCGAGGTCGCGGGCGATGGCCGCGTAGTCAATGTGGGTGTATTGCTGCACGAATTCGGGCAGCTTTTCGAGTTCCTGGGTGTAGCCGAGGTCGTCAGCGAGTTGTTCGGCGTAGTCGGTGATGGATGCGTAATGCCCGAGATAGGCCTCGTGGAAGGCGTCGTCGGGGTCGCTGTCGTCGTCGCGTGTGTGGCGCCACGCCGCGTAGGCGTAGCCGTGCTCAGCGATGCCACGGGCGAGTGCGGCGACGTGCTCGATGCGGTCGTATTCGCCGATACGGCACTGTCCGAACTGGTCGTAGTCGTGGATGGCCCATTCTTCGGCGTCGGGCTCCTGTGAGCGGGCGAGCATGGTCGCGATGTCGGCGTAGATGTCGCCGGGATCGCGGGCGGCGTTAAGCCATGCGCCGTGGAGTCGGCCGTTGTTGTAATCGGCCAAGCTGGCGACGTAGATCGATGGCTGTGGCGACGGGTCGCCTTCGTGGTGGCGCTCGGCGTCTGCGGTACTTGGCTGTGATGGTTCGTGAGGGGTTTCATTCATTCTCACCTCCTTTCGTGATCAGGGTTGGTTGAAGGGGCCGGGTCGGAACGTGGAGAGAGCGTGATGCTCGATCTCCGCGTCCCGACCCTTGGCCCGGTTATGTGCGCCGCGAGGGTTGTGCGGCGTCCGTGTGATGCCCGGGCATCAGGATGTGGTGTCGCCTCCCTTCGGGCTGCGGCGAGGCCGAGCCGTTCCGGTCGTGGTGGGTTCGCCGCTGTCGGCGAACAGGGTGGCGATGGCTTCTTGGCGGGCGGCGGCTTCACGCTCGATATCGGCGCGAGCTTTTGCGGCCTTGCCTGCCAGTTCCGGATCGTCTTTGGCGCGGGCGATGTGCTCGGTCACGGCGATCTGGATTTCATCGGTGATGGTTCCGTCGCGCAGTTGGGCGATGAAGCTCAGCTGTGCGTGGACGTCGGGCTTGAGTTTGATGCCAAGGGTTTTGACGCCTCGGTTCGACTCATCGGGTGCGGACATTGCGACCTCCTCGGTGCGCTGCGGCCGGTAACCACGGTGTGTGGTTACGGGTACGGCCGCATGACACCGACGAGGCATGAGGTTCATGCAGCTGACCTTTCGGGTGGTGCCTGGCGTTCTCGCGCGTCGGCGATCCGCTGTTCGGCGGTGGCTGCGAATGCTGGGTTGATCTCGATGCCCATCCAGTCGCGGCTGAGCGTCTCGGCGGCGATGGCGGTGGTGCCGCTGCCCATGAACGGGTCGAGCACGATGCCCGGCTCCGTATCGGCCTGGCAATCGCAGGTGGGTGCGAGTGCGGCGCGGGTGGCGGTGCCGCCGAGTGCCCGAATAACGCTGCGTCGCCACGGACTCCGGCAGCTCGTACAACGCGCCTCGGGACAGCCGGCGGCGATCATGCGCTCCGCGAGCCGCAGCGGGAAGATGGCGTGGTGGGCACCTCGATAGCCACCCGGGGTGATCGTCCAGACGTCACCGGGGTTCTTGCCGAGGGGGTGACCGTTGCGGCCTTGGGCTTTGAGCACGTCGAGGCCGGTTGCCGCCATGCCGTTGGGGCCGCGCCAGGATTCCCGCTGCGCGGCCGTCTTCCCCGGACTCCGCTTCTGGGTTGACGCCGCGCTGCGGAGCGGTTGGCGGATGGTGTCGAGATCGAAGTAGTAGCGGGGCTGCTTCGCGAGAACGTAGATGACCTCGTAGGTGCAGTTGAGCCGGTCACGGACGCTGGTCGGGACCGGGTTCGGCTTGGCCCAGACGATCTTGTTGCGGATGATCCAACCGTTCTCCTGGAGGCGAAGCGCCAGCCGTTCGGGAGCCATCAGGAGGCTCTTACGGGCGGCGCCGTGCGATGGATGACCCGAGTAGGTGTCGCCGAGATTGAGCCAGAAGGTGCCGGTCGGCACCAGCACACGACGCACCTCGCCGCTGATAGCCACAAGCTCGTTCACCCAATCGTCGACGTGGGGTTCGAGCCCGATCTGCCCGGCAGCGTCGTAGTCGCGCAGCCGAAAGTACGGCGGACTGGTGACGACGCAATCGATCGAGGCGTCGGGCAGCTCTCGCAGCTGTATTAGGGCGTCGCCGACCACGATCTTATTGCGCCTCATCCGGTGGCCGCTCACAGCGCGCCTCCCCGTTCGATCAGCGGCAGGAGCTGCTGGGGTGCGACGATGCGGAACAGTGCACCCGGTAGGTGACGGTCGGCGGCGATCGCCTCGGTGAGTGCCTGACGGCGACGTGCAGCTTTCTCCGGGACTTGGTGGGTCATCGACCAGACCACGATCGGGAACGCGCCGTGGCGATCCTGCTCGATACCGGTCTGCCGGTAGGCCTCATACTCGCGACACTTGGTGAGCACCGTCGGGATGTGCTCACTGCCCAGATCCACTTCGATGAACCAGGCTCGCACCTGTCCACTGGCCTCACGAGTGGCGGTTTCAGCGAACAGGTCGGGTTTGAGGATGCACCGGGCCGAGCCGATACCGGTGAAGCGCCGCCACGACGCCGTTTCGATGGCACTGTCGACCAGCTCGAACCTACCTGCGCGGCTTGCGGTGGTGAGAGCGATATGCGCATCAGCGATTGCGAGGCGGTGATCGACGAACCGGGTGGTCGGCTCGTACCGTAACCGGCCCCCGCCACGGCCTGAACCGGCCAGGATTCGGGCTCCAGCGACGCCGACGTGGTAGATGAACCCGGCTGAGCCAGCGCGGCTGCCGCCGATACGGCGCTCGAGCGTGTCGAGGACACGCAGGTCACGTAGACGCGCCAGAGCCCGTCGGGCGATGCGGCCACGAGCCGACGGCGCAACCGTGGCGAAGTGCAACCGCTCGATCTGCTGGCTGGTCATGAACTGGTGTTCCCCCACTGATCGGAGGACATCGCGGTCGCGGTCGCTCAGGCGGTCACGGATGCGGTCGACGCTGGCGGCCGACACCCGGCGCGGGCCTGTCGGTGCGGGTGGTGTGGTGCCCGTATGGGCACCATCATTCCCTGACGGTAAGGATGCGGATGATTCGTCGACCAGGGGTGATGGTGGTGGTGTGGACGACGCGATGGGATCAGCGAACGGATCATCGTGTGCTGCCCCGCTCGACCCGTTTTTCGGCCCGTTCATGTCTGCCTCCGTCGTCGTCGAGGGCCACCAATGTCGTCGGTGTCGGTAGCGGTGTGAGCGCCTTCGATGAGTGCGGCGAAGCTGGCCTCGACCTCGCTGATGGGTCGCCCGTAGCGTTCGCGGCTGCGCCGACGGATGTCGGCAGGATCGGTCGTAGCGGCTGGTGGCGGATTGGTGGCGCCGGATGCCCACGGCTGGACGGCGTTGTCGCGCACCAGGCTGGCGTAGACGTGGTGAGCTGGGAGTCGGGTGAAGTCTTCGACACCCAGGATTGACTGGCCCGCAACCATTTCTTTGGCGTCGCCTGCCTGGAGTTGGAAGCAGACCCGTGAGCGGGCGTTGTTGCGGAAGGCATCGAGCATCGACGGCGGCAACTGCTTCTCGTACTGGTGAGCCAGGTGGAATCCGGCTCGCAAACTGCGTGCGGTGGCCAGGGCGTCGCCGAGGTCGGTGGGCAGTCTGAGGTAGTCCTGGACCTCGTCGATGTAGATCATCACTGAATCGCGGCTGTTCTCGGGAGCTCCGACTCGTTCGCGGATGGCTTGCCAGAGTTCGGCGATCACGAGGGCGCCGAGGAGTTGGGCGTTCTCGGGTCCGATCGCTCCCTTCTGGAGCGGGACAAGGAGCACCTTCTTCTCCGACAGCACTTGCCGCACGTTGAACTTCGGGTGCTGCTGGGCGAGCACGTCGCGCAGCGGTCGACTGAGTAGTGGGCGCAGTTTGTTGCTCAGCGGTGCGATCGTCGTCGCGGTTGCTTCGGGCGACAGGCTGTCAAACCACTGCCAGAACGGTCCGGCCGCGAAGGGGTCGGAGTCCATGACACCTCGGGTCAGGCGGCGCCGGAAGCCGGGATTGCTCAGCAGCAACGGCAACATGACCAGACTGGCGTCGTCACGGCGCGCCAGCAAATCGAGGCAGTTACGCAGAATGTCCGCCGAGCGCGGGCCAAGGCTGTCACCCCAGATCGCCTTGAGCGTGCCGAACAGCGCGTCGGCCACGACTTCGGGTGACCGCCCATGACGGTGCGATGGGTCGAGCGGATTGATCCCGACCGGTGCTTCATCGAACGGATCGAGCAGGACAATATCGTCGCGACGCTCCTCGGGGATGCGTTCGAGGAGATCAGCAATCAAGTCTTTGGGCTCGATCACGACCACCGGGCGGTTAGCTTCGAGGTCTTGCAAGATCAGATTGAGCAGCAGGGTCGACTTGCCAACTCCGTTCGGTCCGATAACCCAGGTATGGCGCAGCGCATCGGTGATGTTGTAGCCGATGGTGCCACTCGCACCGGGGGCGCTGGCCTCGGCCACAATCCGTTGCCCGGTCTGGAGTGCGGTGCTTGGCCGCACTGGTCGGGGATGTCGCGGTGGCTGCCCGGGAAATGGTTCATCGCGATCGGCGATCGGCCAACCGGAGAGTCGAGCGACTTCGGTCACGGTCAGGCGCTGCGCAGGCGTGAACATCGATCACGATGCACGTGGCGTATTCACTCGGTCAGACTTCTCGGGTCGCAGCATCACCCGCACGTCCGGCGACTCAGCGGTCCCGATCGCCGCCGCGAGCCCGGTCAGCAGTACTTTGCGGCGTTCTGCGGTTGCAGCCTGCACACCGAGGCGGACGGCCGCGGTGAACGCGTGCTGGCCGAGCTTGTGAGCGGCGGCTTGCGATGCACCGGGAAGGGTGTCTGTCAGTACGCCGTGCAGCAGCTTCGAGACGATAGCCTGGTTGTCGCGGACTGGCTGGCGCGAGGAAGACTGGGGGTGATGGCGTGGGCCGAGCACGATTTGGATGGTCAGCTGTTCGCCCGTCCCGACTGCGGTGAGTGCGTGCAGGATGGATCGCTGTGAGGCCACTGCGTCGACGGGTTCGAGTTGACGAAGGTTCGTACTCAACTGAACACGGCGCGCGGTCGTGACGTGGTTACGGTCGGCAGCATCGAAGCTGGTGACGATGGCGCCATCGACCAGTTGCTCGACAGCACGGCGGACGGCCGCCCGGTGCCGGAGCTGCGAGCCGATCAGATATTCCACGCCGGTGACGTCAGCGCGCGCTTCGAGGATCAGTTGAGGTGCGTGCGTTCGTGCCGCGAAATACCGCAGCAAGCCGAACGCGGTTGCCTCCGTGAGTGATTGCGGCCAAAACAGCTGCTGCCACCTGAGTGATCCCGCCGACGCGGTGGTCTCACCGGGTTCATTCATCGGCGGGCTCCACAGCATCTGGTTTGCTCGGCGTTGACTGGTCGATGTGAGTGCCGGTCAACGCCTGGTCGATGTCGGCCTTCATTTCGGCATCCCGCAGTGCCATGGCGATCACGGCTCGGCTCAGCTTGCGCAGGTCAGGCTGGTCGCGACGGACGCCGCGCACCACGATCTGGCGCTCTGCTTTCGCGACGCCACGGGAACCGCGGCGATAGTTCGTTCTTCCTGTTTTAGACATAGGTATCCTCCAGTGCGAATTAGTTGAAATAATGCGAATAGGTGTTATTGAATTGATTCACCCGCAGAGAATTATGCATTGAATTGATTCAATAATCAATAGTTATGACTGGATATAGCCATCGTTATTGCCTCTGTTTACAGAGGTTTAAATACCTTGAAAAGGTATTTGTGGAATTTACAACACTGACGAAAATCGAGGTGTTTACCAGCCCCGAAACCGGCGATACAGAAACACGGCTCCGGTGCCAACGATCGTGATCGTGGCGAGGGTGATGCACAGTGGAATCCAGATTTCCCGCATGATGTAGATGGCGCCGTAGAGTGCCATCATCGCGACAAGCACGGTGACGCATAGGTTGAGGAACCGGCCGCCGAGTCCGCCTGGGCCGTCGCTCATGACGACTCCCTGCGGATCTCGCGCAGGATGCCCTGCTCGAACCCAAGCTGTTGACACTCAAGATCGAACACCTCCTGATCGGCCGGAAACCGCCTGGCCACCGCATTGATGATCACCTGGCCGAGCGTGTCCGCCTTGAGGAAGGCGTACTCCAGGCTGTCGGTCCCGAATCCGTCGCGCTCCAGTTCAGACAGCTGCCAGAGCGCCAGCTCATACTCATCGACGAGCGAGAAACTCAGGCCTCGTTCGACGTGAGCCACGTCGTGGATGAACCGCCAGGCGAAGTTCGCTTCAGGCGATGTCAAGATGACACTGGCTGAGTTCTCCGACGACACCGGAAGCGAGCCGCCGGAGCGCTTCGACGTGCCGTAGGCAGCACACAGGTCCGGGTAGGTCGACGGCGCGTCCGGCTGCGGCTTCCACGCGAACCCACACCTGCGGGCGGTCGTGGTCGCTTGTTCGAATACCCAGTGTGTCAGTCGGATTCGAGCGACCTGAACGTCCCTGGTCAGCACGAAGTCCGAACGATGAGGATCTATCGCAGAGTCTGGATTGCGCTGGCCACCAGCGTCGATGACGGAACCGTCCTGGGGTGACGGACGGCCGTCCCACTGGATAGCGGGTAGGTCGGAATGAACTGAGTTGGTCATTTCATGGCTCCTTCATGAATGGAGGGATGATCAGCGGCATCAATCGACGAGGTTTCGCCACGACTGACCCGCTGCGATGTTCATGGCGCGCCGGGCGGCGCGGTACTCTGCGTGAACCTCGGCGTCGGCGCTGCGCACGCGCCGGTGCAACTCCTGATCGCGCCGCACGGGCACGCCGGGCCGATCGCGCGATGCGCCGCCGATCAGTCCGGTGCCAATCAGGATGAGCACGGCTGCTGCGATGACAATGGCGATGATCACGAGTGGTATCCACCCGTCTCGAAACGCCGCAACCGATTCCGCAGATCTCGATCGGTTCCGGCGAGCGCGTCGGCGAACTCGCTGATCGCGCGGTTGGCGGCCGACGTGTGCGCGGCGAACTCGGCTTCGATGTGGGCGCGGTCGTCGTCGCTCAGTTCATGGGCGTGCAGGTCCGGGCATAGACGTGCTCGCAGTCGGTACGTGGCGATTGCGACACCGGCCACTACTCCCGTCACCAGGCTTGCCGCGCACAGCGCGATATCGGTGATCACAGCGGAAACTCCGAGCCGAACTTGCGCTGAATCCGTTCGGCCTTGTCGACAAAGCCGATCTCGATGCGTGTCAGAACGGCATCGAGTACGGGGTCGCCGTTGGCGAGCTGCTTGCGGTAGCCGTCGATATCGACGGCGCGCTCCATGATCCGTCCGGTAAGCGCAGCTTCCGCATCGACGCGCAGGCCGGCGTATCGAGTGTCTTGGGTCAGTCGCTCGACAGCCTTGCGGTGGGCACGCTCAGCGCGGCTTGGCACCAGATTCGAGCTGGGCGAGCCCCACCGTTCCAATTCATTGCTCATCGAAAGTCTCCGTTCTCGTGTTCGGCGACAGCGGCGATCTGCCGTGTCGAGAAGCACGCTAGAACCGCGGCCCACGAGCCGTCGTGAAGGAAAAGTGATGAAGTGGGCTATGGACGCAGACCAAGGCTCGCGCGACCCCGAACTGGTCGCAGCGGTGCTCGCCGAGTTGCATGCGCTTCGCAGCGAGCGCGGTCAGATCGTGCCCGAGATTCTCGTCAACTACCCCGCGCTGTACGGCCTGGCCAGCCAGACGAACGCTCGCGACGCGTGGATCTGGCTACGCCAAGTATCGGCAAGCGGTGCCACCAACAAGTTCCTGCAAGCCGCTCGATTGACGGCACTCTCCGAGGGGCGCGACGTCCTGAGCCGCCTGACCGATGCCGGTATCGAACTCGACCGCGATCAACGCACCATCCGCGAGTGGAGCAACAAGGGCATGCAGGCGCTCGCGCAGCTCTTGGTGGACGCGAGCTACCTATCCGGGGCTCGCGCCATGCACTTCGTCGACATGCACTTCATCAAGATCCGCGAGACCGAAGACGGCGAGCCAATGCCCGCGCTGCGCATCTTCTGGGCAGGGCACCAATTTCTCGAAGGCGAAAGCGTACGCGTCTACGCGTCAGACCCCGACCTCGGACCAGAGCAGGACGACTACTCCGAGCTTGGCCAACAACTGATGGAAGTAGTACCGACGTGGAGGCAGATTGTTCCACCACGCGGAGTCTTCACGATTCAAACGGGTATTGAAATATGTTTGCCAACACCACTGCCTGAAACGCTGAAGCTCATCACTCTCAAATTCGGTAAACAGTCCACTCAGCTGGTCCGCATATACAACCTTCCCGTGATATCCGGCAAACGTGTATCTGCATCGGTATTTCGCCAGGGAGTCAGCTTCTGGTTCGGTGAACCCCCACCCGCACGGCGTTCCGAGTTTGACTGGGGGAGAACTCAGTACATTAAGTACGGGGACGTCGATGAGGGTGAAGAGTTGGCTAATGGTAGCCAGTAGCACCGCGATTCCGGGAATTTTGCCCCTAATTCCTATTGTATTTTCATCTGCTTATGTTTACTATGGTTGCAGTTATGAATAGATTTTGTTTTGGTGATATTGAAAAATCGTTCACGCGGAGTAGTGTCTAATGGCTCGCCTTCCGCAACCTGGAAGTGATAGCGGAAAATGGGGAGATATCCTTAATGACTATCTTTCCCAGAGCCACAATTCCGATGGGACGCTGAAAGACGATTCAGTCGGAGCTGCGCAGCTTCAACAGAGCGCCGTCACGAGTGCAGCTATCGCCGACAATGCGGTCACGTCAGGTGCGCTCGCTCCGAATAGTGTCACCACTGCGACCATCGCTTCGGGCGCAGTGCAGACCGCGCAGCTTGCTCCCGGAGTCGTCACGGCAGACAAGATTGATCCCAACGCGCAGATCGCGAAAGCGCAGCTTGCCGATGAGGTACAGACAAGCCTTGGCAGGGCGGATGGAGCGATGACACAGGCGGTCGCGGACGCGCGATATGCCCCGGTCTCGGCATTGAGCGCAGGTGTTGTCACGCCTGCTCAGGCCGCGTTGCGAGCTGCGGTCAATGCTGATCATGCTGCCGCCTTTGCCCGCATCCAGCGGCTGTTTTCACCACCGCCAAACGGCCTCTTCCTCGCCGTCGATCACAGCGGTGGATACACATTCTTAATCGGTTTGGGCTCGGGCCGATTCGCAGCATTTTTCTTGCCCCGGCAGGCGCAGTCACTCAATGGTGTGACCTACACGTGCAATTGCCTCAACGGGTGTGCGATCCAGCTTGCGATGCTGTCGCAGGATGACACTTCCGCCACTTTCGGTGGGTCGGGGACGTGGACTGCGCAGCCGACCGCGTACATTGACGGCACCACTCCTGGCACGTCGGGGGTTGTGTACGCGCCCAAGCCGATTACGGTGTCGATGTCCGCCGGGTCCGCCGCTGTGACGGTCACCTCGGGCACTGTGTCATCCTCGGATTCGGGTCGGCGGATATCCATCCCCGGTGCAGGCGCCAGTGGTGCGGCGTATGAGACGACGATCGGCACCGTGACTGACTCTACCCACTTCGCAGTCGGGACGGCCGCACAAACCACGGTAAGCGGTAGTGCAGCAACGATATTCCCGACGTACAGGTATAATTCAACGTCAGGCGGGACTGTGACGTGGGTATCGCCCGCGAATAGTGTGGCTCTGGCGATCGGCACCGTGACCGCGCAAAACGGGGGTCTCGCGAAAGTGACCGTCAGCGGTTCTTCCGCTGGTGCTGTTGCGGCTAACTTACTTCCCACCGCCCAGCAAGTAGTCGACTCGGGCCGCTACCCGAACACGATTCTCACGGCTACCGGCGGCAGTTTGAGCCCGACTGATCGAGTACTGGATTGCTATGCCGGCCAGGCGAATACATTCTTGGGAGTCAAGCGAGCCATCGCCGAGGGATTGACCACCGACACCTACACGGTGACGGTGACCGCGACCGGCTACCAGCCGACCGGGGGCACGGGTGCTCGCACCTACATCGATCGATTCGCCTACGGGCTGGCCACCACATCGCCGACGTCTGCTGGTGCGGAAATGTATTCGGCCTACGACCTGTCGCCAGGCTTCGCTTCGGCGTGGGAATACGCATTCGAATGCAAGCCGTCCACAGGGTCCACCTGGACGTGGGTGGGTCAGACCGCCCATCAGCTAGAGGATCAGCAGTCCCTGACCGTGACCGTAGATGAGGGCCTTAGCGCGTCGCCGTCTGCCGGTCAGACGATCGCCGTGCGCTCAGCTCTCCTTTCCCGAACGACCAAGCTTTACCACCCAGATAGTGGCGCGGGGCTTTCATCCTCGCCGATGGCACTCGGCCAGGTGGATTATCGACTAGATCGCAATGGCCTCTCGGTCACGCCGACTCTGACTTTCTCGATCTCGACGGACATTCGGACGGCCTACTCAATGATGCCGCTGGTCGGGACAAGTGGGACTCCCGCGAAGATTGACCGCGCCGCGCTCGAGGCCAGCGCCGATCTGCTGGTGATGACCGGCAGCGGATCACGGCTAGGCACCACACGCAGCGCTTTCGGGTGGGCGTGGGACTCCACCGGAAAAGTCGGTGCAGCTATGTACATCCCCGATTTTTTCGGCTTCACTGACGGCTACAGCGCCACCCTGGATGGCACACAGGTTGAGGATCGCGGTGGGACCGCGCCGACGACGAAGTTCTACTCGCCGTGGGTCGGCGTGAATCGGCCGCGCACTGTGCCAGTCGGTTGGACGAAGACCTGGACGACGCGGTACATGGTCGGCGTCTTCCTCGACGCAAACGCCTCACTATCCGTCTGACATTCCCGTGCTCCGCTAAGGCGAATGATGGGCGGACGGGTGATGTCTGTCGGAGTTGCGGAGTACCCTCCGTGGCCATGACGACCTGGCAAGCGATCGATCGGTGGACCAAAGTGCTCGATGAGATTCTGATCCCGATGACACCGTTCATGTGTGCAGCGCAATCGATGGAGCGGTTCGCCGCTCCCGAGAAGCAGGCACCGGGGGCCATCAAGACGGCAACCGACGCGCTCCTCAGCACGTGGAACACCGATCCGCCGCCGCCAGGGACGCCGCTTCACGAGCTGCTTGCACCGGCCGTTGATGCGGCGCGGGCTCTCGATCCGCGTGACGGACGGTTGGCACCGATTCGCGAGTATCTGGGTTTGCTTCGCGTGGTACGAGACCAGATTCAGACCCTCGATACGAGTGGTGTGCTGACGGTCGATGAGGTGCTGCTCGACATGGAACTGGAGTTGAAGTTGTCTGTACTGGTTGCCCGTCTTGGGCACCAAGGAATCATGCATCTCATTGACCAGCGACGGCGCGAGTACGGACGATCGGTCACCAAAGTCGTCGACCTGCCCGACTACCTCGACCTGCACACGATGGAGCCGACCGCCGAATCGTCGGCCACCACGCTCAGCTACTCAGCGATTCTCGCCAAGGCTGACCCCGGGATACTTACGCCGGAAGAGTTCGTGCGTGGTGACGACCAAGCCGACAAGGCGCCGATCCTGAAACGCTTTGCGGGCCAGTGGATCGTCTCGTTCTACACCGAATGGGAAGACCTGTTTCGCAAGCAACTTGCCGAGGTCTACGGCTGCTCGGTTGACGACATCAAGTCGCCGTTCTTCCAGGAGCTGGGGCGGATGCGCAACGATTTCGGACACGGGCGCGGCATCTGCAAGAAGTCGGCGAGCAACAAGCTGTTCAGGTGGTTCGCCAAGGGTGAACCGATCATCCCGACACGCGAGAACTACCGCGAGCTCTTCGAAGAGTTCGAGAAGGCCTGCGAGGCACTGCGGACGCCGCCTGCTCCGGAAGAAGCAGTCGTGCAGCGGCAGCCAGTACGAGCCAAGGTGACGCCGGACCTCAACGCCGAGTTCGACCGCGCGGTCGCCGCCAGCCACGGGGTCACCGCAGACGAGGCCCTGACAGACGCGCTGCGCACCTGGATCGACAGGAACGCTCCGGCGTGAGCCGCTACAACTATTGCAGAAGATGTGCACAACGCCGTGTGGCAGAGACACACCGGGATGAGGACACGTGACGTTTAAAGATCCTCTGCACCAGGGGCAGGTTGACGTGCTGCAATGGGTAGCCGACGGCTGTCCCGAGGGTAGATGGCAAGGTCACGCTTACAAAATGACTGCCAATGCACTGGCTGGGCGGCGGCTCCTGAAGGTGTCGAAGAAGGGCGGCGGCTGGCAGGCCGAGATGCTGCCTGCTGGTACCCATTACCTCGCACACGGCGACTATCCGCCGGGGCACTGGAAGACGCGACGCAACGGTGGCATACCCGTATCGCCCGACACCACGACGTCGACGTCGCCGCCACCACCTCGACCGCGGCCGTCATCCGTGCCGAAGCCGCGTACGGTCCGGAAGCCCTCCGCATCTGGCGAGCCGAAACCAACGCAGAAGCTTGTCGATGATTTGCTGGCGGCAGATGGCCGGCTTGTTCGTGACGTGTCTGATGACAGTCCGAACTACTCTCACCTGGTCGGAATCATCAATGGCCGCAAGCTCGTACCCGATGGGGATGTCGTACTGCTGACAAAGCTGAACGGCCACCGCGTCGAGATCCGTCTGGCATCGACGTCTGATTGGACCACGCAGAAGCCCGGCGAGATTGCCGACTCGACCCGTTCACGAAAAGGTCATCCGGCGGTTGCTGAACTGCGCACTGAGAATGCGCTGTCGAGTATCACGCCGACGTCGGTGCGTGCTCGTGCGTTCCGGCTGCTTAATGCCCTCGCGATTGAGGCCAAGGCGCGCGGTATCGGCGTTTCGATTGTGAAGATCGACAGTCGTGGCTACCGGCAAGCGTTCGACGGCTATCACGGTCACCTGCTGTTTCAGTTCGACGAACTGCGCTGCGTCGTCACTGTCAGCCAGCTCAGCGATCGCGTGCCGCATGTGCCGACAAAGTCTGAACTCGAACGCCAGCGGCGCGGATATACCTACATCCCCACTCACGACAATGTGAAAAGCGAGCGCCTGTCTGTGTTCGTCAACGCCGACAGCCGATACAGTCGCCGTCAGCACTGGGACGATACGAAGAACCTCCCTCTGGAATACCGGTTGCACGACGTCCTTGCCGAAATGATCGACCGGAACGACGCCGAGAAGGCACGGATCGAGCGCGAACGCCTCGAAGCGATCGAACGCCGTAAGCGGGATGAGATCGCGACGGCCCGCGCAACCGAGGCCTATTACGAGCAGCGCCGGATTGATACCCTGCTCGGTGACTTCTCACGGTTCGCCAAGCGGCGCGAACTGTCCGAATTTCTTGTCGCGATGGAGCAGCACGCGGCATGCTTTGAGGGCGATGAACGCGTTGCCGCAGACGAATGGCTCACCTGGTGCCGGCAGTACATCGCGAGTCTTGGCCCGTTCGCTCGCCCGCTCGCGATGCCGACGACGAAACCGCCGGATTACTCACAGATCGCGGAGTTCAAGCAGAAGCTCGGCTACGGACGCTCGTTCTTTTGAAAACGATTGGCAGTTAGGATGATCCACTGCTTCGTGTCCGCTATCCGGCAACAGTATCGCTGTCAGAATCCGCTGAGACGCCGAGGACTACGACTGGCTGGGCGTCCCCAGCCAGTCGCGCATGTGGAGCATGCAGCTCCCCGTCTCGTTTGCGTGACGCTTCTTGTTCCTCAGCATGTCATCGAGTCTGACGCGGTTTTCGAGCACGTAGTACAGGTCTTCTCCGTCGATCGCGAGGAAGGCTGTGCCTTGTTTGTACTCATCCAGTGCCGCGCTCGTGAAGCGGCTGACACTGATGAAGATCCCGAGCGCGTTCTTACCCTTGCGCCGGACCTTCGTATCGAAGATGTCCAGCTGGTCCCGGCCGATCGGGTCGGCATGCCACTTCGCCTCGATTACGTAGTCGTCGGTATCGAAGGTAATGGCTCCATCGAGTTGTTCGTTTGCGAGGTTGAAGGCGAGTTTTGGCTCCATGTCGTAGAGCGCGAAGAGGTCATTCAGAACCTCTTCGAATCGCTTGCCGCGCTTCTGGGGCTCCGACATCCCGTGCAGTTCCAGGAACTTCTGGCGAATGGATTCAATGTCGTCGGTGAACTGACGGATCGCGGCGGCGTGCCCTTCGTACTCGGCCCGCGCCGCATGGCGTCGATCGGCCGCAGCCCGGACTTGCTCGAACCCAGCGGTGTGACGGCGAAGGTCGGCGACAGCTTCGCTGGCTCTGCCGAGCCATTTGTCGCGGTCGGCGGCGTCTCTGATCATCTCGATGTCTGGAAAGCGCGTCATCGATGCGATGTCCAGCATGAGGTCGATTGTCGTCTCCTGGTAGCGCGAGACATCCGCCATCAGTCGAGCCATGATGGTGCTTGCGTTCTCCCGCTTCGGTAGATCGAAGTTGATGTGGGACAGCACCTCAGGGTGCTGTCCGAACGCCCCACGTACATACGTCTCGAAGGCAGCCTTGCGCCAGACGATGAGCGGTAGCGCCTGGCGAAGTGCGACGTACGCCTGGGGAGAGATCACCTTCATGTAATTCATCGTCCCAAAGCGATCTGGTGTGCTCAAGGTGTTCTGTGGATGCCTCTGTTGACGCAAACGTTGCTCGGCGTCATGTCCGCCGATCTGGCAGCTCGCTCGCAAGTATCCACACCGCCACGACGCCCTGCTTTGGCATCACCCACCCGTCGAACCCGATGCTGACGGTCTTCTCCGGAACACTCGGTGGCATGACATGGCTACGGACCTGTTTGCTGCTGGCGATGAACGGGATAAGGCGTATCTCAGCGATGCCGCAGTCACCGTAGTCCAAGTCGACGTCAAGGCCTTTTGACGGTTGCTCGACGTCGACGTGCACCATATGGCCTGCTTGTCGCAGGATCGTCCGGTACGTGTAGCTGAGGGTCACGGGTTGTTTGGCGTCGATGACCTCGCTACCGAGATTGACCGCGTATGACTGTCCGTTGACGCGTGCGCTACGCCTGATCTGTTGTGGTAGGCCATCGACGGCGAAGTCGACCAGCTCGAACGCGTGTTTGTCGGCGCCGTGCACGCCCGTCCCTGGGTTGATGTACCAGACCGATGTCTCACTCGGGTCGTCGATGAGGCTGCGGTATTCGGTGGTGTCAGAAACGGCGGTGAACTTCCGAACTTGGACGGTCGGGACGACGGTGTACTCGTAGCGCACGGTCAAGGTAAATAACGGCGGAGAGGAAGCGGAGCTTCCTCTCCCTGTAGCTACAGGGAGGATGGACACGTCGGGCGACAACTGCATGCTGATGCGGGTATCGCGCCAGCGCTCAGCAGAGGCGACAGCCTGATCGCGCACGTCGTCGTAGATGTCTTCGGCGAAGTTAGCGTCGCCCAGCCTCAGTGCGAGAGCGTTACGAGCCAGGTTGTCGAGCAGTTCGTTGCTAGCGACGACCGACAGGTTATTCACGTTATCGGCGAAGGCTTGGATGACGGAATCGCGCAAAGCCGGAACGAGCTTGGCCATCACGCGGAGCATGACCTTCTCGATGAGGTTTCCGAGCGAAGCGCCGCGGTCGCGGTCAAGCCACTGATCGAGAGCGATACCGACGATGCCTGCGATCAGGAGGGTGCCGCCGATGTTCGACGACAATGCGCTAATGAAGCCGGACCGGTCGAGCGAATCGAGATAGCTGCCATACGCCATGAGTGCCAGCCCAACGACGGACAGGAGTACGGCTCCGATGACGAGCTTGAGGTTGACGATTCGGGTGTACGGGTCACGCATATATGTGACTCGATTATACCAACCTTGAGCGGGATTGAATAGACGAAAACTGCAGTGCACGAAGACAATTCGTGCACCGCAGTCCCGTAGTTACTTACGTGATGTGATCTACTTGCTGGTGGCCGCCGTTTCGCTGGTTGCCTCGCTTGTAGTGGTCGAGGTGACGGTCTGCTGGGTATTGGTCAGGAACTCGAAGTTGCCGCCGCCGGTCATATGATCTCCCTGATGTCGTGGATTACCGGGTGATGGATCTCCCCGGTCGGCCGCGCGCGCCCGCCGGGGTCAGGCCAATCTACGAGGAAATCCGACTGGATTCAAGGGCATGGGATTCATCGTCTCTGGATTGATAATCATGGGACCTATGGGGTTGGTGGTGTGCCCGCCCCGTCCAAATCACCCATCTCGCCGGCTACGCGTGAGTTCGGCCGTCGGGTGATGGCCAGGCGGACAGAGCTGGGACTCAGTCAAGAGAAGGCCGCCGAGCGCTGCGGGCTGCACTGGACGTACCTCGGGCAAGTGGAACGCGGCCGACGCAACGTCACGCTGCACAACATCTTGAAGATCGCTGGCGGATTGGATGTCGACGCCGGGGTGCTCGTCAGCGGGTTGGAGCCCCCGGAATAGCTAATCGGCCCTCCCTGCACGCATTCCGACATTCATCCGAGGTGGGTTGTCGCCCAAACGGATGAATCTCACACGTATGGTAATTCAGACTTACTGCTCTGAACTGCACAGATGTTCATTTTCGGGTTCGACATCGCCGGGATTGTCGGTGTTCACGGCTAGCCTGGATAGTGATATTCGGCACGGCACAGTGAAGGAGCTGAGATGGCAGTCGGCGATGTCGAGACGTACTACGAAGACGGCGTCTGGAAGAACAAGGTGCAAGGCAACTCGCGTGCATCCGACACGGGCGGAACGAAGAAAGAAGCGCAAGCTCGGGGTCGGGACAAGGCCATCGGTCTCGGTGTCGAGCATGTTATCAAGAACCAGGACGGGACGATCGGTAGCAAGAACACCTATCCCCGTTCCCGTGACCAGCATCCACCGAAAGGATAGGAGCGTGGCTCATCGTCCTCATGACCGTGACCCCGAGGGTTCACTGCGGGGGTCAGGTTACTTCGACAAGTCGGTCGATTCCATCGAGGTGCCTTCGCCACCGGTGGTCGATCCACCGCCTCGATTTGAGGCGCAGAATGATGGTGGATCAGGTTCGGACGCGACTTCGTACTTGAACGACTTCCCCGACTAGCGCATCGATGGTTCCATCCAATTGGCTTACGCTGCTTGGATTCTTCGCGCTGGTCGCCCCCGGCGTCTACTACGACCTTCGACGTTCGACGAAGTTTGCCGAGCGCCGTGAAACAACGTTCCGAGAGATCAGTCGTGTCGTCCTCGTCTCGACATGCTGCAGCGCCGTCGCACTCCCTCTTGCGCTTGCGGTCGGTAGCGGCCTGAGAACATGGACAGAATCAGACTTCTGGCCGACTCCACGCGACCTCGTCTTGGCCAATCATGCGTATGTCGGCGATCATGTCGTCCCCATCGGTGTTGGGTTGTTCGTGTTTGTGGCGACGTCGATCGGGGTTTCCGAAGCTACACTTCGGATTGCTTCTCGGAAGGCAGAAGCGAAGATCTCACATGCCTCGACGTGGAGCAAGTCATTCCGTGACGATTGCCCACAAGGCGCCTATCCGGTTGTCCGAGTACGCCTTACAGGCGGCGTCAGCTGGTCGGGTCGAGTCGCGCACTTCTCGCCTGATCTTGAAGTGGCGGATCGCGAACTAGTGCTGGCTCCGCCGATCGCGATGAATGCCAACGGGGCATCCGCCAACTTGCCGAAGTGGGGTCGGGTCATCCTGCGAGCGGATCAGATCGAGTCGATCGCGGTCAGATACGAACGAGACACGCCCTCTGATACAGGCTGATCAGGGTGTCCCCTGACGCGACGACTCCCCGTGCTGCGGCCACTTGCGGGAGAATCGGATATCGATGTTTGAGTCACCACACTAGGAATGAGTCGTTGGCGCTGAAAGACCCTATTCACCAAGGTCAGCTCGACGTGCTGCGCTGGATCGGCGATGGGTGTCCGGACGGTCGATGGGATGGACACACGTACAAGACCGTCGCCAATGCACTTGCCTCTCGTCGTCTGGTCACTGTGTCCAAGAAAGGCGGCAGTTGGCGGGCAGAGCTGCTACCGGCCGGTGCGTTCTACCTAGACCGCGGCGACTACCCCGACGGACACTGGGAACGGAAACACCGAGGTTCACGAGGCGCAGCGGCAACGGCTCCACACTCGACTTCTTCGGTCAGGCTCGAACAACGATCTCAGTCGGCCCCACGGCCGCCGAAACCTCCTGCCACGAAGCGATCGCCGTCTGGGCTGACACCGACGCGTCAACTCCTCGCTGATTTGGCGAATGCTGGGGGCGTGTTGGAGCGCAACTCCCGCGACGACAAGACCAAGTACTCGACTTTGGCTGCCGCGATCAACCGGCATGGGATGGCCCCCGACGGCCAGCATGTCGCCGTATACAGCGGTGCGAGGTACGGGGAGTGGATTATCCGGCTGGTACCGGTTTCGGAGTGGCAGACTGAAACGCCGTCGGACGTGATGAGCAAGGTTCGGATCGGTCGGTGGCATCCCGTGGTGGCCGAGATCCGCTCGACAGGCCGGCTCGACGGGATCGGCAAAGGCACCGCAGACGCGCGGCGGTGTTGCTGCACTGCCTGGCTACAGAAGCTGCCGCGCGTGGAATCCAGGTGGACCTCGTCAAGCAGCTGGACGGACGTGACTACTATTCGAGGCGCAACCAGCCGCCCGGCCTCCTTGTGCTGTCCGAGCAGGAGTTCCGTTGTCCAGTGAGCATCAAGCAGCTCCAAGATCAGCTGCCGCATGAGCCGACAGCTCAAGAACTGGCGCGGCAGAAGCAGTGGGAATGGGCGCATATCCCCAAGTACGATCACGTGCCCTCAGAGCGGTTGGCCATCCTGACGCACGACGCTGCCAACTATCCAAGCGAGAAGCCATGGGCGGACACCAAGACACGACGTCTGGAGGATCGGCTCGTCGACATCTTGGCCGCGTTCAACACCTGGGTGGCAGCCGACACCGACCGCCGAGAGCGACAACGGATCGAAGCCGAGGAGAGCGCGAAACGCCTCGAACTGGAGAACCAGCAAGCTCGCGCCGCATACGTCGAACACACGCTTGGCGAAATGCTCCAGGCTGATGCAGCAGCGTGGGAGTCGGCGCAGCGGCTACGCGGTTACGTTGACGCGCTGAGAAGACGTGCTGGCACCATCGAGGATGATCAGGAACGCGCCGCCGCAGACGCATGGGCCGATTGGTCCGAACGGTACGTCGACCAGGTCATTGATCCATTGGGACGGCCACTCCGACAGCCAGAGGTTCCGGAGCCGAGCGGCAAGGACCTCGGGGAGTTTCGGCGGAAGCTTGGCTTCGGCAGGAACGGATTGTGGTGAGAGAACTTCTGAGATCGCGAAATTCGTATCGTGAACCAAGGCCCTTAACATGACCCGTTCCCGATGTCCGCGATGCCGTCAAGCCTGCCACGCACAACGCGACAGCCCACAGGGCTCGGATAACCGGGCTGAGTGGCGAGTCTTCCCCGCGCGTCAAACAGCTTGACTGGGCCCCTCGGTGACAGACTGTTTGGAGTCTACTAACCTCCAGGCAGGAGCATATGCACATCGGATTCAGAACATCTGGCGGCCGCGGGGAGTACGAGGTCGTCGGCGGACACACGGGGGTCGCTGCGGCTGAACTCGAAGGTTGGCAGTTCTACATGAAGTGGCCTGACGGGATCGTGCGTGACACAGGATTGTGGCTCGATCCGGGTGATAGCGGGAAGCCTCGGTTACGATCAGTTCTGGATAGTCCGATCCAGATCGGGCGTGTGGTCAGTGCGATGCTGCTACTTCCGGACCCGACCAGATCGCTCAAGCAGACTCCGCCTGGATGGCCAATCATTAAGGCGAAGGACTACGCCGTCACACAGGTCGGCTTTGCCCCGGACTCCGAACTTTCTGCTGCTGCCGAGATAATTACATTCGTACCTTCGTGGATTGAGGTTGCGAATAGTGGCGATTCCGATGCAATCGGTGTCACTATCAGGTGGAATCGGGTTGTAGCCGTATATGCATTGTCCGATCGAATACCAAAGCCAGTTAGCGCAGCCCTCAAGGTGCATATGGACCTGATGGCCGCAGGTAACACGGTGGATCGAACACTTGTTTCAGCCGTGAGTGAGGTGATCAAGCAGTTAGCGGGCGTATCGAATTCTGGTTATGTTCTCGGCGAAGATCCGCTGCCGGTTCTCGAGCGCATGGCCGGCATTCAATCAGATAGTTTGGAGCCGGTCCTCCCTCCCCCTGATGAGCTTAGTGAGGATGAACCGGCGATCAGTGCACGATCAGCCGAAGAATGGCGTCTGGCAAAGTCCCGTGGCGCGAGCGGTCAAAAGTTTAGCCAGCTCGTGAGAGCGGCTTACGGGTATCGATGCTTGTTCTGTGGTGGGGAATTCGGCGGGATCGACGGTATCCGGTCAGGGATTGACGCCGCTCATATCTTGGCATGGAGCAAGCATGACCTCGACAAAACTAGCAACGGGATTGCGCTATGCAAGCTGCATCACTGGGCG
>NZ_BANR01000037.1 GCF_000332975.1 Gordonia aichiensis NBRC 108223 | reverse complement strand
GAGCCCCTTTGACGATGCCGGGTTCATTGCCCCGGGTCCCACCCTTCACCGCTTCGAGCGGATTATGTGCCGAGAGGCGCACTGACCGGCACCGTCGCTCTCGTCAAGACCGCCGACCCATCTCGGGCCGGCGGTCTTTTGCACTCAGCCAACCTTGTGCCTTACCCGAACAGTCATCAACACCGCCTGCCTCACGCACGGTATTCGACACAATCGGGTCCGGTCCTTGATCTCTATCGTTCACACCGCTCGACTCAGGAAATATAGCCAGGGACACTGGCGATATTCCGCAGAATCTCTGCAGTGACCGCAGCTCCCCAAACAATTCATCTCCATCGGCAACCGCAGATCCTGTTTTAGGACTAGCGTCGAAGCTGTTCGAGCTCGATCCGATACGGGCCCAGCGGCTCGACGACATGAGGTGAGACGCACGTGTACCGAAGTAACGGAAATTTCGAAGCGTTTGGTCGGCCGGAGAATCCGGCAGAAATCGATGGCAAGAGCGCCTATTTCGTGGGCTCGGGTTTGGCCTCGTTGGCGGGTGCGAGTTTCTTGGTACGCGACGCAAGACTGCCTGGCGAGAAGATCACCATCTTCGAGGAATTGGGGCTTCCCGGCGGGAGCATGGATGGAATCCTCGACGAACACAAGGGTTTCATCATCCGCGGCGGTCGCGAGATGGAAGCGCATTTCGAGACTCTGTGGGATCTCTTCAAGTCGATACCCTCACTGACCATCGACGATGCCTCGGTACTCGATGAGATGTACTGGATCCACAAACGCAATCCCAGTTCGAATCCTGCTCGCGCGATTCATGGCAAGGGCGCGAAGATCGACGAGATCAAGGACCTCACTCTCACCCGGGGAGCTGCCGAGGAGCTGATGAAGCTCGTGTTGACACGGGAGGAAGACCTCCAGGACAAGAGGATCGACGAGGTCTTCGGCAAGGAGTTCTTCGACTCCCACTTCTGGCTGTACTGGGCGACGATGTTCGCGTTCGAGCCGTGGGCAAGCGCACTGGAGATGCGGCGCTACACGCTGCGCTTCATTCATCACATCTCCACGCTGGCAGATCTGACATCTCTGCGCTTCACCCGATACAACCAGTACGAATCGCTGATCAAGCCGTTGGTCGCCTATCTCGAGGGACACGGCGTGACCTTCGTGTACAACACCCAGGTCGACAACATCGAACTCGACAGCGCCGGGCCTTCGAAACGAGCACGTCGTATTCAACTCACTGAGAACGGCGAGTCCAAGAGCATCGACCTCACCGAGAACGACCTTGTCTTCGTGACCAACGGGTCGATCACCGAGTCCTCGACGTACGGCGATAACGACACTCCGGCGACGGTGGAGACCGGCAACGGCGGCGCGTGGTCGTTGTGGAAGAACCTCGCGGGGCAGGATTCAACCCTTGGCCGTCCCGAGAAGTTCTGCGAGAACATCCCCGACGCCAACTGGAGCATCTCAGCCACCGTCACACTGACCGACGACAAGGTCCGCCCGTACATCGAGAAAGTGACCGGACGAGATCCCCGCGGTGGCGAGATCGTGACCGGCGGCCCCTGCACCATCGCCGACTCCAGCTGGCTGTACGGCTTCACCATCAGCCGCCAACCTCACTTCGCTCAACAGGACCCCCAGAAGGAACTGGTGGTTTGGCTCTACGGCCTGTTCTCCGACAAGCAGGGCGACTATGTCAAGAAGACGATCCGCGAGTGCACCGGTGCCGAATTGTGTGCCGAATGGCTCTACCACATCGGCGTCCCGACGGACGAGATCGACGATCTCGCACACAACTCGGCATCCACCGTGCCGTGCAATATGCCCTACATCACGTCGTACTTCATGCCGCGTGCTCTGGGCGATCGGCCCCTGGTGGTTCCCGAGGGTTACACCAACCTCGCGTTCTTCGGGAACTTCGCCGAGACAGAACGCGATACCGTTTTCACGACGGAGTATTCGGTCCGCACCGCCATGGAGGCTGTCTACACCTTGCTCAACGTCGACCGCGGCGTCCCCGAGGTGTTCGACTCATCGTTCGACATCCGAGTGCTGCTCTCGTCGATCTACTACCTGAACGACCGAAAGTCGTTGACCGAGATCAAGTTCCCGTTCGTCGAGAAGCTGATCGGAAAGGCTGCCCTCAAGAAGATCGAGGGGACCTACATCGAACAGCTGCTGCAGAACGCCAAGCTGATCTGAGCAGTCCAGGCCTCGCGCTCTAGGCAAGTACACCGCTTCCCTGATCGTGCTCCTCGACGAGGTCCGGTCATCGATCGGTAGCGTCGACGTGGAAGAAGTCCAACTCCACGAAAGACGGTGCCCATGGCCGATGTCGACGTCAGTATCGACTCAGATCTCTCTCCCGAGCATGCGTGGAGCATGGCGTCAGACCTCTCGCGCTTTCCCGAGTGGATGACGATCTTCGGCGGTTGGCGCAGTGAACTGCCCGAGGAGATCACCAAGGGAACTGAAATCTCCTCACTCATCAAGGTGAAGGGCTTCCGAAACGTCATCCACTGGACGGTCACCGAATACGATGCACCCCACACGATTTCGCTGACCGGCCATGGCCACGGAGGCGTCCGGATATCGCTGCGGATGATCGTGTCAGCAACCGGGTCGGGTTCGAGGTTCCACCTCCACGCCAGTCTCGACGGCGGGTTGCTGAGTGGCCCGATCGGACGGTTCGTCGCCAAGATCATCACCTCCGACGTACGACGCTCGATCGAGAACCTCGCGGCGCTGCGGTAGCCGCCGGATCAGTGCAAGTACGGGTCCGATATGGGCGGTATTTCTGTCTGACGATAGGCTCACGACAGATGTGATCAGGCCGAGTGTTCGTGCCCGGCGAATCGAGAACCAGGGGAGTGACCACAACCCACGCCACTCGAACGGCCGGATCACGCCGAGCACAGGGGAAGGTGTTGGCGAGATGTCGAAGGTCGACGAGAAGGTGCAGGCTCTCTACGACGAGGTGGTGACGCGTAACCCGGGGGAGTCAGAGTTCCACCAGGCCGTACGCGAGGTGTTCGACAGCCTGGGCCCGGTGTTGGCCAAGCACCCGCACTACGCGGACGCCGGGATCATCGAGCGCCTCTGCGAACCAGAACGACAGATCATCTTCCGCGTGCCCTGGGTCGACGACGCAGGCAGAGTGCGGATCAACCGTGGCTTCCGGGTCGAATTCAACTCCGCACTCGGACCGTACAAGGGTGGGCTGCGGTTCCATCCGAGCGTGTACCTCGGCGTGGTCAAATTCCTCGGCTTCGAGCAGATCTTCAAGAACGCCCTCACCGGCCTGCCGATCGGGGGCGGCAAGGGCGGATCGGATTTCGATCCAAAGGGACGCTCCGACGGCGAGGTCATGCGGTTCTCCCAATCGTTCATGACCGAGCTCTATCGGCACATCGGCGAGTACACCGACGTTCCGGCCGGTGACATCGGCGTCGGCGGCCGTGAGATCGGCTATCTCTTCGGGCAGTACAAGCGCATCACCAACCGCTATGAATCCGGCGTACTCACTGGCAAGGGGCTGTCGTGGGGCGGCTCGCAGGTCCGCACCGAGGCCACGGGGTACGGAGTGGTGTTCTTCGTCCGAGAGATGCTCCGCGCGCGGGGCGAAGACCTCGACGGCAAGCGAGTCGTCGTATCCGGCTCGGGAAACGTCGCGTTGTACGCGATCGAGAAGATCCATCAACTCGGCGGACGGGTCGTCGCGTGTTCGGATTCAGGTGGCTACGTCGTCGACGACGAGGGTATCGACCTCGATCTCCTGAAGGAGATCAAGGACGTGCATCGCGGCCGGGTAGCCGACTACGCCCAAAAGCGCGGTACGACTGCGCATTTCATATCGTCAGGTTCGATCTGGGACGTTCCGACCGACATTGCCATCCCCTGCGCCACTCAGAACGAGTTGAATTCCGACGACGCCGCGAGCCTCATCAGACAGGGCTGCACGATCGTCGCCGAAGGCGCCAACATGCCCACCACACCGGACGCGATCAACGCTCTTGCGTCTTCGGGCGTACTCTTCGCACCCGGCAAGGCAGCCAATGCCGGAGGTGTCGCAACGAGCGCGCTGGAGATGCAGCAGAACGCGTCTCGTGACTCGTGGAGCTTCGACTACACCGAGACACGGCTTGCCGACATCATGCGCGGCATCCATGAGAACTGCCTGCGCACCGCCGCCGAGTACGGACTCCCCGGCGACTACGTACTCGGCGCCAACATAGCCGGATTCACCCACGTCGCCGATGCAATGCTCGCACTCGGAGTTATCTGACGGCGACCGCGCGACGGCGTGGGACTGACATGCGGCGGTTGCCAAGCTCCGACCTCTTCGGCACGGTGGAGAAATGAGCGAACAAACGAGTGTCACGGTAGAACGAGTCATCGACGCCCCGGCCGACCAGGTCTTCGACGTGTTGAGCAATCCGCAGCGGCACCCCGAACTCGACGGCTCCGGTTTTGTGCGCAGCGTCGATCACGCCGATCGGATTCAGGAGGTCGGCGAGGTGTTCACCATGAACATGGAGGGCGCGCACATGGGTGGTGAGTACAAGACCGACAACCACGTCACCGGGTACGCCAAGGACAAACTGCTCGCATGGCAGACAGCGCCGGCCGGCACCGAGCCTCCCGGCTGGGAGTGGGTGTGGGAGCTCGAGGCACAGGGGCCCGACAAGACTCTCGTACGTCACACCTACGACTGGTCCAAGGTCACCGACAAGGACCTGCTGAAGAAGGTGAGCTTTCCGCTCGTGACCGAGGAGCAGCTCGAAGACACACTGGGCAGGTTGGCAGCCGCAGTCAGCAGCTGAACGCCCTCGGGGGACACGGGTGACCCGCGACCGATGAGTTCTCGGACCCGGCACGGTCGGTAAAGCTGCGGGACCGACCGGTGCCGCGATCCACGAGGAACGGGGTGTTGGTCATGAGTCGCTCGCAACAGGTGCGTGTCGATCTACTGAATGTGTCACTGGACGGATACGCCGCTGGCGATCACATCACGCTCGATGAGCCGATCGGGGGTGCGGGTGAACTGTTCGGCAATTTCGACGGACGCGTGATCGCGGGCGTCCAGAACGCGGACGCTCCGATCACCGCGGACCGCGTGTTCTCCAGTGTCTGGGGCCAGGGCGTCGGGGTCGAGATCATGGGACGGGGCAAGTTCGGGCCGCAGCAGGGCGATTGGCCCGACGACGGGTGGCGCGGTTGGTGGGAGGACGCACCGCCTTTCGAAACACCCGTCATCGTGCTGACCCATCACGCACACGACACCATCTCGTTTGACAACGGAACGGTCTTCCACTTCGTTGACGCGTCGCCGACAAAAGCGCTCGAACTTGCTCGCGATCTCGCGGGTGGCGGCGACATCCGCATCGGTGGTGGCCCATCGACCGTCAATCAGTTTCTTCGCGACGGCCTCGTCGACTTCATGCACCTCACCATCCAGCCGATCGTGCTCGGCAGGGGAGTGCCGTTGTGGTCGGGTCTCGGCGGGATTCACAAGAACTACGACATCGAATCCGTCACGGCGTCGACAGGCTTGATCCACCAATTCTGGAACCGGCACCATGACGAGGACACCGGTTAATCGACGGTGAGATCGTGACCGTCATCGTCGATGAGCAGACCGTCGAAATGGGTGGCCAGGAAGTGACATCGTGCGTCATGCAGCACTGCACCGAGTGCATCCACCATGTACCGGAATTCCGGGTGCGAACGACCGACCACACACTCTAGGCACGGGTGTTCTCGCATAGACATCTCGGTTTCGAGCACCTCGATGGCCAATCGATCACACAGGCGGCTGTCGCCTGCCCACACTGTCGCGACCACCCAGTCAGCGGCGTCGAAGACGTCGACGTCGACGCGTAGGCACGGAGACCGCGTCTCCACGGAGGTGGTCGTCCCGTAGGTATGCCGTTGGTGGGACACCGTGGGCCCCCAGGTCACGTCGCATCGGCGCAGCGTCAGTTCCATGAGCTTGGTCGCCACGGCCTCAGGATCGTCAACGCCTTCCGGGGCATCGACGCGGCGACGCACCGAGACGCTCGCCCGCATCTGGTAGGACAGCATGGCGTGAGACTATCGGCGGCTACCGACAAGGCCGACGAGTGCACACGCGGATACACCCGCAGCCACTCACCACTGGCGAGTCGAATCCCTTCTGGCACAATCGATGCACTGGCGTGCGGCCGGCAGGACCTCGAGCCTTTCCGGATCAATCGACCTGCCGCACGTCTCGCATCGTCCGTACTCGCCTCGACCCGCACGCGCGATTGCAGCATCGATCTCACGCAGTCGCGTGCGCGAACGTTCAAGCTGTGCGACCAGTTGTCCTCGTTCAACCGCAAGCGTCGACCCCTCAGGGTCGTGCTCGTCATCGGATACCTCATCAGAGGACGCCTCGATGACCGACGTCAAGCGGACCGACAGGGACTCGATCAAGCCCTCCGTCCGCGCGCGTTCGGCCGAAAGTGCAGCCACCGACTCATCACGCGGGTTCAACTGGGACCTCCTGTCATACTTTCTGCGACGGCGTCACAAAGAAGCCGAGAGTTCGCAGAAACCGCTGTTGGCTGTCACGACCACGCCGTTGCCGCATAAACGTCTCGCTGAGCAGAACTGGTGCCCGTCGGCGTCGACCGTGACACCTTGATTCTCCATGAGCACATCGACGGCATCCGCCGCATCCACAACCCTCGACCCAACAATCGGCCTCGGTCTCGACGACGTTTACGCCGCCATCGCGGCAGGCGCTGTCGATCGCGAGCGGTCGCGTACCCTCGCGCACGACGAGGTCGCACTCCTGTGGGAACGTCGTTTCGGTGCGCTCAGGCTGCCCGTCGAGCTGGGCGGCGCAGGCGCATCGGTGCGCGAGCTGTTCACCGAACTCATCGCGTTGGCCGCTGCCGACTCCAATATCACCCAAGCGCTGCGGGTACATTTCTCGTTTGTCGAAGACCAGCTCCTCGCGGGCAATGACCGGCTGATCGCCGCGATCGCCGACGGCATCCTCGTGGGCAATGCGATCACCGAGCCTGGCTCGGGCGCCATCGACAGCTATCGCACCACTCTCACCCGCGTCGGCGATGAGTGGCGCCTGAACGGCGAAAAGTTCTACAGCACCGGGTCGTTGTACGCCGACCACATCTTGGTCGCGGCCAACCGCGACGACGAACGAGTGAGCGTCCTCGTCCCCGCAACACGAGAAGGCGTCAAGCGGGTCGACGATTGGCGCGGGTTCGGACAGCGCCTCACGGCGAGCGGGACCACACTGTTCACCGATGTCGTCGTGCACGACGACGAGATCCTCGGCCCCGGTTACGGATCCGCAGGACCGACTTACGCAACGGCCTACCTCCAGCTGTTCCAATTGGCTGGTCTCGCGGGCATTGCTCAACGCGCCACCGACGACCTGATCGAGTGGGTCTCTGCGCGCGACCGCACCTTCACCCACTCGGTGGCCGACCGCCAACGCGACGATCCGTTGGTTCAGGAGATCGTCGGGCGGCTTTCAGCGACAGCGTTCTCCGCACGATCGAACGTCCTCGCCGTCGCTGATCTACTCGACGAACTGCTCACCACCGACCCTGAGAACGCCGAGGCCATCGCTCGCGTCGAGCTCGCGGCGGGTCAGGCGCAGGCATCTATCGCTGCGCAGGTGCTCGCGGCGACGAATGAGCTCTTCGAGGTGGGCGGGGCTTCGATCGTTGCCGAAGAGCTTGCATTGGACCGTCATTGGCGAAATGCGCGAACGCTCGCCGTGCACAACCCGATCAACCAGAAGTTGCGTGCGATTGGCGATCACCTGCTCAACGGAGCAGAGCTGCCCTATGCCTGGAGTGCCGGCGTGCGACACGGCGCGCCCGCGTCGGCCAACTGACGGAGGTGCCGACCGAGCTCGGGTAGATGATCACCTCGGTCGAAGTTCGCAGAATCGACATCGCAGTGCGCATTCTGCTCATGCATGTGATGACAGTCACCGCTTAGCGTTATCTGTGTTCCAGACGACACGGCAAGTGTGTCGGATCCACCCCTCAGGAGCACAATGACCGCATCCAGTTCTGCCGACTCACATCCGATAACGGCGCAGCCGTCGAGGCGGGACTCCAGCGGTCCTCGCGGCGCTGCTCGGCGGGCACATACCGCGAAACTCCTGCAGACTCTCGGCGACGAGGCGGCATGAGACCGTCGAACTCCTCCTCCACAGTCCCGGTGGCCGAGTGGATCACACCGCGACTACTCGACCGGGACCCATACGGCGTTCTCGGTCAACTGCGGGAATCGGCTCCCGTGCACTGGGTGCCGGCCATCGATCGCTACGTCATCACGCGATTCGACGATTGCCGCTATGTCGAGACGCATCCCGAGGTCTTTACGGCCGAGCAGCCGGGTCATCGAGTCGACCGAACGATCGGGCGATCCATGATCCGAAAGGACGATCCCGCTCATGCACGCGAACGCCACGCGGCCAATCACTCGTTGCGCGTCAAGGCAATCGCCGACAAGTGGCGTCCCGTCTTCGAAACCAACACCGACCGACTCATCACGGAGTTCATCGATCGGGGCTCCGGTGCCGACCTGAGTCGCGATCTCGCCGCACCATTAGCAGCTACGAATGTTGCAGCACTGGTTGGTCTTTCGCACATCCCGCACGAGGACGTCACCCGCTGGTCGGCCGCTTTCATGGCGGGTGCGGCCAATCTGGCAGAAGAACCCGACATCTGGGCACGCGTTGCCGCCGTGAATGCTGAGATCGACGACGCAGTCGACGAGGCCACACCACACCTTCGTCGACACCCCGACGGCTCGATCCTGTCCGCCATGATCGAGGCCGACATGCCGGTCGAAACGCAACGAGCAAACGTCAAGCTGGCCATCTCCGGAGGCATCAACGAACCCAAGCATGCGCTGACCAACGCGGTCTGGGCACTGTCTACGCACACCGAACAACGGCGAGCGGCGATGGCAGAGCCGTCGCTGTTCGAGTCGGTCTTCGAAGAGATCGTGCGGTGGCTTCCTCCGGTAGGTCTGATCTCTCGCCGGACGACCCTCGATGTCGAGTTGGAAGGATGGATCATTCCTGCGGGCGCCCAAGTCGGAGCGTCGTTACATGCCGCGAACCGAGATCCCCGACGCTTCGCGAACCCCGACGTATTCGATGTCTATCGAGAATCCACCGGACACCTTGCGTTCGGCGCCGGTCCGCATATGTGCGCTGGCCGATGGGCGGCTCAGTGCTCGGTGGGGCAGGTCGCCCTGCCCATGTTGTTCTCCCGATTGCAGGGACTGATCGCCAGCGACCCTGCTGGAGCACGCTTTTCAGGTTGGACCTTCCGCGGGATCGAAAGCCTTCCGGTGCAGTGGGATTCCGCCACTCGGTCAGCATCGAGAACGTACACGTCAGCCCGCGAGGTCGTTGTCGTCGGGAAGCGGGTTGAGGCCGAGGGTGTGTGCAGTGTGTCCCTCCGACCGATCGCGGACGACGCCGCCTGGCTGCCCGGCACTCACGTCACGATCGGGTTGCCGAACGGCCTGGAACGCCAGTACTCGCTCTGCGGACCACCAACCGACAATCACTGGCGCATCGGCGTGCTGGCCGAACCGACGAGTCGAGGCGGGTCAGGTTACATCCACACCCAACTCCGCGTCGGCGACCGGCTACCGGTGCTGGGCTTGCGCAACAACTTTCCGCTGATCGCGGCGCGTCGCTATCGTTTCGTCGCGGGCGGCATCGGTATCACACCGATTCTGCCGATGATTGCGCACGCCGAAGCCAAGGGCGCCGACTGGTCGCTCCTGTATCTGGGTCGCACCCGTCGTCGCATGGCCTTCCTCGCTGAACTCGAACACTACGGTGACCGGGTCACAGTGTGGCCCAGTGACGAATACGGAACCCTCAACCTCCGCGACCACCTCGTCGAACTCGACTCCACGCTCGTGTATGCGTGCGGTCCGGAGAAACTGGTGGATGCGTTGGAGGTGCTGTCGGCGGACTGGCCCGAAAGCACGTTGCACGTCGAGCGTTTCGTCGCACGCACCGTGGACCTACCGAGCAACCCGTTCCGAATCCGGTTGGCGCGCAGCGGCCACGTGCTCGAGGTGCCCTCCGACAAGACCATCGTCGACGTGCTCGACGACGCCGGTGTGTCGGTGGCCACCTCATGCTTGGAAGGCACGTGCCGCACCTGTGAAACCCGCGTCGTCGCGGGCACCCCGTGCCACCGGGATTCGGCACTCACTGCCGAAGAGCGGATCGCAGGCGACAGTGTCCTGGTCTGTGTGTCTCGAGCAAAGACGGAAGAACTGACACTCGACCTGTAATCACTTACCAAGCCGCCAGCCGTTCAGCCGTCGGCTCGACTCACTGATAACCCATCCTGACGTGCCGGTCCGCCCGTCGTCGATCGCTTCTACCCGACGCCTGCGACACAGTGCGCGCTCCACAGGCTCACTCATCGTCACCAAGGTACCGATCACCCCGAAGGAGAGATGCATTGTGACTGCTTCATCCGTTGCCCGACAACCGGTCTCGCAAGTCCGAATCGGTGCGGCCAGCCTCATCGGCACAACCGTCGAATACTACGATTTCGCGATCTACGGGCTGGCCGCCGCTCTGGTTTTCCCGCATGTGTTCTTTGCCGACAACGACCCGTTCGTTGCGACCGTTCTTGCCCTGGGCACATTTGCGGTCGGTTTCATTGCTCGTCCACTCGGAGGTCTCTTCTTCGGCCACTTCGGAGACCGGATCGGCCGCAAACGCATGCTGGTCCTCTCGCTCTTCTTGATGGGTGTGGTGACACTACTGATCGGACTACTGCCCAGCACTCAGACGATCGGTGTGGCTGCGCCGATTCTGCTCGTGATACTGCGGTTTGTTCAGGGGTTCGCCTTCGGCGGGGAGTGGGGCGGTGCCATCCTGCTGGCCTACGAGTCGTCGCCGGAGTCTCGTCGAGGGTTCTCGGCAGCCCTTCCGCAGACCGGGCCTCCGGCCGGAATCCTGCTCGGCAACATGGCGTTTCTTGCGGTTGCGCAGCTTCCCGACGAGCAGCTCTATTCGTGGGGATGGCGAATCCCGTTCCTGTGTAGCGCAATCCTGGTGATCGTCGGCTTGGTCATCCGGGCGGGGATCGGCGAGTCGATCGACTTCGAGAACGCCAAGAAGAACGGCGAAACCTCGACTGCACCGATTCGCACAGTGTTTCAGACCAGCACCGGGACAATCGTATTGGTTGCCGGCGCGTTCCTCGGTTTCGGTAGCCTATCGCTCATCGCTATCAATTTCCTGGTCAGTTACGGCACAAGCTCCGAAGTCGGATTCAGCCGGTCGGAGATCCTCACGGCTGTGCTGATCGCCAATGCAGCGCAACTGTTCATGACGCCGCTCGGCGGTGCTCTCGTCGACCGTATCGGAATGAGCCGTGTCATGGGGACCAGCATCGTCGGCTGCATCGTCACCGCAGCGTTTCTGATCTATGCGGTGTCGACGGGCAATCTCATCATCACGATTATCGGCTATCTGGTGTGTATGAGTGTGTTCTTCAGTTTCGGCTACGCCGCTCAGGGTTCGCTGTTCGCCGGGGCGTTCACGCCTGACGTCCGCTACACGGGAATGTCTCTCGGATTCCAGCTTTCCAACGTGCTCGGTAGCGCGATCAGCCCGATCATCGCTACCGTTCTCGTCCGTGAGACCGGATCGATCTACTCGGTGATCGTGTATGTCACGGCCGTGCTGATCTTTTCGGGGATATGCACCGCGGTGCTCGTGAAGCGCCGCACAGCTGACCACGGTGCGCACACGCCGAGCGTCCAGGTTACGGCTCGTGACGAGGTCGAAGCGACCGAACCGGCATGACGGCAGAAGATCGTGGTTCTCACAGCCTCGTGACACTACGCACCCGCCGTGAACCTCATCGGTCAGCAGTCAGGGACTCCAGCGTTCCGACGCGCGCACCTCGCACGATCGGCGTGCACGACGGCGGGAACTGCTGGGTGAACACGACGCCCCGCTGGCGGGCCCTGTCGAAGAACTCGGGCAGACGAGTCATCGCCCCGCTGGGGATGTCGTGCAGGACGGCCAATGACCATGACTGGGACTCAACGGTTTCCAGGCATCGATCAACCCAGTGATCGGGCTGGTCCCAATCGTGGCTGATGCAGTTCCACAGGACCACGGTGTACTCGCGCTGTTCGAGGTACCGCACAGATCGAGGGCTGAACAGGCGGCCATCGAGCACGCCGCCCCGGCCATAGGGACGAAACAGTTTGTCGGGTTGGGTCAGATCGCCCAGCAACTCCTGCGCCTGACCGATTTCAGTGTCCACCACGTGCGGGTCGGCTGACGCGCCGAGTTGTACGGAGTGCGTCATGGTGTGATTGCCGATCCAATGCCCCTCGGCGCGTGCGCGCTCGAGAACCGCGCGTCCGCCTGCCTGAAGCTTGTCACCCACCACGAAGAAGGTGGCTGCCACAGCGTTGTCCCGCAGCACGTCGAGTACGTAGGAGGTGATCTCGGTCGGCCCGTTGTCGAAACTCAGGGTGACGGTGCGCCGCGCATCCTCGGCTGGGTCGCTCGATGCCTCGTACGTAAGCACGCGGTCGACCTCCGTATCGTTGTCGCGTCGCGGATCGGGACGTACACCCCGAACAGATGCTCCGTTCGGGGGGTACATCCCCGCCTGTATCCGTCCGACGCTAGCAGCCGTGTCGACCGACCGGCGTTGGCCCGTCGTCAACGCCTGCGATCGTCATCGAACCCCGAGAGGTTGATTGAGCACCGTCCGCAGAGCAGTCGCGACGTACGGGCCGAAGGTGTTCAGTGATTCCTGCTCGAACAGCGTGTTGGGGACGCTGCGCCAGTCACATCGGTCGGCGTGCGAGGCGGCGCCTGAGAGGCGTGTCTTCAACCATGCGAATGCTCCCGATGCGCCGGTGACGGCGATCGTGCCGTGGGTCGAGGTGACCTGGGGGAGCGGGTTGGGCGGCAGTTGCTCTCGCCGGTAGGTGACGTCGGCACTTCCGCTGCAGTATGCGCGGGCAAGTTTGTCGGTGCCCTTGATCGCTGCCACCTCGTCGGTCACGCCGTTGTAGATGTAGAGCGGCGCCGTCGGCCGTCGCGTCGAGATGCCGCGCGCCTGGATTTCGCGTCGAATCACCGGATCGTTCAGGACGACATCGACCGGCTTGTTCAAGTTGGCGCGGTAGTCGAACCACAGGTTCGCAACACCATTCTGGCCGACGCAGTGATTGCGAGCCTCATCGACAATCGCCCGGCCGCCCGGCGTGACGTACCGGCGCAGAGCGGCTTGGAATGCGGGCGAGTCCTTGCCGATCGCGGCAAGTGCCATCGGAATCAAACCAGCCAAAGCTGCGCCGTTGACCGCTTTGAGTGATGCTTCGAGGTCGCGTTCTGGCGCGCCCATCGCGGCACCGGAAATCGCGACGTCGGGGGCGTAGGCCGGTTGTTCTTCCACCGCCCAACTCGTGGCGATCGCGCCTCCCGAGTAGCCCCACATGCCGACAGGGTCTCCGTGGCGAGTCCCCGCGGGAGAAAAGGACTGAACAGCTCGGACGCCGTCGAGGATCGCGTAGCCAGGCTGGCGGGGTGTCAGGAAGCGGGCATCGAGTCCTCCGTGATCGGGGATTGCGACTGCCCAGCCCTGTTCGACACCTGCGGCCGCGAGCAACAGCTCGGCCCCCGGTAGCGCGAACGTCAACGGCCCCGCGGGACTGGAGAAGTCGATTGGTGCACCGTGAGTCAACGAATACGAGGGGTTGCATACACGCAACGTCGAGTCGGTAGCGGCCTGGTATGACAACAGTTTCCGCGGCTTCTGCCCGCGGGGCACCATTACTGTGGTGACCGTGGCATCGGGCTGACCGTTCATACCGGTCGTCCGGTAGAGCAACTGCCACGCGTCGACATTGACCGGAACCAACTGCAGCGCTTTGATATTTACCTTGCGAGTCCGGAGAATCTGCCCGGGCTTGGCTGCCGCTAGACCCGCGGGGCGGTCATAGAAGGAATCCCGCGGCGGCGCAGGTTCCGCGTGGGCGGCGGGGGTTGTCAGCGGGAACACACTGACGAGCACAGCGATCACGAGCGCGATCAGTAGTGCCGGTGCTGCAGTGAGAGATCGAATTCCGTGGTGGGGCATGACGGTGACTCCTCGTCGAGTTGTCCGGATGCTGCGGTTAGGGGTGTGCGGGTTGGGGCTAGTTCGCGATGATCGCCAGTGCGTCGATCTCGACGAGAATTCCTGGCGGCAGTCCGGCGAACAGCGTTGTTCGCGCGGGATAGGGTGGGGCGAGTTCGTCTTCGAAGGCCCGATTGATATCGGTGAATACTTCGGGTGCCTCTGCGAAGACCCGGAGCATCAGAACGTCGGTGTAATCGAGACCCCGCTCGGCGAGAATCGCCGCCACATTGCGCAGAGCCTGACGGGTCTGCTCGTAGGCGGTGTCGCCTGCGAGGCCGCCCTTCTCCGAGTCGAGGCCGACCTGCCCGGATACCTGAACAACGTTGGCTATCTGAGCACCGCTGGAGTACGGGCCGAACGGCGCCGGCGCCGACGCACTCTGGATGGGATCAATCATGGTGAACCTTTCTGAGCCGAGGACGCGGCGCCTCGGTCACGGATGGGATTGCAGAATGTCGGCGAGCACGCGGAGTAGGTTCGCGCCAAGAATCTGGGCGACATCGGACTCGCCGAAGCCCGCGTGCAGGAGCGCAGCAGCGAGACCGACGAAGTCATTCGAGTTTCGATAGCCCTCTGCGTACGCCGTGACGCCGTTCTTGTCGGTGCCGATGCAGATGTGTTCGATGCCAACGCGTTCAGCGAGATGGTGCGCGTGCTGGGCGAAATCATCGAGATCGCTCATCGCCATCGACCCGATCCGCGCGGGCCAGAGCCCTATCACGCCGCCGGTTCCGGCGATTGCTTCGATCTCGACGTCGGCGATGTAGCGCGGAAAGTCCCGCAGCGACGCGGCGCCTGTGTGAGAGGAGATCAACGGCTTGGTCGTGGTCTCGCAGACCGCGAGAGTCGTGGCACGGTCTGCGTGCGCCAGATCGATGGCGATGCCGAGACTGTTCATCTCACCGACGATCTCGACGCCGAGTCCGGTGAGTCCTGCAGGCCGCGTCCCGGAACGCACTGCACCGCTCCCGCGGCGTCCCGTCACCGACGTGCTGATCGTTCCCAGGTTGTTGTCGGCATAGTGGACAAGCCCGATCAACCGAACACCGACGTCGTACAACCGGGAAAGGCATCCCGGATCGTCGCCGATGACATCACCGCCTTCGATCCCGAGAAGCACCTGGGTGCCGGTATCTGCGCCAATCCCGGCCACTGTGGTCGTGATCGGCAGCCGAGCGGTGAACGCTTCGCGACGTGTGGCGGCGAGCTGACGGTAGACCGTATCGAGCGCGGATCGGGGCCTCCCTGCAGTCGCCATCGCATCGCCGACAGCCGTGATCACTGCGAGGTTGATTCCGCCCGTGACCAGGGTCTCCAGCGGATCATGCGGGACGCGGGCGACCTTCTCCGCGAGACGCCGCAGCGGTCGTGGCACCACTGCCTGTGGATGCCCGTGCGCGTCGGCAACCGGGTTCGTCTCCACCAGGGAGCGGGCCCGCTGCCACACCTGTGCGGGAAGCTGGACCACGGGACGCTTCATGCGGGCGCCGCATGCTCGGCGAGCATGTGCGCGTCATGAGCACAGATCACGTCGACCTCGCCGGCGGCGAGCTCCTGGAGCGCACTTCTCGTATGCAGCCTTTCCCGGCGATTCACCTGCATCAACGTGTTGAAACCGCGTATACCCCACGGAGTAGCGACATCACGACGCAACTCGTTCCGGTGCTGTATGGCATCACCGACGTGGAACAACGTGCCCGGGGCGTGAGTGGCATCCCCCGCGTGCTCGATGGCGATCCCGCTGTGACCGGGGGAGTGCCCCGGCAACTCGACCATGACGAGCCTGCCTACCGAGATGTCCTCGTCGAAGAGGACTGGGAACCCGTGCCAACGGTCGGTGCTGGTGTCATGAATCTCCCACTTGAGCGCGTCCCGCCAGGACCCTTGATATCGTCGGCGGTCCATCAGCGTTCGCGGTTCCTCAGCGCTCGTCAGCTCCATCCGGCTGACATGGACTGTCGCATTGGGGAAGTCGGCGAGGCCTCCTCGGTGGTCGACGTCGAGGTGCGTCATGAAGATGTGCCGGACATCGCCTACGTCGAATCCGTGCTGCTGCACCTGCGCTTTGGCCGTCACCGCCGACGACGTCGACGGGTGGAGCAGAAACGCGACGTCTGCTCCCAAAGCCTCTCTCGGAGAACGTGTCTGGTCTTCAGACAATCCTGTGTCCACCAGGATCACGCCGTCGTCGCTCTCGATGAGCAGGCAATGACACACTGCGTGCCCCCGACGAAATAGACTTCCGGCGCCTTCGGCCAGCCACGCCGACGGTGGGTGCAACTCTCCGCAGTTCAGATGATGAATCGACACACTCTGCCCTTCCCACACGCGAAGGGAAGCCCCCGCCGTTGCGGTTATACCGATCGGTATAAGCAGTGAAGTTAGCATGATCGGTATAAGCGGGCAAGGGTGCAGACTCTCGGACGATGGTGCCGGGACCCGGTGCGCGCGTCGTGGCGATATCGTCACTGTCGGATGAGAATCGAGACCGGGAAAGGTCGAGTCAGTGGCGAGTGTGCGAGAACGGCTGATCGAAGCCACGATTGAGTTGGTCCGACGTCACGGCGTGGCGGGGGTCGGTGTCACTGAGATCGTCGCCAATAGCAATGTGGCCCGTCGTTCGCTGTACTGGAATTTTCCCGGCGGCAAACCCGAACTCGTCACCGCCGCTACCCGGCATGCGGGAGACGAGACCACCGAGGTTCTGCGCGCGGTGATGGAATCCGACGACCCGCTCGGCACCTTCGTCGAGATCTGGAAAGATCTTGTACGCGAATCGGACTTCGAAGGGGGATGTGTCGTTTCCGCAGCAGCTTTCGGTCGCCGCGACGCACCCGATGCCGCTGACGCGGCCGCCGAGATCTACACGTCCTGGACCGACATCCTCGCCGAACGGTTCTACAGGGTCGAGGGACTCGAGCTGTCTGCGGCGACTGACCTTGCCGCCACCGTCGTGTCCGGCATGGAGGGTGCTCTTCTGCTCAGTCGCGCAGCCCAGAGCACGACGCCACTCGACCAGGTCGCCAACCAACTTCGCGTGCTCGTCGAGGCCAACGTCTCGGCGAGCGCGCGCGAAGTATGAGGCTCCAGAGTCACGTTTCCCTGGCCACCCGTAACTGGCTAGGCTTCGGCCCATGGGCCTTTTGCTGAATCCCTCGACCAACGACTACTCGGAGTTCGACGCCGAGACGCGCCGATTGCTGCGCGCCACGATCGACTTCTTCGAGTCCTACGGTAAACAGCGACTGCTGCAGGCCGACCTCAACGCCGAATGGGTCGCCGATTTCCTCGAGTTCGAGAAGAAGGAGAAGCTGTTCGCGACGTTCCTCACACCAGCCGCGTACGCCGACGGCGACGAAAATCGACGCTGGGACGCCGCTCGCAACGCTGCGCTGAGTGAGATCCTCGGCTTCTACGGTTTGGCCTATTGGTACGCCGAACAGGTCACCATCCTCGGACTCGGCCCGATCTGGATGTCGAGCAATGAGATTGCGAAAACCACAGCAGCGCAACAGCTTCTCGACGGCGAAGTGATGGCCTTCGGCCTGTCTGAACGGGCCCACGGCGCCGATGTGTACAGCACCGACATGGTGCTGACGAGCGACGACGCAGGCGGCTTCACCGCATCGGGCACCAAGTACTACATCGGTAACGGCAACGTGGCCGGGATGGTCTCGGTGTTCGGTCGCCGCGCCGACGTCGAGGGGCCCGACGGCTACGTGTTTTTCGCCGTCGACAGTCGACACGAGAACTATCACCTCATCGACAACGTCGTGCATGGACAGATGTTCGTGTCCACCTTCGAGCTCGACGACTATCCGGTCGGTCCCGATGACATCCTGCACACGGGACCCGAAGCCTTCGCCGCTGCGTTGAACACGGTCAACGTCGGCAAGTTCAACCTGTGCCACGGCTCGGTCGGGATGTGTACGCACTCGCTGTACGAGGCGATCACCCACACCAACAACCGAATTCTCTACGGCAACCGCGTCACCGACTTCTCCCACGTGCAGGGCAACTTCGTCGACGCGTTCGCGCGGCTCAGTGCGATGAAGCTTTTCAGCAACCGCGCCGTCGACTACTTCCGGTCGGCCAGCCTCGACGACCGGCGATATCTGCTGTTCAACCCGGTGACGAAATCGAAGGTCACCTCGGAGGGCGAAACCGTGATGACGCTGCTGCTCGACGCCGTCGCTGCCAAAGGTTACGAGAAGAACACCTACTTCCACCAGGCCAACCGATTCATCGGCTGGCTGCCGCGGCTCGAGGGCACCGTCCATGTCAACGTCGGCCAGATCTTGAAGTTCATGCCCAACTACCTGTTCGGGCCGGTCGCGTATCCAGAGATCGGAACACGCCTCGACGCATCTGACGACACGTTCTTCTTCGCACAGGGACCCGTCGGGGGAGCGGGCAAGGTGCGCTTCGCCGACTGGACGACGCCGTACGCCGCCCGCACCGACGTACCGAACGTCGCCGTGTTCTACGAGCAGGCACAGGCCTTACAAGCGTTGCTGCAGACCGCCGCTCCGAGCGCAGAGCAGCAGAAAGACCTCGACTTCGTCCTCACCGTCGGACATCTGTTCTCCCTCGTCGTCTACGGTCAGTTGATCTTGGAGCAGGCCGCAATCACCGCGCTCGACGACGATCTACTCAACCGGATCTTCGACTTCCAGATCCGCGACTTCTCTGGCTACGCCGTCTCACTCTATGGAAAGCCAACGGCCACAACGGAACAGCAGGCGTGGGCACTCGGAGCTGTCCGACGACCCGTCGCCGATGCCGAATCCTTCGACCGGGTCTGGCAGCAGGTCAAGTCGCTCGACGGGGCGTACGAGATGCGCGGCTGACCGACGCTGTGATCGGGCCGACTTCGCGTCCGGACGACCGGCACCATACGGTAGGAGACTGTCCACTCGGGTCGACGACTACGTACGATTCTGTGGATGTCGACTGAACACGGGTTTGTTGAAGGTGTGTCGCCCGCGCGGGTCATAGCCCAGGACCTTCGTGCGGACATCCTCGAGGGCCGTCTTGAGCCCGGTGAGCGACTCGTCGAAAACTCACTAGCCGAGCGGTTCAAGGTATCTCGAGTCCCGGTACGCGAAGCCCTCGGTCAGCTCGCCGCAGAGGGGTTCATCAACGTCGTGCGGCATCGCGGAGCGACGGTGTCGCCGTCGCTACGTCAAGACAGTCTCGAATATCTTCAGATTCGACGGACACTGGAAGTCCTGGCCACGCAGTTGGCAGCGGCCAACCGAGGTCAACCCGTTGCCGCGGAACTCGGGAAGGTGGCGGCTGGAGACGTAGACCCCGAAACGACGGAGCATGCCGCCGGTACGCGACCGTTTCATGATTTGGTGGGGGTCGCTTCGGGCAATGGAAAGTTGCGCGAGATGCTCTCCGCAATCAACCAGCGGGTTGCGTGGGGACTAGGTACAGATTGGGAGACGTCGCGAGCCGATCACGCGGCGGTAGCCCGGGCGATCCTGTCGGGCGCTGAGGTACAGGCCGGGTACCTGATGGACGAGCACCTTCGGCGCGACGAGGACACCTTCGTCGAGCGTTTTCGATCAGAACTCTGAATATGCAGTTTTAGTTGTATACAACCAGTGGGCCACTGGACGGCATTTTTCGTCTTCGTTACGCGAAGACACCTAATTGCAACAGTGATTGTATACAACTAGAGAGACTCAACGCCGAGATTGTTCTCTCCAGATCGATGTCTTCTCACTCTCGTGGAGCCCAACCATGACTACAAAGCCACCCTCACCACCGACCGCAGTCACGCCAACACCGGCAGCCGAATCAGCCGCACAGCCTGATCAACCGATTTCGTCTGGCCTACCTGGCGCCCTCAATCGCATCGGTTTCGGCCGAGTACAGGTAGCCGTCCTCGCGCTGTTGCTTGCGGGGCAACTCTTCGACAGTCTCGAGCAGAACTCGACCGGCGCGATGGGCAGTCTCATCAAGGACAGCCTTCACATCGGAAATACCGAGCTGACGTGGATCAACACCGCCACGGTCATCGGCGGCCTGGTCGGGCGTCTCATCGGCGGATACATCGCGGATCGGTGGGGCCGTCGCGCCGCGCTGAGCCTGAACCTGCTCATCTACACACTCGGCGGCTTGATCAGTGCGATCGCGCCGAACTACGAGGTTCTGCTGGCCAGCCGATTCCTCGTCGGGATCGGTCTCGGTGGTGAGTTCACGGTCGGGCTGGCGATACTCTCCGAACTCGTTGCCACACGCCACCGTGGTCGGTTGTTGGCGACGTTGAACGTCGCCTCGGGCGGAGTGGGGAACATCCTGTCTTTCGGCTTCTTCCTCCTTGTCCTTGGACCCCTGGGAAACGCGCTCGGGGGAGATGAGTCGTCGTGGCGCTGGACGTACGTGATCCTGGCGATGCCAGCGGTGCTCGTCGTGTTCTTCCGGCGGTATCTGCCCGAATCTCCTCGCTTCTATCTGTCGAAGGGACGCGTAGATGACGCGAACCGAAGTCTGACCCGACTGGCATGCGGTCGAGTGTCGAAGCTGCGCAATCCCGGCCCGACCCTGGAGTTCGTCACGACCGCCGATATCGTGGTCAACCCCACCAGGACGTCGTACGCGGAGGTGTTCCGGGGACGAAACCTGCGCCGCACCGCCGCGGTGGGGACAGCGTCGTGGATGTCGTTCGGCGCACAGGTCACCCTGTTGTTCCTCATGCCCATCCTGCTGCAGTCCCGCGGCTACTCTCTCAGCGAGTCTTTGCTGTTCACGATGATCATGAACATCGGAAGCCTCGCAGGTGCGCTGGCAGCCCTGTATCTCGCCGGGCGTATTCCGCGGCGGATCAGTGTGATGAGCGCGGCAGTGCTGGGGTGTGTCTCTGCAATCGCTTTCGCCACGCTCGCACAGAATGCAGCGTTGATTCTGATCCTCGGCGCTATCTGAGCTTGTCAAGATGTCT
>NZ_BANR01000038.1 GCF_000332975.1 Gordonia aichiensis NBRC 108223 | reverse complement strand
TGGCCCAAGGTGTACTCCTGGGACTGTTCGGTGCGGTCACAGCGTGTGGTGTCGCCGCCCGTCAGCCGGATCGAGGTGGGGAGGCGTGGCGGGCGCTTGTTTCGTGTGCGGTGGCCGTGAGTGCGGCCGTCGGCGTGATGGTGGTTGCTCCCCAGGGTGTTTTCGCGTCGGTGATCGTGTTGGCGCTGCTCTGTGTTGGGGCGCTCATGTTGTTTTCTGCTCATCTGCACGGTGCGTCGTTGGCTGTAATGGTTGACCCGCTGGTGTGGATGGCCTCGTCGATGTGGGTGTTCATCGTGTTCGCGGCCACGGGCGCGTCGATCGAGATTGGCGTGGTGCCTGCTGATCCGATTGCCGAGTTGGCGTTGAGGGCAGAGCTCAATCGACCCCCGAGGTGGGTCCGTACTGGCAGTGTGATCGCGATTTTCGGTCTGGTGGCCGCGATAGTCTTCCGTCTGGCCCGGCCGGCCTCCTGTGGTGATTGCTTCGAGACCCTCGTTCCCGGCGCCCACGCCCGATGGCCACAAAATACGAAGGTGGTTAGTAGAAGTGGGGTGTGATGCGGGTGTGCTGAGGAGATGGTTGGGCATGACTGACGGTGTCGAGGTGCGGCGTGCGGGTCGGTTCGGCCCGCGCGGTCCTGCCCGTACGATCTCCCGTGCGGTGGGTCTTGCTGTGGTGATGTTTGAGGCGGTGGCCGCGTTCTGGCTGGTGATGCTGCTCCGAACGTCGGATCTCGTGCCATCCGACCCCCGCTCAGGAGTCGGGCGCGGTGATCCGGTTGAGCTGCGGGTGCTGACCGCTGTGGATGTGCACGACTGGGTGTCGGCTCTGAGTGCTGCGGCCTTCGCTGCGGGTGTGGCCGGTGCGCTGGTGGCGCGTCTACTCCCAGCAGTCAAGGGGCGCGCGACCGGTTGAGTAGTCGGGCCTGGGCCTCGCCGGAGTTTCCCTTGTCGGAGGGTTTCTATGGCTTAGGCTTTGGTGCCGCCGCCGCGGGTGTGGCGAGGTTTAAGGGTGAGGTATTCGCTGAGCACTTCACGCTCGGCGGGTGTCACGGTCTGGGCGAAGTGCATCAGTACTGCCGCGGAGTCCCCGCTGGCGTCGAGGACCTGACGCAAGGTGCGTGAGGTGGCCTCTTCACGGGTCTGCATGGGGAAGTACCGGTAGGCGCGGCTGACTTTTTCTCGACCGACGAACCCTTTTTTGTGCAGGTTGGTGACGACGGTGAGCACTGTGGTGTAGGCCGGTTCGCGGTCGTGGAGTTCCTCGACTAGGTCGTGCACCGACATCGCCGCACCGGCTGACCACAGCACGTCCATCACTGCGCGTTCCAGTGAACCCAGCCCAGTCATTTTCACCCACCATCTCTAGATGCGGGTCAATCTTACGACGGACTACCTCAGTTAGTAGCTTGGTCCCGTTGGAGCGCATCGGCAGCGCCGCGACGCGTGCGGTGTTTGAAGGCCACGGAGAATTCGGTTCCAGGGGTGCTGCGGTGGATGTGACGTCGGGTGGTGGTCGGCAACGTGATGGTGAAGGTGGCTCCGTGTCCGGCTCCCAGGCTTTCGGCGAGCAAGGTGCCCCCATGGTCTTCGACGATAGAGCGGGCGATGGTGAGGCCGATTCCGCTGCCGCCGGCGTCTCTGGTGCGTGAGGAGTCGGTGCGGTAGAAGCGGTCGAAGATGTGTGGAAGGTGTTGAGGGGGAATGCCGTCACCGCAGTCGACGACGCTGATGCGCACCGCGTGTGCCGGGGCGGTGTCGGCTTTCACTACGACTCGCTGGCCCGGGGAGCTGTGTCGCAGCGCGTTGGTGAGCAGATTGAGCAGTACTTGGCTCATTCGTTCGGCGTCGACATGGACGTGTACGCGCGCGGCGGTGGTGACGATGCCTAGCGTGACTTTGGCGTCGGTGAACAGGTCGGCGGCTTCTTCGTAGGTCGCGATGAGCAGTTCGTTGACAGTGATCGTCGCCGGGTGGAGGGGCATCTGATGCTCGTCGGCGCTGGATACGGTCGCGATGTCCTCGGCGAGACGCTGCAGGCGGGTGGTGGCGGTGCGCACGACGTCAAAGGTCTGTGAGTCGGGAGCCCGGATTCCGTCTTCGATGGCGTCGGTGATCGCGCCGATGGTGGTCAGTGGGGTGCGCAGTTCGTGGGCAAGGTCTGAGAGCATCCGCTTACGGATGTCGTCTTGTGAATCCAGCCGTTGTGCAAGTTGGTTGATAGCTCGGCTGAGCTGGGTGAACTCGGTGCCGAGCTGGCGATCGGGTACGCGCGTGCGGTAGTTGCCGGCGCCAATAGCCACGGCTGAGCGGGCGACACTGGCGACTGACTGTTGTACGCGGCGAGCCAGGAACCAGCTGACGGCCGTGGCCAGGATCGTCGAGGTGATCAATGCGACAGACATTGAGACGACGATCGAGGAAGTGAACGCGGCTTCGACATGGTCGGCCTGAACTGACCCTGGCTCGAGGCGAGCTTGGCCGAGGTGGTCGTGGAAGGTGTGTGGAGCCACGAATAGTGCCACGATCGCGACGCTGATGCCGCCGCCGGCGATGACGATAGCTTGAGCGAGCATGAGCCGGGAGCCGAAGCTGCCGGGGATATGCAACCGTCGACGTTCATCGTTCATCGCTGGCTCCTCGAGGTTGGCCGTCACCCATCCGGTAGCCCACTCCGCGAACGGTGCGGATGAATCGGCCGGCTACGGCGCTGTCACCGAGTTTGCGGCGCAGACTGGCGACATGGACTTCGACGACGTGGGCATCGCCGACCCAGTCGGGTCCCCAGATTTCGGTGAGCAGTTGCTCTCGACTGAACACAACACCGGGCCGCCGCGTGAGCGCTTCGAGAACGTCGAACTCAGTCCGAGTCAGCTCCACGGGTGTGCTCTCCACCTGGACTTCACGACCCTGAGGGTCGAGGGTGAGCTCCCCTATCGTCCGCGGGTGCGACTCGCCGGTTGGGGTCGGCCGTGGTCGGCGCAGCATGGCGTCGATGCGCGCCATCAGCTCACGAGGGCGAAATGGTTTCGTGAGGTAGTCATCGGCCCCCACCGACAGGCCAACGACTGTGTCGACTTCGTCCGCGCGGGCCGTGACCATCACGATGTAGGCGTTGGTGAAGGTGCGCAACTGTCGACAGACCTCGACGCCATCGAGTGACGGCAAGCCCAGGTCGAGGATGACTACTGCCGGACTCGCCGTGCGTGCGGCGGCGACTCCCTCCTGGCCGTCGGGCGCAACGGTGACCGTGAATCCGCTGCGCTGCAGGTAGTCAGCAACGACTTCGGCAATGTCGGGCTCATCTTCGATCACCAGGGCGTGCAGACCGTGCGGTGGTCGGACCACCGGCATATGGAGGTCGTCGACGACGTTGCGATCTTGGGGCACGCTCCTATGGTGGCGGTGGTCTACACGATCATCCAACCTCGTGGGCATTCTTGAGCAGATCTTGATCCACGCTGCCGATCAGCCTTGAGGTTCGGTGGGCAAGGTGGCGGTGTCGCCGGGTGGAACGTTACGACACAGTTCCCTCTCACACTGATGATCTGATTTCTGCCCGGCGGCGTCCTGTTCAACAACGCAGAGGATGCCCGTGTGACTGTCTCCTACAGCCTCACCACCAGTGATCCATTCGCCAGTACCTTCCCCGCCGAAGCCGCGTCGCCCCGTGCTGGGCTGAGTCGTCAGCTGGTGGGCGGCACCCCGGTGTTGCGCATCGAGGAACCCTTCGCCGAGCACGGGCGCGGCTTCTGGGCCAAGCTGGAAGGCTTCAACCCCGGTGGTATGAAAGACCGGCCTGCGCTGCACATGGTGGAACGCGCCCGCGCCCGTGAAGAGCTGGCCCCGGGGGCGCGGATCATCGAATCAACTAGTGGGACACTGGGATTAGGCCTGGCTTTAGCGGGCATCGTGTTCGGGCATCCGGTGACCTTGGTGACCGATCCAGGACTGGAACCGATCTTGCGGCAGATGCTCGCCGCATACGGCGCCCAGGTCGATGTCGTCAGCGATCCCCATCCGGTCGGGGGTTGGCAACAAGCCCGCCGCGACCGCGTGCGCACCCTGCTCGAGCGCGACGAGGCTGCGTGGTGTCCCGACCAGTATTCCAACCCCGACAACGTGACCGGTTACAGCTCGTTGGGTGTGGAGTTGATCGCGCAGCTGCGACATATCGATGTGCTGGTGTGCTCGGTGGGCACCGGTGGGCACTCAGCCGGTGTGGCTCATACTCTGCGGCAGTTCAACCCTGAGCTGGAGGTTGTGGGCGTAGACACCATTGGCTCGACGATTTTCGGCCAGCCGGCACAGTCACGGATTATGCGGGGACTCGGCTCGAGTATCTACCCCCGCAACGTTGCCTATGACCAGTTCAGTGAGGTGCACTGGGTGGCGCCGGCCGAGGCAGTCTGGGCATGTCGCACCCTGGCCGCCACGCATTACGCCACCGGCGGCTGGAGCGTGGGCGCGGTGGCCCTGGTCTCGGGCTGGCTGGCGCGTACTCGTTCGGCCGATACGCGCATCGCGGCGGTGTTCCCCGATGGCCCCGCTCGCTACTACGGAACCATTTACAACGATGAGTACTGCCGCGCTCACGACCTGATCGGCGCCCCGGCGCCGCCCACTGAACCCCGCACCATCAGCGATCCGCTCACTCAGGTCGCGAGCAGCTGGACGCGGTGCCCTACCATCATCGACCCCACTTGCGTGCCGCACGCCGAGCCCACGAGCTGATCTATGCGACGCCTCTACCGCAGTTTCCGCAGCTTCGATCGCCCCAGCCAAGTGCTGATGGTCAATCAGTTCACCATCAATCTCGGCTTCTACATGCTCATGCCCTACCTCGCCGCCTACCTCGCCGGCCCGCTGGCCCTGGCCGCATGGGCAGTGGGCCTGGTCCTGGGGATACGCAACTTCTCCCAACAGGGCATGTTCCTGATCGGGGGAACACTCGCTGACCGCTGGGGTTACAAACCGCTCATCATCGCCGGATGCCTGATGAGGGTCATCGGATTCGTCCTACTGGCCCTGGTCAGTTCGCTGCCGGCGATCCTGATCGCCTTGGCGGCAACGGGATTCGCCGGGGCGCTGTTCAACCCCGCCGTACGGGCCTACCTGGCCGCCGACGCCGGTGAGCGCCGCATCGAAGCATTCGCCGTGTTCAACGTGTTCTACCAGGCCGGGATCCTGCTCGGGCCGCTGGTCGGACTAGCCCTGACCGCCCTGGACTTCCGGCTCACCTCTCTCTGTGCGGCAGCAGTTTTCGCGGTCCTGACCCTCGTGCAGATCAAAGCGCTACCCGCAACAACACCTGCCCCGAGCAGCACCTCAATCATTCAGGACTGGCGCAGCGTCGTCCGTAACCGGCGATTCCTGCTCTTCGCTGCGGCGATGGCCAGCTCTTACGTGCTGTCCTTCCAGGTCTACCTCGCCCTGCCCCTACATGCCGACCGCATAGCAGACAACCCCACCCTCGCCACCAGTGTTGTCACCGCAATGTTCGTGGTGACCGGTCTGGTGGCCATCGCCGGCCAGCTACGCATCACCACATGGTTCGGCAACCGCTGGGGCAGCACCGGCAGCCTGAGCGTGGGAATGACGCTGATGGCTGCAGCTTTCCTGCCCCTAGTCGCCAGCACCGCAACGCATCAGCGCAACATCGCCCTCAACATCGCCGCCCTGCTACTCACCGCAGCTCTGCTCGCCGCCGCCACCGCAGCAGTGTTCCCATTCGAAATGGACACGGTGGTGGGACTGGCCCGCGGCACGCTTGTCGCCACCCACTACGGGCTCTACAACACCATCGTCGGGATCGGGATTCTGCTCGGCAACGCCGCGACCGGGTGGCTGTTCAGCGCGGCCACCACCCGCGACATGCCCGAACTGGTGTGGATCGCTCTAGTCCTCACCGGCATGGCGGCGGCGTCTGCCCTGTTGCTGTTGCACCGCCGCGGATGGCTCAGTGTCGCCGCCCCCACCGAAGCTCAGCCCACCACAACCCATTGATTACCCTAGGGGGGTAAGGTATAACGGTGGTGTGGCGAGACGCCACAGCGACAGACCCCCTGAGGGTCGTTGGCACCACTGCTGTACCGAAAGGGCACATCTCATGAGCACATCGACAGTGATCGTCTCCGGAATGACGTGTGGGCACTGCGCGGCGTCGGTGCGTGAAGAAGTCGGCGCGCTGGCCGGCGTAACTGACGTCGACGTCGACGTGGCCAGCGGGCGAGTCACCATCTCTAGCTCGGCCCCGATCGAGGCCGACGCGATCCGCGGCGCGATCGAAGAGGCCGGCTACCACCTGGCGCAGTAGCCGACGAGGGGCTGAAGTGTCTGCCCCACTGGCGACTTCAGCCTCTCCCGGGCGGCGTGGGTGTCGCCACCACCGATGACAGGAATCCAGCGATGAATGTTCCAACCAAGCTCGGCGTCTTCGCCGCGGCCCTGCTGATAGTTTTCGCTGCGGCGTACGCCATCGCCGCTGGTGTCGCTCCCGACAGGGCGTCGACCTCCCCGGCTGAGTCCGCCCATGCCGATCACAATGCTGCACCACAGTCGCGAACATCCGCCTCGTCTCCGGGGGCCGATCAGGTTCGCGGAGTTTCGATGGCAGCAGCCGGCTTCATCCTGGGGAATGTGGTGGCACCCCATGCGTCCGGGGTGCAGGCTCCATTGAGCTTTGAGATCCTCGATGCCGCCGGGACCGCGGTCACCGACTTCGCCACCGAGCACGACAAGCAGCTGCACCTGATCGTCGTCCGCGCGGATGGCACCCACTTCCGACACGTGCACCCCACCCTCTCGCCCGAAGGGCGCTGGACGCTGCCCTGGCAGTGGGCGACGGGAGGCAGCTACCGGATCTACGCCGACTTCGTGCCCGCCGCCACCGGCCAACCCCTCACCCTCACCAGCACCGTCGAAGTCAGCGGTGACTACCAGCCGGCCCCACCCACCGCCGAATCACGACAGTCATCCGTCGACGGGTTCGACATCGAGCTGGCCGGTCATCTGCGCGCGGGCGCCGAGTCCGAACTGACCGTCACCGTGCGCCGAGCAGGACAACCGGTTACCACCCTGCAGCCGTATCTGGGCGCTTTCGGTCACTTGGTGGCCCTGCGTCAAGGCGACCTGGCCTACCTGCATGTTCACCCTGAGGGCGTGGCACCGACCGCCGGTCAACTAGCGGGACCACAGGTCCGCTTCGCCACCACCGCCCCCACCCCGGGCCGCTATCTGCTCTACCTCGACTTCCAGGTCGACGGCGCTGTGCACACCGCCACCTTCGTTCTCGATGCCCCCACCGGCACCCCTGCCCCGACACCTGACTCCACGGCCCCCTCGGCCGATCCGCACGCCGGACACTAACTCGCTGACCAGCGCCACCCCGGGGCATTGCGCCGAGGCATTCACCCACGAGGAACTCCCCCATGACCACCTCAGCTCCGATCCACCCACCTGCGGCCACCGCCGAGCAGACAGGCGCCGTCGATGTCGAACTCGCCGTGTCGGGCATGACGTGTGCATCGTGCGCGGCACGCATCGAACGCACACTGAACAAACTCGACGGAGTGAGCGCCTCGGTGAACTACGCCACCGAAAAAGCTCACGTCAGCGCACCCGCCGGTGTCGACCCACACCTGCTGATCGAGACCATCGAACAGGCCGGATACCACGCTGCGCTGCCCGCCACTCCCACCAAAGGTGCCGCCCCCGACGATGACCCTTCGGACGACGACGGGGAGCTCGTGGCCTTGCGTCACCGACTGATCGGTGCGGTGGTTCTCTCGGTACCGGTGATCGCGCTGGCAATGGTCCCGGCGTTGCAGTTCACCTACTGGCAGTGGGCGTCGTTGACGTTGGCCGCGCCAGTGATCGTGTGGGCGGCATGGCCGTTTCATCGCGCCGCGTTGCTCAACCTGCGCCACGGTGCGGCCACCATGGACACCCTCATCTCGGTCGGCACCACCGCGGCGCTGTTGTGGTCGTTGTATGCGTTGTTCTTCGGCACCGCCGGACAACCAGGCATGACCCACGGATTCACCCTGACGGTCAGCGCTTCTGACGGTGCAGGCAACATCTACCTTGAGGTAGCCGCGGGGGTCACGATGTTCGTCCTGGCCGGCCGATACTTCGAGAAGCGGTCCAAACGGCGCGCCGGTGCGGCGTTGCGGGCCTTGTTGGAGCTGGGCGCCAAAGACGTCACAGTGATCAGGGACGGCCACCAGCATCGGATCCCGATCGGCGAGCTCGCCATTGACGACGAGTTCAATGTGCGCCCCGGCGAGAAGATCGCCAGCGACGGTGTGGTGGTGTCCGGCACCTCGGCAGTCGATGCCAGCATGGTCACCGGCGAGTCGATGCCAGTCCAGGTCGCCCCCGCCGACACCGTGACCGGCGGAACGGTCAACGCCGGCGGGCACCTGCGGGTGCGGGCGACCCGCGTGGGAGCGGACACCCAACTCGCGCAAATGGCCGCGATGGTCGAACGCGCCCAGACCGGCAAAGCCCACGCCCAGCGACTGGCCGACCGGATCTCAAGTGTCTTCGTGCCGGTGGTCATCGCCGTCGCCATCGCTGTCCTCGGCGCGTGGATCGGCGCCGGCTATCCCCTGCAAGCGGCGTTCACCGCCGCGGTCGCTGTGCTGATCATCGCCTGCCCCTGCGCTCTGGGACTGGCCACCCCGACCGCACTTCTGGTCGGTACCGGCCGCGGAGCCCAACTCGGCATCGTGATCAAAGGCCCCGAAGTCCTGGAATCCACCCGAACCGTCGACACCGTTGTCCTCGACAAAACCGGCACGGTCACCACGGGACAGATGACACTCGTCCAGGTCACCACTGCTCCCTCCACCACTCGCGAAGACGTGCTCGCCCTCGCGGGGGCGGTGGAGAATGCCTCCGAGCACCCCGTCGCGGCCGCCATCGCTGCTGGTGCAGCCGCCGAAGTCGGGCCGCTCGACGAGGTCGACGACTTCCGCAACTTCGAAGGTCGAGGCGTGCGCGGTCTGGTCCAGGGACGTGTGGTCACCGTCGGGCGTCCGACGCTGCTGGCCGAACACGGCATCGCCGTGGATGACCCTCACCTCAACGAGGCGCAGACCGCCGCCGAAGAAGCCGGACAGACCGCCGTACTCGTCGCCTGGGACGGCCGCGCCCATGCGGTCCTGGCGGTCGCCGATGCGATCAAACCCACCAGCGCACACGCCATCGCCCGGCTCGCCGCACTGGGTATGACGCCCATCCTGTTGACCGGCGACAACCAGACCGTCGCCGATGCCGTGGCCGCTGAGGTCGGTATCGACACCGTCATCGCTAACGTCTTGCCGGCCGACAAAGCCGCCGTCATCACCGACCGGCAATCCGACGGCAAGGTTGTGGCCATGATCGGCGACGGCGTCAACGACGCCGCTGCCCTGGCCCACGCCGATCTCGGGCTGGCGATGGGCACCGGCACCGACGCCGCCATGCATGCCGCTGACATCACCCTGGTCCGCGGCGACCTCAACGCTGCCGCCGACGCGATCGCCTTGGCACGCACCACTCTGAAAACGATCAAAATGAACCTGTTCTGGGCATTCGCCTACAACGTCGCCGCGATACCGCTGGCCGCGCTGGGACTGCTCAACCCCATGCTGGCTGGGGCCGCCATGGCGTTGTCCAGCGTGTTCGTCGTCAGCAACAGCCTGCGGCTGCGCGCCTTCACCAGCCCGCCCCACTCATCGTCCACAGTTCCACCCACCAACCCCTCGACGTATACCCCCCAGGGGTATAAGGTAGCGGCATGAACGAGCACTCTTCCCCTGAGCACGTCGGTCACGACGCCGCCGATGAACGCCACCACGGCCAACTCGCCGCAGCGTCACACAACCACCACGATCACCATGCTGAGCGCGCCCGCGCAGACCATGATCACGCTGGGCATGGGGGGCATGGTGATCACGTCGGGCAGTTCCGGCGGCTGTTCTGGATCATGCTGGCCCTGGCTGTGCCGGTCGTGGCCTTTTCGCCCATGTTCGCGATGCTCATCGGCTATGACCTACCCGATGGTGAAGTGTTGAAGTGGGTCTCACCGGTGCTGGGTACGGTGATGTACTGCTGGGGTGGGCGGCCGTTCCTGGTAGGCGCCTATTCAGAACTGCGGTCGCGTGCACCGGGAATGATGCTGTTGATCGCCTTGGCGATCACGGTGGCCTTCGTGGCGTCCTGGGGTGCGAGCATCGGTGTGTTGCACCACGAACTGGACTTCTGGTGGGAACTGGCGCTGCTCATCGTGATCATGCTGTTGGGGCATTGGATCGAGATGCGGTCGCTGGCCCAGACGACCTCGGCCCTGGACTCGCTGGCCGCGCTGCTGCCCGATGAGGCCGAACGCGTCGATGGCGACCAGATCACCACGGTTGCTCCCAGTGAGCTGCAGGTCGGAGATGTGGTGATCGTGCGCCCGGGGGCCAGCGTGCCGGCCGACGGTCGCGTCGTAGACGGCTCGGCCGAGCTCGATGAATCCATGGTCACCGGAGAATCGCGCACGGTGCGCCGCGGCATCGGCGATCAGGTGGTGGCCGGCACGGTGGCCACCGACTCGGGGCTGCGGGTCCAGATCACCGCCACCGGCGATGACACGGCGCTGGCCGGGATTCAGCGCCTGGTGGCAGACGCGCAGAACTCCACCTCCCGCGCCCAGCGGCTGGCCGATTCCGCTGCAGCGCTGCTGTTCTGGTTCGCGCTCGGCTCAGCGATCATCACCGCCATCGTGTGGACGGTCATCGGCCAACCCGACCAGGCGGTGATTCGAACCATCACCGTGCTGGTCATCGCCTGCCCGCACGCACTCGGCTTGGCTATCCCCCTGGTGGTGGCCATTGCCACCGAACGCGCCGCCCGCGGCGGCGTGCTGGTTAAAGACCGGTTGGCACTTGAGGCCATGCGCACTGTGGATGCGGTGCTGTTCGACAAGACCGGAACCCTGACCAAGGGTGAGCCCACGGTCATCGAGATCGCGGCCGCTGACGGCGTCGATGAGGACACCGTGCTCGCCCTGGCCGCCAGCGCCGAAGCCGACAGTGAGCACCCGTTGGCGCGAGCGATTGTCGCAGCTGCCGGAGACCGCGCGCGGCCGGTGCCGGCGGCCACCGACTTCACCTCGTCACCGGCGGTCGGTGTGACCGCTCGCGTCGAGGGCGCCACAGTGCGGGTGGGCGGGCCCCGCATGCTCGAGGAACAGGGCCATCAGGAACTGGCCATCGCTGATCGCTGGCGCGCCGACGGCGCAATCATCCTGCATGTCACCCGCGACACTGAGCTGATTGGAGCTCTCAAACTTGCTGATGAGGTGCGCGGGGAATCCCGCCAAGCCGTCGAGGTGCTGCACGCCCGCGGGGTCGAGGTTGTGATGATTACCGGCGACGCCGAAGCAGTGGCGCACACCGTCGCTCACGACCTCGGTATCGATCGGGTGTTCGCCGGTGTACGGCCGGAAGACAAAGCCAGCAAGGTGGCCGAACTGCAGCACGAAGGCCGCAAGGTGGCGATGGTGGGCGACGGCGTCAACGACGCCCCCGCCCTGGCCCAGGCCGATGTGGGCATCGCGATCGGGGCCGGCACCGACGTCGCGATCGCCTCGGCCGGGGTCATCCTCGCCAGCGACGACCCCCGCTCGGTGCTGTCGGTCATCGAGCTGTCGGACGCCAGCTACCGAAAAATGAAGCAGAACCTGTGGTGGGCAGCGGGATACAACCTGATCTCTGTACCGCTGGCCGCCGGAATTCTCGCGCCCATCGGGTTCGTCCTGCCGATGTCGGTCGGAGCGATTCTGATGTCAGCCTCGACGGTCGTGGTCGCACTCAACGCGCAACTGTTACGCCGACTCGACCTGCAGCCAGGCGCGAGTACAGTGCGTGGACTGCAGCACAACCGACCGAGATCCATTGAGAAGGTGAGTCCATGACCGCTGCGTCCGCACCGGGACAATCCTCCACCCCGGAAGAATCCTCTGCCTCGGAACACTCTTCCCACGGTTACATCAGCGATAAGGGCAAATACCTGGCCCGCCTCAAGCGCATCGAGGGGCAATCCCGAGGTATCTATCGGATGGTCGACGAGGAGCAGTACTGCATCGACATCCTGACCCAACCCAGATTTCGGCGCTGACCAAGGCGCTGGAGGGGGTCGCGCTGGGTTTGCTCGACGACCATCTCACCCACTGTGTGCTCGATGCCGCCCACGCCGGCGGGGACGAGGCGCAGGAGAAGATCGCTGAAGCCTCGGCGGCCATCGCTCGCCTCGTTCGTTCCTGAGCCACCCACCACGCCGGGTTCGTCACAGGCGTGGTTCGCCGACCCACTGCGGCACCACCGGCCCCGGCGCGCGGGCGTCTGCATCAGCGGCCATCGCCAGAACCACCCCGCGATCGGCCAGCCACTGTGCCGGATCGACGTTGACTCCCGTCGGGTCGAGAACCTCGAAATGCAGATGCGGGCCGGTCGAGACCCCACGGTTGCCCACTGTGGCGATCGATTGGCCCATCCGTACTCGCGCGCCCTGCTCGAGCAGATTCTCGTCGTTGTGGCCGTAGGTGGTGATCGTGCCGTCATCGTGCCGGATCCGCATCCACAACCCGAACCCCTCGGCAGGTCCGGAGGTGATGACCTCCCCGTCAGCTACCGCGACAATGGGCGCGCCCAGATCATTGCCGATATCAATGCCCTGATGGCCCCGTCCGTCACCGAAGGTGGACGTGATCTCGCCCGCAGTCGGCGCCACCGCACCGCCACTACCGGGCAGCAGCGGTGTCGGCGTTCCGGGTTCCTGCGGCTGGGGGCCATGCGGCTCGTTCGGATCGTGCGGCACGATTGCGGCGATCAGGGTGGCTACCAGCCGAGCCAGCGGTAACGCGTCGATGATCCGGAACCCGTCTATCGGATCAATGAGCGAAAACGTGCCGAAGCACTGCAGTGCGGCTGCACTGCCCGCATCGCCGACGCTGCCCGACTGGGCCTGAGCGCCCAGGCAGGACGCCGTCTGCGTGATCGGCTTCCCCAAATTCGCCGCCGCGGCACCACCCAAAGCGGCCTTCACCGAGTCCTGCACGATCGCGATCAGCTCCCCGGCCACATGTCCATCGGTCGAGGCCGCCGCCGGTGCGGTGGCAATCACAGGCGCAACGCCCACGCACACCGCCGCTGCCACCCCCAGCGCTTTGGGGCCCCACTGCTGCCCCGCCTTGACCCGTAGCGATGTCAACACCATCTGCATGCGGTCGGACCTTTCCCGCGGACGTCGTAGACCCACGCACGAGTGCCATGCGTGTACCCGCGAGATCACACCACAAGTCACTTGTGCCCCACCAGTCACACGCGGCTCCACTACGAAGCGAACTAATCAGGCATTAGCGGCTTTGTTTGCGCAGTTCACCGCCCGTTTTGTGGGTGCCGGGCAGGCGACTAACTACTATCGGTGTTAGTAGAATTGTTATCGAAGCGCCGCCGGGCGGTGGCGAAGTACCACTCTTGAGGAGGAGATCGATGAGAGTCACACGAACGGGTGTCGTCGTTGCTGCCGCGGCGGCTGTTCTGACAGTGGTGGCCGCGTGTTCGGACACCTCGACTGAGGATCATTCCTCGATGTCGGGGATGGGTACCAGCACGGTCAGTACCGAATCGTCAGCGGCGGCCTCTGCCGAACACAACAGCGCGGACATCTCGTTCGCCCAGCAGATGATCCCGCACCACACCCAGGCGATCATGATGAGCGACATCCTGTTGGAGAAGGACAACATCAACCCCCAGGTCGTCAGTCTGGCCCAGCAGATCAAAGACGCTCAGCAGCCTGAGATCGAGCAGATGCAGTCGTGGCTGGAGCAATGGGGAGCCCCACTCGAGGGCCAGGGACACAACATGGACATGGGTACGTCGATGGCGCCGGGTTCCTCCCCGATGCCGTCGATGATGGGCATGATGTCGCCAGAACAGATGCAGCAGCTACGCGACGCGCAAGGAGCCGAGGCGTCGCGCCTGTTCCTGACGCAGATGATCGAACACCATCGCGGCGCCATCGCCATGGCCAAGACCGAGATTCAAGACGGCCAATCGCCCGAGGCGATCGCTCTGGCACGTCAGATCGTCACTGATCAGGAGAGCGAAATTGCGAGGATGCAGCAGCTTCTCAACAACCCCTAGCGGTCGGACCTGCCCGGGTCGGTCTCGGCTACACACACATCGCGATCACCATCGCCGAGACGACACCGGACACCGCTAGCGTGGTCGGCACCGCCACCACACCAGCCACCGCCGCGGCAGCACCCACATGATGACGTCGCGACCGGCACCGGTGACCGGAGTCCAAGCGGCTCAACCGAGGCCCCACCGACGACGAATCGCTGATCGACAACACACCCACCGGGCCCGCTACAGGTCCCGAACGGGCCAACGTTCCCAACGCCGAGCATACCGCCCGCGCACCCACCAGCTGGGCCGCGCGGGCATCGGCGGCTTGCTCGACCAAGCCGGCGACCTCACGGCCCGCGCGGCTGAACAACGGAATCAGCGGGAACGCACGCCCGAGAGCGCGGGCCGCCAACACCACGGTGTGATGACGTTGCCGCCGGTGTGCGCGCTCATGAGCAACGACGGCATCGAGTTCCTCACCGGACAACGCCGCCTGCAACCCGGTCGTGGCGGCAATGCCGGCATCCTTGCCCGGCAGACAAAACGCCATCGGCCGCCCGTCGGCGAGCCACCACACATCGGGATAGCGCTCACTGCGGGCGCCCACCAACCGCAACGACTGAAGATACTCCTCACGAGCACCACGCATCCGCACCGCCGATCGCACCGCGATCGTCACCGCTCGGACAATCGCTGCCACGGTCACCACCGCCAGCACGCCACCAGAGATCGCTTCCACCCGCGGGGATGCGCCGTGTGACAACACCCGCAGACACGACACCACCTCAGACAACGAATGGATGCCGAAATGACCGGGAACCGCCAGCGTCACAACAGCTCCCACCCACAACAACGCAAACACGACCTGCGCGGCCGGCCAGGCCACCAACACCCAACGAGCATCGATACGGCCCTGCACCCGGACCATCCATCGAGGCCACAGCCAGCCCAGCACACCTGCGGCAACAACTAACACCACCGCTGCACTCATGGATGCTCACCCATCGTTCGCCTCGATCCTCGACGCCCGCCGTCGTGCTCGCTGAGACCCACGCTCAATACACCTTCCCGGCGGTCCGCCACCTGCACCACCAGCCAGTATGCCCCAGGGGCTCGGCCGTGACGCCGCAACTCCAGCACCCACCGCGCCGCCAATTACTAGGCTTTATAGTAGTTAGATGACGCGGGTTGACCCAGCCTGCGCGTACTAGTTCGAGGGATGCGCTGTGACCGAGAACCCGAGGGGGACGCACTCGCCCCCGGACGACCACCGTCGTCAGTATCTGCATGCCATGCGCGACGTCTACCGGGCACCCACGCCATACTCGGCCCACCAGTTCTTCCACCGCGCCCATCACCTCAGCGTCACCTCGAACCGACGCCGCCACCTCGCCGCACACATCGGTCTCGTCCGCCACCTCGCTGCGATCGGCGACCTCGCCGGGGCGCGTCACCACCTCGGTACCGTCCTTGCCTCCCTCGTCCTCCAAAGACATTGCGGCCAACAACCTTCGCAGGCTTCCATCCCCATCCAGAAGTCGTGACCACGACCACGACGCCCCAGAGGGCCAGGGTGGCTCTCTACCGACCCTCTATCCCGGTCTCGCCGCCACACCGAGCACACCATCCAGCGCCGCCACCACCGAACACGGCCCTATCCACACGAAAGTCCTAGCCGCTTGCCTGCCTCGAGCCTGTCCATCCGCACTGTTGCGGTCGTAGTCATCGCCACGCTGACTGTGCTGACCGGTTGTGCCACCCAGGAACAACCCACATCTCTACCACCGCCGGCAATCTCAGCAGAGACAGCCACAACACTGACCCCAGAACTCGACCACCTCCACGCCCTGCACATCCGCGCCGGCGGCACCATCCTGGCCGGAACTCACACCGGCGTAGTCGCTCTCACCGCTGACGGAACCACCAGCCGGGTCGGCGCCTCCGACGACGACTTCATGGGACTGACCGGGGTACCCGGCTCTGACCGGCTCTTCGCCTCCGGCCATCCCAGCCCGCGGAGCTCGGCACCCAACCCGCTGGGACTCGTCGCCAGCGAAGATGGCGGGCAGACATGGACACCGAGATCGGTGGCCGGCCAAATCGACTTCCACGCGCTCGCCACCAACGGACAACTACTCGTAGGCTTCGACGGAATCAACCGCCTGCTCGTATCGACCGACGACGGGACAAGCTGGACCACCGGCGCGTCCCTGGCCGCAGCAGCACTCACGATCACCGACCACGGCGTCTGGGCGACCACCCCCGCAGGGCTGCAACACAGCACCGACGACGCCCAGACCTTCACAATCGTCCCCGATGCGCCGGCCCTAGCCCTCCTGGCGGCCGCACCCGATGGCACGCTCTGGGGCATTGACACCGCCAACACCGTCTGGCGCAGCCCAGACGGCACACACTGGGAACAACGCAGCACCATCAGCAGGCCACGTTGCGACCTTCAGCAGACGAACCAATGAACAGCCTTGGAAGAGTCACAACGAACTAGGGTACCGGCCTGACCGACGGAGGCGACTCGCTTTGGCTACTTCTTTGGCCGCTTTGGCTGCGCGACCCCTCCACCACCCGACGGCGGCTTCACAGGTCGCTGGGCTGAGGGACCTTGTGGACGCGGCACTCGGCCGCCTTTCCGTTCGAAGTCTCCCTCGCCAGGCTTCCTCGATGCACCTGAGGCTCGTGCGATCGGGCGATAGCCACCGCCGGTCAAGGATTCGGGCTCGCGGGACTGATCGTTCACTTCGACGCGTTCTTCCTGGTAGAGGACTTCGTTGCGACCCCTGCGCTGCCAGGCGGTGGCTTACGGCTTGTCGCTGTCTTGGTGCTGAACTCCCCGCCCGGGCGGTAACCGCCAGAGCGCGGCGCGATCCAACCGTTGCGGCGTCGCGAGTTCTGTTCCGTCGTCATCGTTGCCTCCTTCTCTCTAGTATCCGCGACACCCGCGTTCTGTGCACGAAGATAGCAACGCCAACGCTGGCAGCGATGATCCACCAATCCCTCCAGCTGGATCGCTCCGCACCCTCTTCGTCGGCGTCCGTGTCTTCCCCCTCAGCCGGCGGCGTAACATGCAGAAGCTTCGCATCGCTGCATGGAATCCAGATGCCTGTCGGTCCGGGAAGCTCGCGCACAAACACCCCGTCGTTATCGAGCTGCCATGCACGATCAACGTAGAGGTCTCGCGGCTCTGGATAGCTCGTGAAATACGACCCTCTGTCGGCTTGCCCGCCCAGCCAGGTGTCGTCGGGCAGGAGCACTCGGACAAAGCTGCCAACAGGAATATCCTGCGTTGCGAAGTCCCACGCAGTTGGGATTGGCGAATAGTCAGTGTCGCGACTAAATAGCGCTCGGCCCCAAGACAGTTCGTTATCGTCGGGTTCGGCCGTCGTGCGAACAGTTTCCCAAAACGTCATCGAGTCGGCGCTGCTGAAGTACCGCTTACGCGTCAAGTAGGCAGCAGATACATGCCCGGCCACGGCTGGGATGAAGAACACCAGACCTCCGACAATCAGGCCGACAGCCCACACATCGTCGTACCGCTGCTGAGGGTCTGATTCCAGGAAGCGATCGGCCAGAAAGTCACCTAGCGCGATCGCATAGACGACCAGGAAGATGACGGAGGTCACCAGCGCTCGGAGTAGTCGGATCGAGAGGTCTTGGTCTTCCAGGGAAGGTCCCACGCGGTGTCTCTTGACACCTTGATAGACGAACCCGGGGATGAGCACGATGATCAGGGTCAGTGCTTGCTGCCATCCGCTCACCATGTTGTGCGCTCCGAGAGTAGTAGTTGAGGATGTGGGACGCTCCGGGAAACCGTGTCACGGAAGGAGGCTTGTGGACAATCCCCCGCCCACTACGCCTTCGAGAGGGCTCAGGGTTGGCAAGGACAGCTCTCGGCGGAAGCCTAGACCAGGCGAGACAGGCTGTGCCGCAACATCCTCGCGAGCATGAGTCCTCACTCAACCAGCCGTGCGGGTGCCTACGATTGGGTTCGCGGTCGGGCCCGCGCACCCGCACGGCACGTAGCCGCGCAGCAACGCAAACCGTCGCTGCACCTGGCCATTGAAAGACAGGGGCCGGGTTCACGAACCCGACCCCATCTGGTCTAACCGCGAATCACAACCTCAATGGCTCCGACATCTACTCCGTAGGTTTCCGCGAGCCCGGCCTTTGCCTCCTGGATGGTGAGTCCACGTGGCGCGGGTGCCTCCGACGAGAGAACTGTCTTGGTTTGCGGTCCCGGCAGCCACTCCAGCCCATCGAGATCGATCCCGAGATCATCGAGGTCCATATAGCGGACAGGGTTGCGGTGCCCACCCCAGACCTCGGGTTCGCTGATCGCAGCGTACTCGCCGAATTCGATCCGCCAGCGGTCGTCCGCTGGGGCGATTCGGGAGATCTTTCCTAGAAGAAAGGCGCTCCCGTGCGGTTCGGTCGCGTCTGCGTAGGCTTCCGGGTTGTAAGCGTTCTGGGTGCACACCACATAGGTGCACTTTCGTGCACGTGCAGGGTCGAGCTTCCACACTCCGGAACCGCCCTCTGCGAGAATCGAGTCGAGGCTCTTGGCGGTGAAGACGACGATGGCGTTCTCTGTGCTCGACATGCCCCCAATCAAAATACTTTGATCATACTTTGTCAATAGTTGCGGCCTACTTTGTGGCAGCGTTTCCCTCGCGAGGCAGCGCTCGGAGTGGACCCACCGGCGGCGCAGTAGCCTCTGGCACTCAGGTGTTGGGTGGAGTGAGTCGGTAGCTGGTTGTGTACGTTCCTGGACGGCCCTGTCCGCCAGGGAGTGTGGCCACTTCGGGGTCGTTGGCGGCCGCCAGGTTTAGCGCAAGGAGTTGGGCTAGGAGGTCCTCGTCGGGGTTGAATCCGTAGGCACGGACGACGGCGGCGTCGAGTTCCTCGTGCAGCGTGCGCAGGACCGAGCGCCCTGGGCGACGAAGTGAGTCGTATTGGTCGCCGAGTGTAATTCCCTCGGCGAGTCGGTCGGCGCGGTATCCGATGATCCGTCCCATGACGGTGGCCACCCGTGCGACGTCGATCTCGTTGGGGTGGGCGGGCCACGGGAAGGAATCCCAGACAGTAGTCGAGGTGTAGCGAGGTCGGGCTTCGAGTCGTGAATATCGTTCATCAAGCCAGGCCCGGTGTAGTCCGGACGAGATCACACCGAGTGAGTAGTCGTCGTCGAGAGCGATCACCGTCATGGAGTCATCGGGATAGATGGCGGGGTCAATGAAGTGGAACACCGAGAGACGCTTCTCGGACGCCACCCGCGAGGTACCGATGTAGCGGCTCAGCGAGGTGATGGCAGTCAGCATGTCTGCACGGCGGTAGGCGTGTTGCCACCATCGACTCAGGAAATTCGGGG
>NZ_BANR01000039.1 GCF_000332975.1 Gordonia aichiensis NBRC 108223 | reverse complement strand
CCCCGACGAGGTCGCCGCCTTCATCGAGAACCTCGCGCGACGCGCCCGGCATCAGCACTGAATCACCCCACTCCGAGGGGCCCATCCGCGCCGGATGGGCCCCTCGCTGCATGCAAGGAAGGTGTCGTCGACGTCAATCCTCCAGGAGCTAGGGGAAACAGCGCTTCCTCCAGAGAATCCATGGGGAACCCGCCCGCGACATCAACTGGTCACGAGCGAAAGAATGCAGAGGATCGCGCACTCCGAATCTTATCTGGAGCTCCGCCAGGTGAGAGGCTGAGAACCTGCGGGTTCGCTGTCGTGGACATGTCCGCGACGGTGGGCTTGAATAATTGAACAAGGGGACTTAGCTCAGTTGGTAGAGCATCGCCTTTGCAAGGCGAGGGTCAGGGGTTCGAATCCCCTAGTCTCCACTCTTGATGTTCGCGCAGCGGGTGTCGGTGGCCTCGCGGCAGACGTACGTGAGAGGTGGCCGTCCGGTGGATGTTCGCGACGCAGTTGCTGAGATCGTGCCCGCCGCCGACGAGTTGCGGACACTTCGGGATCTTTGCACTCGGTCGATCAGCACTCGAGAGATGCTCGCAGGTAAGGTGCAGCAGATTATCGAGGGCGTGGAGGGAATCAGTCCTGACACCGTCGATGTACTCGCGTGTGGCTCCTTGGCGCGGCAAGAACACTCAGACGCTAGCGACGTCGACTACCTGATTGTCTCTAGCAGTCTGCGTTTTGCGGCATTGCGCGATGCTGGTCATCAGATTCACCGGTTAGTGGCCGAGCTTGACGGGAAGCCTGGTGCGTCCGGAATCTTTGGGCAGGCCGTGGGGATGTTCGATTTGATCGAACGTGTGGGGCTTCAAGACGACACCAACATCTCGCACACGCGGCGGATGGAAATCCTCTTGGAGTCGGTCAGCCTCACCGGCGGTGACATCAGATCGCAGATCGTGCGGGCGATAATTGATCGCTACACCACGAGCAGGAGTTCGATGGGCCCTCCTCGCTTCCTGATCAACGACGTGCTGCGGTACTGGCGGACAATCACGGTCGATTTTCAGGCAAAGCGGGACGGCAGTCATGATCAGCAAAAGATGATTCTGCGGTACTTGAAGCTCAGAATCACTAGGAAAATTCTGCTTGCCAGTTCGGTACTTCCACTAATCACGGTCTCGCCGAGCTCAAATGATCGCGATACCTACATCAACGAGCTGGCTGCACTGTTCGACGATCCGCCGCTGTGCCGGCTGATCGCGACTACTACCCGACTCGATGACGCTGACGCTGTCGAGAACACGAGGGTGGTGTGTCGGGTGCTGAATGATTTTCTGGCGGCTACAGGATCAAAGGAGCAGCGCCAGAGGTTCGATGGAATCGATTGGGATGATCGCGAGCAGGACGCTGACTACATGGCACTCAAGGCGTCGGCCGACGAGTTGGATGATGCGTTGGCGGCGATCTTCACGTCTCCCAACGTCATTGAGGCGACGAAGAGCTACATGCTGTTCTAGCCAAGCAGCGCGTACCGGATTTCTGAGCAAATCCGATTACGGGTCTCGGGACTGAGTTTCGTGTGGGGTGGCGCTTGATCCCAAGGTGCTCGGCCAGCATTGGCATCGTCGAGCCTGCGAGGGAAGACGTGTGCATGCACGTGTGCGTCGCGGTTGCCCAGGATGGCCATGTTGGTTCGCTCCACGTCACCGAGCGACCGAAGTGCTGAACTGACACGCTGAACATCCACCATGAATTGAGCCAGGTAGCTGGGCTCCACATCGTCAAGGTGGTCGAAATGCTCAATGGCCGAGACGATCACGCGACCTGGAAATCTCGCATCGTCGTAGAGGCCAACCCGAGACACGGAGAGTTCAGCGATCGGCAGCCAGAGACTGAAGCCGCATGCTGGGCAGCCGCTGTCCAGCGACGACGGAACTCCGGCCCTTACCACGTTCGTGTTGTCGACTACGACCGTCATTGCCCACCTCACCATCGAACGTACGTTCTAATCGACACTCTGCCGTGCGCTGCGCAAGAGCGCAAACCGCAAACTACACGGATGTCATTTGACGTTGTAATGACAGACTAGCAAGAGGAGGTGACAGGAGGTGAAGCGTGCACGATATCAGTTGGCCGTCAAATGACGATGATGGGTACTCGCTGCAAGACGCTGCGAGATTGCTCAATGTCAGCGTCTCCACGATCTCCCGGCGACTCGCGGACGGCGAGCTTTCTACTTCTGTGCGACCTGGACGAACTCGAGTATCTGCAGCGTCGGTGCACGATGCTCGGGAAGAACTTGCTGGCGACCTCCACATGCACGTTGAGGGGAACTGCGTCGGTCGCGCCGAATATGACGAGCTGTTGCAACAGAACCTGGACTTGCAAGCCGTCGTCGATGACTTGCGGACAGCGGTAGCGAGCCTCAATGATGCGCTTGGTCGAGCGGCCCCTCGGCGCGTTCCTACTGATCGTTGACACTAGGCGGATCGGGCACACTGGCGGACGTAAAGCCGCGGTTGGCGGCGAGCCGCCATCCCATCGCAAGGTTCTTTTTGCGTGTTGCCTCGTTCACTTCTCCCAGGTATCTGCTGCGCTGCATTCTATCTGTCTGCCAACGTAATTCGGCGTAGAGCCGCCGGTTCCTTGCCTGTAGGACTACCCGTCCAAGTGCTCCCGATCCGTCGCTGACAACACGGTGTTGGCGACTACCTGCGGCGTCATCTTGTTCGTGAGCCAGTGACTGTTTGGTGGAGTGGGGTAGTGGCTTCCACTGGTCCTCGCGAACCCGATTCGGGCTCCAACCAGTGGTTGCCACCGTTTCCGGCTACACCATGCTCAGGTGTCGGTGTGCAGCTCCATTGCTGGGAATGTCGAACAGATCCGCGCGTTGAGGTGCTGACAGGAGCGTGATGTCGTCGAGCTCAGCGTCGCTGTATCCGCCGGCGGAGAGTTGTTCGAGAAGGTGCCGTGTGAGGGTGGGTTCCTCGGTGGCGACTCCGAGGCGCGGACCGTACATGCGGCCAGTTTCGTTGAGTAGCCGGAACATCGACCGGTATTGGTAGTCGGAGAGGACGTTGCGCTGATGTGCCCGCACGACCAGTGATGCTTCGCTGACTCCCCACCGCAGCCGTAGTTCGTCGAGTTCATGCACGGTGCGAATCGAGACGCGGTCGAGATCGAACCCAATGTCGTCGATCGGCGCGAGAAACTCTGATGCGAACGACGTTGCTCTGCGCTCGGTTTCGGTGGGACTCACCAGCGTGATGGCATCCATCACAAGGTGACCAAGTTCGTGGGCAAGGGTCATGCGCATCCGGTCTGCCGGCCGCGCGGCATTCAGGTAGATGACGTGTGGGTGATGCGTTCCTGCGCGAAGTGTCACCGCATCGACGTCGGGGTCCTCGAAGTCCTCCTTCACGATGAAGACGCCAGCCGCTTCGATGAGCTTGCTGATGGAAGCGATTGGTCCGGAGATTCTCCATAGTCGCCGCAGCACCTGCGCGACAGTGATCTCGCCGCCCTCGGCGGCATAGTCGGTCGGGTCGAGCTGTGGAAGTGAGAGTGCGGGGTCGAGGTCGGCGCGCTCGGCGAGCCGACCAATACGCATGGCGACGAGGTTGGCTCGGGCCCACACGCGATCACGTTTCCACTCTGCTGCGCTCGCGTTTGCCCTGAAATGCGTCCCTTCCGCAGGAGTTCGGGAGAACGGCACGCACAGAGCTTCCGCAGGGCAATGCAGGGCGTGCGCATAGTCATCGAGAGCCTGGCCCGCGAGTGGGAGTATCCCGGCCTCGACCCGGCTCACGTGCGAGGAGGACACACCCGCTTCATCTGCCAGCCGCTTCATCGACCATCCGCACGACAGCCTGTTGAGCTGCACCATCACACTATTTGCCTGTGCATGCGGGTCTGGTGCCGTCACGATCGCCTCCACATCCGGTCCCCATCCTTGTTCCACAGACCGTAACCGCGTGTTGCTCTCAAGCCCCGCAGAAACACCGGGTGATCTGCGACTTCACGTTCCGGCACAGCATTTGCCCTGCAACGGGTGGGGCTGCTGTGACGAATATCGCCACGAAGAGCCACGCACTTTCGACTGACTGGATTGTCGCTGGTCACGGCGTGTCGCACGTTCCAAACCTTACCACGGTCTGCAAGATTCTGGGCAAGATTTCAAGTTGAAAGGCGGGTGCGGTGGATAAGAATTCAACCTCGAAAGAGTTGATGTCTCGGAAGGAGACGCGGCGTGTGCTGCGTCAGGTATCGATCGGCGTCGGCGCCCTGCTGCTCGCCGCGGTGGACCAATGGAACACGCAGTGTGAGGGGCATTCCGCACACTTCAGAACCCAGCTGGATGCGCTGATCCGCGGTACCTCCATTGCCGGCATGGCGGCGGCCGGCACAGCCGCATGGATCGGCACCCCGAAGAAGCACCCGCCGCGCCATATCGCGGTTGACCCCTACGTATGGCCCGGGGTGGCAAACGGGAAGGCGTACCTGGCGATCCACCACAATGAGACGCAACCCACCAATGTCCGGCGCGCAGCCTTCTGCAAGCAGGATTCCGAGACGCTCGACCTCGTCGGAGACCCCACTCACTGTGAGCTCACGTGGGACTACGACCCGATGCAGACGCACATCACCCACATCTGGATCAGCGCACCAGGCGTAGACTGGCCGCCCATCGAGGTCCCGATGGACAAAGCGCAGGCTCAGTACCAAACCTGGCGCAAACGTCGGATGAAGTGGCTGCCGGGCACCGGTGCCGGCCAGCAGGGCGCCGCCACATATCCCCTACCTGCTCAGCAGCAGGCCGACGACCTGCGGACCGGAATCGCGGTCAAACCACGCGATGACGGTGATGCCCAGGATGCGCAGTGAGGGCGGCGCCTGTGACCGTGAACGGCGCCGCCTCTTGGACTGTTGTCGACGACGTTGGCCTACTAGTTGCTGAGGTCGAGCAGTTCCTGCACTGGATGCGGGCGATCGGCCGGTCCCAGAACACTGTGCGTTCCTACGCCCGCCACCTGAGCCTGTACTACCGATGGCTGACAGCACGTGGAATCGACTGGGACACTGTCACATTCGATGCGGTCTGCGACTTCGTCGGCGCCCTCACAGCAGGCTTGCCGCCGTTGCAGACACAGAGGAACCGGCGAGCCCAGGGAACGGTCAAGGCCGTCAGCGCCGCTGTACGCGAGTTCTACGAGTTTCACCGCGTCGAAGGTCGGGGCCCGAGACAGCTTGTCCTGACTCGCAACCCATCTAGACTCCCGCGCCGATCTCACGGCTTCCTCGCACACATTGAGCAACGAAACCCCAGCGGAGTGTCACGGCTGACGCAGCCCAGCCGCAAGCCAGCAGAGACAGTCAAGACGATCGATTTCGAGTCGGACTTCGGCAAACTCCTGGCAGCCGCCTCAACAGATCGCGACCGATTGCTGCTCTCGGCTCTCTACGACCTTGGACTCCGAATAGGGCAGGCCCTCGGATTACGGCACAGCGACCTCGATCTGATGCGACGACAAGTGCGAATACACCGGCGAGAGGACAACGAGAATGGGGCGTTGTCGAAACAGCGCGCGCAGTTCAGCGTCGACGGGCCACGACGATTCTTCGATCTCTACGCCGCGTACCTCCTCGGAGAGGTCGCCGACGTGGACAGTGACTACGTGTTCGTCAACCTCACGCGCGCACCCATCGGTGGCCCAATGACCTATTCCAACGCATACCAGCTGATCGAAACCGTTGGTGCTGCAGCGGGTCTGGACTACCTCCACCCCCACATGCTCAGACACACCCACGCTACCGCCCTCGCGAGGGCCGGGTGGACGGCACCAGAGATCGCCGCCCGGCTAGGTCAGTCCCACGCAGCGAGCGCCGACGTATACATCCACATCGCCAGCGACGACCTCGCCGACAAGATGAAACAGACTGAACATCTCCTGTGGCCGGCCACCTCCCACGATGACGTCCGATGACGATGAACGGACGCAAACGGGATACGTCCACAACACAATCGGTGGGCAGAACGCTCGCTATACCCGATGGACCATGGTGCGCACCGACGTGGCAGGTCGTCGAACCAGCGGGAGACCGCAGGCGAAAAATCCAAGGAATTGAAACCTGCGCCGTCAATCCCTGTGATGGAGAGCGTTACTGGCTCGGTGGACCAGCGATAACCGGAGATCGCTCTGGCCTGTGCTACGCGCACTATTTCCAGTGGTTTCGTGCAGGTCAGCCATCGGACTTCACCGAATGGGCCGCGACTGACGCCAAACCCACCCGGCGACCCCGCGGTCGATCGTCGACGCAGGTTGTCGATTTTCGACGGCTCCCCACCACCGCGGCCGACGAGATGCGCTTCGTCGTCGCCACGAAGGTCCAGCGAGGAGACTGGACCTGCAACGCAAGTCTGCGACGGTTTCTCATCCTTCTCATCACCACCGCCGAGTCCAGGATCACCGCGTCACTCACAGAACGCAATGCTGACGACTGGCTGATGTTCTGCCGCCAAGAATGGCCCTACACCAGTTCCTTCGAGACTCTCTGCGCTCCCTACATCCGCCGATTCTTCCGCCTACTCAACGGCGCGACCAACCCGAATCTGTGGGCCGAGGATCACTGGCACTGGGTCGACGGATTCGAATTCCTCCTCGATGCGGAGCAGTCCGGAGCAACGCACACAGCGATCGACTGGAGCACTATCTCGGTGCCGTGGCTCCGGGTAGCCGTCAAGGACCTTGCCCGCCGCCAACTCACCACCGCAACGCTGTCATGGGGCACCCTCACCCACTGGGCCCGCGCCGCCAGACAGCTCGCCTGCTACCTCACCCTCAACGACCAAGTGCCGGAGCCACCCGACGTAACGCGGCCGGTGTTCCTCGACTACCTCGCGTGGACGCGCCAGTCAGACACCAACGCCGACCCCCGACTGGCCAACACGGGGGCGTACCTGCTGGAAACCCTGCACGACAGCGGAATTGCCGCCGACCTCGGGTCGGCCGTCTATTTGAGGCGCGGTGAAAATGTTCACCGTAAGACGCGTCAACCCCGGCCATTCCCACCCGACGTCATCGAACGGGTCGACGAACTGATCGTGAACAACCCCGATACCGACCCGACCCTGCGGGCAATGATCGCCACCACACGGTGGGCTGGATGCCGGATCTCTGAGCTTGTCGCCCTCCCCATCGACTGTCTTCACCACTCCCAGGCCGGCTACTGGGTCGAGTACTGGATGCCGAAAACCCGAGCATGGCGTCGAATCCCCATCCCTGACACGCTTGCCGCGATTATCCGGGAGCAACAAACCCGAGTCCGCGACACCTATAGTCCCGACGCCGAACACCTTTTCCCAGGCGGACGTTCCAGCGCCGCCTCCGGGCGAACCCAGCCCTGGTCGACAAGTGGTCTCCGCCATAAGCTTTCGGCCCTCTTCACCCAACTCGGCATCACCACATCAACCATCACCGGCGAGACGATCTCCGGTGGCGATGTGCATCGCTTCCGCCACACCGTTGGAATGACTCTGCTCAACAACGGATGGACGCAGCAAGAGGTTCGAGACTTTCTCGGTCACCAGAGCGACACCATGACGTCCGCATACGCTCGCATCACCGACGACACCCTCGCCCGAAAAGCCCGCGAATTCTGGGACATCGAAGCTCCCGACGCTGACGCCCGCGTCGAACGTCTTCGTGCCAAGTTCACCGCAGCCTTGCCCAACGGATTCTGCACCCTGCCTTCATCTCAGCGCTGCGAGTTCCGCCCGAACCCCTGCCTGGACTGCTCATTCCACGACCCTGGCGGCCGGGTATTCCTTGGTGCCCATATCGCCCACCGCGACGAACTGCGACGCCTTGTCGCAGACGCCGAAGAACACGGCGACACAGAGGCCACAGCAATCAACGCGACCATGCTCGACAAAGTCACCAAGCTCATCGACGAGATCAACCAGAACCAGGAAACGACGTGACTACAGATCGCGACGAAAGAACCGCACGACTGTGTGCCGCGGCCACTGCGAGAACCGATGAATCACAAGCCCGAGCACAGAGGGCAATCACCAAGCTGCACAACACCGGCCAGCCCATCACCTTCGTCGCTGTTGCCCGGACAGCAGGAGTCTCGACGAGCTTCTTATACCAACACACCGAATTGCGTGCGGAGATTGTCCGCCGTAGGACAATGTCCGCCCCGACTGCGGGGCCACGGCCAGCGTCACCCGCAACACTCGAATCCCTCCGCACCAAACTTGCCGCCGCGAATGCCCGAAACCACCAACTGGCAGAACAACTCGCACAACTCACCACGGAAAATCAAACACTTCGCAGTCGACTGATTGAAGGCCGCGTCATGCACACCCCATCGGACCGAACTGTCGGTGGCGACCGCCATGATTAGCAGCGCAGGTATGCACCCGACATCGGATGCAGCGCAGGAGACGCTTGACGACGATGGGAGCAGATTGACAGACATCAACCGACGCACGCCAGACTGCGATCCTTACCTACTGGCCCAGGTGCGTGAAGCGTACGGACGTATCGTCTACAGCGACAAAACTCGCCAAAAGCAGGCCGACATCTGCTTCACCAAACACCGGTGGCAACAAGGGCTACTCATCGCCCTCACCGCTATCAGCTCCGGCACGTTCTTGGCTTCGGTGGTCGGACTGCTCGGCAGCGAAGCGGTGACCAGCCTTACCACGTCATCCATCGCACTCCTTGTCAGCTGGACAAGCCTCGGAGCGAAGACCTTCAAGTACGAAGAGGAGGCCAACGCTCACCGTGACGTTGCCGCTCAACTCTGGGACATCAGAGAGTCATACATCTCGCTCGTTGCCGACCTCATGTCAGGTGCGATCTCCGACGCTGACGCACGAACTCGCCGCGACGAGCTTCAGAAGGCCACAGGAGACATCTACGCGTCCGCACCGCGGACTGGCAGCGGTGCGTTCAAGCGGGCGCAAGAGGGACTCAAGGACAACGAGGAGATGACGTTCACTGCGCGAGAGATCGACCTGCTCCTCCCAGAAAGACTCCGGCTCAACAACAACGAAGGCCAATCGTGAAGACATCCGAAATCTTCGACACCCTGCTCGCAAACCTCAAGGTAGGCGACACTGCGATAGCGATCGCAGCGCGCCGCGACGAGATCACCAAAGCACTCAACAAGGATTTCAGGTCTAAGGACGCATGTACCGACTACAAGCTGATGGTGGGCTCATTCGGGCGGCACACCGCCATCAAGGGAATATCCGACCTCGACATGGTCTACATCCTCCCGCCAGCGCTTCGCCCCGACTACAACAGCGAAACTGGTCCGCGGCGCATGCTCGAAAGGGTCCGCGACGACCTCAAGGCCCGGTACCCAAACACAGAGGTCCGCGTCGACCAGTGCGTGGTTCGCGTGAAATTCACCAGCAACGCATTCAAATTTGAGGTGCAGCCCGCCTTCGCAAACGACGACGGGAGCTTCGACTACCCAGACACTAAATCCGAGACCTGGAAAGTCACCAAGCCGCGCCAGGAAATTGCCGCGACGAAGGACTGCAACAACCGCACCTCGACCAACATGCGACATCTGGCACGCATGGCCCGCGCGTGGAAGAACGCCAACGGCGTCAACATGGGCGGCCTGCTCATCGACACCCTCGTCTACAACTTCTTCGCGCAGACCGAGGAGTATGACTCGGCCGGCACCGGGACCTTCGACACCATGGCACGAGACTTCTTCGCGTTCCTCAAGGACGAGCCCGAGCAGGCCTACTACCTCGCTCTGGGAAGTCGCCAGCGAGTGAACGTCAAAGCCAAATTCCAACCGAAGGCCAAGAAGGCGTACAACCGCTGCCTCGAGGCGATTGGGCAGGAAGGCAAGGCAGCAGCCAACGAAAAGTGGCGGGAGGTTTTTGGAACCGCGGTGCCTCTGACGACGACCGCCGCCAAGGAAGCGAAGGCGCATCGGGACACTGAAGAGTTCATCGAGAACTTGTTCCCTGTCGACATCTCGGAGTCGGTAACGATTGACTGCGAGGTAACACAGGACGGATGGAGGCCGACCAGGTTGCGGCAGATGCTGCGGGCAGGCGCGTTGCTGAGGGCGGACAAGAGCCTCAGGTTCTGGGTGACTGACTGCTCAGTCAGAGAGCCCTTCGACGTGAGGTGGAAAGTCCTCAATCGCGGGCCCGAGGCCGAACGGCGCGACATGATCCGCGGCCAGATAGTGAAATCGACCAGGAAGAACAAACGGGTCGAGCACTCGGACTTCAAGGGCGAGCACGTTGTCGAGTGTTACGTCATAAAGGATGGGATCGTCGTTGCCAGAGACCGCATCGACGTGCCGATCAGCAATACAAAGATCGCCGCAGCCTGATAAGCACATCCACCTCGTGCGCGCCTGGCCCGCAAAGGCCTGCGGAGGTTGAGTGGGCCCGGCAGTGAGATTTCCACACGAACCGTGGACACGTTCTCACCAAGCTTTCCTCTGGTTGTGACCGGCAAGGAGGAAAACGGCGCCGAAATCCAGTCGTGCCCAGGGCTACTCGACTCGTCGTGGAAGACCTATAGATAACCGCTCCATCACAGGCGACCGCCGACGCCCTTGACGCCTGTCGGCGACGTGGACGGCAGCGGTTCCAGTCCTAGAGATATCTAACGACCTGAAACGGGGTAGGCCGCCGCTGACGCCTACTTCGCGGTGCTGCATGTAGAACGTTAGGGCGCGCGCCGGTGGACGACCGCGCCGTCGACCATGGTCATGCTGATGGGCCGTCCGATCAACGTGTGGACGTCGGGGTCGTCGGGCCAGGTTCCGTCCAGGACCGCGAGATCGGCGCGCTGGCCAACGGCGAGGGTGCCTCGCCAGTCTTCGCTGTGTTCACGGTAGGCGGCTTCGCGGGTCAGCAGTGCCAAGGCGTCGAGGGTGGTAATTCCCTCGGTGTCATCGTCGGGAACGGGGCCATCCCAGCAATGCGAGCGCGACACCGCGTAGGCGACCGCGGGGCGCCAGTCCGGTGGCACGACCGGGGCATCCGAGGTGATGCCGGGGCGCACACCCGCACGAAGTGTGGACCCGATCGGCTCAGTGCGGCGTACCCGTTCCTCGGGCAGCGTCGTCGCGAACGTACTGATGATCACCGGGTTGAAGCATGCACCGATCCCGTTGTCCACCAACGTTTTCATACCACTCGGATAGAGTTCGGTGGTGTGTATGAGGTAGTGCCGCGCCGGGCTGTGTGGTGCGATCTCGGCAATGAGATCGATCACCGTCTCCACAGTCTGGTCACCGATCGAATGCACCCCAATCTGCAGCCCGGCATCGTCAACCGCGCGGATGATGTCCTTCAACTCAGCGACCTTGTCGCCGTCGCTGTCGCCGGCGATGACCAGATGACCACAACGATGCCCGACCGTGTTGTGTTCGTGGACAGGCTCTTTGTGCCAAGTCGTCCCATTTTGTGGGGTGCCGTCGGCAAACACCTTCACGCCAACGATCTTGAGTCGTCGCGGATCGATGGCGCGGTCGTCGTAGGCGTGCGCCAGGCCGACGTCGAGATGTTTGCGCACATCGGCCGCGTTACAGCCACCGGTACCCACCGGCAACACGAGAACCGAAACGCGCATCGTCAGTTCGTGATTCTCGGCGAAGGTGCCCAGCGCATCGAGCGCATCGGTGGACCCCGAGCCGTCGAGCAATGAGACATGACCGGGGCCCAGTCCAGGTTCGGTCAGGGCGGTGATCCCCAGAGCGTGCAAATCTGCCTGTCCGGCCCGATAGGCGTCGAACAGCTGCTCGTGGGGAACCGGCGGCACGGTGCCTATCATCGGGGCGATCGCCGCGTCGGTGAGGAAGCCTTCCGGGTTGCCCTGGGCATCACGCACGATGACCCCACCAACAGGGTCCGGGGTGTCCGTGGTGATGCCGGCCAGTTCCAAGGCCACCGAGTTTGCGGTGAGTGAGTGTCCACTCCAGTCGAACAGCACAACGGGAGTACCGGCGATCCCGTTAAGTTCCAGCGCTGCATCGATGTCGGCGGCAGTCAGGTTGCGGCCGAGAACCAATCCGTCCCACCCGTGACCGCGTATCCACCCACTCGGATCGATCGTGTCCTTGGTCAAAAACTGTGGCAGCTGAGCGACGTCGGTGAAGATATCGGTGCCCATCTTCACATAGGTGTGTGTGGTGACCGAGTATGCGGTGAAATGCAGATGCCCATCATTGATTCCCGGGATGACCGTTGCCCCGTCGAGCTCGACGACGGTGGTTCTCTCGCCAATCATTGCCTCGGCGTCCGCGCCGAGCGCCACGATTTCTCCCGTGCGGATCGCGATCGCCCGCGGGCGCGAGGCCAGCCACTCAGCAGAGGCGCGGTCTCCGGGTTTCCAGTCCGACAGATCCAAGACGGAGCCGCCCCGTAGGACAGTGTCGGCTGCGTTTTGTGCGCTCATTGTGCTCCTTTGGTGTCCAGTTAGCGTCTAGCGGCCTGGCTCTGACCCACGTCCATGAGTCGATCGCGCGGCACGTGTGGGTCATGTGCGCCTGACAGTGTTGCGCGTCCGCTGGGCTCGTGGTTCGTGTCGGTCCGCTGGTTGGACCCGGGCATGGGAGCCGCACGGGTCGCTGGGGTTTGATGGTCACAACGGGCTTGCGAGTCCGCACATCACAGCGCACCACGTCCCAGGCGGGGAGAGGCAGTTGCCGGATACGACATCACCGGCTGAGCCCGAGAGCACACTGCGGCTCCGCGAAGAAGAAGGTTCACGGGACCGTCTGCTCGACGCAGTGATCCGCATCGCCTCAGAACGAGGCCTGGACAAAGTCACCTATCGTGCCGTGGCGCGGGAGGCTGGTCTATCGCATAGCTTGGTGCGGTTCCATTTCGGCAGCGGCGCCGAGATGGTCAGCCGTGCACTCGAACGCGCGGCGCGGGTAGGTATCGCTTCTGAAGGCTCGCCACTGCCTCTGGACGACTTTGACGCACGCCTGCTCAGCACGGTCTCCGACCGGGCTGGTGAGGAGCTGCTGCACTATGACTACGTGCTGCGCGCGGTGCGCGGCGCAATGCCGATCGACGGTGTGATCGATCTGTATGACCGCCGGATCGATGCGATCTCCACGGCACTGCACCAATCGGGCATCGTCGATGACGACCAGACGCAGGCGGCGTTGATCGTCGCCATCATCGACGGCCTGATTCTGCAGCACTCGATCTATGACTCGAACGAACGCACCGAACGCATTTTGGCGCGTCTGTCAGGCCTGTTGCACCATTTGCGCCGACCCATTTCTGATCGGTGGTCCGATGAGCGAACCCAACGTTCGATCGAACCCCGATGAGCGCTCATGATTTCCGCACCGATCCCGCATAGTTGATGGCAGAGTCGCCGAAGACACTGTCATGACTCGCAAGATCGGAGCCCACTGCCAGCCGCCGCACTCACCGTGGAGTGAAGTTCCGTGGCTGCTCCGAAACGCCCTGAGGGGCAACCAGCACGGCCCGTCCGGGTCTCCAGGAGAAGACATGACTGAGAGTCTCACCCCGACTAACACATCGGCGGACCCGCCGGTGACTGGCGCATTGAAGACCGAAAGCGCCGGCACTACCCACATTGTGGCGATGGTCGTCGCCGCCGCGGCGCCAATCGCCTCGGCAGTGAGCCTGATCCCGTTGGGCATGCTGCTGGGCAACGGAGTGGGTATGCCCGGCACCATCGTGCTCGTCACCCTCATCCTGGCCCTGTTCTCCGTGGGATTCGTCAGAATCTTGCCGTTCATCAAAAACGCGGGTGCGTTCTACGCCTACGTGACCGCCGGCCTTGGGCGCCCAGCCGGACTCGCGTCGGCCTATGTGCTCTCGCTCGTCTACATCTCGCTCGGTGCCTCAGTCGTGGCCGGGTTCAGCTACTTCGCGACCGATCTACTGCAACACTTCTTCCACCTCACCGTGCCCTGGGCTCTCGTGGCAATCGTGGGTGTCGTCGTCGCCACGGCACTGGCGGTCATCGGCGTCACCATGACAGCACGCGTGCTGTTCGCGGTACTCGCCTGCGAACTAGCCGCCCTTGTGGTCCTAGACATCTCGATCGTGGCGCACAACGGGTTCCCCGCGTTCACCTGGCAAGTGTTCAGCCCCTCGCACATCTTCAGCGGAGCCGTCGGGGTGGCCGCGATCTACGCGTTCTCCATGTTCCTGGGTTTCGAGGGAACTGCCATCTACGCCGAAGAAGCGCGTAACCCGCAACGCACCGTCCCCCGAGCAACATTCATCGTCGTCGCGCTGATCGGCCTGTTCTACACCTTCACCTCATGGGCCATGGTCGCCGCCACCGGCCCCGACAAGCTCGTACCCACCATCAGCAACAACCCCGGCGCATTCGTCTTCGGACTCTCCGACCAGTACGTCGGAACCACATGGACCGATGTGATTATGGTGCTCAACTGCTGCAGCCTCTTCGCCGGAATCCTGGCATTCCAAAATGCCGGAGCCCGATACCTCTACGCGCTTGCCCGCGACGACATGATGCCGCGGGCCTTCGCCAAGACTCACTCCAAAGCCGGCACCCCCACGATCGGACTCGTGACGATCGCCGCCATCTTCGTCATCCTTTCGGTGATCTATTCGGTCGCCAAGCTCGATCCGCTGCTGGAGATGGCGACCTCGCTCGTCGGACTGGGCACGATTGGACTCGTTGGCATGCTCACCGTCGCCTCACTGTCGATCGCCTTCTTCTTCATCCGTCGGGGAACAGTCGGACTTGCCACGGTCGGCGCGCCCATCACCGCAGCAATCCTTTTAGGCCTGTGCACCTTCGCCGGAATCGAAAACTATGACGCGCTCACCGGAGTAACCACCTGGTGGATCAACAATCTCGCCTGGATCCTCCTGCCCGTCGCCGCACTAGGCCTGGTGTACGCCTTCTGGGTACGCTCACGGCACAGCGCTCGCTACGAAGCCATCGGCCAGACCCGCGTCTGACAGTCCTCCTCCCCAATCCTTATCACCGGGGTCAGGACGACAGACACAATGGCCTGACCCCGGTGATAAAGATGCACCCACGCGACGCAGGCACCAGCACCGCACCCGTCGATCGGACGACCCCGTACGCGCATCGACTACCACGCCGAACCCCAGCCTGGTGGCAGTCGGCACCGGCGTCGAGCAACCGATCAAATCACCAACATCATCGGAACGGTGATTCATAACCTATGCCGAAGGGTGCTCTCACTAGCCGCGCCCTGCAGCCACCCACGCTTTCGTCGTTAAATTGGAGAACCGTAGTGAGTGATTACGAAGTGAAGATGATCGTCTTGTCAACCGACGATCTCGACCAATCGATCGGATTCTACAGCGAGACACTCGGTTTCGGCCTCAAGTTTCGCGACGGCAGCCATTTCGCCGCTCTCGACGGCGGCGGCGTGACCTTGGCATTGGCGACAGCGGTCGATCACCCCATTCATGGGCAGGTGGTCGTAGGCATCAAGACCGCAGATATCGATGCTGCGGTCCGGGCTATCGAGGACAGCGGGGGTGGAATCATCGCCGGTCCATATGACGACGCACATGAACGTCGGGTGGTCGCCTATGACAGCAAGGGCAACGGACTCACGTTCTACTGCCCACTGCACCGCTGAACCCATCCACCAGTCCTCACGTGTGCAAACTCGGGCCCGTGCGTCCGGTGACCCCGAGCTGCTCGACGGCGATGCGGTGGCGTTCGACCAGCAGCGTCTCGGCCGCGTCCACGCTCAGGGTCATGCCGCGCTCCTTCAAGCGTCCCGTCAGGTCAATCGCCCGCTCGCGCAACCACGTTCCGGGCTTGCTCACTCATCACATCACGTCCCTTCTTCTCCCCGCTGAACTGTCAGCGTGCCGTGACCTGTCCGGCTTGTTCGAGGGCATCGGCAATCGCGTCGAGTGTGCGGGGGCTGCTGGGCTGCCAGGCCGATCGCAGCCGGGACGTCTCTGGCGGGTCCACGGCCTCCCGAGGACCCCGCCGAGGATCGACGACCGCCGACTGTACAACCGTCTGGTCGAGCTGCGGGACAAGGCAGATATCGGCAGCGATATCAGCGCGATCAGGGTGTTCGGCATCCTCGCCTGGATGTGGGGCAGCGGCCGCAGCCCGGATAGTTGAACGCGACATTAGCCAACCCGACATCGCTGGCATTAAGAAGAGACGAGAGTGGCCTAATGCCAGATAGTTTGCCGCCGCGTAGAGAGCCTGGACAAGGGTCTGACCCCCGAGAACCGCATCACGGCGTCGCACGTTCGTTCGCGCACGAGCCTCCATCGCGAAAAGGGCGTCCGCCAGCCCTCGGATCGTCTGTTCAGGTACCGGCGCCTTCCCAGTATCCGCTCGCCCCGGTGCCATCCAACCGGGACCGGAACAGGTCGATCGCGGTTGTGGGCGCCGTGGTGTTCGCCGCCCTGCTGCTTGTGGTCGCGGCGATTCTCGTAGTCACTAGTTCCTGCGGTGGGAATGACCGACGAAGTCTTGCCTCCGACCCAGCGGTGCCGAGTCTGACGCCTGAGCAGTACACCGGGTCAGTAGGCGCGGCGTGCAGGCCCGGTAGCTATGAGAGCCCCAACCGGTTCGGACACTTGGACGGCGCAGAAGTCACTGGTTTCTGTGTCACGCCGGGTGGGTGGCCAGTCAATTTCGGTCAGTACTCGGACCTGCTTGGGATTGACGGCGACCTTGCGACTCCGTATGTCGATTCCTACGCTGTCGCGACACTTACCGAGAATGGCGACCATATCGTCTTCATGGCGACCGCAGACGTCAGTGGAAGCCACGTGAAGCCCAGGACGGCGCTCGAGCCGCTGGAGGAGTTCGGATCGACTGTGGTCACAGTTGAGTGAGGCCACACGGCGGCTGTTTCGCTGTCCGCATTGTCCCGGCGCGAACCCCCGTGGCGCTATCTCGCTA
>NZ_BANR01000040.1 GCF_000332975.1 Gordonia aichiensis NBRC 108223 | reverse complement strand
CCTCAAATATAGTAACGTTCGCCAACTTCGCCGAAACTGAAAACGACGTCGACGACCTCTCCGGCCAGCATTTCGCAGTAGGCAAACTAGCCATCGCGCGCCAGGACATCGAGCCGGTCGAATAGGTCATCGGCACACTGAACTACCGTTGGGCCGCGCCCGCGCCGCCGCGGGCGCGTGGACAGCTACACCATTAGGCTGGATTTTTGGATTACTCCACCGAGGCCGGCCGCCGTGTACACGCCTCGATCTCAGCTTCTACGCGCCGATCTTCGGTGCCGTTGTCGGCGCTCCGTTCGGCCTGCTCATGCACGCATCACAGGACAGGGCAGCCAGCGCGACTTCACCTCGTTCCCAGTCCTTACGACCATGTCCCTACACAACCACGTCACTACGAAGTCCTCGCCGACGTCGAGGTCGCGGACGAAGCCGTCCGCCTTCTCACCGGCCGGACCGATCGAAAGGAATGAATCATGGCAACTGCGGTAGGCATCGACTTGGGCACCACCAACTCGGTCATCGCAAGCTGGCAAGGCGGCGAACCGGTGGTGATCTCCAATGTCGAGGGTGCGCGGACGACGCCGTCGGTGGTCGCCTTCACTGAGAGTGGCGAGCGCCTGGTGGGTCAGCTGGCCCGACGACAGGCGATCTTGAACCCGAAGGGCACGATCTACTCGGCGAAACGCTTCATCGGGCGTCACTACGATGAGATCTCTGAGGAGGCCAAAGCGGTCAGCTTCGACGTCGTGCCGGGTGACAACGGTGAGGCGCGATTCGACGTGCGGGGCAAAAAGTACGCGCCGGAGGAGATCAGTGCACTGGTGCTGCGCAAGCTCGTCGACGACGCGAGCAGGTTCCTTGGCGAGAAGGTGAAGGAAGCGGTCATCACCGTTCCGGCCTATTTCAATGACGCGCAGCGCAACGCCACCAAGGATGCCGGCCGCATCGCTGGCCTCGAAGTTCTGCGAATCATCAACGAGCCGACCGCGGCGGCATTGGCGTACGGCATGGACAAGCAGGTCCATGAAACCGTATTGGTGTTCGACCTGGGCGGCGGCACGTTCGATGTGAGTCTGCTCGACGTCGGTGAGGGCGTAGTCGAGGTTCGGTCCACGGCCGGCGACTCCCACCTCGGCGGCGACGACTTCGACCGGCGCCTGGTGGACTACCTCGCCGACGAATTCCAGCGTGCCGAGAACATCGATCTGCGCAAGGATGCGCAGGCATTGCAGCGCCTCTTCGAGGCCGCGGAGAAGGCCAAGGTCGAGTTGTCCTCGGTGACGCAGGCGCAGGTCAACTTGCCCTTCGTCACTGCTGACGCGAACGGTCCCAAGCACCTCACCACCACGATCATGCGATCGAAGTTCGAGGATCTGACGGCGGATCTGGTGGAACGCTGCCTCGGTCCGGTGAAGCAGGCGATGAGTGACGCCAAGGTCACCGCCAACGATATCGACGAGGTGATCCTGGTCGGTGGTTCGACACGGATTCCGGCGGTGCAGGCGCTGGTTCGCCGGCTCACCGGCGGTAAGGATCCCCACATGGGCGTCAACCCGGATGAGGTCGTCGCGCTCGGTGCCGCCGTCCAGGCGGGCGTGCTCAAGGGTGAGGTTTCCGATGTGCTGTTGCTCGATGTCACCCCGCTGTCCCTCGGCGTCGAGACGCAGGGCGGGGTGATGACCAAGATCATCGAGCGCAACACGACGATCCCGGCCCGGCGCAGTGAAGTGTTCTCCACCGCGGAGGACAATCAGTCCGCCGTGGACGTCGTGGTCCTGCAGGGCGAACGCGAACGCGCCGCCGACAACCGGGTGCTGGGCCGGTTCCGGCTCGAAGACATCCGACCTGCGCCACGCGGCGAGGCGCAGGTCGAAGTCACGTTCGATATCGATGCCAACGGCATCCTCAACGTCACCGCTCGGGATAAGGACACCGGCAAGGAGCAGAGCATCACGATCAGTGAGCAGGGCAACCTGGATCAGGGTGAGGTCGAGCGGATGCTCGCGGAGGCCGAACGGAACCGGGGTGAGGACGAGGCGCTGCGCAAGGCTGTCGACGCGCGTAACGAGCTCGATTCGGTTGCCTATCAGGTGGAACGGCGACTGGCCGAACTCGGTGAGAGTGCGCCACCGCACGACAAGGCGCGCGCCGAGATGCTGGTCGCCGACGCCAGGAAAGCTGTGAAGGACGGTGCTTCACCCGCGGAGGTACAGCCACTGACCTCGGAGCTGCAGCAGCTGCTCTATGGGCTCGCCCCGGTCCAGGCCGGCGGCGGCGACGGACACCAGGCTGGCGGTGGAGACGCTGCGTCGTCGGATGACGACGACGTGATCGACGCCGAATTCGATCGAAGCTGAGGCACCTGATGGACAGATCTGCTGATCATTCGACGACCGAGCCGGCTACCGACGGTACCGACGGGGATCAGACCGAGACGGCGCCTGATCGCACCGACACGGGGGCTGAGTTCGCTCAACTCGAGGACCGCTGGCGCAGGGCCCTCGCAGATCTGGACAACCTGCGCAAGCGGTATGCCAAAGATCTCGACCGTGAACGCGCCGCGGAGACAGCGAGGGTATCGGCGGCGTGGCTGCCGGTGCTGGACAACCTGGAGCTTGCGCTGGCACATGCGGGTAGTGACCCGCAGACTGTCGTCGACGGTGTGAAGGCAATCCGGGACCAGGCGGTGCAGATACTGTCACGGCTCGGCTTCGAGCGCCACGACGAGGTCGGTGTGCCGTTCTCCCCGGAGCTCCACGAAGTGGTCAGTGTGGTGACCCAACCCGACCTTCCCTCCGGAACCGTGATCGAGGTCTTGCGGCCAGGTTACGGAGAAAACGGACAGCAGTTGCGTCCCGCCACCGTGGTCGTCAGCCGACCTGAGGAGTGAGCGCCATGGCGCGTGACTACTACGAAGCGCTCGGGGTCCCGCGCAGCGCCGACACCGACGAAATCCAGCAGGCCTACCGCCGACTTGCCCGCAAATATCACCCCGACATCAACAAAGACCCCACTGCGGAAGACAAGTTCAAAGAGATCAATGAGGCCTACCATGTGTTATCCGACCCGGACACCCGGAAACGCTACGACCGATTCGGTGACGACTTCCGGCGTGTGCCCGAGGACTACGACGAACGGGTCCGGGCAAGCGCCGGTGGGTACGGCGGCGGGTTCGGCGGCGGCGGGTACGGCGGTGGGGGGTACGGCGGTGGGGGCGGGGGCAGAAGGGTGCACTTCGGTCACGGTGTCGGTGGCGAGGGCGGCGTCGACTTCGAGGACCTCTTCGGACAGATGTTCGGCGGCGGTGGCGGGTACGGGCCGATTCCCGGCGCCGATCAGGAAGCGGAACTGGAACTGCCCCTGGAAGAGGCGTACCGGGGCGGCAAACGCACTCTCAGACTGGACGGCCGGCGATACGACGTCAACATTCCGGCCGGTGTCCTGGACGGCCAGCGAATCCGGCTGGCCGGGCAAGGAGGCCGGGGCAACGGCGACGCGCCGCCCGGGGATCTGTACCTCGTGGTCCGGATCAAACCGCATCCCCGGTTCCGCGTCCAGGGCCGGGACATCTACGTCGACCTGCCCGTCTCCCCCTGGGAAGCAGCCCTCGGCGCGACGGTCGCCGTTCCCACCCCGGGTGGCGAGGCGAAAGTCAAAGTCGTACCGGGCTCGTCGACAGGTAGGAAGCTGCGCCTGCGCGGAGAAGGAATGCCCAATCCGCGGGGCGCCAACGGCAACCTCTACGCCGAAATCAAGGTGATGGTGCCGCCGAAACCGACAGCACGCGAACGCGAGCTGTTCGAACAGTTGGCCACCGAATCGAACTTCGATCCGAGGAAACAGCCATGAGCACCCCGACCCCGGTCACCCAGTACATATTGGTTCGCCGTACCGGAATGTCGCTGGATGTCTTCGCCGAACGTACCGGGCTGCACCCCGACCTGGCACGAAAGCTTGTGGCTCTCGGCCTGCTCGACGCCCACCGCGACCCCGGCGGCGAAATATTGTTCGAACCGTCAGCAGTGGCCCACGCTGCCCGCATCCAACGGTTACGGACGGGTCTAGGCCTGAACTACTCGGCAATCGGGCTCGTGCTCGATCTGCTGGATCGAATCGAGAAACTCGAAGCAGCGTCCCACGGAAGGAAGACACCCCCATGGACACCGGCAGCCTGACTGAAAAGTCACGAGAAGCCCTGCAGGAAGCCCAGAACCTGGCGACCAGAATGGGCCACACAGAGGTCGACGGAGAGCACCTGCTGCTCGCGTTGGTCGATCAGCAGGACGGGCTGGTACCCCGACTGCTCGAGCAGGCCGGCGCGAACGTCGACGCCCTGCGATCCGATCTGGAACGTGAACTCTCGCGCAGGCCGAAGGTCAGCGGCCCCGGCGCGACGCCCGGTCAGGTGATGATCACCCAACGCCTGGCCAAGCTGCTCGACGCCGCGGAACGGGAGGCGAAGCGACTCAAGGATTCCTACGTGTCGGTGGAGCATCTCGTGATGGCTCTCTCCGAGGAGGGGTCGACCAGTGCGGCCGGACGGGTTCTCACCAGTCATGGGGTCACACGAGAGGCCTTCCTCACCGCCTTGACCACAGTGCGCGGCAATCAGCGCGTCACCTCGGCCACCCCGGAGGGTGCGTACGAGGCGCTCGAGAAGTACGGACGCGACCTCGTCTCCGAGGGGCGGGCAGGCAAACTCGATCCGGTCATCGGCCGCGATGCCGAGATCCGCAGGGTAACGCAGATCCTGAGCCGGAAGACGAAGAACAATCCGGTGCTGATCGGCGACCCCGGCGTCGGCAAGACCGCGATCGTCGAGGGCCTCGCCCAGCGGATCGTCCGCGGCGACGTGCCCGAGGGCCTACGCGACAAGACGATCTTCTCGCTCGACATGGGTTCCCTGGTGGCCGGCGCGAAGTACCGCGGCGAGTTCGAGGAGCGACTGCAGGCGGTGCTGTCCGAGGTGAAGGCGGCCGAGGGGCGCATCCTGTTGTTCGTCGACGAGTTACACACAGTGGTCGGCGCGGGATCGGTCGGCGGCGAGGGGTCTCTCGACGCCGGCAACATGCTCAAGCCGATGCTCGCCCGCGGCGAACTGCACATGATCGGTGCCACCACCCTCGACGAGTATCGCAAGCACATCGAATCCGATGCGGCACTGGAGCGACGCTTCCAGACCGTTCTCGTCGACGAGCCCGGCATCGAGGATGCGATCTCGATTCTGCGCGGACTTCGAGAACGCCTCGAGGTGTTTCACGGCGTGAAGATTCAGGACGGCGCACTGGTGGCCGCCGTGACCCTCTCGCACCGGTACATCACCGACCGTTTCCTTCCGGACAAGGCGATCGATCTGGTAGACGAGGCGTGTGCGCGGCTACGCACCGAAATCGATTCGATGCCCGCCGAACTCGACGAGCTCACCCGGAAGGTGACCCGGCTGGAGATCGAGGAGGCCGCGCTGTCCAAGGAAACGGACGCGGCCAGCAAGGCGCGTCTCGAAGAGTTGCGTAAGGAGCTGGCCGATCTGCGGGCCGAGGCCGACGCCCGGCACGCGCAGTGGGAGGCGGAGCGCCAAGCGATCCGTCGGGTGCAGGAGCTACGGGGGGAGCTGGAACGATTGCGCCACGAGGCCGAGGAGGCCGAACGCAATTACGACCTCAATCGGGCCGCCGAGCTGCGCTACGGCGAGATCACCGAACTCGAACGCAGGCTCGAGGCGGCGGAGGAGCAATTGGCCACCAGGCAAGGCCGCAATCCGTTGCTGCGTGAGGTGGTCACCGAAGACGAGATCGCAGAAATCGTGGCCGCATGGACGGGCATCCCGGTCGCCCGGCTACAGGAAGGAGAGCGGGAAAAGCTGTTGAAACTCGACGAAATCCTGCACGAGAGAGTCATCGGTCAGGACGAGGCTGTGCAACTGGTCGCAGACGCGGTCATCCGGGCGAGGTCCGGTATCCGTGATCCGCGCCGGCCGATCGGTTCGTTCATCTTCCTGGGCCCGACAGGTGTGGGGAAGACCGAGCTCGCAAAGACGCTGGCCAGTGCCCTCTTCGACAGCGAAGACAACATGGTGCGCCTGGACATGAGCGAGTACCAGGAGCGGCACACGGTGAGTAGGCTCATCGGTGCACCCCCCGGGTACATCGGGTACGACGAGGGTGGCCAGCTCACCGAGGCGGTGCGCCGCAAGCCGTACTCCGTGGTGCTCTTCGACGAGATCGAGAAGGCCCACGCCGACGTCTTCAATACCCTGCTGCAGGTGCTCGATGACGGCCGGATCACCGATTCTCAAGGCAGGCAAGTCGATTTCCGGAACACGGTGATCATCATGACCTCCAACATCGGATCCCAGCATCTCCTCGAGGGAGTCACAGCCGACGGCGAGATCAAGCCGGACGCCCGGGAGCGGGTGCTGGCGGAACTGCGCGGGCACTTCCGTCCCGAGTTCCTCAACCGGGTCGACGACATCGTGTTGTTCACCCCGCTCACGCTGCCCCAGATCGAGCACATCGTCGAGCTGCAGCTCGCCGATCTTCGGAACAGGTTGTCGGAGCGCCAGATACACCTGGATATCACGCCGGAAGCACGCCGGCTCATCGCCGAACACGGTTTCGACCCGGTCTACGGTGCGCGGCCGCTGCGGCGGTATATCGCCCATGAGGTCGAAACCAGGATAGGTCGTGCGCTGTTGCGCGGCGAAATCGAACCGGGCGGCACCATCAGTGTCACGGTGGACGGCGGCGAGCTCGCCGTCGCATATACGGAACCCGCCATCGCGGCCTGAGAAGAGGTGTCGTCATGGGATCCGACAAGGTGAAGTGCCCACACTGCGGCAAGGTCAACAAGGTGCCGGCGGCCGGGGACGGGAGACCCCGCTGCGGGAACTGCCACGAGCCGCTGCCCTGGATCGCCTCGGCAGGGGACGGCGACTTCGCGGAGGTCGCCGAGAAATCCTCGGTGCCTGTACTCGTTGACCTCTGGGCGACGTGGTGCGCTCCGTGCCGCATGGTCAGCCCCGCGCTCGAGCAGCTCGCCACAGAACGCGCAGGTCAGATCAAGCTGGTCAAGGTCGACGTGGACGCTGCGCCCCAGACGGCCGAACGGTTCACCGTCCGCGCCGTACCGACTCTGCTGGTGATGGACCGAGGTGAGGTACTCGCTCGTCAGGCGGGCGCAGCTCCGGTACCCCAGCTGCGCACGTGGCTCGATCAGGCGCTCTCGGAAAATGCAGGCAAGAAGGCGAAGCCATGACCTCGGTCCATGCCGACCCGCACGTGACCGCGATCCGGGCCGTGGTGCCCCGCACTCCACAGGGTTGCGAGGAATGTCTTCGCCTCGGCACCCCGTGGGTACATCTGAGGCTGTGCCTGACGTGCGGACACGTCGGTTGCTGCGACTCCTCGCCGGGCAAGCACGCGAGCGCACACGCTCACACCATCGGCCATCCGATCGTCCAGTCGATGGAACCCGGTGAAGATTGGCGCTGGTGTTATGTCGACCAGAACTTCGTCTGAGGACGCCCCACGCCTCGGCGACGGTCAGCTCGTCGACGACGAGACCCCGGATACAGTCGGAGCATTCCCGCGGCTGACGGACGACCAGATCACGACGCTCGAGGTCGGTGGCACGCGTCGATCGGTTCACGCCGGCGAGGTGCTGATCCGAGCGGGCGCGCCCAGCAACGACTTCTTCGTCATCCTCACCGGCAAGGTCGCGGTCATCGACGAGGGCGCCGAGGACGGCGAACGCCGGATACTGCGCGTGCACGGTCCGGGCCGATTCCTGGGCGAGCTCGGACTGCTGGAAGGCCAGGTGGCGTTCTTCACCGCCGAAGCGATCGAGAACGGCGAGGTCCTCGTCGTCCCGGCCGAGCGGGTGCGCGAGCTCGTCGCCCACGACCTCGTGCTCAGCGATCTGATCCTGCGCGCCTACCTGATCCGCCGGCACCTGCTGATCGGGCTCGGCGCGGGGTTCCGGATCATCGGCTCCTGCTATTCCCCGGACACGTTGCGGCTTCGCGAATTCGCCATACGAAACCGGCTGCCCCACAGGTGGATCGATCTGGAGCAAGACGAACGGGCGGAGCAGCTGCTGCAAAGCCTGGGTGTCGCCCCCGAGGACACTCCCGTCGTGATCTGGCACGGCGAGAAAGTGCTGCGCAATCCGACGAACGCCGAACTCGCCCGCATCGTCGGGCTCCCGGTCCCAGACTCGGTCCCGGACGCAGCCCAGGACGTGTGCGACCTCGTCGTCGTAGGTGCCGGACCGGCGGGTCTGGCCGCGTCCGTGTACGGCTCATCCGACGGGTTGAACACGGTGACACTGGAGTCGATCGCTGCAGGTGGGCAGGCTAGCACCTCCTCCCGGATCGAGAACTACCTGGGCTTCCCGGCGGGGATCTCCGGCGCCGAATTGGCCGAGCGCGCCCTAATCCAGGCCGGGAAATTCGGTACCCGCCTTCTCGTGTCGGCGGAGGTGACCGGTTTGGGATCCGAGGGCGGGCACCATGTGCTCCGGCTGGCGGACGGCGGCGAGATCCGCGCCCGGGCGGTCGTGCTCGCCACCGGCGCGCGATATCGCAAGTTGGAGGTTCCGGGAATCGAGGCACTGGAGGGGAGAAGCGTGTATTACGCCGCAACCCATCAGGAAGCGCGGCTGTGCGGCACCGACCCTGTAGCCATCGTCGGCGGCGGAAACTCCGCCGGCCAGGCCACCGTCTTCCTCGCAGACCATGTCTCCCACGTTCACCTCCTCATCCGCGGCCACGACCTCGGAAAGAGCATGTCCCGATACCTGGTCGACCAGATCGAACGGCATCCGCGGGTGACCGTGCACCGGAACACCGAGATTCGTCAGGTCCACGGCGACAAGCACCTCGAAGAGATTGTGGTCGAGGACAATCGCACGGGCGACCAGGACACGATCCGGGTGCACGCCCTGTTCGTCTTCATCGGGGCGACGCCGCACACCGGGTGGCTGGCCGACACGATCGCACTCGACGACCACGGCTTCGTCCTCACCGGCATGGACGCGGTCCACGCCCGAGGAGACGGCAACCGGCCGATCAGCGCCGGGCTGTCCAGGACGCTCGAAACCAGCCGGTCCGGCCTGTTCGCGGCGGGCGACGTCCGCAGCGGCTCGGTGAAACGGGTCGCATCCGCAGTCGGTGAAGGAGCGATGGCGGTACGCCAAATCCATGAATACTTCGAAAGGAGCTGACGACATGCCAGTGATGGGCACCGTCAAATTCCAGCGGTTCTTCCGGGCAGCGGCCGGACTACAGGTCGACCGGAACGACCTCAAGCGCTATACGGATTTCATCGACGACAAGATCTACGACCTGATCCTGATCGGCAAGGCCTCGGCAAAGGCAAACCTGCGGGACGTGATCGAACCGTGGGACCTGCCGATCACCAAGGGGCTGCAGGAGAGCATCCACCGGTTCGAGAAGCTGGACGAGGAGATCGAACTACAACCTCTGCTCGACCAACTGGCGGCCCGGCCATCCTTGGACGTGGCTCTCTCCGAGGAGACCGAGCAACGACTGCCGCTGATCGCCGGAGGCCTGAGCGTGGCGCTGGCGCATACCTTCGTCACGGTCGAGCCGGACCGCAAGAACCCCGGGACCGCCGAATGGAGCGTCGCCCTCGACATCTTCCATCAACTCCTCTGAACCCAGCCAGCGACCGGGCACTGATGGCGGACAAACGTGCCATCCTTGGCTTCGCCGAAAGGCACTGTCGTCATGCATTCAGCCTAGCCGCTAGACTGGCCAGAAACTAGCCATATGTTTAGCCGATAATAGCGATTATGTCAGGTTGAGCAGTTCGTGGGTGTTGAAGGGGAATTCGGACCGGCCCTGCGAGGATTGGTAGGCCCTATATCAATCAGACGCACGCCTGATTGATGCGGCGCCTTGGCGCCCACGCAGATGATTTCGATTCCTATATCGAGCAGTTCGCGAGCCGAGTCCCAGCGCTCCTGGCGTATCCGGTGTCGGCAATCTGGTGATTCGACGAGATTCTCGGCTC
>NZ_BANR01000041.1 GCF_000332975.1 Gordonia aichiensis NBRC 108223 | reverse complement strand
CCCCTAATGTCGAGGTTTCCCGCATATGCGGGAAGATAGTGAGCAGCGCCTTCGACCTCAAGAAAGACCGTTACTTTCCACAGATCAGCGCCGACTGGTTGCCCGCTGGTGAGAGTGGCAATGCTGTCTGACGGGTCTAGACGAGCAAACTGCACCTGCTGCTTGAGTCGATAACCGGGCACGTACTCAGCCACCCTCACGGCCATCCCACGAACAGATGCTCGAATGGCTTCCTGATCAGGGCTAGTGACGAGTGCCAGCACGGTATCGCGCATAATCAGCGGCGGGTCAGCGGGATTCAGCACGATAATCGCTTTTCCGTGTGCGGCGCCGCCGACGACCTCGATCGCACGCGCTGTGGTCTCGGTGAACTCATCTATGTTGGCGCGGGTCCCCGGACCTGCCGACTTGGATGCGATTGAGGCGACTATCTCGGCGTAATGCACTGTGGTGACCGCGCCTATCGCTGCGACAATCGGAATCGTCGCCTGCCCACCACAGGTCACCATGTTCACGATCTGCGCGTCGAGATGCTCGTCGAGATTGACCGGCGGCACGACGAACGGCCCCAGCGCAGCGGGAGTGAGATCGATGAGCCGCTTGCCGTAAGGCTTGAGTACCTCAACATTGACCCTATGCGCATCAGCGGACGTTGCGTCGAAGATGATCGAGATGTCGTCAAATGCAGGGTGTTCGACAAGGCCCCTGACCCCGTTGTCGACGGTATCGACCCCGAGCCTTCGCGCACGTGCGAGGCCTTCGGATGCGGGATCGATGCCCACCAGTACGGCGATCTCGAGATTACGGGCGAGGCGCTTGATCTTTATGACCAGATCGGTGCCAATGTTGCCTGAACCGATCACTGCAACTTTCGTCGTCATGAGACAGACCCTCTCTGTCGCGCATCATTAGAATCGAATTGTGCTGTGACCGAACCTAATCCAGTGATACTTGCGGTGATGGTTGTTCCCTCCGTCACCGCGACCATCGGTCCCAATGCTCCCGACAGCACGACGTCACCGCTACGCAGAGGTTGGCCATGATCACGGAGTGTGGTCGCGAGCCATCGCAGAGCCTCGAGGGGGTCTCCGAGACAATCCGCCCCCGTCCCCGTCGACGCAGGCCGACCATCGACCTCCATCATCATCTGCGTCGCCATCGGCTCGAAATCGGCCAGACCGCGAGGTTGCGTACCGAGAACAAAGAGCCCGCTCGACGCATTGTCGGCTACTGTGTCGAAAAACGTTATGTCCCAGTTCTCTATTCGACTGTCGACGATCTCGAGCGCCGCTACGGCATGATCGACCGCCCCACGAACACGCGAGTGGTCAATCACCCCGTCCTCGAGGCCTTCTCTCATCACGAAGGCGATCTCGGCTTCGATCCGTGGCGCGATCAGGCCGCTTAGGTCAATGGGAGTATCGGGTTCACGCCGCATGTCGTCCAGCAACACGCCGAAATCGGGTTGGTCGACCCCGAGCTGCCGCTGCACCGCGAGCGAGGTGAGGCCCACTTTGTGTCCTACCATCCGGGCCCCGCGTGCAATGCGCTCGGCAATGATCTTCTGTTGGATCGCATAGGCGCCAGCCGTAGACCTGTCGGCCACGAGATCCCGCACCGGTCCTGTGGGAACAGCATTCTCATACGCCGAGCGCAGACGCTCGAACGCCATTGTCGTCATCGCGGTGTGCCGAGCCGTGGTCATGCGCTCCTCCCCAATCCAGAGGTCGGCGTACTCCCACCCAGGAACACAAGTGCGTTTTCGCTTGCGATTTGACGTCGTTGGCGCTCGTCGAGAAAGGCTGAGCGACGGACCACATCTCCAACCGGGCGTTCTCCCAACGGATAGGGATAGTCGCTGCCGACCAACACACGATCAGCTCCAACAGTGTCGACGAGTACCCTTAGTGCTCGGTCGTCGAAGACAACCGAATCGACGTAGAAACGTCCGATGTAATGCGAAGGCGGGTACGCGGAGGTACCAACGACATCATTTCGTTGTTGCCACGCGTTTTCGACTCGTCCGAGCCAGAAGGCGAATGACCCACCGCCGTGGGCGAATGCGATCCGGAGACGTGGATCGATGACATCGAAGCCACCGCCCAGAATCAGGGCAAGGATCGACAGGTGCGTCTCAGACGGCATACCGACCAGCCACTGCCCCATCCAGCGGTTGAGTCGGGACGTGGACTGCATGTCCCAAGGGTGGACGAAGACTGGTACATCCAGCGCGGCACAGTGCTGGAGAAACGTGACAACACCCGCGCTGTCGAGATCGTGGTCCCCGACATGGTTACCGATCTCGACCCCGCGGTGACCGTTTGCGATGCACCGCTCGAGTTCGCGACACGCGAGATCGGTGTCGTGTAATGGCACCTGGCAGAAGGGGATCAGCCGATCTGGGCAGGGTTCGACGATCGAGAGCGCGAGATCGTTGAAGATGCGCGCAACTTTTGCCGCGGAATCAGGCGCTAGGTCGTACCCGAAGAAGGCCGGAGTCGGTGAGACCACCTGGCGGGCAACACCATCCGCGTTCATGTCACGCACTCGAGTTTCCGCGTCCCATGCCGTGGATTTGATGTGACGGAACTCCCGTGTCCCCATCTTGATGATCGCGTCCGATTCACTGACGATGTCGAGCCAGAGCGCATCAGGCCCTGCTTCGTCGCGTAGGTCAGGCCAGCCACGAGGCACGTAATGTGTGTGAACGTCGATAATCCCGTCTTCGCCGCCTATATCCTCCATATCTCAGCCCTTTCCCGGATGCAGGGCGCCGCAGCTTTCGCAGGTGCGGGCGGATTCGTCGTCGTAGAACTGCGTGAAAACCGGCGGTAGGTCGGAGACAATGTCACGCACCTGCAATTCGACTTCGTGGATCAAGGCCGTGCATTCCGCGCAGTACCACTGGAACTTCTCGAGCGTCCCCTCACGGCGGACCCGCTCGATGACGACGCCGATCGACTCGGGGTCCGGCCGCTGCGGCGAGTGTGGGATGTTGGCGGGCAGCAGCCACGCCTCTCCCGCTCGGATACGGACGGTGCGGGGGCCGTCTGCTGTCATGAGGTTTACGTGCATATCGCCCTGGACCTGGTAGAACCATTCCTCATAGGGGTCGAGGTGAAAGTCGGTGCGCTGGTTGGGGCCACCAACGACCTGCACGATGAAGTCATCTCCGAGTGATATTGTCTGATTGTTGACCGGTGGCGCCAGCAGGTGCCGATTCTTGTCGATCCACGATCCGAAGTCGATAACCGGTGGAATGGTACTCATGTTGTCCTTCCTCATGCCGGGCGCGGCAGGGTGGGTAGATGTGCCACCGCCTGCATTTCAATCAGGAGATGCGGGTGGGGCAGCTGATGTACGGCGACGGTCGTTCGGGTGGGCCCCGCCTCGTCGAGCAACTCTGCGTAGACCTCGTTGTAACCGGCGAAGTCATTCATGGAGACGAGATAGGTGGTCACCTGCACCAGGTCTGTGAGTTCAGCCCCGACCTCACGGAGGATGGCCTCTATGGTCGTGATCACGGCGCGGGTCTGGGCACGGATGTCTAGGAACGTCGTCCCCATCTCGTCGACGCGTACGCCGACGAAGGTGTTGTCCCGTCTTCTCGAACTCGTGCCCGAAACATAGATGTAGTCACCAGCGACCTTCACATGAGGAAATCTGCCGCGGGGCACCGCAAGTCCGTCGATAACACGGGCGCTCTGCGTCACTGGTTGACTCCGATCTCGACACTGCCCAAACCTTCGACGACGCATCGGACTCGACCGGCAACAAGTGGAACAGCAGCGGTCGCAGCGCCTGCGAGAACCACATCCCCGGCACGCAAAGTTATATGACGATGCCGCGCAAGGCCGAGCAGCCTACGGACGGCGTTCATCGGATCGTCGAGAATAGCGGTGGTTGATCCGTCTACCACCGCGTCGCCTGCCGTGAGTCGTACAGCGCGATCAGCGAGTTCGCGTGGTGCTCGCCACGCTCCCACCGCATAGGCTGCAGCAGAAGTGTTGTCAGCGATGACGTCGGTATAGGTGAATCGGAAATCGCGGTAGCGCGAGTCGATGATCTCCATAGCCGGCGCCACGGCGTCTATGCATGAGTCAGCGTCACACTCCGGCCCATCCGGATCGATGTCCGAGCGGATGCGGTATGCGACCTCGGGCTCAACCTTTGGATGAATGAAGCGTTCGAGATCCAGATGTGCGCCGTCGGCGATCGCCATCGCGTCAGTGAGGCGCCCAACGATCACTTCTGATACGCCCATCTGCTCCATTTTCGCCAACGAAGTGAACCCGAGTTTCACACCCGTCAAGCGCTCGCCGCGCCTACAACGTCGCGCAACCAGAGCATCTTGGATTGCATACGCGGTGTCGACATCGATGTCGACGTCAACGGCGAGGCTGCTGATGTCGGCGCGCAGAACCTGGGCGTCGTCGAGACGACGCGCGATTCGGCCTACGTCTGTGGTCGTGGTGGTCATTCGGTGTCCTCTCCTTGTTGCATCACAGCTGGACGCAGACGTTGGTCGGTTCGGTGTAGAAGTGCAGAGAAGATTCGCCGCCTTCTCGTCCGATCCCCGAAAGGCCAGCACCCCCGAACGGTGAACGCAGCTCACGGGCGAACCATGTGTTGACCCACGAAATGCCGACGCGCATCTTCTGGGCCACTCGGTGCCCCCGCCGTAAGTCGTTGGTCCATACCGCAGCGGCGAGGCCGTAGTCGGTGTCGTTGGCCAGTTCCACTGCTTCGTCCTCTGTATCGAATGGGACCAGTGCTGCGACAGGACCGAAGATCTCCTCCCGCATAACACGGTGAGTGTTGGCCAAACCCGTCCACAGTGTCGGCTCGATCCACGCGCCGCCGTCAAGCTCCTCGCCGAGCCGGGGTATCCCTCCACCCGTCAGTAGCTTCGCACCTCCCTCTTCTGCGAGTCGGAAATACCCGAGTACCTTGTCCCGATGCGATTGCGAGATCAGCGGGCCCGTTGTGGTCTCCGGTCGCCGCGGATCGCCCAACCGCAGCGAGGCGGCATGCTCGGCGAGACCGGCCGCAACGGCGTCGAAGGCGTTGCGCTGCACATAGATTCGCTCGGTACACAAACATACCTGACCTGTGTTGGTGAACACTGAACGAGCCAGACCTGCAACTGTCTCTTCGACGTCGATGTCGTCGAACACAACGGCAGCGTTCTTTCCTCCCAGCTCGAACGACACCGGTCGCACGCGGGGCGCAACTGTCGCCATCACACGGGCCCCGGTCGACGACGAGCCGGTAAACGTGACACCATCGATCAGTGGATGAGCAGTCAGGAAGTGACCTGCCGAGTCGCTGCCGAACCCGTGGACCACGTTGTAGGTGCCATTCGGCGCACCGGCGTCTCTGATCACCTCGGCGAGGAGCGTCGCGGTGGCAGGCGTCTCCTCACTAGGCTTGACGACAACTGCGTTGCCACATGCCAACGCGGGAGCCACCTTCCAGGTGAGAAGGAGAAGCGGCAGGTTCCAAGGGACGATTACTGCGACCACTCCGAGCGGCTTGCGGACCGCGTAGTTCAGGGCGCGGGTGCCATCGGGTAGATCGGTAAGAAAAGACTCCTGTCCCGCGGCCGCGACGATGTCGGCGAAGGCCCGGAAATTGGCAATCGCTCGAGCGACGTCGAGCGTCCGGGTAGACACGACAGGTTTGCCAGTGTCTGCCGATTCCGCAGAGACAAAGTCCTCGAAGCGCGCCTCGATCCCGTCGGCAATCCTCCGAAGAAGCTCGGTACGTTGACGGACAGGCGTGTCGGGCCAGCCTCTTGCCAGCGCGGTGCGCGCTGCCACGACAGCGCAGTCGACCAACTCCTGGTCAGCCTCGGCGACCCGAGAGAGGACCTGACCCGTAGCAGGATCGATCCGGTCAAATGCCTTGTCGGGGTTCGGATCGACGAAACGGCCATCGACGAAGTTCCGAACCCAGTCTGTCCCTGCAGTCATAGCTATCCTTCTTTCTGGGCGTGAGGTGAGGCCGAGGCTCATGGCGTCAGTGCCCGAATGCCTCATGAAGCCACCACGCCGCCTCGTGTGACGTGACCTTCGCGTCGATCACCAGAGGCCGCTCCGGTCCCTCGGCGAGCCACCGCTCAACTACGGAAAGGTCTTCTACAGTCCGCACGGTGGCCGCGTGGCACCCGTAACCCCGGGCGATCGCAGCGAGGTCGGTGTCGGGGAACGTGACGGTGTCAAGGGGCACTTGCTCGTTCGCGAAGTGGTGAACCTCGGCACCGTACATCGCATCGTCGTAGATGATGATGAGCATCGGGAGTTGGAGCCGTACGGCGGTCTCCATCTCCGAGATCCCCATAAGAAACCCGCCGTCACCGCAGCAAACAACCGGAAGCCGTTCTGGCCGTGCGAGAGCCGCCCCCACGCCAGTCGCCAGTCCCAACCCAACGGACTGAAACGCCTGCGTGAAGCAGAACCCGTACTCGTCGGGAACATCAAGATACATGCTTGGGTAGCCAAGGAAATTGCCAGAGTCGACGGAGACAATCCGTTCGGATGGCAGCATGCGATTGATCTCGACGCTCAACGTGCGCGGATCGATTCTGCCGTCGCCGGTCCTATCCTGGAACTCAAGCTGATTCCATCGAAGCCCGGCCGCAATGCGGTCTTTCACTTCGGCCGTTCGATAACCCTCGCGATCGGATTCGTTGGACTTCTTGATCCACCGCGATACCGCCTCTGCGGTCTCAGTAACCCCTCCGACGAGACCGAGGGTCACGTCCCGGTGTTTGCCGATTGCCAACCGATCGATATCGACCTGCACAACTGCAGCATCATCTGCGATGAGCCGGCCGTGCCGCATAGTCCACATGTTCAGCGCGCAACCGAACCCCACAACGAGGTCAGCGCTGCCGATGAGATCTGCCGTGACAGGCGAGCTGAACCCTCCCGAAACGTCAATACTCCACGGGTCATCGACGAACAATCCCCGTGCAACTGCCGACGTAGCGAGCAATGCACCGCAGTGCTCACCCAGCTGACGCAGAGCCTGTCTTGCCCCGGCAGATCGGCTACCGCGGCCGGCGATGAACACAGGCCTGCGGGATTCCAGGAGCAGCCGGCCGAAACGCTCGATGTCCGATGCTGCGGGCTGCCCCGCCGTGGCCATCTGACGCGATCGGATCAACTCTTGATCAGGTATCGGCATGTCCTGCACGTCGAGCGGAATATTGAGCACAACGGTTCGGTTCCCCTCCCGGCACATCTGGAAGGCGCGGATGACATCGTCGCGAGCAGTGCGCGGAGACCGCACACCCATGGCGACGGCACCGATCCCGGTTGCCATCCCCCGCTGGTCGATGTAGAAGTTCGACGACGGTTCGGTCGCCTCCGCCGTCAAGACCAAAAGAGGGGTGCCACTCTTGGCGGCCTCGGCGATGCCGGTGAGCGCGTTGGTGAACCCGCAGCCCTGATGCAACGAGAGGATGCCCACCTCATCCGACATTCGAGCGTAGGCGTCTGCCATCGTCGCGGCGCCACCCTCGTGCCGGGCCGCTACAAACCGAGCGCCCCTCGCGACGAGGGATGTGGTCACATGAAAGTTGCCGCTGCCGACCACGCCGAACACCGTGCGAACGCCGAGGTCGACCAGCGTGTCCGCGATCGCTTCGCGGACCAACGGGACGATTGGAGAGTTGCTCATATCGATGAGTGTGCTCACCCAGACAGATCAAAACCAATATCGAATTGAGCAGCAATATCTCAGAAAGCATATATGATTCGGCCATGGAACCCGACCGAATGCTCGACGGACGACTGAAGATCCGCCACCTCGTCGTTCTGACAGCCCTCGCTGACGAAGGAAGCATGGTGCGGGCCGCAGCCACGCTTGGCTCGAGCCAGCCCGCAATCACTCGCGCTCTTCGTGAAGCCGAGGCAGTCGTGGGAGCCCCGCTGTTCCACCGCCGTCCGCGAGGTATGGCGCCTACAGAAGTAGGTCAGATCTTTCTCGAGGCGGCTCGAAGCGCACTAGGAGCACTGCGATCCGCCGCCGAGGAGATTGACGAGTTCTGTCGCGTGGGTGCTCGCCCCGTCCGCGTTGGGACGAACCTGGCGAGCGCGTATTCGTTACTGCCCCACGCTTTGATTGCACTTAAACGGACACACCCGTCTATCTCGGTGTCAGTGACGGAAGGCTCCCCAGATGATTTGGCGGTGGCTCTCAGGCGCGGTGACATCGACATGGTGGTGGGCCGGCTCGACAGTGGGATAACCTCCGCGACAACTCATTCGATCCGACTTTACGATGAGCCAGTCCGCCTCATTGTCCGGTCAGAGCATCCTGCGACCGCATTGCGCGACGCACATATTGCCGATGTGATCGACTATCCCTGGATCCTCCCGCAGCGCGCGACGCGACTGCGTGGCGACGTGGAAGAACTTTTCCATCGAGCAGGCCTGAGTCTGCCCGGTAATGTGATCGAGTGTTCCACTGTCGTGACGCTGCGGCCAATTCTCCTCGAGACGGACGCAATCGCCCCGCTGCCGATGCTGATCGGTGTCAATGACGAGGAACTGGCGGTCTTACCCACGCAGCTGCCTACCGTTCCCCGGTCGATCGGTGTCACCGTAGTCGCAGACAAGCCCGCAAGCGACAGTGTCCGAACACTATTCGACATCGTCGTCGAGATCGGCCGGGCAATCGCTCGGGACCACTATCCCGGGCAGGTCTGATCACTCGGGCTTCACTGATCCTCATCCATTCTCGATCTCGTCGGCCACGTCGCGCAGGTGGTCGATAAGCAACTCCACGGGACCGGTCGGGCGCACGGCACGCAGGTGAGTTATTCCAATTTCTGGGGACACTGTATCGAGGAGCGTTGGTAATAGCGTGAAGTCAGCCTCGTCCACACCTACGTGCATCGGAACAAGCGCAAGAGAGTCGGTCGCTCGCAGGATTGCGCAGGTAGCGAGATGCGATGAACATTCCATCACATTCCGCGGTAGCCCTCTGGGG
>NZ_BANR01000042.1 GCF_000332975.1 Gordonia aichiensis NBRC 108223 | reverse complement strand
GTACTGCCCGGAGACGTTGATCGAGCCGCCACGGCCCTGGCGGTCGTGTAGCGACACCACAGTGGTCGTCAGACAAGTGACTGTTTCTGGGCCGGGGCTTCCCTAGGGTGGGTGCATGCCCGTTTGGCAGCCAGCTATCCCGCAAGGGTTGCGCCCCCATCTCCTTTCCTGGGTGGGGTACGACTTCACCAGTACCGACACCGTCCACCACGGGGTTCCCTCGATGGGCGTCACGGTGGTGCTGTCGCTCGGAGAGCCCATCGACTGTGGCTGGCTTCATGGCGACGCGCGGCATCTCTGTGACGTACTAGTCTCCGGCCTGCACACCACTCCGGCTCTGATCCAGTCGAGGGGACGCCAGCAGGGCCTCAAATTGTCGCTCCACCCGCTCTCGACCCGTCGGCTTCTCGGGCTGCCGGCCGGGGAACTGGCCGGCTCGATGGTTGATGTGAATGATCTCTCGTGGCCCAGGCACCTGCTCGACCAGCTGCGGCAGTCAATGTGGCCACGACGGTTCCACCTCTTGGCGGCATTCCTCACCAAGAGGCTCGAGCAGCATCCTCATGCACCGCGCGCAGACCTGGTCGAGGCACTCGCGCGGATCCATCGGACCCGAGGCACGATCCCCATCTCCGGCCTGGCTCAGGACGTTGGCCTGTCCAGACGGCGGCTCTCAAGCCTGTTCGACCTCGAGACCGGTCTCTCGCCCAAGCGGGTGGCGCGCATCGCTCGCTTCACCCATGCCAAAGACTTGGTCCAGCGTGGCGCCCAGCCCTCGGACGTCGCGGCGATGGCCGGCTACAGCGACCAACCGCACCTGTCCCGGGAATGGAAGTCGATGACTGGATGGACGCTGCGCCAGTCGAAGGACGATTTCCCATTGCTTCAAGACACCGACATGCTTCCGGCGTGAGGCTAGAGCCATGACGACACCACAGCTGTTCCACTGCCTGCGCTATACAAACGCCGATCGAGGCATCGACTTCCTCCAAGCCATCGGCTTCACCACCGCCATGATCGTGCGGGATCCTGATGACGCGACCTTGGTGGCCCATGCGCAACTTGCCTGGCGTGACAACGGGGGCATCATGCTCGGCTCTGTTCGGGACGATGACCCGCATTACGGGCCGGGGATCTGCAACCTGGTGGTCGCCAGTGATGAGGACGTGGACAGCCTCTTCGCCGCAGCCCTGGCACACGGCGCGACCACCGTCACGGAGCCCAACGACGCCCCCCACGGAGGGCGCAACGCATGTGTCGCTGACTTCGATGGCCACTGGTGGAACCTCGACTCCTACCCAGGAGCCTGAGCCGGGGAACACCCCTCGACACCGTCATGTGCCACGGCTCACGAGTTCGTGCACATCTCAATGAGCCCTGACCCACACAATCTCGCCGCCCGCGGCGGCAACTGGCCTTCCTGGGCGGCGCATGCCCCCAGGAAGGCCTCGTCATGTCCCACGCGAACGCCGCTCTCACCCCTCGCCACCGCCTGATCGTCGGCCGCTTGGTCGTCGATGACGGCTGGCCGATCAGCCAGGTCGCCGCCAGGTTCCAGGTCTCCTGGCCCACGGTGAAGCGCTGGGCCGACCGCTACCGCACCGGCGAGCCAATGCAGGACAGGTCATCCAGGCCGCATCACTCACCGAACAAGACCAACCAGCAGACTGCCAGGCGCTGCGTCCGTCTTCGCCTGCGACTACGGGAGGGGCCGGTGCAGTTGGCCAGCCGACTTGGGATAGCCCCGTCCACGGTCCACCGCATCCTTACAGACGTGCACTTGAACCGGCTGTCGCACGTCGACCGCGCCACGGGAGAACCGGTGCGCCGTTACGTGCACGATCACCCAGGTTCGATGCTGCACGTCGACGTGAAGAAGCTCGGCAACATTCCCGACAGCGGAGGATGGCGCTACGTCGGGCGGCGACAGGGCGACAAGAACCGGGCCGCTACACCCACAAGCCGAAGAACAAGCACTACGACCCGTTGATGGGCATGGCTTCCGTCCATACCGTCATCGACGACCACTCCCGCGTCGCCTATGCCGAGATCCACGACGACGAAACCGCCCGCACTGCCACCGCCGTGCTGGTCCGAGCCGTCGAGTGGTTCAACGCCCGCGGCGTCACCGTCGAGCGGGTCCTGTCCGACAACGGCGGCGCGTACCGCTCACACCTGTGGCGCGACACCTGCGCCGAACTCGGTATCCGGCACAAGCGCACCCGGCCCTACAGGCCGCAGACCAACGGGAAAATCGAGCGCTTCCTCCGCACCCTGGCCGACGGATGGGCTTACGCCCGCTGCTACACCTCCGAAGCCGAACGACGGGGCGAGCTGGACGACTGGCTGCACTACTACAACCATCACCGGCCGCACACGGCCTGCGGGAACCTCCCGCCCTTCTCGCGATTGATCAACGTCTCCGGGCAGTACAGCTAGTGCTCGACTGGAACCACCTCCGAGCACGTCGCGTCGACGCTCCCGCGTCGCCCCTGGACGACCCACTCGACACGCCCGCAGCACAGGTCATCAGCGACAGTCCCGCTTCGCGGACGGTCGGGGTTGGGTGGCTGTGATGTCGCTGCGTTCTCGTCGAGAGGATCAGCAGACCCGATCAGAGCCGATTGGGAAGTCACCTCGGCGGGCGCTGTGAAGGTCTGCGAGGTCGTCACGTAGCGGCTTGCTAAGCCGGTGCGGATTCTCGGCGAGCGGCCCGGAGATGAATTCGATGACAGCGTGAACGATCCGGGATGGTAGACGCCCGAGATCGCGGCGAGCTGGGGATGCGACCTCAGCTCGGTACGGGCTGACCGAGTCGGGCGGTGCATCGCTCATTTCGGCGGCATGCCGTGTTCGGCGCGCAGGTCGTCGATGGACACGGTTTCACCGGCCGCGTACTCGGCGTGTGCGGTAGCGACGTCGTCGCGGACGCCGGCGTGTGAGAGCCAGTAGATCGTGTCGTGCAGCGATTCGAGGTCGTCGGCCGACATCAGCACCGCGGCAGGTTTGCCGTGCTTGGTGATCGTGATGATGTCGTGCGTGCTCTCGGCGCTGTCGATGAGCGCGGAGAGCTTGTCCTTGGCTTCACCGAGGGGCACTGTCGTCATACGTTCAGTGTAGCCGCCACGCTGGCCAGGATATGGCCTGATTTTTAGCCGATAATCTACGTTATGTCACCACCCTGGCGTAGGCGGCCATCGCTCCGGCCAGCACGATTCCTCTGACGCCGACTTCAGCGCGACATCGAACCGGTGGCGCAGACCGCTGCGGGTCTAGTGAGCGTGCCGGGGCCGCGCGGCGTGTAGCTGGCGGTGCGCGGCGGCGAGTTGGTGGCGCAATCGAGCGTTTTCGGCAGCGAGGTCCGGGTTGTGACGGTGTCGGCTTTCTGTGGGTAGGGCGGTCGCGTCGGGCGTGGTGGGTCTTTCGGCTGTAGCGGCGGCCGAGGCTCTGATGCGGGCGAGGATGTCGGGTTGGGTGTAGATCCATGAGCGTGCGACGCCGGCTCGTTGACCTGGGGGCCTGACCCCCCCCCGGCTCAGCCAGGCCCGGTCGCGAAGACGAGGTGGCGCAGGGTCTGGGAGAAGCACCACTCTCCCTCGACCGAGACGTCGACTGCGCCGTCCGGGAGCGCCGATGCGCGGTCGGTCGCCTGGCGCCATGAGCCGTCTACCGCGCCCCATGCCCCGCGCAGTCCCTCGGCGTCCTCGGCGCGCCGCTGCGTCCCGCAGGCTCCTGCCGACAAAGCGGGCACCCTCGAGCTTCAGCGAGTGGGGACCGCGGACACGTCTTCGAAGGTGCCAGCCGACCCCTGGATTCATTGTCAGACACGCCCTAGGCGTTCCGGCCTCAGTGGACTTGGCCGGCGGCTGCGGGACCGATCCGCGGCCGTCGCACGAGTTCGCACGTCAGGCGCAGGGCGCCGACCGCGGTGAGAACCGTCAACACTGACCATGCGGGCATGATCAGTGCTGGCGGGATGATGAGCAGGGATGCGGCCGCCGTGAGGAGGCGGTCCGGCACGAGCTGATGGTGATCGCGCCATCGGTAGGCGACATCGGCGGCGTAGAACAGACCCACCCCGCCACTGAGGGCGATGGCCGGCAGCAGCGGTAACGGGTCGAACACGTGCTCGAGCGCCACGCTGGCGCCGAAGCCGAAGAAGGCGACCCCGGCGACCAGGGGAAGGTGGAGGTAGCTGTAGGCGTCGCGGGCCAGTCGGGCGCGTTCGGGCCCGTCGGCGTCTTTGAGGCGTTGCTCGGCGCCGGCGGTCAGACCGAAGTAGGTCCACCACAACGAGGCGGCGATCAGGACTCCGAGGACAGCGGCGGCGAGCACGACCGGTTGCTGCAGGTGCTCGCTGGCCCCGGTGCCCAGCCCGACGACGGCTTCACCGAGCGCGATGATGATGATGTTGCCGTGGCGCTCGACGAAGTAGGAGGGCATTACCCGGAAAACCTCGACCCCGGCGACCAGGGGTCCGCCGAAGTCGATGATGGCTGCGCCGATCCAGAGCAGCTCTCGGTAGGGGGCTGGGAAGGCGACGGCGATCAGGACTGGTGCGATGAGCAGGCTCGGGGCCAGCCGCAGGAGGCCTGCACGGAGGTGTTCGTCGTCGTGGGAGGCGTCCACGACGAACAAGACCAGGTGGATGACGCGGATGGCGAGCAGGGCAAGCCCGAAGACGAAGGCTCCGGTGCTGAACGCGGTCGGGAGTGCGCTTACGGCCAGCAGCATCGCAGCCATGGCGGCGATGACCAGGCAGCGAAATACCACCCGATTCGTGGTGAAGGTGTTGGTGAGCCAGGTGTAGCAGACCCAGGCCCACCACACCGCCAGTAGGCCGAGCACACCATGACCGAAACCCCGCCACGAAACGTCGTCCCGCACCAGCTCGGTCAGCTGCGCCATGGCGTACACGAACACCAGGTCGAAGAACAGCTCTAGGTTGCCCACCGACCCGCTGCCGCTGTCCCGCGCGTCGGCCTCGCTGCCCGGCTCAGAGTTCTCTGACATCCGCGAAATCATCCCCTTTCAAGCCCGGCAACTCCCACCCTCACCGACGGTGCTGCCGCGCTGCCCGGACCGACCGGGCTGCGCCCTTGGTCAGGGTCACAGCATTTCTAGTGGTCGCGGTCCGCTCGGGGGCGGGAACGCACGGTCCAGAGCATCCAGGTCTTCGCGGGTCAGCTCCACGTCCAGTGCTGTGGCGTTGTCTCGCACGTGCTGCGGGCTGCTCGCCTTGGGGATCGTGCAGAGCGAGTCGCGGCGCAGCACCCAGGCGATGGCCGCCGCCGCGGCGCTGACGCTGTGACGCGCCGCGACGTCGTTCAGCGTCGTGTCGTGAAGGATGCGGCCCTGCTCGATCGGCGAATACGCCATGACCGGCAGCTGGTGGTCGGCGCACCACGGCAGGAGGTCGTACTCCGGTCCTCGCCGCGACAGGTTGTACAGCACCTGATCCGTGGCCAGCCCGCTGCTGCCCGGCACGTCCTGCAGGTCGGCGAGGGCCCGGTGGTCGAAGTTGCTGACGCCCCAGTATCGGATTTTCCCGTCCTCGACGAGCTGTTGGAAGGCCGCGACGGTGTCCTGCAGCGGGTACCTGCCCTGCCAGTGCAGCAGGTAGAGGTCGATCCGATCGGTGCCCAGGCGTTTCAGGCTGCGTTCGCAGGCCGCGATCGTGCCGGAACGGGAGGCGTGGGACGGAAGGACCTTGCTGACCACGAATGCCTCGTCGCGGCGACCCGCCAATGCTTCACCGACCACCTCCTCCGCGCCGCCGTCGGCGTACATCTCGGCGGTGTCGACCAGCGTCACGCCCAGCTCGAGGCCGGCGTGCAGCGCGGCGACCTCGTCGCCGCGGCGGCCGGGGTCCTCACCCCAGCCCCAGGTGCCCTGGCCCAGCACAGGGATGGACTCCCCGCTCGGCAGCGTTATCCGTCGCATCCGCGATCACTTCCTTCTGGTTGTCCTGAGGTGGGACGTGGGCTGAGATCCTCGAAGACATCTCAGGGGTGCAAGGTGTCAAGCGGCGAGGTTGATGCGGTGGCCCCAGGCGGTGTGTTCGTCGTAGAGAGTGCGGTGGGTGCTACGAGTAGTATTCTCCCCCAGTGCTTTTCAAGTGCCGATAATTTACCTTATGTCAGGTAAACCACTGCATATTGCATCAGATGCATCACCTCGCCACTCCTCCTGGTCCTGACCGCGGTCACGAATCCCGTTGCTTAGCAGCGGCATTCGAGCAAGCAACACGGCTTTGACGCGAGGCTGGGCGCTTGAGGCCGGGCTGCGTTGCCAGGAAGTCAACCCGATGACCTGCGGAGTGGCGTTGATGATGCATTGGATGAAATCAATGATGCATCAGATGAGACGCCCCGGCGATCTGTAAAAGGATTGCTGTGGCAACCCGGTCCGGCGCATAGTCGTGGCATGCTGCGCTTCTGTGCTGATGTCTCGGCCGCGGACTGGATCACGCGAAGTCGTGACGCGACCGACGACGTCGCGTCGGGCCAGGCATGGAAGTCACTAGCACTGTTCGGCCCTCCTGAGTTCGAGGCCTACGCGCGGGTCCGCTTCATGCCGGATCCCGGATCGACAGGTACAACAGCGCCCGCCCGCACACCCGCCTCGGCAACGCCCCACCCGCCGAGTACGAGGCAGCGCACTGCGCTGAGCCCACCAAGTCATCGCGACCGGCAATGACACCTGCATAGACGTGGCATCAACGCGTAGATGTTTCAGTTTCTTCTGTGCTGGGGCTGTGTCAGGTGCTGGACCGGGTGTAGGCAGCGGCGCGCACCACATCGTCGTCCTCCAGTCCAGCTCCTATTGCTCCGCCCACGGTGGCCAGGCTGGCGGTGAGCCAGCTGATCTTCGCGTAGTCCAAAGCGTTCACTGGGTGACCGGCGACACCGGCCAGTACCTGCTCGTCGATGAGCAGCAGCGCGCCGACCCAGGACAGTATGAATAAGCCGAGGTAGAACACCACAACCCCGATGGCCACGGTCGCGGTGGTGGCCAAATTGAACAGGATCACCTGCTCACGTTGGGCTCGCCGCCGTGGGCGCTCCCACAAGTCGGCTCCCAGGATCAGGGTGGCACCCACCGCCCCGATCGCCATCACCGCCAGCAGGACCAGGCGCACCGGCCCGTAGGCCATGGCCAGTACCCATAGGTCCGAGGCCACCAATGTCAGCATGCCGGTGGCCGCTGCCCCGACCAGCGCCCGGGAGAGCCGGGCCACGAAGGCCCAAGGCTGGTTGGCGCGGATCATGCCCAGCAGCAACCGCACGTTGCCGCTCAGCACTCGGGCCGTGAACTGCACGACGTTGTCGTCCGGGCGTTCGTCGAGATCGGTGGACAGCTGGTGGGCTCTTCGAGCAAGATCCCGCTGGGCGTTGGGGTCTTCGGCGTCGTAGCCCAGGAGCTGCCCGACCACGTGCACGGTGGTCTCTTGCACCTTCTGCCGCACGTGCACGGGTCCCAGGGTTGGGACGGAGACCAGTCCTACCCCGTGCACGGGGCTGAGCTGGGTGAGCACCGGACGTCGGCCGGTCTTCAGGGGGATCTCGGTGAGCACCACGGCCAAATCCCAGTTCTCCTCCAGCACGCGGTTTCGGGCCGCCTCCAGCAGGTCCAAGGTCTCGGTGGGTGGATCGACCAGCCGGTCTTCGGCCATCTTCAGTTGCCAGCGCACTCCCGGATACCGCTGCACCAAAATCTTGCGCACCGAGGTGGTGACCTCGGGGCCGAGCACCGCACTCAGGGATGGTGAGACCACCAGGCCGATGAGCAGCTCGGCATCGGAAAGGGGTTCGGCAGGATCGGCGGTGGATCGGCAACGCTCAGCAGTCACCCCTCCATGGTGAGGCAACCACGGTCGGATTGCCACTGGCTCGATGGAGCCCCCAAGGTTTCGCGCAGCACCGCGGGCCGGATTCGGTGGTCGCCTCGATCCCGGAAAGAGCGGTGCTGCTCACTGCGAAATCCTCTCCCCGCCGACGCCGCCAGCGCGAAGACATCACAGCCAGCGGGCCCGGCACCTGCCGGTGTCGAGGACGGCTTCTCGATGATGCTGCAGTGACGGATCGGTTAAAGTGCTTCGGCGGTGTGGGAGCAGTGATCAGCGTGGGGCCGGTCGATTCCGTTCGGACAGGTGATGCATCGACTGCCCAGCGGCAGGTGCGGTATCTGGCAAGTCCAGCCGTCACCGACCTCGAGAGGGTTGCTAGACATGAACCCGTCAACGTCGGACATGTAGGTGTCGGCGGCCCGCTTGGCGGCCCCACAATCAACGCCGGGAGTCAACGCCACAATGTCCAGGATGCCGTCTGGTCCCCAGGCCACCCCGCAGCTACGGTCCCTGATCCATGCCGGCGGCGGGGGAGTGACGATAGTGGTGGGCGCCTGGGTCGGCGACGAACTGGAGCCACTCGATGCAGTGTCCTCGCTGTCGCTACAGCCAACTGTGGTCAGTGCGATGGCGACCAGGCCGGGTTTATCGAGTCGTTCAACAACCGGCTGCGCGACGAATGCCTCAACCGCAACTGCTGGCCGACGTTGCTCGAGGCCCGTGTAGTCATCGCCGACTTCAAAGACGACCACAACCATCGGCACCGCCACTCGGCACTGGGCTACCAGACCCCGGCCGAGTACAGTGCCGGATGCACCCACCGGCATCACCCCGTGGGCTGCGAGATCGACTGATCAACTGCAAGTTAGGAACTGGCTCTAGAACTGACTGGACCGGTTATCGGGGACCTGCCACCGGGTCGAGCGGCCGGACGGACCACTCCGTCATTTCGGCAAGAACTTTGTCGGCCGATGTGAGAGTTCGCGTCGGAAACCACGCAGCTCAGCGCCTTCGAGCGTCTCAGGTATGTGTCATCGAGTCTTAA
>NZ_BANR01000043.1 GCF_000332975.1 Gordonia aichiensis NBRC 108223 | reverse complement strand
GAGCCGCGAAACTGTGGAGGCCGCGCCGCAGGGGTCGTCCTCGCAGACGGTGGAATACTCGACAGCGACACCGTACTCGTGGGCATCGGTGCCCGACCCGCCGACGATCTGGCACGCGCAGCGGGTCTCGAGTGCGACGACGGAATCATCACAGATGACGAGGGACGGACCAGCGACCCACACGTCTTCGCCATCGGCGACGTCGCGCGTCGTCCCGTCCCCGGGTATGCGGGCTTACGCCGACTCGAATCCATCCCTGCTGCGACCGAACACGCCAAGCGAGCCGCGGCAGCGATCACCGGCACCCGCCCCGGGCACTCGGAGGTGCCGTGGTTCTGGTCTGATCAATTCGACCTCAAACTGAAAATCGCAGGTCTCGGAGAACCGGACGACCTGGTGATCACGCGGCAACACCCCAACGGAGATGCCGTGTCGTTCTTTCACCTTGGACGCGACAACACCGTGAAGGCGGTCGAGTCAGTCAATGCCCCCGCCGACTTCATGGCAGGCAAGAAGCTCATCTCGTCATGCACACCGATAGACCCCGATGCGCTGGCAGACCCTTCGACATCGCTGAAGGACCTGCTCTCAACGCCCGCGACCCGCCAGACGCTGGTCACCTAGACGCATCGAACCGCACACCCCTCGCAGACCACCATCAGGAGAAGACAAATGAAATCCACAGCAGCGCTGCTCACCGGGATAGGAAGCGACTTCGAGATCGCCGACATCGACATCGACGGCCCGAAGGAGGGCGAAGTTCTGGTCAAGATCGCGGCAGTCGGCCTGTGCCATACCGACCTCGCCGCCCGCGACGGGGTCCTACCCCTCGAATTCCCCGGCGTCGTCGGCCATGAGGGTGCGGGCACAGTGATCGCCATCGGCGACGGAGTCACCAAGGTCGCGGCCGGCGATCGGGTCAGTTTGACCTTCAACAGTTGCGGACAGTGCCAGACCTGCACGACCGGACGTCAGTCCTACTGCGAGAACTTCACTCCCCAGAACTACGGAGGCGTCCGTTCCGATGGCACGAGGCCGCTGAGCAAAGACGGAGCGGTCGTGGGCGGAATGTTCTTCGGGCAGTCGTCTTTTGCGACCGTCGCACTCGCGAATGAACGCAATACAGTGAAGATCACCGACGACATCCCCTTCGAGATTCTCGCGCCCCTCGGGTGTGGCGTTCAGACCGGTGTGGGCGCGGTGACCCGCTCGCTGCAGGCTCGGAAGGGTTCGGCCATCGCCATCGCCGGTGGCGGATCGGTTGGCCTGTCCGCAGTCATGGGCGCAGTACTGCAGGAGTGCTCCACGATCATCGTCGTCGAGCCGACCGCGCAGCGACGTGAGCTCGCGCTCGAACTCGGCGCAACGCACGCGGTCGATCCTGCATCGGGCAATGTAACCGATCAGATCCGCGACATCGTCGCGCGTGGTGTCGACTACGTTGTCGACACCACTGGGATCCCTGCTGTCGTCGACAGCCTCGTCGCCGCGACCGCGGTTCGCGCCACTGTCGGCCTCATCGGCGTTCCGTCTGACCCCAACTCGGCGATCGAACTCAACATCATCAACGCGCTGACCCTCGGACTTACAGTCACCGGAATCATCGAGGGGGACTCTGTACCCGACGAATTCATTCCCGAACTGGTCGAGCACTACCGCGCCGGACGCCTACCTCTGGACAAACTGGTGACTACGTTCCCCTTCGCAGACATCAACTCCGCTGTGAAGATTCAACACGACGGCGGAGTGGTGAAACCGGTGTTGGTGTTCGACTGACCGGACCACACCACCTGCCCACCCGCAGTGGCTCCGATTACGCTTTTGGTCGTACCATAGTATCTATCGTCAGTACGTGACGATGGATACGACGACGTCAGGATCCGCATGATTTCATTCGAGTTCACCGAGGAGCAACAGCAGTTCGCCAAAGTCCTGAGGGACTTCAGCTCCACGGAACTGCTCCCCCACTACACCCGACGCGCCGCCAGCACCACCTTCCCCTACGACGCGTTCGCACAGCTAGGTGAGCTGGGGGTTCTCGGTATCGGCCTTCCGGAGAAATTCGGTGGTACCGGCACCGAGGACCCGCTCCTCCTCGGTTTGGCCACAGAGGTTCTGGCCGAAGGTGACATGAATTTGGCGTCCGCACCAATCCAGGTCGGTCTGGTGGGTTCTCAACTCGTGTATTCAAGCGAGGAGGTTCAGGAGCGCTACCTGCCCACGCTGATCCGCGGCGAAGAGACCTTGGCGATCGCCCTCACGGAGCCGGGATCCGGTTCGGACGCAGGCGCATTGCGGACTATTGCCACACCGGTCGATGGCGGATGGCGGATCTCCGGCGAGAAGACAGCCATCAGCTGGGCCATGAACGCATCTGCAACCCTCGTCTACGCGCGGACCCCGGGAACCGTCCGATCTGCCGGTGTGAGCTGCTTCCTGGTTCCGATGGACGCCGAGGGGGTGAGCCGTCACCACATGCTGGGAATGGGATGCCTTCCGATCGGATGGGGATCAATTCATTTCGACGACGTGTTCATCCCCACCAGCCACCTGGTTGGCGAGGAAGGCCGTGGATTCGCATCTGTGATGAATCACTTCGACTTCAGCCGGGCGGCAATCGGTTTGATGTGCCTCGGGGCGGCCAGGCAGAGCCTGGATGAGGCTGTGACCTATTCCCAGCAACGCGAGACTTTTGGACAGCCGATCTCCAACTATCAGGGGGTGTCCTTCGGTATCGCCGAACAAGCCACTCTGGTCGAGGCTGCCCGGCTGATCTGCTACAAAGCGCTCTGGTCGCGCGAAGTCGACCGTCCACATACCGCGCTCGCATCGATGAGCAAGTGGTGGCCGCCCCAGGTCGCGCGTCAGGCCATCGAGGTAGCGATGAGGATTCATGGAAATCTCGGCTACTCTGCAGAATTCCCTCATCAGGCACGATACCGCGACGTCATGGCATATCTCGTGGCGGCAGACGGCAGTGCCGAGATCCAGAAGCGCATCATCGCCGGCGACATCTACCGGCGCGGCTCAACCGCATTCTGATCTACACGACCTCTCGGCGCTAGCCAAGAACCCTTCATGAATACGGAGGCCGCCTGCGCGGCAGCGATTGCCTCGACGGCGGCCTCCTGCCGCGAGGTCAGCGATCGGCCAGCGCCAGCACGCGTTGCGCTTGCTTCAAATGTGGAAGATCGAGCATCTTTCCGTCCAACGCCACGGTACCCACGTCGGCGGCGAATGCCTCGACCACGCGCTTCGCGAAATCGATCTCGTCAGATGTCGGAGTGAAGGCCGAGTTGATGGTGTCGACCTGGGCCGGGTGGATCGCGATCCTACCGCTGAAGCCCTCGGCACGAGCTCTGCGCGACGTCTCGGCGAGACCTACATCGTCACGGATGTCCACATGCAATGTCTCGACGGCTTCGATACCGGCAGCATGGGCACCCATGAGCATCAGCGATCTCACCAACTGATACGTGTTCGCCCACTGCCCATCTGGGGCCCTGTTCGTCGAAGCACCCAGCGCCGCACTGAGGTCCTCGGCGCCCCACGTCAATCCGTACAGCCGCGTGATACCGGATGAGGCAAAGTCACCGAGGCGAAAGGGGGCTCTCGCGGTCTCTGTGGCGACCGGCAGTACTCGAATTGTCCCTGCTTCCATGCCGTTCGCCGCTTCGAGCGCTTCGAGATAGTGATCAACGCGCCGCACGTCACCGGGGCCATCAACCTTGGGGATCATGACACCTGCGGGCGCGGAGGGCACGATAGAAGCGAGGTCCGGTAACGCATGCTCACCATCGAGCGGGTTCATTCTCACCCACAATTGCGGACCGCCGCGTTCAGGTTCACCGTCCGCCATGAACTCCGACACCAGTGCCCGTGCGATGCCCTTACGAGATGAACTCACAGAGTCTTCGAGGTCGAGGATTACAGCGTCTGCGGTGGAGTCGGCAATCTTGCCCAGCTTCTTCTCACTGTCGCCGGGGACAAACAGGAACGATCGAATGGGTGCGCTCATTGCTGGGGCCTCTTGCGCTGCAGCCCACTACGCTTGCACGAGGCAACAAGTTCGTCGTCCTGGTTGAATGCCTGGTGCAGGAACGTCACGATGCCCTGATCGGGGCGCGACTTGGAGTCGCGCAGTTCGAGAACCTCGGACACCACATGAATCGTGTCCCCGTGGAACAGCGGCTTCGGGAAGCGAACCTCGTCCCAACCGAGGTTCGCGACCGCCGTGCCGAGAGTGGTGTCGCCGACGGAGATACCGACCATCAGCCCAAGAGTAAAGGCGCTGTTCACTATTCGTTGCCCGAAGGGGGTCCCCTTCATGTACTCCTCGTCGAGATGCAGCAGTGCGGGATTGTGCGTCATCGCGGTGAACAGAACGTTGTCGGTTTCGGTCACGGTTCTTCTGATCGGATGCTCGAATCGTTGACCTACTGTCAATTCGTCGAACCACACACCGGGCACTACACACCTCCACATAACGTCGTATGGTTAGACCATAATAGTCACCGTATCCATCGTCAACGACGAAGCCGGTCCACCGACTCATCCCGCCTACGACGAAACCCCCACGGAAGCGTCGTGAACCTGCGTGAGATCAAGCGCCACATCGACAATCATGTCTTCCTGGCCGCCGACAAAGCCCCGACGACCCACTTCGACCAGGATCTCACGGACGTCGAGTCCATAACGTTGCGCTGCGGACTCAGCATGCCTGAGAAAACTCGAGTAGACACCCGCGTAACCGAGCGTCAGCGTCTCGCGATCAACCCGCACCGGACGGTCTTGCAAGGGGCGCACGATATCGTCGGCCGCATCTTGGAGTGCGAAGAGATCACACCGATGCTTCCACCCGCTGAGGTCGGCTACTGCCACGAAGGGCTCGATGGGACAATTGCCTGCTCCCGCTCCTTGGCCGGCCAACGATGCATCGACGCGTACGGCGCCCTCCTCGACTGCAGCCACAGAATTCGCGACGGCCAACGACAGGTTCTCGTGTGCATGAACACCGATCTCCGTGACGGGGTCGAGCACGTCACGGTAGGCACGAACACGATCGCGAACTCCACCCATGGTGAGACGACCACCTGAATCCGTGACGTACACGCAATGCGCACCGTACGACTCCATCAACTGCGCCTGCTTGGCCAGCTCCCGCGGTGGCAACATATGACTGAGCATCAAGAATCCTGATACGTCCATACCCATCTCGCGCGCTGACTCGATGTGCTGAGCCGAGACGTCGGCCTCGCTGCAGTGAGTCGCCACGCGTACCGATCTGACCCCGAGGTCGTAGGCCCGCTCGAGTTCATGCACGGTGCCGATACCCGGCAGCAGGAGTGTGGTGAGCGTTGCCGTCGAAATGTTCTCCGCTGCGACTTCCAGCCACTCCCAATCGGTGTGCGATCCCGGGCCGTACGTCAGACTGCCTCCGGCTAATCCGTCGCCGTGGGCAACCTCGATCGCATCAACACCCGCACGATCGAGCGCCGCCACGATACGTCCGACATCAGCGGTGCTCATACGGTGTCGAACCGCGTGCATGCCGTCACGGAGCGTGACGTCCTGGATGTAGAGGGAGTCGGAATCTGGGTTTCTCGTCACGTCTGTTCCGTTTCGTCAGTTCGTGGACACCACAGGCGTTGGCTCGGTGTGCGCGAGCACGCGGGCGGCGATGGCTTCTCCGGTCCGAAGTGCGGCAGAAGTCATGATGTCGAGGTTCCCCGCGTAAGCGGGCAGATAGTCCGCTGCACCCTCCACTTCGAGAAAGACCGACACCTTTGTTCTGACCTCGTCTGTTCTCACCTCCTCGGAACCGGACAGCAGCGTATGGATCGGCTCATCGTCTGACACAGGCGTGAACTGCACCTCCTGTTTCAGACGGTAACCCGGAACGTAGCCCGCTACCTCGGACACCATCGCTTCAATGGAACGGCGGATCTCGTCATGGTCGGCGTCACCGATGAGCGCTATCACGGTGTCGCGCATCAGTGGCGGGGGTGACGCAGGATTGAGGATGATGATCGCCTTACCCCGGCCAGCGCCGCCGACCGATTCGAGTGCCGCAGCGGTCGTTTCAGTGAACTCGTCAATATTCGCCCGTGTACCGGGCCCGGCCGACGCTGACGAGATCGATGCAACGATCTCGGCATACGCCACGGCGCTCACGCGCGAGATCGCGTACACCATGGGTATGGTCGCCTGCCCTCCGCAGGTAACCATGTTGACGTTCCTGGCCCCCTCTTTCAACTGCGTGTCCAGGTTGACCGGCGGAACGACATAGGGGCCGATAGCGGCCGGAGTCAGGTCCACAAGGATTTTCCCGAAAGGAGCAAGAGTCTCTGCATTGCGACGATGAGCACCCGCAGACGTTGCGTCGAAGATGATGTCGATCTCGTCGAAGTGTGCAAGTCCGATCAGCCCCTCGACGCCACGGTCCGTCGTGTGAACACCGAGGCGCTTCGCGCGGGCCAGACCATCCGATTCGGGGTCTATACCCACCATCGCGATCATCGTCAAGCGAGCGGACTGGCGCAGGATCTTGATCATGAGATCTGTCCCGATGTTTCCCGACCCGATAACGGCGACCCCAACCTTTCCCTTCTTCACCGGTCGCCTCCGGCAAACATCACAGACACACTGCCCAGCTCGGAAATCTTCGCCCGCACAGTGCTTCCCGGTCGTACTGAGACCATCGGCCCCAAAGCACCAGAAAGCACGACCTGTCCCGACCGCAGTGGCTGCCCATACGAGGAGGTGGTGTGCGCCAGCCATTGCAGCGCCCTCAGCGGATCACCCAGGCAATCAGCTCCGCTACCGGTCGACACGACTTCGTCATCGATCCACATCGTCATGCTCGCGGATTTCGGATCAAACCCGGACAATGAAGCCTTCTGATCACCCAGCACGAAGAGTCCGCTCGAAGCATTGTCCGCTACCGTGTCAGTGATCGAGATGTCCCACTCGGCAATCCTGGAGTCAACGATTTCTATCGCTGCCACCGCTTGCCCGATCGATTCACGAACGGTCTCGAGGTCACAGCTTCCGTCGAGATCTGCGGCAAGGATGAATGCGATTTCCGCCTCGACCTTCGGCTGCAGCAGAACACCTGCAGGTACTTCGTCGATGCCTGACACGTTCATGTCGTCGAGGAGAACTCCGAAGTCGGGTTGATCGACTCCCAGTTGTTGCTGCACCACGGGCGAGGTCAGGCCGATCTTCCTCCCGACAACACGGGCCCCTTCACGCCTCCGGTCATCGACGAACCGCTGCTGCACCTGATAGGCGGCAACGACGTCATCAGTGCCCAACAGATCGCGCACCGGACTGCACGGTGTCGCAGTACGACGTGCCGTCGCGAGTCGCACGGCCGCGGACTCGATGGCTTGCGGTACATCATTCCGAAGATTCTCCATAGCAGTCATCGAACACCTCGCTGTCGGTTCACGTTTCAAGCGTGCCGCTCGGGTCAGCGCAGGCCCCAGTATGCGTTCCGTTCGCCGGAACTGTGATTCACGCGGCATTGTCGTTCCAGACCTCGGAACACGCTGTGGTGACAGGCGTGGAGTTCATCAAATGTCGACGCACAGACCTGAGTGCCAGGTACCGAGTCGAGGAGTCATCATGGTTGACGTCGCCACAGCACACCCGAGTATTGATAGCTGCCGGGTACCGGTGCCCCCACTCGGCGTCGAACGCATCCAGCGCCTCGGCCGCGGCTGCAGCGGTGGGGGCGGTGTAGATCGGTTTGATCGCCTTGGCGATAGCATCGCGGTGCTGGCGGCCGGCATAGCGGAATGTGCCCCGGATCAGATGGATGACACACGTCTGCACCACCGTGTCGGGAAAGACCGTCCCGACCGATTGCGGCAGGCCTTTTAGCCCGTCGCAGACGAGGAAGAAGATGTCGGCTACACCCCGGTTCTTCAGCTCGGTAAGCACCGCCAGCCAGTACTTTGCCGACTCACCATCGCCTTCACCTGCCCACATCCCGAGCACGTCACGATGCCCGGCCAGATCCACCCCGATCGCGGCGTAGATCGGCCGGGGCCCTACCTGCCCATCGCGGATTTTGACATGGATGGCGTCGATGAACACCGCGGCGTAGACGCGTTCGAGCGGACGGGCATGCCAGGTGGCCATCTCTTCGAGCACCCGGTCGGTGATCCGGCTGATCGTGTCTTTGGAGACCGCAGCACCGTAGATGTCGGCGAAATGGGCGCTGATTTCACCGGTGGTGAGCCCACGGGCATACAGCGACAGCACCACCTCATCCACATCAGTCAAGCGGCGTTGGCGCTTCTTCACGATCTGCGGCTCGAAGGTGCCCGCCCGGTCCCGGGGGACATCGATCTCGACCTGCCCACACGCATCAGTCAGCACGGTCTTCGACCGAGACCCGTTGCGCGAGTTGCCACTCCCACGACCACGCTGGTCGTGCTTGTCGTAACCGAGATGCTCAGACATCTCTTCATCGAGCGCCGTCTCGAGCACCGTTTTGGTCATCGCTTTGAGCAACCCATCCGGACCGGTCAGGCGGACCCCGGCCTCCCGGGCCTGGCGGACCAGCTCGCGGGCTACCTCAAGTTCATCGACGCTGCGGTCCGCAGGCACCTCGACGATCCCGTCATCGTGTTCATCAGATGGCTCCACAGCCACCAGAGTGTCGGTCATGATGCGACCTTCCTGCCCCCGACACACCGAGGGCGGTAAGGCCACTTACACCGTTCTCACGACAGTCCC
>NZ_BANR01000044.1 GCF_000332975.1 Gordonia aichiensis NBRC 108223 | reverse complement strand
CCTGACTTGGCATGGCATGCCAGTCGTAGACTTGGAGCCGAACTGAATCTGTTCGAGCCGATACACGATGACTTGTCTCACGTCGCCGGAAGGTCTCGAATACGCGCTAGCGACGATATAACCCAAAAAGACACAGACGACCGCTCGACACAAAGTTGGATCCGGAGCGAAGCGTCACTCACAAGCTCGCACCCATTGCCCAGCATCGCATAAAGGAGGACCAGTGAGCGTATGGGATGACATCATGGACACCCCTGCCGAAGCTGAGAACATGCGCGTCCGAGCAGCTTTGATGCGTGCACTGCGCGAACGTATCGTCACATTCGGCTGGTCGCAGACCGTTGCCGCCGCCAACCTCGACATCCCCCAACCGCGAGTCTCTGAACTCATGAACGGCCGCATCTCGAAGTTCAGCCTCGACGCTCTCGTTACCCTCGCATACCAAGTCGGGATCCATGTCGCTGTCGTCGCCGATCCCGACACAGACGTCGCCGACCATCTGACCAGTTCCAGGTCTCGCCACTAGCATCACCATGCAACCACCAGCGAAGCGTTTGTTCGGGTGATAGACGTTCGCGGGCAAGGGTCACGAGCTTCGTGAACTTGCTCGACGCCCTGACCCCGATCGTTGACGGGGCGGGTCCGGCGCGGCTGCTCGATATGGTCGCCGGCCACTGCATGTCAGCACTCAAAGACTGACTCTATCCCGTGACCAGCAGTTTCATCATACCGATTTCCCTCGAGGTCGGCGGAGGGGGATGCCTTCACGATGCAAACATTCGTATATACACGCGTTTGAAACACCGAACTCGTGTGCAATGTCTTTGACTAGGCACCCCTCTTCTTCGTACCTTTTCCTGAGTAGCTCACCGGGCACTAATTTCTTTTTTGATTCGGGAGCAGCTGCGGGAATGATTCCTGCAGCGCGCATCCTCTTACCGACCGTGGAGGGGGCGGCGTCGAGTGCAGCAGCAATATCGGCAATCGATTGATGCTTGTTGAGGTAGCGATCTCGTAGTTCTTCAATCGGCAGTAGCCGAACGCGTCCGGCCCCAGGAGGGCGACGTGATGGAGTACGGATAGCGATGCCTTGCTCGCGCATTATTTCGCAAAGCCTAGACTCACTAATGCCAAAACGTTTGGCGGTTGCGCGGAGCGTTAGTTTCCGGTCGACGTAGAGTGATTTGATCGCGTCAGGTGAAATCGCGGCAGGCGGTACTGCGTCGTCAACTGGGGTAGACACTTCGACCCTGCGCGTTGCGGTGTAATCCACCACTCGACGGCCTCGAAAAATGACGACGCCGCTATCCTTGAGGCGGCGAGCAATCGTGGGTCTGCACACACCGTACCGAACGCTCAACTGTTCAAGAGTCATGAGCTCATCGACATAGAGATGTTTGATTTCTTCGATGGGCAAGGACACAACCGACGCCCCTTCTTGCGTGCCGCCAGTGCGAATCGTGATGCCAGCTTCGCGAAGGCGGTTGGTGATCGTGGTCCTCGACACACCGAGCTGGCGTGCGATTTCGGTCGACGGCTGGTTCTGCGTCACGTAGAGGTCGACGATCTGCGCGGTGTCGACCGAAACTGTCTTCCGTCCACGGACCTCAATTCCGTTTTCACGGAGAAGGATACGCACCTTGTGTTCGCTCAGGTCGAGATCGCGGCTTATCTCGCGGACGGTCTGCCGCCGGGTGACGTACGCGTCGTAGAGTGTGTCGCGCGACGGTAGCGTCGCTCGGCGTGCGTCTGGCGCCGTGTTCGAATGCACTGCCGCGTCACTGCTGCGGCTGTCAGACGGGGGTGCTTCGGGACGCTGACCAGACGACTTACTTCTTCGAATGCGGCGTCTCGTTGATCGTTGGATAGGTTGATCGTTCAGGTATATGCGCAGTGCGGCAGGGGAGATCGCGAGGGCGCGTGCCGCATCGCGTACCGATAGGTTATCTGCGCGCAGTAGGTTCGTGATGTCGTCCCGTGGTAGGGGCACAGGTGGCCCCGGTAGGTCTAGGTCGGCGATCAGATCGATCGGTGGTTCTGCGCACACTGGTTCGTCAATTCCGAGGCTGTTGAGGAACACACTCGCCTGGTGGTCAAGCGCCTCGACGATCTGCGGGCTGAGCAATGCAAGGAGTCGAGGTACCTCGCGCGTGCGTCGATCGGATGCCGCGACTCCCCGTGTTCGCTGGTAGTTCAGTGTGACTCGCCGGTAGAGAAAATCGCGTGCCAGTTCGTGGCGCCCCATATCTACGCCGTGTTCGGTAGCGATCTGACGCCATTTGTCCTCGGGCAGGAGCTGTGAGTAGTCCAGTTGACGACGGCGGTCGTAGTCGATCTTGCCTGGATGGTCGACGAGGTAGTCGCCGAGTCGTGTGATGGCTGATAGGACTGACCGTGGGAGTCGCGCGCTTCCTGCTCTGTGCCAGACCGAACCGATGTGGCGTGGGTCTTCATCGATGCCGAGGAGCGTTGCGCAATCAGCAACCGGTTTTCCCGTGACAGCGATGACCGTTGCCAGCGAGAGACCGACAGCCCCGTAGTCTTCGTTGAGACCGGGGATGAGGAGCCGAACCGCCCAGGTTGGCCACATGCGTTGCGGGATTGAGGACACTGCAGCGTGCTGTGGGCTGGTGAGTTCTCCCGATGTCTGGGGACGACGCCATGTCTGCTTTAGCGCGTTTATGTCATTCGCCTGGCTAGCACCACAGAAGATCGACTCTAAGCGGCCACCTTTGTTGGTGCGCGCTGTGTATCGGTACCCGCTTGTTCGTGAGAGGACGGTTCCGAAGCTTGGAAGCAGCAGGCGCAGCATCTCGGCGGCGGTCGCATTGTCGGCGGAGAGGATGCTGACGGATGTGGCGGTAGCTGCGACGTCGAGTAGCGACCCGCGATCGACGTCGGTTGCTGTGAGGTTCTCAAGCAGGCCAGTGAAATGGGAGGAGTGTTCATTGGCTGCTTTACTCCAGTCCGCATCGCGCTTGAGGCGAATCGCCAAAACCCTTGCGTCAGCGAGAAACGAGACGGCGTCGAGTATGGCGGTATCGGAGTCCGCCGTAACTCCATCTCGTGGGATGGACATCGCGGTGCTGACGGTTTTGCTGACCGTGCGTTGTGCGATGAGAGCAGGGTCATCGTCGGAAAGCCCGGCCGTGAGGGTCTGACCCAGAGGGAACGTGCAGGCGGGGTCGGCAGAGTTGTCTAGCATGTGAGCGCCACACTCTTGCAACACGGGGATGTCAGTGGCCATCCGATGAAGGGCGGGGCTCGTGCCGCAGCGTTGACAGAGATCGACCAATAGACACTGATGACGAGGACATACGAGCTCCCAGCCGATGCGCCAGCGGAGAAGCCATCGTCCACCGTTCTCAGAGAGGCAGTGCGGACAGAATCGAGACGCTGGACGCAGACGGAAGATGTTTCTTAGAGTCCACCCCCGCTGGTCGGCCTCGCGTCGGGCAAACGCCCCTGCGCTCGCGTCCACTGTGGGGAACGCGTATTCGGTCATCGTGAGGAGGTCTTCGAGTGATGTCTCGGTGGCGTCGGCAAGGGGTTGAAGCCCACCGGGGGTGGCGGGCAGCTGGATTAGACCATGTCTGGTCCGGAGACCGTAGTTGAGATAGCGGAATACGCTCCGAGGCACGTTGAACCGGCTCGCGTAGGCATCGGTCCACGATTCGATACTCTCCCCCGGCACGGCAGGGATGCGAACGGCAAGCGTCCGGGTGGTCATCATGATGCCACCGTCGCCTTTTTCGAGCCGCGAGCGCGCGATTTCAGGTGCTTGGATCCGATTGCCCCGGATTCGATCTCCGCCAGATAGCCCTTGCGTTGCCGTTCAGCCTCGGCGTCGATGGCGATTGTGTCGAGGAGATCCTGGGTGAGGCATTCTTGCCCTGTAGCAATGGCTTTACGGGATCCACGGGCGATTAGTGACATCAGCGAGTTGATATGGCCACTCGACCTGGCGAACAAGTATTCAGCAAGATTGACGGCGAGCATGCCGGGGTGCTTGTGTACTAGCAGCAGGTCACGCTCCACTGTGAGCAGCGTGTCATGCCACTGCTGTTGTTGTTCCTCGTTTTTAAGTCCGAATCCCCTGAATCCTATGGGTGTCCAGCGCCGTGACATCTGTGTCACGAGGTTGTGTGAGCGTTCCTCGTTGTAGGGGTCTTTGGCATCGAATAAGCCAGTCCCGACGAAGATGAAGGTCGCCGGAAGGTGGTTGGTGAGCGACTTCAAATGGTTGATGCTGCGCCGTCCACTCGGGGTGGTTGCGTCGATGAACTGCACTTCATCGACGACGACTAGTACGGTTGCACACGATAGAACGTGGTCCTGTGCGCGTGCGAGCAGCGTCGCTTCGTTGCCGGATAAGGGTGCCCCGAAGAATCGGCAGATGGCTTCGTCGATCGCCTTTGGGCTGGGGTTCGATGGGATGGAGATATACACGACTGGAATGTGTTCTGCATCGGTGGACGGAAGGTAATCACCAAGTTCAGCCCGCTGGGCATTGAAGATTCTTTGGGCGTAATCGACGACCATGGTGGTCTTACCGAGTCCTGGTGACGCACTGATGATGACGGAGTCACGCACTTTGTCTCCCCGCTTGTCTACACCGCATTCGTACACCATGTCGATGGTTTCGTTCGCGTTGATCAGCATGGGGGTTTTGATTGGTCCGTAGTTTGCGTGGTATGCACGGCGTCGCAGATTGTAGTCGCTGCGTGCGCTGGTGCTGAGTGCCTTGAGCTGGGGCGTGGTTAGTTGTTCCGGCCGTGTCGGAGGGTGCGTGGCGAGTGCCTTGAATCCCTCCTTGAGAACCAAGCTGGCAACCCTTAGATCGGGTTCGGGGGACAATTTCTTTTGCGAGTTGGACATTGTGTTTCCAGTGCTATATTCAGTGATATCGGGCCGTGTACGGTTTTCTGTGTCTGGGTGTTCCTCTTTCTTTTGGAAGGGTGCGAACGAACTGCGATATCTTTATGCATCGACATCGTCGGTGGTAGTTCCTGAGGCCCGGCTGTAGTAGTCGTCGAGTTCCTGCTCGTTGTAGTTGCCGTCGCTATCGGGGAGGGGGACAGCCACGTCGGTGTCGAGGTCGATCTCAGAATCGCTGTCTGAGGGTGACTCCCACTGGTCGCCGCCGGATCGGAGGGTCACGGTCGGAGTTGGTTCTAGCGGGTTGCGGTCGCGTCGGAGTTCTTCCAACGCCGCGCGCCGCTCTTGGGGTGTGTCTGCGATACCCGCACCGAATTTGTGGAGTATTTCGTTGATTGCTTGGACGTCGTCGACTGCCGTATCGCAACGGCGTTGGTAGTCGCGAGCAAGCGACAGTGTTCGCTCGGTGAATGGTCCATCGACATAGCGCGCCTTGTTCCATGTCAGGCGAATCCACTCTCCCGGCGATTTTTCTAAGTAGAGGTAGCGCATGTCCCATGGGTTGACTCGTACCGGGAACTTGTCGATGTCTGGTCCGGTACCGGTGCCGCTGCGGGATCCGGGGGGTGGGAGTTGAGGACTGGTGTACTGCAGTCGGTATTGCACTCCTTTGGTGGTGATGGTGCGCCACACCAGCGGTAGTAGTCGCAGCAGAAGGTCCGGGCTTGACGGTACGGTCAAGCCAAATTTTCCGAGCGAGCGCCGAACGCCGAATTCGTGTGCCGCGTTGGGTGACAGCTTAAGATGTGGAGCATCCGGCAGCTGGATCCCGCGATGGATCTGTTTGTGATAGACGTTTGCTAGGAAATCACAGATCATCTCTTCTAGTTCATCCACGTAGTAGGCCGCCTGTTTTTCGATGTCCTCCCCGCGCACCTGCACAGATCCACCTTTTTGTCCTGCAACATCTTGCAGGTAGTACTCTATTGTTTGAAATAGACGTTCGCAGGGGCCTTTGTCCGTGGGCTGGTTAGCCCGTGCGGGTCGTAGATCTGTGTGCATCGCCCGCAAGACCGATACAGTTTGTTTACCGATGAAAATCTTAGCGTTATCGGGGATAACTGCACCAGCAACTGGGCGGCGCGATTGGATGAAGTCAGTGTTGTCTGGATCGTAGACGACGTGGTCGGGGACACCTAACCACCCGAGTTGCTGCATGTAGGCGGGCCGTTGCAGCGGCGCGAAATAGCGATACAGCAGCTGCATCACTGCGAATGCATCAGTCGAACGTTCCGTTAGAATTAGACTGGGAACCTTCTTGCAGAAGACGTCGATGAGCAACGTCAGCTGAAGATTGACCCACCGACTGGTGAGTCGGTCGAGACCGATGACATCGAAATAGTGAGTGTCGAGCATCAAGAATTGAGTGGGGTAGTCCGCGTGCAAGCCGTGAAATTCGCCGGACGGGGAATCCGCGAGTTGCTTCTCGGTCTGTACCGACGACCGGAACGTGTAACGACCGGCGGAAAGCTCCGTCAGTGCCGCGTATGCGGTGGTGCGGCCAGGCTGTCGCACCCTGCCGCCGTACTGCCTTTCACACAGTTGATTGATTTGGTTGATCATCGCTTTGCGAGTGATTCTGGTTTTTCCCGGGTGCTCGCGTACCTGCCGGGCAGCGATTTCCAACCAGCGGGCGTCAATGGAGTGCATCCCTAGTTTTCGGCGGATTGACCGTCCGTCGAGTAGCGCTGCGGGGTTGCCGTCGGCGGCCCAGTAGTTTGCGCATCGCTTCTTCACACAGGAGGTAGTCAGCCCCAGCTCTGCTGCTTTCGCCGCATATCGTTCTTCCAGAGCTATCTCGG
>NZ_BANR01000045.1 GCF_000332975.1 Gordonia aichiensis NBRC 108223 | reverse complement strand
CGGCGCTGACGGCCAGGCCCGCCGCGGCGAGGGTGCCCGCGAATCCGAGGGTGAGCGCGGTCCCGGCGCGCAGGGCGCGCGCCATGCGGACCGGGAACGCGTCGGTGGTGGTGTCGCCGAGGGTGTGGGTGATCCAGGCGGGCAGCAGCGCGAATCCGCACGGGTTGACCGGGGCGAGCATCCCGGCGGTGAACGCCAGCGCCAGCAGTCCGCCCATCACGCCGCTCCCGCGTCGCGCAGTGCGGTGGTGATCTGGTCGGCGGACGGGTCGGTGGCGCGGTAGGTGACCTTGCCCGCCGGATCGACCACGACCAGCGTCGAGAGCGACGCCACCGAGAGTCGTGTGGTGAGGGTGGCGCCGGTGTCGATCACGGCGGGCAGCGCCTGGGTGCCGGTGAAGTCCTGGAACCCGGCCACCGTCTGCGCGGATTCACCCGGATCCATGTCGACCAGCACGAACGACGCCTTGTCGCCGAGTTGTCCGGCCGCCTGCGCCACCGATTTCGCGCCGCCCACGCATTCGCCGCAGCCGACGGAGAAGAAGAACAACGCGGTCGGCTTGTCACCGGGCACGCTGATGGAGGTGCCGGTGACGGTGTCGACCTGCACCGGCGCCACCGGATCCTGCGCCGTCGTGTCGGTCGAGGTGCACCCGGTGAGGGCCAGGGCTGCGGACAGCGCCAGCGCGGCGGCGGCGAGGGCGGGGCGGCGAAAGCGTGGCAGAGTGGCCATTCGAGGACAGTGGCCTTTCGTGCGGGGGCGAGGGAGTGTCAGCGCGGTCTCGCGACCGCTCATCGGGGTGTCAGAGTTCGAGACGGTCATGCCGGGGTTTCCGTCCGGTCGCGGTCGGCCGGAGCCGACCGAGGGGATCCGGGTCGGGGCGGACAACACCCCGTGGCCTTACGGGCGCGGCGCCGCAGGGTGTAGCCGACGGCGGCGGCCACGACCAGCACGCCTGCGGCAAGCAGCCACGGGCTGGTCAAGACACCGCCGAGACCGGCGAGCACGCCGCCGGCGATCAGGGCGGGACCGGCGCAGCAGGCGACCATCACCAGCACGCCACCGGCCACTGCGAGCAGACCACCGAACCCGCCCGAGTCGTTGTCGGGTGTGTTCATCGCCTTGTTGTCGGGTGTGTTCATCGCCGCCCACTACCGTCCGCGGCGGGGATGCGCGGGCAGCAGCCCAGCGCGGCGGAGTTGTCGGCCGCCAGCGACCGCGCCAGCATCACCAGGTCAGCTACCCGCGGATCACCCACGGAGTACCGCAGTTTCTTCCCGTCGCGGCGCGCGAGGACATACCCGCAGTCGGCCAGGCAGGACAGGTGTACCGACACCCGGGGCTGCGAGATGCCGGCGTGTTCGACGCAGTCGGCGGAGGTGCGCTCCCCGGCGAGGATGAATTCGAGGAGCTTGAGCCGGGTCGGATCCGACAGGGCGCGAAAAAACTTCGCCGTCGTATCCAGATGCGTACACGCCGACTCGGCACCGGGCACGGTGACAGTGGCGGTGGTGGACCGGGCCATGGGATCGCCTCCACGAGACTTGAACTATTCGGATAAGCGCATAATATGGTTCCGGTAGATATTCGTCAACACGAATAGCAGCCGTTGTCGGTTCAGCGGTTGCCCGACCAGGAGGCACCCTCGTGACCTTGACAGATTCCCGCGCCGATCTGGCGATCATCGGTTCCGGCTCGGCGGCGTTCGCCGCCGCCATCGCCGCGGTCAACCTCGGCAAACGGGTGGTGATGGTGGAGCGCGGGACGGTCGGGGGCACGTGCGTGAACGTCGGGTGTGTGCCCTCGAAGGCGCTGCTGGCCGCCGCCGAGGCCCGCCACGCCGCCGAGGCGGCGGGCCGGTTCCCCGGGCTCACCCCCGCCGAGGTGCCGCTGGATTTCCCCGCCCTGATCGCGGGCAAGGACGCGCTGGTCGGGCAGCTGCAGGCGGAGAAGTATGTCGACCTGGCCGCCGACTACGGGTGGGAGATCGTCTCCGGCACCGCGGTGTTCGACGGCAGCGCCGAGGCACCCGTGCTGCGGGTCGCGCGCGCCGAGGGCGGTGTACGGGTGATCGAGGCCGACCAGTATCTGATCGCCACCGGTGCCGCGCCCTGGGCTCCGCCGATCGACGGCCTCGTTGAGGCCGGGTATCTGACCTCGACCACCGCCATGGACCTCCAGCAGCTGCCGGAGTCGCTGATCGTGGTGGGTGCGGGCTATGTGGGGCTCGAGCAGGCCCAGCTGTTCGCCCGCCTGGGCAGCAAGGTCACGGTGATCGCGCGTAGCCGGCTGACCTCGGGTGAGGAACCGGAAATCTCGGCCGCGCTCGAGGCCGTCTTCGCCCACGAGCGCATCGACGTGCTCACCACCGCCACCGTCGAGAAGGTCCTCGCCGACGACGGGCACAAGGTGGTGACCGTGCGCACCGGCGGCGGCGCCAGCACCGAGCTGCGGGCCGAGCAGGTGCTGATGGCCACCGGCCGCCGCCCCAACACCGCCGGGCTGGGCCTGGATGCGGTCGGCGTCGCCGTCGACGAGCGGGGCGCGGTCGTGGTCGACGACCGCCAGCGCAGCAGCAATCCGCGCATCTGGGCGGCCGGGGACGTGGCCGGGGATCCGCAGTTCGTGTACGTGGCCGCCGCGCAGGGCACCCTGGTCGCCGACAACGCCCTGGCCGGTGCCGATCGCGTCCTGGACTACACCACGGTGCCGCGCGTGACGTTCACCAGCCCCGCGATCGCCTCGGTCGGACTGACCGACGCGCAAGCCGCCGCGGCCGGGCTGGCCTGCCAGTGCCGGGTGCTGGGGTTGTCGAGCGTGCCGCGGGCGCTGGTCAACCGGGACACCCGCGGCCTGGTCAAGATCGTCGCCGAAGCCGGCACCGGCCGGATCATGGGCGTGCACGCCCTCAGCGACGGCGCCGGGGACCTGATCACCGCCGCCACCTATGCGATGACCGCGGGTCTGACCGTCGACCGGCTCGCCCACACCTGGGCGCCGTACCTGACCATGGCCGAAGCGCTGAAACTGACCGCGCAGACTTTCACCACCGACGTCACCAAACTGTCCTGCTGCGCAGGCTGACGCCGTCGGACGGGAGGCAGTGATGAACGGACACATGACGATCGGGGACCTCTCGGCCCGCACCGGGGTGCCGGTGAAGGCGCTGCGCGAGTACACCGACCTCGGCCTGATCTACACCCTGGGCCGCAGCCCGGCCAGCTACCGCCTCTACACCGACGACGCGGAGTGGTGCGTGCGGTTCATCGGCGAGCTGCGCGGCCTCGGGCTCACCATCGCCGAGATCTGCCAGCTCACCTCCACCGACCGTGACGACCACGGCCGTTCGGTCGGCGCCCATCTCGCCGAGCTGCTGCAGCGGTCGCGGCAGCGGCTGCGCCAGCGCATCGCCGATGCCGAGCAGATCCTCGACCGCATCGACGCCTTCGAAACCGCACACCGTGCGCATCTGGCCACCGACGACCTGTGCTGGGCCGGTGACCCGTGCGGATGCGAGCTACGGGCTTGACCCTCACCCCGGGGACAGACCCTACCGTCGGCACCGTCACTGTCCGATCGCCCTCGAGGAGTCCGATCCCATGAGTACCGACAACCTCACTGCCGACGTTTTCGCCAAGATCCTGCCCGCCGGCCGGGACCGGGCGCTGATGCGCGCCGCGCTGCGGCTGCTCGCCCACGGCACCCCGGTCACCGTCACCGAACTCGCCGCCGCCGCGGGAGTGCCCGACCTCGACCCCGCGCAGACGCCGATCGGCGCCGACGTCGAATACGACGAGGCCGGCCGGATCGTCGGCTGGGGCCTGACCCTCAACCCGACCCCGCACCGGTTCAGCGTCGGTGGCCACCAGCTCTACACCTGGTGTGCCCCCGACACCCTCATCTTCCCCGCCGTCATCGGCGCACCCGCCTGCATCGAATCCGACTGCCCGATCACGGGCACCACCGTGCGCCTGACCATCGACCCCGTCACCGGGGTCAGCGACCTGGAACCGGCCACCGCGATGGTGGCCTTCGTCGACCCCGACCGGATCCCGGCGTTCGAGGGCTTGGCCCGTCAAGCGGCGGCCCACCGTCGCCAGGAACCGCCGCCGCTCCGCCGGCAGCACCGACATGTCCAGCTCATCCGCGCCCAGGTTGCGCAGGAACACCAGCTTCTCGACCTCGGCCTTCACCGCGGTCGCCGACGCCTCCACCGGGCCGGTCGACAACCACCGCAACCGCGACATCTCGATCGACGGGTCGACGACCAGCAACGCATCCAGTTCCTTACACCGCTGCGGCGTGAACTCGCGCGCCAACCGGTCGTAGGTCTCCCGCTGCGCCCGCGTGCGAGCGTGCGCGACCCGGCGGACCACCGTTTCCGGGCCCGGCCGGATCACCCGCGCCGAGATCAGGTACTCACACGCCAGCCGGAACAACAGCGTCGGCGAATCGTGCTCCATCGCCCGCGCCAGCAGAAACTCATCCAGCTCCTTCAACTCCATCGCCCCGGCAGGCCGCCACCCCAGATACTGGGCCACCAGCCGCACATGCTCGGTCCGCGTCTGCGCCCGCTTGCCATACGAACGAAGCTGCGCTGCATCGATATTCAGCTGATCCGCCAGCCGGGCCACCGCCACCGGCGGCGCCGACGGCACCTTGTCCGGCACGAACCCCAGCCACGGCAAGGTGCACAACGCCACCGCCAGGCCCAGACGGACCGCAGGGCCCCTGCCCTGCGGAGCAACAAACGCCAGATCCGCCGGGGTCAGCGTGAAGTACCGGAACAACTCCTCACGACTGATCTCCGGGAACTCCCGCAGGCGCTGCAACTCCTCGTCCGCGAATACCCGCGTCGCCACGAACCCCAGCCTCCAACACGCCGACCAACCTCATCGGCAGACAAGCCAAGCACCAACCACCCCGGCCCGCAGCCCGAACCGAGAAATCGCCGCTGACCAGGCACTACGCGAACTTCGTTGTTTTTTGCGCCATTACTACCGGGACCCCGACCTCGATGCCCAGCAGGTGCTCGAGAGTCTGGGTCATCGACCACTCGTGCTCGCTGGCGGCCGCCAAGACTTGGGGCAGGGCTTCGGCTGCGGCGTCGAGTTTGAGGACGGCGAGATGTCCGCGTAGTTGCTGGTAGACCGAGATCGCTGATTGTGACTGTGGCCCAACACTATTCGAAGAGTCCAGCCCAGCATTGTCGGTGTCGGTGTCGGTGTTGGTGTTGGTGGTCATGGGAGGTGGGTCCTGTTCTGTGCGGCGCGTTCGTACACGCTCATGTCGATGATCGATGCCTGCGGGCCGGTATCGTCGGTGTTGGTTGTGTTGTGGCGCAGTGTGTTTGCGGCGTCTCGGGCGGCCTGGCCGGGTGGGATACGTTCTTTGCGGCGATGCGGCCGACGGCTGCTGGAGGCGCCGGCTTTGGCCAGGGTCTCCAGCGCGACGACATGCCCGTGATCACGCACTTGGGCGCCCGACCCGGGCGTGGCGAGGCGGTGCCGCGCGATCACGATGCCCGAATCGGTGGCGATGTCGATGTGTCCGTCCCCGAGCCGCTCGCTCACGGTGACTTCACTCATCGCCACCTCCGGCGGCACCGAGTACTGGTTGCCGCGCCACGCCACCAGCGCCTGGCGCGATACCGTGCGCATCTCGGTGAGCGTGGCCGGATACGGAGCCGCTGGTGGGGCGCTGAGCGGTTCGCGAGCGGCCACCATGATCACACTCGCCCGACCATCAGAGGTCGGGCGCATCCGTGCATCCGAGCGGGTGCGGCAGAAGGTGTCGCAGCTGGTTTGCGCTTGTTCGGGTGTCGTCTCGTCGGGAAGGGTGCGCCACCAGCGTTGTGCAGCAGTGTGATTGGACTTCTCCACCACACCCTTGCGATTGCCTCTGCGAGGTGGGCACACATCGACCGAGACCCCGTAATACTTGGCCACGTCAGCGAACTCGGCGGTCAACGCGCCGGTCGACGGGTGGCAAACCGTCGCCATCCGGTCAAATCGCCACGACTTGGTGACCCCGCCGAGTCGGCGGGTGATGCGGTCGATCCCGGCGATCACCTGCGGGCGAGTCATATCCGGCGCCAGGTAGCCCCGCCATTTGCCGGAATGCGCCAACGACCCGACAAGCAGGAATGCTGTTGAACCCCAACCCCATTCGTCCGGCGGGTTCGGTAACTCCACCCAATCCCATTGCGTCTCCTCACCCGGCGGATGCTCGACGACCGCGTTCGCCCGCTCCGTCACCAGGGCGCACGCCTCACATGTCGGACGCAGGCCACGTTGCCGGATCTGGCGGGTCAATGTCGGATAGGACTGGGTGTAGCCGAGGTCCTCGAGTTCGTCGCACAACGTCCGTGACCACAGATGTGGGTCCTCAACCAGACGCGCGGTGACGTAGGCCAGGAACGGCTCGAACGGATCCGCCGCCGACTTCTTACGCTCGCCCGGGCTGCGCTCACCCTTGAGGTAGGCGCGAATGGTTTTCCTGTCGTGCCCGGTGTGGCGGGCGATCGCCGAGATCGTCCACCCCCGTTTGTGTAGTGCATGTACTTCCACATCGTTCTCCCGTGTCAACATGAAAGCGGGCCTCCCGAGATAGTTGGTGAGTGGTCAGAGACCATCAGCATCACGGGAGGCCCGCCTACTCTGGCGGTGCCACACGGGTGGGGAATTCAGATGAGCATCACTGGGGAATTTCGATGA
>NZ_BANR01000046.1 GCF_000332975.1 Gordonia aichiensis NBRC 108223 | reverse complement strand
GGGTGCGGGGCATGACTGGAATGTTGTGCTCGGCGGTGTCCTACTCTCCCACACCGATTAGAGTGCAGTACCATTGGCGCTGGTGGGCTTAGCTTCCGGGTTCGGAATGGGACCGGGCGTTTCCCCACCGCTATAGCCGCCGAAACAATGTGAAACACACACACACGCGTGTTTGTTTATTCGTGTGTGTTGTTTCAGAAGTGTCATAGTGGATGCGAACACACTTTATTCATCAAGTTGATGTGTTGGGTGTTGTTGGTAAGTCCTCGGCCGATTAGTACCAGTCACCTGAACCTATTACTAGGCGTACAGTTCTGGCCTATCAACCCCATGGTCTGTAGGGGGCCTTAACCCTTCAAGAGGGTGAGAAACCTCATCTTGGAACAGGCTTCCCGCTTAGATGCTTTCAGCGGTTATCCCTTCCGAACGTAGCTAACCAGCAGTGCTCCTGGCGGAACAACTGGCACACCAGAGGTTCGTCCGTCCCGGTCCTCTCGTACTAGGGACAGGTTTCCTCAAGTTTCTAACGCGCGCGGCGGATAGAGACCGAACTGTCTCACGACGTTCTAAACCCAGCTCGCGTGCCGCTTTAATGGGCGAACAGCCCAACCCTTGGGACCTACTCCAGCCCCAGGATGCGACGAGCCGACATCGAGGTGCCAAACCATCCCGTCGATATGGACTCTTGGGGAAGATCAGCCTGTTATCCCCGGGGTACCTTTTATCCGTTGAGCGACACCACTTCCACACGTTGGTGCCGGATCACTAGTCCCGACTTTCGTCCCTGCTCGACACGTACGTCTCACAGTCAAGCTCCCTTGTGCACTTACACTCAACACCTGATTGCCAACCAGGCTGAGGGAACCTTTGGGCGCCTCCGTTACATTTTAGGAGGCAACCGCCCCAGTTAAACTACCCACCAGGCACTGTCCCTGAACCCGATCAGGGTCCGAGGTTAGAAGTCCAATACGATCAGAGTGGTATTTCAACAATGACTCCATGAACACTGGCGTGCCCACTTCACAGTCTCCCACCTATCCTACACAAACCGAACCGAACACCAATACCAAGCTATAGTGAAGGTCCCGGGGTCTTTTCGTCCTGCCGCGCGTAACGAGCATCTTTACTCGTACTGCAATTTCGCCGAGTCTGTGGTTGAGACAGCAGAGAAGTCGTTACGCCATTCGTGCAGGTCGGAACTTACCCGACAAGGAATTTCGCTACCTTAGGATGGTTATAGTTACCACCGCCGTTTACTGGGGCTTAAATTCTCAGCTTCGCCCCCCGAAGGGAACTAACCGGTCCTCTTAACCTTCCAGCACCGGGCAGGCGTCAGTCCGTATACATCGTCTTACGACTTCGCACGGACCTGTGTTTTTAGTAAACAGTCGCTTCTCTCTGGTCTCTGCGACCCACACCAGCTCAAACAGTAAATGTCGTCACCAGGATGGGTCCCCCTTCTCCCGAAGTTACGGGGGCATTTTGCCGAGTTCCTTAACCACAGTTCTCTCGATCGCCTTAGTATTCTCTACCTGACCACCTGTGTTGGTTTGGGGTACGGGCCGTGTACCAACTCACTAGAGGCTTTTCTCGGCAGCATAGGATCATGGACTTCACCACAACGGTTACGCATCACCTCTCAGGCACAAGCTGTGCGGATTTACCTACACAACGCCCTACAGGCTTACACCAGGACAACCATCGCCTGGCACCACTACCTTCCTGCGTCACCCCATCGCTTGCCTACTACCAGCCAAGGTCCTGTGCATCACCCCACCCGAGACCCGAAGGCCTTCCTGGGGGATCTGGACAGTTAGTACAACTGATTCAGCATGGGCGCGGATACACGGGTACGGGAATATCAACCCGTTGTCCATCGACTACGCCTGTCGGCCTCGCCTTAGGTCCCGACTCACCCTGGGCGGATTAGCCTGGCCCAGGAACCCTTGGTCATTCGGCGGCAGAGTTTCTCACTCTGCTTTCGCTACTCATGCCTGCATTCTCACTCCCACACCCTCCACACCTAGATCACTCCGGCGCTTCCACGGATGCAGGACGCTCCCCTACCCACCCACACACCTAGCCCACAACCCGTAGATCATGGGCGGGCTTATGTGAGTGCCGCGGCTTCGGCGGTGTACTTGAGCCCCGCTACATTGTCGGCGCAGGATCACTTGACCAGTGAGCTATTACGCACTCTTTCAAGGGTGGCTGCTTCTAAGCCAACCTCCTGGTTGTCTTCGCGACCCCACATCCTTTTCCACTTAGTACACGCTTAGGGGCCTTAGCCGGCGATCTGGGCTGTTTCCCTCTCGACTACGAACCTTATCGCCCGCAGTCTCACTGCCCTGCTCTCACTTACCGGCATTCGGAGTTTGGCTGACGTCAGTAACCTAGTAGGGCCCATCGGCCATCCAGTAGCTCTACCTCCGGTAAGAAACACAGAACGCTGCACCTAAATGCATTTCGGGGAGAACCAGCTATCACGGAGTTTGATTGGCCTTTCACCCCTACCCACAGCTCATCCCCTCCATTTTCAACTGAAGTGGGTTCGGGCCTCCACGACGTCTTACCGACGCTTCACCCTGGCCATGGGTAGATCACTCCGCTTCGGGTCTAGACCCGGCGACTCCACGCCCTATTCAGACTCGCTTTCGCTACGGCTACCCCACACGGGTTAACCTCGCCACCGAGCACTAACTCGCAGGCTCATTCTTCAAAAGGCACGCCATCACCCACAATCAACCAAATGATTCACAGGCTCTGACGGATTGTAAGCGTCCGGTTTCAGGTACTATTTCACTCCCCTCCCGGGGTACTTTTCACCTTTCCCTCACGGTACTAGTCCGCTATCGGTCACCAGGAAGTATTCAGGCTTACCGGGTGGTCCCGGCAGATTCACAGCAGATTCCACGAGCCCGCTGCTACTTGGGCATCCATCACGCAAGACCACACATTTTCAGCTACCGGACTCTCACCGTCTACGGCAGACCATTCCAGGCCACTTCACCTAACATGCAGCATTTATCACTCACGCCCCGACAGGTAGATCAGGGAAGATGAACCCCACAACACCACACACACAACCCCTACCCGGTATCACATGCGCATGGTTTAGCCTCCTCCGCTTTCGCTCGCCACTACTCACGGAATCACAATTGTTTTCTCTTCCTATGGGTACTGAGATGTTTCACTTCCCCACGTTCCCCCCACACAGCCTATACATTCAGCTGGTGGTAACACGACATCACTCGTGCTGGGTTTCCCCATTCGGACACCCTCGGATCACAGCTCGTTTGACAACTCCCCGAGGACTATCGCGGCCTACCACGTCCTTCATCGGCTCCTGGTGCCAAGGCATCCACCGAACGCCCTAAAACACTTACAACAACACCTACAAACACACCCCCCAACAAAACAAGAGGCACGAATGTAGACACAAAAAACTCGACAAAACACACAACCAAAAAACTTGTATGCATTGCAAAAATAAAGATGCTCGCATCCACTATGCACTTCTCAAACAACACACATCGAACACCCACACACCCCTCAACGCCTCATCACAAGACGCGTCAGCAGAGCAGCGCGATATTCGATATCCGTGAGACAACTTGCGTTCCCTCAGAACCCCGATAGTGTGCGATAAACGCGCAGGCCTTGCGACCTGCAACAATCTGGTTGCCAACCGTATGAGTCGGCCGGCACCATGATCCGTCTGATGTTTCACCCGTGAACACACGTTTGCCGTACCACGAACGGGTACAGAAACAAACAGTGTTGTGTGCTCCTTAGAAAGGAGGTGATCCAGCCGCACCTTCCGGTACGGCTACCTTGTTACGACTTCGTCCCAATCGCCGATCCCACCTTCGACAGCTCCCTCCACAAGGGTTAGGCCACCGGCTTCGGGTGTTACCGACTTTCATGACGTGACGGGCGGTGTGTACAAGGCCCGGGAACGTATTCACCGCAGCGTTGCTGATCTGCGATTACTAGCGACTCCGACTTCATGGGGTCGAGTTGCAGACCCCAATCCGAACTGAGACTGGCTTTAAGGGATTCGCTCCACCTCACGGTCTCGCAGCCCTCTGTACCAGCCATTGTAGCATGTGTGAAGCCCTGGACATAAGGGGCATGATGACTTGACGTCATCCCCACCTTCCTCCGAGTTGACCCCGGCAGTCTCCTGCAAGTCCCCGGCATAACCCGCTGGCAATACAGGACAAGGGTTGCGCTCGTTGCGGGACTTAACCCAACATCTCACGACACGAGCTGACGACAGCCATGCACCACCTGTACACCAACCACAAGGGAACAGCCATCTCTGACTGCGTCTGGTGTATGTCAAACCCAGGTAAGGTTCTTCGCGTTGCATCGAATTAATCCACATGCTCCGCCGCTTGTGCGGGCCCCCGTCAATTCCTTTGAGTTTTAGCCTTGCGGCCGTACTCCCCAGGCGGGGTACTTAATGCGTTAGCTACGGCACGGATTCCGTGAAATGAAACCCACACCTAGTACCCACCGTTTACGGCGTGGACTACCAGGGTATCTAATCCTGTTCGCTACCCACGCTTTCGCTCCTCAGCGTCAGTTACTACCCAGAGACCCGCCTTCGCCACCGGTGTTCCTCCTGATATCTGCGCATTTCACCGCTACACCAGGAATTCCAGTCTCCCCTGTAGTACTCAAGTCTGCCCGTATCGCCTGCACGCCTACAGTTAAGCTGCAGAATTTCACAGACGACGCGACAAACCGCCTACGAGCTCTTTACGCCCAGTAATTCCGGACAACGCTTGCACCCTACGTATTACCGCGGCTGCTGGCACGTAGTTGGCCGGTGCTTCTTCTGCTCCTACCGTCACTTGCGCTTCGTCGGAGCTGAAAGAGGTTTACAACCCGAAGGCCGTCATCCCTCACGCGGCGTCGCTGCATCAGGCTTGCGCCCATTGTGCAATATTCCCCACTGCTGCCTCCCGTAGGAGTCTGGGCCGTGTCTCAGTCCCAGTGTGGCCGATCACCCTCTCAGGTCGGCTACCCGTCGTCGCCTTGGTAGGCCATTACCCCACCAACAAGCTGATAGGCCGCGGGCCCATCCCCAACCGCAAAAGCTTTCCACCAATCCCCATGCGAGGAAAAATGAATATCCGGTATTAGACCCAGTTTCCCAGGCTTATCCCAGAGTCAGGGGCAGATCACCCACGTGTTACTCACCCGTTCGCCACTCGAGTACCCAGCAAGCTGGGCCTTTCCGTTCGACTTGCATGTGTTAAGCACGCCGCCAGCGTTCGTCCTGAGCCAGGATCAAACTCTCCATGAAAACCTATCAAAAACCCACCACCAACAAAGGCCGGCAGAATTTTCAACACAATCTCAGCCAGAGAGACAAAAACCTGACCAAACAAAAACTAGCAACACCCAGACCAAAGCCTGAGCATCACAAAAAATCATCACATAATCCAAAAACTTGGACACACGATGCCAAAATATGGCATCAGACAAT
>NZ_BANR01000047.1 GCF_000332975.1 Gordonia aichiensis NBRC 108223 | reverse complement strand
TGACAACCACGCAACGGTCGTTAACGTCTGAGCGGCATATTTCGCGGCGATAAGAACTACCCTCGGCAGTTTGAGTATCTCGTCGTTCCAGTCATCGGTGACGTGCTGTTGTAGACGCTGTAATGCCTCTTCGTTCGAGCACGACTCCCCGACCGTCGCCATGTACTCGGCGTGGGCCTCCGCCAATGCTTGCTTGTCGAAACCCGCCACGAGCGCAGCATAGGTGATGGCTTGTAGGTGAATTCGAGCGTCATTTCCTCGCTTGAGCTCGACGACAACGAGTTGGCCAGACTTGTCTAACGCGAGGACATCGAGACGTTCCCGTCCTAAGTCCCCCTCGCTCGAGGACCACTTAGAGTACTGTCGCGCGACAATCATCACACCTTCGCCGAGGACTACTGGGTTCTCTACCACCCACTGCTCGAGGTGGGTGGTTTCAAGGAACCCGGAAGCTGCGAAAGATCCGCTGGTGAGCGGCTTCGCTGCCGGCCCATCGACGGCCAGGATGTTGATGTCTGTCACACCGTCATGCTAGACCCGTTGACGAATTGGGAGCCCCGTTTGCATCTGTCGCGGACATCGCCCGTTCAGCGATCTGGCGGATGCCAAATCGCTAACCCGCTGCAGCACCGCGCCATTTCACGTCATCGACGACCGGGGGCTGCTAGTCGGGTGACGGACTGAGGTTGGTGTATGTCGTGGGGTCAGCCCATCGCAGGGTGCTGGGGTCGACGATGTAGTGTTTGCGATCCTCGCCGATGACCAGGTGCCGGGTGCCTGATTCCCACGCTCCGTCGACGTGGTGGGGATGGTATCGCCCCACTACGAGGCGGCCAGGTTGCTGACGACGCGCGGGCGGGAAGTCGCCGAGTGGGTAGTCGCTCAACCGGGCTCGAACGCGGTCTCCACCGCCGGCGCCTTCAGCGACGGGATAGGCAGTGTCGTCGTCGGTCCATTCGTAACCGCATGCAGCGCAGCGGTACTCCAGAGTGTGCCCGGTGATGACGCAGCCGGCGAGCGCGACGCCGGGCCCCGGAGGGCCCGCAGGCATACCCCAGATCACTTCCAGGGTGCGTTCGGCTGAACAAGACGGGCATAACGGCCGCCGCGCGCAGATGAGGTCAGGCAGGCTGGTGGGCAGCGGTCGGTGCAGCTGGCCGTGGCAGTCGGAACACACTGTAACCGGGGCGCCGTCGGCAAATGCGGGGTCCTCGTCGTCCCCGACGTCGCGGTGATGGGATTCGGCGGGCACGGCTGAGGTGAAGTGTCGGCCGCAGCCGAGACAGTCGGTCGGGCCGAACGGCGTGGGGGGTGATTTGTCGGTTGGCTGCCATCGGCACCAGGACTCGTCGACGTCGCGCCATGGGGTGGGGTTAACCTCTTCGGCCTCGATAGCGGCGAGCAAACGCTGGCCGAGGTTGTCGTCGGTAATCGTCGCCGGCGCCTCCGGCAACGTGTCGCCTAGCCGTTTTTCGATAGCCCGCAGCGACAGTCCCGCGTCGAAGGGGCCCCATTCCGAGTCGGGTGGGGCGTTGAGACCATCGTCGTCGTCACCCCTGGACAGGGTGTCGATCTTGATGATCGCTGGGCTGGGGGCGTCGACCACGTACACCATGATGTCGCCGGCGGCGTACGTTGGTGGCGTCCGCCAGACGAGGTCGCCGATATCGGGGTCGTCGTCATCGCCAGGGAAAAACCAATCCACGGCTTGCTGCCACGGCTGTAGTAGACATAACTGGACGCGTGCACTTGTGCCGTCGGCGTTGGGAGTTCCCTTTTGAGCTACGACTCTGCCCATTCGGCGAATTCCTTCCACGAGATGGGAATGACCGACCGCTTCTGTCCGTGTTTGGGTCGCCACTGGAGATTGCCCTCGGAAACGTAGAGGGTACCGAGGGTTTTTCCATCGATCGCAACGTCAAACTCGAAATCGATGCCGGCGACGCGCACTCTGCTGGTGCTAAATCGTACGTCGTGGTCCGCCACGAAAATTCCTCCCCAGAAGAGACGCTGTCTAGTGTCGATCCTCTCGCGAACGTAGTGAACGACCATGACTCTGGCAAGGATCTGCTAACCACCGATGGCACCTCGCCCGGTATAGGCCTGGCCCGCCACCTGGGCTGTGCTCCTGTGAACGACCAGCATCGAGATACTCAACTTCAGCAGCGAATCCTGGTTGAGGGATCAAACTTCGCATGCGCATCGCAACGATCGAAGACGCCGCCGATGCGTCACGGAGCTTCGATTCCAGCAAACGCCACTCGTTGCGAGACCCTACTTTCTGCCGCGCTGGTATTGCCAAATGGCGTGGTCAAGATCAGTGGGCGACATGCCTATGTCCGCCGCGGCGGCCGTCACGATCTCAAATGCGAACTGCGGTGTGACACTGCGGCGGGCAAGCCCTAACGAGTCCGCAACGAAACGACAGATCATCCGATCCGGTTTCACGCCCGGTATCCCGGCCAGCATCTGCAGGTAATGCCAGGTAATTCCGCTGCGCTGCCCCGTCACAACGCACCACTCATCCCGGATCTGTGCCAGCTGCGTCTCGTCGTTGGCCGTCTCTCGGAGATCCTCTGCGGAGGCGATCCGCGCGCCGTCGAGCACGCGGGCCGCATCTCGGATCGCCTGCGACTTGAGGACCCCGCTGCGGGTGGAGGTGCGGTTGTTGTTGCCGATCTTCTGCGCCCAGCCACCCGGGTCACCGAGCTCGTCGAAGGTGGCAAGCAGCTCAGGGACACCGTCTGTGTCCGGGTCATCGCCATGAGCACGCCGATACGACCTGTAGCGGGCCACCACGTTCTCGACGCTGGAGTAGCTGACGCCGGTCGACTGCACCGAGTCGATCACGCACAGCGCTAATCCGTCGGGGTAGCCCGACGGCGCCTGCAACCCGCGAAACGGTGCGCAGGCAGTGACGAGGATGCGTCGTTGTTCGGTCGTATACGCCATGGCAGCGACGGTACCGGTGACAGGATTCGTGACCGAACGTCTCTGAACCGTCGCCGGCGCTATGTGCTGAGATCGGACGTTCCATTTCCAGTCGGGGAACTCGATTTCGAGCTGGGTGATCCGTTTGGGTGAGAGTCGGTGTTGTCGGTACTCGGTGCGGCGTTTGGCCGCCCAGGCGCCGATGGGGAATCCGTCAATCGTGGCGTGGCGGGGTGGCGAGCTGGTGCCGTGCGTGGCGACGTAGCGGTGCAGGTGGTCCAGGCCGACGTGGAACGGTGCTCGGGCCCTGAGGGTCCACTGCCAGTCGGGGAACTCGGCTTCGAGCTGGTGGGCGTGTCCAGGTGGCATTTGTCCGGACCGGTATTCGGCGCGACGGGTGGCGACCCAGGTACCGATCGGGAATCCGTCGATGACGTCCCGCTGGCGTGGGCTGCTGGTGCCGTGCACGGCCCGATACCGATGTAGATGGGCGATACCCTCATCGTATCGGCTGGTCACAGTCCTAGTGTGCCTGTTGCCGCCGGGCGGTCGACCACCCACCCGGCGTTCTCACTACGACCATCGAGGGGTTCGCGGCGGGCAATCCCGCTGGTGTCTAGCTGTCACACGGGATGGGATCTATACTGGGATCTGAGGTGATCACCATGACAGCAGCGCATCCCCGGCCGGATTTGGCCGCCTACGCCGAAGCGGCCCGTATGTCGCAGCCCGAACTCGTGGCTGCGTTGCGCGATCTGCTCGGCGCGAAGCTCGTGGCCTACCTGGGTCGGGTGAGCGAGACCCGGGCGGTGCGGCAGTGGGCTGAGGGCACCCGCACCATCGCCAACCCCGAGGACGTCGAACGGCTCCGGATCGCCTACCGCGCCGCCCGCCTGATCACCGAACGTGACACCCCCGCCGTCGCACAAGCCTGGTTCCAGGGCCTCAACCCGGTCCTCGACGACCGGGCGCCGGCGTTGCTGCTGCGCGACGGCGACCTCGCCGACGTCGGCCCCCAGGTACTCAACGCTGCCCGCCAGTTCGCCGCGGTGGGATGAACCAACCCCGCACGTCGACGATCGGCACCCTGCACGGCCCGATCACCACCAGCATCCGGGCCGCCACGCCCATCTATCGGGTCGGGTACGCACCCAGTCCGTGGGAGTGGACGCCGTGGGAGTACGCCACCGACGGCCGCTTCGCCGGCCGGTGGGACGACCCTGACGGGGTGTGGCGCACCCTGTACTGCGCCGACACTCCCCTGGCCTGCTACCTCGAAGTCCTCGCCTTCGCCCGACCCAGCCCGCAACTGATCGCCGAGCTCGACGACATCGTCGTCGACGACGAAGACGAGCAGGACCATCCCACGCTGCCGCCCGGGCGCGTCCCGCGATCGTGGTGTGAGGCAAGGATGCTCGGCCACGCCACCCTGACCGGACGGTTTGCGGTGCCCGCTGCTCCGGACAGCCTCGCCACCCTGCGAACGGTGTTTCGTCCGCTCGCGATCCGCTACGGGCTCGATGACCTCGACACCGCCGCGTTACGGGACGGGCGACCCCGCGGTCTCACCCAGGCCATCTCCCGCTGGCTCTACGCCCTCACCGACCACGGACAGGCAGCGGTCGACGGGATCGAGTTCGACTCTCGCCACGGCGACCAGCTGCGCATGTGGGCGCTCTACGAACGCGCGGCCGACCCCGACATCAGCCCCCACATCGACGTGGTCGACCACTGCCCCATCGACGCCGCGGATCCACAATTGGCCCGCGCCCTGACCCTCCTCGGACTCGAGTGGACCCCCGCATAGACCGACCTGAAACAGGCTGTCCCGCAACGTCGAACGAGCATGAGGCTGGCTCGACCAGCCGTAGTAATGCCTACGACCGTCTCTTCGACACCGGGATCGCCCACCTGCACCGCTACGCCGCCATGCATGGTTCCAGCTCACCTCCCCGCGGCGCGACGATCGACGGGTTCGCGATCGGTCAGTGGGTCGTCAACCGCCGTGCCGAGTACCGGCGGGGCCATCTGTCGGCCAAGCGGATCCACACCAAGACCGGCGAGCCATGCGCCGACCCATTCATGTGCCACCACGGCCACACCAGCGCACGCTAAG
>NZ_BANR01000048.1 GCF_000332975.1 Gordonia aichiensis NBRC 108223 | reverse complement strand
GGCGCCGCAAGCGTCGACTAACGTCCCCGGTCAGTACATCTAGACCAACATCCGCGCGGCGAATGGCGCGCAGTGCAATGTCCGAGCACTCTGATACCACTAACAGACCACCAGCCGATGAGGAGACATCATGGTCGACGCGATCGACAACATGCTCGCCCACGCCAGCTTCGGCGCGGTGTTCCTCACCGTGTGGCTCATGCTCGGTGCGGCGACGTTCGCGTTCAGCGTCCTCGTCGGGTTCCTCGTGCGCCGACCCCGCCCGGGTCACTGGCTGGCGCCGATCGGCCCGGGCTACCGGCCGCGGTGGGTTCCCGCGCGGACCTGGAGCCCGATCCTGCTGCGCGCTGCGTTCGCCGCCGCGGTCGTGATGTTCTTCCTGCTGCCGCTGCTTATGCTCGCGGCGTTCGCCGGCGTCGCCGGCACCAGTGCCCGCCACACCCCGTCGGCACCCACCAGGTGGTGACCTCGCTCTAGCGGCCCCGACCGCGCGGCCGATCCGGCCGCGACTGGATTGATGCGCTCTGCTCGCCGCGCCCCCGGTAAGGCCGTGAGGCGGCGATCTGTCCGGACGGGCCGGCCATCGGGCCCGCGGCCGCAGCCTCCGACCGGAACGTTTCTGCGGTTCCCCCGGCCCGTCGGTGCATGATCATCGCCCGGAACACTGCGGCCGCTTTCGCGGGATCTCGGGTGTCTTGGGTGGCGGCCAGGGACCCCGGCGCGGTGTCGCCCAGGCGCACCACCCCGGGTGCAAGCTCGGCGGCGAGGAACGATGAGTCGGTGGTGGCCATCGCGACGTGGCGGGCGGCGTGCACCGCGGCGGCGTCGATGACGCGCCAGTCGATGTCCCATCCGGCGTCGGCGAGGTAGCGGTGGAAGAACACCCGCTGGCTTCTGGAGTTCCCGTCGATGAACGGGTGAACACCGGTCAGCTCACCCCAGTGATGGGCGGTTGTGGCGATCGCTGATTCCCGGTCGACGGGGGAGGGCCGCTCGGTGGTGATCCCGCCGAACACCCGGTGCAGCTCGCCGGCCAGGAACGCCGGCCGACAGTGCGCCATACCCATCGCCTGGGTGTCGGTAGAGCGCAGCTGCCCGGCCCATGGGTAGACGTCGTGGAGAATCCAACCGTGGATGTCGCGCAGGGTGTCGAACGTGAAGTCACCGCCGGCAATCGCGGGATTTTGCTCGAGCTCGGCCACCCGGACGTAGGCCATGCGGCGCTCGAACTCCTCGAGGTCGGTGACAGACGAGAGGCCGGGCAGGTTGTCGCGAACCTGCCCGGCCTCGTCGCCGGATGATGAGGACGTGGTCACTAAGAGTGGCGTGACCGGATTTCGGCGAGAACCCTGGCGGCTTCCTGCTCGGGGGTGGTCTCGCCGCGCAGCACGCGCAGGGCGGCGGCCCGGTCAGCATCGGTAGCCACCATGCCAGCCATTTCGTGGCCGGCATCGGCGGCGGCGAGGATCTGTTCATCGGTGCGTGTGGTGGTGGCCATCAGCAATCACCTTCCTGTGGTGGTTCACGGTTGATTCTACCTGCTCACCGGGTGTTACCGGGGCTATCGGTCATGGTGGTGTCCTCACTCGAACAGTGGTGGTTGCGTGGCGGCGGCCGCGGCGTCGCTGCGGGCGATGTAGGTGGCGATCCAGTTCTGGATCTCAGGCAGCGACACGTTGAATTCGTCGGCGACCGCGGCCAGGGGCAGGCCGTCGATCTTGTGGAGGTCGTGGGCGAGGCGCTGACGGTATTCGTCTGTTTCGTGGCCGTATTCGGTGTCGGTCATGGTCATTGTCATCACTCCACTTCGGTGAGGGCTTGGCGGCGGGTGAGCCATTCGGATTCGGCGCGTTGCTGGTATCGGGTGAGCTGCGCCCAGTGCCCGGACAGTTCCTCGATCGGTGCTTCTTGGCGGCGCTGGTCCATCGCGGTGAGCAGTGCGGTGTAGCCGCGGCGGTACCACCCGTCGATGACGCAGATAGCGAGGTAGGGCACCTGGCCGGCAACAGCGACCGGCCGGTGGGTGGGAGCGACCAGGCTGAGCATGGTCTGCTGGGCGCTTCGGGTGCTGAACTCGCCCTGCCCACCGGTCGCCAGCAACTGCGCATTGACCAGAGCAGGAGAGGGTGCGGCGTTCGTGGCGACGGCGGCGATCGCTGCGAAGATACGTGCGTGTTGGGGAATCCAGAAGTGTTTGGTGTCGAGCTGGGCGGTCACGGCGCGTGCGATGGCCGGCGGAGCCCACATCAGCGCGGACAGTAGTTCCTGTTCGAGGTCGGTGGCGACGTCGATCTCCGCTTCGGGGTCGTCTCCGAGTGATCCGACTGAGGTGTAGGCGTCGTCCTCGACGAGGTCGTCGACGTCGGCCGACGGGATCTCCTCGACGGGTAGCTCGCTCAGTGTGGCGGTCATGTCGTCGTCACTCCTGTCGGGGTCCGGGTCGATGGGGTCCATGAGGGAAATTGTCAGGCAGCTACGGCGCGGGTGGCGTCTTCGTGGGCGAGGCGCTTGTCATCAATTGCCATGCCAGATCAGTCCTTTCACGCGGCCTGGGCGGCAAGTGACTTGATGTGGTCCAGGCGGAAGCCTCCCCAATGCTGTTCGCCGGCGACGACGACGGGGGCCTGGAGGTAGCCGAGTGACAGGACGTAGTCACGGGCGTCGGAGTCCTGGGTGACGTCGACCACGCGGTAGGTCAATCCGTGCTTGTCGAGGGCTTTGTAGGTCGCATTGCATTGCACACATGCGGGCTTGGAGTAAACGGTGATGTCGGGGTCCTCATTCATTTTCTGTGACCTTCTTTCGGGGAGCGTGAACGTCTGTGATATACGTTCGATTATATCTCGTATTGTGTTGCGGCACAACATGTATTGCCCATTTTGTGATGTCTTAATGTGTCTTTTCCTGTTGGCTGCCGATCACGTGCGAGTTGTGTTTCTGTCCATGTAATGGAGCCGGGTAATTGGCGCGAAATAAGCGGTATTGAGCGGTAGCGAAATGGAGCGCGTGCCAATCAGTTGGTGGAATGTAATTGACAGGGGCGCGGCTCGTGCTTGTGATAATCCGGCGGTCAGGGAAGGCCATCGCGCGCGGCGTGTGGCGACCACGCGTGACTGCCTGGCGCGGGCTCGATGCCCGCGCCAGGCAGATCCGGCACGGCCCGGCCACCTGGGAGGGGTGGCCGGGCGTTGCTGGGTTAGGGGGTCTCGTTGTTGTCGGTGTGTGGTGGGCGGTGGCCTTGGATTTCTTGGTAGGGGATGGTGCGGCGGATGAGGCGGCCGCCGTAGGGTGCGGGGGTTTCGACGCTGACGGTTTTGGCGTTGGCGCGGACGACGGGGACCCAGCCGTGGAAGCGGATCTTCACCTGGTCGCCTTTGGCGATGGTGTCGCGGCTGTAGTCGCCGGTGTGGCCGGCGGCGATCTGGTCGGCGCGGACGGCGCGCCAGTAGGCGATGTCGTCGGCGCGTTGGGCCATGCGCTCGGTGATGGCTTGGCGGTAGTCGCCGGTGGCGGCGGTGGTGGTTTCGGTGAGTTTCTGGCCTCCGGGGAGGTTGGCGACGGTGCGGGTGTGGCCGTCGAGTCGGCGTTGGTCGGCGCGTTGTTCGGCTTCGAGTTTGTCGATGCGGTTGGCGACGGTGACGGGGTTGTAGCGGTGTTCGGTTGTGCGGCTGGCTACGTGGGCGCGGCGTTCGGCTTCGTCGGCGTCGTTTTGGGCGTGCACTGCGGTGCCGATGCTGTTCCATGCTTTGTCGAGTGCGTTGCGGTGTCGGCGTTCGCTGTGGTGGCCGACGTGGACGGGTTCGCCGAATGGTGGGAGTGCGGCGGTGGCGTCGTGGTGGCGTTGCCATGCGGTGTCGGCCTGGTCGTGGCGGCGTGCTGCTTTGGCGTCGAGGGCGTCGGCGCGGTCTTGTTGGCGTTGGGCGCGGTCGGCTTCGACGGTGGCGGTGTCGCGGTGGGTGTTGTCGATGTCGAGGGTGACGTGTGGCCTGCTTGTTCGAGGGCGGCGCGGGCGCGGTCGATGATGTGGGTGTTTGGTTGGCGGTCGCGGCTGTGGGGGATTCCCCAGGTGCCGAGTGTGCGAAACCACCGCCACCCGGCGCTTTTCAGGAGCGCATTTGTGCCGTCGCCTTTGCTGGTGCCGTCGATGAGGGTTCCGTCGGCGTGGGTGTGGGTGATGGTGAGGTCAGCCATGTCGGGGGTCCTTTCGGTGCTGGGGTTAGTCGGTGGTGGCTTCGATGGCGGCGCGGAGTCGGCGCAGGGTGTCGTCATCGAGTGGTGGCGGTGGTGGTGGCCTGTGCCGGTGGCGGCGTCGGGGGAGTTGGTAGACGGGTGCCTGGTCGTTGCTGACCCAGGGGACGCGGCGCGGCTGGTCGGTGGTGGTCTCGTCGGTCATGGGGCGGCTTAGCCTCGATCCACCGATCGGCTTTTGCGGTGTGGTGAAAAGTGTTGAGCACGTTCGGCCTGGGTGGCGGGCATGAGTCAGTTGCCGATCTCTGATGTCGGCTTGTTTCACCGGGTTTCGGGATCGAGGCTGTTGGCCGGGTGGTTAGGGCCAGGTTGGCGGTCTTCGGTGAATAGTGTTGTCGAACAACAGGTTCCATTCGGTTTCCCACGGCCATCGGGCGGGTAGGTGCATGGTGATGCGCCGGGCTGAGGACGCGATACGCGCCGGAATGCAGATCAGGGTGCGGCGGACCGTGGATGTGGTGGCTTTGGCCAGACGCCCGCCGCTGAGGCTGGCGGCAGCACGAGTCAGGTTGAACGCGATGACCGCACACACCAGCCAGGCGGCGTTCGCGCAGAACTTTCCCGACGGCAGATGCGCGAGCGCGGAGGCTTTGAGATCGGCGTGAACTTGTTCGATG
>NZ_BANR01000049.1 GCF_000332975.1 Gordonia aichiensis NBRC 108223 | reverse complement strand
AGCGCCGCAAGCGTCGACTAACGTCCCCGGTCAGTACAATTAGTGGCGTCAGTCCCGACGACTAGAGATTTGACTCTGCATCCGCGAGTATCGCGCTCGGCGTCGTGCCCAGTGCTTCGGCCAGATCCCACAGCCGGTCTACTTGAGTCGAGGCTTCACCGGTTTCGATGCGGGCGATGGCTGGTCGGCTGACGCCGCTGGCGTCGGCGAGTTGCTGCTGAGTTAGTCCGGCCCCGACTCGTGCTCGGCGAATCGCGTCTCCAACTGCATCTCGCCGCATCTTCCGGACCCGCCTTTGAGCTGGCGTCAGGGACGCTTCAGGGACCGGCACGTCGTTCATTGTGACCGGTCGGGGAGGGGCGCGGTTCGCCCCACGCCCATTGTATCGCACGCGATACTAAGACATGCTCTCGCAAACCAAGTCCGACTCGCCAGCTCGAACTGCTTTGCGTACATTGGCGCTGCGTGTTCCGGCAATCGACGGAGAAGCGCTCGATTCGTGGGTAGAAGCGTGCTGTCGGCGGCATCGGCTCACGCTGGGCGAGTTCTATCGACACATGTCTATGCCGGGGGCAGGCAGGCGCGACCTCGTTACCGGCGTATCGCGATCCGAGATCGAGCGGTTAGCGCTCGCCGGCGGAATGCGCTCGGCGCAGATCGAGTCGATGACTGTGTCGGCAATGTTCCCAGAGACTGATGGGTACACCGTGACGCCGGTTGCTACGGACTACCAGGTTTATCCACGTCCGCGTGCGGGCTTCTGGCTCGTGACAAGGAGCTCACGGTTCTGCCCGCAGTGCCTAACCGAAGATGGTGGCCGATGGCAGTTGGGCTGGCGGTCTCGGTGGGCTTTCGCGTGTCGCCGCCACCACTGCTTGCTCGTGGATACATGCCCCCAGTGCGGATCGCACCCACGACGTCGTCGCATCACGCAACTGCGGCTTCGCGGAGGTTCGTGTGATGGCGCGAATGGTCGCTACGGCGGTGTTTGCCAGTTCGTCCTCGGCGGAGTTCAGGCGACTGCTCTCGATGCCGATTCGCCCATCTTGTGCGCACAGGCACGCATCGACACGCTTCTGCGCACCGAACGTGATCCGTCGCCTTCAACCTGGGCGCCGAGTCCACTGCTGCATGATGTGGCGTACCTGGCGCGCCAGATCATTCTGGCTGGTGATATCACGCAGATCGACTGTCTTGTAAGGGGAAGTGGCGCGGCGATCTTGGAACTGCGGGAGACCGGTGACATGGCGCGCAACAGCACGCGCAACTTTGTATCGAGCTTTGTTCTCGCACCAACGATAGCGCTGGCTCTCGGAGTGCTCGACTGTGCGGGCATCGATGAGGCTGCCCGGCGCTTGCACGAGCTGCTTCCGCTACCAGCAGAGCATCTACACTGTACAAATCTGCACCTGGAGATGAATGCGTGGGCGCGTCGAAGTGTTCAAGTTGAACTGATTTGGAACCGGCTGCGCACCGCCGAATTCGTGCCAGACTCGAGCAAGCGTCTGATCCGCAGGAGCAACTGATTGATCCGCTGTCTGCTCGGAGCTGTCGCAGCCGGAGGCGCCTCCTGCACGAGGGTCATGTGCACCAAGTGTGGCAACAGTGTCCTCCACCAAGGCAGGATCGGTGGGGCTAGTCGAACTGCTTAACCCAGTCGGTGGGAGGGAAGAGCACGAGTGACCAGTCCAGCTGGTTAAGTTGGCGCCCGAGAATCACTTTCGTGCGACGGGGTACCTCACACGAGTTGATATGACTGACGAGTTGTGTTCGCTCGGCGGTGAGATGATTGCGATAGTCGCGGTACTGAAGACGGCACCTCGGACTGCAGAACAGCTGCCGCCGACCCGCGTGGTGGACGGCGTACGAGACAGGCTTGGTGCAGAACGGGTTGAGGCACACCGACTCGGAGGGATAGTCGCGGCCGCTTTCGAGTAGTTGCTCTACGGTGTGAGCCGTGCCGAGCGCATAGATGGACATAGGGTCCCTCTCCCAAACTGGCAACCCGAACTATCACGTACTCGATCGCACGCGGTGTAGTCAGTCCGCCAGAGTTAGTTGTGGCTTCGATGTATGGGGACGACGATACGCGCAGAGTTTTCGTGGTCTGATAAAAGGGGCTCACGGCTATGGATTGGTCCGCCAGTTCGCGCTACCATTGGCTCTCAGAGGTGAAACGGCATCAGGACCGCCGAGCAGACACTCTCGTTAACTCTGAATCGAAGTGATGCCAATGAACTGGCTCATACTCTGATCGCGGATCTCTGATCACTCTTTCCTGCCGAATCGCTTGAGCGATGAGCACACCTCGCCCTTGGAAGCAATTACTCAGCGAGTTCGTCCGCCAGGTCGGCCGAGCATGATGCCTGTTTCCAGGACGGTGATTGATGTCGAAACAATGTGTGCAAGCACGCAGTTGTGCGGTCAGATCATGTCGAAGTCCCATGCACAGACCCTCCGAGAGGATAGTGCCGTGCCGGAAAAACATGGCTTACAGGAAGACATCAAAGCAAGCGCCGGGGGTCCTGTAATAAGGATACGAGGTCTTGATGACACCGTGACGACTGTCCCCTGTGACGGCGTCCAAAGCCGCGAAGCGCTCAAGAACACACTTCCCATACGGCTTGTTCGTCATTTCTCGGGGCAGTGGTACTACTCGGGTAAACACTACTGCTTCACGATGGGCGCTCACGTGCAATACGAGTCATTGCGAGAGCTACGACGACTCCAGCTCGCAGATGCCGATCCGGAGATCATCGAGATCCATTCGCAGCCGTTTCGGCTCGTCGAACGGGCCGAGCGCCGCCTCCGCCGCTACACACCCGACTACGCCACGGTTTCGCGGTCGGGAGAGGTCACCATAGTGGAAGTCAAAACAGCTCCAGGACTCAACGATCCCAAAGTAGCTTCGTGCCTGCAGTGGGCGATGCCACGGATCCAAGCACTGGGCTGGAACACCGAGGTCCACGTGACCGAACCCGATGAGATGGTGTCACTCAACATGGGTTACCTCGACGGGTTTCGCGACCCGGAACTCACCAACTCCGATGTCACAACTGCCGCCCTTGAGGCGGTTCGAGCAGGCACATTGACCGTCGACGAGCTGGTCGAGAAACTTCAAGAACAGTTTCCACAATGGCCAGTCACCCCCGCTGTGCGCCACCTGATCTGGCGTCAACAACTCCGCGCCGACCTGCACCGATTCGTTCTGCGCGGCACCACAGAACTCTCGGAAGGGGTGCCACTCCCGGACTACCTGACCGACGAGGCGAGAGCATTGTTCCACCACCGCATCAGCGACTCCGTTCGCTGATCGTCGCCTATTCCACGAGCACACAACAGCCACCACCAGGGCAGGCGATAGACATCGCCTTCCACAAGAAACGAAGAACCATGGACCTATCCAGGAGTGCCGTGAGCGTAGTTCCCGGCACCAAAGTCGTGTATCACGGTCGGCCGGCTCACGTTGAGTCGATCAGTGCCGAAGTAGCTGTGCTGTCCTACGAAGACACCCCGGGATTCTGCACGATCTGGACTGGCTCCATGTCCGCGAACCCCAACTTCGTCGTCCTTGACGCCCTTCCGCCTGAGGGAAAGACATCTGCCGCCTCAGACATCGATCTAGCGCCCGAACAGGCGCAGCGCGACGCCTATGAATGGGAAGAACACGTCCTAGAGATCACCACGGGATACCGCAGCGGCACCTCAGATCGCGCGTTGAAGGGCGAACCCCGTTCCCAATACGCGCCCGAGATAGCGGCTC
>NZ_BANR01000050.1 GCF_000332975.1 Gordonia aichiensis NBRC 108223 | reverse complement strand
CCGAGCCTCCGGGAAACCCAGGGCGCATCACGGTCATCGAACAAGTTCACGCCGATCTCAAAGCCTCCGCGCTCGCGCATCTGCCGTCGGGAAAGTTCTGCGCGAACGCCGCCTGGCTGGTGTGTGCGGTCATCGCGTTCAACCTGACTCGTGCTGCCGCCAGCCTCAGCGGCGGGCGTCTGGCCAAAGCCACCACATCCACGGTCCGCCGCACCCTGATCTGCATTCCGGCGCGTATCGCGTCCTCAGCCCGGCGCATCACCATGCACCTACCCGCCCGATGGCCGTGGGAAACCGAATGGAACCTGTTGTTCGACAACACTATTCACCGAAGACCGCCAACCTGGCCCTAACCACCCCGGCCGAACAGCCTCGATCCCGAAACCCGGTGAAACAAGCCGACATCAGAGATCGGCAACTGACTCATGCCCGCCACCCAGGCCGAACGTGCTCAACACTTTTCACCACACCGCAAAAGCCGATCGGTGGATCGAGGCTTAACTAGGGTGTCAAAGTCCCAACTGCGTTGTCATCCGACAGAGGCGCCTTCATCCGCAGTCAAGAACAGCGGTCAATATCAGTACTGGTAATCCTGCATATTCGATTGCTGCATATTATGGCTCTGCGCCGTTCAGTGCTGACGAGTCATACGGCCAGCCAAACAGCGGCGATCGAAAGACAACCCACGTGGACGCGCCTGAGAGAGGCGCGGTTCCGCATACCGCTTTCCGGTCTGAGCTGTGGTGCACACGGAGCTTAAGCAGCGGGTGTTGGCCCGCCCTTAGAAGGCTTGCGCCTTGATGGCGATCTCGTCGCCGAGCCTTCAGGGACCGCGCCTCCAAGCTGCTCGCGGAAGAACTGCCGCGGCAGCTTCAACAGGTCAGGCAACGACTCCAAGAAGCCCGTTCCATCTTCGACGGCCGTGAGTGGATCTGTAGACAACTTGTGGTGCCTGCGAAGTTCGCTAAGACGCCGGCGGATCGGATCGTGTTCGTCGGTATCTTCTAGCACAGCTTCGACATCCCGCAAAACCCTACTTGCTGCGTCGCGAGACATCCCATCGGCGTGATCACGCACGAAAGACTTGATAACTCGTTCGACGCGGTCCAGGTCGCGAACGTTAGATTCCGAGGACGCCGCATCGTCGAGCCTATCTCGAAGGAAAGAAACGAGAGCCGCGAAATTCTGCTCAAACGCAAGCAACCCCGGGGGCCTCGGGGTAGCAGCAACCGCGTTCTCAAGGTAGTGAACCAATTCCTTGCTGAACCCGACCTTTTGTAACTTTCTACCGGAAAAGGCGCTCGAGAATGCCATTTGAAGTGCAGGGAACAGGCTCCCCCCGGTGCTCGCAAGGCTGGCATTTACATCATCGGATCGGAGCAGATTTACATCCGAAGCAGGAATACCTAAGAAACGACGGGCATAAAATCTAGCGCCTTCGACAGCGATGGCCACTGGAATCAGGTCCTCGGGCTCAGCAACGGTCACCCCTGACGCGACATTGATGTCAGCCCCCTTTGCCCAATCACCCAGATTGACGATGTGTCGATCTTGGAGTACTCGCTGTCGATCTGCCTCGCCTTGCGCCAATCGCGTTATTGCCTCCCGACCGGCGTCATCGTCGTCAAGCAAGGCCACGCACGGAGGCTTAAGCGTGTCACGTCCACGTGCCAGGTAGGCCATGTATGGCACATGGCTCGCAGAGGCGCAGGCCACGATCGTGACTTCATTGAGATCGATCAGTGTGCTCGGAGTTAGGCCCCGCCGGCGCAGCAGCGCTAAGGCACCAGTAAGCAAGATCTGATCTGTAGGGCCTTCGACAAGAAGGTTATTGCCGCCAATGAAGGCAGTTTCCGCAACGTGAGCACCGATCGACGTCCGAAGAGGCTCATAGTGATTATTTACAACGTCTCTGACGAGCCGCGTGCCCTCTTGGTCCGATCCCTTGTCGAGTACTCGGATCCGGTGACCGGCATTCTTATTGATCAAGAAGGGGGAGTGCGTCACATATATCACTTGATCCGTACGACCCCCCGCTTCTGGACGTGCAAACTCGTCCAGAACCCTCAAAAGATCGGCCTGAGCGGCACTCGACAAATACGCATCAGGTTCGTCCATGAGTAGGACCTCAGTATGAGTCAGCGAGCGTTCGTGAGCTCGTAGTTGTACGTAGTAGCCAAGAAAGTAGGTGAGACCCCTGCTTCGCTCGCTAAAAGAATAGTCTGTGCCAGTCTTGTCGCGTATAGTGAACGCGACCTCTCGTTCACGCGGGGCGAGGCGCAACTCGAAGTCCCGGTCCTGCCGCCACCAGCGGCGAAAGTTGAGGTGCCGTGCTATCGAACGGTTCATCTGCTCAATTAGTGCACCAACTTGCCCCTCCTTGCCGTCTCGGATCGCGCATTCCAGTTCTGAAAACTTGCTTGGGGAGATTCTTGCGACATTAAGCAATAGGTCGCGTCCAAGCTGTTCCGACTTCGCCACCGATGTATCTTCAAGCTCGACTGGATTCTCAGCTGGATCTGCTACACCAGCGATGCCATTAATCAACTGCGGCCAGGAGGATATCCCGCCAGAGCGCAAATTATCATCAAACTTGAATCGGTCGCGCCTTCTGCTAAGGAGACCGGGCTTTCGGTCAAGGAGAGCATCGAACGAGATGACATCCGGGATTCTAGCCCTCGTCTCCAATTGAAATGGCTTTGGAAGGACCGCTTGCAAACCGGCAAGGGTGCTGGCATCAAGCGGAGCCGGGGGATGTCCTTTTTGGATCAACATGTTATCCCCGGCTCCCATACGGAGTAACGTGACGCGGTCATCAAGGGCCAATTTCACGCCCGCGGCTCGCAGAGCATCGACGTCGTCCTGCGCGGTCAAAACAAACTCCGCACCGAAGTCAGGGCTACGAATCTCTCCAACCTCGACCGAGTACAACTGCGAGTAACGACAGAAGTCCCCTGACGAGATGTCCGCCCCAGACAGTGCGCGCATCGTCGCGCCGATGAGATGGCTCTTGCCCGATTCATTTGCACCGACGATCGCAGTCACTTCGGGGTCGATGTCGATCTCTACGAACGGAAACCACCCACGTCCCTGGATCACCTCCCAGTCGTACTCAGCTCCTCTGACCGCCTTCGCTTCCTGGTCATAGTTGAACGACCGATAGAACCGAACCAGCACTCGGGTTAGCAGCATTGGAGCCTCCGGCGAAACGACGTTGACTCGATAGTAGGGGCTAGGTCGACAGATGCGCCCGGCAACGTCGCATACGGTGAAGAAGAGCCGGCGGGAGGCTTCATTCCGCAGGCTGCCGGAACTTCTAAGGAGTCGCAACTCACCCTTTGACTCACGACGCACTCAACTGGGTCTCGATTACTCGGCGCAGTTCGCGTGAACGAGACCTGCGCGATCCAAGATCTGACGAGTTCCGAATTCCGGATACGTAACCTTGAACGATTTCCAGTGTTTCGTCTCCAGGAAGATTTAGTATCTCCGAGAGCTCGACCAACACTCCAGTGTTCTGCGACTTCCCAATTCTCTTGGTATCCGAAACCGCCCGTTGAAATATATCAAGAGCCCAAGAGACGCGTCGACCCGGGAGGCCTCGCCCCATCCACGGGGATATAGGGCTACTCCCCCTCCACTCAGCGCCCTCCGGTACACCTGAACTACTATCGAGGATAGTTTCAAACTGGTGTTGTTGGAGGCGTGGTGATCGCAAACATTGTGGC
>NZ_BANR01000051.1 GCF_000332975.1 Gordonia aichiensis NBRC 108223 | reverse complement strand
TTCTGCTTATGCCGGTTGAGTCTGGCCGAAGGATTGCGTTCAAGAATCGCGGCGTTGTGACGGGCCTCGCGTTCTGCCGCCTCAGTACGTTTCGGCAGTATCGTTTGCTCAAGTCTTTCGACTGCTTTTGGCGCCTGCCTGCGGACAATCAGCGCATCATCATGAGGCAAGTCAATCACGTAGTGGGTGGGCGTTACCGAGTGCAGCAGGGTATCGCCTCCGATGACCGGGTGGATGAATTGAGCTGAGCGGGGGTCCTTAGCGATCAGGGCGGCGTGCTCGGCGGCGTCGAGTCGGAATGCGTCGACCGCTCCGGTGGTCTGCCCTTGGAAGATGCGCTTGGGTTGTCTATTGCCTGCCAGGGCGAAGGCGCGCCGCACATCGGTGGTGGGTCGCAGTGTCGGAGCTATCGTGTCGACGGGCAGTCGCAGGTCTCCATTGTCGAGCCAGAGGGTCTTTTTCTCGGGTTCGTGGTCCTTTCCCTTGATCCAGTTGATGATCGATACATGCACGGCCGCGTCTCCCGACCACGGTTTTGACGAGACGGCGTCGAAGATTGTGCCGTCGTGTTCGGTGATGTAATCCAAAGATGCTCGGCGGGAGTGGTTGTCTCGGATAGCTTGTGTGGCCACGAAGCCGGCGCGGCCGCCATCGGGCAGCGCTCGGTGGGCGAGGGGAAACCAGTAGGTGACGAAGTCTGACACACCTGGTCCTGGGTACTTTTCGTCGAGGCGGGCGACGTAGTCGGCGCCGAGATCCCTCGTCATCTTGCGGCGTCCGTTGTAGGGCGGGTTGCCGATGATCACGTTGGCTTTCGGCCAGGGCGTGAACAGGGCGTCGCCCCAGGTGATCACCGCGTCGAGATTGTCGAGTGGTAGTGCGGAGTCGGCGCTTTCGTCGAGCTCGTCGGCGGAGAGTTTCTTGGCCATCATCATGGTTACTTTGGCGACTTCGACGGCAAACTGATTATTGTCGAGACCGAGGAAGTGGTCGGGGGTGACGTAGGTCAGGGCGTATTGAGCCTTGTCTTTGGTTTTACGGCGTTGATCGATCCGCGTGAGAACTTCGGCTTCTAACCGCCGCATTTCCCTGTAGGCGACGTAGAGGAAATTTCCCGAACCACATGCAGGGTCGAGGACCCGAAAGCGACCCATATCAAATCGGATCTGTTCGAGCTCGGCGATGGATCGTGCCGCGTCGATTCGTTCCATCCAGGGATCTACGATGCATGGCGTCACCACGTGGGCGATATCAGCCTGCGAGGTGAAGTGCGCCCCGTAGGCATGGCGCTCCCCTTTCTCCATCGATGTCTCGAACAAGGTGCCGAAGATCTCGGGGCGGACCTCGGCCCAGTTCGTGAGCGCAGCGGACCGCATGGCAGCGAGTTCGCTGTCGGTCATCTCGATCGGTGTGACGGTTTCAAAGAGTCCGCCGTTGAAATACGGTGTCCCGATGAACATTCCGCCACCGGTACGCCCTGGGCTGTTCATCTCACGAAAGAGTGATCCCAGCAGATCGTATGCGTCGCGGCCTGTTGCAGCGTCCTGCAAAGTACGGGTGAAGAACTTTTCGGGGAGCAACCCGATATCTTCGGAGAACATCGCGACCACCGATTGCAGCGCGAAATGTTGTGCGTCGGTGCGTGGAACTCCCCGGTCTTTCATCGATCGGAACACCCCCGACACTTTGGCTGCGGCCTCTCGAGTGACCTCGACGAGGTCATTGAGAAAGATCGGTTTCTCGGGTTCGGGCAGTAGAAATGCCAGCGCTTCGCGGCGTTGCGGGAGGTCATCGAGCCGGACAGCGTCGATAGGTGCTTCCATCTGCTGGTCGAAGTCGTAGACCCAGAACTCGTCGAAGTTGCATAGCACCACATAGCGGGGTCGGCTAGGCACAGCTTCCATCCAATACCGGAATGCCTGCCGGAAGTGTTGCGACAGGTCGGTGCCGGCCTTCTTCATCTCGATGATGCAGCGCGGTTTCCAGATCAGGTCGGCGAACGAGGTGCCGCGTTCACCGACCTTGCGGATGCGGCCCTCAAGGGTTGCCCCGGCCTCACGTACACCGCCGTGCCCGAACGCTTGAAATAGGCGATCAAGAAAGACCTGGGCTTCGCCCTTCTCGTCTCCGATCAGGTGGGCGTGACGGTAGGTTACGAACGCTGCGAGAGCTTCCCTGTGCGATAACACACTTTCAGACCTTAGAGTTCGGGCTCGATCGCCTTGCCGCTGCACCCCACCTTCCACACCGACTTGGTCGAACCGCCGGTATTCCTCGGTGAGCGGGTGGCGTCCAGGTGCCACGTATGGCGGACCAGATAGTCGACGTCGACGCCGTTGAGAGCTCGGATCGTCCAGCAACTGCCCGACCGCGAAACCGCCGACCTCGTCCTTCCATGTATCCGCGCCGATAATCATCAGTTACGTCGACCCGGCCTATGGATGAACCTTCAATCCCTCGCGGCCTCGACCAGGTCCAGGATCAGCTATCTGTCACTAGTCTCACCGACGTGCTATCCACCTGATTGCGCATCCGATGACAGCATCCGAACACGGCAGCAAGTGCTGCCTCACCGTATGGCGTCAGTTACGGGATTCAGCCCCAAGGACCGTAGTTCTCGGCACGTAGGCTTTCCAGTGATTGTTACACTAGGTCGACACCTCACGCGCGAGCGTTATCAGGTTCTTTTCGCCATAGAGCCAGACGTCTCCGCCCGGTATAGCGTCTCGGGTCAGTCCAGTTGCTGCGGCAACGATGTGCCTCGCGAGGCTAGTCGGAGTCCAAGACCGGTCAGACTCTTCGTCGTCTGCAAGCCAGCGGAGTGGCTTATCCCTGTGACGCGTCCATGTCGCGTGTCCTCGCTCTGGACGTTCCCCGATCCACTGCTCTACTTCAGCCACTAGATCCAGCGCAATGGCGCCGCGCAAATTCAAATCAACGGTTGCTCCCTCTGGGATAGCGTGGTGGTCGTACAGGAGATAAGTCGACCGGGAAGAACGCTGTCGTTGCGCAATACGGGTAGCCGCTGACTCAATGCTTGCGACTCCAGGCGTAAGAACTCGAGTAGACGGGTCGTCTGGCGGGTACTGCCGTCTAAACACGACGCACGGCGCCGAGGGTTGATCCCCTCTTGTGTCATAGAACAGATTCACGGTGTGCATCTCGATAGCCAACGTCGGTGCGATATCTGAGGGG
>NZ_BANR01000052.1 GCF_000332975.1 Gordonia aichiensis NBRC 108223 | reverse complement strand
CCCCGATCGGCATATCGACAGGAGCCATCATCACCTTGCCGGTCTCGGCGAACGGCTCATCACGGACGACCACTTCGCGAGAGAACACATCCTGATTCAACTCAATGAGTCCTGCGGGCTCAACCCTTCGAACGGAGTTCAGCGTCTCGCTTTACGTATCAGCGGCCCGGTTCGCGACGAACACACCGGTGCCCCAAGCGATCAGCGCGAATCCGAGCACCATTCCGTGCACGATCCGCAGCGAACCCGGCACGAAGAACATCGGCAGGAACACGACCAGGCCAACACCCGAGACGGCGGCCGCGCATCGGGTGGCCGTTGTCCAGCCACTACTCGCACGAGTCGCTCGCACGATCACGACGACGCCGACCGCAGCGAGAAGAATCCAACCGATCGCGAACGTGGTCATCGGCGCTACGCCGTACCGGAACCCGTCGGCGATAGCCAGGACGCCATAGTCGTGGTTGTCGCGCGCCCATTCGCCCGCCGCAGTCAGCGCGAAAGCCTCGGCACCGTAGTACGGCAGGAGGAATGACACAGCCAACCATCCGGTCAACTCGACCCCTCCGCCCCAGCCCTCCAGAAACCTCAGGGCCACCGCGACCAGCACAAACCCGGCCATGGCGCACATGTGCGCAGCAGCCCACGTCCACGTGGCGAAAGCCTCCGCACCCTGGAGACCTTCTTCAGGCCCGAATCCGCGCATGGCCGGATACAGCACGAACAACACGCCGGCTGCACCCAGAGCTAGCGGCGACACGGAGTGCGCCGATCCGTCCACACGCACCGCACGCTGACTGACAAGTGACATGCGATCACCCTAGGTAGTAGAGAGCACCGATCTCTCAATTAGAGAGCAGTGCTCACTATTCGTCAAGCTCCCATCCGTGTGCACTCTCAATACGGCCTCGGTGACAGGGACCACATCGGACACCGTTAGATTGAGCCGTTGACCCCTCAGCAGTGCTAAGAACCTAGGAGATGCCCACCCATGGCGGTGGAATACGACATCACCCGTACGTCCGGTGAGAACGACGAAGGCTATCAACGCGGACTCACGAGCCGCACCGTCCAGATGATCGCAATCGGCGGCGCGATCGGAACCGGACTGTTCTACGGTTCGGGCGGTGCGATCGAAAAGGCGGGCCCCGCCCTCATCCTCGCTTATGCACTCGCAGGTCTCGCGATCTTCATCGTGATGCGTGCGCTCGGCGAACTGCTCATCTATCGACCCATCTCTGGCGGCATCAGCGAATACGCCGACGAGTTCCTCGGCAGGTTTGCCGGATTCAGTCAGGGCTGGACCTACTGGGCCGTGTGGACAACTACCTGCATGGCAGAGATCACGGTGGCAGGCAAATATATCAACTACTGGTGGCCATCGATTCCCGTCTGGGTCACTGCAATGGTCGCGCTCATCGCCCTGTTCACCGCCAACCTGATCTCCGTCGGGCTGTTCGGACGGGCAGAGTTCTGGTTCTCGGCGATCAAGGTGACAGCGATCCTCGGCATGATCATCGTGGGTATCGGTGTGCTGCTTCCCATTTCAGGACTCGGACCTGACGAAGGTCCGTCGGTCACCAATCTCTGGAACGACGGCGGCTTCTTCGCCACGGGATTCAGCAACGCTCTGCTCAGTCTGCAGATCGTGATGTTCGCCTATGTCGGCGTCGAGTTGGTGGGCGTCACAGCCGGCGAGGCCCAGAACCCCCGTGTCACTCTGCGCAAAGCCATCAACTCGGTACCGTTCCGCATCGGGGTCTTCTACGTCGGAGCGCTCGTCGTGATCTTGTCGGTGCGCAGTTGGCGTGACTACCACGCGGGTGAGAGTCCGTTCGTCTCGGTCTTCTCCTACATCGGCATTCCCGGCGCCGCAGGCCTGGTCAACTTCATCCTGCTCACCGCCGCGCTCTCGTCGTGCAACTCCGGTATCTATTCGACCGGCCGTATGCTGCGTTCGCTGGCCCAGCGTGGCGACGCGCCGCGGGTGATGGAGCGACTGTCGGAGCGCAAGGTCCCGATCGCGGGCATCGTCCTCAGTGCTGCTGTGATGGCCATCGGTGTGGTGGTCAACGTCATCGATCCGGCACACGCATTCACCTACATCACGTCCGTTTCGACGGTGGGCATCATCGTGGTCTGGGGCACGATCCTCGTGTGTCACATGGTCTATCGGAGGCGCGTGGCGCGCGGATTGCTGCCGGCGTCGGACTATCGCGTGCCCTGGGCACCGGTGACAACGACGGTGTCACTGGCCTTCCTCGTCCTGGTCTTCGTCCTGCTGTTCTTCGACAAGGACGGACGCGTGGCGCTGATGGTCGGAGCGGCATGGTTCGTACTGGTCGGAATCGGCTACCTGGCATGGTCGCGCTCGATGCGCAGACAGCCGAGCTGAACTTAGCCGCTGGCGGCCACGGCACCACGCACTTAGCCATCGTTCGGCTAACAGCGGGCCTAGAGCAAGCACCGACGCCAACCGACTTCCCGAAGGCCGACTTCTTTTAAGAGGTTCACGCGGGCTACTCATTCACGCGACGACGATCTCCTGGAGATCGTGACCAATCGTCACCGGCCCGCCGTACCCTATCTGTGCCCACTTTTTCCACTGAACCGGGTCGAGCGGATCAACCGCACTGTCAGCGATGTGCGACAGCACGAGTTGCTTGGCGCCCGCACGTTCCGCGACCGCACCAACCATCTGTACTTCGACGTGCGACTCGAGCAAATGGTCCCGCAATGCGCCGGGCATGTCTACGCCCCGCACGTTGATCGCCTCGTGGATCAACACGTCGGTCCCTTGAGCAAGGTTGACCAGGTTATCGGATTCTCGTGTGTCGCCCGACAAAGTGATCGACCCGTGATCGGTGTCAAATCTGAAGGCAAACGCAGGAAAGACCGGGCCATGGGGAACAAGCACAGCAGTCACCTTCACTCGGTCATCTTCAACAACCGTAAAAGGGGACATGCGAGGTGCGGTATTCAGGTAGCCTGCACCCACGTCTGGAAGTTCGATGTCGTGGACTTCCATCAATGCCGTGATGTCACGAATCCCTGAGTCACGCAGGAAGATGTTTTCGCTGTGCGCATACGCTTCGACAAGTCGATCAGTCATCTCTCGGGTGCCGGGCGTCGACGACTGTGGAGCGACCGTAGGTACGGTTGCTCCACCAAACGGG
>NZ_BANR01000053.1 GCF_000332975.1 Gordonia aichiensis NBRC 108223 | reverse complement strand
GAAGCGTCTCACTCCTCGGACTCACAGCGGCGCATATGTCAACTGAACACGAATTACCAGCTCCCCCAACTAAATTAGAGTGCCGATAACCTGCCGTGCAGCAGTCCCGGCTGCCGATGTGTCGGGCTTGCCAAGAGCCACCCGACGAACGAACCCCGGGCCGCCCACCTCACTCCGGGTCATGCCACCCCACACTTCGAAGCGTGACAGCGATCACAGCACTATTAGCGATCCGCAAAGATACATCAGTCGAACTGAATATGGACAAGGATGACACTCGGCCGCCGGGGAGGACGGCGGGTGTCATCCTTGTCCGTCCCTCTGCCCTGCCATCGCCAGAGCCCGACACCGCCAACCCTTTCGGCTCCCGGACGCAGCTGTCTCTCAGAAGCTCTCGGACGGAGGTGGGCGGGCCACGCTGCCGCCCACCTCGACTGACTACTCGGTGTCGCGGCCGCAGGTGCGCGACGCGAGGGGCGGTCCGGCCGGAACCAGGTGGCCGGCGCCGAGCGGTGCTGATCCCGCACGTGAGGGTAGGTAGCACCCGCTGCGGATCGCCAACCTGCGCGAAGACAGCATCGATTTCAGCGGCCAGCCAGGTGTCTTCGACGTCGATCACGTCGACACAACCGGCCAGCGGCACAGCCCTGACGCAGCCCATCATCTCTGACCTCCCTGCGCTTGGGGTGACAGTGACGACCACCACCCCGGGTCAGTCAGCCCGAGGCCGCCTCGGAGCCAGCGGTGATCTCCTGACGCCCAGCACCGGAATGCTCAATGGCCACCTTGCGAGGCTTGGTCTTCTCAGCCACCGGGATCGTCACCGTGAGCACACCGTTGTCATAGGCAGCAGAGATCTTCGCCGGATCGACACCCTCACCCAGAGTGATCTGCCGACGGTAGGTGCCGGCGAATCTCTCGTTGGCCAGCCACTGCACACCCTCATCCGAGAGTGCGCTGCGATGCGCCGACAAGGTCAACACCCCGTTGTCGACGTTGAGATCGATCGAACCAGGATCAACACCAGGCAGGTCGGCGATCAACGAATAGTGGTCGTCGACCTTGTACACATCGATCGGCATGAATCTCGGTGCACGTCGGCCAGCGACGGACTCGCCAGTGAGAAGTCCTCGAGCCCAGTCATCAACCATGGAGAACGGATCGATACCCAGCATCGCAACCACCTCCTTGATCCACGGGTGCCGCCACACTGACGGCACCACATCAACCTTCACTGCGCACCATCAGATTAGCACTCACAACCAGCGAGTGCCAAGCATCTGATTGATGTTCCGCGCACTCAGTCATCCACCAGCACAACAGCACTCGATCCAAGAGCGAGCAGTAACCCGCATTCGGCATCGGGTGGCGGGCCGCGCATACGAGTGCTATCTAGGAAGACGACGTTCACCGACGGCCACGTTCCGCGCGACATGACCCAGGAAGGATGATCCCACCCGATGTCGGCCCCCGCCCCCGAACTTCACCCGATCGTCTGGCCCGATCCCAGCCCGCTGCAGCACTGGTGGACCCACGTCATGGGCGCAGCCACGCCTCCACCCGGATCAATCCGAAACACTGGTACCAGCCACCCCCGACACCAGTCGACCGGCAGCGAAGCACTCCCAGCCCGACATTGACCGCCAGCACCGGGTGCCCGTGGCCTCAACAGCAGCTGGCCTCCGCTCGACGGCCCTGACCGCGTCACACACCTCTACGGCCGGGCCCACGCCTGCCCAGGTGCAGTGACTACGACGCCCCCGACCTCAGGGCGGCGTTCTGCTCACGGGCGGGCCGGGCGTCGGCCTTGCGACGTCTCTTGTTGTCCCACAACCCCACCACTTGCATCGAACTTGCAGTCATGACCTCCCGCAGCCTCACATTTCACCGTCACACCCCGCCCACCCCACAACACCACGACCTACGGTGGGCCCTGGCCTACCTCATCGCCCTGGCCGCCATCCTTGTATTCCTCACCACGTCGCAGTGACACCTCACTCCCCTGGCGGGTTGGCAGGGTGCGGCGACAGACCACGTCCGTCCACGCCTCGGCCAGCACTGGTGGGTCAACCCGACAGCAGGTGACGGCAGCGGCGTACCCCGCCGCTGCCGTCACGCGCACACGTAACGTCCGATCACCGGTCGCGGATCGGTATCGGACCAACCCCCGTAGGGCCGAAACAGACTGCGCTATGCTGCCTTCGTAGCAATAGAGCAGGCCAGCAGCAGGGAGGGCAGACGCGGATGGTGATCCTGGGTGGTCTTGTTGCGCCCGTCGCTGTGATGGTCACCGCGTTGGTCATGGAAGCACTGCAAGAACGCATACTCCCCCACATGACCGACGACGTCCCGCGCCCATGACAGACCGGGCGGCCGCCCATTCCTAGCCACGGCATTTCTGCCAGACCGGTGCCGCGCACTCACGGTTGCCATCTGTCGCAGACTGGCCTTGAAACCGTGGCCCCAGACTGGCGATGGAGCCTACGACGTCGATTCCGATCCGACAGACTGGCCGCCGGGCTGAGCCAACCTGAATCGCCCCGGGTTTGCTGGAGGCTCGGTTAGTTGGTTCCAGCGGTTGCCGGGACCCGGGTTCTCACCCGGTAGTTGGTGACCGTGTGGGTCGACCAGTAGGTGGTCTCGTATTCGACGGGTGGGACGTGTCCGATCTCGCCGTGCAGGCGGCGGTGATTGAACCAATCGATGTATTCGGCGACGGC
>NZ_BANR01000054.1 GCF_000332975.1 Gordonia aichiensis NBRC 108223 | reverse complement strand
CCCCTCACTCACACACGAAGCACGATCCTTCCTACCCTGGATTCTGCTCCCGACAGCATTGTCGGTCTCCTCGGTGATCGTGTACCCACTGCTGTTCCCCGATATGCAGGACCGAAAAGCGTTCGCCGCCACCATCGGCGGCAACCCGGCACTCGGGCTGATCTTCGGCCCCGCCTATGACCTGAGCACCACCGACGGGTTCAACGCATGGCGCTCGCTGGCACTGGGCGGACTGATCGCGGCGATCGGCGCCATCTTCATCGTCACCAAAGCCAGCCGCGGCCAAGAAGATTCCGGCCAAGCCGAACTCTTGGCATCCGGTGTACTCGGACGCCAATCACGACTACTCACCGCACTGCTGCTGGCGATGGTGTGCTCGCTGGCCATCGGTGTCGTCTCCGGCGTGGTCACCGCGTTGTGCGGAGGCGGGTGGGGACCGTCGATGCTGCTTGGCGCCGGATTCACCGTCACCGGATGGATGTTCGCTGCGGTGGCAACGGTGACCGCACAAATCGGCTCCGATGCCCGCACCGCATCAACGATCGCGGTCGCGGTGTTCGGTGTGTTGTTCGTGATGCGTGGCTTCCTGTTCTCCATGGTGGTGGGGTCTGCTATGGATCAGTCTGTTCACCATCGGCTTCCTCATCATCGGATTCGCCGGATTCCGACGCCGCGACACACCATGACCACCACGGTCACAATGAGCGCCCCGCCTCGTGCCTCACACAACGCCTAACCTTCTGTCGACGACGCAGTGTTCCACCTAGGCGGATTCTCGAGTATCGGCGCGACCATGAGTCGCACGTAATAGGCGATGTCGTCGATGCTGGCTGTCGCCAGTTCGCGAGTACCGATGCGATTGCGCAGGATGCTCACACCGATCACCAGGGCGTTGACCAGTTCGGCTCGCAGCGCGGCATCCGGGCCGTCGAGCCGATCGCCCAGCGTCGTGGTGAAGGTGTCCTCGATCGCCTCGCGGATGACCTCGTTGACCGTCTCGCTATCGACCACGCCGACGAGGTGACTGGTCATCGCCCCGTCGGGCCCACTGGCAGCCAGCACCTCACGCAGTATTGAGTCGGACAACGCCTCCAGAGGCACAGTGGCCACCATCTCAGTCGCCGGAGACGTGTGCGTACGAACCGCCTCGACAAACAGGTTCTCCTTCGAACCGAAGTATCGGTTGATCAACGCCTGGTTGACCCCCGCTTTGGCAGCGATATCCCGGCTCGTGACCGAGGCACCCTGGTCAGCAAGCAATTCTCGCGTGGCATCCACCAACGACACGCGCGTCGCAGCAGCATCACGCCGCCGCGGCACCACAGCCCCAGACTCGGACATCTCATCTCCCTGATCAGCGATTCGTCGTAGATGGATCGATGACGCCAGCCACCGGTGCAGGCTTGCGTGCACGAACCACACACCGAGTAATCAGTCGTTGACTTAGCCTACAGCTCCGACGTACCCTTGCTAAGTAATCGCACGTTTACTTAGGCCGGTGGGAGCACCTCCTCCCCGGTCACTTCGACCATCGACCTCTCAGACTTCACAGCAAGGAGTACCCAGTCATGAACATGCCTCGATCAGACACCCGTTCCGCGGGAGTCGTGGCCACCTTGGCCTTCGCGGGCACCGTCGCGGCGATCATGCAAACCCTGGTCACGCCGCTACTTCCCCAACTCCCCTCGATCCTGCACACGACGCCGTCGAATTCGAACTGGTTGATCACCGTGACACTGCTCGTCGCCGCGGTCTGTGTCCCGGTGACCGGACGCCTCGGCGATCTCCTCGGAAAAAAGCGCGTCCTGCTCGCCCTGACCGTGCCACTGTTCGCCGGCTCCGTCGTCTGTGCACTGTCGACCTCGGTGTGGCCCATGATCATCGGTCGAGGGCTACAAGGCATGGGCATGGGCATGGTGCCACTGGGTATCGCACTACTGCGCGACGCGGTTCCGCGGGAAAAACTCAGCTCCTCGATCGCCCTGGTCAGCGCATCCATGGGTATCGGCGGCGGACTCGGCCTCCCCCTGGCCGCAGCAGTCGCCGAATACGCCAACTGGCGCGTGCTCTTCTGGGGTTCAGCCGTACTCGCAGTAGTCATCGCGTTCTTGGTGTGGACACTCATCCCCGACGTCGCGCCCGCAAGCCGCGGCCAAGGCTTCGACGCTCCCGGCGCAGTACTCCTCGGCGCCGGACTGGTCGCCTTGCTACTCGCAGTCTCCAAGGGCGCCGACTGGGGCTGGACCTCCGGGGCCGTCATCGGACTCTTCGGCGGCGCCGTCATCGCGTTGCTGGCCTGGGGCGCCTGGGAACTACGCACCCGCCATCCACTCATCGACCTGCGCACCACCGCCAAACCGCGCGTGCTGACAACCAACATCGCATCCATCTTCGTCGGCGTCGGCATGTACTCGAGCATGCTGGTCTTCCCCCAACTCCTCCAACTACCCCAGGCAACCGGATACGGCCTCGGCCAATCAATGCTCGCCGCAGGCCTATGGATGCTGCCCGGCGGCCTGATGATGATGCTCATCTCCCCCCTCGGCGGAAAACTCACCGACGCACGCGGCCCCAAGATCACCCTCATGTGCGGCGCCACAGTCCTA
>NZ_BANR01000055.1 GCF_000332975.1 Gordonia aichiensis NBRC 108223 | reverse complement strand
CACAACGCGTACAACAGGATACGTGCGGACACCGCGGCCGTAGCGGGGACCCGCTCTACGGCATCCGCCGCCCCCTGCTCACTCGAATCGGCTTGTTGACCGACAAGCAGAAGACCCGCATCACCAACGGCCTCCAAGCGCGTGAGGAACACCTGGCGGTCGCGGTCACCTACGCCGTCTATCAGGACCTGATCGACGCCTACGACCAGCCGCACAAGCGAGACGGGAAGATCGCGATGTACAAGCTGCTCAAAACGCATCCACACCGGCGTGCCAAAAGAACTCGCCGAACTCGCCCAACTCGGCCGCTCGCTGTGGGCTCGACGGACCGAGATCCTGGCCTACTTCGACACCGGCGCCTCCAACGGGCCCGTCGAAGCGATCAACGGCCGCCTGGAACACCTACGCGGGATCGCGCTCGGCTTCCGCAACCTCAACCACTACATCTTGCGGTCACTCATCCACTCCGGCGGCCTGGCAGAACACCTACACGCACTCTGAATCAGGAAGAGCCTGTTTGTCGCAGGCCCCCTCCTCCTCGGTTTCGTACTACTTCTCGTAGAAGGATCGGGCCATTGGAACCCTGACGAGTGGGTATCGAACTTAGTACGATGGATCAGTATCGGAATACCCGTGGCAGTTTTCGTGGTCTCCTACTTGCGCCGACGACTCGGCGGCGGAACCGCGACCTCCGACGACATCCGCCAAACACTGATCGACATTGAGGCGATAGACCGAGCACGATCGGCGAAAGCCGGGCGGGACCAGTAGATTTCGGGCCGACTCCTGCTGACGCTGACGCGGGGTTGTTCGTCGCCGGCCAATCGGCCGCTCATCGTGCGTATCTAGTTTGTTTCAACAAGTCGATTGGTACGCAACTGGCAGCCATCGAACCACGAATCGCGGCAGTTGGGTTGTTGGCCGGTCGCTGCTTTGCGTTCGGGTCGTCGCGCGATCGCGCCCCCGTGAATGGGCCGAATGGCTCGCAAAAGGTCTCCTGGCCCGACTAATGATTGCCGTCGGCGCGGGAGAGGTTGTCGGCTGTGTCGCATGCGATCTCGACCAGCTTCACTGCAATGGCAGCGACGCCCAGAATCAACTCCGGGTCACCTGAGATTGTGGTTGGGGCCAGTCCGTTCGCATCGGTGGGTCCGTGGGTCTTAGCTGCCTGGTACGCCCACGGTCTGCCATGCGCGTATCCGCTGAGGAGTTGCCACAGCGCGACGAGTTCAGCGTCGGATTGCAGTCCTGGGATGAACTGCATCGGCTCCAGGAGCAGGCCTGCAGCTCGCACCATTCCGGTGTCGGTGACCGCGCCGCTGACAGCCTTGATGCTGCTGCGATCGTGGTTGGTGAGCGAATTATGTTCGGTCACTATCCATGTGGTTCGCGTGTCGAGGACCTGCGTTTCATCCTCGAACTCCTGTGCGTCCTCTGGTGAGGTGATTGCTTCCTTGATTGTGGTGCGAAACTGTGCGTAGGAAACGAGGTCAGCGGCGATGATCTCGAGGATTCGTACGCGGCGTTCCACTTGATCATCGTTGAGGAACCACAGGGCCGTCGCGGCGGTCGTGATAGCGGTGCGGGCAAGGGTCGCGAACGCGAAAGGACTGGTTGCGGGCTGCCGACTGCCGCTCGTACCGATCACTCGGAGATGGTCGACGGCACTGCCGAGGAACTGCCAGACGAGTTCCTGGAAGGACCGCATGACGGGGGTGAGGTAGAGGTCGTCGGAGTGCATTGCAGACCCTGGCTCCACGTTGAAACTCTGCAACCGAAGTCGGAGGATTCTCGCCCTGTCAGCGAGGTGTTCGTACATGGCGATGTAATCGGTCATCATGAGGATTCTACGAACCACGAGCGCGACGAGACTACGACGGCATCCGCCGCAGGTACGGTCCTCGCTGTCGAAAGGACGACTCAATGTGTGGATAGGTGGGCGTAGCACCCCTCTCGGCTCAGCTGCACTGCTACCGTATCGCCGTGCCTGACTGTGGATGGATCGCCAACAGTGACCCGACGCCGATCGCGTGCGCCATCGACTGGTTACAGGGTGATTCCGAGTGGGCGTTACGGGCGTTTCTCATCCCCCAGAAGAGATGGCAGGACACTCTTCTCGACGCCTACGCATCCAACGGCAACGTCGGTAGCGACCGCGCAAAGCGGGCCACCGGCGGCGGGCCGGTGTTCTGTTACGGTCCCACGCTGACGTTATTGGAACAAGCCACGTCGATCTCGACAGATGGACGGGG
>NZ_BANR01000056.1 GCF_000332975.1 Gordonia aichiensis NBRC 108223 | reverse complement strand
CCCCGCAGTCGCCGGATGGCGCTATAGGGATCACCACAGTCAGTAACTGCTTTGGCACGTTGGCAAGAAAACAGCGCCTGAGCTTCGAGCGCCCAATCAACCAGCGCGGCTTCGTATTCGGCGCGACTGATCTGTTCGGCCCGAGCAAACCACCCGGCGTGTACGTGGGCTTCGGGCGCATAGAATCGGTGCATACACGGATACCAGTCCATCGGCGCATCCAGCTCGATCTGGGTGCGATGACCAAGCTCGGCGGCCTTGAGTGCCTCGCCGATTCGCCCTGTCCGACCGAGACTGTAAGCCCCCGGCACGCACGCCCAGACGAGCGCTGAGTCCTCGGAGTGCGCCAGCAGTCGTTCCACAACGGCAACGCGCTGGCCGGACCTTCGTTACCGAGAACCAACGCGGCTCGACGGGCGGGGATGTCGTCTGCCTGCGGTGTACCGGCCAGGACCTTCTCGGCCGCGTGCGCGATACTCAGCCCCTCGTCCACGGCGCCGGCGTAGATGGTCCGATGATCGAGCCGCGCCACCGCGACTCGGAACACCTCGTGGGGAGTACGTGCCGCCTCAGCGAGTGCCGACAGCATATCCGCCGCCTCGCGGGTTTTACCACGCAGACTTGCCAACTGCGCCTGCAGGATCCGTGCATCGAAGTTCGCCTGGGCATTCAGTACCGACTCGACCATCCGTTCGGCCAGCCCGAAGTCGTAGTGCCAGCCCGCGACGCGCGCGGCCGCCAGCATCGCCGCAGGGTCACCTCCGCCGCTGCCATCGCCCGGTACACTCACCGTTGGTGACAGATATAGGAGTGTCCCCTGGCTCCTCATAGCCATCTTATATCCGGTGTACCGCAGCACAATTCGACATTTTTCTTCTTCCACCGCCTACCGTTCTTTCGACGAGGACCCCAATACAGCGCGCGAGAAGGCGGCTGGTCTCGCGACGTTTCACTGCCCGGAACCCCGGGGTTTAAGGTCCGTCGCTTTCAGTACTGAGCCGTTAACCCCGCTCAAACGCGCGCTCGCGGAATGTAGCCTCGTCGGCTTACATCGACCACACCGGACCGCTCCGCGACGTCAGACGTCGACGCCCTGCCGCCGGGCCCGATACACGCGAACAAGTACAAACAACGTCACGATGGATCCGGATTGTTCAAACTAGGCGCGGATCTCACACAACAACTCCTGTGAGATCCGGCCAGTGTTGGCACATATCCGCGTGAAATAGGGCTTCTGACTAGCGGTTATCCGGACTCTCGGGAGGGCCGCGGAGACGCCTGTCCGCTCCTATCAGACATATACTCTTGGCAGTTACGGACCCGTTATGCACCGATCCTGAGTTCATTCGCGGGCACAGGCTGGGACAATGACTGAAAGGCCGTCATCGGCATCGAGAGGGTGAGCGACGCACTCCGCGAGAAGCGGGCTCGCCCTGCTCGCTGATGTTGCTGCGCTGCACAGTATCTCGGCACCCGATGACAACCTCCGGACGCAGCCGCATGACTCCGCTGCCAGCTCCGGTCAAAAGGTGCACGGCTGCGTCCGGGGGCGGTTTCTAGGTGTACTGCCCGGAGACGTTGATCAATCGCGAGAAGGGCGGGAGGTTCCCGCAGGCCGTGTGCGGCCGGTGATGGTTGTAGTAGTGCAGCCAGTCGTCCAGCTCGCCCCGTCGTTCGGCTTCGGAGGTGTAGCAGCGGGCGTAAGCCCATCCGTCGGCCAGGGTGCGGAGGAAGCGCTCGATTTTCCCGTTGGTCTGCGGCCTGTAGGGCCGGGTGCGCTTGTGCCGGATACCGAGTTCGGCGCAGGTGTCGCGCCACAGGTGTGAGCGGTACGCGCCGCCGTTGTCGGACAGGACCCGCTCGACGGTGACGCCGCGGGCGTTGAACCACTCGACGGCTCGGACCAGCACGGCGGTGGCAGTGCGGGCGGTTTCGTCGTCGTGGATCTCGGCATAGGCGACGCGGGAGTGGTCGTCGATGACGGTATGGACGGAAGCCATGCCCATCAACGGGTCGTAGTGCTTGTTCTTCGGCTTGTGGGTGTAGCGGCCCGGTTCTTGTCGCCCTGTCGCCGCCCGACGTAGCGCCATCCTCCGCTGTCGGGAATGTTGCCGAGCTTCTTCACGTCGACGTGCAGCATCGAACCTGGGTGATCGTGCT
>NZ_BANR01000057.1 GCF_000332975.1 Gordonia aichiensis NBRC 108223 | reverse complement strand
GAGCCAGAACGCGCGGCGGTTGCTTGATACGCGTCCGTCTGCGATTGCGGCGTCGACGAGTTGCGCGTGGGTGCGTGCGGTCTCGTGTGCGGCTGCTGCTGCGAGGGCGCCGGTCAGGCCGTGCCGTTGGGCGAAGTCGGAGTCGATGAATGTCATGGCTGCACCGTTGCGGTCACAACCTTGGTGGCCTGTGGTCGGTCGACTGCGAATCCGGGTACGGCGTAGACCTGGATGAGCTTCTGCCGTTTTTCGCGTTGGTCGATGACGTCGACGGTCAGCGGTCGTTCGTATCCGACGATGCCGGGTTTGCCCTTCTGCACGACGTAGGCGCGTCCGGCCGGCACGTACGGGTTGGTGACCATTGTCAGCCCTGCAGCGGTGAGCACGTTGGATAGGTCTTCTGCGTACCCGATGGACAGTGCGAGGGCGTCGTCGCTTGAGAGGAGCAACGTATCGGGCAGGAAGCCCAAGCGGTCCTCGACGAATGCGTTGCGAGCTCGCAGCAGGTCGGAGAGGGGGCGCAGCACGTGCGGCGTGATCTGGTCGGCGGGTCCGACTGTGATGAACGAGGTCCACGCGGCTGATGCGGGGATCTCGTCAGGTTGGGCATCGTCGATCGCTTCGAGAGCCTTGACGTTGAGTTTGCGGGTGAGGGTGTTGCTGAGTTGGCTCACCTTGTTGTTGAGTGCTGAGATGTCGCCGCGGTCGATTTCCTCGTCGGTGATCTCGACGGTCGCGCCGTAGTCTTTGACGAGCGCGAGACGGTAGTCGGGGTCGATGGCGCGGACTCGCTGGTATTCGTCGCCGGGACCGCGCTCGACGACGTCGTCGGCCGTGTAGCGATCGGCGCCAGTCAGTCGTGGGTGCAGGATGCCGCCACCTGTGACGGTTGCGCCGGCAGGACTGAAGAAGGTCGACAGTAGTTCGTTGCCTTCGGTGAGGTCGGCGATTTTCGCGCGCAGCCAGGTGGGCTGGGCCATGACTGCTGCGACTGTGACGTTGGGGCCGTCGATGCTGGGGATCAGGATGGACATGGTGTGTTCCGTTCAGTGGTAGAGGGAGACGAGGGCCAGCGAGCCTGCGGCTGCTGCGGTGACGGCGTATCCGACTGCGACGCCGGAGGTTTTGGTTTTGGCCTTGCCGTTGGCTCCGACTTCGATCTCGGAGAATGCGGCGACAGCGCCGTCAGCGGTGACCCGCACGACGCGTGAGGCACCTCGGGCGAGTCCGACTAGTTCACCTTGTGCGGCAGCGTATTTGGCGACACCAGCGACGCGACCACCGGCGTCTGCAGGTGCTACCGCGATGACTCCCTCGTCGGCGTTGCCGCTGATCTTCACGAACTGAGACGCAGCGACGGTCGCTGAGGCACGGCCAGTGACGTCGTGGCCCGGGCCGTAGACGTCGATACTGAGGTTCGGCATTGTTGTGATGTCCTTTCCGTAATCCGTTCTGCGACAACCGTGTCGGGAATCATCCACCGTCCTGCGTGGCGCACTGCGGGTAGTGATCCTCGTCGACACAAGGCTCGAACATTCTCCGGTGAGCATCCGAGTCGCTGTGCGGCTTGTTCTGTGCCGATCAGGTCATCTACGTTCGACTGTGCCCCAACGAGTTCCGTGTCGTGTGCCGCTGTTGGGGTATCGGAACGTTCGCCAGCAGCGGCGAGTTGTTCAGCGAGGATGAGTACACGGCGTTTGACTCCAAGACCACGTTGCCTCATCACCTTGTCTAGAAGTCGTAGCGCGGCCTCAATGTAGAGGGCGTCATCGGCGGAGATCACCACCCCGTCAACGACGATAATCTCGCTCACGGCAGCTGCTCCATCGTCAAATTCAGGACTTCCTGTCGCACAATGCCAACCGTGCCCGGTCGGGCATGTTCAGCGGCCAATGTTGCGATGCCGACCAGCAGTTCAGTACATCGACCCGCCTCGAGTGCATCGGTAAGAACTTCGTTGAGTGCGGCGTTGTCTCCATCTGCTGCGGCAATGAACAGACGGCGGGCACGAATGTCATCACTCGGATTCATGGTCTCGGTTTCCTCGTCGGGTAGATGTGTTGG
>NZ_BANR01000058.1 GCF_000332975.1 Gordonia aichiensis NBRC 108223 | reverse complement strand
GTGTCCTGAGTCATTAATTCGTGTGCAGTAGTGGGCGATGGAGTCGAGGATCTGGTCAGCGGTCTTGACCCACACGTAGGGGCGGGGGTTGTCGTTCCAGGTCTCGATCCACGCTCTGATGTCGGCATTGAGTGCTCGTACGGTGCGGTGGGTGGAGCGTTGGAGTTTCTTGGTGGTCAGTTCGGCGAACCAGCGTTCGACGAGGTTCATCCAGGATGAGCTGGTGGGGGTGAAGTGGACAACAAACCGTGGGTGCGCGGTCAGCCATCGTTTGACCGCGGGTGTCTTGTGGGTGGAGGCGTTGTCCATGACCAGGTGGACGTCGAGCTCGTCGGGTACTTCGGCGTCGATCTTGCGGAGGAATCCGATGAATTCTGTTGCGCGATGCCGTGAGTGAAGCGAACCGATGACTTTTCCCGACGCGATGTCCAACGCCGCGTACAGGCTGGAGGTGCCGTTGCGCACGTAGTCGTGGCTGGCCCGTTGCGGGGTGCCCGGGAGCATGGGAAAGATCGGCTGGGTGCGATCGAGAGCTTGGATCTGGGTCTTCTCGTCAACGCAGAGCACCAGGGCACGTTCGGGTGGGTTCATGTAGAGCCCGACGACGTCGCGGACCTTCTCGGTGAACATGGGATCTTTCGACAGCTTCCACGAATCCTGTTTGTGTGGAGCCAATCCGAACGCTCTCCATACACGCGAAACAGTTGACTGCGACATGCCGAGATGCTCAGCCATCGCCCGCGTCGACCAGTGTGTCGCATTCTTCGGAGTGGTCTCGAGAGTTGCGGTGATCAGGTCTTTGATCTGCTCGTCGTCGACGGTGCGAGGTCGCCCGGGCCGGGGTTCGTCGAGCAACCCCTCGCAGCGGTGCTCGACGAACCGGCCTCGCCATCGCCGCACGGTACCTCGGTTGAGGCCGAGTCGTTGTGCCACTTCGGTATTCGACCCGCCATCAGCGGCAGCGAGAACGATTCGTGATCGCATCGCCAAACCCGAGGCCGTCGTTCGCCGACGCGCCCACCCTTCGAGCTCACGGCGCTCGTCATCGGTCAGAACAACATCCACTGCTCGCGGACCCCGGGTTGCCATTCCCTAGCCTAACAACCGAACGAAATTAATGACTCAGGACACTCGGCCCTGGGCTTCGAACCGATCGACGGATACGGACGGACCCGGCTCGGCCTCGCCTACCTGCTGTGCAGACTTCGTCGCTCGCGGGTGCTCGACCTACCCGCACCCGGCGCGGCATCCCCGCGCATAGGGTGAACTCATGCGAAGCCTCTACCCGCCCATCGAGCCGTACGCGTCAGGACACCTCGCCGTCGACGACGGCCAGGAGATCTACTGGGAGACCTCCGGCAACCCGAACGGAAAGCCTGCGGTGTTCGTCCATGGCGGCCCTGGCGGAGGCACCTCCCCCGATCAACGGCGCTTCTTCGATCCCGCGCGCTATCGGATTGTCTTGTTCGACCAACGCGGCTGCGGAAAGTCGCGCCCGCACATCGCCGACGGCGCCGACCTCTCGGTCAACACCACACCCAAACTGATCTCCGACATGGAGGCGCTGCGCGAGCACCTCGGAATCGATCGCTGGCAGGTCTTCGGCGGCTCGTGGGGGTCGACACTAGGCCTCGCCTACGCACAGACCCACCCCGGGCGTGTCACCGAGTTGGTACTCCGTGGGATCTTCCTGCTGCGCCGCAGCGAAATCGACTGGTACTACAACGGCGGAGCCGCCCACATCTATCCGGATGTATGGGAGTCCTATCTCGAACCCATCCCAGAGAACGAACGCGACGGCGATCTCGTCGCCGCCTATCACCGCCTGCTCACCTCGGCCGACACCGAGGTGGCCGTGGCAGCAGCTCGCGCATGGACCGGCTGGGAGCAGGCGACGAGCTATCTGATCCCCAAACCCGACGAGGCCGCGGCCGCCAAGGAAGACGCCGGCGAGCGGTTCGACCTGGCCTTCGCCTCGATCGAGAACCACTACTTCGTGCATCACGGATTCCTCGACGACGGCCAACTCCTCCGCGACATCGACCGCATCGCCGACATCCCGGCGGTCATCGTGCAGGGCCGCTACGACGTCGTGTGTCCCATGCGCAGCGCCTGGGATCTGCACCGCGCATGGCCGTCGGCGGAGCTGCATGTCGTCGCCGACGCCGGACACGCGTCGTTCGAGCCGGGCATCGCACACCACCTCGTCGAAGCGACGGATGGTTTCGCCGACAGCTGACCTCGGTCACCTACACTCGACTCATCGGGACCCCGACAGGAGGATGTGTTGGCCGCACGCGAGCAGGTCGAGGTAGAGCTCAAGTTCGATGTCGATCCGGGAATCACGCCGCCCGATCTCCGGGTTCTCCCCGGTGTTGTGGCCACGAACGCCCCCGAGACGTTCACCCTCGACGCGACCTACTTCGACACCGAGAACCTTGATCTCGCCTCGAACCGAATCACCATGCGGCGCAGGCGCGGCGGACACGACGAAGGGTGGCATCTCAAGCGACCCGCCGACGTGCCGGGCTCACGACGTGAACTTCAGGTGGGCTTCGACGATGCACCAGCCGACGGCGACATACCGGATGAACTCGTCAACCCGGTACTGGTCTACACCCGCCATCGTCCGCTGATGCCGGTGGCAGCGATCTCGACGGTGCGGACGATCACCACGTTGCTCGGGACCGACGACGTGAAGCTCGCCGAGTTCGCCGATGACCGGGTGACAGCACAGTCACTGCTGCCCGGCGGCACCTCACAACAGTGGTCGGAGTGGGAGTTCGAGCTACTCGAGGGCGGCACACCCAGGCTTCTCAAGGCAGCGCACAAACTACTGGGCGCAGCCGGTGGGCGGGAGCCGTCGAGCGCATCGAAACTGGCACGCGCGATCGGGTCGACACCGGTGGTGACGCCACCACCGGCGCTGGGTCCACATCCGTCGGCTCTGGAACTGGTGATCGCCGACATCACCCGCCACCGCAATTCCCTCATCGCGTGGGACCCGCTCGTCCGCGAGGACGCCGACGACGCCGTGCATCAGATGCGGGTGACGGCACGACGACTCCGCAGCGTGTTCTCCGGATTCCCGACGGTTCTCGACGCGGCCCACACCGAACACATCGCGGGCGAGCTGAAATTGCTGGCCCGTATTCTCGGCGAGGCCCGCGATTCCGAGGTGCAACTCGAGATCGATTCCAGTCTGCTGCGCGACGAGCCGGCGTCGGATGCGCTCGTGCAGGCGTTGGCGGGCAGGGAATCCGAGGCGCACGATCGGGCTGTCGCCGCCACGCACGCTGCGATGGGATCGCAACGCTACTTCCGGCTCCTCGACGCCATCGACGAGCTGATCGCCGACCCACCGCCCGGCCCGGAGGCCGACATTCCCGCGACCACTGCGGTCGACAAGGCGATCAGCAAGAGTCGCAAGCACATTCGCAAGGCGCAGCGCGCCCTCGCCGAACTGCCGGAGGGCTCGCACGAGTGGGCGGAGCAGTTGCACACGATCCGCAAGCGCGCGAAGCGCCTGCGTTACAGCACCGACGCCGCGGAGCCCCTGCGAAAGAAGAAGTACAAGAAGATCTCCAAGACGGCCAAGGAGCTTCAGTCGGCTCTCGGCGATTACAACGACTCGCGAATCAATCGGGCGCGGCTCGCCGAGCTCGCGGCATCCGGCGAACTGTCCGGCATGGACCTGTTCCTGCTCGGCCGCATCGATGCGCGCGAGCAGGCCGACGCCGAGCAGGCGATCGCCGCCTACCGCAGGGCATCGCGGGATCTGTAGCCGCCGGAACCGCACGGCAGATCGCGCACACCGCCTGCACCGCAGCAGGGTACGGTCAGGCGATGTCGGCCGCTGCGAAGCGCACTGTGCGCGTTGCGGGATCGGCGTTCGTCACGGTAACCGGGACACGGGTGGCGGCGGCCAGGTCGCCGTCGCAGTCGGCGAGGATCGGCGGGTCAGCGATGAAGATCTTGGCGCGCTTCTTCGGCTGGGACCCCGACAGCACGACGGCGTCGAACTTTTCGCCGATCCTGTCGGCGAGGATGACCGCCTCGGCGAGGTCGATACTCTCCCGATCGGCCGATGACCCGAGCGAATCCCCCGATCGCAGAATGCCGGGCAGCACACCAAGAGCACGTAACACCCAGTCGGGCACCGGTTTTCCCGACGTGACGGCCAGACAGACCTCGGTGGCGAACCGATCGCCGAGGCGCCGCAATGGTGCGGTGACGTGTGCGTAGACGCCGCCGATCGCCGAGTGCACCATCTGATCGGTAGTCGGCGGCGGAGCGGGTGCCTCGCCGTCTGGCACACCGAGCGCCAGGTATCCCGCGCCGCGCATCAGCGAACTCGCCCGCGACATCAATGCCAACGTGGCGGGCCTGTCGGAGGGCAGTCCCGCGAGGAACTGGCCAGGGGTCTGGCCCTGCGGCCACGGCACCTCGAGCGCATCGGCAGTGGCCCTGAGTTGGTCGACTGTGTCGGCCGGTGCGGGCGGCAGTGTGCGCAGCAGACCGATACCCGCGTCGGCCATGATCGTTCCGGCACAGGTGCCGGTCAGCAACGACAGTTGCGAATTCCACATGTCGGCGGGTGTGCGGGCAGCCAGTGCGAGCGCCCATCCGCCGTCGATGCGGGTGACCTCCTGATCAGGCAGATCCAACTCGATCGCGCCGCGCGCCAACGCCACTCGGCGTCGGAGTTCGCCGAATGCAGGTAGAGCGGTGATCGAGGGATGCAAGGTACGCGCAGCGGCGTCGGCGGTCACACCCGCGTAGTCCAACCGCGCAACCGACTCGACGAGTGCCCGAGCGACGGCGATTTCCGCCACTTCGCCGTCGGGCGCGACGCGGATCGTCCAGAGGACCGCGGGACGGCTCGCACCGGGCAGCAGTGACCCCGATCCCTCCGAGAGCACGCGGGGATGCAGCGGCACCGAACCGTCGGGAAAGTAGATGGTCGCGCCGCGTCGTCGGCTCTCCGCATCAAGGGCGCCTTCCGGCCGCACCAGCGCCGCGACGTCGGCGATCGCGTAGTGGACCAGGAAACCGTCGTCGTCGAACGACATGGCGACCGCCTGGTCGAGGTCCATCGATCCCGGCGGGTCGATCGTGACGAGCGGTATGTCACGACGGTCGGCACGCTCATCGGCGTACGCGTCCACCGCATGTTCCGCCTCGTCGAGTGCGGCTGCGCCATAATCCTCGCAGATCCCCAGCTCGGTGCGGATCGATTCGAAGTCGATGTCGGGGGCGGAGAATCTACGCTGCACGACCCCGACACTATCGGCGCGACGATGCTCACGGTGGCGCTCGTCGATCCGCCGCACGTCGACCGGGCGTGCCCTGCCGTCAACCGTGCACTCTCTGCCGTCGACCGTGCACTCTCCGCCGTCGACCGTGCACTCCCTCGCGTTCACTGTGCGTTCGAGTCGTGCCTGCCGGCGGGCTAAACTACACGGGCGAACGAGTCGGCCGGGCGGCCGCGGCGAGCGGAACGGCCAGGTCACTGGATATGCCGCTCGCCGAGGAAAGTCCGGACTCCGCAGAGCAGGGTGGTTGTCAACGGCAACCCGGGGTGACCCGCGGGACAGTGCCACAGAGAACAGACCGCCGACCGAGGTCGGTAAGGGTGAAACGGTGCGGTAAGAGCGCACCAGCGACGTGGGTGACCACGTCGGCTTGGTAAACCCCACCCGGAGCAAGGCCGAAGCACGGACCGATGTGGTGCGTGTGCACGGATGATCGAGGGCTGCTCGCCCGAGTCCGTGGGTTGGCTGCTCGAGGCACCCGGTGACGGTGTGTCCAGATGGATGGTCGCCGCCGACTCCGTGTCGGCACAGGATCCGGCTTACACGCCGGCTCGTTCGCCTTCGCCCGTCAGTGCAGGTGTGCGGTCTCGTTGACCGAACGCACCACCGACCCGCCATCGGGGTAGAACTCGGTCACCGAGACCGACGCGAGGTCGAGGTGGAGGTGGAACAGCAACTCGGGGCCGACAGTCAGCGCGTGTTGCAACAGGGTCTTGATCGGGGTCACGTGCGACACCACGATGACGGTCCGGCCCGAATATCTGCGCACCAGTGCGTCTTTGGCGGCGATCACCCGTTGGGCAACCTGTGCGAAGCTCTCGCCGCCGGGCGTCGGCACGCCGGGATCGCCGAGCCAGCGCGCGTGGATCTCGGGATCGCGTGCGGCGGCCTCGCCGAAGGTCAGGCCCTCCCAGGCACCGAAGTCGGTCTCGATGAACCCGGGATCGACGACCAGCTGTCCGCCTATCCGATCGACGACGGCCTGTGCGGTCTGTCGCGTCCGCTCGAGCGGCGACGTGACGACCGCCGCGACGTCGGACTCCGCCGCGATGCGTGCCGCGGCGCCCGATGCCTGCCGCTCTCCCAGCCCGGTCAGCCGCGGGTTACCCCGACCCGAGTAGCGTCGCTCCACCGACAGCGGGGTCTGGCCGTGTCGCAACAACACCAGCCGCGTCGGTTCGGTGCGTTGGCCCTGCCACGACGGTGTGGTCGCGGCCGATTCCTGTTCTCCCGATCCCGGCTCTGCAGAGTCGACGGTCACAGGCCGGATTCGTTGGTACGGACCAGCACTGCGCCACACTCCTCACAACGCACGACGTCGTCCGCGGCCGCCGCAGCGATCGATGCGAGCGTCCCCCGATCGAGTTCCATCCGGCAGGCGCCACAGCGGCGTGCGCGTAACAGGCCCGCTCCGACCTTCCCGGCGGCGCGCTGACGGTCGTAGATGGCCAGCAGGTCGGCGGGGACGTCTCCTGCGATCGCGTCACGCCGGGTCGAAGCGACCTCACGATCGGCGTCGACCGTCGCCTTGGCCTCGTCACGTCGCTTGCGCGCGTCGGTGAGCTGGGTCTCGAGATGTTCGACGGTCGCCGACGCACGCCGGCGTTCGGCTTCGACAGCTTCCTGGCGCTCCATGATGCCGAGGAGGTCGTCCTCGAGCACTGCGCGGCGTCGGGCAAGACTCCCGAGCTCGTGCTGCAACTCCGACAACGCCTTGGGCGCCAGCCCGCCCCCGGCGAGCAACGCGGAGTCCTTTCGTTCGCGATCGGCCATCCCGGTGACCTCACTGTCGACGCGGCGGTACTCGCGGGTGAGGTCTTCGGCGGAGATGTCGGCGCGCACCAGGTCGTCACGGCTCGTCTCCAGCGACGTGGTGAGTTCGACGACCTCGGCGTCCTCGGGAAGCGATCGGCCCCGATGGTCGACGCGCGCAACCGCCGCGTCGGCGTCGGCGAGGTCGAGTAGGAGTCGCTGCGCTGACGGGTCGGCCTTCACTGGGCGTCGACTTTCATGGGGCCTCCTCGGTTCAGACGTTCGATCAACGGTACGCGGTGGCCGCGGCGGGTCAGCACCCCGCATGCCGCCTCAGCACCCCGCATGCACCGTGAAGGGATCGGTCGGCGCCTCGAAGACCTCGACGTCGAGTCTGAGTTCGTCGGTGAGCAGGCGCGCAACCTCTGCGCACCACGGGAATTCGGTTGCCCAGTGCCCGGCGTCGACCAGCACGGGTCCACCCGCGCGCAGGGCCTCGTCGACCGGATGGTGCCGCAGATCGCCGGTGAGGTAGAGGTCGACCCCGAGTCCGCGCACGGTGTCGAGCAGCGAATCACCCGCCCCGCCACACACCGCCACCATCTCCACGACGCGGTCGGGATCACCGGTCGCGCGCACTCCCCACGGGGAGCGCAGCACGCCTGCTGCCCTGGTGACGAACTGTCCGACCGTCGTCGGCACCTCGAGTCGCCCGACCCTGCCCAGCCCCGCATCGGAGTCGATGGGCTCCTCGGCGAGAATGTCGAAGGCAGGTTCCTCGTATGGATGGGCAGAGCGCAGTGCGGCGAGAACGGAGCGACGGACCCCGCGCGCGGCAACCATCTCCACTCGCGCCTCATCGACGTGCGTCCGCTCACCCAGCGAGCCGATCGTCGGGTTCGCGGCACCGCGGGCCTCGAACTGTCCGACGCCCACCACCGTCCACGCGCAATCGCGATACTCGCCGATCGCACCTGCACCCGCAGCGAACATCGCCTCGCTGACCTGCTCGGCACTGCCCTCGGGCACCATGACGACCCACTTGTCCATCGGTGCGAGAGGGGCGGGCGCCACCGGTGACGTGTCGACGACGCCGAGCACGCGTGCGAGCGCATCCGATACTCCCCCACGTGCACTGTCGGCGTTGGTGTGTGCGGTGAACAACGCCGTGTGGGAACGGATCAGCCGATGCAGAATGCGGCCTTTCGCGGTATCGGCGGCCACCGAGTCGACACCCCGCAACAGCAGCGGATGGTGCGCGACGATGAGGTCGACGTCGGCTTCGATCGCGGCGTCGACCACGGCGTCGGTGACGTCGACGCAGATCAGTGCGCGCCCAACCGGTTCGGCGCGATCTCCGCAGACCAGACCAACCGAATCCCACGCCTCCGCCAGTCTCGGCGGGTACGTGGAATCGAGCAGATCACACGCACCGCCCACCGAGGTCACGGCCGCAGTCTCGTCATCGCGGGTCATCGTCGAGGTCCTTCCGTACGCGGGTCAGGGCATCGACCATCGTGTCGACGGTGGCGTTGTCGCGCACCGCGAGTCGCACGTGGTCATCACCGAGGCCGACGAAGTTGGCGCAACTTCGCACGCCGAAACCCTCGGCGCGAAGTGCGTTCTTGAGCGCGAGGCCGTTCGGCGTCTCGATGAGCACGAACGGGGCCGCAGGTTCGGTGCTCACGGCGACCCCGGCGAGGGCGAGGCGCTCCACCATGAAGTCCCGCTCGGCGATGACGGTACGCGCGGCGGCGTCGCAGAAACGCTGCCCTGCGGGGCCGACGCATTCTGTGAGGGCTGCGAGTGCGGGTGTCGAGAGCGGCCAGGGTCGTCTCCCGCGGCTCAACGCCTCGACGATGGCCGGCGCCGCCAGCAGATAGCCCGCGCGAAGTCCCGCGAGTCCGAACGTCTTTGTGACGCTGCGGATCACGACGACGTCATCACAGCGCAGCGAGGCGAGTGACTGCGGCTCACGGTCGCCGCTCGCCTCGTCGACGGTGAGATCGGCGAACGCCTCGTCGACCACGAGTATCCGTCCCGGCTTGCGCATCGCCTCCAGCGCAGCCCTGCTGTGCAGCACAGAGGTGGGGTTGGTGGGATTGCCGACGACGACGAGGTCGGCGTCGGCGGGAATGCGCTCGCCGATGTCGGTGGGATCGATGTGCCACGGCGGTGGCAGAACCACCTGGGTGATGGGGATTCCTGCTGCGCTGAGCGCGATCTCGGGCTCGGTGAACGACGGCTGGATGAGCGCGGCGTGTCGGGAACCGAGCCGCGGCAGCATCTCGAATCCGTCCGCGGCTCCGGCGAGCAGCATGACCTCGCCCTGATCTCGTTGGTGCAGAGCACAGATCGCTGCAACAGCGGCGTCGACGTGCTCAGCGGCCGGGTACGACGAGAGGTGGGCGCAGGCATCCACGATCGCAGCGCGGACGAAATCGGGGGCACTGCCACGGACGTTGACGGCGAAGTCGACGACTCCTGGCTCCACGTCGACGTCGCCGTGCCGACCGGGTCGGTACACGCTCTCCTCCGGTGGCGAGGCTTCTGTCATAACCGTCGAGCCTAACGGGCGCAGGTCGGGCGATCGATGGCTCGAGCATTCGCCCGTAGACGAATCGGCGGGTGATCGAGAAGCCGGGCGCAACCCGCCCTTCGACCCGGTACGGCCGTACATGTCACGATGGAGTGGTGACCTCTCCGGCAGATCCGCGGGATCCGCGGACCGTACTGTTGTTCGACCTCGACGGCACGATCACCGACAGCTTCTCCGGCATCGTCAACAGCTTTCGCCACGCACTGGCCGAGGTCGGGGCGCCCGAGCCGCCCGATGACGTGGTCGCCGGAGTCGCGGGGCCCCCGATGATCGACACACTGACCGGCCTCGGACTCGACCACGAGACCGCCGACGCGGCGATGCGCGCCTACCGCAGGCGCTACACCGACGTCGGCTGGCTCGAGAACTCCGTCTTTCCCGAGGTGGGCGAACTCGTCGGGGATCTGGCGCGCCAGGGTCGGACGATGACCGTTGCGACGTCGAAGAACGAGAACACCGCACGAGCGATCCTCGACCACTTCGCACTCGCCCCTCACTTCACGGCGATCTGCGGCGCCAGCGACGACGGCTCTCGTCGGAGCAAGGCAGACGTGATCGCGTGGGCGCTGACGCAATCGGGTGTCACCCCCCACCCCGAAACCGGTCTCCCCGATCGCCCCGTCGTCATGATCGGCGATCGGTCGCACGACGTCGAGGGCGCCGAGAGCTTCGGAATCCCGACAGTCTTCGTCGCGTGGGGCTACGCTCGGGCGGGGGAAGGGGACGCAGCCGCGTGGCGCGTCGATTCTGTCGTCGATCTGCGTGAGGTCTTAGGTGTCTGATCAACTGGAGGTCTGTTTCGTGTGCACCGGCAACATCTGCCGGTCACCCATGGCACAGAACATTTTCCGATCTGCCGTCGAAGACGCGGGGCTGGCTGATCGGGTCCGCGTCACCAGCCGCGGCACGAGTGGCTGGCACGTCGGCGAACCCGCAGACAATCGAGCACGCACCGAACTGCTCGCCCACGGCTACTCCGATGCACACACGGCAGCGCAGCTGGCTCCCGACGACTTCGACGCCGACCTGCTCGTCGCCATGGATTCGGGCCACGCCAAGGATCTCGAGCGCAAACGTCTCGGCGACCGCGTCCGCCTGTTGCGCAGCTTCGATCCGTCCGCAGGCGACGACCTCGACGTCGCCGATCCGTACTACGGAACCCAGGACGATTTCGCGCGCACGCGCGAGCAGATCGAGGCGGCGGTTCCGGGCATGTTGGCCTGGGTGCACGAGCGGCTGGCCAACACGTAGCCCGCGAGCCGTCGAACGGCGCCCCGCGCAGCCCACCTGCAAGGGCGCCTCGGTACCGTTGAAGCATGCGCGTGCTGCGGACATTTCTGCGGCCAGGGTGGATTGCCCTGGCCGTGGTGGTCGTCGCATTCGCGGCGCTGTGTTTCTCGATCCTCGCCCCGTGGCAGCTGGGTAAGAACAGCAGAACCAGTGAACGCAATCACCTCATCGAACAGGCCGTATCGATCGCACCTGTCCCGCTGGCATCCGTCTCGCCTCCGGGTACCGGGTTCCGATCCGACACGGAGTGGCGTGAGGTCCACATCACGGGGACCTTCCTGACCGATAAGCAGGCACTGGTCCGGCTGCGATCGGTCAACGAGCGTCCGGCCGTCGAGGTCCTGACCCCCTTCCGGGTCGCCGGTTCCGACCGGGTGCTCGTCGTCGACCGCGGATACGTACGCCCCGAACAGGGCCAGACGCCCGTGGTGCCCGCGCCGCCGCAGGGTGAGGTGACCATCGACGGTCGAATCCGGGCCGGCGAGGGTACGACGCCCGGCCGCGGCGCCGCGGATGTCGACGGGGCACTGTCGATGTACACCATCGATCCCGCAGAGCTCTCCCGCGCGACCTCGACCGCCATGGACCCGTTTTACATACAGATCTCACCGAATCAGCCGGGAGCTCTCGGTGAAATCCCGCTCCCCCAACTCGATTCGGGTCCATACCTCTCCTACGGGCTGCAGTGGCTCGCATTCGGCATCATGGCTCCCCTCGGGGCCGGATACTTCATCTACGCCGAGGTCAAGCAGCGACGACGCGCGCGCGGGGCCGCGAACGCCGCTGGTACGACGTCGGCGGAGGACACTACGGCGACCGTGGACGAGACATCCGGCGCCGCACGCTCGGGAACGCCGGTAGCGTCATCGCACGCGGTGGCGGTCGTCGGCTCCGATCGCGCAACTCGCCGTAAGCGGTTGCGTGCCGAGCTGCGCGGCGACTCCGTTGTCGACGACGCCGAGCATTCCGACACCTCGCGAATCGGCTTCGGACCCGACACCGAACACGCACCCGACGATGTCCGCGACAAGCTCACCCAGCGCTACGGCGGCTGATCCGTCGTCGCTGACTTACCTCACCGATCACGGAGGCGACGAGCGCGCTCGATGCCAGTGCGCCGAGTTGCACCCGGCGCGACAGGCGCGTCGTCGAGTACAGGTCAGCGACTCCCGGGGGACGGCCGTCTCCGAGGGACGGACGATTTTCGACGCCGTGCCGATAGATCGTGCGACCGCCCAGGCGTAGACCCAGCGCACCAGCGAACGACGATTCGACGACCCCCGCGTTCGGGCTCGGATGTGCTGCGGCATCACGTCGCCACGCGCGCGACGCGCCCCTTGCGTCGGGTCCCAGTACGACGACGAGCACTCCTGCGAGTCGAGCGGGCATCAGGTTCGCGAGGTCGTCGAGTCGGGCCGAGGCCCATCCGAATCGTCGATACCGCTCGTTGCGGTAGCCGACCATCGAGTCGAGAGTGTTGATCGTCCGGTACGCGACCAGCCCGGGTACACCTGCGAGCCCGCCCCACACCAACGGGGCCACGGCGGCATCCGAGGTGTTCTCGGCGATCGATTCGACCGCGGCACGCACGATTCCAGCAGCGTCGAGTTGGTCGGGGTCTCGCCCGCACAGGCTGGGTACCAATGCTCGTGCTGCACCGATGTCGTCGGCGTGGAGTCCGTCGCCGACCTGCTGACCGACACGAACGAGCGTGGTGCCGCCGAGTGTCGACCACGTCGTCGCGGCCACCAGTGCGACCCGCAACGCAGGCGATCCGACGTGTCTCGCGACCCGGTCGACGCCGACCGCGACTCCGGTCGCAGCGCCCACCGACGCCAGGGCGAACAACGCCCCAGCCCCGCGGGAGTCGGCGTACATTTGCTGCTCGAGCCGCCCGATGAGGTGCCCTATACCTGCCACCGGATGCCACCGACGCGGATCGCCGACCGCGCGGTCGAGCACGAATCCGAGACACAGTCCCACCGGGATGTCGAGAGCGGTCCGCCGGGGTGCTTGGGCCTGCGAGCGTTGGGCGGTACTGGTGGGGACGCGACGCACCGCGCGATCGTATCGTCATCGCATGGCCACACCCCGTCGCGCACCCGTTCCGGGTAGCCACCCGATCGATACCGGCACCGCGGAGGTCGTCGCCGACCCGATCTCGGGCGGCTGGTTGCTGCTGATCAATGGAACCCATAGTTCGCACATCCACCCCGACGACCCGTCGGCTCTCGATTTCGAGTATCTGCGCCAGATGGCTGCCGTCATCGACGATCGCTTCCCCGATGCGTCGACGCCGCTACGAGTTCTGCACCTCGGCGGTGCCGCGTGTGCGCTCGCGCGCACTCTCGCCGATCGCTATCCGCGTGCGAGGCAGGTCGCCGTCGAGATCGACGCCGAACTCGCCCGCCTCGTGCGCGAATGGTTCGATCTGCCTCGCGCACCTCGGCTGCGTATCCGAGTCGGCGATGCGCGCACAGTGACCGAGTCGCTCACCGAGGGTTCCCGAGACGTCGTGATTCGCGATGCGTTTGCCGACGCACGCACGCCGTCACATCTAACCACCGTCGAATTCGTGCAGGCCGTGAAGCGGGTGTTGACACCTGGCGGGCTCTATCTGGCGAACTGCGGAGACGCGCGGACCCTCGATCTGGTGCGCGCCGATGCGGCGGCGGTCGCCGACGTGTTCGCCAATGTCATGCTCATCGCCGATCCCGCAATGCTCAAGGGACGTCGAACCGGCAATGTCGTCGTTGTCGGCAGTGACGACGAGCTCGGCCCGTCAACGGGATTGGTACGCACTCTGCTGAGCGATCCGTTGCCCGCACGCACGATGTCCGGTGTCGAAGCGAGGCGATTCGGGCGCGGACACTCCCTTCGAGATCCCGAACCATTTGTGCCATGAACGCACGAAATGGTGGTCAAAACCCTCGGAATCGGCTGTCTGAATGACAAATTTTTTCGTTCCGCAGATCCATTGATGCGGTATCTCAAACCTCGATAGAAAGCCCGTTCGACACGTCAGATCACATAGTCGAGGCGGGCGATCACGGCCCTCGCGAGCTCGTCATCGCCGGTGACGATGACCGCACTCGGATCGGCATCGCGTCGCCCTCCCGCCAGTCGAGCGAGTTCGACGCCGTCGACGTGGAGGGTGACGTCGGCGGCGTCATCGCCTCCCTCGAATGCATCGACGAGACCGGCCCGGCCGTTCACCGCGACCCGGACGACACGAGGTGCACTTCCGACGACTTCGAAGCGAACGGTACTGCCGTCGGGGGCTGCGGCGCGCTTGCCCACCACGAACGGCAGCGACGCGGAGATCTCGTCGAGGGCCGCGCCCGCGGGGACCGGATCGGACGGTACCGAACCGTCGGCAAGCGCGTCGCGCAGGTCGATCTCGTGGATCCAGCAGTCGAAGACGCGGATACGCATGAATCGCCCATAGGTGTCCGGACCGGCAGGTGTGGCGCTCTCCGCGTCGAACTCCTCCGGCGACATCGCCAGAAGTGCCGCAGTGCGGACCTCGATGATCTCGTCGAGCGCAGCGAGCACCTCATCGCGCGACTTGCCGCGGAAGTGGTCCACCCATCGCTCGTTGAGTTCACCGATCGGATTCCTGACGTGCGAGCGAGCGGTGATGTCGTCAGCGGCCTCGACATCGCGCCCCGCGAGCATGCTCTCGGTGCCGATGATGTGGGCGACGATGTCGGCGTTGGTCCAGCCCGGCAGTACCGACGACGCCGACCACTGCTCATCGGTGAACTGCCCGGCCAGCGTCCGCAAGGCAGACCATTCGGCTCGCAGCGCAGCGGTGATCGCGTCCTTGTCGACGACGGTGTGTGCCATGTCCTCGCCTTTCGGTAGGTGGAGTGGGTGTGTAAACCGCTTGCCTGCATCGATGACCGAACTCGACGATGCGGGCGGTTCGATCGATCAGTGCACGGGCTGGGTGCAACTCGCGGGGGCTGCCGCCAACGAGCACCATTGCGCCGGCCGAGTCGGACGATACGCCTGCCCTACCCCGTTGTGTGCGGTGACGTCGCGATACGCGGAGACCGCATCGGTCGGCTGTCTGCGCAGCGTCGGATCCGTCTTGACGTCGACCGTATACAGTCCGAATCGTGGTGTGTACGAACCCCATTCGTAGTTGTCGGTCAAACTCCAGTAGTTGAATCCGATGACCGGGATGCGGTCGGCGCGCGCCCGGGAAACCCAGTAGACGAGGTCGCGGAGGTGGTCACCGCGTCGATAGCCGTCGCGGCGCGGCTTACCGTTCTCGGTCGGCATCCCCGTCTCGATGATGTAGAGCGGCTTGCCCGGATAACGCCGTGCGAGGTCGCGCAATGCATAGTAGATGCCGTCTGCGGATACCGAGGCATTCCACGCGGTGTCCGTCGCGGCGTTGATCGCGCTCAGGTCGCGCACCGACGCCGAGTAGTAGTAGTCGAGTCCGATGAAGTCGAGGGAGTCGCGCACGCGGTCGACGAACGCGGCGTCGAGGACCGGCTCCACCGTCGGCACGTAGGCGATGTTCGAGGACACCTGGGCACCCGGTTGGCGCTGATGGATGTAGCGATAGATCGACGTGTGCACGTCGACGAGCCGATCACGCATGCTCGCGGCGGCACTCGCGGACAGCCCGCCCATGCGTACCTCGTTGAGGATGTAGACCGCGGGTTCGTTGATCGTGATCCAGAGCGGGTCGTAGCGCGCATACCTGTCGACGACGAATCGGGCGTTGCGTAGCCAGGCCGTCGGCGTCGAGGCGTTCGACCATCCGCCACGCGAGGCCACCCAGCCCGGGTAGACCCAGTGGTCGAGAGTGATCATCGGGCGCATTCCGGCGCCGACGATCGCGGCGATCATGTCGTCGTAGTAGGCGAGCTCTCGCCGGTCGACGACCCCCGGCCGCGGCTCGATGCGGGCCCATTCGACCGACACGCGATACACCTTGACGCCCAACGACTTCGCGAGTGCGATATCCGAGCGGTAGCGGTGTCGGAAGTCGACGGCCGTCCCCACGGGGTCGTCGACTTTGCCTGCCGCGACGTACCTGCTCCAGTTGCTGTCGGGCGACGATCCTCCCGAGCGGAGTCCTTCTGATTGGAAGCCCGACGACGACACGCCCCACAGGAATCCCTGCGGCAACGTGCCCGGTCCCGCTGTCACCGGCGCAGCAATCGCTTGCGCGGGCAGTACCCAGACCGTCGCGAGCAGCGCGGACGCCAGCACCATCAGCGGCGCTGCGAGTCCTCGTCGACGGCGCTCCCGGATGACGCTCCTACCGAGTCTTGTCGCACACCGTCCACGCATCTGCATGTCGCTCAGCATCGCAAACCCGGTCCCGCAGCACAGCCGGATCGGCACGACTGCGCCAGAATGCCCAGAAGCCCAAAATGCACGGACCCCTGGATGCCCGGGCTGCCCTGATAACAGGGATCCCCGGATGCCCTGCGTGGGTCGCTCCGTTGTCGGTCGCACCCACTATTCTTTGTGCGTGCCGCAATCCGCCCGACGCAGCGCTTGGCGCTCTGCGATCTCCGTCGCCCTCGGTGTGCTCATCGTCCTCGCCGTCGTCTCGGTTGCCGAGACCGTGCCAGCGGCGAACGCTGCGCAACCGTTGCGCGGGGCGGCCGATCTCTCCGGCTGCGCGGGTCCGCATCGGCTCGCACCGGGGACGTCCAAGCACACCACCGAGGTCGATGGCGTCGAACGCGGTTACAGCGTGACCGTGCCCGCCGGGTACAGCGGACACTCGGCGTATCCGTTGATCCTCGCCTTCCACGGTCACGCTGAGCCCGCCGCGACCTTCGCCCGGTTCACGCAACTCGGGCAACTGCCTGCGATCGTGGTCTACCCCGAGGGGTTGCGCGGCACCGACGGACTCGTCTCCTGGGAGGGCGCTCCCTACTCCTCGCCTCGCGCCGACGACGTCGCGTTCACCAGGTCCATCCTGCGTGAGGTCAGCGCCGGCGCGTGTATCGATCCCGCTCGCACCTATGCGGTCGGCCGGTCGAACGGCGGTGGGCTCGTCGCCATGCTCGCGTGCCGCATGCCCTCCGATTTCGCCGCCTACGCCGTGGTGAGCGGGGCGTTCTACGACGTCGGCCGCCCCAACTGCCCCGGCGCTCCACCAGCGTCGATCATCGACTTCCACGGCACCGCCGATCAGACCATCCACTACGGCGGCGGTGTACGCCACGGCGGTGCCTACACCCCGGTGATGACCTGGCTCTCGGGATGGGCTGCGCGCGACCGCTGTTTCCCACAGCCTCTCGAGTTCCCCGTCAACCGATACGTGACGCGCGTCGACTGGCCGTTCTGCGCGGCGTCGGGCCACGAGATCACCCATTACCGGATCAACGGCGGCGCGCACGTGTGGCCCGGTTCCACCGGAAGTCCGTCGAAGGCCGGTCAGCTGAGCAATTCGATCTCGGCGACCTCACTCATCTGGCAGTTCTTCACCCGCCACGCGAAGTGACACCGCACAGTCGTATCGAGGACCACTTGTGTCCGCAATCCGGGCGACAATGACCGCATGCTCGATTCGTCGGCACGGCTCCTCCAGCTCCTGTCCCTGCTTCAGATGCGGCAGGAATGGTCGGGTGACGACCTCGCCCGACGACTGAACATCACGACGCGCACGGTCAGACGTGACATCGACAAGCTCCGTGACCTCGGTTATCCCGTCGACTCGACAGTCGGCGTCGGCGGCGGCTACCGCTTGGGCGCAGGCGCGGAGATGCCCCCGTTGCTGCTCGACGACCAGGAGGTACTCGCCGTCGCACTCGGCCTCAACGCGATCGGCAGCGCTGCCGTCAGCGACATGACCGAGGCCTCCGCGGGAGCACTCGCAAAGTTGCGACAGGTGATGCCCTCGCGGTTGCGTCATCGTCTCGATGCCCTGACACTCGATTCCCTTCCTCAGGGACGGCGCGATACCGAGGTAGCCGCCGCGGTTCTCTCCGACATCGCCACCGCGTGCCATCGCCACGAGCGTCTGCGTTTCGACTACCAGCGCCACGACGGCACCGGGAGTCGACGCGAGGTCGAACCGTACCGCCTGGTGCGCAAGGGATCTCGCTGGTACCTCGTGTCCTGGGACCCCGACCGCGACGACTGGCGCTCGTTCCGGGTGGACCGTATGAGAGTCAAAACCCCCAACGGCGCGCGCTTTTCGCCCCGCGAACTCCCCGAGGGCGGTGCCGCGGCGTATCTGGCCCGCAGCCTCGGCGCGGCCTACCGGTCGGCCACCGCTCGCGTGCGTGTCCACGCGCCGCTGGCGATCGTCGAAGCCATGGTCGACGACGCTTGGGGCACAATCGAGTTCGGCGACGGCTCGAGCTGCGACGTCACGCTCTACGCGACGTCGCTGACCTCCATCGCGCGGTGGCTACACGCCTTCGACGCCGACTTCTCGGTTCTCGAACCTCCTGCACTCCGCGAGGAGTGCCGAGCGGTTGCACAGCGGCACCTCCAACTCGCCGAGCGATACCGCCGCGCATAGATCGTGCAGAGCACTTCCGCCCGCCCGCTCGCGTTCTCCTCGTGGGCGCGTGATCCCTCGTGGTCGCGTGACCGTGATGGTCTCGTGACCAGGCAATCACGAGTGGGCCACGTCCTCCCGCGCTCGCTATCGTGGCGGAAATGCGACTACTGGTAACCGGCGCGACCGGATACGTCGGCTCACGACTGGTCCAAGCACTTCTCGACGACGGCCACGAGGTCGTCGTCGCGTCGCGCTCGCCGAAGCGACTGTCCCGGTACGGATGGGCCGACGAGGTCACCGCCGTCGAGATGGACGTCGACGACGCCGACTCGGTGCGTGCCGCGCTCGACGCGGCGAGCGCGGGCGGACATCCCGTCGACGCCATCTACTACCTCGTGCACGGGATCGGGCAGGCCGACTTCGCCGACGGCGACCGCGCTGCGGCGCACAACGTCGCGCAGGCCGCTCGCACCCTCGGCATCGCTCGCATCATCTACCTGGGTGGTTTCGTACCCGACGGCGACAAGATGTCAGCACACCTGCGCAGCCGGGCCGATGTCGGCGAGGGGCTGTCCATCGAAGGCGGCGCCGAGGTCGTCTGGTTGCGTGCGGCGGTCATTCTCGGCGCGGGCTCGACGTCGTTCGAGATCCTGCGCTACCTCGCCGACCGATTCCCGGTGATTCCCGAACCCGGCTGGATCGACAACCCGATGGACCCCATCTCGATCCGGGATGTCATCCACTACCTCGTCGCGGCAGCCGACCCGTCACTACCTGCGGGTTCCTACGACATCGCCGGACCGGACACGGGTGTCTACCGGTCGATCCTCGACGAGTACCTTCGCGCGATCAAGATGCCTCGGGCCCGCGTGCGGGTTCCCTCGATCAGCACGCGGCTCGCGGGTAAGGTCGGGGGCATCGTCACTCCAGCCCCAGCAGCGCTGACCGAAGAGCTGGTCACCTCGCTGCAGTACCCGATGCGAGCCTCCGAGCACCGCATCACCGAGTTCGTGTCCCCGCCGCCCGGAGGCCTGACCAGTATGAGAGACGCCATCCGCGCCGCGGTCGCCTCGCCCTATCCCCGCCCGGTCAACGAACTCGCCGATCTGCACCATCTCGCCGATACCGACCCCGATTGGGCCGGCGGAGACTGGCTGCGTGCCCGGCGCACCGCGGTCGGCGCCATCGTCGGGGTCGTCGGGACGGCCGCGGGTGTCGCACTGATCGGTCGCCGCATACTCGGGCGCCTCCTCCCCTGATGTCCACGACGTCCTTGCCACCCGCGATCGCGCGGGTCCGCGACGCCGTGTGCGTCGACCGCAACGCCGACGCTCCCCTGTACTCGACTCGACGCCGCCTCGGCGTGCTGGCCTTCCTACTCCTCGGCGCGGTGTTGCTGGGAGTGTCCCTATCGGTGACCCCGGGCGACACCGCGTTCTATCCGCTGACGCTGGGTCTCGCCGCGACCTGGATAGTCGGGGCCGTGGTCACCGGCCCGCTTCCCGCCGGTCGATTCTCTCTCGACGCAAGCTCGGGAACGGTGTCGAACACGGTGTGGCTCGGCGTGGCCGCGGGTGCCGCGCTCGGGGCGATCTTCGTCGTCGGTGCATTTCTCACCCGTCTGATTCCTCCCCTCAGCGACCTCGTCAGCAAGGTCCTCGCGTTCGCCGACTACGGCAGCATCGGCGTCGTCACGGCGATCACCCTCATCAACGGCCTCGCCGAAGAGCTCTTCTTCCGCGGTGCTGTGTATTCGGCCGTCCGCCCCTACCAGCCCGTTCTCGTCTCGACAGTCGTCTATGTGATCGCCACGCTGGCCAGCGGAAACGTGATGCTCGGGTTCGCAGCGATCCTTCTCGGCGCCCTGTGCGCAGTGCTGCGTCGCTGCACGGGCGGTGTCGTGGCGCCGATCTGCACGCACGTGGTCTGGTCGACGATCCTGCTGTTCGCCCTCCCGCCGATCTTCGGCTGACTCCGCTCGCTGAGCGCAAGACCGCATTTGTGTGCCCAGTCCAAGGATGTGTGTGCTGTGGCACCCACATCCTTGGATCCGACCCACATTCTCGATGCCGCCGGAGCGACTGCCATGGGCGGTTTGGGTTCCGACCGACCGACCGGCTAGATTCGTGTGTTGACGCGCGGCCTGTGTGGTCGACGCGTCGAGCGCGTATAGCTCAGCGGTAGAGCTCTGGTCTTACACACCAGCGGTCAGGGGTTCGAATCCCTTTGCGCGCACGTAACTCCCCGCGGCTCCGTATGCCGCATGCGCCCGATCGTTGTCGGTGCCGCCTGATACGTTCCCTCCATGCTGAACAACCCCGGTTCCCGCCGCTCCGACTTCACCTGGCCTGTCGTGGCGAGCGTTGCAGTGGCCGTGGCGTTCCCCGCTGCGCATGCCGCTACCGCTTCTGCATCTCCGTCAACATCTCCGTCAACTCCTGCCGCACCGGCTCCCGTCTCGCCGACGCAGGTCGCGGCGGCGAGCGCACAGACAACCCTCGACAGTCTCCCGGTGAAGGGGCGTGCACCCAAGACGGGATACTCACGCGCACAGTTCGGTCAGGCGTGGTCCGACGACGTCACGGTCGCCGACGGCCACAACGGCTGCGACACCCGCAACGACGTCCTCCGGCGCGACCTGACGGGCGTCGTCCTCAAGCCGAACACGCGTGACTGCGTCGTCACTTCCGGCACCCTCGACGACCCGTATACGGGAAAATCCATCGCATTCACACGAGGCACCACCACGTCGTCGAAGGTGCAGATCGACCATGTGGTGGCGCTGTCGGACGCGTGGCAGAAGGGCGCCCAGCTGCTCTCGGCGGAACAGCGTCGGAATCTCGCCAACGATCCACGCAACCTCCAGGCCACCGACGGCCCCACCAACCAGGCCAAGGGTGCGGGCGACGCCGCGACATGGCTGCCGCCGAACAAGGCTTACCGATGCACGTACGTCGAACGGCAGATCCAGGTCAAGGCCGTCTACCATCTGTGGGTGACTGCGGCCGAGAAACAGGCCATGATCCGCATCCTGTCCAATTGCGCTGCGCCCGAGGGCACGTCACCGTCAACGCCAGCGCCCACATCACCGCCTGCCACGTCGGGGGTTCCTCCTGCACAGAACGGTCCGGCCGGCGTGACGTACGCGAACTGCTCGCAGGCGCGGGCGGCAGGTGCTGCGCCGCTGCACCGCGGGCAACCCGGATACTCCGCGCGCCTCGACCGAGATGGTGACGGCGTCGCGTGCGAATGAGTTGCGCCACTCGACCCTGCGCGTGAACTGATCAGCCGACGCCGCGCCCCGTGCTCTCGATCAGCTGGGGGCGTCGAGGTTCATCTCGTCGGGGTGCATACCCACCCGCTCGCCGTTGTCGAGGGAGGCGATGCGTTCCATGTCCTCGTCATCGAGTTCGAAATCGAACACCGTGATGTTCTGCTTGATCCGATCCTGGTGAACCGACTTCGGGATCACGATCAGGCCTGACCTGATGTGCCACGCGAGGACGATCTGGGCCGGTGAGCGCCCGTACTTGGCGGCGATGTCGCCGATCGTCGAATCCGAGAGGACGGTGTTGGGCTTCGAGTTCGGGCCCCACCCCGACCCCGACGTCCCGCCGAGCGGACTCCACGATTCGACCGCGATGCCGTGCTCGCCGGCGAAGCCACGCAGCTCACGCTGCTGCAGATGCGGATGCAATTCCACCTGGTCGACGGCGGGCAGGACCCCACCTCGATCGATGAGCCACTGCAGGTGGTGTGGTTCGAAGTTGCACACTCCGATGGAGTGCGCCTTTCCGTCGGCGAGTATCTTCTCCATCGCGTCCCAGGTGCGCATCAACTGGTCGCGATCCTGCAGCGGCCAATGGATCAGATACAGGTCGACGTAGTCGGTGCCCAGCGCGCGCAGACTGGTGTCGACGGCGGCGAGTGCGCGCTCGTATCCATGATCGGCATTCCACAGTTTGGTCGTGAGGAACACGTCCGACCGCAGCACCGACGACGACGCGATGCCTTCTCCGACGCCCGCCTCGTTGCCGTAGGCGGCTGCGGTATCGATGTGACGGTAGCGCGCGTCGTCGATAGCGAAGCGGACCGCGTGCTCAGCCTCCTCCGACGTCGCCTGCCACACGCCCAGCCCGAGCTGCGGGATCTCGACGCCTGAATTGAGTTCGATGAGAGGAGCACCCATGTCTCCGGTGTACCAGAGACGGCCCTCGCGCCACCGCACCTCGCAGCACCACCGCAGCGAGCACCCGCCGGGTGCCCCGGTCTGACGTATCGTCACCACCAGCGACATCTGCCCAGCCGGGCATCTGCGCACCCGACGAGAAGGGACCCCGATGACCGGGACCGTCACGCCCGGCGATCCGTCGGTTCTCGGAGCGACCGTCACCCCGCGGGGAACCAACTTCGCCGTCAGTTCCGGCGGAGATGCAGTGTGGCTCTGCCTCTTCGACGACGACGGCACGGAGACACGCCTTCCACTCCCGGGCGCGAGATCGACGTGTGGCACGGATTCGTCGAAGGGGTGTTCGCCGGTACCCCCTACGGATTCAGGGTCGACGGCCCGTTCGCACCTGACCACGGACTGCGCTACAACCCCGCCAAGCTCCTCCTCGATCCCTATGCCAGACGTATCGACGGCGAGGTCCACTACTGCGACGCCCTCCTCGACCACGACGTCGACGACCCCTCTCGTCCCAGCACGCTCGACTCGGCGCCGTACGTCCCGCGCAGCGTCGTCACCGATCCGCTCGCACCGAGGCCCCGTCGTCGGCCTGCCGCGGATGCACAGCCGCGCCGTCCGGCTGCGGAGTTGGTGATCTACGAGGTTCACGTTCGCGGATACACCATGACGCACCCCGAGATTCCCGACGATCTGCGAGGCACCTTCGCCGGGCTCGCACATCCTGCGGCCATCGATTACCTCTCATCGCTCGGGGTGAACGCAGTCGAGCTCCTGCCCGTGCAACGCAGCATCGCCGAGCCCGAACTCGCCGCCTCGGGCCTGACGAACTACTGGGGCTACAACACCATCGGCTTCTTCGCACCGCACAACGGCTATTCGGCTGCCGAGCGCGCAGGATGCGGCACCGACTCCGTCGACGAGTTCCGCGACATGGTCGACGCTCTGCACGATCGGGGGATCGAAGTCATCCTCGACGTCGTCTACAACCACACTGCGGAGGGCGACGACTCCGGGCCGACTCTCTGTCACCGCGGCCTCGACAACCGCGCGTACTACGTCCTCCACCCAGACGACGGCTCGTGCGTCGACACCACGGGCTGCGGCAACTCGGTCGCGGTGAGCCATCCGACGACGTTGCGGATGATTTGTGATTCACTGCGCTACTGGGCATCTCTCGGTGTCGACGGCTTTCGTTTCGACCTCGCACCGACACTCGCTCGTCGCGGGGTCGAGCACGACGGCGGAACCTTCGACCCCGCGTCGACCTTGCTGCAGGTGCTCGGTCAGGACGAGGTCCTCTCGCAGGTGCGGCTGATCGCCGAACCGTGGGATGTGGGACGCCACGACAGTCATCAGCTCGGTGCGTTCGGTCCGGAGTGGGGCGAGTGGAACGACCGCTACCGCGACTGCATCCGCGATGTCTGGCGCAGCCGCGAGGGCATGCTCGCCCCGCTGGCACGACGCCTGACGGGCTCCGCCGACATCTTCGGCGGCAGCCACCACGATCCCGCTCTCGTGAGCCGACGCCGCGCCGCGTCGATCAACTACGTGACGTGCCACGACGGGTTCACGCTGCACGATCTGGTCTCCTATGAGCACAAACACAACGGCGACAACGGTTTTCAGAACGCCGACGGAACCGACGACAACCGGTCGTGGAACTGCGGAACCGAGGGCCCCACCGACGACCCCGCGATCCTCGGGCTACGGCGACGCCAGATGCGTGCGATGCTCGCGACGCTGTTCCTGTCCGCGGGAACCCCAATGCTGCTCGGCGGCGACGAACGCGGCCGCACGCAGCGCGGCAACAACAACGCCTACTGCCAGGACAACGCCACCGGCTGGTTTGACTGGGCGTCGAACGACGAGGAACTCGTCGCATTCACCCGCGACCTCATCGCTCTGCGACTGGGCCACAGCGCCCTGTGCCGCACAGCCGTCGAACGCGGGGAGGCGCCCGACTGGTTCACTCCCGCGGGTGATCCCATGACCGAGAGGGACTGGCAGAACCCAGATGCGCGCGGCACCGCCTGGGTGCTGCGGCCACCACACATCGCCCGCTCCCGAACACATCTGGCAGATAACCGCTTTATCGTGCTGCTGAACGCATGGTGGCAGGACGCCGAATTCGCGCTGCCCGCCGCGCTCGCGCAGGACGAGTGGGACGTGATGGTCGATACGTTCGCGCCAGAGGCACCGTCGACGGTCACCGACTCGGCGTGCCGGGTGCGCTCGCGATCACTCGTCGTGCTGCGCTCTGCGGATCGGCATTAACACGGAATTCCCTGGTGCCGTGTACATCTACTGCGCGGCGGCCGCTCCGAGTGCGATCTCCCAGTGCGATTCGGTTCGCGCCTCGCCGGGTCCGACGACGTCGCGGAACCCGATCCTGCCGTCCCGCCCGACGAGAAACGTTCCGCGATGGGCGAAGCCGCGCCCATCATCGAATACCCCGTAGTTGCGTGCGACCTCACCGTGCGGCCAGAAGTCGGAGAGAATCGGGAAGAGAAAGCCCTGCGCCGAAGACACACCTTGTGCGTGGGCGGCGGACCGACCGACACCGTAACGGCCGCAACCTCGTCATTGACGAACCGCTGATAGTTGTCGCGGATGAAACCGAGCTCGCCCTGACACGTTCCGGTGAAAGCGAGTGGGAAGAACACGATCAATACCTGACGGTCATCGAGCAACCGCGACAACCTGACCCGCTGGTTGTTCTGGTCGCGCAACTCGAAATCGGGAGCGACATCTCCGACCGACAGCACCCGCTGTGGGCACGGCGTGACATCGGCGTTCGACATGTCCGTGGCACGAGCAATCGAAGCGACCTCGGGGGTCGAGTCGTCGCTCATGCTCGCTTTCCGGGCCGCGCCTTCGGCTGCACCAGACGCGAACCCGACCATTCACCCAAACTCACGACGTTGGTTTGCGTCAGCCCGGCCGTCGGCGCGGCCTCGGCGATCTCGCTGGGATCGACGTAACCGGGGTTGCCGGTCTTGGGTGAGACGACCCAGACGTAGCCGTCGTCGGCAAGCGGCGAAATGGCATCCATGAGGCGATCAACGAGATCACCGTCGTCGTCGCGCCACCACAGCCATACGACGTCGACCACGTCGATCGCGTCCTCGTCGAGCATCTCGGCGTCGATCGCGTCCTCTATGTCGGCGCGCAGGTCGTCGTCGGTGTCCTCGTCCCAACCGAGTTCCTGCACCACCATTCCTGGTGCGAAACCGAGTTTCTGGGCATTGCTGCCCTCGGAGCCATTGCCCCCGCTGCCCTCGGAGCCATTGCTCCCTGTGGCGGCTACCACCGCGTGTCGACCTCCTACCGGTACGTTTCCAGATCTCATTGCGCTTCTCAGCTTAAGAGACAGCGTAGAGGACCTCAGTCCAACATGAGGAGGCTCCGCGCGCCAACATCGACACGAAAACTGTCGGCGGGAAGAACGCTAGCCAGACGAACGGCAGACGGCAGCGATGCGCGATCGTCATCACCCGGTCGGAGGTGACGTCGTGGTGCTCGGCTGACTCTCAGACGCCGACTGAGGTCCAGGCGTCACCGACGTGGCCGGCGGAGGTGGCAGATAGGCGCGGCAGGCGTCGAGCACCGCTCGGCGGCTCGCGGTCCACCGATTCGACGCCACGTTGAGCTCCACGGTCTGACGCCTGCCGATCACGTCACCGAGCGCGTTGCTGCTGTCGACGAACGATCCGACGACGGTACCGAGGTCACCTGGCACATCGGCGGTGCGTTTGGGCCGGACCATGTCGGTGCCCGCGATGAGCGCAGCACGCGCTTTGTCGCCCAGATCGCCTACCTTGTCGTAGGACTGCACGTCGTTGAGTCGGGCGATGAATGCGTTGTAGCCACGCAGCATGACCACCATCGACGTGGTCGACGTCGCGCAGAGTTCGGCCGCAGCCCTCGCCGAGTTCGCCTGCCGGGCCGTCGACACGTCGGAGCGATAGGCGGCAGCCTCACCTGGCGCCGGACCCGCGCTGCCCTCGACCGACGAACAGCCCGACATCACGAGCATCACGGTCGCTGCGGCGAGCAGTGCGGGGCACGCGCCTACCGCGCGTCGCATCGCTCGTCTTGTCATGTCTCCCCCACGGCTGCTTCCCCGACGGCCGTTGCCCATTCGGCACCAAACACGCGAAACGCTACCCCAGCCCGGCCGACGATTACCGCCGAGACCACCCGCACCGGTGCCAACGGGCGTGACATGGGGCACGATGTGAGGTGGACGACCGAGTCCGCACACCAACGCGACCCGTCGCCGAATTGTCGTCATGCCGGGCACCACCGTGTCCCGGCCGAACGAGGGAGTGGGCATCACCGTGACCGAACAGGCAGCCAGCACCGACACCGGCACCACCGGTATCGGCACCGCGACCGGAACCGCGTCGACCAAACCGGCGGGGTCGCGTCAGGGAGGCAGCCAACGCAACCCCCGGGTACGGGTCATCCGCGAAGGCGTCGCCTCGTATCTTCCGGACATCGATCCGGAGGAGACCGGCGAATGGCTGGAGTCCTTCGACAAACTCGTCGAATCCGAAGGGCCTCAACGCGCCCGGTACCTGATGCTGCGTCTCCTCGAGCGCGCCGGCGAGAAGCGTGTCGCCATCCCATCGCTGACCTCGACCGACTACGTCAACACGATCCCCACCGAGAGCGAACCGTGGTTCCCGGGCGACGAGGAGGTCGAGCGTCGATTCCGGAACTTCATCAGGTGGAACGCCGCGATCATGGTCCACCGCGCGCAGCGCCCCGGCGTCGGCGTCGGCGGTCACATCTCGACCTATGCGTCGTCTGCCGCTCTCTACGAGGTCGGCTTCAATCACTTCTTCCGCGGCATCGACCATTCCGGCGGAGGCGATCAGGTCTTCATCCAGGGTCACGCGTCGCCGGGCATCTACGCACGTGCATTCCTCGAAGGCCGGATCAGCACCGACCGTATGGACGGATTCCGCCAGGAGCACAGCCACGCAGGTGAGGGCGGCGGTCTACCCTCCTATCCGCACCCGCGACTGATGCCGGAGTTCTGGCAGTTCCCGACGGTCTCCATGGGTCTCGGCCCGATGAACGCGATCTACCAGGCCCGTTTCAACCACTACCTCCACGACCGCGGCATCAAGGACACCTCCGATCAGCATGTGTGGGCGTTCCTCGGCGACGGCGAGATGGACGAGACCGAATCACGCGGATTCGCCAGCTTCGCGGCGACGGAGGCTCTCGACAACCTGACCTTCGTCATCAACTGCAACCTGCAGCGCCTCGACGGCCCGGTCCGCGGCAACGGGAAGATCATCCAGGAACTCGAGTCGTTCTTCCGTGGCGCCGGCTGGAACGTCATCAAGGTCATCTGGGGTCGCGAGTGGGACGCCCTACTGCACGCCGACCGCGACGGCGCGCTGGTCAATCTGATGAACACCACTCCCGACGGCGATTTCCAGACCTACAAGGCAAACGACGGGGCCTTCGTCCGCGAGCACTTCTTCAACCGCGACCCGCGCACCAAGGAACTCGTCAAGAACATGTCCGATGCCGAGATCTGGAAGTTGCGGCGAGGCGGCCACGACTACCGAAAGATCCATGCGGCCTACGCTGCCGCTCTCGCCCACAAGGGGCAGCCGACGGTGATCCTCGCGCACACAATCAAGGGCTACACCCTGGGCAAGCACTTCGAGGGGCGCAACGCGACGCACCAGATGAAGAAACTCACCCTCGACGACCTCAAATCGTTCCGCGATTCCATCCACATCCCGGTCAGCGATGCCGAACTCGAGAAGGACCCCTACCTCCCGCCCTACTACCACCCGGGGATGGACGCACCGGAGATCCAGTACATGCTCGATCGCCGCACACAACTCGGTGGCTTCCTACCGACGCGCCGCACCACATCGAAGTCGCTCAAGGCCGATCTGAGCGGAGCCATCAAGGCGACGGCCAAGGGGTCGGGCAAGCAGCAGGTCGCAACGACTATGGCGCTGGTGCGCGTCTTCAAGGAACTGTTGCGCGACAAAGAGGTCGGCAAGCGCATCGTGCCGATCATCCCCGACGAGGCACGCACGTTCGGCATGGACTCGTGGTTCCCGACCCTCAAGATCTACAACCGCAACGGCCAGCTGTACACCTCGGTCGACGCCGAGCTGATGCTGGCGTACAAGGAGAGCGCAGAGGGACAGATCCTGCACGAGGGGATCAACGAAGCCGGTTCGGCCGGATCGTTCACCGCGGTCGGCACGTCCTACGCCACCCACGACGAACCGATGATCCCGCTCTACATCTTCTATTCGATGTTCGGTTTCCAGCGCACAGGCGACAGCTTCTGGGCCGCCGCCGACCAGATGGCCCGGGGCTTCATCATCGGCGCAACGGCCGGCCGGACCACGCTCACCGGTGAGGGCCTGCAGCACGCCGACGGCCATTCGCCGCTGCTCGCGGCCACCAATCCCGGTGTGGTCTCTTACGATCCGGCCTTCGCCTACGAGCTCGCGCACATCGTCGACGACGGATTGCGCCGCATGTACGGCGACAAGCCAGAGAACATCTATTACTACCTCACCGTCTACAACGAGCCGATCAACCAGCCCGCCCAGCCGGAGAACCTCGACGTCGCAGGCGTCCTCAAGGGGATGTATCTCTACCAGCAGGCTCCGTCGAACAAGGAGCTCTACGCCAACATCCTCGTCTCGGGCGTGACGATGCCCGACGCCTTGAAGGCCGCGTCGATTCTGGCCGACGAGTGGAACGTCGGCGCAAATGTCTACTCAGTCACCTCGTGGGGCGAATTGGCGCGCGACGGCATCGCGTTCGATCGCGCTGCGGTACGTGAACCCGGAGTGACGCACCCGCAGCCGTACGTGACCGAAGTGCTCGCCGACAGCGTCGGGCCGTCGATCGCGGTGAGCGACTACATGCGTGGCGTCCAGGAGCAGATCCGCGCCTACGTGCCCGGAACCTATCTGACTCTGGGCACCGACGGATTCGGGTTCTCCGACACGCGACCGGCTGCGCGGCGGGTGTTCAATGTCGACGCGGAGTCGATCGTGGTCGCGACACTGGTGGGACTTGCTCGCGACGGCAACATCCCGTTCACCACGGCAGCGCAGGCCGCCGAGAAGTACCGGATCACCGACGTCCACGCGGCCGAGGTGTCTTACGCCGACACCGGCAGCGCCTGAGTGCGGTCTCGACGCCGGGCGATCGGCCCGCCGTCGAGACCCGACCACCTCGAGGGCACGACTACATTGAGGATGTGTCCGAGCCCAACATGACGCCCCCGCCCGTCGACGTCTTCGGCGCGCGGGGCGCGCATGTGCCCGCACCGGCAACCGTTCACGATGCGCTCCCGGACACGCTGCTGCGCCGGGTCAAGCAGTACAGCGGGCGACTGGCCACCGAGGCCGTGCACTCGATGGCCGACCAATTGCCCTACTTCTCCGACCTCGATGCGGCACAGCGCGCGAGTGTGCAGTTGGTCGTGCAGACCGCGGTCGTGAACTTCGTCGAGTGGATTCAGGATCCTGAGGGCAACGTCAATTTCACCATGCAGGCGTTCCAGGTCGTGCCGCAGGATCTCGCTCGACGCATCTCGCTGCTCCAGACCGTTGAGATGGTTCGCGTCGCCATGGAGTTCTTCGAAAAATGGCTACCACTGCTCGCACGCAACGACTCACAATTGCGCGCCCTGACCGAATCGGTACTGCGCTACGGGCGTGAGATCGGGTTCGCTGCGGCGTCGATCTATGCATCTGCGGCCGAATCCCGCGGCGCCTGGGATTCGCGCCTCGAGGCACTCGTTGTCGACGCCGTCGTCCGCGGCGACAGCGGCCCTCAGCTGATGTCGCGCGCGGCGGCGCTGAACTGGGACTCGGATGCGCCGGCCACCGTCATCATCGGCGCCCTGCCGCCCGAGCAGAACGTCTCCGTCCCCCTGGCCATCCACAACACCGCAAAGCAGCACGATCGTGCAGCTCTCTCGGTGGTTCAGGGCTCGATGCTGGTGGCAATCGTCAGCGGCCCGATGCTCACCGGTGACGATTTCGGAGTTGCCCTCCTCGAGCATTTCGCCGACGGCCCGGTGGTCATCGGGCCGACGATGCCCAACCTCACCGCCGCTCATGCCAGCGCCAACGAGGCGATGGCCGCCATGGCTGCCGTCGACGGATGGCCGAACGCCCCACGACCGGTGCACAGCGTCGAATTGCTACCCGAGCGCGCGCTCAACGGAGACCAGTCGGCCATCGCCACGCTCATCGATACCCTCGTCCGGCCGCTCGCCAAGGGCGGGCCGACTCTCGCGGCGACCCTCGAGACCTATCTCGACACCGGCGGCTCGGTCGAGGCGTGCGCGCGCGAACTGTTCATTCATCCAAATACTGTTCGCTATCGCCTCAAGAAGATCGCTGAATTGACCGGACGTGACCCAACACACTCTCGAGATGGCTATGTCCTACGAATAGCGGGGACAGTAGGACGTTTGACACACTTCAAGAACGAATCGTCGTCACGAGCAACATGAGAAACATTGTTAACAGGACCGTCGTACCGTTTACGCAGGCAGACAGGCTTTGAGCACGTTTGTGTAACGAATCTCAGAGTGGTGACGATGGGATAGCCACTCAGGTCACCATTGTAGGAACCCCACAAAAACCTTCGTGAAGGTTCATCGACCTCAACACCCACAAATCCACGCTGAAGGGTGTTCTCTGGTCACGTGCTTTCCTTGCTAGCGCCCGGACAGGGCTCACAGACACCCGGCATGCTCGCTCCGTGGCTAGAGCTTCCCGGCGCGCGTGACCAGCTGGCCATCTGGTCCAAACTCGCGGGACTCGACCTCGAACGACTCGGGACGACCGCCACCGCCGATGAGATCACCGACACCGCAGTCACCCAGCCGCTCGTCGTCGCGAGTGCACTGCTGGCCTTCGGCGAGTACGCCAAGAACCACGAGTTGCCCGACGACGCGGTCGTCGCGGGTCACTCGGTCGGCGAGCTCACCGCAGCAGCCATCACCGGTGTGATCACCTTCGACGAGGCGGTCACGTTGGCCGCCGTCCGCGGCGCACAGATGGCGAAGGCGTGCTCGCTGCAACCGACCACGATGGCCGCGGTCCTCGGCGGCGACGAGAGCGAGGTTCTGGCTCGCCTCGATGAGCTCGACCTTGTTCCCGCGAACCGCAACGCCGTCGGTCAGATCGTCGCCGCGGGCGACGTCGCAGCGATCGACGAGTTGATCGCCAACCCGCCCGAGAAGGCACGCACCCGCAAACTGGCTGTCGCGGGCGCCTTCCACACGCGCTTCATGGCGCCGGCTCGCGACGCCGTCGCACAGGCCGCGGCGTCGATCACTCCCGCCGATCCCACACGTACCCTCCTGTCGAACTCCGACGGACAGCCGGTGACCACGGGCGCCGAAGCCCTGGCCAAGCTCGTCGAGCAAGTCACGTCCCCCGTCCGCTGGGATCTCTGCTCGGCATACATGCGCGAGCACGGCACCGACAGCATCGTCGAACTGACCCCGGCCGGAACACTGGTCGGCATCGCCAAACGCGAACTCAAGGGAGTCGGTTCGGTGGCACTCAAGGTGCCCGCGGACATCGAGAAGCTTGGATAGCGGTCGCGCTCGCCGCGACCCCCGGAAGACCGGCTTCGCCGGTGGTCCAAACACCCACGGGGCCAACCCCCGCGGTGTTCCGGAGTCATTCATATTCACAAGCACAACGAAGGGAACCACACAGTGGCTGCCACCCAGGAACAACTCATCGCCGGTATCGCCGAGATCATCGAAGAGGTCACCGGCATCGAGCCGTCCGAGGTGACCATGGAGAAGTCGTTCGTCGACGACCTCGACATCGACTCGCTGTCGATGGTGGAAATCGCCGTGCAGACCGAGGACAAGTACGGCGTGAAGATCCCCGACGAGGACCTCGCCGGACTGCGCACCGTCGGTGACGCCGTTTCCTACATCCAGAAGCTCGAGTCCGAGAATCCCGAGGCTGCCGCAGCGATCCAGGCCCAGGTCGAGGCCGACCAGAAAGCCGGCTCGTGACCACATCGCTCCGCGATTACTCCACGCTGGGGGGCAACTTCCCCAGCGTGGTGGTCACGTCGATGGTTGCGTCGACCTCCCTCGGTGAGGACCTCGATTCGACCTGGAAGGGCCTCCTCGCAGGTGAGACGGGCATTCGCCAGCTCACGGACGATTTCGTCACGAAGTACGGCGAACTCCCCTGCCGCGTCGGTGGCCGGATGGTCAAGGACCCCGCAGAAGAGGTGACCCGGGTCGAGGCTCGCCGCATGGCCTATGTCGAGCGGATCGCTCACGTGATGAGCAAGCGGCTCTGGGCACAGGCAGGAGAACCCGAAGTCGATCCCGACCGTCTGGCCGTCGTCATCGGCACCGGCCAGGGTGGCGGCGACGCGATGGTCGACGCCGTCAAGGCGATCGAGCAGTCGGGCAACTACCGCAAGGTCTCCCCGCTTGCCGTCTCGATGGCGATGCCGAACGGACCCGCCGCAGTCGTCGGTCTGAACATCGGCGCCCGCGCCGGCGTCATCACACCGGTCTCGGCGTGTTCGTCAGGAGCCGAGGCGATCGCCCACGCGTGGCGGCACATCGTGCTCGGCGATGCCGACATGGTGGTCACGGGCGGCGTCGAAGGCCACATCGACGCGATCCCGATCGCGGCTTTCTCGATGATGCGTGCGATGAGCACCCGCAACGACGACCCCGCGGCCGCCTCGCGCCCGTTCGACAAGGATCGTGACGGCTTCGTCTTCGGTGAAGCCGCTGCAATGCTGATCGTCGAGCGTGAAGACCACGCCAGGGCACGCGGGGCGCACATCCACGCACGCATCCTGGGCTCGGGTATCACGTCTGATGGCTTCCATCTGGTCGCACCCGACCCAAGCGGTCAGGGCAACGCTCGAGCCATGACCCGGGCGATCCAGACCGCTGGCCTGCAGCCCTCGGACATCACGCACATCAACGCTCACGCCACCTCGACCCCCATCGGCGACACCGCCGAGGCAGCGGGCATCGCGGCGGCGGTCGGCAACCACGCTGCGATCTACGCACCCAAGTCCGCACTCGGTCACTCGATCGGTGCGGTTGGTGCGCTCGAGTCGGTGCTGACGATCAAGAGCGTCGAAGAAGGCGTGATCCCGCCGACGCTGAATCTGGAGAACCTCGACCCCGAGTGCGGCGACATCGACGTCGTGCATGGCGAGGCACGGTATGGGCAGATCGACTACGCCCTGAACAACTCATTTGGATTCGGTGGACATAACGTGGCGCTGGCCATCGGGCGCTACTGAGTCACATCTCGACAACCGCGACGTCGACGATTCCGATGTCCGTGACGACACCGGATCGTCGACGTCGCGGTCGAGCACCATCGCACCGCAGCAGTAGGAGACAGCGATGACCACACTGGCCCCCATCACCGGCCACGAGGATGCAGTGGACCCTCGCGATCCGATGCTGCGTCTGACCAACTTCTTCGACGAGGGCACCCTCGATCTCCTCCACCCACGAGATCACTCGGGCGTCCAGGCCGCGGTCGGTCTCGTCCACGGCGTCCGCACCGTCGCCTACTGCACCGACGGCACCGTCATGGGTGGCGCGATGGGCATCGTCGGATGCGCCCACATCGTCAACGCCATCGATACCGCGATCTCAGAGCAGGCGCCGGTCGTCGGCATCTGGCACTCGGGCGGTGCGCGCCTCGCCGAGGGTGTCGAAGCACTGCACGCCGTCGGTGGGGTGTTCGAGGCGATGGTGAGGGCGTCCGGATACATCCCGCAGATCTCCGTCGTCGTCGGGTTCGCTGCAGGCGGCGCGGCGTATGGACCGGCACTGACAGACGTCGTGATCATGGCCCCGGCCGGACGGGTCTTCGTGACCGGCCCCGACGTCGTCCGCAGTGTCACCGGAGAATCGGTCGACATGGAGTCGCTCGGTGGCCCGCACACCCACGGCAAGAAGTCCGGGGTCAGTCACATCACCGCCGACTCCGAACCCGATGCGTACTGGCGCGCACGACGACTCGTCTCGACATTCAGCGCACAGGGTCACTTCAACCGCGAGCAGGCCGAGGCAGGCGACTCCGACCTACAGGCACTGCTGCCCGAATCGCCACGCCGCGCTTACGACGTACACCCCATCGTCTCCAAGCTCCTCGACACCCAACTGGCCGCCGACGGCCGCACCGAGATTTCGAGTTTTGAAGAGCTGCAAGCAAAGTGGGCTCCTAACATCGTCGTCGGCTTCGGCAGGCTCTCCGGGCGCAGCGTCGGGGTCGTCGCCAACAACCCGCTGCGCATGGGCGGCTGCCTGAACTCCGAAAGTGCCGAGAAGGCCGCGCGGTTCGTGCGCCTCTGCGACGCGTTCGGCATCCCGCTGATCGTCATCACCGATGTTCCCGGCTACCTACCTGGTGTCGGTCAGGAATGGAACGGCGTTGTCCGACGCGGCGCGAAACTGCTACACGCCTTCGCGGAATGCACGGTCCCGCGCGTCACGCTGGTGACCCGCAAGATCTACGGCGGCGCCTACATCGCCATGAACTCACGGGCACTCGGCGCCACGGCCGTCTTCGCGTGGCCCGGCTCCGAGGTCGCCGTCATGGGAGCCAAGGCAGCAGTCGGCATCCTGCACAAGAAAGCGCTCGCCGCTGCACCCGACCACGAACGCGACGCACTGCACGAGCGCCTCGCCGTCGAACACGAACAGATTGCAGGCGGACTCGACCGAGCACAGGCGATAGGCGTTGTCGACGAGGTGATCGATCCCGCCAAAACCCGCAGCATCATCGCCGAAGCACTGGCATCGGCGCCGGCACGGCGCGGACGGCATAAAAACATTCCGCTGTGAGTGGAGGCGGCGACTGCGTCGCCGCGCGTTCTGCACAACACGATTCGGCCCCGGCAGTACTCTGCCGGGGCCGAATCAGCGTGTCGGGTCGGTGATCGGAGGTAGGTCACCAACTCCGATGTGGTTCAACCGACGCGTTGCGTCAGCCAGGTCACCTCAGCGCCGGCACCGCCCATGCGATACGCCTCGAGCGCGTCGTCCCACGCGGTGCCAAGCGCGGCTTCGAGTTCGCCCGCGAGGCCCGCACTGTCCGGCTGGGCCTCGATGAGCGAGCGCAACTGCATCTCGCCGATGATCACGTCGCCGTTGGCGCTCGTCGAACCGCGCCACAGGCCGAGGCCCGGAACATAACTGAACCGCTCCCCGTCGACGCCCTCACTGGGATTTTCGGTCACCTCGAAGCGCAGCGACGACCACTCGCGCAGCGCATTCGCCAAACGAGCAGCAGTACCCACCGGCCCCATCCAGTCAACGGTGGCCCGCTGCATGCCGGGGTCGGCGTCTTGCGCGGACCACTTCAGGTTGGCCCGCGCATTCAGGGTCGACGACAGAGCCCACTCCACATGTGGGCACAGCGCAGCCTGCGCTGAGTGGATGTACACCACTCCGGTCGTCATGTCCGCAAACTGGTTCAGATTGCGCACCTTGTTCACCTCCGTTGTCGACGAGGAACGTCTTCCCCAACACACCTCGCGACAGCGGATATCACACTCGTGTTGTTTATTGTGCCTGATGTTGTACGTGTTGCGCTAGTTTCCGGAGATGATTGATGTGAATTACTGATTCACAGAGTCGCCCCGGGGTGCGTCGACAGAGACCGTCAGTCGTCGGCGACGAGGGTATCGACGATCGTGTCGTTGAACTCGGCCCACAGCGGCTTGGCCCACGCACCGAACGGCCGGTCGGTGAGCACGACGCATGCGGCGCCCAACTCGGGATCCACCCACAGATAGGTTCCCGATTGGCCGAAGTGACCAAAGGTCGACGGCGAGTTGCGGGTCCCGGTCCAGTGCGGTGACTTGTGCGAACGGATCTCGAACCCGAGTCCCCAGTCGTTCGGCTTGTGCTTTCCGTAGCCGGGCACGAAACCGTCGATCCCCGGGAACCACACCGAGTGCGCACTCTCGGCGAGTTCCGCCGACAGCAGATGCGGCTGCAACAGCTCTGCGGCGACGGCGGCGAGATCGTCGACGCTCGACCGTGCGCCGTGCCCCGCGGGTCCGTCAAGCGTCGTCGACGACAGTCCGAGTGGTACACACACCGCCTCGGCGAGATAGTCGGCGAATGCGATGTCGGTCGCCGACTCGACGGTCTCGGCGAGTACTTCGAAACCCGCACTGGAGTAGATGCGCTTCTCACCTACTCCTGCCTCGACCTCGCGAGCGTCAAAGGCGAGCCCCGAAGCATGTGCGAGGAGGTGGGCGATGGTCGCGCCGGGAGGGCCCGCGGCGTCGTCGAGTTCGACGGCCCCCTCCTCAACGGCAACGAGAACCGCCTCGGCCACCAGGAGTTTGGTGACCGAGGCGAGTTCGTAGATGCGCGTGGTGTCTCCGTATGCGACGACCTCCTCACCGGTGACGATCGCGGCGGCGACATTGTCGACCGGCCAGGTACCGAGGGCGTCGAGAACACTCACGACAACCCACGTTACCGGTCGACGACGATCAGTGATCCTCGTCGGTGTAGCGGATGACGCCGCGAATGTTCTTACCGTCGAGCATGTCCTGGTAACCCTGGTTGATCTGGTCGAGCCGGTACTGCCGGGTGATCATGTCGTCGATGTTGAGCTTGCCGATCTTGTACATCGAAAGCAGTTGCGGAATATCGAGTTTGGGGTTCGCGCCACCAAAGATGGTGCCCTGCAGGTTCTTCTGCAGCAGTGTGAGCATCGACAGGTTCAGCGTCACGTCGGTCTCGAGCATGTTCCCCATGCCCGTCAGCACACACGTACCCGCTTTCGCGGTGATGCCCATCCAGCTGTCGACGTCCTTGCCGTGCACCTCGCCGACGGTCACGATGACCTTCTGACACATGGCACCGTGGGTGGTTTCGGCGATCGCGCCCGCGGCTTCCTCGATCGACGCGTAAGCAGCGGTCGCGCCGAACTTCAGCGCCTGTTCGCGCTTCCACTCGACCGGGTCGATCGCGAAGATGTTGCGCGCCCCCGCGATCACCGCACCCTGCAGCGCCGCGGTTCCGACACCGCCGACACCGACGATTGCCACGTCCTCGCCGGGGCGCACGTCACCGCTGCGGGTGGCCGATCCGTAGCCGGTGGGTATGCCGCAGCCCACCAGCGCCGCCACCTCGAACGGGATGTCCTTGTCGATCTTCACCACCGACGCCTCGTGCACCACCATGTAGGGCGCGAACGTGCCGAGCAGCGTCATCGGATAGACGTTCTCGCCCTTCGCGGTGTGGATACGGAAGGTGTTGTCGGACACGGCTTCACCCTGCAGAAGCATCGCGCCTAAGTCGCACAGGTTCGCCAGACCCGACCTGCACGACGGACACTTACCGCACGACGGGATGAAGGAAAGGACGACGTGGTCGCCGACCTCGAAGTCGGTAACACCCTCACCGAGTTCCTCGATGACACCCGCACCCTCGTGGCCGCCGAGGATCGGGAAGCCCGCCATCGGGATGCCGCCGGTCATGAGGTGATGATCGGAGTGACACATCCCGGCTGCTTCCATCCGGATCTTGATCTCGTGCGCCTTGGGATCACCGATCTCGATCTCTTCGATCTCCCACGGCTGGTTGAGTTCCCGTAGCAACGCACCCTTGGTCTTCATTCATGCCCTCCGCTTGTCGTCGTCACGCCCACGCCTCCGTGATGAGGCGGCCCGAGCGTCCCTCTTGAGACGATAGTCACTTTTCGTCGAAAATGGAACGTGTTCTACTTTTTGGCGACGTTCACTTCGCCAGACCCGCGTCCTTGCTTCCGTAGGTCTCGCGCAGGCGCGGTTTGACGACCTTGCCACCTGCGTTTCGGGGCAATTCGTCGACGAGAACGATGTCCTTGGGCTGCTTGAACCTCGCCAGGTTCTCGTCGAGATACGCCCCGAGTTCGTCGAGAGTCAGATCGCCTCCGTCGACGGTCACCACCACCGCGACGGGGACCTCGCCCCACTTCGGGTCCGCTCTGCCGATCACCGCGGCCTCGGCGATCCTGGGGTGGCCGTAGAGAACGTTCTCGACCTCGGCGCAGTAGACGTTCTCTCCACCGGAGATGATCATGTCCTTGGCTCGGTCGACCACGTAGAGGAAGCCCTCCTCGTCGCGTCGAACGAGATCACCGGAGTGGAACCAGCCCCCGCGGAAGGCGTCCTCGGTGCCCTGCGGGTTCTGCCAGTACCCCAGCATCATGTTCGACCCGCGGTACACGATCTCCCCGATCTCACCGTCGGGCACGTCGTTCATCATCGGATCGACGACGCGCGCGGTGACCGCCGGCACCACCTTGCCGATCGACCCGAGTTTGCGTAGGGCGTCAGCCCCGTCGAGCACACACGTGATCGGCGACATCTCGGTCTGCCCGAACACGGCGACGTTCAGTGCATTCGGAAAGGTCTCGTTCATCGCGTTGAGCACGGTGTCCGACGCGGGTGCGGCCCCCCAACTGATCACACGGAACTTCACGTCCCGCGGTTTCGCCTGCTGCGCGGCGCAGACCGCCTGCCACTGCGCGGGCACGAGGAAGATCGACGTGATGCCCTCACGCTCACACATGTCGAGCATGTCGTCGGGGTCGAACGCCCCGAGGGGATGGATCACCGAGGTCGCGCCCATGTAGAACAGCGGTGCCATGGCACCGATCCCCGCGATGTGGAACATCGGTGCGACGCCTGCGCCGATGTCGTCACGTCGGGTGTGCAGCGCCTGCAGACAGGTGAGCGCCTGTGACTGCATATTCGTGTGAGTCAACATGGCACCCTTGGGTTTCCCCGTCGTCCCCGACGTGTACATGATCAGGGCCACGGTCTCTTCCGGGATGTCGATCTCCGGCAGGTCCGACGCGTCCTCTGCGATGAGGTCGGCGTAATCGAGATGCGCATCATTGTCCGAACCGCCGACGACGATCACCCGGTCGACGTCGCCGGTCGCCGCGACGACCGCGTCGGCCAACGGAGCCAACATCGTCTCCGTCACGATCGTGCGGGCACCGCTGTCGGTCACGAGGAAGGCGATCTCGGCTGGACTCATCCTCACGTTGACCGGCACCGGAATCGCGCCGATGATGTTGGCGCCCAGGATCGCTTCGACGTACTCGGCTCGGTTGAGCAGAACCATCAGCACCCTGTCGCCGAAGCCCACTCCCCGACGACTCAGCGCCGCGGCGAACGCATGAGTGCGCTCGTCGAGCTGCTTCCACGTCGTCGTGGCACCGAGGAACTTCAGTGCCGGAGCATCGGGCTGCATCATCGCGTGTCGTCGAATCTGGTTGTTCCAGTGGTTGCGGCGAGAACGCAGTGGCTCGGTATTGAGATCTTGCCCGGAGTCGACGGTCACGGTCATGGAAACTCTCCTCGGTTTTCTCGACGTCAGTGACGGCGTGTGGTGCTGAACGCGGCGATGGCCGCCTGGAATTCGTGTGATTGCAGCAATCGGGTCTGGCCGTCGGTCTCGCGCGTGAGAGTTGCCTCGAACCCCGCGAGGGTGTTGGCGTCGAGCGCGGCCTTCGCCAGTCGCAACGCCTGACTCGAACTCTGCGCGAAGCGCGTGGCCACACCGCCGATCTCCGTGTCGAGAGCGGCCCTGTCCTCGACAAGCCCACTGATCAACCCGGCGTCGAACGCCTCAGGGGCGTACAGCTTTTCACCGAGCAGGACAAGTCGGTTGGCGCGTGCGCGGCCGATGGCGGTGGCCACCGTCTGAGTGGCACCCCCGTCGGGCATGAGGCCGATGTTGGTGAACGCCAGAAGAAAGTACGACCGCCTGGTGGCGATGATGAGGTCGGAGGCGAACGCCAACGAGGCCCCGATGCCGACGGCCGCACCGTCGACCGAGGCAACCACCGGCACCGCGACCGAGCGCACCGCGCGGGCCAACGTCGACCCGCCCCCTATCACCGACGCGGCGCTGCTCTCGTCGATCCCACCATTCCTCGCCGAGTCCGCCGCGAGGTCGCGGATGTCGGCGCCGGTACTGAAGTTCCCACCCGCACCGTCGATGATCACCGCTCGAACGTCGTCCTCCGCACAGCGTGTGGTCAGAAAGGCGACAAGCGCAGCAGCAGCCGTGCCGTTGAGTGCGTTCATCCGCTCCGGACGATGAATGGTCGCGCGGGCGATCCCGCGATCATCGACCTCGGTGACTATTCCCGAGCTCGGCGCGCCACCAGACGACGGCACTGAACTCGCTGAGGTCTCAGTCACCGAAACGTCCCATCGTCGGCGCAGAACTCGCCTGCAGAGTGATCCATGCCGCAACCATACATCCATGTGAGATCTACACCACAAGAGTTGCGATTAACTTATGTGTCCGTCATACCGCCACTAGCTGTGGTTATAGACGATTTCTCGATTCGTTCCACAGCGAAGACACGATCGCTCTACTCTGGGCCGATGAGCAGTCAGCCCTCGACTGACGACGTCGCGCCACCACGTCGACGACCCGCCGACCGTCGGGCACTGATCCTGCGGACCGCGGCGGCCGAGTTCAGTGATCGCGGCTATCACGCTGTCCGGTTAGAGGAGATCGCCCGGATCGTCGGAATCTCCGCTCCTGCGCTCTACCGCCACTTCCCCACGAAGTACGCGCTCTTCGCCGAAACCACAGCCCTCCTGGCCGACGCACTGACCGAGGCCCTCGATGCAGCCGACGACGACCTCGAGTCGGCACTGACGGCTCTCGCACAGTCCGCCATCGACCACCGCAGAACCGGGGGGCTGTATCGCTGGGATCAGCGCTTCCTCCACGGCGACGATGCAACGAGGGTGAGATCGGTTCTGGTGGATCAGCACCGAAGGATTCGTGCGCCGCTTCTCGATCTGCGGCCCGAGTTCTCCCGACCGCACGCAGATCTCGTTGCGGCCGCGATGATCAGCGTCGTCGCGAGTCCGACAACCCACCGCACCACGCTGCCCGACCGCGACATCCGTCGACTGCTCGTGGCAACCGCGCTCTCGCTGGCCGACGTTCCCCCGACGACCGCTGACGGCCCACCGGGCAGCAGCGTGCCCTCGGGTCTCACACCTGCGTCCAAACGTGAACTCGTGCTTGCCGAATCGATCTCGCTGTTCGCCGCCAAGGGCTTCGGAGAGGTCACCATCGACGAGATCGCAGCTGCAGCCGGGATTCCCGCATCGGGGGTCTACCGGCACTTCGACGGCAAGGCGGCCATTCTGTCGGCTGCCTTCTGGCGCGCGTCGGACCGCGTCAGTGCGGCAAACTCGGACGCCCTCGCCGCGTCGACAACCAGTCGCGCCGCGCTCGAGGAACTCGTCGACAGATACGTACGACTCTTCGTGCGCGACAATGCTCTTCAGTCGTTGTACCTCAGCGAGATCGGCCACCTCGCGCCCGCCGAACGCAGCGCGCTACGTCGACAACAACGCGCGAACGTCGACGAGTGGGCTGCGTGGGTGACCCGCGACCGCGGCGAAGCGATCACCCGTGCGGAGGCACGCTTTCTCGTCCATGCAGCGCTCGGCGTCACCTCGGATCTGCTCAGGCTGCCGCGATCACCGTCCGCCGAGCAGATCATCTCCCTGTGCCGCGCCATTCTCATCGACCCGCAGCGGGATTGACGCGAGCCAACGGGTTGCCACCGACCCACTGCTCATACGGTGGCGAGGTCGTCGAGCAGCCACTCCCCGTTTCGCTTGGTGAGGGTGATCTCCACACGCGATTGATACGGAATACCGTCGGGTACCTGCGCCGCGATCTCCGACGACTTCACCGTCTGGTCCAACGCCACGAGAACCACCGCACGGTCGGCGGTCATGGATTCCACCCCGGCGCGCTGCGCCTTCGCCGTGGACACACCCTTGACGTTCGCATTGCCCTTGCGCGCGTCCTGTGATGAGGCGATGTAGGTCTTACCGAACTCAGGTGTGGAGATCTCGGTGATCCGGCGATCGAGGTCGGCGTAATCCGACGGGTCGTAGGTGGTCAGCTCGACGGCATAGCGGCGCGCCGTGTCGAGCACCGTGGCACGGTCGGCGTCCGATGGCCCGTCGTCCGAGGCGCGGCCGTCGGCCTGCACGTACAGGTAGGCCAGCACCCCGGTCGAGATCGCGAGAACAACAACCAGCAGCGTCAGAGTCCCGACCAACGCCCGCCCACCGACAAATCGCCGGATTCGTCGGGTACCGCCGGACTCGTTCGCCGCGGCGTCGAGCTTGCGGGGCACGCGGTCGGCCGACTCTGCACGCAGTTTTGCGCGCCTGTCACGATTGGCCGCCAGGAACTCCTCGCCGTCGAGTGGCGTGACGTCGGTCGCCGCGGGTGAACCCGGCTGTTGATCCTCCGCCGCGAGATCGACCACCTGGTCTGCAGAGCGCGCCGACTCGCCCCGCACACCGTTGTCGGAGGGGACACGCGATTTGGGCATGGCAACCAATGTAGCCATCGAAGTTGTGGCCCAGACCACGGGTCGTCATATCACATATATGATCTGTGGAGGGGTCATCGCACCCAGCTCCGCAATCGAGAGGACAGCAGTGAAGTTCACGCAAGAACAGCAGGCATTCGCGGCATCGGTCGCTGACTTCTGCCAGCGCGAGGTCGGCACGCGCGAGCAGCGCAATCGCTACACCAAGGACGGGACGGAGCTGCACTCACGCGAGCTCTACCAGAAGATGGCCGACCTGGGCTGGGCAGGCATCATGCTGCCCGAGGCGTACGGCGGATCGGGGGCAGGCAACGTCGAGATGTGCATCCTGCTCGAGGAAGCGATGCGCGGCATGGCACCCATCGGCGGCATCGGCCCCACCTTCATCACGGCACTGGCCTACAACCGATTCGCCGACGATCAACTGAAGAAAGAAGTCCTGACCGGCGTCGTCAATGGTGATGCACTGTCGATTTCGATGTCGGAGCCCGAAGCTGGCTCCGACGTCGCGAACCTCACCTGCCGCGCAGAGAAGGTCGACGGCGGGTGGATCATCAACGGGCAGAAGACATGGTGCTCCAATGCACATTTCGCACGCTCGATCCTATTGATCGCCCGCACGTCGAACACCGGCAAGAAGCACGAGGGCATCACACAGTTCCACATTCCTGCCGACACACCGGGGTTGGAGATCAAGGGCATCGACACGCTCGGTGGCCGCGAGGTCAACGACCTGTACTTCACCGACTGTCGAGTGCCCGACTCAGCGGTCGTCGGCGACGTGGGCAACGGCTGGAATCAGTTGATGGCCGGACTCAACACCGAGCGGTTGATCCTGGCCGCCATGCAACTCGGGGTCGCAGAACGTTCATTCGCCGACACACTGGCGTTCATCACCGAGCGCAAGCAGTTCGGGCGGCCGATCGGCTCGTTCCAGACACTCCGGCATCGCATGGCCGATCTCGCCACGGAGATCGAGTGCACCAAGCAACTCGTCTACTCCGTGGCCCAACTCGCCGACGACAATCCAACCAAGCTCCTCCCCCGCGAGGCGTCGATGGCGAAGCTCAAGGCCACCGAGACGTCGAAACGCATGACCATCGACGCCATGCAGATGATGGGCGGCTACGGCTACGCAACGGAATTCGACGCAGAGCGCTTGATGCGCGGCGCGATCATCTCGACGGTCTACGGTGGCACGAATGAGATCCAGCGCGACATCATCGGCAAGACCTTCGGGCTCTGACGGCTCGAGGGCGCCGCGTCGGATCCCGCGGCGCCCTCAACTGTCCGAAGAAGTGGCCGCACACCTACGCCACCGCATCATGACCGCCGATCTACGCCCCGGAGACTTCATCAGACTCGACGACGTCGCCGAGGAGTTGGGGGTGAGTGTCACACCGGTCCGCGAGGCGCTGTTGACCTTGCGCGGCGAGGGCATGGTCGATCTCGAGCCGCACCGTGGATACCGCGTGGGTCCACTCGATCGAGTCGACGTCGACGATCTGTTCTGGTTGCAGGGTGAGATCGCGGTCCGGCTTGCGCGTCGCACCGCAGGTGCGGTCACGCCCGCCGATCTCGACGAGTTGCAGTGGTGGACCCGACGCCTCCGTGCCGCCGTGGAGTCGGGTGACGAGCAGGGTGTCATGGAGGCCGAATTCGAGTTCCACCGCGCGCACAACGTCATCGCAGGCGGCACCAAACTGGCGTGGTTTCTGCTCGCCGCCACGCGGTACACACCTGCACGGCTCTACGCGACAGACCTCGAATGGGGCCACACCGCGGTCGACAGTCACGAGCGGTTGGTCGACGCCTACCGGCGCGGCGACCTCGACGAGGCAGTCACTCAGACGCGTCGCCAATTCACCGACGGCGCAGCGCGTTTAACGCGCCATCTTGAGCAGAGCGGGATCTGGAGCGCTACCGACTCAGACCGAACCCAGGTCTGACGCGACCCACTGTTTGGGTCGCACAACGACTTTCGTCTGCGCGCCGTGATCGGACGTAGCGAACTCGACGTAGCCCGCCACTTTCTCTGCGGGCAGATATCGTGTCGCCATCTCGACGAGATCGTCCATTGTGCCGTCGACATAGTCGATCACCGGCCCCGACACCGCGGCGTAGGCGATCGTCGGCGAGACCACTTCGGCCATGACCGTGCAGCGTCCGGCAGCGCGTAGCAGCGCGATCTTGCGCGACTCCGCACCGGTCAGAAACCAGAGGTCGCCGCCAGGGCTGTACTGATACCAGATCGGCACCACAAGCGGCGCCCGATCGGCACCGGCCTCGATCGAAAGCGCACCGATGTGGGGCTGCGCAAGAAATGCTTGCCGTTGATCACTGTTCATCGCCATGAGATCGACACTAATGAGTTGCGCGGCCGGCGACGACTCTCAGTGGGCCAGCTTCAGTCCGACCACCGATGCGACGATGAGAAAGATCAACCCGATCTTGAGCAACGACGCCGACTCGGCGCCGGTCACCATCGCATACGTGACCGTCAGTGCTGCCCCTATGCCCACCCAGATCGCATATGCCGTGCCGGTCGGCAAGTCACGCAGTGCGAATGCGAGTCCTGACATGGAACCCAGCAATGCCACCGCGAAAATGACGGACGGAACCACCTGGCTGAAACCTTGCGACTTTCCGAGAGCGGTTGCCCACACTGCTTCGAGCACACCGGAAATGATCAACACAATCCACGACATGAGACGCTGAACCTCCGAGCGCCGTCTTGTCGCTGGCCGGGTACGGCGCGCCTCGTCCGGGTGTCAGCATTGACACCTTTATTGTAGCAAATCTTGTACTGAGGCTATTCGTGGCGATTCACGTGCGGGCCGCGCCGCGAAGCGTTTCCGGTTCCGGTTCCGTGTGGTCCGGCAGCGCTACTCCGAAGAGCTACCGCGACTCACACCGATCACGCCGGCGCCGACGATTACAACGGCCAGACCGAAGATCGTGTAGAGCCACGCTGCGACGCCGCCGCCATAGTTGGCGATGTCGCCTATCCCCGCCGCGGCAAAGATGAGACCCATGGCGATGGCCAGTCCGGGGAGCACATAGAAGAGCGGTGAATGCGACGACATGGTGTCGACCTCCTGGCGTGTTATCGGTGCGGTGAGGAGCCTCCGACATCGACGTTAGGATTCGCGTAACCGTGCAGATAGGGCCTTTCGTCGAGAAATCCCGAGAATCCGCAGATATGTCACAGATGGTTCGTTAGATTCTTCGGCGGGCGCTTCTCGGGCTGACCGGTTGCGTAGGCACGGAGTCGACACCGCCCGCCTGCCGCGGTGAACGACGACGGAGGCAATTACACAACCTGTGAGAACGGCCAGTGGAAGCCCGTGCGACCTACCTACGATCCAAACTCCGCTGACGGGTACGGCCCGAAGTACACATGCTGGGGTAGGCCCTGCGGCGCCTGCAATCCAGCCGTCGACAGCGTTGCTCAGGGCCCGAGCGGGAAAGCAATCATGTGCGGCGGCCAGGTATGGGTGGGTGGACCGTGACCGCAGACAAGAAAGGCGCCCCGAGGGGCGCCTGACCTGCTCTAACTCTGCTCCCCCAACTGGACTCGAACCAGTAACCGTTCGATTAACAGTCGAATGCTCTGCCAATTGAGCTATGGGGGATTGCTCCGATCCGGACGCTGCGAAGAGCACCAGAACCGAACGCTGACTCTAGCGTATGGACTCGCGTCAGGACAAAACGGCTGGTCGCAGAGATGCCGCGCAGGGCTGTCTCGCCGTCATTCAGGGCGTCCGCGGGTGCTTGAGCGAGGCGAGATGCTCGCTCACCGCGGCACGGGTCTGATCGCGCGAATCGGTGCCGGCGAGCAGGAGGTGCATGGCGAGGCCGTCGATGAGAGCATGCAGCAGTAGAGCTTCGGCGTCGAGGTCGCGTTTTTCGTCGACCAAGCAATGCTCGCGCAGATCCGCGAGGACCCGCACACAGAGCGCACGCAGCCCCTGATGTGCCTCCACCGCCGCTGCCGCGAGACCGGGATGAGCGACGGATTCCGTCACCATCGCAAGGTTCACATGCATCTCGACGCGCCGGTTGTCGTCAAACGGGAGCAATTCGGCCAAGATGGCCTCGGCACGACGCAGCGGATCGCGGATGCGTGCCCGCTCTTGAATCCGTGCGGCGACACGCTCATAGATCAACCGCATGGAGAATTCGAGTAGCTCCTCCTTGTCGGCAAAAACATGCCGCAGCGAACCCGCAGAGATGCCCGCCTCGGCGGCGACCTCGCGAATTGAGACTCCGGATACCCCTTCCCGCAACGCAATCCGCCAGAGCGCCTCGGCTATTTCGGAGCGTCTCTCGGTGTGGTCGATCAGTTTGGGCATTGACTTATGCTAGCCCACTCGTGCTAGCTTAGCGATCATGCCTTGGTAGCACATTCGTATCACCTCCACCGACGACTGGAGCACAGCATGGGCGACACACGACGACACGTCTCCCTCGACGTCCTGCGTGGTATCGCGATCCTGGGAACCCTCGGCACGAACATCTGGATCTTCACCAATGTCGACGGCCTGATCGGCTACATCCTGGGCACTAACGAGGCGTCGGGCCCCTGGGGCACAGTGCAATCCGTGCTGCAGCAGATCACCCAGGGCAAGTTCTTGGGACTACTCACCATCATGTTCGGCGTCGGGCTCGCCATCCAGCAACGCTCGACCGCCAGACGTGGGCACAGATGGCCCGGCAAGTACTACTGGCGCGCCAGTCTGCTCTTCATCGACGGCACCGTGAACTACTTCCTTTTCACCGAGTTCGACGTGCTGACGGGCTACGCCGTCACCGGACTCATCGTCGCCTACCTCCTCGCGATGAGCATCCGTCGCCAACGGGTCGCGCTCTTCGCCGCAGCGGGCATACACGTTGCACTCCTAACGATAGTGGTGTGGGCTCTCGCCACCACAACACCTACCGCTGTTGCGCAACAACAACTCTCGCCAAATCCGTACGCTGACGGCTCCTTCCTCGAACTGGTTGCCTTCCGTACCGAACACCTGGTGCTGTTTCGGAGCGAGGTCATCTTTATCCTGCCGATGTCCATCGCGCTGTTCCTCGCTGGAGCGGCACTACTGCGCGCCGGTGTGCTCGAGCCGCACGGCGTGGCGCTGCGCAGTCGACTGATGATCGCAGGCGCAATCGCGTTGCCACTGGACTTCGCCGCAGGCCTCTTCGGAGGAGATGCCGGGCTCGTTCTTGGCCGCTACGGACTTGCTCCGATCGTTGCGTTCGGCATCCTGGCGTGGGTGGCACAGTTCTACGTCGACGGTCGTGCACCCGGCGCGCTTGGACGTGCGCTGGCTCCCGTGGGACGCACCGCCTTGACGTGTTACGTCCTGCAAAATGCACTCACAGGCGCGGTCTGCTACGGATGGGGACTCGGCCTTGCGGCCAAACTCGACTCCACCACGGTTGTCCCTGTCACCGTGACGCTCTTCCTCGCGATCGCCGGACTACTGATGGTGGGGTCGCGACTGTGGCTGGCACATCACGACCGCGGGCCGCTCGAATGGATGTGGCATCGCGCGTATGACCTTCTCAGCAGTGCCACGCGGGAACGGGTACGTAGCTGAATTTACGGCGACGTTCGTTCTCGAGCTTTACGGTCGGCAGATCAGGCCAAATGACTCGAGTCGACCTTCCACACGGCAACTGGCACGGCTCACGTCGCTGCAGTGGGGCGGGCGCGCGACCTGCGACCTACGGACGACAGATGACCCTGTAGGCTCGTTCGGTGCTAGCCCAGGTAGCTCAGTTGGTTAGAGCCTCCGACTCATAATCGGCCGGTCGCGGGTTCAAGCCCCGCCCTGGGCACACGAGAGGCCCCCACCGTGGAGGTGGGGGCCTCCTTCGATCTGGCGGAAGTCGTCGTCGTGGCAGGCTTCGGGGCCCACACAGTCCCTCGCCGAAGTTCTGACGGCAGTCCCCGTCCCGAGCAGCCGAACCGCCCGCCCGGTGACCGTCCCCACATTCGGGGCGCGGGGAGCGAAACGTCGCGTCAACTGGCCGCCCGGGCAGGTATCCGGCCATACTTTTCGATAGGTCGTAAAGCCTTGTGAATCCAGGCAGCTCCACCGTCGCAGCGCCGCCATCCCGAGTCCTCAAGGAGGCGAAAAGATGAGTGCAGATCACATCTGGGGACGCCCGCGTCCGACGCCTGACCGCTGCGAGGGTGCCCACACCTATGCCGGCGGCTGCCAATACAACTCCGACGACCCGCACCGACCGCTGTTCCCCGAGGAACTGCGCCCCGGCGGCAGGTTCACTGCCGCCTGAGCGCGCTCATCCGGCGTCGACCACGGGGTCGACGGCCTGCTCGAGCAGACTGCGCCGATATGCCTCGAGCGCGACGAGGTCCCCGAATACCGTGTGATAGCCGTCGGGATCGTCACCAGGGGCCATGCGTCGTAGCCGTGACTTGATATCGGCGATCTGCGACCCCACCCAGACCTCCTGCAGGCGAGCCAGCACGCTGCCGATGTATCGCGGGATGTTCTGCTCACTGACGGGCATCGGTTCGACGGCGAGCTCGGTCACGATCGGCCCGACCACCGGATTGTCGACCTCGTGGTTGACGGCGTCGATCCATTCCGTGCCCCCCATCCCCGACGACGTTCCGCCCAACGCCGACATGGCATTTCGGACCACGGTGTATGCGGGTTCGGTGAAGCACTCCTCGGGCAGCGAGTCGAAGACGGTACCCGCGATCGCCGGGTACTGTAGCGCGGCCTTGAGTGCCTCACGCTGCGGCCACAAGCGGGGATCGTCCGGATTGGGTCGTCCCGGTCCCGGTGCCTTTTCGGCTTCGGGTCGATCGCGTCGCATCTGCCGTCCTCGCCCGGAGGCTGACGGACGTCCGTTCATACGGGCGACGCGTGTTCCTTCCTCGCGCACCCGCGCGAGGACCTGCCCCACTTCTTCCCAACCGACCCATCCCGCGAGCTGACGCGCATACTCGTCGCGCAGTGCGACATCTTTGATACGCGCCACCACCGGGACGGTGTCCCGCAATGCGTGCACTCGTCCCTCGGCAGTATTCAGATCGAACCCCGCCAACAATGCCTTGATGGCGAACTCGAACATCGGCACCCGTCGCGCGATGAGATCGCGGACGGCGGCGTCGCCCCGGCTCTGTCGCAACTCGCAGGGGTCCATGCCCTCCGGCGCGATCGCGACGAAGGTCTGGCCGGCGATGGCTTGCTCTCCCTCGAAAGCCTTGAGCGCAGCGGCTTTTCCCGCCTCGTCGCCGTCGAAGGTGTAGATCACCTCGCCACGGAAGTACGAGTCGTCCATCATCAATCGACGAATCAACGCCAGGTGGTCCTCGCCGAATGCGGTACCACACGAGGCGACGGCAGTGGTCACGCCGGACAGATGCATCGCCATCACGTCCGTGTACCCCTCGACCACAACCACCTGATGGCTTCTGGCGATGTTCTTCTTGGCGTGGTCGAGACCGAACAACACCTGAGACTTCTTGTACAGCATGGTCTCCGGTGTGTTCATGTACTTGCCGAGGTTGTCGTCGTCGAACAGCTTCCGCGCTCCGAAGCCGATGACGTCTCCGCCGAGATTGCGGATGGGCCATAGGAGCCGACGGTGAAACCTGTCGATGGGACCTTTACGCCCCTGCTTCGACAATCCGGCGGCCTCCAGTTCAGCGAACTCGAAGCCCTGCGCCAACAATGCCTTGGTCATAGTGTCCCACCCGGCGGGCGCATAGCCGCAACCGAAGGTCGACGCCGCAGCGGCGTCGAAGTTCCGTTCGGTGAGGTAGTCGCGTGCGATCTGGGCGTCGGGGGTACGTAACTGCTCGGCGTAGTACTTCTGTGCGGCGGCGTTGGCAGCCACCAGGCGGGCACGGGTTCCGCGATCTCGTGCGACCGACGTCCCGCCGCCCTCGTAGTGGATCTGATACCCGATGCGGTCGGCGAGTTGCTCGACAGCCTCGACGAAACTCACGTGTTCCTGCTTCTGCAGGAAGCTGTACACATCGCCACCCTCGCCGCAGCCGAAGCAATGGAAGTGACCGTGATGCGGGCGGACGTGGAACGACGGCGTCTTCTCGTCGTGGAAGGGACACAGCCCCTTCAGCCGGTCGGCCCCCGCGGGACGAAGTGCGACGTAGTCACCGATGATCTCCTCGATACGTGTCTGTTCACGGATTGCCGTGATGTCACGATCGGGAATTCGGCCTGCCACGCCGACCAGTGTAGTGACCTCGCAGTTCCCGACGTCCGCTACATCCACAAGCACGCACCCCGACAAGCGAGCGAGCCGGTTCGCCCCGCTCGATCGACTACCGTCGAGGAGGAGGGGGGCACGAGTCGTCGCACCGAGGAGCACCCATGGCCACACCGTCGTTGTCCACCGCGCAGCAAGCCCGCCTCACCAGCGGCAAGAATTTCTGGCAGACCAAACCCGAAGCCGGCTTGCCGTCGATTGCGATGACCGACGGCCCGAACGGGCTCCGTAAGCAGGAGGGTTCTTCAGACGCCCTCGGCCTGTCACAGAGTGTCCCCGCGACGTGCTTCCCGCCCGCTGTCGGACTCTCGCAGACGTGGAACCCCGACCTCGCGGCACGCATCGGTGCGGCGATCGGCACCGAGGCACTCGCACGGCAGGTCTCGGTGGTCCTCGGCCCCGGCGTGAACCTCAAACGCTCCCCTCTCGGAGGCCGCAACTTCGAGTACTACTCCGAGGACCCGGTGCTGTCGGGAGCCTTCGGCGAAGCATGGGTGCGCGGTGTGCAGAGCGTCAACGTCGGGGCGTCGCTCAAGCACTTCGCGGCCAACAATCAGGAGACCGACCGCATGCGGGTCAGCGCCGCGATCGACGAGCGCACGCTGCACGAGTTGTATCTGCGCGCGTTCGAACACATCGTCCGCACCGCGCGCCCCTGGACTGTGATGTGCTCGTACAACCGGATCAACGGCACCCACGCGAGCGAGAGCCGCGAGCTTCTCACCGAAACCCTGCGGGACGCATGGGGATTCGACGGCGTGGTGGTCAGCGACTGGGGCGCGGTCGTCGATCGTGTCCGATCGGTGGCGGCGGGTCTCGATCTGATGATGCCGTTCGGGGGCGACGAACTCGACAACGACGTCGCAGCAGCAGTCGAAGACGGCAGACTCAACAGCAAGGCCCTGTCGGAATCCGCCGACCGGATGATCGCGCTGGTCGAGCGTGCGGCACCGCACATCCGTTCGGAGAACGGCACATTCGACGTCGACTCCCACCACGCGCTGGCACGTGAGGCGGCGGCGCAGGCGATCGTGTTGTTACGCAACGACGACGACCTTCTCCCCTTCGACAGCTCGGAGTCCGTGGCCGTGATCGGCGCGATGGCCACCGAACCGCGCTATCAGGGTGGCGGCTCGTCGAAGGTCAATGCCACCAAGGTCGACATCCCGCTCGACGAGATCAAGAAGCACGCGGGCACGGACGTCGCCTACGCCGCCGGTTACACCACTGACGGCGACGGGTCATCACAGAGCAGCGAGCTCATCTCGGAGGCAGTCACGACGGCGCAAGCAGCGACCAACGTCGTCTTGTTCCTCGGTCTCGCCGAACATCAGGAGTCGGAGGGATTCGACCGCACCACCATCGACCTGCCGTCCGACCAGCTCGAACTCGCGCAGGCCGTCCTGGCAGCCAATCCACGTACCGCCGTCGTGCTCTCACGCGGCGGAGTACTGCGGGTCGACCCCCTGCTCGCGCCCGCAATCCTCGACGGCGCGCTTCTCGGCCAAGCCGGAGGGGGCGCCATCGCCGACGTGCTGTTCGGAACCGTGAACCCATCGGGCAAGCTGTCGGAAACGATCCCGCTACGTCTGGAGGACAACCCGAGCTACCTCAATTTCCCCGGGGAGTTCCAACACGTCACCTACGGCGAAGGTCTGTTCATCGGGTACCGCTGGTACGACGCGCGCACGATGAACATCTCCTACCCTTTCGGACATGGCTTGTCCTACACACGCTTCGACTATCGCGATCTCTCCGTGACGACCACCGCCGACGGCCTCGACGTCGAGGTGACCATCGCCAACGTCGGACAAGTCGACGGCCGCGAGGTCGTGCAGATCTACACGGCGATCCAGAAGTCGGAGGTGTCGCGCCCCGTGCGCGAACTGAAGGCATTCGCCAGCGTCGAGGTCAAGGCGGGCGAACAGGAACGCGTCACGATCCGGGTACCGCGAGAGGTGTTGGCGTACTGGGATGTTCGGGTCCACGGATTCGTCGTGGAGGGCGCAACGTATCGAGTCGAGGCCGGAGCGTCGAGTCGTGACATCCGGCTGCACACCGACGTCGAGATCAGTGGAGACGAGGTCACGATCCCGCTGACCACCAATTCGACCATCTCCGAGGTGGTCTCGGTTCCCAGCGGCAAGGAGGCTCTCGCCGACCTGGTCACGAGTTCATTCCCCGACCTCACCGAGGACGACGGCCCAGGGCTACTCGCCATGATCGGATCGGTTCCCGTCGACGGGTTGCCCGAGTTCACCACCGGGACGGTCACCAAGAAGGCACTCGAGGACAAGCTCAAGGCGATCAACTCGTCGAACGACTGAAGCGGGCAGAACCCGGTCAGCCCAGATGCGCCTGGGCGCCGGAGTTCTGCTTGTCCATCCGTTCGAGCCGCCCCTCGGTCATCGAGGCGATCTGGTCGACGACGACCCGCAACCGCTGGGCGTCGGTGTCGGCGGCCTGCCAGGTCGGGACGAAGATCGGGTCCAGCCCTCCCGGCGCGGCAGCGGTCAACCACCCGGCGACACGATGAATTCGTTCACGTTGACGTGCCTGATGTGCCTTGTGACGTTCGTTGGAGAAAATGAATCGCAGCGCCATGGTCTTGAGAATCGCGACCTCGGCTGCGATCAACGGAGGCACCGTCAGGTCTGCGTCATACCGTGAAATCGATCGACCCCCCACCTGCTCGCGGGTACCGGTGATCGCCGCTGAGGCGAACCGCCCAATCAATTCACTCGTCAGCCGCTTCAACCGCACCGATGCGTCGAGACTTCCGTCGAACACTCCGACCGCCTGCACGATATCCATCCGCGAGAGTCTGCCCGCGGCGTCGATCAGCGGTTCCGGTTCGAGTTCGGGAAACTCGGCAACTCCGATCTCCGCGAGCATCCGCTGATCGTCAGGGTCGCCGAGCGATCGGAGGTCGATCCGGTTGGCGATGACCCCGTCCTCGAGATCATGGACGGAGTACGCGACGTCGTCGGACCAGTCCATCACCTGCGCTTCGATACATTGCCGATCGCCGGGCGAGCTCTGCCTGATCCATGCGAGAGTGTCTGCGTCGTCGTCGTACGCACCGAACTTGCGTGCCGGGGGCCGACGCAGCCAGGGGTATTTGAGCGTGGCGTCCAGTGATGCACGGGTCAGGTTGAGGCCTGCCGAGGCACCGTCGGCGTCGAGCAATTTGGGTTCGAGCCGCGTGAGGATGCGGAGATTCTGCGCGTTGCCCTCGAATCCCCCGATGTCGGCCGCGACCTCGTTGAGCGCACGTTCTCCGTTGTGTCCGTACGGCGGATGACCGATGTCGTGGGCGAGACCCGCGAGTTCGACGAGATCGGGTTCGCAGCCGAGTCCGATAGCGATCCCCCGGCCGATCTGCCCCACCTCGAGAGAATGCGTGAGCCGCGTGCGCGGGGTATCGCCCTCGCGGGGCCCGACGACCTGCGTCTTGTCGGCAAGGCGCCGGAGCGCAGCCGAGTGGAGTACGCGCGCCCGATCGCGCGCGTACTCACTCCGGTGATCGGTCCTGGTGCCGGGCAGACTGGCGGTCTTCGCGCCCTCGCGCACGATGCGCTCGACAGCCTCCTCGCCGTACGTGGCCGTCGACGGTATGCCGGTTTGACCCGAAAGCGGGGTACTAGTCAAGCACCCAACCCCGACCGACCGCGAAGTCGGTGACGCGCTGGCGGATGGCGACGATCTGCTTGGCGGTTAGGTCACCGGAAGCATCAAGCAGAAGCTCGGTGATCTCCTCGGTGAACGCTGCCGAATCGAGTGATCCGCCCCCGCCGCGTGGTCGACGACGATCGGCGCCGTGCGAGCGGTCGGAACCGTGCGACCGGCCGTGGTGTTCGTGGGAATCGCGACGATGCGGGCGCGACGACCCGGAGTCGTCGGCGGGCGCCTCCTCGGTGACCGCGACGTTGACCGCCTTGGCCCCGCGGTCGGTTTCCTCGATGTCGAACGAGACCTTGGCCCCGGGCTTAAGCGAATCCTCGTCGATGTCGATGTCGTTGATGTGCAGGAACACATCGGCACCGCCAGACTCAGGAGCCAGAAAACCGAAACCTCTGTTCGTGTCGTAGTGCACGACTTTCCCACTGACCGCCACGGCTCCACTCACTCTCCTCGCCGCCCGATCGAACCCCTTGTCCGACCACGCACGGCAACTCTTCCCAATTGTGACAGACCCTCGCAGGTCAAGCCCAGTCAACGACGGACCGATGCGCTGAGCGTCACGCTCCGAGCAGTCTGCTTCCCAGGTACTCGACGACGCGGTCGAGCGCGATCCGCTCCTGGCTCATCGTGTCGCGCTCGCGGATGGTGACCGCCTGGTCGTCGAGCGTGTCGAAATCGACCGTGACACAGAACGGCGTTCCGACCTCGTCCTGCCTGCGGTAGCGCTTGCCGATCCCCTGCGCGTCGTCGAAGTCGACGTTCCAGTACTTGCGTAGTTCCGCGGCGAGGTCCTTGGCCTTCGGCGAAAGCTTCTCGTTGCGTGAAAGCGGCAGCACAGCCGCCTTGACCGGCGCGAGTCGCCGATCGAGCCTGAGCACGGTGCGGGTGTCTGTGCCGCCCTTGGCATTCGGCACCTCCTCCTCGGTGAGCGCGTCGCAAAGGAATGCCATCACCGAACGGGTCAGGCCCGCAGCCGGTTCGATCACGTAGGGGGTGTAGCGCTCGCCGGTCGCCTGGTCGAAGAACGACAGGTCTTCTCCCGAGTGCTTGGCGTGGGTCGACAGGTCGAAGTCGGTCCGGTTGGCGACGCCCTCGAGCTCGCCCCACGGGTTACCGGAGAAGCCGAACTTGTACTCGACGTCGACGGTGCGCTTGGAGTAGTGCGAGAGCTTTTCCTTCGGATGGTCGTAGAGCCTCAGATTCTCGGGATCGATACCGAGGTCGGTATACCAGGCGAACCGCCGGTCGATCCAGTACTGGTGCCATTCCTCGTCTTCACCGGGTTTGACGAAGAACTCCATCTCCATCTGCTCGAATTCACGCGTACGGAAGATGAAGTTGCCCGGTGTGATCTCGTTGCGGAAGCTCTTGCCGATCTGCGCGATGCCGAACGGCGGCTTCTTGCGCGAGGTCGTCATGACGTTCTTGAAGTTGACGAAGATTCCCTGAGCGGTCTCCGGGCGCAGATAGTGCAGCCCCTCTTCGTCGTCGACCGGTCCGAGGTAGGTCTTCATCAAACCGCTGAATGCACGCGGCTCGGTCCAGTTACCCGGCTGCCCGGTCTCCGGATCGTTGATGTCGGCGAGCCCGTTCTCGGGCGGATGCCCATGCTTCGCCTCGTACGCCTCGATCAGATGGTCTGCGCGGTAGCGCTTATGGGTGTACAGCGATTCGACGAGAGGATCGGTGAACACCTCCACGTGACCACTGGCCTCCCACACCGGCCGCGGCAGGATGACCGACGAGTCGAGTCCGACGACGTCGTCACGGCTGGTGACCATGCTCCGCCACCACTGCCGCTTGATGTTCTCCTTGAGCTCGACGCCGAGCGGGCCGTAATCCCACGCCGACCGTGTCCCGCCGTAGATCTCACCACTGGGGTACACCAGACCCCGACGCTTGGCGAGGTTGACGACGGCTTCGACTTTGGACGGGGCAGCATTCGACGGGCGGGAGGCCACAGGGATCGTTCTCCACGGACGTTGGGACAGGTCACGAACTTCTCGCCGGTCACGCAACCGGCAACCCCTACAGCCTAGCCGCCCATCGAGGATGCCTGACCAGCGCCGTCGAGCGCAGGCGGACCTGCGCAGCACGGCAACGGGGGCGTCGGCCACAAATGACAACCAGTTCCCTTAAGATGGAGGAGTGGGAATTCGCGGCCAGTGTTCGGAAGGCCTCGGCCCGCGCAGCGTCGGGGCTCGCGACCTCGCTGCGCGTGAGGCTGCCAGCGATCTTCTCCGCGCGCTCGCATCGCCCACGCGGATCGCCATCGTGCTGGCTCTGCAGGAGAACGCCCGCTGCGTGCACGAGCTGGTCGGCTCACTCGATCTGAGCCAGCCGTTGGTCAGCCAGCACCTCCGTGTGTTGAAGGACGCCGGCGTCGTGCGCGGCGAGCGTAACGGTCGCGAGATCATGTACTCGCTGATCGACGATCACCTCGCCCACATCGTCACCGACGCACTCACACACGCGACAGAGCCGCACGCCGCCACGATGCCTGCGGCCGGGACTCCCGCAACACCGGGGGCGAGCGCCCTGCCCGACCCCACACCCCCGAGCGACGAAGCGACCCGATGAGCAGCACCGAAACCAGCCCGGCGACAGACCCCGACAGCACAGCCGGGCGAGAGCGCCCCGTCACCGGAATCCGCTCGACCAGACAACGGGCGGCGATCGCCGACGCATTGTCGGAGGGCGACGACTTCCGGTCGGCGCAGGAACTCCATGAGGAACTCAAGGCGCGTGGCGAATCGATCGGGTTGACCACCGTGTATCGCAACCTGCAGGCGCTGAGCCAGGCCGGTCAGATCGATGCCCTCTGGGACGGGTCGGGCGAGATGCGTTACCGCAACTGTTCCTCGGGACACCACCACCACCTGGTCTGCCGTGTGTGCGGGACGACGGTCGAGGTACAGGCAGAGCCGGTCGAGCGCTGGGCTTCACGCATCGCTGCCGAACACGGTTTCAGCGATATCCACCACACGGTCGAGGTGTTCGGAGTGTGCGCCGACTGTCGCGCCTCCCGCTGAGATGCTCCAGAAGTCGGTAGGACGTCAGGTCGCGTCGACGAGCTTGCGGGCGATGTCGCCGCCGGCAGACAGCACGATGTGCAGCACCGTCAGCATCGGAATATCGGCGAGCCCGTCGACCGCAAAGGTGTAGTACTGCAACACATCCGTGGTGATGCCGGTCAGATCGGAGCGACGCAGGTTACCGAAACTCAGTGTCGCGTCGAGCTCCTCGACATCGGAACGCAAGGCATCAGTGTTGGGCAGATTGAGCGCGAGTAACTGCGTGACCGACACCACGTGGAGATCGTCGGCGAGGGCGACGACCCGCACGGATGCCCGCGTCGAACCCACCTGCACAACCACCGATTCGCTGTCGGATTCTGCAACGTCGCCGATCTCACCCAGCAGCGCCGTCACGCGAGAAAGCAGATCTTGCTGTGCCGCAGACGGATTGACGTTCGAATAGTCGCTCATCGGCAACACCGGCTCATCGGGGATTCACACTCATCCGTCACTCACTCCGTCGTCATCACACCGCCGAAGCGGCGATCGCGTGACGCGTACTCGACACACGCTGCCCACAGGTCTCGGCGATCGAAATCGGGAAACAACTTCTCCTGATAGACCATCTCGGCGTACGCGGATTGCCAGAGTAGGAAGTTCGAGATGCGCTGCTCGCCCGACGGCCGGAGGAAGAGGTCGACATCGGGCATGTCGGGCTCGTCGAGGTACTTCGCGAACGACGCTTCGGTGATCCGCTCGGGATCGATCTCGCCCGCTGCAGCGCGTCGCGCTATTTCCCTTGCCGCGTCTGCGATCTCGGCACGTCCGCCATAGTTGACGCACATGGTCAGAGTCATGACCGTGTTGTCCTTGGTCAGTTCCTCGGCAACCTCGAGCTCCTTGATCACGCTGCGCCACAGGCGCGGACGGCGTCCCGCCCAGCGCACGCGCACACCCATCTCGTTCATCTCGTCGCGGCGACGTCGGATCACATCGCGATTGAAGCCCATGAGGAACCGGACCTCATCAGGGCTGCGCGACCAGTTCTCCGTCGAGAACGCGTATGCCGACAGCCACGTGACACCCATCTCGATGCATCCGCACACGGTGTCCATGAGGACCGCCTCACCGCGCTTGTGGCCCTCGGTGCGCGGCAGTCCGCGCTCGGTGGCCCAGCGTCCGTTGCCGTCCATCACCAGCGCGACGTGGCGCGGGATCAGTTCCGCGGGCAATGCGGGCGGCGTGGCACCACTGGGGTGTGGATCGGGTGGACGAACCACGCGTCGTTGCTGTGCTGCGGCAGCTCTCGCTCGTTCATCCCGAGCCGCGGACCGCGACCGTAGCGCCATCGCCGGCTCCTCTCACGTTCGGTGAAACCAGACTATGAGGGGCGGCACGTTCGATGAGCGGCAGGGTGCGCAACTGCCGCTCGAGATGCCACTGCAGATGTGCGGCAACCAAACCGCTGGCCTGGCGTCGAAGCGACTCCGTCGCATCGGTGGTGTGCTCCCACTGCCCGCGGTACAGCGCGTCCATCAGGTCGAGGACACCGGGCGACGGAGTCGCTGCGCCCGGCGGGCGACAGTGCAGACACACCGCACCTCCGGCCGCGACATGAAAAGCCCGATGTGGGCCCGGCTGGGCACAGCGCGCACACACATCCAACGCAGGCATCCAGCCGGCACAGTGCATCGCCCTGAGCAGGAAGGCGTCGAGGATCAACCCGCCCGGTCGTCGGTCGTCGGCGAGCGCTTCGAGTGCCCCGACGGTGAGCCGGTGCAACTGCGCCGCAGGCGCACGCTCTTCACCTGCAAGACGTTCAGCGGTCTCGAGAACGGCGCACGCGGTGGTGTAGCGGGCGTAATCGGCGACGATCGCGTCGGCAAAAGCGTGGATCGAGTGGACCTGTGTGACGACGTCGAGGTTGCGTCCCGGATAGAGGTGGATGTCGACGTGGGCGAACGGCTCCAGCCGGGCACCGAACTTGGACCTCGTCCGTCGCACGCCCTTGGCGACCGCACGCACCAATCCGTGCTCCGCGGTCAACAGAGTGATGATGCGGTCGGCCTCGCCGAGCTTGTGCTGACGCAGCACCACCGCTTCATCCTGGTAGAACCTCACCGCGCCATTCTTCCACCGAGCACCGACAACACCCGCTGTGACATGCCGCCAGAGGCGGGGACATGCCGCCAGAGGCCGGGGACATGCCGCAAGAGGAGCGAGGCCCTACTGTCGATCCACTTCCGAGTCGACGTCGCTGTGCCGCGGTTTCGTGGCGGTTGCCACCGCGTTCCGACTCCGCTGACTCGCGCCGACCACACCGGCGACGTGCTGGGGAGCGGGAGTGGTGATCGTCGGGAGGCTCCCGCTGCCGCCGTCGAGCAGTTTCGCCATCCGCGGACTCAGCCGCATACCGCCGGGAAAACGATGCCAGCCCTTGTGGTCGTAATACTTGGTTCCCGCCCAGCCGAGGAGAAGTCCCACGGCCAGTCCGACGAATGTCTGGATCACCGCACGGCCGAGACCTGCATCCCAGTCGGCGTCGAAGTACAGGATCGCCCGTACGCCGAGATAGACCAGGTGCATCGGCTCGAAGGCCGCGATCCAGGCGAAGATGCGTGGGCTGGCCTCCAACGGAACGGTTCCGCCCGACGACGGCAGACCGAGAATCACGAAGAACACGAGGTTGAGTATCAGACCGGGATTGCCGAAAACGGCCATCGCCGACGCCGAGGACACGCCGACCGCGAAGATCACCAGCACTGAATAGGTCCACAACACGAAGGCGTTCGGCAACGACGTCCCCACAGCGGTACACACGCCTATGTAGAGCGCCGATTGGACGAACGCGATCAACAGCATGATCGTCCACTTCGCGGCGAGCGTTCCCCAGCGGGAGATGGCCAGCCGAACCCGCAGTTGGTAGAAGGGCCCGAACTCGATCGGCGTCTGGCCGAGTGCGGCGTCGACGACGATGCTCACCATCATCGCGCCGGTGAATCCGGCGAGGATCAGCAGCAGCGTGAAGTAGAAGGCGGAGAGTCCGTTGCCCGATCCATCGGGCAACGGATTGGGTTCGACCGTCTGCACGTCGACAGGCTGCGACAACGCCAGCTGAGCGGCGCCCGTGAACGGCACGTCGGCCTTCGCCAACTGTTGCCGTACCGATTGAGTCAGCTGGTCGCCGACCTGCTTGTTGACCTGCGACGACACCCGCTCGGAGAACGTCGTCGTGATTGCCGAGGCGAACGTACCCGATCCGCGATTGATGTAGATGTCGATCGAGAGCTTCTCCGGCTTCGCCTGCAGCACAGCCGACTGCCCCAGTGCCACCGCCCGATTGGTGAAATTCGGACTGATGATGACGACGCCGTAGACCTTGCCGCTGTTCAACTCGTTGAGAGCGGTGGTCCGATCGGTCTGGTGAACCGCGATGCCGCTCTTGGCGGCCTCGTCGGTGATTCCCTTCGCGATCTGATCGCCGTAGTTCTGTTTGTCGCTGCCCCCGTCGGCGTTGGGGACCTCACCGCCGTTGTCCTGGTTGGCGAGTGCGATCGGGAAATCGTGCAGATTGCCCTCGGGGTCGGCGATGGCCCCCATGTAGAGCGCCGACATGAAGGACATGATGACCACGACGAGCAACAACGGCGCCAGCCAGAACTTCGGAGCGCCGAGCACCTCCGAGATGGTGCCCACCGCCTGCTCCTCATGCGGCGCCTCGTCTGCCTGCTCCGGCACTTCCTGCGTGACGTCGGAGTCGCCGACAGAGCCTGTCCCGTCGGTCGTTCCCTCGTGCTTACCCACTGCGTCGTACCTCCTCGAGAGATCGGCGGTCAGAAGCCCATTCGTCCCAACTGCTTCGGGTCGCGCTGCCAGTCCTTGGCCACCTTCACGTGCAGGTCCAGATACACCTTCACTCCCAGCAATCGCTCGATCTGTGCGCGAGCAGTGGTACCCACGTGTTTGAGCCGCGCACCCTTGTGGCCGATGATGATGCCCTTCTGGCTGTCGCGCTCCACGTACAGGATGGCGTGGACGTCGACCATGGGCGCCTGGTCAGGGCGGCGGTCCTCGCGCGGGATGATCTCCTCGATCACCACCGCCAGCGAGTGCGGCAACTCATCGTGCACTCCCTCGAGCGCGGCTTCACGGATGAACTCGGCCATCAGCACCTGCTCGGGTTCATCGGTCAGCTCGCCGTCGGGGTAGAACGCCGGGCCGGGTTCCATCAGCGACACCAGGACGTCGGTGAGCACGTCGAGTTGTTGGCCGCTCGTGGCCGACACGGGCACCACTTCGGACTCGCCGCCGAGTAGCTCACTCAAGGCCAGTAATTGCGCCGCGACGCGGTCAGGGGTGACACGATCGATCTTCGTCACCACGCCGAGCACCGTCGTCTTCGGCGCCATCTGGCGCACTTGCGACACGATCCAGCGATCGCCGGGACCGATCGCCTCGTCGGCGGGAATGCAGATCCCGATAACGTCCACTTCGGAGTACGTGTCACGGACGAGATCGTTGAGTCGCTGCCCGAGCAGGGTCCGAGGTCGGTGCAATCCCGGCGTGTCGACGATGATCAGCTGAGCGTCGGGGCGGTTGACGATTCCGCGAATCGTGTGGCGCGTGGTCTGCGGGCGATTCGACGTGATCGCGATCTTCTCACCGACGAGCGCGTTGGTCAGCGTCGACTTGCCGGTGTTGGGTCTGCCGACGAAACAGACGAAGCCTGAACGGAAGTCGCCCGAAGCGACCTCGTCGCTCATGACGACTCGACACGGCCGACGACTGCTCCGCTTCCGTCGGTGACGATCAACGGAGCCGCCGGGCTGATCTCCCGCAGCGTCGCCAGTCCCGGGTCGTCGGCACCACCACCGACGACGACGGCGGCCTCGAACTGTCTCGCTCCGCTGCCCAACGCCGTCGCGAGCGCGACCTGAAGCCCGGTCAGCTGTAGTGACCGGGTTGCGACGTCGGCTCCTGCGTAGGTGCGTCCGTCGCCATCGCGCACGGCGGCTCCCGATGCTGCCTCCGCGCGAGCGCGCGCTCCTCTGGCCAGCACGACGAGTTTGTGATCCTCGTCGTCGAGTGTCTGCGTCACCTGTGATCCTTGCCGTTGGGTGCGTGGGCCGCCGTGCCGCGGTCCGCGTCGTTCGGCTCAGAGTATTCCCCATCAGCGCCGGCTTCCCGATCGCGCACGCCGCGTCGCGCCGCGGTGTCGGACTCATGGCGCTCGCCGTTGCGGCGTCGGTCACGACGTGTGTCTCCCCCGTCGCCGGAGTTGTCGTCTGCGTCGACGTCGACGTCGCTCTCCAGCTTGGTCACCAACACGGTGGTGATACGTTGACGCCCTTGGCGGTTCGGCCCGCCCTCCGCGACGAGCCGCAGTCCGTGCGATTCCACGTCGGCACCGGGCAACGGAACACGCCCCAGTTCGAGTCCGACCAGTCCGCCGACGGTCTCCACGTCGTCGTCATCGATCTCGATGTCGAAGAGCTCACCCAGGTCTTCGACCGGCAAACGTGCCGACACCCGAATCCGTCCGTCTCCGAGGTCTTCGACGGGCGCGACCTCGTCGGTGTCGTACTCGTCGGTGATCTCGCCGACGATCTCCTCGAGCACGTCCTCGATGGTGACCAGGCCCGCGATACCTCCGTACTCATCGACGAGCAAAGCCATGTGGTTCCGGGTGCGCTGCATGTCGGCGAGGACCTTGTCCAAGGGTTTCGAGTCGGGAATGAACTCGGCCGGCCGCATCAGATCCCGCGTTCTGATGACAGTGATCGGCTCTCCGGCGTTCAGCGTCGACGCGAGGTCTTTGAGATAGACGACGCCGAGCACGTCGTCGGGATTCTCGCCGATCACCGGTATGCGTGAATGTCCCGACCGCAGAGCGAGGTTCAGCGCCTGCGCAACGGTCTTGTCGTTCTCGATCCAGACCATCTCGGTGCGCGGAACCATCACTTCGCGCGCATTGGTGTCGCCGAGGTCGAAGACGGACTGGATCATCCTGCGCTCGTCGGCGGCCACGACGCCGCTCGCCTCGGCGAGATCGACCACCTCACGCAACTCGACCTCCGTGGCGAACGGGCCGTTGCGATAGCCTCGGCCAGGCGTCAAAGCGTTGCCGATGAGGATCAGCAGTCGGGTGACGGGGGTCAACAGCACCCCGAGTGCCTGCAGAAACACCGCCGACGCCAGCGCGACACTGTAGGCGTGCTGCCTGCCGAGCGTGCGGGGCCCGACACCGGCCGCGATGTAGGAGAGCACTGTCATCCCCGCGATGGCGACGACGAGCCCCCACCCGACTCCGAGAAGGTCTACGAGTGAGACTGCGGCGAGCGCGACGGCCGCGGTCTCGCACGCCACACGGAGAAAGACTGCGAGACCGACATAGGTGGCACGCGCGTCCAACACCGCGACGAGACGTCGAGCACCTGCGCGCTGTTCTTTGACCATGTCCTCGACACGCGCGATCGACACGGTCGACACCGCGGTGTCGACGGCGGCGAACACACCGGCGACGGCGAGCAGAACGAGAGCGACGACGAGGAACCAGATGTCGTGCGACACGCTCACGTGTCCTTCGACGGGGGCTGAACCGGATCGGCGGCATCTGCCGCCTCATCGACCGCCGCGACGTCGGAGAAACCGATGTTGGTCAACAGTTTGGTGTCACGATCGGATTGCCGCCGTGCCTGCGCGATCCGGTGACGCTCGGCGTAGAACTCCTCGAGGATCTCGTTCTGCAGGCCGAACATCTCTTTCTCTTCCTCCGGCTCTGCGTGGTCGTAGCCGAGGAGGTGCAGCACGCCGTGGATCGTCAGCATCGCCAGTTCGTGCTCGTAGGAGCGTCTCGCATCCTTGGCCTGCTTCTTTGCGAAGGCGGGACAGATCACGATGTCACCGAGGATCGCCGGCCCGGGTTCGGCGGCATCGGGACGGCCCCCTGGCACGAGTTCGTCCATCGGGAAGCTCATGACGTCGGTCGGGCCGGGCAGGTCCATCCACTGGACGTGCATGTCAGCCATCGTGTCCTCGTCGACGAGGAGCAGCGAGAGTTCGGCGGCGGGGTTGACGTCCATCGCGGCGACGGCGAATCGAGCCGCGCCGATGATGAGTTCGGCCGGGGCGTCGACCCCCGACTCGTTGGCGAGTTCGATACTCATGAGCGTCGTCCCTGTCCTGCTGCGCGTCGGGCGGCACGGTTGCCCTGCGCTCCGGCATCACGCAACCGTGCCGACGACCGATGCGCCTCGTCGTCGCGTCCGTAGGCGTCGACGATGTCGGCGACGAGACGATGACGAACGACGTCGGAGCTGGTCAGGTGCGAGAAGTGGATGTCGTCAATGCCCTCCAGGATGCGGGTTGCGGCGTTGAGGCCGCTCTGCGCGCCGCCCGGCAGGTCCACCTGCGTGACATCGCCGGTCACAACCACCTTCGACCCGAATCCGAGCCTGGTCAGAAACATCTTCATCTGCTCGCTGGTGGTGTTCTGTGCCTCGTCGAGGATGATGAAGGCGTCGTTCAACGTCCGGCCGCGCATGTATGCCAGGGGCGCCACCTCGATGACGCCCGCGGCCATCAGTTTGGGAATCGACTCCGGGTCGATCATGTCGTGCAACGCGTCGTACAGAGGCCGCAGGTACGGGTCGATCTTCTCGCTGAGAGTGCCGGGCAGGAAGCCGAGACGCTCCCCTGCTTCGACGGCGGGCCGCGTGAGGATGATGCGGTTGACCGTCTTGCCCTGCAGCGCCTGAACGGCTTTCGCCATCGCCAGGTAGGTCTTGCCGGTACCCGCAGGACCGAGGCCGAACACGATGGTGTTGTTGTCGATGGCGTCGACGTACTTCTTCTGGTTGAGAGTCTTGGGCCGGATGGTCTTTCCACGACGGGAGATGATGTCGAGCGACAGCACCTCCGCAGGCGATTCCGCCGAACCTTCGCTCATCATGGACACGCTGTGGCGCACGAGATCGGGAGTCAGCGGAGTTCCGCGGCCGACCAGCTCGACCAGCTCGGCAACAACTCTCTCCGACGCCGCGACGTCGGCCTGTTGTCCGCTCAGCGTCACCTGATTGCCCCGCACGTGGATGTCGGCGGGCAGGAGCTTCTCCAGCGTGCGCAGGTTGATATCGCCGGCCCCGAGCAGACCGAAGACCACCTCGGGAGAGATTTCCACGGCGGAGGTGACCACAGGTCTGCCCCCGGGTGTTCCGCTGTTCGGCGCGTTCACGTCGGGGGTGCCGTCACTCACGTATGCAATCACTCCTGGGTTCGGTGGGGGTCGCAGACACGGATAAACCCGTGTCCGTGACGAGTCTATCGCGCCACAACGGCCGATCAGCAGGCAATATTCCGGTAGTCGCCACCACTCGCCCCTGCTCAGATCCCCAGGGCCCTCAGCGTGTGCCGATTGCACACGCTCCGTGGGTCGACGAAGGCGTCATGTCCCTCATCGGGCACGACGACGAGCTCTGCGGATTGTCCGCGCGCACTGACCGTTTCGACGTAGTGGCGGCTGACGTCAACCGGAATGGCGGTGTCGAGGGTGCCGTGGATGGCGACGACGTGCGCGTCGAAAGGCTCCTGCTCGATCGGCGAGGCCTGCCGATACTGCTCGGGCGCCTCATCGTAGGTCGCACCCATCAGGCCCTCGACCGACGGCCGCGCGGCACGGCCCGCTCCGACCAGGTCGAGTGCCGACGCCTGCGCGACCACAGTCGTGATCACCGTCGACGACGTTCTCGCACCGAGGTGTGCAACGGACCAGAGAGCAAGTTGTCCCCCGGCCGAGTGACCGACGACGGCCACATCGGCCCAGTCGACGCACGCCGCCAGATCCGGGTCGAGCGCGTCGGCAACGGAGGTGTCGAGTGCCTCGATCGCAGCGCGCACGTCGGCTCCCGTGCCGGGCCATCCACCGCCCGCCTCACCGACACGCCGGTACTCGACGTTCCACACCAGCGCGCCCCGCTCCGCGTACTGCCGGGCGATCGCCGACTCGATGGTCAGGCTGAACTCCGTGGTCCAGTAGCCGCCGTGGACGAGGACGACAGGACGCATCCGACCGGGACGATCGGCAGGGTCGGCGACGTGGTAGAGATGTCCGAACTGCGACGGCTCCGCGCCGTAGGCGATCTTCGTGCGGTGCACCGCGCACCGCTTCACCGGTCCCACCGATCCGTGAGCACTCCGATCGCGCCCAGTGCGACGGCCGCAGCAGCGGACGTGCGCAGCACCTCCGGCCCCAGCACCACCGATGTCGCTCCCAGCGCGGTGAGATCTGCGATCTCGGAGTCGTCGAGTCCGCCCTCGGGTCCGACGATGAGCACGATCTCGGTCGCCCCTGCCAGCTCTAACGACCGGAAGGGCACCGCTCCGTCCTCATGGAGTACGGCGACCACGCCGCCGGTTCCCGTTGCCTCTGCACAGAGTGCGCGGACGTCCATCGTCGTCGCGAGGTCGCCGATCTCGGGAATCCAGGGGCGCCGGCTCTGCTTCGCGGCCGCCGATGCCGCAGCCCTCCACTTGGCGATGCCCTTGTCGGCCTTGCCGGTCCACCGCGCGACGCACCGCGCGGACTGCCACGGCACGATGCGATCGGCGCCGGCCTCGGTCGCCAGATCGACGGCGAGTTCGGAACGCTCCGCTTTCGGGAGAGCCTGGACCACCGTCACGGTCGGGCGCGGGCGGTCGACGAAGGAGTAGGCATGAGCGCGCGCGACGAGGGTGTCCTTCGACCGGGTGGCCTCGACCGCGCAGTCGGCGACCGAGCCGCGACCGTCACCGACGAGGATCTGCTCACCGACGCCGAGGCGAGTGACCGTCACCGCGTGACGCCCTTCGCTTCCGGAGAGGACCACCTCACCGCCGACGCGGGGCACCTCGTCGACCCAGAACAGCGGAGGACTCATCGACGTCGATCTCTATGCGTGCGATCCATTCGCTGTGCCGCTCCCGGTCGACCGGTCAGCGTCCCGCGAAGGCGTTGCGAAGTCGCGAGAACAGACCACCGGGCGCCGCCGCGGCAGTCGTCGTGACCAGGTCGATCTGGTCGCCGGACGCCTCACGATACGCCGAGAGTGCCGCCGACCCTGCCGCGTCGAGCTTGGTGGGAACGTGCACGTCGAGGTGGACGTGGAGGGTGCCCCTGACACCGCTGTTGACGTGGGGCATACCCTGCCCACGGACCTTGACGACCTGCCCGGGCTGGGTGCCGGGCTCGATGGCGACGGTGATGTCGTCGCCGAGGATCGATTCGACCGTGAACTCCGCGCCGAGCGCGGCATCGGCCATCGGTACCCGGAGTGTGCAGTGCAGATCGTCCTTGTCGCGAATGAAGACGTCATGCGGACGCTCGGAGACCTCGACATAGAGGTCGCCCGCGGGTCCGCCGCCCATACCCACCTCACCCTGGCCCGCGAGCCGGACACGCATACCGCTCTCGATGCCCGCGGGAATGCGCACGGTCATCGAGCGCCGCGAACGCACGCGGCCGTCGCCGCCGCACTTGTGACACGGATCGGGAATGACCTCACCCGTGCCGTGACAGGTCGGGCACTCGCGCACCGTCATCACCTGACCGAGAATCGAGCGCTGAACCGCCTGGATCTCGCCGGCACCCTTGCAGATGTCGCAGGTCACGGGCTTGGAGTCGCCGTTGGTTCCCGAGCCGTGGCAGACGTCGCACAGGATCGCCGTGTCGACCGCGATCTCTTTGTTGACCCCGGAGGCGCACTCCTCGAGCGTCAGTTCCACCGACACGAGCGCGGGCTCGCCCGGTTGCACCCTCCCCTTGGGGCCGCGACTACCACCGAATCCGCCGCCGCCACCGAAGAACGCCTCGAAGACGTCACCGAGTCCGCCTCCGCCGAAACCTCCGGCGAACCCACCCGCACCCGGCCCGGCCAGCGGATCGCCCCCGGCGTCGACGATGCGACGCTTCTCTGGATCGCTGAGCACCTCGTAGGCCGTGGTGACCTCTTTGAAACGCTCCTCCTCGTTGGGGTTCACGTCGGGATGCAGTTCACGGGCCTTCTTGCGGTACGCCCGCTTGATCTCCTGGTCGCTGGCACCCTTGGCCACGCCGAGAACTCCGTAGTAGTCAGTTGCCACGCTGTTGTCCGGTCCTCTGTGTCCTGGCCGGAATGTCCGGCCCGCTGTTCTGTGTCGAAAATGTCCTGTGTCGCTGGTGTTCTGTGACGACGATGTTCTGCGTCGACGATGTTCCGGGTCACGATGTCTCGGGCCACAACCCCACGGGTGCCGGGCCTCGACGGTCCGGCTCGACGCCAGGGAGGTGACGGGTTGGCTCACTACGCGTCGCGCCGTTCAGCGCTCCGCGAGGACCTCACCCACATACTTCGCAACGGCCGCCACCGAGGCGATTGTTCCCGGATAGTCCATGCGGGTCGGGCCCACCACGCCAACGCTGCCGAACACCGTTCCCGATGCACCGTACCCTGTGGAGACCACCGACGTTCCACGGAGGTTCTCCGTCTGCGTCTCTTCGCCGATCTGCACGGTCACCCGTCCCATCCGCTGTGTCGTCGCCAACAGCTTGAGAACGACGACCTGCTCCTCGAGCGCTTCGAGGACCGTGTCCATGCCACCGTTGGTCGGCGCGAAGTCGGCGGCCGAGCGTGCCAGATTCGACGTACCGCCGAGCACCAGGCGGTCGACGCCGCGTTCGACGAGCGTCTCGACGAGCACCGTCGCGACCCGGATGACCTCGCTGCGGATGTCGCCTGGCGCCTCGTTGGCCAGTTCGGCAACCGCTGCCGATGCCTCCTCGAGGCGCTTTCCGTGCAGCGCCGCCGAGAACATGTCGCGAAGACGTGCGATGTCATCCTCGGACCGGTCGGCCCCCAGCGCCACCATCCGCTGCTCGACCCGACCGGTGTCGGTGATGACGACGAGCAGCAGACGCGCCGGCGACAAGGTGACCACTTCGAGGTGCCGGACCCTCGCCGTCGACAACACGGGATACTGAATGACCGCGACCTGCCTGGTCAGTTGGGCGAGCAGTCTCACGGACCTGCGCAGCACGTCGTCGAGATCGACGCCCCGGTCGAGGACCGAAAGGATCGCGCGACGTTCGGCGGCCGACAGCGGCTTGACCTCACTGATCCGGTCCACGAACATCCGGTAGCCCTTGTCGGTGGGGACACGCCCCGAGCTCGTATGCGGTTGCGCGATGTAGCCCTCGGCCTCGAGCACGGCCATGTCATTGCGCACCGTCGCGCTCGACACCCCGAGATGGTGCCGTTCGACCAGGGCCTTCGAACCGATCGGTTCCTGCGTGTCCACGTAGTCGGTCACGATGGCACGCAGTACCTCGAACCGCCGATCGTCGGTCGCCGACACGCTCGCCACACCTCCTCGGGCCTACTGCGAATACAGTTCAGAGAAATACACTCTGGCCAATACAGTTGGCTGGATCCATCTTAGGTGACAGTCGGCGCCCGACCGGGCCGACACGGAGCGCGCGCCGAGCGGCGACCACGCGCCAGACACAACGGAGAGAACGTCGGGATGATTTTCAAGGGTGTGCGCGAGGGGAAGCCCTATCCCGACCACGGGCTGTCGGTACGCGGCTGGGCCAAGATCCCGCCCCGCCAGCTGCGGCTCGACGAGCTCGTCACGGTCACGACAGTGCTGGCACTCGACAAACTCCTCAGCGAGGATTCCACCTTCTACGGCGACCTGTTCTCCCATGTCGTGCGCTGGCAGGGCGAGTTGTACCTCGAGGACGGCCTACACCGCGCGGTGCGCTCGGCGCTGCGAAACCGACACATCATCCACGCACGGCTCCTCGACCTCGACGCCTACGATCTCTCCCCCGGCGCACTACCGCTCGAGGAGCAGCTCGACGACACCGCCGAGATCCCAACGACGTCGAGCCGTCCCGTCCGTCCGGTCGACCCGCCGCGCAACTCCTCCGGTGCGGGTGGCGCACATCGCCTCAGAGGCCGCAGCACCGGGTGGACGACGCCACCGCGTCGACCGTGATCAGACGCCTCGTCACGGACACACCGTCACGAGCACAGACCGTCCGCATACAACGGGCGCTCACGCCTCCAACGTCTTCTCGGTGGGCAGGTCGTACACCGGGCACTCGGCGACGCCGACCGTGTCGCGGGTGATCGCCTCGACCGCGGCCTGTGTCGCCTCGGCGTCGTTGACCCAGTTCTTGTAGAAATCGAACGGACAGTCGGCAACCCCCTTGTCGCCGTCACCACCGGCCAGCACACCCGTGTACCCACGATGGAGCAGCTTGAACAGGTGGTTCTGCGACTGGTCGTACCTGCGCGCGTCCCGGATCGTCGACAGCGACAGCTGCGCGTACTGGATGCCATAGTCTTCTTCGCCGCATTCGCCGAGCGTCCGCCCGTCGAATCCGATGATCGAACTGTGCCCGAAATAGGTGTAGACGCCGTCCCATCCCGTCGCATTCGCAACCGCGACATAGCAGTTGTTCGCCCACGCCATCGCCTTGGCCATCAGGACCTGCTGGTCCTTGGCGGGATACATGTACCCCTGAGGCCGGACGATCAACTCGGCACCCTTCATCGCGCAATCACGCCAGATCTCCGGGTAGTTGCCGTCGTCGCAGATGATCAGCGAGATCTTCATCCCCTTGGGACCGTCGGTCACGTAGGTCTGACCACCGGGATACCAACCCTCGATAGGCGTCCACGGCAGTATCTTCCGGTACTTCTGCACGATCTCGCCCTCATCGTTGATGAGAACGAGGGTGTTGTAGGGCGGCTTGTTCGGATGATCCTCGTGGCGCTCACCCGTGATCGAGAAGACGCCCCAGGTGCGGGCATCGCGGCACGCCTGCGCGAAGATGTCGGTCTCGTCGCCCGGTATCGTCGCTGCCGTCGCATACATCTCGTCGTTGTCGTACATGATGCCCATCGTCGAGTACTCGGGGAACACAACCAGATCCATCCCCGGCAGACCGGTTTTCATACCCACCACCATGTCGGCGATCTTGCGCGCATTCTCGAGCACGTCGGCTCTGGTGTGCAGGCGGGGCATCTTGTAGTTCACCACCGCAACGCCGACGGTATCCGGGCTCGACGAGATGTCTCCGTGCCGCATAGTGCCTCCTCTGACCGCGCGGGTCTCGATTTTCTCTTCCAATTGGAAGTACTATCATCTCGAGCGTAGAACGGGGCCCGTTACCGAACAATTACGTCGACGTTCGTAGGTGGTTACCCACCAAGGATTATCGGACCGATACTGTCGGGCAACAGCGTGCAGGACATCCGAGCGTCTGGTTTCATTCGAAACAAATAGTCGGCACCATCGGCCGATGGAAGGGTGAGAACAGTGTCGGGATACCTCTCGCAGAAAGTCGACGATCTCAACTCCGGCCATCTCACCGGGGGACGCGCTCGGTCATTTCGCATGGGCCGCGCGACGTCTCCGGACCAGCTGTCGACGTCACTGCGTGCGGCCATCATCGGCCAGGACCACGCCATCGATGCCGTCGTACGCGGATTGACCATTGCCGCGGCAGGGATACGGGATCCGCACCGCCCGATCGCATCACTGCTCTTCGTCGGTCCGACAGGTGTCGGCAAGACCGAACTCGCGCGCAGACTGGCAGCCGAGATAGCGGGCGATCCCGACAGATTGTGCCGCATCGACATGAATTCCCTTGCCGCCGAACACTATGCCGCATCACTGTCCGGAGCACCGCCAGGGTACGCGGGCTCCAAGGAGCAGTTCACCCTCTTCGATCGAGAACTGGTGGAGGGCAATATCTCCCGCCCCGGAATCGTGCTGTTCGACGAGGTCGAAAAGGCCCACACCACCGTGCTTCGCTCCCTCCTGCAGATCCTCGACACCGGCACATTACGACTCGCCGCGGGTACGTCGAGTATCAGCTTCCGCAACTGCGTGGTGCTGCTGACCTCCAATCTCGGATCTGCAGAACTGGCAGCGAGCACACGTGCACCGTCACGCTCACCACTTCAGCGATTTCTGACCTGCAGCCGCCGAACTGCCGACCGCACAACGCGCTCCGACGGCGAGATCGTCGATCGGGCGGTCGAGGAGTTCTTCGACCCGGAGCTCTACAACCGTTTCGACGAGATCGTCCGATTCGCGCCACTCGACGAGGACAATGCGGGCCTCATCGTCGACCTCGAGCTCCGTCGGCTGACCGAAACCCTCACCAAACGCGGAATCTCTTGGCACTCAGATGATTCCGTTCGACACCACCTGCTCATGCACGGATTCGACAAGGCCTACGGCGCGCGCAATCTCAAGCGCGTGATCAGACGCGACCTGCACACGTCGGTGGCGAATGTGATCGTCGCACACGACGCAGAGGATGGGCCGCTGGAGATGACCAGCGTCGCCCGCCGCGGATCGATCATCACCACGCGGACATGACGACGAGCTCACGCCACGTGAATACGCTCGAGGACATCGAGATCGAGATGACGCGCAGCAGCCACGTAGACGTCCTGATCGGCCTGTCCCGCACCGAGCCGCAACGCACCTCGCGAACCGTCGATGGTGACTCCGACCGCAGCGGCCTCGAGCGCGGGGACCGTGAGCGAGCCGGCGCGCGTGGCGAGGTCACCGAGCACATTGATCGCTTCGTAGCACGACTGTCCGATGCTGTTGAGCGTAGGCGCCTCGACACCATGAAATCGGTGATACCGCGCAGCGAAGTCAAGGCTCGCGGCGGTGGCGAGCGAATCGAAATAGCCTGCCGCGGAGTACATGTTGGCGGTCGCCGTGGCGCCCATGGCAAGCACCTGGTTCTCTTCGAGAATCGGACTGAAGCGCAGCATGATCTCGTCGAGGCCACGCCGTGCGAATGCCCTTCCGAACCGGACGGCGTCGTCGCCGATCAGAAGTACGAGCGCCGCGTCGGGAGCATGCACCTCCAACCAGTCGAGCGTTTCGCTGAAATCCGACGTTCCGAGCGGTGTGAACGTGGAGCCGAGGTGCGACATCCCCGCACCGGTGAGGTGCGACTCGGCGCGCGCAGCGATCTGCCTCGGCCACACGTAGTCGTTGCCGACAACGCACCAGCTGTGCGCATCGACGTGGCGTCGCAGCCAATTGAGCGCCGGCAGTACCTGCGCTCCCGGCGACTCCCCGGTCATGAACAGGCCCGGTGTGCGAAACTCGCCTTCATGCAGTGCCGCATACACGTACGGCAGCTCTCCGCCGACACATCTGAGGATCTCTTTGCGCACCGCGGAGATGTGCCAACCGACAACAGCGTCGATCGCGCCGGCCCGCCACAACGCGACCACCTCGCGCGCGACGGCATCGGGACGTCGCCCGCCATCGACGACGACCAGCTCCACCTCGCGACCCAGAAGTCCGCCGGCACCACACAGTTCGGCCACTGCGAGGTCACCGCAGGCCTCGCACGACGGCCCGAAGATACCCGCCGACCCCTGCAGCGGCACCACGTAGGCGATGCGTATCGGCAACTCGCGCTGGGTCATGTGACTCCCCTGACATCCGCGATCGCGGACTGCATATGAGCCGTCAGACTACACGCGCACCGGCACACCAGCGCGCGAACGACGCTGAACTTCCGCTGCTCCTGCGGCTGCTCAGCGCGGCACGCACCGTCGAATCCGGAGTCGCGGAGGCGTTGTCGTCTGCCGGTATCACCACCGAACAGTGGCGTGTACTCAGTGTTCTGGAATCGAGCGGCGGACGTACGATGAGCGATCTCGCGCGCACAGCGGTGTTGCCGCCGGCCACCGCGACACGGATCGTCGACCAGCTCGTCTCGAACAGCCAGGTCTACCGTCGCGCGGACCCAGCGGATCGACGCCGGGTGGTCGTGCACCTGAGTGCCCGGGGTCGCCGCACGATCGCACCGGTACTCGACGCCGAGGCCGAACTCGAGCGTTCGGTGGCACAGGCACTGGGACCGCGCGGATACCTCAGCCTCGCAGCCGCACTCGACGTGATCGCACGCACGCGACCCGGCGACCACACCACACCTCAGGAAGCGGTCCCGGGACCCACGTCGCCTGCGTGATGGCACACCCGGTTTCCGCCGGCCCGTTTTGCGTCGTACATGGCGTGGTCAGCCAGCCTGATCACGTCGTCGAATCCGGTCGCCGTCATCAGGTGGCCCGCCGCGATGGTGACCGTGACGAGTCCGACACTCGCGGTGACACCGTGCGTGTTGGCGGTGATCGCGCGACCGACCGCACGTCCTCGTCGGAGTACGTCGTCATGCACGCCGACGGTCTCTGCGACAACGAACTCCTCGCCACCGAGTCGTGCGACCAACGTGCTCGCTCCCGCGCAGTCGGTGAGAGCTCGTGCCACCTCGGCGAGCGCAGCATCGCCTTCCTCGTGCCCGAAGGTGTCGTTGATGCGTTTGAAGTCGTCGAGGTCGATGAGTGCGACGAGCAGAATGTCTTGTGACCCCGCCCGATTCGCGATGAGGTCACCCGCTCGTGCGTAGAAGCCCCGACGATTGAGCAGGCCGGTGAGGGCGTCCGTATCGGAGTTGAGCGCATCCGGGCCTAGCCTCTCGAGCAGGAGTTGGCAGAGCACCGGAATCGCGGTGAAACTGCCGAGCAGCGCAAGTGATTTCGCGATCGCGAGCACCGCACCGTCGGCGACTCCGATTCGCACCGCCAGTACCGCCACGACCAGTACAGCGATGGTGAAGTTCACCACGAGAAGGCGTACCGAGTGGAAGATCCCGACGTAACCGCCGAGCACCCCGAACAGACCGCAGGCGGCGATCGCGGACATGTCGTCGCGCTCGATCAGGGCGCCGACCCCGATGCACACCGCAGCAGTGATCACGAACACCGTCGACCACCGTCGCGACGGCCAACTCCTGCGCAACCAGACAACCGACATCGCGACACACGCCACCACGACTCCTGCAGCGGCCCCACGGCGCCAGACGTCGTGGGAGGGGCCCGCAGGGCTGAACATCATGAGTAGTTCGACCATTCCGAACAAGAGCACGGCACCCGCGACGAGAAGTGCGGTTGGTCGCTGCCGCCCCCGAGTCGCCAGGTATGTGGAAAGCCATTCGTAATGGTCGGGTCCCGACCACCAGTTCGACACGAGCTCACGCGTCGTTCGTGAACCGTGGTCGGGCGCATCACCCGCATTCTCGCGCATTGCGGCAGTTCCTCCCCAGACACCGCTCTGTCAGTTCTCGCGAACCGCGACCCGCCCCCGCGTGTGGTCAACCGTCCGTGAGCAGGATGTCACGAATCACGCCGTCGGCGAGGAGCCTCCCCCGATCGGTCAAGACGTGTCGTTCCTCGTCGTCGCGCAGCAGGCCCGAGGCGCGTGCGCGGGCGGCAGCCTCGCTCTCGCCGTCGTTGAGCGCCTCCGACGGCAGCCCCTCGCGGCATCGGAGTGCGAGCATCACCTGTTCCTCGTGGCGGTCGGTCGCCGTCAGCGTCTCGGAGCCGTCCACAGGGAGGGCACCGGCTTGCAGACGCTGCGCGTAGCGCGAGGGGTGCTTGACGTTCCACCAGCGCACACCATTGACATGCGAATGTGCCCCAGGACCGATTCCCCACCAGTCGTCGCTGCGCCAGTAGCCCAGGTTGTGTCTGCACTCACCCGCGCCGGTCCGTGACCAGTTCGACACCTCGTACCAGTCGAACCCCGCCTCGTGCAGTCGCCGGTCGAGCAATACGTAACGGTCGGCGAGCACGTCGTCATCGGGCGCTGGGAGTTCGCCGCGTCGGATGCGTCGCGCCAGCGCGGTACCCTCCTCGACGATCAGCGCGTAGGCCGACACGTGGTCGACCGGCGTGTCGAGTACCGCGTCGATGCTCCTGTGCAGGTCGGTATCGGTCTCGCCGGGCGTGCCGTAGATGAGGTCGAGGTTGACGTGTTCGAAGCCCGCAGCCGAGGCCTCTCGCGCGGCTGCGATCGCTCGGCCGGGTGTGTGGGTCCGGTCGAGCGTCGCGAGCACGTGGGGCGCCGCCGACTGCATGCCGAGGGAGAGCCGGGTGAAGCCGGCCTCGAGAAGACCGTCGAAGAAGGCTGGCGACGTCGATTCCGGGTTGGATTCCGTTGTGATCTCGGCGTCGTCGGCGAGTTCGAAACGTGCGCGTACCGCGTCGAGCAGTCGACGCAGACCGTCCGCACCCAGTAGCGAAGGCGTCCCCCCTCCGACGAAGATCGTGGAGACGGGCCGTCGCGGATTCAGCAGCGCTGCAGCAGTGTCGAGTTCGCGATCCACCGCCGACTGCCATGATTCCGGCGACGACGACGAACCCAGCTCACCCGCGGTGTACGTGTTGAAATCGCAGTACCCGCAGCGAGTGGCACAGAAGGGTACGTGCAGATAGAGGCCGAACGCGGTGTCGGGATTCACTCGAGCACACGCATCGACGATCGCCTCGGTCACGGCCTCGGGCGCACCACCCACCTGGTCACTGCTCGTCTCGCCACGCACCCGTCCATGATGCGCGTCCCGGTCGCGGCGACCCCGCCTGGGGCGAGCCTGCCAGGCACTGACAACCGACGACGGCGCGGTGACCAACCGCAGCGATGCGTCGGACGACTTTGCCTCATCATGACGCAAAATATGTGCAAGTAGACGATGGGTGCCGTCGCGTGGCACTATGGATGGCGTGAATTTCCCCGGGGTGTGGCTCGCAGCACGACGCCACGTCGATTTCAAGCGCGTCTGCAGCGCTAGCTGTCGTCCCTAGACGACGACCGGCCCCGAGAGTTACCCGCGATCTGCGGGAATGCCGCGACGTCCCCGCGGAGCACCGCGAGTGTCGCCGGGCGAGGTTATCGCCCGCACGCCCACCGCATCCGCCCAGTCACAGCCCAGACCGCGCGACAGTCGGCGCCAGTGCGCCCGGCATCAGGAGACTTCATGACGTCCACGACAGACATCACGCCGAACAGCGGTGCCGGCTCGCCTGACGAGCGCCCCGCCCGCACGCCGCGCGCGCCGGGTGCCGATCGGCCCGCGCGCAAGCAGCGGCCCGCCAAGCGTCGCGCCGAGGGCCAGTGGAAGCTGGGCTACCGCGAGCCACTCAACTCCAACGAGCAGGTCAAGAAGGACGACAACCCGCTCAACGTGCGCGCGCGCATCGAGAACATCTACTCCAAGCAGGGCTTCGACTCCATCGACAAGCAAGATCTGCGCGGCCGTATGCGCTGGTGGGGTCTCTACACGCAGCGCGCGCAGGGTTACGACGGCACGTGGACCGGCGACGAGAACATCGACATCCTCGAAGACAGCCACTTCATGATGCGTATCCGCTGCGACGCGGGTGCACTCAACGTCGAGCAACTGCGCACGCTCGGGCAGATCTCCACCGAGTTCGCTCGCGACACCGCCGACCTGTCCGATCGCGAGAATGTCCAGTACCACTGGATTCGCATCGAGGACGTCCCGACGATCTGGGAGCGCATCGAAGGCGTAGGACTCAAGACCACCGAGGCATGCGGTGACTGCCCGCGCATCATCCTCGGGTCGCCCCTCGCGGGCGAGGCCGTCGATGAGGTCCTCGACCCGACCCCCGCTATCGACGAGATCGTGCGCCGTTACATCGGCGATCCGCAGTATTCCAACCTGCCCCGCAAGTTCAAGACGGCCATCTCGGGTCTGCAGGACGTCTCCCACGAGACCAACGACGTCGCCTTCATCGGTGTCGAGCATCCCGAACACGGTCCGGGTCTCGACCTCTGGGTCGGCGGCGGGCTGTCGACGAACCCGATGCTGGCGCAGCGTGTCGGCGCGTGGATTCCGCTCGACGAGGTCCCCGACGTGTGGGAGGCCGTGGTGTCGATCTTCCGCGACTACGGTTACCGCAGGCTCCGCGCCAAGGCACGCCTGAAGTTCCTGATCAAGGACTGGGGTATCGAGAAGTTCCGCCAGGTGCTCGAGGACGAGTACCTCGGCCGCAAACTCGTCGACGGCCCCGCGCCCGAGCCGCTGACGCAGCCGCGCGACCACGTCGGTGTGCAGAAGCTGAAGAACGGCCTGAACTCCGTGGGCTTCGCCGCGATCGCCGGCCGCGTCACCGGCACCAAGCTCACCGCCGTCGCCGACGCCGCCGAGCGCGTCGGCTCCGACCGCATCCGGTTCACGCCGTACCAGAAGCTGATCGTCCTCGACGTCCCCGACGACAAGGTCGAGGAGTTGATCGCCGATCTCGCGAAGCTCGGACTCGTCGCCCGCGCATCGAATTGGCGTCGAAACCTGATGGCCTGCAGCGGAATCGAGTTCTGCAAGCTCTCGTTCACCGAGACCCGCAAGCGGTCGCAGGTGCTTGTCCCGGAACTCGAGGAGCGTCTGGCCGACATCAACTCCACACTCGACGTCCCGATCACCGTGAACATCAACGGTTGCCCCAACTCCTGCGCGCGCTCGCAGATCGCCGACATCGGATTCAAGGGACAGCTCGTCGAGGACGGCGAGGGTGGGCAAACCGAGGGATTCCAGGTCCACCTGGGCGGCAGCCTGGGCCAGGACGCCGGGTTCGGCCGAAAACTACGCCAGCACAAGGTGACCTCACCCGAGCTCGGCGACTACATCGAGCGCGTGGTCCGCAACTTCGTCGACCAACGCGAAGAAGGTGAACGGTTCGCACAGTGGGCAGTGCGCGCCGACGAGGAGGCATTGCGATGACAACTACGACGCAGAACCGGACCGGGCGACGTTTCGGCGAGGAGGAGTTGCGCGCGATCGCCGAACGCGGCGCGGCGGAGTTCGGGCAGGACGCCGCCCCTGAAGATCTGTTGCGCTGGACGGCGGAGACATTCGGCGACAACTTCGTCGTTGCGTCGAACATGCAGGACGCCGCTCTGGTCGATCTGGCAGTCAAAAACGTCGACCGTGAACTCCTCGGCGGCGACCCGGTGAAGGTGTTGTTCCTCGACACCGGCTACCACTTCGCGGAGACCATCGGCACCCGCGACGCCGTCGAGCAGGTGTATGGGGTCGACCTGATCAATCTCACTCCCGAGCACACCGTCGCCGAGCAAGATGAACTGTTGGGCCGCAACCTGTTCGCCAGCAACCCCGGCGAGTGCTGCCGACTGCGCAAGGTCGTCCCGCTGAAGGCCGGTCTGCGTAACTACGACGCGTGGGTGACCGGTATCCGACGCGTCGAGGCCCCCACACGCGCCAACGCACCGCTCATCTCCTTCGACGAGGGTTTCGGCCTGGTCAAGATCAACCCGATCGCTGCCTGGTCCGACGAGCAGATGCAGGACTACATCGATGCCAACGGTGTGTTGGTCAATCCGCTTGTCGACGAGGGCTATCCGTCGATCGGCTGCGCACCGTGCACCGCGAAACCCGAACCCGGATCCGATCCGCGCAGTGGCCGGTGGGCCGGTCGCGCCAAGACAGAATGTGGGCTCCACGCATGACCATCATCGACACCTCAGCCAGCACAGGACGTGACGTGACCGAACCCGATGACTTCACCACCCTCGACGCGCTCGAGTCCGAAGCCATCCACATCTTCCGTGAGGTGGCGGGCGAGTTCGAACGGCCGGTGATCCTCTTCTCCGGCGGCAAGGATTCGACGGTGCTGCTGCACGTCGCGCTGAAGGCGTTCTGGCCTGCGCCCCTCCCCTTCTCGCTGCTGCATGTCGACACCGGGCACAACCTGCCAGAGGTGCTCGACTTCCGCGACCAGGTGGTCGAGCGACACAACCTCCGCCTGCACGTGGCGAAGGTCGAGGATTACCTTGCCGACGGTCGGCTGACCGAGCGGCCCGACGGTGTGCGCAACCCGCTGCAGACCATCCCGCTTCTCGATGCGATCACCGAGAACCGCTTCGACGCGGTCTTCGGCGGTGGCCGCCGCGACGAGGAGCGTTCGCGCGCGAAGGAGCGGATCTTCTCGCTGCGCAACGCGTTCGGACAGTGGGATCCGAAGCGCCAGCGTCCTGAGCTGTGGAACCTCTACAACGGTCGGCACGCCCCAGGCGAGCACGTCCGCGTGTTCCCGCTGTCGAACTGGACCGAACTCGACGTCTGGCGTTACATCACACGCGAACAGGTACTCCTCCCCCCGATCTACTACGCCCACGAGCGCGAGGTCTTCCAGCGCGATGGGATGTGGATGACGTCGGGCTCGTGGGGTGGCCCCCGCGAGGGCGAAGAGGTACAGCGCCTCTCGGTGCGCTACCGCACCGTGGGTGACGGTTCGACGACCGGCGCGGTGCTCTCCGACGCCGCCACCAATGAGGCGGTCCTCGCAGAGGTCGCCGCATCACGACTCACCGAACGCGGCGCGACCCGAGGCGACGACCGCGTCTCCGAAGCAGCCATGGAAGACCGCAAGCGCGAAGGATATTTCTGATGGCATCGACCACCCAGCACGTGCCCGACCTGCTTCGCATCGCCACGGCGGGCAGCGTCGACGACGGCAAGTCCACCCTCGTGGGACGTCTGCTCTACGACACGAAGTCCGTACTCGCCGACCAGATCGACGCCGTCACGAAGGCATCGGTCGATCGCGGCCTCGAAGGCCCCGACCTCTCGCTGCTCGTCGACGGTCTGCGCGCCGAACGCGAGCAGGGCATCACCATCGACGTCGCTTACCGCTACTTCGCCACTCCCGCACGGTCTTTCGTGCTCGCCGACACTCCCGGCCACGTCCAGTACACGCGAAACACCGTGTCCGGCGCCTCGACCGCCCAACTGGTGATGCTGCTCGTCGACGCCCGCAACGGCGTCGTCGCCCAGACGCGACGTCACGCAGCGGTCATGGCCCTGCTCGGTGTGCCGCAACTCGTGCTGGCAGTCAACAAGATCGACCTCGTCGACGACGCCGCGTCGGTCTTCGCGGAGATCTCGGCCGAGTTCGGCGAGCTGACCCGCACCCTCGGTTGGTCGCCCGAGCAGGTCACCGCGATCCCGGTGTCTGCTCTGCACGGCGACAACGTCGCCATTCGCTCCGAGAACACCCCGTTCTACGACGGTCCGACGCTCATCGAGCACCTCGAGACGGTCCCCAATGCAGTCGAGCGCCACGACGAGGTCGGGTTGCGCTTCCCGGTGCAGTACGTCATCCGTCCCCGCACGCCGGAGTACCCCGACTACCGCGGCTACGCCGGGCAGATCGCCGCGGGCCGCGTGTCGGTCGGCGACGAGGTCACGGTGCTGCCGTCGGGCGTGCGCACAACAGTGACGCAGATCGACACGGCCGACGGACAATTGGCGACTGCCCACACGGGCCGTAGCGTGACTCTTCTCCTCGCTGACGACGTCGACATCTCGCGCGGCGATCTGATCGCCGCGGTCGTCGACGCACCCGAACCGATCCAACAGTTCACCGCGACGGTGTGCTGGCTCGCCGAGAAGCCTCTGCGCCCCGGTGCTCGACTTCTCCTCAAGCACGGCACGAAGACCACCCAGGCGATCGTCGGCGGACTCGACGCGCTCTTCGATGAGCAGAACCTCTCACTCGTTGATGCCCCCGACACCGTCGAGCTCAACCAGATCGGCCGCATCACGGTGCAGACCGCAGAACCCATCCCAGCCGACGACTATCAGGTGAGCCGCGAGTCGGGCAGCTTCCTGCTGATCGACCCGCAGGGCGGTAACACCCTGGCAGCAGGCCTGGTCGGCGACGCGCTGTCGACGCTGCACCTCAAAGAGTTGGTGTGACCCCGACGCTGCTGCTCGTCGCGCACGGTAGCCGCGATCCCCGCTTCGGCGACACGGCGCGCCGCGTGCGTTCGGCGGTGGCACGGCGGCTTCCGGGGGTGTCGGTCCGTCTGGGTTTCCTGGATCTCGACACCCCGTCGGTCGCAGACGAGCTCGCGTCCGTTGCCGGCCACTGCGTGGTGGTCCCGCTGCTGTTGGCACCGGGTTACCACAGCAACGTCGACCTGCCTGCACTCGTCGACGAGCATCGTCGCGGAAGCGTGGTGACCACCGACGTCGTCGGTGCGTATCGACTGACCGATGCCCTCGCCGATCGTCTCGACGAGGCAGGCACACAACCTGGCGACGGCATCGTCGTGACAGCGGTCGGGTCGACCAATCCTGCTGCAGCTCAGGTGGTTCGACGCCGTGCCATCGAACTCTCGACCCGCCTGCACCGGCCGGTCGAGGTGGTGTTCGCCACCAGACTCGGTCCAGACGACATCATGCTGCGCAACGCGATTCGACGACTCCGTACCGCTGGTGCACACCGGATCGCGTTGAGTCCGTACTTCCTGTCCGCAGGCTTGCTGACGGAGCGAGTCGAAATCGCTCTCGATCGCGTGGTGTCCGACGCGGTGGTTGCCGGTCCGATCGGCACCCATCCCGCACTCGTCGATGCGGTGGCCGACTCCTATCGCAGCGCTGTCACCCGCCCGCCGCTCGCGCCGGTCATCTCGCAGTTCTGAAGGCTCTGTGCGGGCAGCTGCCCAGTCCAGCACTCACATCCCCGAGCGCGCCTCAGGCCTCCGACAGCGCGGGTACTTTCGTCGCTCGAGCGTAGATCGCCTCCCCGGGCTGCAGGTGCAGCGCGTTGGCATCGCCGCGAGTGATCTGTGCCTGGAACTCGTCACCGCTGGCTACCGCGATCAGCTCAACCCTCGTCTCGAATCCGAGGTTCACCACGCGCTGCACGGTCGCTTTGATGACGCCCGTGTCGAGCGACGCATCGGCGGCGGGAAGTGCGAGCTCAGGGTTGCGTCCGATACGAATGTCGTGCGGGCGAACGAGTTCTCCGTTGAGCCGTACCGTCGAACCGAGGAACGATGCCACGAAGGGATTGACCGGACGATCGTAGAGGTCGTCGGGTGCGCCGATCTGCTCGATCCTGCCCTTGTTCAGGACGGCGATCCGGTCGCTCACGTCGAGAGCCTCCTGCTGGTCATGTGTCACCAGAACCGTGGTCACCTGCATGTCCTCATGTAAGCGGCGCAGCCACTTTCGGAGATCCTCACGCACCTTGGCGTCGAGAGCGCCGAAGGGCTCGTCGAGCAGCAGCACCTTGGGGTCGACGGCCAGGGCGCGGGCAAGTGCCATGCGCTGGCGCTGGCCACCGGAAAGCTGTGCGGGAAAACGCTTCTGGAAGACGGTCAGTCCGACGATGTCGAGCAACTCGTCGACCTTGGCGTCGATGTCCTTCTTCGAGCGCTTACGGATCTTCAGACCGAACGCGATGTTGTCCCGGACGGTGAGGTGCTTGAATGCCGCGTAGTGCTGGAACACGAAGCCGATGTCACGCTTCTGGGGTGAAGCACCCGACACGTCGTCGCCGTTGATGACGATCGTTCCCGAGTCGAGGTCGTCGAGTCCCGCGATCGCCCGCAGCAACGTCGACTTCCCGCTGCCCGACGGGCCGAGCAGCGATGTCAACGATCCGGCCGGGATCTCGATCGACACGTCGTCGAGCGCTGCGAAGTCGCCGTATCGTTTGTTGGCACCTACCACCGAGATGGACATGTCAGACTCTTTCTTTCTGGTGAAGCACCTGCTGTGAATCGATGTTCTCGGGCGCATACGGCGGGGTCAGATGGATGTCGTCCGGCTCCGTGTCGTCACTGGTGGTGGCGCTCGCCTCGGCATACCGGTTCCGGGCACGACGATCGACGAACGACATCGCCACCAGAACGAGGACGGCCACGAGCATCAGCAGTGTCGCGGCGGCGTAGGCGCCGTACTCGTTGTAGTCGTCGGTGTAGCGCGAATGCACCAGAAGCGTCAGCGTCTGAGAGATACCCGGATAGTTCGACGACACCATCGTCACCGCGCCGTACTCACCGAGGGCACGGGCGACGGTCAGCACGATGCCGTAGGTGAGCCCCCAGCGGATCGCCGGAAGGGTGATGCGCCAGAACGTCTGCCACCCGCTCGCGCCGAGGGTCGCCGCTGCCTGTTCCTGCTCGGTGCCGATCTCGCGGAGCACCGGCTCCACTTCTCGTGCGACGAACGGAAGTGTCACGAACAGCGTTGCCAACACGAGGCCGGGGAATCCGAAGATCACCCGGAAGCCGAGACTCTCCACGCCTCCGAACCAGCCGCCGTAGCCCCACAGCAGGATCAGGGCGACACCCGCGACGACCGGCGACACCGCGAACGGGAGATCGACGACGGCCTGCAGAAACCCCTTGCCGGGAAAGCGTCCACGGGCAAGCGCGAGCGCGATGATGATGCCGAAGATGACATTCAGCGGCACGACGATGACGACGATCAGCACGCTCAGCTGCAGCGCCGAGATGGCCGCTGGGGTGGTGATCCAGTCCCAGAACTGTCCGAGGCCGTGCTCGAACGAACGCCAGAAGATGAGGGCGACCGGAACGATCAACAGGACGAAGAGGTAGATGAGTGCGATGGCGCGCAGCCCGTAGCGGGTTTTCGCCGACAGTTTCATCGGTCCAGTTCCTCACGCTTGGTCTGGCGCCGACCGACGATCCGCAGCACGAGGAGTGCAACGAAGGCGATCAGCAGGAGAACGACCGAGATGGCGGCGGCGTTGACCGGTTCATCGATCTCGATCTGCTGCTGGATGTATTGGGAGGCCACCTGTGTCTTCCCGGGGATGTTTCCGCCGATGAGAACGACCGAACCGAACTCGCCGATCGCCCTCGTGAAGGCAAGCCCCGCTCCGGTGAGGATGGCGGGCAGTAGAGCCGGGAGCACGATCTTGCGGAAGATGATCCCGTTGTTCGCTCCGAGCACCGCGGCAGCTTCTTCGACGTCGGTGTCGAGTTCGATGAGCACCGGCTGGACCTGACGAACCACGAACGGCAGGGTGACGAAGGTCAGCGCGACAATCAACGCAGGCTTGGTCGCGGAGAGATGAATGGCGACCGGGCTGTTGGGGCCGTACAGCGAGAGCAGCACCAGACTGGCCACGATGGTCGGCAGCGCGAACGGAAGGTCGATGATCGCGTTGACGAAGCCCTTGCCGCGGAAGTCATCTCGCACCAGCACCCAGGCGATGATCGTTCCGAAGACCACGTTGATCGCGGCTGCAACAACCGAAACGAGCACCGTGATCCCGATCGCGTCGAGCGCGTTCTTGGTGGTCACCGCGTCCCAGAAGCCGCTCCACCCATTGTCGAACGACTGCACGGTGATGGCGGCCAACGGCAGCAGCACGATGATGCTCAGCCACAGCCACGCCGTACCGATCGCCGCCGGGCTGACTCCCGCGAATGTTCGCGACCGTCCGAGAAAGCCCTTCGGCGGCTGCGAACTCGACGACGGCGAGGCCTGAGCGGACGCGCTCTCGTTGGCCACCTCTCCCGCGGCGGTCACTGCTTACTGCCTTCGTTGTAGATCTTGGTGATCGCACCCTTGGTGCCGAACAGAGCGTTGTCCACGGCTTTCCACCCCTTCAAGTCCTTGCCCTTGTTCTCGGCGGCGGTGCCTTTACCCAGGGTCTTCCCGAGCTCGTCGATTGTCCAGAGTTTCGTGATGTCGCCGGGGAAGAGATTCTTCGTCGTGGCGATCACCGACGGTGCGACCGGGCGGAACCCCTGCTCGGCCCAGATCCGCTGGGCTTCATCGGTGAACAGGTAGTCGACGAATGCTTTCGCCGCGGGCAGATCTTTCGAGGTGTTGACGATTGCCACGGGGTTCTCGATCTTGAACGTCTGCGGCGGAATCAAGTACTCGACCTGCGATCCCTGCGCGGCACCGGCGTTCTTGCGTTGCAGCATGATCGCCTCGTTCTCGTAGCTGATCAGCACGTCGCCCTGGCCCTGTTGGAAAGTCGTCGTCGCCTCACGTCCCGATTTGGGGCGCACTGTCACGTGGTTGTGCACCAGGTCGCTGACGTAGTCGAGGCCCGCCTGGGGGTTGGTTCCGCCCTCACTCTTCGCCGCGTACGGAGCGAGAAGGTTCCATTTCGCCGACCCAGAACTCCCGGGGTCCGGGGTGATCACCTGAACTCCGGGCTTGAGGAGGTCGTTCCAGTCGTGGATGTTCTTGGGGTTTCCCTTGCGCACCACGAGCGCGACGACCGAGCCGAACGGGGTGCTGTTGTGCGGTTCGGCCTTCTTCCAGTCCTCGTCGACGAGCCCCGCCTTCACCAGACGCGTGATGTCGGGTTCCACCGAGAAGTTGACGACATCAGCGGGTACGTGACGGGCAACCTTGCGCGACTGGTCACCCGAGGCCCCGTACGACGCCGAGAAACCGATGTCGGCGCCCCCGGTGGTCGCGCGGAATGCGGGAATGATCTTGTCGAACCCCGGTTTCGGGGTCGCGTACGCCACAAGGTCGAGGTGACGGCTGCCGCTCGAGATGTCGTCACCACCCGGTGTGTCGGTCGAGCCGCCACCACAACCGGCGACCAGTGCAACGGTCAACGCCAGCAGGCACGCCACAACCGGGACACGCCTTCTGCGGGCCAGACTTGGACTCACGGATCCTCCACCACGATTCCCGGCATCGCGGGACTTCGCGGCCGGAGCAGAATCACGCTAGCAACGCCGAGCACATGCCCCAAAGACGACAGCGATGGCTCTGCAGTGGTGGTTGACGACTCAGCGTGTCAGTAGCCAGGCCAGAACAACGAGAACGACGAGCGCGATCAGCGCCCAGGTCACCCGTGACTTGATCACCGCGGTCACAGCCCCTTTCCGTCGTCGTCGGCGAACCGTCGACGATCAAACACGGTCATCACGGCTTCCACCAGCACATTCAGGATCAATGCGATCCCTATTGCGACCGGGATCACGACCACGAGGGTGACCAGAAGCTGCGGAACGAACGACAGTCCTGTCAGCCACTCCTCGACGGAATCCCACCACGCGAGGAAGCTGTCCATACCTGTCACCTCGTTCCGGCCCGGACTCTGCCGAGTTTTGTTCAGTGTGATTCGAATTCCGGGTCGAACTGGCGATCGTCGTCAGTTCGGACCCCCGGGATGAGCTCGAGCGCCGCACACGAGCGGCCCTGCCATGGTATCGAAAACGTTTACTCGGCTACCGGCCGCTCCCCGCCCCGACCAGCGAACCCTCGGCGCCGACCGATCAGTCCAACCGCCACGACTCGTACGCGCGCGGATCGCCGATCGGCTCCATGTGAATGCTGACACGCAAGTGATCCAGTGCGGCGTGTAACTCGTCCTCGACGCGCTCGGCCAGGTCGTGGCCGCGCTCCACCGACCACCCACCCGGAACCAGCATGTGCATCTGCACGAACCGCTCGTGGCCTGCTTCCCGCGTGCGCAGATCGTGGAACTGCACCTCCTCGGAGCGGAATCGATCGAGCACGTGGTTGATCGTGGCGAGGTCGTCGGCGGGCAGGGCGGCGTCGAGTAGCCCGTCACCGGAACGCCAGATGAGGCGACCGCCGACGACGAGAATGTTGACGGCGACGAGAATCGCCACGATCGAGTCCAGCGGCAGCCAGCCCGTGACTGCGACCAGGAACACGCCCACGATCACTCCGACCGTCGTCCAGACGTCGGTGAGTAGGTGCTTACCGTCGGCCTCCAGGGTCATCGAGCGGTGGCGTCTGCCTGCGCGCAGCAAGATCATCGCCACGCCGCCGTTGAGGACGGTTGCGGCGACCGAGATCGCGAGACCGATCCCGACCGACTCCAGTTCGGCCGGGTGCATCAGACGATCGACGGCAGCGGCGATGATCGCGACCGCCGCGGCCACGATCAGAACGCCCTCGAACACCGCCGAGAAGTACTCGGCCTTCGCGTGTCCGAAATTGTGTTCGGCGTCCGCGGGTTTGGCGACGACACGCAGCGCAAAGAAGGCCGCGACGGCCGCCACGAGATTGACCAGCGACTCCAGCGCGTCCGACAGCAAGCCAACCGAGCCGCTGACGCGCCAGGCGATCAACTTCATCACGATCACCACGATCGCCGTGGCGATACTCAGCAATGCGTAGCGAGTGAGGTCGGGCCGACTGCCCGATTCGGTTGCCATTACCTCATCTCACCACGACGTCACGGTTCACTGCGCTTGCCGCGCTGTCCTGTTGGGTTCAGCTCGCAGCCATCAGCCCGCGCCGACGCATCAGCGGCTCGACCTCCGGCTTGCGTCCGATCAGCTTCTCGTGCGCCACGAGCGGATCGACGCTGTCGCCCCGCGACAACGTCATCGTTGCGAACCTCGCCCCGTTCTCTCGGCGTAGCCCGCCCTCGGCGAGGAACCACTGCTCGGTCTCGGCATCGAGCACCTCCGACCAGATGTAGGAGTAGTAGCCGGCCGAGTAGCCGCCGCCGAAGATGTGGTTGAAGTACGCGGTCCGATACCGCGGAGGAATCAGCTCCGAACCGATACCCGCTTCGCGCAATGCGTTGGCCTCGAAGGCCTCGACGTCGTCGACCTCGTCAGCCTGTGCGGTGGACAGCCGATGCCAGGCGAGGTCGAGCACCGAGGCAGCCAGATACTCGATGGTCCCGTGCGCCGTGTCGGCACCGGCATTGGCGCGTGCCGCCTCGGCGAGTTCCGACGGGATCGGTGCACCGGTCTCGTGATGCCGCGCGTAATGGGCCAGGACGTCGGGATGCAACGCCCACATCTCGTTGACCTGCGACGGGAATTCGACGAAGTCGCGCGGCACCGAGGTCCCCGACTGCGACGGATAGTCGACCGCGGAGAGCAAGCCGTGCAGCGCGTGACCGAACTCGTGAAACAGGGTCGTGAGTTGATCGATGCTGAGCAGCGCAGGCGATCCCTCGTCGGGCTTGGGCACATTGAGTACGTTCACGATGATCGGTTGCGATGAGAGCACTGTGGATTGATCGACGATGTTGTTCATCCACGCCCCACCGCGCTTGGAGGGCCGTGCGAAGTAGTCGCCGAGGAACAAGCCGATGCTGGTTCCCTGCTCGTCGAACACCTCCCAGATCCGAACGTCGGGATGGTAGGCGTGGAGGTCAGGCCGCTCGCGAAAGGTCAAGCCGTACAACTGCTCCGCTGCGTAGAACACGCCATCGGAGATCACGGTGTCGAGTTCGCAGTAGTCGGCGAAACCGTCGAGATCGATCTCCGACGACGATTTGCGTTGCCGGGCAAGCCAATAGGTGTAATCAGAAGCGGTGATCTCGGCGTCGGGATCGTCCGCGTGCGCGAATTCGGTCAGGGAGGCCAGTTCGGCGCTGCCTGCTCGCGTGGCGGCTGTGATCAACTCGCCGAGCAAGTCGTCGACAGCCGCCGGATCGGGGGCTGTCTGCTCGGCGATGACGTACTCGGCGTGATCGCGGTACCCCAGCAGCTCGGCTCGCCGCGCGCGCAGCCTGACGATCTCGAGGACGGTATCGCGCGTGTCGAACTCGTTGCCGCGCGAGCACCGATCGACCGAGGCGTCGAACACGCGTCGTCTCGTCGCGGCGTCGTGTATCTCGCTGACCACCGACTGGCTGGTCGGCAACTCGAGGCTCAGCAGGTATCCGGAATCGTGGCCCGCATCGGCAGCGGCGCGCCGGGCGGACGCGATCGCGCCACGTGACATGCCCTGCACGTCGGCCTCGTCGGAAACCAACACCGCCGAGGCGTTGGTGTCATCGAGGACCATCTGCGAGAAAGTGGTCGTCAGATACGCCAGCCGCGACGAGATGGCGCGCATCTCCTCCTGTCCGGCGTCGTCGAGTCCCGCGCCCGCACGAACGGCCTCGCGGTACCGCGTATCGAGGAGGCGACGTTGTGGTTCGGTGAGATCGAGGTCGTCGGCCTGCGAATGCAATGTCGAAATACGCGCGAAGAGTTGAGGATTCATCGCGATCGCGTTCGCGTGATCGGTGAGCAGCGTCGAGAGTTCCTGGGAGATCTCGTTGCGCTTCGGGTTGGTGTCGGGGCCGACCAGATTGAAGAAGATGCCCGATGCGCGCGCGAGGTCACGCCCGGAGAGCTCCAACGCCTCGATGGTGTTGGCGAATGTCGGCGCGTCCGGATCGTCGGCGATCTTCTCGACTTCGGCGCGCTGCGAACTCATGGCCTCGCGAAAAGCGGGCAGAAAGTCGTCGTCGGAGATCGACGCGAAGTCCGGTAAACCGTGTGGCAGATCGCTGTGTGCGAGAACGGGATTCACATCGCTTGTACCCATGACCTCACTTACCCTTCGGTTTATCGCCCGCCGAGTCTGTGGAGAGGGCGGCGACGAATGCCTCTTGCGGAACGTCGACACGACCGATGGTCTTCATCCGCTTCTTGCCTTCCTTCTGCTTCTCGAGCAGCTTGCGCTTACGACTGATGTCGCCGCCGTAGCACTTCGCGAGGACGTCCTTGCGGATCGCCCGGATGTTCTCGCGCGCAATGATCTTTGATCCGATGGCAGCCTGGATCGGCACCTCGAACTGCTGACGCGGGATGAGCTCCTTGAGCTTGGTGGCCATCTTGTTGCCGTAGGTGAAGGCCGCGTCGCGGTGCACGATCGCACTGAATGCGTCGACCGCCTCGCCCTGCAGCAGGATGTCGACCTTGACCAGATCGGCCTCCTGCTCGCCTGCCTCCTCATAGTCGAGGCTCGCGTAACCACGAGTGCGCGACTTCAGCGAGTCGAAGAAGTCGAAGATGATCTCGGCCATCGGCATCGTGTAGCGCATTTCCACGCGCGTTTCCGAGAGGTAGTCCATGCCGCCGAGCTCGCCGCGTCGCGACTGACACAACTCCATGATCGCGCCGATGAACTCGCTCGGTGCGATGATCGTCGTCTTCACGATCGGCTCGTAGATGTGGCGCGTCTTGCCCTCGGGCCAGTCGGAGGGATTGGTGACGATCTGTTCGGTGCCGTCCTCCATGACGACGCGGTAGACGACGTTGGGCGCCGTGGAGATCAGGTTCAGGTCGAACTCGCGCTCAAGACGCTCCCTCGTGATCTCCATGTGCAGTAGACCGAGGAAACCGCAGCGGAAGCCGAATCCGAGGGCGACCGAGGTCTCCGGTTCGTAGGTGAGCGCGGCGTCGTTGAGCTGGAGCTTGTCGAGAGCGTCGCGCAGTACCGGATAGTCGGAGCCGTCGACCGGGTAAAGGCCCGAATAGACCATCGGGCGGGGTTCGCGGTAGCCGGTCAACGGTTCGGTGGCACCGTTACGCGCGGTCGTGACCGTATCGCCGACCTTCGACTGCCGAACGTCCTTCACACCGGTGATGAGGTACCCCACCTCCCCCACGCCGAGCCCCTTGGTCGGCTTGGGCTCAGGCGAGACAATGCCGACCTCGAGTAGCTCGTGTGTGGCCCCGGTCGACATCATGGCGATCTTCTCGCGCGGCACGATCTTGCCGTCGACGACGCGCACGTAGGTGACGACGCCGCGATAGGTGTCGTACACCGAGTCGAAGATCATGGCTCGGGCGGGAGCGTCGGGGTCGCCCTGCGGCGCGGGCACCTGCTTGATGATCTCGTCGAGCAGTTCGGTGACGCCGACACCGGTCTTACCCGACACCCGCAACACGTCCTCGGGCTCACAGCCGATGATGTGCGCGATCTCGTCTGCATAGCGGTCAGGGTCGGCAGCAGGGAGATCGATCTTGTTCAGCACCGGGATGATGGTCAGGTCCTTGTCCATCGCCAGGTACAGGTTGGCAAGGGTCTGCGCCTCGATGCCCTGCGCGGCGTCGACAAGGAGCACAGCCCCTTCGCACGCCTCGAGCGCACGCGACACCTCGTAGGTGAAGTCGACGTGGCCCGGCGTGTCGATGAGGTGCAGCACGTAGTCGGTCTGCGGTCCGTCAGGGCCGTCGGACTTCCACGGCAGCCGGACGTTCTGTGCCTTGATGGTGATGCCGCGCTCACGCTCGATGTCCATGCGATCGAGGTACTGAGCGCGCATGTCTCGCTCCGCGACCACGCCCGTGAGCTGCAACATCCGGTCGGCCAGGGTCGATTTGCCGTGGTCGATGTGCGCGATGATGCAAAAGTTCCGGATCCGTGCGGGATCGGTGAACGTGGTGTCGGCGAAGGTGGGAATCGAACTGCTCCTACAGGTACGCACCCGTGCTCGAGGTGCGATGCGGATGTGGTCGTCGGGTCCAGTTTCTCACGGCTCGCCGTCGACAGGTCGGGGCCGGGTTGTCGGCGCTCGTCCCAGGGTCGGCCTGTCGGGGTCGAGGACATCGCGAAGCGAACCAGTTGCCTCGTCGCGAGCTCGGCGTGAATCCGTGTGGGCACGGACGACCAGATGTGCAGTGGCCACGACGATCGACACCACGAGCAGTGGGAGTGCACCGAAGGACAGCAGCAGCCAGAAGTCGGCCCAATTTGCGATGCCCACGAAGATCAACACTGCCATCGCGGGTACCACAAGTCACGACACCCAGATGCGCAGCGCCCACGCCGCGATCAGCGGCGGCGTCATCAACAGCAGAGCCAACACGACCGGCCTGCCCGGACCCAGCGCGGTGAAGACCGAATCCTCGCAGGTTGCGCCAGGGCGCGCATCGTAGACTGACAGCTCGCCACCCTTGCTGCAGCCCAACGTCACCTCGCCGACCTGGATGAAGCCGCAGTACATGGCGTAGGCGGCCGCCGCCACGGCAGCCACGATCCACACCACTCGTATCGCACGCACCACGCCAACTTATAGCGTGAAGACTGTGAGCCCCGAGACCTTCACCGCCGACGGCGTCGTTGCAGATATCTACCGTCCGGACACGCACCCGCGCGCCGTACTGGTGCTGGCGCACGGCGCGGGCGGAAACCGACAGACCGCGATCATGCGGGCCTACGGCACGGAGTTCAGCGGCCGTGGGGTCTTCGTCGCGTGCATCGACCTGCCGTACCGGCAGCGCAGACCGAAGGGACCGCCGAGCCCATCGGGTGCTGCCGGCGATCGGGACGGGATACGCGCGGCGGCGTCGCTGTTCCGTTCCGAATCCGACGGCTCGCTCATTCTCGGCGGACATTCCTACGGGGGTAGGCAGGCCTCGATGGTCGTTGCAGAGGATGGCGACACCGTTGACGCGGCGGGTCTATTGCTCTCGTCCTACCCCCTGCATCCCCCTGGTAAACCCGATCGCGCGCGTACTGATCACCTCGGCGACATCACGGTTCCGACAGTGATCGTGCACGGAGCGTCGGATCCCTTCGCGACGACCGAGGAGATCACCGACGCCATCGCGCTCATTGCCGCGCCGACGCGGCTCGTCGAGATCGCGAAAACCGGCCACGATCTGAAACCCGACAAGAAGCCGACTGCTCAGCTCGCGGCCGACGCCGTCGACGAACTGATTCTGAACGGGTCGACCCGATGACGAGCCGGACGCAGGCACGCCCCACCCATGAGGCGGCGCGCGAGATCGTCTACTCCCCCGACCTCGACGGCGCGGCCGATCCCGGTGAGATCGTCTGGACCTGGGTGCGTTACGAGGACGATCCGAGCAAGGGCAAGGATCGTCCGGTGCTGGTCGTCGGACGTGACCGCGGCGAAGAGCACACGCATCTCCTCGGCCTGATGCTCTCGAGCCAGGACTACCACCGCGAGGACCCGAACTGGATGGAACTGGGGACCGGCGTCTGGGACGACGAACACCGCGACAGCTACATCCGTCTCGACCGCGTGTTGTACGTCCTCGAACACGGAATTCGACGCGAAGGCGCAATCCTCGACAAACAACGTTTCGACGCCGTCGCCGAACGACTGCGACGCGACTACGGCTGGCGATGAGTCGCCGATACCGCTGATCGCCGACACGCCTTGGGGCGAGCACGTTCACAACTACCGAATCTGGGCACCCATGTCAGCCCGCTCGACCTATTAAGCCCCGGTTCACTTACGCGAGGCGCCACGCCGTAAGCACCGAGGACGACGAGGATCGACGCATCGAATTCATGAGATCCCGTGTCGCGGCCCAGACACGACCGCAGGATGTCCTGGCTCCCATCACCACTGCCGACAGCGAAACCGAAGCACGCGCAGCATTGATGCACCTCCTCGACGTGACCGAGGTCGCCGCAGAGTCGATCTTGGCGACGCCTATCGGCCAGTTCCGACACGACCACACTGTCAGTGACCGTCACACTCTTGAAGCAATGGAGCAGCAGTACCGGAGTCGATGACCCGGACTTCTGCGATTGCGCGGCGATCGACATCGAGACCTGAAAGACCGCAATTCTCTGTGAGAATTCCTTGTCGGTGGCTGGTCGTAGAATGGGCTCAAACGTTCGATCCAGTCGCCGGGAGGGGGTGTGGGGTGTCGATCGAATCGGTGGGACCGGGCGCAGATTCTGTGGCGGGAGAAGATGATTCGACGCCCGATGCTGATCTGTCGGATTGGGCAACCGGCGTGCCTACAGCTTTGCTCGGTGGCATCGATCCGGCCGCTCCGGATGGTTCGGACACGGTTGCGGTGTTGGAGGGTCTGACCCGGTTACGTTGTGGGGAGGCGTTTGTGGTGTGGGCGCGGTATCAGTCGATCGGGGTCCTCTATGACCGGCTGGTCGTCGAGCGTGCCGAGTGTGATGGCCTGATCGTGGATGGTTTCGCCGATGCCGCAGCACGCATTTCGGGAATCTTCGCGGTATCGCGGTCGCAGGCTGAACGCATGATCGACGAGGCGATCGTGTTGCGTGATGATCTGCCGCAGGTGTTCGGCTGTCTGCGTGAGGGGATCGTGTCGATCGACCAAGCGCGGCTGGTGATCTCACGCACCGACCTGGTGCGTGGGCCGGGCACGGCTGCGGAGGTGGTGGCGGCAGTGGATGAGCAGATCGCGACCACGCTGCGCACACGGCGCGGGTCGTGGAAACGACCGCGCCTGCGCGACATGGTTGATCGGATCGTGTTCCGCCAGGATCCGGATGCGGTGCGTGAACGCCGCGAGCGTGCGTTGGACAAACGAGGTGTGTTCACCGACAACTGTGGTGACGGGGTTGGGGAGATCACCGCGGTGATGTCGGCGGAGAACGTGCAAGTAGCGGTCGCTGCGGTACGACGCCTGGCCGACGCGGTATGTGACGGTGATGGTCGGACGCGTCAGCAACGCGCCTCGGATGCGATGTTCGCGCTTTTGAGCGGTTCACGGTTCGAATGCGCCTGCGGCAGCATCGAGTGCACGGCGGCGATTCCCGAACCGGGCACCGTGCCGCCGGCTGATCCGCGGTTCGTCATCCACGTCGTGTGCAACGAGGCCGCACTCGGCGCACCTGAAGTACTTTCCAGTACAGCCGAACCCGCCGACAGCACCGCGGAGTCCGGGGCTCGTCGCGCGGATTCTGTGGCGAGTGAAGCAGAGACGGTCAAGGGTGTCGATGGTGACGGTGAGTCCGAGAGCGGCGATGGGCCGGGCACCTGGACGGTGCGGGTCGAGCGTTCGCGCCCGGACGTGTCGCCCGAGGCTGTGCCGGTGGGGTTCATGGATGGGTACGGCATCATCTCCGCCGAACACGTGCGGGATATCGCCGCCCGCCCGGACGCGGTGATCCACCGGGTCGTTCCGATCAACACGCCTGAGAACGCTGACGGCACCTTCACCCTGCCCGCACACGGCGTCGACCCGTACCGGCCATCCACCGCACTCGATGAAGCGGTGCGGTGCCGTGACGGCTACTGTGTCGATCCCGGCTGCAGTCGTTCGGCATGGACCGCCGATAACGATCACGTCGCCGAATACGACCACCACACGCCGGATGCTGGTGGGCCCACCAGTTACGAGAACCTCAACACGAAATGCCGGTACGGGCACATCCAAAAAACGTTCGGCAACTGGGTCGATGACCAGTACCGCGACCCGGCCACCGGCCGACTGGTTACCGAATACGTCACCCCGGAAGGCTTCGTCATTCCCGGTGACGCCGAAACCTTCGAAGACACCTTCCCCGGCCTCCGCCGACTCCGCTTCACCCCACCAACCACCGGCGACCCACCACCCCGACCACCAGCAACCCCACCACCGCAGGCCTCACCGCGCCACCGAACACGCGCGGCGAACAAGCACGCCCGCCGCCGCGCCGAACGACACCGCAACCGCCAACGACGCCTCACCCGCAACACCGACAAGCCTCTCATCGACGACACAGCCGGACCACCACCGTTCTGACGACGGCACTACTCGTGCACGTCAGGCCAGTCGGGTGATCTCGACGACGACGTCGAGATCGGTGGCCTTGCCTCCGGTGTAGATGCCCTTGAGTGGCGAGACATCGGAGTAGTCGCGCCCCACACCGACCGAGACGTGCTGCTCGGTTATCGGGGTGTCATTGGTCGGGTCGTAGCCCCACCAGCCACCGGTCCACACCTCGATCCACGCGTGGCTCTGCCCCTCGACCGTCTTGTCGATCTTCGCGTCGGGTTTGGGATGCAGGTACCCGGAGACGTACCTGGCCGGCACACCGAGACTGCGGAGCATGGAGAGACTGACGTGTGCGTAGTCCTGGCACACTCCCTTGCGCTCATTCCACGCGTCGACAGCGGTGCTGTGCACACCGGTGGTCCCGGGCACGTACTCCATCTCCTCGTGCACGAACTTACAGATGGCTTCGACGGCAGCTTCGGGTTCGAGTCCTTTCGCGATCCGCCGCGCCGTCGTTCCAAGCCGCCCGTTCTTGGGCACATAGGTTGTGAACGAAAGCATTTCGTCGTAGCGGTCGGCGACATACTCGCTCTGTAATTCCTCCCAGGTCACCGCCTTGTCCGGCCCCGGGCGCTCCCCCGCCTCGGTCTCGACCACCGACATACCCGATACTTCGAGCTCCTCATGCGGGGCGTGGAGGTCGAATGCCGTGACAGCGGTACCCCAATAATCGGTGTAGCGGTACGCACGGGTTGCGGGCACAGTCTCGACTCGGTTGACGATCACGTTCTGCCGGGTGTCACTTCGGGGAGTCAGTCGCGCCTCATTGAACGATGAGGTCACCGGGCTCTGATACGCGAACCCCGTCGAATGCACAACTCTCAGACGCCAGCTCACAGTTCACTCTCCTCGATGAAGTGGTCTTCACCGTCGCTGACCCGGGCGTCGGCCCATGAAACATACGGCGACACATGGAAATACTGGGCGGTGACCGCTTCGTTCACCGCGCGGCAGGTGTCCTGCAAATCAAGTAACCGCTCCTGGAGCCCCTCGAGCAACCGTCCCGGTTCGAGGAACTCGAGCGAACTACGCGCCCGCCCGAGTATCAACAGCGCCTCGGCCTGTTCGCCGACGCGGCTGGGCCGCTTCTCAATCTCGGCGAGATTCTGCTCGGCGACCCGCAGCGCGTGGAACACCGACCGCGGAAACAGCCTGTCCAACAACATGAACTGCACGATGTTCTCCGCGTCGAGGAGACCACGATAGGTGCGCAGATACGTGTCGTGAGCCCCCGCAGACACTAGAACATTCACCCACGCGGGCGAGTTGATGGTGTCGTTGGCGCGTGACAGGAGCATGCGGATGGTCATGTCGACACGCTCGACGGACCGACCCAGAAGAAGGTAGCGGTACCCGTCGTCATGGCTCATCGTCGCATCGGCGAGTCCCGCGAACATCGCAGCCCGGTTCTTGACGTACGAGAGGAATTCATGAGGGCCCAATCGACGCCCGCGACGCTCCGCTTCGGCGAGTCCGTTGTAGGTCGTGTTCAGACACTCCCACATCTCGCTCGACGTGACTTCCCGTGCACCCCGGGCGTTTTCCCGCGCAGCGCGAATGAGGTCGACGACCGACCCCGCAGAGCCCTTCGCGTAGGCGACGTGCTCGGTCAGTGCCCACACATCGAGGGGTTCGTCGGTGTCGGGGACCTCGAGGCCGAGAACCGCGATGACCATGCGGACGGCACCGTCGACGTCTGCGGACGTGTCCTCGAGTAGTTGGTGGATCGCCACGTCGAGCAGACGTGCCATGTCGTCGGCACGTTCGACATATCGGCCTATCCAGTACAGCGATTCGGCATTGCGGGCCAACATCATCGGCGATCACCGCCCGTGCTCTGGGTCATGGACGTGCCCTGACTCTGCGTCATCCCGTGCATGCTCTGGGTCTGCGTCGACGAGCCGAGGCCCTGCTGTTGTTGTTGCGTTTGTTCGAAGACAGGATCTGGTGCGCTCTCCGCGGGCCGTGCCGCCTTGGCTGCGCTGGACGTCACGACCTTGCCGCCACCGAGTTCACGCTCGCTCTGAGTTGCCCTGCTGGCGAGCACCCACGTGTCCTTCGATCCACCGCCCTGGCTCGAATTAACCACCAGCGAACCTTCCGGTAGCGCTACACGGGTCAGGCCGCCCGGCAGCACCCAGACCTTCTCGCCATCGTTGACCGCGAACGGCCGGAGGTCGACATGTCGAGGCCGTAGCGAGTCCCCCACCTTTGTGGGCACCGTCGACAACTGCACAACAGGCTGCGCAATCCATCCGCGAGGGTCGTTGCGGACCTTGCGGGCCAATGTGTCCAACTCGGCCTTGGTGGCGTCGGGCCCGAAGACGATGCCGTACCCACCCGACCCTTCAACCGGTTTCACGACGAGTTCATCGATCCGGTCGAGCACTTCCTCACACTCCTCGGGTAGCCAGCAGCGCAGCGTGTCGACGTTGCCGATGATCGGCTTCTCACCGAGGTAGTAGTTGATGATTTCCGGCACGTAGGTGTAGATGAGCTTGTCGTCGCCCACCCCGTTACCGACTGCACTCGAGATGACGACGTTGCCTGCGCGCGCAGCGTTGAGCAGACCTGCCACCCCGAGCATCGAATCGGGACGGAACTGCATGGGGTCGAGGAAGTCGTCGTCGATACGTCGATAGATCACGTCGACGCGCTGCTCGCCCTCGGTGGTGCGCATGTACACGACGTTGTCGCGACAGAACAGGTCGCGACCTTCGACGAGTTCGACGCCCATCAGCCGCGCGAGCAGCGAGTGCTCGAAGTACGCCGAGTTCGCGACGCCCGGCGTGAGCACGACGATGTTCGGGTCAGCCTCGTTGAACGCGGCCGAGGCGCGCAATGCGCGCAGCAGGTGACTCGGATAGTCGGCGACTGGGCGCACCTTGTGGGTGGAGAACAGGTCCGGGAACACCCGCGCCATGGTTCGACGGTTCTCCATCACGTACGACACACCCGACGGCGACCGCAGATTGTCCTCGAGAACCCGGAAGTCACCGTTGGCATCACGGATCAGGTCGATGCCTGCCACATGGATGCGAACACCGTTGGGAGGACGGATGTTTGCGGCCTGGCGGTGGAAGTGCTCACAGGAGTGGACCAGCCGCTTGGGCAGGACGCCGTCGCGGAGAATCTCCTGCTCGCCGTACACATCGTCGAGGAAGAGTTCGAGCGCCTGGACGCGCTGCGTGATCCCCGCCTCGAGCTTGTTCCACTCGGATGCCGAAATGACCCGCGGCACAACGTCCAACGGAAATGGCCGCTCCATGCCCGACAGCGAGAATGTGATGCCCTGGTCGATGAACGCACGGCCGAGTGCATCGACCCGGGCTTCGAGGTCGGCGCGATCGGATTCGGCCATGACCTTGAAAATGCCCCGATACGCTGGCCGCACCTCGCCGTCGGCGTCGAACATTTCGTCAAAGGCCTTGCCGTAAGGCCCCTTCGAATAGCCTTTGAAAATGCCGGTGTCGGTCGGCGCTGTCTCGCGAACCACCTTCGCCTTACCGCCCTTGACGGACTGTCCCGAGTCGGAGCCCTTCCCGTTGGCCGACTTGGCTCCGTTGGCGGACTTCGACGACGAGGGTGCGGACTTGCGCGCTGCCTTCTTGGCTGGCGCTCCGGTTGACGCGGGACTCATAGACACACATGGTGCCTCACTTCAGGCCGCTCGGCATGACGTCTGCTCAGGCGCGTCGCACATCTCTCATCACCGCCGGTGCAGTACAACCGATCGGCGAATGGGGCCACAGGCCCTCGGCCGCTAGCCGAGCCTGCGCCGCACCGACACCATTCGTCGCCCGACACGACGCACGACGTTCGCTGCGCGCGTCTGCATGCGAGCCCTCGACTCCGGATACGGCATTGTCTTCGCGACACCCGCAACCGCGTCGAGCGACGCGTCGAGGATCTCGTCCACGGTGGGAGGTCGGGAGTCGTCGCCCGCCGTCCTATCCACCGCGAGATCGCCGAGATCGCCGGTCACCGGGTATCCGGCGGCTCGCACGGCGTCGACCATGGCCTCCGCTTCGTCGGCAACCCAGGCGCGCTGCTCTGTCGAGAGCCCAAGCGGAGTACCACCCTTCTGCTCGAAGAGCACCTTCGCAATGATGTGTCCCTTCACCACGCGCTCATATCTGTCCCAGTCGATGTCGTCGGGTTGCAGGCGTGAGTTCAGACGGCGCAGGAACTCTGCCTGTGCGGCCGACAGTGACGTGTTGTTGGTCGGGACGTCGATGGTCATGGGGGCCGGATCGACGTCGAGCACGGACAAGAAGCGCTCCCACAACGACGACGCGCCCGTTCCCGGCCTGGCCACGGTGACCAGATGAGCCCTGTCGGGTCCGACGAACTTCGCCCACCGGCCGAGGATGCCCACGTAGTCCTGGAATTCCCAGAAGGGCTCCTCCTCCATGTCGCCGCCCCACGATCCCGTTCGACGTGGCGCGTTCCGCCGCACCGACGTCACGAAGTCGTCGAACGATGCCAGACGCTGGTTCTTGACGTTCTCCTGCCACACAGACGGCAACTGGCGGGCGAGGTCGCGCACGGTCACGATCACGTGGACCTCATCGGCGAACGACAGATCGTTCACCAGAGACTCGATCTGGTCGTCGCGCGCTGTCGCAAACAACTCGTGCGACACCAGCGACTTCCCCGGCCATGCCCGCATCTGCGAGACCATCGTCGGCCAGCTGTTGGCACACGCCGGATCGACCCAGTCGAGATATCTGTCGGGCTGCAGGTGTGTGGCGGCGTGAAAGTGATCGGCCATCTCGTTGCCCGGGTAGAGCAGACCCGAGTCGCGAAAAGCGAGGTCGCGGTTCCACCACAAGCGATCCTGGAGATGAGTGGTGCCCGTCTTGGGTAATCCGACGTGAACATAGACAACTGACATGATGTGTCGAGCCTAGATCCGGACATCCCGAACAGGTGTATCCCGGCGCGCCGTCCCACCGATTCACAGGAGATCGATACCGGAACGGGCGCAGCCATCCGACGCCACGGATTTGGGACCCCCGTTTCCGGCTGGTAAAGTAGACCGCTGTCGCAGAGTCGACGGTTGGCAGAGGCTGCCCGCTCGTTTGACCTGCTCAGAGACACACACCCAGCAACAACAACTGATAGGTACACACGCGTGGCAAACATCAAGTCCCAGGTCAAGCGGAACCGCACCAACGAGATCCGTCGGCAGCGCAACCAGTCGGTGAAGTCCTCGCTGCGCACCGCGATCCGCAGCTTCCGCGAAGCTGTCGACGCCGGCGACAAGGACAAGGCCGCTGAGCTCGGACAGTCGGCAAGCCGCAAGCTCGACAAGGCAGCCAGCAAGGGCGTCATCCACGCCAACCAGGCTGCCAACAAGAAGTCGGCCATCGCTGTGGCCGTCAACAAGCTCTGAGGTAACCCCTTCCGGCATGCGCCGGAGTCGACGAGTCCGAGCGCGCCCCGGCCACATAGCGGGTCGCAGCGCCGACCGTCGTCCCACACGAGCGAACTCACCCCGGCGACTTCCACGCGGTCGCCGGGGTGAGTTGCGTTGCCCAGCGACGGTCAGCGTCGACGCGAGGTGGGGCGCAGGGAGGCGACGGCATCGACTGCGTGCAGCAGGGCGTAGTCGGCGTCTGCGGCCTGCCCCTTCACGTCACCGTTGAGCCCGGCGACCACAACGACAGCCTGCGCGATCGACGACGAATCCCAGGCTCGCGCCTGCGACTGCACCTTCTTCACGCGCGATGGCGGCATCCCCAGCTCCGACGCTGCGGCGTACTGATCCATCGATCCGATGCCGCGCACCCTGGCGATGGCATGTACTGCTTCGGCCAGCGCGTCGGCGAGCAGAACTCGGGGTATGCCGTGATGCACCGCCCAGGCCAGTGACTCCAGCGCACCGGAACGATCGCCGGTAACTGCCTTGTCGGCGACCTCGAAGCCGGTGACCTCGGGGCGACCCTGGTAATAGAGCCGAACCGCATCACGATCGATCTTCCCGCCGGTGTCTGCGACGAGCTGACTACACGCGGCAGCGAGCTCGCGAAGCTCGGCACCGACTCCCTCGACCACCTGCTCGACGACGTCGGCACTCACCTTGACACCCAACTCGCGAAACTCCTTGCGGACAAAGTTCATCCGCTCCGACGGCCACCGCGGCGCCGCACAGTCGTGTTCGACGGCACCGGCCTTGCGCAGCTCGCCGAGCATCGACTTCGCGCGCCCGCCTCCGGAGTGGATGACCATCAGTGTGATGCCGTCGGGCAGTTCGCGTGCCGCCTGGGCGATCAGTGCCGCCGGCTCCTTACCCGCCTCGGCTGCAGATTCGACGACGACGACGCGGTCCTCGGCGAACAGCGACGGACTGAGTAGTTCGGCAAGTTCGTGCTCACTGACGTCGCCCGCGCGCACCCGCGTCACCGGAATATCGGCACCGACTTCTTTCGACAGACCACTCGTCACACCAGATATCACTCGTCCGGTGAGGAAATCGTCGTCTCCGAGGAGAAGATGCAGGCGGTCGGTCACGCCACTCATGGTGCCAGACGTCCCCGACACCGCGTCCGGGCACCGATGACTCGTCGTGTGGCGCCCGTCTCGCGCACTCGGCGTCCCACGCACCCGATCGCACGCGAGCGGATCAACGTCACACCACCAACGGTGCACACCATGACCAGTGCCATCCCGCGCACCCCATCGGGGATATCGATTGCCGCCCATCTCAATCCGCCCAACCACCGGGCAACGGCCAGCATCCACCACAGCTCCGGCGCAGTCGCACGCAGTAACAATTGTGCACATACCGATCCAACGTCACCCGCCATTCCGATCAGCGCAGCCAACGTCCCCATCACACTGATCACGCCGACAACCGGCGCCACGACGACATTCGCCAGCACGGACACCACATTGAACATTCCGCTGATCAACGCGATCACCGGTGCCGTCACGATCTGCGCAGCAATCGCAATGGCGAGAACCTCAGCCAGGACCGGCGGGACTCTCCACTCACGCAGCCTGTCTCGAACACCAGGCGCCACAAGCACCAAACCAGCAGTGGCGACCACCGACAACGCGAAACCCGGCGAGCTCGCAAGCTCCGGCCACCAGAGCAGACCTCCGATCACCGCCACACCGAGCGCAGGCAACGCACGAGCGCGTCGCGTCGACAACAACGCGAGCAGCCCGACACCACCCATCATCGCCGCCCGCACGACACTCGGCGATGGCCTGACCAGAATCACGAACCCGACGATCACAACCATCCCGCACACGGCGGCGACTCTCGGCGACGCTCCCGCCAACCTGATAGCGACCATCGCCGCCCCACACACCAACGCGAAATTTGCCCCCGACACCGCGGTCAAGTGACTGAGGCCCGCAGCCTTGAACTCATTCCGCACCGTCTCCGACAACGAACTCTCGTCGCCGATCACCAGTCCCGGCAGCAATCCCGCCGATTCCCCGGTGAGCGCCTCCGCCGAGTTCTGCTGCAATCTCGCCCGCACGACGCCTGCTACGCGTTGCAGCGGCGGGGGTCGCCCAAGCAGCGTCGGTGATCCCGACGCGGTCAGCCGCGCGACCGTCAGGTCGCCGCCGCGCGGGGCGCGGACGCTCACCAATACGCGCAGACGCTGACCGGGCAGTAACCCCGCCCACCCCGACGAGCGCGCGATGACATCGGCGGTACCGGAATGAACTCGCCGCTCCCCGACCGCGAGCACGGTCACCCGTGTCGTCACCTGACCTCGTTGGGCCGGACCGAAGTTGCGCGGGTCATGGCGGATCGACATCGTGACCGTGGCCTTGCCCGACATTCCGAACAGCGGGTGCGTGTCGCGCGTCTCCAGACGTAGCCAGAGGGCGCATGCGCACGTGACCGCCATCCCCGCTCCGAGAATCACGACACCGATGACCTGCCAACTCACACACCACCGTCTTCGCACGAAAAGACCTGCGGCGCAGATGGTCACGCCGAGTAGCAGCACAACGGGCATCGACCACGTCGGCCCGCGCAACCCGAGCAGGGTGACCGACCACACCACGAGTGCCGGGGTGACCAGTCGGAAGTCCACGCCGCATCAACCCACGGTCACGAGATCACGCAGCTTCGCCAGCCGTGCCGGCCCGATACCGTCGACCTCACCGAGTTGATCGACCGACGTGAACTTTCCGTGTTGGGCACGCCACTCGATGATGGACTTGGCCGTCACCGGCCCGACGCCCGGCAGCGTGTCGAGTTGCTCCGCGGTTGCGCTGTTCAGGTCAACCTTGCCGGTCGCAGCCCCGGAGCCGGTCGAACCTGTTGTGTCAGTGCCGGACTCGGATGTGGTGCCGGAGTCGGGCGATGCCACCGGTGCACCCCCTCCGCTCCCCGCGGCCACCACCGCGCTACGCAGCGATAATTGACCATCCTTTCCCGCATAGCCGACGAGAACCTGGTCTCCGTCGTTGAGGACCTGGGCCAGATTCAACGACGTCGTGTCTGCCCCCTGACGCGGGCCGCCCGCGCGCGCGAGCGCATCGGCCACCCGTGATCGCGGCGCAAGCCGCACGAGGCCGGGCTTGCGCACCAATCCGACCACGCTCACCACCATCTGCGCCTGCACAACCGTCGACTCACCAGGAGTACCCGTCTGCGCCGCACTCGCCGACCTGTCGACGCCACCGGAACCGGTCGCAGACGACGGCCCGGCGGATGCGGGAAAGGCTACGGTCGGCACGACGTCGTCGCTGCGAAAGAGTCCGAAACCGGCCACTACGCACGCGATCACCCCCACCAGGATCAGAGCGATCGCGCCGGCGGGCGCGACCGCGAATCGGTAACGCGGACGGTTCTCCTCGTCCTCGTCGATACCGACGTCCTCCGGCGCGTCGTCGTAATCGGCGAACGGATACGCGTGCTCGCGGTGGTCGGGATCGAATCCGCCGGGGTCGGATCCAACCCCGTTCCGCCCCCGATGTTGCCGCTCAGCACCAGGGGCAAGCCATCCCGGTGTCGTGGCGATTCCCCAGTCATCCCGCACCGAATCGTCCGACTGGCGCCCGCTCGCGGCACCACTCTCCTCATCGACGTGAGCGGGAACAGACGTTGTCGGCGCCAGTCGATCGAGCGCAGATCGCGCCACCGTTGGTCCGCGAACCGAACCTCGTCCGATGCCGCCTGGCATCGCGGACCCGCGCGCCATCCGGATTGGTTTGTCGCTCATGGCTTCCGACCGTAGGTGGGGAGGTCCCCCGGTCGAGAAGTCGATGCGTGTGCAGCCGCGGATCTGTGGAGCCGGATCAGAGTGTGGACAACCCGGGCCCGCTCGTCAGCCGGCTGACGATCCTCTGGTGATGGGGTCGAGTTGGGTACCGATGACCACGCCGACGGCGCCGGGACCGACGTGACAGCCCAGCACTGGGCCCAGATCCACGGTGATACTCGACGTCACGCTGCGCAGATTCTCGCGCAGCCGAACGACGAGATCGGCTGCGGCAGCAGGAGCTTGGCAATGTTGCACACCGAGCGTCACCGGGCGGCCATCGGCATAGTCGATGGCCGCTTCGGACATCTTGTCAAGCGCCTTGGAGAAGGTGCGCGTCCGTTCGCGCAGTGTCAGTGTGCCGTCGACGACGTGCAGGATCGGTTTGATCGACAGCGCGGAGCCGAGCATCTTGCTTGCGGCGCTGATGCGTCCGCTGTTACGGAGATTGTCCAGATTCTGTACGCAGAGCAGTGATTCGACAGTCGCGGCCTGGCGAATGGCTGCTTCGTAGGCACGGTCCCGATCGGCCCCGTCCCTGGCTGCCTGAGCCGCGGCGATCGCGACGAACCCCACGGCCAACCCGACCGACCGCGAATCGACCACGCGGACCTGGCCTGAATAGTCCTCCGCGGCCAGCCGGCCTGCACTCCAGGTGCCCGACAGCTTTCGGGACATGTGGACCGCGACGACGCCGTCACCTTCGCTGCGCTCGATGGCTTCGCCGTACGCCTGCACGAGATCGTGCGGGGTGGCACCCGCCGTGGTCACGCCGGGCGTCGACACGATGTCGGCGGGGACGTTCTCGTCGTCCTCGAGGTAGTCGGTGCCGTCGAGGGTCAGGTGCAGCGGAACCTGGATGATGTCGTAGCTGTCGGCGACGGCAGCGGGCAGCCGTGCTGAGGAATCTGTGACGACGACGACAGGCACGCGTCCTACGTTAGCCGGTTCGCTTCGAGCTCCGGACAGCCGGACCGTCGAGCGCGCTCAGAACCGGCTGCACCACCACGTCCGCAACGGCCCGATGACATCGGAAACCCCAATGGATGCCGTCGGGGTTCATCTCATCAGCGGGATCGTCGTAGGCGTCGCGGGTCGGCGGATAGAAGTCGGCGTATGCGAGTGCGTTGCGCTCACACCAGGCGCGCATAGCCGCGGTCGTCGGCACGCGACCGGTGTGCACGTAGCCGTAATAGGGACTCCGATGTGTTGACGGCAGACACACGACGATCGGCAGGTCGGGACGCAACTGCGTCAGCGCGTCGAGGATCTTGTCGAGATACTCGACGGTCACGGCCGGAGGCAGCGCAACGGGCCAACCTATCTTCGATGCCCGCGGCTGCACCCAATGGTAGGCGGACCGGACGAGTTGCCGTAGGCGTCCCGGTCGCACATATCTGATCTGCTCACGCAGTGCGGTCGGCAGCGGCGACGGCAGCGAGTCCATCCCGCCGAACGCCAGGATCACCGCACGTGCGTGCGGGACGGCTGCCCAGATGTTCGGGTCCTGGGTCATCGCCCACCACACGTCTCGGCTCGTCCAGCCGATTCTCCCGAACAACCGCACGGGCAGACCGCACTGTGCTCCGACGATATTGGGCCAGATTCGCGCGTCGTCGGCTGGCAGTCCACCCTGCGGACCGAAGTACGCCAGAGAATCGGACAGGACAAGCAGGCAGTCGTCGGACGCGCTCGCCGGCGTCGTGCCGCTCACTGCACCCCGGCGTCGGCAACCTCTGCGGACGCATTCCATACGTCCAGACGCCAGCGCGGCTTCTCGTCGGGAAGTCCGTGCCCGGACAGTTGTACCCAACTCGTGTTGGCGAGACCACCGAACACCGGCCAGTTGGCCACGGGGAGGTCGAGGAGTGCTGCTGTCATCGCTGCGATCACCCCACCGTGGGCCACGAGGACGACAGGGGCCTCCGGTGCGTCGCCGCTACCCCACTCGTCGACGCTCGCGAGCAGTTCGTCGACGACGGGCACCGCGCGGGCTGCGACATCGACGCGGCTCTCGCCACTTGGCGGACGCCACGTGGCATCGTCACGCCACAGGATTCGCGCACCGGGCATGACGTCGTCGACCTCGTGATGGGTCATGCCCTGCCATTCTCCGAGGTGGGTCTCGCGTAACCGCTTGTCGGTCTGCACCGGAAGGTCGGTCAGTACCGCGAGCGCCTGCGCTGTGTCGTGTGCGCGCCGCAGATCCGACGACCGGATGAGCAAAGGATTCCGTTCAGCGAGTGCTGCCGCGGCCGACTTGGCTTGCCGGACACCGAGATCGGAGAGATCGGTGTCGAGTTGCCCCTGCATCCGACTGGTCGCGTTGTACTCGGTCTGTCCATGTCGCAGCAGGATGAGTCGACGCACCACCGGGGTGAGTCGCTCGACGGAGGTGTCGTGATCGTCAGGCGCTCCGCTCACGCGTCGCTCTCCAGATCGACGACGGGGCAGTCCTGCCACAGACGATCGAGCGCGTAGTAGGCGCGTTCATCCGCGTGCTGCACATGCACGACGATGTCGACGTAATCGAGCAGCGCCCACCGCCCCTCACGGGTACCTTCACGGCGGACGGGCTTGAAGCCCGCCTCGCGCATCTTGTCCTCGATCTCGTCGGTCACGGCGTTGACCTGGCGTTCGTTGTCGGCGGACGCGATCACGAACAGGTCGGTGATGACGAGCTGCTCGGACACGTCGATCACCGTGACGTCGGTGGCGACCTTGTCCTGCGCGGCAGCGACTGCCACCTTCGCCATGGCCAATGACTCAGCTGCTGCTGTCACGTTCGTCCTTTCGACCGGTGGTCGTCCACCGGGTGTGTTGTGGTGTCTGCACGTGGCGGGCTGTCTGCACCCGGTGGGCTGGCGGCGCGTCCGGCCGAGTCGTCGTCCTCGCGTTTGAGCGGTGCCGACACCCCGGGCGAGTTCACCCGGGGACGCCGATAGAGCCTGCGCTTGGCGATGTACTGGACGACGCCGTCGGGTACGAGGTACCAGACCGGCCGTCCCGTTGCCGCGCGCGCCCGACAGTCCGTGGAGGAGATCGCCAATGCGGGTATCTCCATCAGGTGCAGCGTATCCGGTGGCAGATTCCTCAGATGCGTGGCCAGATGGCTGGCGTTGAGCTCATAGCCGGGACGACTCACCCCGACAAAGGTGGCGAGCTCGAACAGTTCCTCCCAGTCCTGCCACGACAGGATCGACTCCAAGGCGTCAGCCCCGGTGATGAAGTACAGGTCGGCATCGGGAAGTGTCGCGCGCAGATCGCGCAGCGTGTCGACCGTGTAGGTGAAGCCTGCGCGGTCGATGTCGACACGGCTCACGCTGAACTGCGGATTCGACGCCGTCGCGATCACCGTCATGAGGTAGCGGTCCTCGGGCGGACTGACCTGCTTCGTTCGGTCGGGAACCTGATCGCCGTCGCCGGTCAGCTTCTGCCACGGTCGGCCGGTCGGGACGAAGATCACCTCGTCGAGCGAGAAGCGGGCGGCGACCTCACTGGCCGCCACGAGGTGCCCGTTGTGGATGGGATCGAACGTTCCGCCCATCACACCGATCCGGCGCGCACGCGGACGGTCATGTGCCATGAGCGGTGAGTTTACGCGAGCAGTCACACGGGCAGCAGGTCGGCGATGACCGCGGACAGTTGCGTGGCGTTCCGGCACTCGAACATGTCGATGATCTCCGCGTACTCGTCGGCGGCCGAATCGCCGGTCCCCCACTCGTTGTGGGCCTCCGGGTTGAGCCAATAGGCGTGGCGGGCGCGGTCGACCAGCTCACGCAGGGAGTCCTCGGCAGCGTCGTGATAATTGTTGCGCGCATCGCCGAGGATGAGCAGGGCTCCCCGATGGGTCAATGTGTCGGCATAGGTGTCGACGAATCCGCGGAGCATGTGTCCGTAGTCGGAGTGGCCGTCGCGCGTGATCAGCCGCGCCTGCGTCAGCATGCGATGCATTGCCGCGCCGATATCGGTGCCGCCGAACCCCTCGTCGTCGTCGAAGTACTCGGTCACGTCGTCGACGGTGTCGACGAATGCGAACACCCGCACCTTGGCGAACTGCTGCCGCAGGGCGTACACGAGTTGCAGGGTGAACTGGGAGAAGCCGGAAACCGATCCTGATACGTCGCAGATGATCACCAGTTCGGGCCGGCCGGGGCGGGGCTTGCGGGTCTTGAGCTCGATCGGCACGCCGCCCGTCGACATCGATGCGCGAAGCGTCGCCCGCACGTCGACAGCCCCCCGATGAGCGCGGCGTCGTCGAATCTCCAATCGTGAGGCCAACAATCGTGCCAGCGGTGCCACGGTTCGGCGGATCTCGGTGAGATCCTTCTTTCCCGCCGCCAGGAAGTTGATGTTCTCCGGCAGCGTCGGGACGGCGTAGTCGCTGACCTTGTCGCGTCCGTTGCGGTCGGCCATTCGCCGCTGAGTCTCCACCTCGATCGCGGTGCGCAGACGGTTGATCCGTTCACGAGCCGCTCGCCGATGGGTCGGATCGTCGCCCACACTGAGGTCGTCGCCCGACCCGCCTGCCATCGCCGCCGCGATCCGCGCGATCAGCGTCTGCGGATCCACACTCGAGAGCGCTTGATACGCGGAGTATGCCTCTCCGCGACTGGATTGATAGCGCCCCATCTCGTCGACCACCTGGGCCACCGCCCGTGACAACCGACCGTCGGCTTCTGCCGATTCGTCGGCGAGAAGATCGGCGAGCATCTCGCGTACCCCGGCCACGTCGACCTCGCCGGATTCTGTTCGGGGCAGTTCGTCGCCCGCAGTGCGCGCTCCGATCGCCACAGGGAACCAGAGGTCGAAGAGCCGATCGAACGCGGGGCGGTGCATGTGGTCATCGACGAGCGTTGCCGCGAGCCCTTCGCGCAGACTGCTGCGATCGAGGAGGTCGAGGACTTCCATGGCGCGCGCGGCATCGATGAGTGCCGACGGGCCGACCGCTATTCCCCGTCGTCGCAGCGCGTCGACGAAGTCGGTGAGATGCGCGACAAGTGGCACTGACGGCATCGTGGCGGCATCGTTGCCCCGATCGGCCCGTGACATCAGCCCAGCTTGAGTTCTTTGACGGCCACTTTCAGATCGGGGCGGTGTTTGAGGACCACACCGAGGGTGCGTGCGATGAGGCCATCGTCGAGGCGACCGCCCTTCGAACGCTCCTCACCCGCACCGAGCGCGAGCAGAGTGTTGGCCCAATCGATGGTCTCCGCCACTGACGGCTTCTTTCGGATGTCGAGGGTGCGCAGCACACCGACGATGCGAACGAGCTCGGCGGCGAGCGCGTCCGGGAGGTTCGGCACCCGCGACGCCAGGATCTCCTTCTCCCGTGCGGCATCGGGGAAGTCGATGTAGAGGTAGAGACAGCGCCGTTTGAGCGCCTCGGACAGCTCACGCATGGCGTTCGACGTCAAGATCACGATCGGCCGACGCGATGCCACGACGGTCCCCATCTCCGGGATCGTCACCGCGAAGTCGCTCAGCACCTCGAGCAGTAGACCCTCGACGTCGACATCGGCCTTGTCGACCTCGTCGATCAGCAGCACCGTCGGATCGGTGCGCGAAATCGCTGTCAGCAGGGGCCGCGGCAGCAGGAACTCGTCGGAGAAGATGTCGGTCTTCGCCTCGGCCCAGTCACGCGTACCCGTGGCCTGGATGTGCAGGATCTGCTTCGCGTGGTTCCACTCGTAGAGTGCACGCGCCTCGTCGATGCCCTCGTAGCACTGCAGACGCACGAGTTCGGCGTCGGTGGCTGCGGCGACCGCGCGAGCCAACTCCGTCTTGCCCACTCCCGCAGGGCCTTCCACGAGAAGCGGTTTGCCGAGCCGGTCGGCGAGGAAGGTCGACGTCGCGGTCGCGTCGTCGGCGAGATAACCGGTGGCACGCAACCGCTCGACGACGTCGGGCACCGCCGAGAACGACGGGACGATGGGAGCGGCTTCGGCTGCCGATGGGTTCCGGGTCGAGGTGAGATCGGCCATCATGCGGGCCGGATCTGTCCGTCGCCCCACACGATCCACTTGGTGGAGGTGAGTTCGGGCAGGCCCATCGGTCCGCGTGCGTGCAGCTTCTGCGTCGAGATGCCTATCTCCGCACCGAATCCGAACTGCTCGCCGTCGGTGAATGCTGTCGACGCGTTGACCATCACCGCGGCGGCGTCCACCCGGTTGGTGAACTCTTCGGCAGCGGCGAGGTCGGTGGTCACGATGGCCTCGGTATGTCCCGTGCCGTAGGTGTCGATGTGCGCGACTGCGGCATCGAGTCCGTCGACGACCTTCATCGCGATGTCCATGGACAGGTACTCCTCGGACCAGTCGGACTCCGTGGCGGGCTCCATTCCCGGCTCGTCGCCGTGGATCACGACGCCCTGCGACTGCAGCGCCTGCCGGATCTTGGGCAGCGCATCGGCAGCGATCGCCTTGTCGATGAGCACCGTCTCGGCCGCATTGCACACGCTCGGTCGCCGCGTCTTGGCGTTGAGGATGATGCGGGCGGCGACGTCGACGTCGGCGAGAGCATGCACGTAGACGTGGCAGTTCCCGGTCCCGGTCTCGATGGTCGGAACCGTCGCGTTCGCGACGATAGCGCTGATCAAACCCGCACCCCCGCGTGGGATCACGACGTCGACGAGGCCGCGTGCGCGGATCAACGCGGTGACACTCGAGCGATCGTCACTCGGCAGCAGCGAGACGACGTCGGAGGGGACGCCTGCATCGCCGACCACCTCCCGCAGAATCCGGACGAGTTCGGCGTTCGACGACGCGGCCGACGACGAACCGCGCAGCAGCACAGCGTTTCCGGACTTGAAGGCGATACCGAAGGCGTCGACGGTCACGTTCGGGCGAGCCTCGTACACGATGCCGACCACACCGAGCGGCACCCGTACCTGGCGCAGTCTCAGACCGTTGGGCAGCGTCTTGCCCGCAACGATCTCGCCGATCGGGTCGGGCAGCATCGCGACCTGGCGCAGTCCGTCGGCAATGCCCGCGACACGCTCGGTCGTGAGACGGAGCCGATCGATCAGGTGCGTCTCGGTTCCGGCCTCCTCCGCGCGGGCGACGTCGTCGGCGTTGGCCGCCAGGATGGACTCGGTGTTCGCGTCGACGGCATCGGCCGCGGCACGAAGAGCGGCGTTCTTGGCGGTCGTGGTGAGCGCTGCGAGCGCCCGCGAGGCGACGCGGGCCGCCCTGGCCTGCGCGTGCACGATCTCTTCGATGGCGAGCCCGGAAGCCGCCTGCGATTCGGTGGCCGCGGAACCGCTCTCGGTCGCCTCGGTTCCGGCCACGGTGGGTGCGCTCATCAATTCCTCGGTTTCGCGTTCACGGGTTGTCGCGTTCACTGATTGTCGCGGTCCCGGCAGACGGCTGCATGCTGCGACGTCTGCCGACGGACAACGTGTCCAGAGTACGTCGGGGCGCGGTACCGACCCAAGATCGCCCACCCGACAACCTCGCACATCGTCTCGGTGCTGTGCCCCACAGTTCAACAGCGCCCGAGTATCCCCGCGAGCACACTGCGCGACGCGGCATCGACAGCGAGACCGTATGTGCTGGTCACCACGACGAACTCGATCGCGTACTGGCAGTGGAATCCGTGATCGGGCGGCAGCCATCGGCCAGGCTCGCTGTCGCTCTTCTCCTGATTTGACGCGGCGTCGACGGCGACCAGATTGGCCGGGTCATTGGCCAGATCGACACGACGTCGTGCAGGCCACCCGAAGGCGCCCATGTCCCACGCGAACGCCAGCGGCACGATGTGATCGATCTGCACGGCAGTCGCATTGCGATCGCGTCGGAACACCACCGTCTTTCCGGTGTACGGGCTGCGGAGTTCGCCACCGACCACCGCGCGCGGACACGAGGTCACCGGACCGACGCGCACGTCCTCGAGATCGCGGGCAAGGATGTCATTCCTTGTGTCGCAACCGTTCCCGCTCCCCAAGACATTCGCATCATCGGTCCACGACGACCCGAACGCCGACCGATCGTAATCGCCCCGGGAAACGCGCGACCCAACGACCTCGACCGCAGCGAGCCCGCGCAGTGCCTGTTGCGCCTCCGTATGCCACTGTCCCGGCCGGGTGCGTGGCACGTCGCGGTACACCCCGACCGCCACGACGACGGCGGTCAGCACGCACCCCGCGGTGACGGCCCACCGACGCGCAGGCCACTGCGCCTCGCGCCGGGCGTGCCGATAGCGCATTCGTAGTCGGTACAGCGGCACCGCGATGACAGGATTCACGCCAACTTCGACGCCGCGCGGCCATCGGCGGTTCCCCTCTGGCGGGGCATCGCAGACGCGGCTCGATCTGGCGAACGCGGCCGGTACACCAGCGGCGTCTGCGGGTTCGGGCGGCGTTTGGCGGGTCCCGGGGGCGCGCAGCCGAGCCCGGTCAGGACTTGTCGAGGTAGCGCACCTTGTTGGGCACGAGGATCGCGTCGACGAGGTCGGCCAGCGGCCGGTGCTCGGCCAGCGGGAGATCGGTCGCCACCACCGATTCAGCCAGTTCGCGGGCATCGGCGATCACGTCGGCGTCGTCGAGCAGCGAGAGATGACGCAGTGACGAGACCCCACCGGACTGCAGTGAGCCGAGCAGATCCCCCTCACGCCGCTGCACCAGGTCGACGCGAGCGAGCTCGAAACCGTCGGTCGAGGCCTCGACGGCACGCAGACGTGCCATCGCCTGCGACACGGGCTTCGTCGAGGTCATCAACAGGCACAGGCCGGGATGCCCGCCGCGACCGACGCGCCCGCGGAGCTGGTGCAGCTGACTCACACCGAACCGCTCGGCGTCGACGATGATCATCATCGACGCGTTGGGCACGTCCACACCGACCTCGATCACCGTGGTCGACACGATCGCGTCGATCTCGCCACGGCCGAACGCGTCCATCACCTCGTTCTTCTCGTCGGCGGGTAGCCTCCCGTGCAGCACCGCGATCCGATGACGCCCCAGCGGACCGACGAGCAGTTCGTCGTACAGTTCGAGCACCGACGTCGTCTGCTGCTGCGCGTCGGCCTCATCGTCGGCGCTGCGCTTGCCTCCCCCTCGCTTGGGCGTGGAGGGCTCGACGTCGCCGATACGCGAACACACGATGTAGACCTGGCGACCGGCGTCGATCTCCTCTGCGGCCCGAATCCACGTGCGTTCGACCCACTGCGGTTTCGCCGTCGGCACCACGGTGGTCGTGATCGGCTGACGCCCCCTGGGGAGTTCGGTGAGCACCGAGGTGTCGAGGTCGCCGAACGCGGTCATCGCCACCGTCCGCGGGATGGGCGTCGCGGTCATCACCAGAAAGTGCGGCATGAGGTGGTCGCGACCACGACCGCGCAACACATCCCGTTGCTCGACACCGAAGCGGTGCTGCTCGTCGACGACGACCATGCCCAGATCGAAGAACTCGACCTTCTCCTCGAGCAGCGCGTGGGTCCCGACGACGATTCCCGCCTGTCCGGTCACGACGTCGAGCAACGTCTCGCGTTTGCCCTTGGTCTTCATCGAACCGGTCAGCAACACCACGCTGGTCGCGCCGTCGGCTGCGCCGAGTTCGCCGGCGGTACCCAGATCGCCGAGCATCGAGGTGATTGTTCGAAGATGCTGCGCGGCAAGAACTTCCGTGGGCGCGAGGATGACACACTGATGGCCGTTGTCGACAACGCGCAGCATCGCGAGCAACGACACGAGAGTCTTGCCCGAGCCCACCTCGCCCTGCAGGAGTCTGCTCATCGGGGTCGGACGTCCGAGATCCTCGGCGATCTCGGCGATCACGAGTTGCTGGCCGTCGGTGAGAGTGAACGGAAGTCGTTGCAACAGCCGATCTTCCAGGCCTCCGGGGACATGCGGACACGCGGGCGCGGATTCCGCGCGCCCGGCCAGACGACGCTGGGCGAGCACCGTCTGGATCGCAAGGGCCTCGTCGAACTTCAGGCGCTCGTTCGCGGCCGTGATGTTCGCAGCGGAGTCGGGCAGATGGATAGTCCTGATCGCCTCGTCGAGCGACATCAGTCCGCGGCGTTCACGTTCGTCTGCCGATAGGGGGTCGACGAAAGTGTCGACGTCGTCGAGGACCTCACGGACCGCTGCCCAGATGTCCCACGTCTGGATCTCGCGATTCGCCGGGTAGAGCGGCACGATCGCTCGTTCGAAAGCCGCTGTGAGGTCGGCCGAGAGCGCACCCGCGCGCCGCTGCTCACCGGTGATCTCAGCCTCTGCCGCATACATCTCGGCGAGCATCGCCGATCCCACGACGCGGTCGACCTCGACATCTCCGTCGGGCAGCACCATCCATTCGGGATGGGACAGTTGCGGCTGGTTGCGGAAGAACTTCACGGTCCCGGCCACCATGAGCCTGGTGCCGGGCTTGAGCGCGTTCTTGATGAAACGCGGGTTGAAGAAGCTGACCTCGTACGAGCGGTTGCCGTCGTCGACGGTCACTTTCAGGAACTGGCCGTTTCGCTTCTTCATGCGGATCAGGTCGGCGCGGGTGATGCGCCCGACGACGGTCACCCACTCCCCCTCGGTGAGGTCCTGCTCCTCCGACGACTGGCCGTGGGTGAGATAGCGGCGCGGCGCGTAGCGCAACAGTTCTCCGACGGTCGCGAGGCCCAGCGATGCGAGGCTCGCGGCGCGAGCAGGGGCGAATACATCGGACAGCGAGTCGGAGGCACGAACCACTATTCGATACCCACCTGCATGAGATCGTCGTTCTGGCCCGTGTCGTACACGGACAGTTCAACGCCGGGATATGCCCGTCGGATCTGCGCCTCAAGCGCCGACAACGCGTCCCGATCGACGCCCGATCCCGCGAGAACGGTGACCATTTCACCACCGGTCGCCAGCATGAGGTCGACGAGCGATACAAGGGCCGCCGTCTGCTCCGGAGCGATGACCAGAACATCGGAGCCGATCAGCCCCAACACATCCCCGACATCGCACGTCCCGGCGAGAGTGATCATCCGCTCGTCTGCGAGCAACAACGAACCCCAGCGCGCGCCTGCAGCGGCCTCCGCCATCGCGTAGGCGTCGGCATCGGCGGACTCGGAGGGATCGTGAACCGCGAGGGCCGCAAGACACTGCGCCATCGACGATGTCGGCAGCGAGACAACCGACCGCTGCGACGACCGGACCTCTGCGGCGACACTGACCAGGTCCTGAGAGGTCAACGACCCATTGGCCATGACCACCACGTGCGCCGAATCCGTCGCGCGGATCGCTTCGGCGAGCGCCTCGGGGGTCACGCCGCCGTCGGCACGCACCACCGCTGCCCCTGCCTCGGAGAAGAGCTCGGCGGCGCCGTCGCCGCATACGACGGCGACGACTGCCCGACGGTGCCGCGGGGGCGGCTCCATCGAATTGGCTTGGGCGCGAATCGAGTCGAGAGCAAAACAGGAGATACGAATGTCGGACACGCTTCCGAGTCCGATCGCCGCCTCGACGGCAGCTCCCGGGTCGTCGGTGTGTACATGCACCGAGAATCGCTCGGCCGACGATGAACTGTCGCCGACGATCACGACGGCGTCGCCGAGTTCGTCGAGCTGGGCTCGGAGGGTCGCGATGCTCTCTCCCGGCGCCCCGGTGAGGAGGTACATCACCTCGAAGTCCATGTCGCCGGGACCGTTGCATGTCTCGTCGACGGGATGGCCCGGCTGCCCTCCGCCGGTGAGGATGCCCCGGTAGTGACGACGTCGTTGCGTCACACCGGTGAGTACTCCGACCATCGCGTCGAGTACGGCGAGAAATCCACGACCACCGGCGTCGACCACCCCCGCCGATGCGAGCTCGGGTAGCTGTTCGGGAGTGCGCTCCAGACCGTCGGCCACGTCATCGGCGATGGCGCGTGCCTGATCGGCAGCCGTCTCGTCTGCGTGTTGGGCGGCCGACTGCGCAGCGATGGCGATCAGGGTGAGCACCGTCCCCTCCCGCGGATCGCTGACCGCGCGCGTCGCGGCCAGAGAGCCGAGGCGCAGACCCGACACCGCGAGTTGGGAGAAGGTGAGCAGACCGTCGGGCGCCGCGATCTCCACGGCATCGGCGAGGCCGACGAGAACCTGCGACAGGATGATCCCGGAGTTGCCGCGCGCATTCGCCACAGCCCCCTCGGCCATTGCACGGGTCACAGCCGTCACGTCGGCGTCGGCGGGCAGTGCGTCCGCGGCGTCGGCGGCAGAGCGCATCGTGAACAGCATGTTGCTGCCGGTGTCCGAATCGGGGATCGGGAAGACGTTGAGGTCGTTGATCTCCCCACGCAGAGCATCGAGGCGGAGAACGCACTCCTGCGCCCAGTCACGCAGAACCTGCGGGTTCATCACGCGAACGAGTCCACCGTCGGTCGACATGAGTCCTCCTTCAACGATGCCCACCACCTTCAACGACGCCCACCACGTGACCTACCACCAACGCCAGGGAACGGATGTGTGAGAGATTACTCGGAGCACCCGACACGGCGTCGTCGACGGTGAACGGCAGCGCGACACATACCGGCCGTACACGACGTCCATACGCCATCGGTCCGCGTGATTTGGTGGTGACGTGTCCGGACGGTTATCCTTGCAGGGTTGCCTTGCCGCCGCCCTGGATGTCGATCCGCGCAGATGCCGATTCGTCGTTCACGAGCAGTGAGCCGGCGTAACCGCAAAGACCATTCCATCTACCAAGGGAGTTCGACAATGGCTGCCGTCTGTGACGTCTGCGGCAAGGGTCCGGGCTTCGGCAAGTCCGTTTCGCACTCGCACCGCCGTACCAACCGCCGCTGGAATCCCAACATCCAGTCCGTGCGCGTCGAGGTGGCCCCGGGCAACCGCAAGCGTAAGAACGTCTGCACCTCCTGCCTGAAGGCCGGCAAGACCACTCTCGCCTGATCGCGAGAACTCTCAACCCGATCCCGACCGAGCGAACGCTCGGCCCCGGGGTCGGGTTGTCTGTATCTGCGGGTTAGGGTGTCGGAATGACTTCGACCACAACCTCCCCCGCCGATGCTGCCGTGACACAGGACGGCGAGGTCCTCGTCCTACGTCTCGCCGACCCCGGGAAGGGATCGGCACTCGACGACCCTGCGCTCAGAGCAGCAACCGCCGCGCTGCGCGAAGTCGCGCGCGGCGAACGTGAAGTCGGCGCAATCCTGCTACTCGGGGCGGGCCGCAACTTCTGTGCGGGCGGCAACGTCCGCGACTTCGCCTCCGCGCAGCACCGCCCCACGTTCATCCGCGCGCTCGCCGACACGTTCCACGACTTCGTCACCGCGCTGCTCGACGCCGACCGCCCGGTGGTCGCCGGTGTGCGCGGGTGGGCTGCAGGAGCCGGACTGAGCATCGTCTTGCACGCCGATGTCGCGATCGGCGGCCCCTCGACCAATCTGCGTCCCGCCTACACCGGGATCGGCCTGTCCCCTGACGGGGGCATGACATGGACCCTCCCGCGCATCGTCGGCGCGGCCCGCGCGCGGGAGATCATCCTCACCGACAGGGTCATCTCCGCTGATGAGGCGTACAGCTGGGGAATCCTCTCGCGCCTCGTCGACGACGCCGAGATCGACGACACGGCAGCCGACATCGCTCGGACGCTCGCAGCAGGCCCACGGGCCGGATTGGCGGCGGCGCGGGCACTGCTGACCGGCTCGGCAACCGCCGGGCTCCGCGACCAACTCGCCGCCGAGGCGCACGCGATCTCGACCAACAGCGGAACCCCCGAAGGGATCGAAGGGGTCGACGCATTCGTCGACAAGCGCACCCCCGACTACGCGGCGGCACGGAATCGGTGACGACCTTCGATGCCGCCTTCGCGGCCGATCTCGACGAGTTGCTGATCTGGCGTCGCGACGTCCGACACTTCCGGACCGACCCGCTCGCTCCGGGGCTGCTCGACGAACTACTGGCTCGCGCCGAACTCGCACCCTCGGTCGGCAACAGCCAACCGTGGCGGTGGGTCCGCGTCGACTCGCCCGAGGCTCGTGCCCGAGTGCGACGTGACTTTGTCGCGTGCAACACCGAGGCGCTGCGGGGATACGTCGGCGAACGGGCGCAGATGTATGCGTCGCTGAAACTCTCCGGCCTCGACGACGCACCGGTCCAGCTCGCGGTGTTCACCGATCACGCCGGCACGCAGGGGCACGGTCTCGGGAACCGGACCATGCCGGAGACGCTCGACTACTCGACGGTGACCGCGGTTGCGACGCTGTGGCTGGCCGCACGGGCGCGCGGCGTCGGGGTCGGATGGGTGTCGATCCTCGACGGACCCACCGTCGCAACCGATCTCGAGGTGCCGGACACCTGGCGACTGACCGCATACCTCTGCCTGGGATACCCCGCGGAGAACGACGACACCCCTGAACTCGAGCGGGTCGGCTGGCAGGAGCGTACCGACGTCGATGCCAGACGGTTCGTCCGCTGACGAGAAGTCAACACCGGCGTCGCAGCCTGTTCAGGAGGGCAGCCGCCAGTCGACCGGCTCACCCCCGAGGTCTTCGAGCTCGGTGTTGGCGCGGCTGAACGGACGTGAGCCGAAGAATCCCTTGCTCGCCGACAGCGGCGAGGGGTGCGGTGAGACGATCGCCGGAACATCGGGCATCCACTGCTGCAGATCGGCCGCGTCACGCCCCCACAGGATCGCCACGAGAGGTTCGTCGCGCGACACGAGCGCCTTGATCGCACACTCGGTCACCGCCTCCCAGCCCTTACGACGATGCGACGCGGGCTGCCCCGGAGCGACGGTGAGCACCCTGTTGAGCAACAGCACGCCCTCCTCGGCCCACGGTGTCAGATCCCCGTTGGCCGGCTTCGGGTATCCGAGGTCGGCGCAGTACTCGGTGTAGATGTTGGCCAGCGAGCGCGGAATCGGTGAGACATCCTCCGCGACCGAGAAACTCAACCCCACGGCGTGCCCGGGTGTCGGGTACGGATCCTGGCCGACGATGAGCACGCGGACGTCGTCGAACGGTTGCATGAACGCCCGCAACACGTTGCGCCCGGCAGGGAGATAACCGCGTCCGGCGGCGTTCTCCTCGCGAAGAAACTGCCCCATCTGCGTGATGACGTCTTCGACCGGCGCGAGTGCCTGAGCCCAGCCGGGATCGATGAGTTCGCTCAACGGTTGTGGGGTCATGATCAGTCGAGTCTCCTGAGATTCGATCGGTAGTACAGCGAATTCTGGTAGTACATCTCGACATTCATGTCGACGTGGTCGACCGGCACCTCGAAACCCTCGCGGATACGAGCGGGTACCCCGAGTGCCATGGCGCGTGCGGGAACCGAGAACTTGAACGGCACAACGGCTCCCGCACCGACGACGGCCCCCTCGCCGATAGTCGAACCGTTGAGCACGACCGATCCCGAAGCGATCAGACAGTTGTCGCCGATCGTCGAACCCTCGATGTGTGCATTGTGTCCGACGACGCACCCGGCACCGATGACCGTCGGATCGATCGGTGTGCAGTGGATGACTGTCCCGTCCTGGATGTTCGTCCGTGCACCGATGGTGATGGTCCCGTAGTCGCCCCGCAGCACTGCTCCCGGCCACACCGACGCTCCGTCAGCCAGGGTCACGGCACCGATCACTGTCGCGTCGGGATGGACGTAGACGTCCTTACCGAGAACCGGCTCACGATCGTCGAGTGCGTAAATCGCCATGGCCCGATCTAATCACCGCGGTGATCGGCACCACCTACTGGTGTCAGAAGGACTGCCATCCGCGCAGGTCACCGGCGCTGACACCTGCGACCGATACCGGGTCGCGGTCAGCTGTGGGTTCGCTGACATCGCCGATAACGCTCCACCCCGCAGGCACATCCGCGGGCGCGAACGCGGCCAGCAGCTGGTGGTCTTCGCCCCCGGTGAGAGCCCAGAGGTCGTCGTCCTCGCCGAGTTCGGCCGCCGCGAGCGTCGTCGCCGGTGTTCTCGGTATCCGCGTGACGTCTACCGCGAGAGAGACTTTCGACGCCTGAGCCATGGTCTGGAGCTCTTCGACGAGACCGTCGGACACATCGGTCATGGCATGCGCGCCGGCCCGGGCTGCCAGTACGCCCGCCGACAGGTCGGGCGCTGGCACCCGATAGGAGTCCACGACCTCGTGGTGTGCTGCGACAAGTCGGTCTGCTGAGTCTCCTGCGGCGGACAGAACGGCGAGTCCGGCTGCCGCGCCGCCGAGCGGGCCACTGACGGCCAGGACGTCTCCGGCCCGCGCCCCCGTCAATGCCACCGGCGTGAGCCCGTCGAGCGCACCCACCGAGGTCACGGTCAGCACCACCTGCTGCGCTGCGACCAGGTCGCCGCCGAGCACCCGACCGCCCAGACGATGCGTCGCGGCCAGAATGCCGTCGTTGATCTCCGTAACCGTTGCCGCTGGGGTCGTCACCGGACACGCGATCGACACGACGACCCCGACCGTGCGTGCCCCCATCGCCGCGATGTCGGCGGCGCTCTGTACCACCGCACGCTCGCCGATCTGTCGTGGAGTCGACCAGTCGAAGCGGAAGTGGCGGTCCTGCACGACGGTGTCGGTGCTGATCACGGTGGGACCACCGGCGTCGAAGACTGCGGCATCGTCGCCCGATCCGACGACGATGTCGCGCGAGGTCTCGGTGCCCGCCGCCGAGGTGAAGAGCGAGATGAGGGCCCGCTCTCCCAGGTCACCGACGGTCACACCGGCCATGTGGGTCGAATCAGATGCTGTGGCGTACTCATCGCCACGTGCCACGGTCAACTCCTCGTCGCTTGGCGGTGTTTCGCTTTCGGTTCGCGCTCTCGCGGGGTTGTGGTGACAATATCTCCACAGTGTAGTGACTTCGTGCGGCGCTTCGACCCGCGAAGTGGTTTCCGGGAGACCGGGGCCAGACGCCCACGGCAACCCCGCCGGGGCGTCGACTCGCCGCTCCCCGGCCCGGGGCCGACGACACAGTGGATACGAGAGGATGGCCGTGGTTCAGGCATACATACTGATCCAGACGGAGGTCGGACGAGCCGCATTGGCGGCCGCAACGATCGCAGAGATCTCCGGAGTCGCCTCCTCCGAGGAGGTCAGTGGACCCTACGACGTCATCGTGCGTGTCGAGGCCACCGATGCAGGGCACCTGACCAACGATGTCGTCCCGGCGATCCAGAAGGTCGCGGGCATCACCCGGACCCTGACCTGCCCCGTGGTGAACGCAACGCACTGACCGCGCGGGATCGACGCAGGCTCGCACCGACGCGGGGCGGGAATCGACGATGCGATGTCCTATGGTGGTCGTCGTGACCCCACCCGGAGCCGACGACCCCGACGACAACTCCGACCACGTCGAGGATGCGAATACAGTCGACTCGTCCGGTGACACCATCCCCGAGCAGGCCTCGCATGCGCGCTACGGCGACTCCGGGCCGCGGCTGAACCCGGCGCTGATCGCCACCCTGGTGGCGATTCCGGTGATGGTGATCGTGGGCTTCATCGTCTTCGCGGCCCTACGGCCGGACAGCTCCGACTCGACGCCTGTCGAGTCATATGCCGCGGAATCGTCGGCTCCCGCCGAGTGTGCACAGTTCCTCGCGTCGCTCCCGCAGACTTTCGAGGGGTACGGCGACAAGCGGGTGTCGGGGACCCAGGCGAGTTGGGCCGCTGACAAAGAGGGCGATCCGGTGATCGTGCGGTGTGGCGTGTCGCGCCCGGCCGAGCTCTCCCCCACCAGCAACCTGCAGGTGGTGAACCCGGTGCAGTGGTTCATCACCGATTCGATCGAAGGGTCCGGGCAAGCGTTCGTCTGCGTCGACCACCGCCCCTACGTCGCCCTCTGGGTGCCGGTGAACGCGGGCAACGGGCCGATCACCGATGTATCGGCAGCCATCGAACGGACCCTGCCCCGCGGCCCGCTCGACTTCGGCTGAGCGACAACATTTCTCGCTCGACTGCGGTGTCACGCGCGTTCGACACGCTCAGCTCTCGCCGGGAAGGAACTCCGGCTTGGTCTTGCGCCCGAGCAGCGAACTGACGGCGTCGGCGACGGGCAGACCGTCGTGGCAGACCCTGTTGACCGCCTCGGTGAGCGGCATGGAGACCTGATACTTCTCGGCGAGCGCCGTCACGGACGTGCATGACTTGACGCCCTCGGCAACCTGACCCGATGCCGCGGCCTGGGCCTCTTCCATCGTCGCCCCCTGTCCGAGATGCGCTCCGAACGTACGGTTGCGCGACAACGGCGACGAGCAGGTGGCGACGAGGTCGCCGATGCCCGCCAGTCCTGCGAGAGTCTCGATCTGCCCGCCGACCGCAGCCGAGAGCCGGATCGTTTCTGCCAACCCCCGCGTGATGATGGTCGCGAGCGTGTTCTGGCCGAATCCGACACCGCTTGCCATCCCGCACGCCAACGCGATGACATTCTTGACCGCGCCACCGATCTCGCAACCGATGACATCCGTGTTGGTGTACGGCCGGAAGTATCCGGTGTTGAAGGTCTGCTGCAGTCGCTCGGCGCGACCGAGGTCGGTACAGGCGATCACAGTCGCAGCGGGCTGCCCCTCCGCCACTTCACGGGCGAGGTTCGGTCCGGTGAGCACCGCGATCTGGTCGTCAGGAACCTCCGCGACCTCCGCGATTACCTCACTCATCCGCATCAGCGTCGACGTCTCGATGCCCTTGGCCAGCGACACCAGGGTGGCGTCATCGTTCAGATGCGCGCGCCAGTCGGCGAGATTGGACCGTAACGACTGCGCAGGGACCGCGCATACGACGAGGTCGGCATCGGTGAGGGCCTCGGCGACGTCGCTCGACGCTGTGAGGTTCGCGGGCAACGTGATACCCGCCAGATAGTCGCTGTTCGTGTGCGACGCGTTGATCCGCTCGGCGAGTTCCTCACGGCGACACCACAGTGTGGTATCGGTCCCCGCATCGCTGAGCACCTTCGCCGTCGCCGTGCCCCATGACCCGGCACCCATCACAACCGCCCGCACAATTCTCCTCATTCGCCCGACATCGCCTCGGTCAAGCGTAGACCTCCGGCGATGTACGCCCGGTCGATTCGCAAACCTGCGGCGCCGATCACCCCGCGCGTACACACGGGTCACCGCGCATGGGTCATCATGGCTACATGACCCTCTCGTGCGTACGCGGTCATCCAGAAGGGCGACGGCCCCATCAGGCCACCGCTTCTCCGGCCCCGGCTTCTTCCCCCGCGCCCGGCCGGCGCTGCGCCGACCCCGCCGACGAGTGCGTACTCGACACCGTTGCCGCCGTCCTCGCGGTCAAACACCTCGGTGACGCGAAGTCACGCCTCGTCGCCACGATGTCCGACGAGCAGGCCACCGAACTGCTCTCCACCACGCAGCGCGAACGCCTCCGCGCAGATCCGGGCGCCCTCGTGCTCGCCATGCTCACCGACACCGTCGACACACTGCACCGGGCCGGGGTACGCGACGTCGTCGTCGTCACTCCGGACGATCGTGTCCGCGCGAGGGCACAGCACCTCTCGGCGCACGTCGTCGACGAACCCGGCGACGTCGCAGGCGGATTGAACGCCGCGTACGCACTCGGCGCCGCAACGGCTCGGACCCTGTGGCCCGCGCACCGGTGGGTCCTCATGGTTCAGGCCGATCTCCCCGCGGCCGAACCGTCGAGTCTGCGCGAGATCATCGACTCCGCCGCCGGCCGGGGTGAATCGATGGTGACCGACCGCGCGGGAACCGGGACATCACTGCTCATTCGGCCAACGTCATCGGGTGAACTGCCGCATTTCGGGCCCGATTCTGCTGTGGCACACCGACTCGCCGGAGTAGTCGAACTCGATCCCGCTCATCTGCGCTGGCCCGATATCCGCACCGACGTCGACACCGTGAGCGATCTCGTCGCAGCCCTACGACTCGGCGTCGGCGAACACACGCGCTCGGTGCTCAGCGATCTGACGGTCTGCGACGCGGCGACCAGCGGTGTCGGCGATCGGCCGGATGCGTCATGATTGAACGGTGAGCACAGCCGACGACACCTCGATGACTCCGGTCACGACACAACCAGTCAGTGCGATTCCTGGTGCCCCGCCCGCGGCAACTCTGGAACCGGGCGAGTCCGCCGATCTCCCCGAAGACCGGTACCTCAACAGAGAGTTGAGTTGGCTCGACTTCAATTCGCGTGTGCTCTCGCTCGCCGAGGACACCTCGATTCCCTTGCTCGAACGCGCCAAGTTCCTCGCGATTTTCGCATCCAACCTCGACGAATTCTTCATGGTGCGCGTCGCGGGCCTGAAACGGCGCGACGAGACGGGACTGTCCGTGCGCTCCGCCGACGGTCTCTCACCCCGGGAACAGTTGTTGCGCATCGCGGGCCGCACCCAGACCCTCGCCGACAGGCACGCTCAGGTCTTCCTCGATTCGGTGCGCCCTGCGTTGGCGGACAACGGAATCTACGTTGTCGGCTGGTCGGATCTCGACGACGCCCAGAAAAGTCGGATGGTGGAGTACTTCCACGAGGACGTGTTCCCGGTACTCACCCCGCTCGCCGTCGATCCGGCACACCCCTTCCCCTACATCAGCGGACTGAGTCTGAACCTGGCGGTCACCGTGCGCGACGCCGGCGAGGGCGGCGAACACTTCGCGCGGGTCAAGGTACCCGACAACGTCAACCGTTTCGTTCGCGTCGATCAGCTCATGCCGCCGACCGGCGAAACCGACAGCAAAGGGCACCGCTCGGCGATCTTCCTGCCGATGGAAACCCTGATCGCCGCAAACCTCGGCCACCTGTTCCCCGGGATGGAGATCGTGGAACACCACGCGTTCCGCATCACGCGCAACGCGGATTTCGAGGTCGAGGAGGATCGCGACGAAGACCTCCTGCAGGCACTCGAACGCGAGCTGGCGCGACGTCGTTTCGGGTCACCGGTGCGGCTCGAGGTCGCTGACGACATGACCGACCACATGCTTGAACTCTTACTGCGGGAGCTCGACGTCAATCCTGCCGACGTGATCCAGGTTCCCGGTCTGCTCGATCTGTCGTCACTGTTCGAGATCGGCTCACTCGATCGTCCGCAGCTCAAGGACCGACCGTTCATCCCCGCAACACATCCTGCCTTCGGTGAGCGCGAGACACCCAAGAGCGTTTTCTCGACGCTGCGCGAGGGCGACGTCCTCGTGCATCACCCGTACGACTCGTTCTCGACGAGTGTTCAGCGCTTCATCGAGCAGGCAGCAGCAGACCCCCAGGTGCTCGCGATCAAGCAGACGCTGTACCGCACCTCCGGCGACTCACCGATCGTCAACGCGCTCATCGACGCTGCCGAGGCGGGCAAACAGGTTGTCGCGCTTGTCGAGATCAAGGCCAGGTTCGACGAGCAGGCCAACATCAAGTGGGCACGGCAGCTCGAACAGGCCGGCGTCCACGTCGTCTACGGCCTTGTCGGACTCAAGACGCACTGCAAGACATGCCTCGTGGTCCGCCGCGAGGGGTCGTCGATCCGCCGCTACTGCCACATCGGGACCGGCAACTACAACCCGAAGACTGCGCGGCTCTACGAGGACGTCGGGTTGCTCACCGCCGCACCCGATATCGGTGCCGATCTGACCGACCTGTTCAACACGCTGACCGGCTATTCGCGCAAGCGGGAGTATCGCAACATCCTGGTGGCTCCCACCGGTATCCGCTCGGGAATCATCGACCGCATCAACCGCGAGATCGAACTCAAGCACGACGGCGACCCGGAGGCCAGAGTGCGGCTGAAGGCCAATGCACTCGTCGACGAACAGGTCATCGACGCGTTGTACCGGGCGTCTCAGAACGGCGTTCCGGTCGAGATCGTCGTCCGTGGAATCTGCGCACTGCGCCCCGGGATGCCGGGCGTCAGCGAGAACATCCATGTCCGTTCGATTCTGGGTCAGTTCCTCGAGCACTCGCGCATCTTCCACTTCGGCGCGCAGGACGAGTACTGGATCGGCAGCGCCGACATGATGCACCGCAATCTCGATCGTCGCATCGAGGTGATGGTGCATGTCCGCGATGATCGTCTCACCGCGGAACTCGGCGACATCTTCGATTCGGCACTCGATCCGCGGACGCGGTGCTGGGTGCTGCAGTCCGACGGGAGTTGGGTGGCCTCGCCCGCAGCGGGCGAGGAGGTACGCGACCATCAGCGACAGATGATGCGACGCACCCGCCGCCGCGACGCAGGCATGTGACGGGGCCTGTGCTCGGCGCGCCGGGGGCACTGTCGGCCGACGCACTCGGCTCGCGGCGCGGCGCACACACCCTTTTCGTAACCTTGTGCCGATAACATCGCAGGCGATGTCGAAGACACACAAGACGATCTGGGCCGCGGGCGGCGTGCTGTGGCGGCCGCGAGAGAACAACGGTGTCGAGATCGGTGTGATCCATCGACCCCGGTATGACGACTGGACCCTGCCCAAGGGCAAACTCGAGTCCGACGAGACGCTCATGATGACCGCTGTGCGCGAGATCGGCGAGGAGACCGGTTACCGCGTGCGTCTCGGGAGGTATCTCCGCGATGTCGGCTACGACATCTCGAGCGGCCGAAAGCGCGTGCGGTACTGGTCTGCTCGGGCGGTCGGTGGCGACTTCGCAGAGAACCACGAGGTCGACGAGATGGAATGGCTGGGCATCGATGCGGCCGAGCGGCTGCTGAGCTACTCGCAGGACCGTCGCGTGCTTCGCGAATTCACCAGGCTTCCAGCCGATCTCGATACGCTTCTGTTGGTCCGTCACGCGAAGGCCGGCAGTCGTTCGCGGTACCGGGGCGACGACCGACTGCGCCCGCTCGACGCAGAGGGACGCGCGCAGGCTGACGCGTTGTCGGTGATGCTACCGGCCTTCGGTACCACCGAGATCCACAGCGCTGATCGGACCCGCTGCGAGCAGACCGTTGCACCGACGGCCCAGGCACTCGGGGTGCCGATCATCTCCGAGCCTGCGCTCTCGGAGGAGGCTTTCCGGGACGACCCCGTTGCGGCGCAACGACGCATCGTCGACCTCGCAGCGAATTCCGGTGCCATCGTGCGCACGGTGTGCAGTCAGGGCAAGGTGATTCCGCCGTTGATGGAGTGGTGGAGCACTCAGGACGGCGTTTCCCTGCCGCCCGCACGAAACCGCAAAGCGAGCGTGTGGGTTGTGTCGACGTACCAGGGCAAGCTCGTCGCGGCTGATCACATCGACAGTCCTCTCCGTCACCGCGACGTGGAATGAACTGCTCGCTCATCCTGAACGGCCCCGAATAGACGTCACCCCCGACGGGGGAAGGCCATCGGGGGTGAGTCGGGATGAGAACGTCGTCGCTACGGACTCTCAGCGACGGGTTGTCTTCTTGGCAGCC
>NZ_BANR01000059.1 GCF_000332975.1 Gordonia aichiensis NBRC 108223 | reverse complement strand
CCAGATTCTCCGCCACTACTGTGAGTGCGGTACCGGCAACCAGATTCCACACTGTCGCCGATGTCGCGCGTGCTACCGGCGGTGTAGTCCCTGCTTCGACGAAGGCACTCGCTAACCAAGCCAGGCTTTGCTCCGACTCTGGAGATGCTGCGGTGCGGGGCGACGCTAGGGCCAGCACGAGCCACTGATGACGGTTGTAGAGAGCCCAGTCTATTTCCACGGCCGTCAGAACTCGTTGATACCATGGCGTTTCGGAAATTCTTGGATAGGGATGTCTGCGCGTGATCTCGAGCGTCATTGCTTGGATGAGCATGCCCTTGTCGTCGACGTATCGGTAGAGCGACATGGCGCCAACTCCTAACTCGTCGGCAAGCGAACGCATCGTCAACGCGTCCAGTCCGCCGGCGTCGGCAATCTCGATTGCCGCCTCGACGATCAAGGCGTACGACAGCCTGGTTCGGTTGTTCGGATTCGGCATGATCGGCGGGCTCACCCTTCAACGCAGCTCAATGGGACGCCCGGCGCAACGCCCGTCGAGTGCACAGACATACAACCACCGGCCTTCTGTCACGGTTCTGTTCTCAGTGGGTCTGGATTCGATCGGTTGCGCCCAGGCGCAGTCGGAGGTCGGCCTCGATTCGCGAAGCCGTATTGGTCATCGCTGTGATCAGCTCTGTTTCGGAGTCGTTGTGGGGTGTCGATGTGTGCATGATCGATAGATTTAGAGCTGCTATCGGTCGCGGCGACCTGTCATAGACCGGCACCGCATAAGCGCAGAGACGGTCATTGAACTCCTGGTCCATTACGCACCACCCGCGATCCGATACCCCACGAATACTTTTGCGCAGCTGCGCCTTTTGGCGTGTCCCCCGTGAACCGGTCCGGTTGGTTCTAGAGTCTTGATTGCCCTGATGAGGGCGCGAAGGGACGATAGGAATCATGGCGGGACGTAAGCGTCACTCGGCCGAGGACATCGTGCGCAAGCTGCGCCGAGCTGATGAGTTGGCCGCGGAAGGTAAGACCGGTGAGGAGATCGCCGCCGACCTCGAGGTGTCGGCCGCGACGTTGTACAACTGGCGCCGCCAGTACGGCGGCATGGACGGCGACGCCGCCAAGGAACTCAAAGAGTTGCGCGATCAGAACAGTCGGCTCAAGCGACTGCTCGCCGACGCCGAGTTGGAGAAGGACGCGCTGCGGGAGATTGCGCGGGGAAAATTCTGAGCCCAACTGCCAAACGCGCCGCCATAGACATGCTCAAAGCTCGCATGAACATGTCAGAACGTAAGGCGTGCAGGGTTGTTGGGCTCGCCCGCTCCGCCTATCGGCAGCTGCCGCAAGCTCAGACACCTGCAGATTCCGACGCTGGCCTGCGTGAGCAGCTACGGACCTATGCCCGCAAGAACCCTCGTCATGGGTTCCGTCGGGCGTGGGCGTGGTTGCGTTTCGACGAGGGCGACACCGTCAACAAGAAGAAGGTGCACCGGTTGTGGAAGGAGGAAGGGCTGCAGGTACGCCGGGCGCCTCGCCGCAAGCGGGCGGGCCAGTCGTCGGTGCCGGTCGTGGTCGCTGATGCGCCGAAAGTGGTGTGGGCATTGGACTTTCAGTTCGACTCCACCGTCGATGGACACAAGATCAAGATCGCCTCGATGGTCGATGAACACACCCGGATGTCGTTGCTGAACATCGTCGATCGCTCGATCACCGCGGAGCGGTTGATCGAGGAGCTTGAGAAGGTTTTCGCGATCTGGGGTGGCCCGCCGATGGTGCTGCGTATGGACAACGGCCCCGAGTTCATTTCAGAGGCCCTCCGAGCGTTCTGTGCAGGGTCGGTGGGGATCTCCTACATTCCGCCCGGCACACCGTGGAACAACGGGTTTATCGAGTCGTTCAACAACCGGCTGCGCGACGAATGCT
>NZ_BANR01000060.1 GCF_000332975.1 Gordonia aichiensis NBRC 108223 | reverse complement strand
GTAGTCGATTTCGGAGAGCATGGTGCTCGGCGCGCCCGAGTTCGGGACGACGACGAGGGGTATGAATCGAGTGTGTGGCTGCGGCTTGCCGGACCAGCCGAGCCGACGAACCAGGCGCATCGCGGAGGCGAGCTGCTCAAACTTTCGTTTGGTCAGGACCTTGTCCGCGTCGGCGCTGTACTCCTCGCCGTCGCCGAGTCCCTGGGCTAACGACGCCTTCCACGGGTGATGCGTCGCCTCGATCAGCACGACGACCGGCCCGCCGCGCAGTATCCAATCACAGACCGACGGTTTACGACCCTTCTTCTCGGTCCACTCGGACTCGAGCGCGGGCTCCGCGACGACGGCTTCGACCTGGCTGCTCCTCGCAGCGATGCGAGCCACGACACGCCCTACCACGTCCTCGAACTGGTGCTTTATACCCTCGTCGAACCGCTTCGCGAGTGCCTTGTCGTCACGGGCATTCAGTGCGGCGACGACATCGAACAGTGCTGGGTCGCCGAAGAATCGCTCGATTGCCCACTGCGCGCGCAGTATCAGCAGTGTTCTATCACCGAGGTCGAGCAGTGGGAATCGTGTGAAGGTGAAGCGTTGCAGCTTCACGTCGCCGCGTTCGCGGTCGGACGCCAGTTCCGCGCGATAGCGAGCTAGGTCCAGCGCAGCGTTCTCGAGCACGAAGTCGCGAACGGCGCTGTCATCGGAAAGCTCATCGATGCCGATGACAGTTCGCCCCGATAGTGCTGCGTCGGAAACGACAAGCCCCGCACGAAGGAAATCGTCGAAGCTGATTCCCGTCGCGGCCTCGAAAGTTTGGGCAGGAGTGGCCCCCAAATCGTCCGTTGCTCGCTCTGACCATTCGGAATACCAGAAGTCATACGTGTCGGCCTTGTAGCTCTCGATCTTGCGTGGCGCGTTGAACAGCGCACTCGCCCCGAGGGAGCTGAGCATGTCCTGGTTAAGTGCGTTCAGGTCGTCCGGGTCCATCGTCTTGAATTTGGCGTCAAGAGCTGCGAACTCGGCCGCGCTGGGCGTGTCGCTGTCGAACCAGTCGACGACCTGTTGTTCGGATGCGATCGAGATCAGCAGGTGCACCAGGTCATTACCGCTGAGCAGCTCAGGCGACGTCGATTCGCATTCCAGCAGTTCACGCATCAACTGGACGGTCATCTGCGGCGAGGTCAGAATGTTTCCCGCCTCTACCTGGTCTCTGACGGCCACACCCCACGGTGCCGTCACCGTCGACAGCAGAGTCCGTTGCAGCGGTTTGACATCCCAGTGTGTCGTGCTCGCAATGTCCCAGTCAGCCTGCAACTTCGCGACTCTCGACAACGCCTCGCGAGTGTCGATACCTTCCAAAAGCGTGCGTCGCTCGTCATCACTGAGCGCGGGAACGCCGACTGCGCCCGCGACGATCACCATTGGCTGTCTTTGCATCGCTGCCGCCAACCGGTCTGCACCGGGCGGCAACCCCCTCAGATCGGGCCTCGGTAGCTCTGTCTTCAATTCGACTCCAGCGGTCGTAGACTGCTCTATCCCCAACCGTCGTGCACGCCTGGTCCGTCGATTCGCCACGCCGACCAGTATCTCGCCTCGAGAGGGGTGCGGCTCGAAGTCTTCGGGATGGTTCATGCGGATCAACCGCTCCGGCTAACGGCTCAGAGAGCGCTACTCATAGGGAACCTCGTCACAGCTTTCGCCCACCCACGATCACGCCTTCGACGCCTGGCACCGTCGAGGGCGTGCGGTCTTTCGGGAACAGTCGGATCGAGATGGCTCCGCTAGACGAAAGGGGCTC
>NZ_BANR01000061.1 GCF_000332975.1 Gordonia aichiensis NBRC 108223 | reverse complement strand
GATCGAGCTTGTCAAGATGTCTGTGTAAGAACGTAACTCCTGATTTCTTGGGTTCGCTTTCGGTGTCTAGTTGAGGTGGGGTTCGATGCGGTCGGGGTAGGCCAGGGCGAGTTGTCCGAGGGCCTGTTTCCAGCTGGTCACGACTTGCCCTTCGACGAGTCGTCCGGGCGCTTTACGCTGACTGGCTGGCTTGCCGCGTTCCTTCTCGCGTTGCCTGGCTCGTTTGTCCTCGATGTCGCAGATAGCCAGCCAGAGCAGTTTGCGGACCGCGACGTCGTTGGGGAAGTGTCCCCTGTTCTTGATGACCTTGCGGAGTTGATAGTTCAGCGACTCGATCGAGTTGGTGGTGTAGATGACCTTGCGCAACTCGGGTGGGAAGGCCAGGAATGGGATGAATCTGTCCCAGGCGCGGTCGAAAGCCTGTGCCGCACTCGGATATGTGACACCCAACGCCGAATCTCGGAAGATCTCCCATTCTCGGCGCGCGGTCTCGGCGTCGGGGGCGGTGTAAATCGGTTTGATCGCCCGGGCGACCTGTTTGCGGTCTTTGTAGTTGATGAACCGCATCGCGTTGCGGATCAGGTGCACGACGCAGGTTTGTACGGTGGCCAAAGGCCACGTCGCCTCGATCGCCTCGGGGAATCCGGTCAGCCCGTCGCAGCACACGATCAGCACGTCCTTGACGCCGCGGTTGGCCAGATTCGCGCACACCCCGGCCCAGAACTTCGCGCCCTCTTCAGCCTGTATCCAGATGCCCAGCACATGCTTGACGCCAGCCATGTCGACACCAATAGCTATGTGGGCGTGCTTATTTCGAACGTGAGCACCGTCTTTGACCTTGACCACCAGGGCATCGAGATAGAGGACGGGATACAACGCTTCCAGCGGCCGGCTCTGCCATTCATCGACCGCGTCGCAAACCTCGTCGCAGATCTTGGAGATCGTCTCATGCGACAGATCGGTGCCCACCGTGGCGGCCAGATGATGTTGGATGTCGCGTAACGTCATGCCTCCGGCGTACAGCGAGATGATGATGTCATCGAGGCCGCCGAGCCGACGCGATCCCTTCGGCACCAGACGTGGGGTGAAGGTGCCGTCACGGTCACGAGGGACCTTCAGCTCGACCGGCCCCGCCTCAGACGCCACCGTTTTCGGGGTTGATCCGTTGCGGGCGTTGGGCAGTTCCCGGCCTGCCGGGTCGCCCTTCTCGTAGCCGAGGTGATCGGTCAGCTCGGCCTTCAAACCGCGTTCGAGGGCGAGTTTGATCAAGCCCGGAATCAAGCCACCGTCCCCGGTGACCTGCACCTGACCCGAATCGATCTGGGCCAACAACTCATCGACCATGCCCGAGGCCTGCAACGCTTCGGCCACCTCCGCAGTCGAACGCGGCTCTGCGAGCTCAGGCAGCTGCGGGTGGTCGTCGTTGTCCTGCTGCTTGTCGTCTAACGCCATGCTCATAAATCTTCCTCTCACTAATGAGCACTGGACTTACACAGACCATCTGACACCCCC
>NZ_BANR01000062.1 GCF_000332975.1 Gordonia aichiensis NBRC 108223 | reverse complement strand
ACCAATACGGATTCTTTCAAACCCGCGTCATCGTGCGCGGGTTTGTTCTGTCCTGCGTGGTCATCGCGTGTGACGCGCGGGCGTTTGGTCAGAGCGACGTCGTCGGCGGTCGATACGGCGGCGCGGATCGCGTCGAACGGTTGGTTGAGAGTGCCGGTTGCGTCGTGCTCACTGAGTTCGATGCGTTCGAAGAATGCTTGGTTGTAGAGCCGTCGGATGGGTGGTTCGGCGTTGAGGTATCCGTAGTAGCAGTTCTCGGCGTACTGGAGCGCCAGGTGCAGGTTGTGTTCGATCTCAGCCGTCGTCGCGGTCACGGCGTTCGTTTGTTCGTCGATGCTGGCCAGTTGGCGTGCGATGCGATCTTGTTCGGACTTGAGGAGGTCAAGGGGGACGGCATTGGCGTAGTGGGCGCGGAGAAGCTGGGTGCGTTCGGCGAGCAGTCTCTCCTTCTGGGTGGCAAGGTCACGCTGCTGAGTTTCGGCGGCTTTCTGATCTGCGGATAGATCGGCGAGAAGGTTTTGCGCGACGACGCTTCGCTGTTCCGAGGTGAGCTGGACATCCCGGTAGAGGTCCTCGACAAGCATTTCGGCGACATCGATGGGGATGGCCTTTTGGAGGCAGTCGTTACGTTTCTGGTGGCGCCCGATGCACATGAAGTACGGGTACACCCGTCCCTGTCGGTTCTTGGACATGGTGATGACTAGCCGGCTGCCACAGCGGCAGAAGATCGATGACTTGAGGTAGTGAGGATGCTCCCGCTGTTTTTCGCCGCTTGCATGCTCACCCAGGACGACTTGGACACGTTCCCACGTCTGCGAATCGATCAGCGGCTCATGTCGCCCTGGATAGGCGACCTCGCGATACATGACGTCACCTTTATAGTAGGGGTTGCGCAGGATAGTGCTTAGAGAATTGATCCGAATGGGCTTGCCCGGACGGTTGCGGATACCCCGCGAGGTGAATCCGCGAGCTTCAAGTGCTTCGGTGAGCTGGCGCAGCGTCCAGTCGCCGGTGGCGTACTGCTCGTACGCCCAGGTGATCAGCGGGCCGCGTTCGGGATCGATGTCGACTGTACGGACTTCGCGGCCCTCGCTGTTGATAGCGGCGACGTTGCGGTAGCCGAGCGGGGCGAGTCCTGGGGTGCCGCCGGTTCGGGCTTTCTGCTCCATACCTTTGACGACTTCGGTGGCGAGGTTTCGTGAGTAGAACTCGGCGATGGAACTCATGATGCCGTGTAGCAGCATGCCGGATGCCGTGTCGTCGATATTCTCGGTAGCAGAGACCAGCTGTGCACCGCTCTTCTGGATTGCCAGGTTGATGGTGACGTCGTCGGCGCGGTTGCGTGCGAGGCGGTCCACCTTGTGGACGATGACGTAGTCGACGGGGGTCTCCGCGATGTAGCGAAGCATCTCTTGAAGTTTCGGGCGATCTGCGGATCGGGCGGATTCACCTCGGTCAGGAAACTCTGCGATTATGGCCGCGCCGAGCGATT
>NZ_BANR01000063.1 GCF_000332975.1 Gordonia aichiensis NBRC 108223 | reverse complement strand
GTCTGTGTAAGAACGTGACTCCTGGGTTTCGTGTGGTTGCTGGTTGGGTCTAGTTGAGGTGGGGTTCGATGCGGTCGGGGTAGGCCAGGGCTAGTTGCCCGAGGGCCTGTTTCCAGTTCGTCACGACTTGGCCCTCGACGAGCCTGCCGGGGGCTCTGCGCGTGGCGGCGGGCTTGCCGCGTTCCTTCTCGCGTTGCCGGGCCCGTTTGTCCTCGATGTCGCAGATCGCCAGCCACAGCAGTTTGCGCGCCGCGAGATCGTTGGGGAAGTGTCCCCGGTTCTTGATGACCTTGCGGAGCTGGTAGTTCAGCGACTCGATCGAGTTGGTGGTGTAGATGACTTTGCGGAGCTCGGGCGGGAACGCCAAGAACGGAATGAACCGGTCCCACGCTCGATCGAAAGCTGCTGCGGCACTCGGATATTTGGTCCCCAGTTCCGAGTCTCGGAAGGCTTCCCATTCGCGGCGGGCGGTCTCGGCGTCGGGGGCGGTGTAGATCGGTTTGATCGCCCGCGCGACGTCTTTGCGGTCCTTGTAGTTCACGAACCGCATCGAGTTGCGGATCAGATGCACCACACACGTTTGCACCGTGGCCAATGGCCAGGTCGCCTCGATCGCCTCGGGGAACCCGGTCAACCCGTCGCAGCACACGATGAGCACGTCCTTGACGCCGCGGTTGGCCAGATTCGCACACACCCCGGCCCAGAACTTCGCGCCTTCCTCGGCTTGTATCCAGATGCCCAGCACATGCTTGACGCCGGCCATGTCGACGCCAATAGCGATGTGGGCGTGTCTGTTTCGGACGTGACCGCCGTCTTTGACCTTCACCACCAGGGCGTCGAGGTAGATGACGGGATACAAGGCTTCCAGCGGCCGGTTCTGCCATTCATCGACCGCGTCGAGGACCTCGTCGCAGATCTTCGAGATCGTCTCATGCGACAGATCGGTGCCGATCGTCGAGGCCAGATGATGCTGAATGTCGCGCAACGTCATGCCGCCGGCATACAGCGAGATGATCATGTCATCGAGCCCGCCGAGCCGGCGGGAACCCTTCGGTACCAGGCGTGGGGTGAACGTGCCCTCACGGTCACGAGGAACGTTCAACTCGACCGGCCCGGCCGCGGAGTCCACCGTTTTCGGGCTCGACCCGTTGCGGGCGTTGGGCAGTTGCCGACCGGCCGGATCGCCCTTGGCATAGCCGAGATGATCGGTCAGCTCGGCCTTCAGGCCGCGTTCGAGAGCGAGTTTGATCAGACCCGGAATCAGGCCGCCGTCGCCGGTGATCTGGACCTGGCCGGTATCGATCTGGGCCAACAACTCATCGACCATGCCCGAGGCCTCCAGCGCCTCGGCCACCTCCGCGGTCGAACGCGGCTCAGCCAACTCAGGCAGCTGCTGACCGTCGTGCTGCTTATCGTCTAACGCCATGCTCATAGATTGTCCTCTCACTGATGAGCACTGGACTTACACAGACCATCTGACA
>NZ_BANR01000064.1 GCF_000332975.1 Gordonia aichiensis NBRC 108223 | reverse complement strand
CGACACACCGTGAGCTTGTCGGCGGCCAAGTGCACGACATGAAACGGATCCATCACCGCACGCGCCTTGTCCAGGGTTTCAGCGGTCGCGGTGCGATACCCGGAGAAGCCGTCCATCGTCACCACCTTGATTCGGTCACGAAACGCAGGATCGCGCGCGGTCAGCCAATCCTTCAACGCCGCCTTGGAACGGCCGGCGACCATGTCCAACAAACGTGCCGGCCCGGTACCATCGACGATCGGTGTCAGGTCGACGAGCACGGTCACGAAACTCGAATCCCCCTTGCCGCGAACGTGTTTCCACTTGTGCTCATCCACCCCAAGGACTCGCACACCGTCCAGGCGGGCCGGTGCGGACGCCAACGAGCGGGCCGCGTCCAACGCAAGGTTGTTCACGGTGTTCCAACTCATCCCGATCGCAGCGGCGACCGCTGTCACCGACATCTTGTCGACGATCATCGCCCGCAGAATCCAGGTCGTGGTGCGCCGGGTGACCTGTGCCCGCGGCGCCACGATCGTCGAGATGTCGGCACGAAAGATCGTGGTGGGACAGTCCGGGTTGTCGCACAGATAGCGCGGCACCGAGATATGCAGCCGAGTCGGATGCCCCACGATCGGCAGATCAGCGACCTCACGATCGATGTGGTCACGCAGCCGACCCGGCCGCCCGCATCCGGGACATGTGTTCTTCGGTTCCAGGACCTCGCAGAACACGTGGGTGCGGTCCTCGCCGTCGAGGGCGGCACCGGTGATCGTCACCCCGAGCTCGATGGTGCGGCAAATGGTGTCGGCAATAGCGCTACGCTGCAACATGGGTCCTGTCGGTGTCGGGCTGATGGTGTGAGAGCTTTCATCCTCACACCGCAGGACCCGCCTACACCTCCAGCGACACCGCCCATCACCCCGCGATCTTGCTCACCCCTACATCTTGTGGTCGCAAGAACCTGTTCCACGCACCGTCAATCAGGAA
>NZ_BANR01000065.1 GCF_000332975.1 Gordonia aichiensis NBRC 108223 | reverse complement strand
CTCTTCCTGATTCAGAGTGCGTGTAGGTGTTCTGCCAGGCCGCCGGAGTGGATGAGTGACCGCAAGATGTAGTGGTTGAGGTTGCGGAAGCCGAGCGCGATCCCGCGTAGGTGTTCCAGGCGGCCGTTGATCGCTTCGACGGGCCCGTTGGAGGCGCCGGTGTCGAAGTAGGCCAGGATCTCGGTCCGTCGAGCCCACAGCGAGCGGCCGAGTTGGGCGAGTTCGGCGAGTTCTTTTGGCACGCCGGTGTGGATGCGTTTGAGCAGCTTGTACATCGCGATCTTCCCGTCTCGCTTGTGCGGCTGGTCGTAGGCGTCGATCAGGTCCTGATAGACGGCGTAGGTGACCGCGACCGCCAGATGTTCCTCACGCGCTTGGAGGCCGTTGGTGATGCGGGTCTTCTGCTTGTCGGTCAACAAGCCGATTCGGGTGAGCAGAGGGCGGCGGATGCCGTAGAGCGGGTCCCCGCTACGGCCGCGGTGTCCGCACGTATCCTGTTGTACGCGTTGA
>NZ_BANR01000066.1 GCF_000332975.1 Gordonia aichiensis NBRC 108223 | reverse complement strand
TCGGGTTATGGGATTCCGACCCGGTGTTGGTCGGCCCGTGACTGATCGTAGATGATGGTTTCGAACTCGACGGGTGGGATGTTGCCGAGATAGCCGTGGAGGCGTTCGGTGTTGTGCCAGTGCACCCAGCCCAGGGTCGCCAGTTCGACGTCGTCGACCGTTTTCCATGGACCGGTGCGGGCGGGTCCGTAAATTAATTCCGCTTTGTAGTAGCCGTTCACCGTCTCGGCCAGAGCGTTATCGTAACTGTCTCCCACGGTCCCGATCGAGGGTGTCGCCCCGATCTCGGCGAGACGTTCCCCGTAACGCACGGAGGTGAATTGCGCGCCCGCATCAGAGTGACACCGTAAGCCCGGCAACATGTTTCCCCGATTCCATCGGGCCATCCCGATCGCATCGAGGACCATCGCAGTCCTCATATGCGAGGCCACTCGCCACCCCACGATCATCCGCGAGTAGGCGTCGATGATAAAACACACGTACGCCACGCCCGACCACGTCGGGACATAGGTCAGATCGGTGACCCACAGTTGATTCGGTGTAGTCGCGGTGAACTCCCGTTTGACCAGATCCGGGTGGCGCGGCATCGAGGAATCGGGGCGGGTCGTGCGGACCCGCCGGCCGCGCCGCGCGCCTTCGATTCCGAGTGCGTGCATCAGTCGAACAACCTGGTCACGACCGATATCGTGTCCAGCGCGACGCGCAGCTTTCCATAGCTTGCGAGCACCGTAGACCCGGTAGTTGTCTTCCCACAGCTGTCGTAGCGCAGGGGCGAGGACAGCGTCACGTTGCGACCGCGCCGAGGGGCGGCGGCTCTTGATGTCGTAGTAGGTACTCGGGGCCATCCGCACACCTGCGCTGCGCAGGACGGCGAGGATGGGCTCAACCCCGAATTCTGCCCGCTGATCATCGATGAACGTGACTACTTCTTGTGTTGGCGGTCGAGCTCCGCCCCGAAGAAAGACGCTGCTCGTTTCAGTATCTCGTTGGCTCGCTTGAGCTCTCGGACTTCTTGTTCGAGCTCTTTGACCCTGGTGGCCTCTGTGGTGGTGACACCGGGGGTGTGTCCGTCATCGATATCGGCCTGGCGCACCCAGGAGCGGACCGATTCCACTCCGTAGCCCAGTTGATGAGCTACCCGTGAGACGGTGCCCTGCTCGGTGCCCAGTTCGGCCCGCAAACTACGGACCATGCGGACCGCGGCAGCCTTCTCTTCTGAGCTGTACCGACGGCTGGTCGGCTTCTTCCCTGACGGCGATCCTGTGGCCATACCTGCATCCTCGTTTCCAAGGTCAGGAGTCTCCAAGATTCCCAGGGCGTGTCAC
>NZ_BANR01000067.1 GCF_000332975.1 Gordonia aichiensis NBRC 108223 | reverse complement strand
TGGCGTGTCCCCCGTGAGCCGGTCCGGGTTGTTTTAGAGTCCTGATTGCCCTGATGAGGGCGGAGAAGGGACGATGAAGAACATGGCAGGACGCAAGCGTCACTCGGCGGAGGACATCGTGCGCAAATTGCGCCGGGCCGATGAGTTGGCCGCGGAAGGCAAGACCGGCGAGGAGATCGCTGCCGATCTCGAGGTGTCGGCGGCCACGTTGTACAACTGGCGCCGCCAGTACGGCGGTATGGACGGCGACGCCGCGAAGGAACTCAAAGAGCTGCGCGAGCAGAACAGCCGACTCAAGCGGCTGCTCGCCGATGCCGAGCTCGAGAAAGACGCGCTGCGGGAGATCGCCAAGGGAAAATTCTGAGCCCGACCGCCAAACGCGCCGCCATCGACATGCTCAAGGACGTCAAGAACATGTCAGAACGCATGGCGTGCAAGGTAGTTGGGCTTTCCCGTTCCGCCTATCGACGGCTGCCGCAAGCGCACACCCCGGCCGACCCCGACGCCGCACTGCGCGAGCAGCTACGCACGTATGCCCGCAAGAACCCCCGGCACGGGTTCCGGCGCGCGTGGGCACACCTGCGCTTCGACGACGGCATCGAGATCAACAAGAAGAAAGTGCATCGGTTGTGGAAAGAAGAGGGCCTGCAAGTGCGGCGCGCTCGGCGCCGCAAACGCGCCGGCCAGTCATCGGTCCCGGTCGTTGTCGCGGACGCACCGAAAGTGGTGTGGGCATTGGACTTTCAGTTCGATTCCACCGTGGATGGGAAGAAGATCAAGATCGCGTCCATGGTTGACGAACACACCCGGATGTCGTTGCTGAACATCGTGGACCGCTCGATTCCGGCTGAGCGGTTGATCGAGGAGTTGGAGAAGACGTTCGCGATCTGGGGTGGCCCGCCGATGGTGCTGCGCATGGACAACGGCCCTGAGTTCATCTCAGAAGCCCTGCAGGCGTTCTGTGCAGGGTCGGTCGGGATCTCCTACATTCCGCCCGGCACACCGTGGAACAACGGGTTCATCGAGTCGTTCAACAACCGGTTGCGCGACGAGTGTTTGAACCGCAACTGCTGGCCCACACTGATCGAGGCCCGCGTGGTCATCGACGACTTCAAAGACGACCACAACCACCGACACCGGCACTCAGCGCTGGGCTACCAAACGCCGGCCGAGTACGCTGCCGGATGCACCCACCAACATCACCCCGTGGGCTGCGAGATCGACTGACGATCACAACAAGGAACTGGCTCTAGAACTGCCTGGACCGGTTATCGGGGACCTGCCA
>NZ_BANR01000068.1 GCF_000332975.1 Gordonia aichiensis NBRC 108223 | reverse complement strand
CAGGCGCTATTCGACCGCTGCCTCCCCGCGCTGCATCTTGCCGCCAGCTTCTACCTGTCCCGCGCGCCAGATCGTGCGCCTCACCAGAGATCCGGCTTGTGGCCCTGCCGTTGCTTGCAGGAGAAATGAACCTTCGGCGACATACCCGCAATGGGAGCTCGTTCGGCGTGTCTGTTTCGCGTTCCCCGCGTCTGGTTAGACGCTCGCAACCAGCAACAACCACACATACGCCCACCCGGCACGCGGTCAGTGCCGAGGCTCGAACCGGCCAGCCGGGGCGATACACCCATGCCGGATGAAGACGACGCGTCCGAGGCGATTCGGGGCATCAGCCGATAGGAGTGAGCACACGACCGCTAGGTTGACCCGGTTGACCGACGGGATGTGTGGGCGTAAAACTAGAGGCAGGTGGTTGTCCAGGTTGACCGAAAGTGGGCTCGATGTCGGATCTGATGGATCGTAAGCAGGCGTTGCTCGACGAGTTGGGCAGCCTCTTGGATGTGCGGTTCGCCGTCGCCGAGGACTCTGGGGTTGACCCGGCGGTGTACGCGGACACCTCCCGAATTGCTAGGGCAATGATGGCGGCACTGCCGTCTGCAACCAGCGTGCATGATCAGACCGTTGGACCTTTCTACGACACTGCAGGACTGACCACCTGGCTTGATGTCAGCAAGCAGGCGCTCGCCAAACGCGTCAAGAACAACACCCTTATCGGCTGCCAGCTCGAATCCGGCACGTGGGTGTATCCGACGTGGCAGTTCACCGACGACGCCGTAGTCGACCGCCGGCTTTTGAGGGTGTGGCAAGTTTTGCGGGAGCACGCCAACGCGTGGACCGCGGCGCTGTGGATGTGCTCACCGAACGCCGCCCTCGACGACGAAACCGCCGTCGCGTATGTCAGGGGTGGCGGTGACGACGAGCTCACAGCGGCCCTCAACGCTGCCCGAGTCGATGCGGAACGCTGGGCGGCATGAGCAGCCGTGAATCGGTAGCGCTGCGTGAACCCGGCGGACGGGACTTGTCATCCTTCCCGACGGTCAGCATTCCCACGAGCGCACAGCTGTATCGAGGACATCGCACAGCCAATGGTGCATGGTTCTTCTCGAACGGAGGGGCAGGCCGTTTCGATCTCGACGCACCCCGCGGAACCTGCTACCTCGGTGTCGATCCAGACACCGCAGTCCGAGAAGTCCTGGGCGGGG
>NZ_BANR01000069.1 GCF_000332975.1 Gordonia aichiensis NBRC 108223 | reverse complement strand
ACCGCGTGGGCGCGGTGGGTCTTGTCGGCGGTGACGGTGTCGAGGTCGCTGGTGGTGAAGAAGGCGTGGAATCGCCACACATCGAACAGGCCGTCGCCCTCGGGTCGGAAGTCGGGGATACGGCGCACCACCAGCCGCCCGGGAACCTGCAGCGCTTTGGCTTTGGAGGTGAACGCGGTGAACGCTATCTCGGCGACCTCGGCACGTGAGATCCACAGTCCGGTGTCCGCGTCGAGAATCGCGTCGGTGTACTCGATCTTTGTCCACGCATCGGCTGCGATCTCGCTGATCGCCGCACGTATCCGCAAGTCTTGGCGCACGGTGACCGATACCTGGGCGCCGGCACCGATCGCAGCACTGACGGCGCGGTGACCGTAGAACGCTGAATCCGCCCGCACCAGCACCGGCCCCGACGCGTCAGTCGACCGCAGACGCCGCACGCTAGCCAGTGTGTCGGCGATCAACCGATGGGCTCCGCGGGCGGAATTGCATGCTCCTTTGCGTAGTCGTTGAGCAGCGATCACCGGTGCACCGTGGGCGGTGCTGATGGTGGTGATCGCCGAGTTGAGCCCCCGTACCCGGGTGTAGCCGAACCCAGCGCCCTGTTTGGCCGGGCCGTGGACCTCGATGATCGAGTCGTCGATGTCGACCATCACCGGCCCGTCGATCCCGGCCAGTACCGGGGTGTGGGTGTGCAGGCCAGCGAGCGTGCGGGCGGCGATCGCATCCAATTGCCGGACATGCCCGAACCGGAACTCGCGCAGAAACGACCCCAACGTCGACGGGGCATACGGATGGTCGAACACCTTCCCCATCGCACCGTGCCGCAGTACGGCCATGTCATCGATGCTGTCGGCACCGGCCACCATGCCCGCGACCAGCGAGAACACCTTCCGATCCGGATTGGCGCCCTTGTCGGTCGGCACCGTCAGATGCTCGAGAGCCAACCCCGACAGGCCCGCTTGCTCGGCCAACGTCATCACCGGCACCAACCCCGCCGCGCCGAGGAGATTCGGATCATCACAGGATGCAGACCGGACCGGATGACTGTGAGACAATCGCATCTACGAGATGCCCTTCTGCGTGCACGGATGGAAACCTAGACAATTCCCATTCTGTCACTCAGACAGGGCATTTCGTCTATCCCTCACCGCCCAAACGAATACGAATCGGTGGATCGAGG
>NZ_BANR01000070.1 GCF_000332975.1 Gordonia aichiensis NBRC 108223 | reverse complement strand
GTGGTGTCTCTGCTGCCGGAATCTGTTGTGCCACAAGCGCTGAGCAGGATCATGCAGGCGGCGACGAGTGGTCGGGACAGCGTCGACGATCTCACAGGGGTGATCCTGTGGCATCGCGGATCTGGTCATTCATGAGCAGCTGGAGACGAGATACTTCCGAATAGGCAGTCGTTCTGACCGCGTTGTAATCAGACGTCCCGCTTACGACGGACAGGGTTTCGCTCACATTGTTGATGGTGATGGGTGTGGTGGTGCCGGGGATGGTGTGCCAGCGTTCGTTGGCGGCGGTGGCCCAGCGGCCGAGTGACCCTTCTCGGCCTTCGTCGGGCAGGTAGGCGCCCAGGTAGTCGCGGTCGATCAGGGGCCCGCGTCGTGTGCCGAGTGCGACGTTGAGTCGGGTGGAGTCTTGGACGAGGACCAGGAGGCGGGTCATGCCGAAGGTGGGGTTGGCGACGATGGGGTCGCTGATCTGGACGTATTGGGTGGTGGGGGTGTTGAGGATGTCGCGGGCTTGGTGGAGTTCGAGATCGGCGTAGGTGTGTTCGGCGGTGTCGGCGAGGGTGTGGGCGGCGTCGGGGTC
>NZ_BANR01000071.1 GCF_000332975.1 Gordonia aichiensis NBRC 108223 | reverse complement strand
CTGGTGCACGAGTAGGTGACATCTGATCTGGCTTGCCCTGCCGGGCGGCCTGGAAGGATGCCAGCTGTGCCCAAGCCCTATCCCCAGGAGTTCCGCGACGACGTTGTCCGCGTCGCCCAGAACCGTGAAGACGGTGTGACTCTCGAACAGATCGCTGCCGACTTCGGTATCCACCCGATGACCCTGAACAAGTGGATCCGCAAGGCCGACGTGGAGGCCGGGATCAAGCCCGGCACCACGTCGGCCGAATCGCGTGAGCTGCGCGAGGCCAAGCGGCGTGTGCGCCTGCTTGAACAGGAGAACGAGGTCTTACGCCGGGCGGCGGCGTACCTGTCCCAAGCGAATCTGCCGGGAAAAGGTGGTACCCGCTCGTGAGTGAGCTGGCCGCTGACGGCATCCCCGTCACGGTGGCGTGTCGGGTACTCAAGATCGCTCGCCAGCCCTACTACCGGTGGCGCAAGAACCCGATCACCGACGCCGAGCTCGCCGAGGCGTACCGGGCCAACGCCCTGTTCGACGCCCACCGCGAAGACCCGGAGTTCGGCTACCGCTACCTCGCCGACGAGGCCGAAGCCGCAGGCGAGAAGATGTGCCGGCGGACGGCGTGGCGGATCTGCTCCGCCGGCGGCTGGACCAGCACCATCAGCAAGAGAGGCCGCGGCAAGCACCGCAAGGCCGGCCCGCCTGTACACGACGATCTCGTCAAGAGAGACTTCACCGCGCCCGGCCCCAACGAGCTGTGGCTGACCGACATCACCGAGCACTGGACGGCCGAGGGCAAGCTGTACCTGTGCGCGATCAAGGACGTCTACTCGGGCCGGATCGTCGGGTACTCGATCGACTCGAGAATGAAGTCCCGCCTGGCCGTGGCCGCCCTGAACAGCGCTGTCGCCAGGCGAGGGGACGTGGCCGGCTGCGTTCTGCACAGCGATAGAGGGTCTCAATTTCGTTCGAAGAAGATGCAGAAGGCCATCACCCGGCACGGCATGCTCGGGTCGATGGGCAGGGTCGGTGCGTGTGGTGACAACG
>NZ_BANR01000072.1 GCF_000332975.1 Gordonia aichiensis NBRC 108223 | reverse complement strand
TGCGGACTGCGATTTCGATCTATCGACAACTCGACAGACCGCAGTTTGTCCAGTTTTGTTACTACTACCTGGCTGTCGCACATGCCTTGGCTGGCGCGGCGACCGAAGGAGCCAAGTATCTTAGCGACCTGGACCACGTCTCGGTCCCCGCCAGCGATGCGAGCGCATTGTGAGGGTCGGCCCAGAACCTGTGCAACTCAGCGATAAGCTGCGCGGTACCCGTAGTAGGTGTGTCAGACGTGTTCGAGACCCACAGAAAGAACACGTCGATAACCACTCCCTGCTGACCGCCCCCTCCTGACAACTCGATGGGTCGCGGCTGGCCGTGATTATCGGCGAGCACCAACTCACCGCAGAGGCACTGCGGGCGGCCACAACCGGTGTCGCCGATCGAGTCACCGGCAGCCGTTGCGTCGCGATCGACACCCGACCCGACCTCTCCACCGTGGTAGCGGTCACTGGATGTCTATTTGCTGGTATCCCCGCGGTTCCCGGCTCACCCGATTCCGGGTCAGCCGAACGCGATCACTTTTTGTCGGATTCTCATGCTGAATTATGTTTGAGCACAACAGATCCAACCGGCATCAACATACCCGCCGAGCCCGTAAACGTCACCGCCCGCTCGGCCACCACCCATCCCGAACCCGGTCCGGTACCAACCGCATGAGACTCTGAGGCAACTCTAGTTACGGGGTGCCACGCTGTTCGACGGCTATCTCAACAATTCGGAGAAGACAGCCGAGGAGACCATCGACGATAGGTAGTTCCGCACCGGCGAATCGCCGCCAGTGACTGCCTTGACTTCCGTCGGATCGTCGTCCACATCGTCGGCGAACCCACCGACGAACGATCAGTCATCGACTTTGTCGCGTAGTCGCTGTTCGATACACAAGCGCCGTCGATAAATACGCCAGGTCGAAGGTGTCCCCCGTAACGCCGTGGGCAACGTACAGAAAAGACACCTCATCGAGGAGGCGCTGAATTGCT
>NZ_BANR01000073.1 GCF_000332975.1 Gordonia aichiensis NBRC 108223 | reverse complement strand
ACCAGGGCACGTTCGGGTGGGTTCATGTAGAGCCCGACGACGTCGCGGACCTTCTCGGTGAACATGGGATCTTTCGACAGCTTCCACGAATCCTGTTTGTGTGGAGCCAATCCGAACGCTCTCCATACACGCGAAACAGTTGACTGCGACATGCCGAGATGCTCAGCCATCGACCGAGTCGACCAGTGTGTCGCATTCTTCGGCGTGGTCTCGAGAGTTGCGGTGATCAGGTCTTTGATCTGCTCGTCGTCGACGGTTCGAGGTAGCCCGGGCCGGGGTTCGTCGAGCAACCCCTCGCAGCGGTGCTCGACGAACCGGCCTCGCCATCGCCGCACGGTACCTCGGTTGAGGCCGAGTCGTTGTGCCACTTCGGTATTCGACCCGCCATCAGCGGCAGCGAGAACGATTCGTGATCGCATCGCCAAACCCGAGGCCGTCGTTCGCCGACGCGCCCACCCTTCGAGCTCACGGCGCTCGTCATCGGTCAGAACAACATCCACTGCTCGCGGACCCCGGGTTGCCATTCCCCAGTCTATCAACCGAATGACAATTAATGACTCAGGACACTAGTTGCTTGTGCAGACGAGCGGCGTCCTCAAGTACGTGTCTGGGGATCGGCCGCGGTAGCCCCGCCATCTCCAAGAAGTCCTGCAACGTCATCGGTAGTGGCCCCTTCCGCCACTGGTAGAGCAGCGTGATGGCTTCCATCGGGGGATACTCCCCGAGCCCTTCGAGCAGTTGGAGATCGCGAAGCTGTAGGACAGTCGGTCGCGCCACGAATCCCTGGAACTCGGCGAACACTGGCGCCGCCCGCATGCCGTAT
>NZ_BANR01000074.1 GCF_000332975.1 Gordonia aichiensis NBRC 108223 | reverse complement strand
CTTCGCCACTTTTGGTCAGCGGTGCGGTGTCATTGGTCCTGGCAGGGCGTGGTGATCGGGCGGTGCGGGTTCCAGGACCACACGCAGGTTCATTCCGGCCAGGTGGGTGTGCCTGAGCTGGGTGTTGTCGGGGTGGATCGAGTCGGCTTTCCAGTAACTGACGACAACAGTGCGAGCGTCGGTCCATTCGAGGTTGACCCCGTAGTCGGTCCGGCTGCGCTGGGCTCCTCTGAGTGTGGCGATCGCAGGGGCGTCGATTGGCTCACCGGCGGGGACCAGATGGATGGCGTAGCTGTAGGTGGTGGTCGCTCCCGCGTTGTTCTGCACCACTATTGCGTCGACTCGACCCTTCCCACCGGCGCTGGCCTCACGGCTCTGCCCGACACCGACGTCGCTCTCCTCTGCGACGGACCCCTCGCCGGCTGAGCGCTCGCGGCCGGCATCCTGTCCGTGTGCCGATAGGCCTCGTACCGCTCGGCAACGCAGCGTGGCGTTGCGTCGCGACCTGGCGACGGCTCGGCGGGGCGCGATCGTCTCGTGCGTTGGCGGACTACGGGAGCTTGGACGCGAGGACGTCGGCCGCCAGGATCTCGGGTGCTGCGCCGAGGAGGTGCTGGTTGGCCATCAGGGCTGCGACGATGGCGCCGTTGGCGTGGGCGTCGCGAGCGGCCTCGTCGGGGAATGCATCGAAGATCCAGAAGGTGTCGGCGTGGGTCCTGACCGCGAACCAGACAATCGTTCCTACTTCTTCGTTGGCGAGTGAGACAGCGCCGGCGAGCAGATCGGCGACCGCGTCGTGCTGTCCATCGGCCGCGACGATCTTGGCGACGAAGGCATACGGAAGTGATGCGGGTGTGGACATGAGGGGTTCT
>NZ_BANR01000075.1 GCF_000332975.1 Gordonia aichiensis NBRC 108223 | reverse complement strand
GTTTGAGCAGGCGACGATGGATATGCGTGCTGTGGTGTTCGGGTCAGCGTTGAACGCAATGCTGGGTAGGTAGTCAGGTTCCCCGGTAAGGGTGCTGGTCTTTGGGCTGGCATCTCTGCCGGGGAACTATTCCTGTATCTGAGGACTATTGGTCGTCATCATCGTAGGCGGTCTGGAAGTCAGTAGCGCCGTGGAAAATTGGCTGGTCCTCACGAGCGGTCACGGCAGTTGTAAATGCGTGTAGTTCCTTCTCGTCTACTTTCTCGTAGAACAGTGGCCGGGGTTCGTTGTTGTTGATTCGGTGCCAACGTCTCCCGTTGCCGTCCAGGTAGCGATAGCCGATTCTCACGCTGTGCGGGTCCGACCCATGGTCGGCTGTGGGGTCGATCCAGGCCGTAGTGACGGTCTGATCGGGACGCAGAAGGCGGAAGCGGTCGTCGGCAAACTCTCTGTCGAAGTCTGCGTGAAACTGTTGGCAGGCGATGCCCTTATGGGTAACTCCGTCGATGTGGATTTGGCTGACGGGTGCGGAGCCGACGTTGCGTAGGGTGACCCGGACAAGTACGTACGCAGGTCCGCTGAGTGCTGTGCTCGATCTGTTGTGTGTGATGATCTGGGTGACGGCTAGGAGTCGCGCGGGTGCGGTTTCGTCGTCCCTGCGTTGTGCTTGGTTGCTGAGGTAGGTGAGGGATGCGACACCGACTCCGAGGAGTGTTCCGAGTCCGAATAGTGCGCTGAACCAGGCGGGTACGGTTCCCCAGTCGACGGCGCCGACGTGAAGGTGTCCACTGGTTGCACTCGCGACGAGTGTGCCGACGACCAGAGCTTGTCAAGAT
>NZ_BANR01000076.1 GCF_000332975.1 Gordonia aichiensis NBRC 108223 | reverse complement strand
CCCCCGACGACCAGGAGCACGGCGACGCTGAAGCTGACGCCAATTGCGGCTATGGCGCGGCGGGTGGTGGTGGGTCGGAGCTTGCGAATCAAGGCTAAGGCAAGGTCCTAAAAGCTTTCCGGACTTCCGTGCGCCCGCCCTCGACAATAAACGTGACCTCGTAGGTGATGCCGTCACTGTCGATAGCGGTAACGATGTATTGGCCGTTCTCGTCGGTGCCGTCCGACTTGTGGCGCAGTTGGACTTGGGGAACCCCGAACCTTGCTTCTACGGCGCGTAGGCCGTAGTTGACTATTTCGTCTGCGTCGAGTTCTTCTAGCTTGCCGTGTCGGACTGTGTGGCCGCGCTTTCGCAATTCGCTAATGAGGCTCCCTATAGCGATGCCGATGATGGTGTCTAGTCCGGTGGAACCGATGTGTGCGGCAGTCTCGATGAGGAACTGAGCTTGCGCCCCTGCCGCTCCCCAATGTGTTTCGGATCGTCGCTGAACGAGCATGTACGGTGCTTGCAGCGTGCGGGACGGGACAAGGGTGCCATCCTTATCGACGCTGTGGAACATCGCTTCGAGGGTGTCGTTCAGCCAGTCGAGGTCAATCGTTCCGTGCGGCTCAATGACGATGCGGTAGCCGTCAATTGTTTTAGTGTGGTCGGGGTTCTCGCGTATCTCGACAACGACTTGGTCGCGGTAGCTCTCGGTCACGTGGTGAGGGTATATCGACACGGTGCAGGTTGACGGAACCCTGACGGGTGCTCGCGCGTCTGACCCCATCCCAGAATCACCCACGAACCACGCCCGTAATCGCGTCAGGCCAACACCGGTTGCCACCCGACCCGTA
>NZ_BANR01000077.1 GCF_000332975.1 Gordonia aichiensis NBRC 108223 | reverse complement strand
GTGACGAGGCTCAAGAAAGTTCCCCAGGTGTGCTCACTGAAATTCCCCACCCGTGGGCGGTTTCTACTGTAGCGACCTTCTGGTGGGTGCGGTGGCGGTGCGCTGGCTGTGGGTGCGGGCGTGATGGTCACGAAGCCGGTAGGAGTCGCCGTCGAGTTTGAGCACGACGGAGCGATGCAGCAGCCGGTCGAGCATGGCTGCGGCGACGGTGGTGTCACCGAGCACTTCGCCCCATTCGGCGACGGACCTGTTGGTGGTGATGACGATGGATGTTTTCAAATATCGTTGCGCCACAACCTGAAACAAGGCTGAAGCGGCTTCGGCCGGCAATGGGAGGTAGCCGAGCTCGTCGATGACGAGCAAGGTGGGTCCGGCGAAGAATCGCATGCAGGTGGCCCAACGTCCTTCGATCGCGGCTTTGTGGCAGCGTGCGGCCAGGTCGGCGGCGGTGGTCACATAGGTGCGATAGCCGGCGTGGACCGCGGCGTTCGCAAGCCCGACCGCCAGATGCGTCTTGCCCGTACCCGGCGGGCCGATGAGCAGCACGTTCGTCGACGATTCGAGGTAGGCACACGTCCCGAGTTCGCGGATCAGCGCCCGGTCCACGCCGGGCGCGGCGTCGTAGTCGAAGCCGTCCAACGTGGCCGGGGTGGGCAGGCACGCGAACCGCAACCGCCCGGCAAGCCGTCGGGCTTCGGTGGCAT
>NZ_BANR01000078.1 GCF_000332975.1 Gordonia aichiensis NBRC 108223 | reverse complement strand
GAATTGCTAACTGAAGCAAGACAACGGTTACATGCGGTGAGGCTTGCTGTATACGTCATGAAAATCCGTCACGGCCAAACGATCTTGTGTTGTTGTGGCCGTGACGGTCGGGGTTAATGCGGGGTTACGCGGTCATGACGTCTGTCGGCTCTGCTGCTGACTCATCTACGCGCCGGGGCTCATTGGGTGTGGGCTCGGTGTTGCGTGGGATGGCGGCGGCGATGAGTAGGGCGATGAGTGAGACTGCGGCGCCGATGATGAGTGCGGTGTGGAATCCTGTTTCGGATGCCATGGTGTGGCCGCCGAAGTTGATGGTCATTTGTGCGAGTACGGCTCCGATGACTGCGGCGCCGATTGATGTGCCGAGTGAACGCATGAGGGTGTTGAATCCGTTGGCGGCGGCGGTTTCTGACAGTGGTACTGATCCCATGATGAGTGCGGGCATTGCGCCGTAGGCGAGTCCGACGCCGCTGTTCATGATCATGAGCGAGATCATGATGCCCCAGGTGCTGGCTGAGAGGGGCAGTGAGAGAAGGTAGCCGGCGGCT